>CAWJYB010000045.1:0-41385 GCA_963846905.1 uncultured Actinomycetota bacterium
TGAGGGCGGCCTCCAGTCGGCGCGCTGGGCTGGACCGATGCCGTCGAAGCAGCCGGTGCAACTTCAATTAGGTTATGCAGCAGATGATTTCGGCTACGTCGTTGATCTCGGTCTTCCCGTGCCGGCAATGTCGATGTTCGATCGCGATCCGCAGATCAAGCGTGAGGTGATATTTGCCGGTGCGGCGTGCGGCGCGCTCTTCGACGCTGGTAAGGCGATCGGGACCGTTGGCGCAGAGGTCCAGCGACCTGGGCGGCGGATTCGATGACTTTGACCCGGAGCTTGCCTGACCTACCGCAGCGTGCTCGCTGAGTTCGCTGATCCCGTGTCAGCTCCCGGAGCTCATCGGCTGTGCGAGATCGGTTGCGCAGTTGGCGATTTTACGATGGGTTCCGCGTTGATGCCGATGCTTCCATCACGGCGCCGGCCAAGTGGGCACCCGCACGCCGACGCTCTCCGATGACGGCGCCGATGTGGCCGCGGCCATCCAGACGATCGTCGAGGCAGGCTCGGGCGCCGGTTCCGATGAACTGCAACGTGCGGTGGCTGACGCATTCAACGGCGCTTCAGTCTCGGTGGTGGCCACGGACGGGGTATTTGACCTGCAGGTGCGACAGCCCGGGATGTTGCGCCCATTGCGGGCTGGCGGAACTGTCTGATGGCACGCTGCGATTTCTGTTGTGGGCAGCCGCACTGCTTGCCCCGGAACCGCCTTCGCTGATGGTGCTCAATGAGCCCGAAACGTCGCTACACCCCGATCTGATCGGTCCGCTGGCGATGCTGGTCCGCGCCGCGGCGGCGAACCACCCAGATGGTGATCGTCACGCATTCGACGAAGCTCGCAGACGATTTAGCGGCGCATGCCGTGCGATTGGAACTGTTCAAAGACGATGGGGAGACCCGGATGAACGGACTAGGCTTGCTCGACGTTCCGGCGTGGCACTGGGGATCCCGGTGACGCTAGTCAGCGCCGTGAGCCTGTCGCCGTTGTCCAACTCATCCGACCGGGTGTGTAATGTCGGTCGCCGCGTATGTCGATACGACCGGAGGCGGACACCACGCTGATGTATTCAGAGGGTGATTTCCTCGACGCCCACGTGGTGTCGACGCTGATGCGTCAATTGCCAGAAGCTGATGTCGTTCGTTGGGTCGACAGCTTCTCCGCAGCGGACGTCCTACCTGCATGGGCTTTCCAGCCAGGATTTCGGGCCGACGCTGGGGCAGTTCCTCGGCTCGACCAAGGGGCTGTCGGCGGCGACGATCACCAAGTTGACCCAGACCTGGCAGGCCGAGCATCGTTTGCTGAACACGAGAGAGGATCCGAAAGCGCTATTGTCTACATTTCGTCTACACTGGGTCCATGGCAGCAGAAACTACAACTGTCCGCGTCCGCCGTCTAGATTCTGAGCGGCTCCAATCTCTGGCCAAGGCTCGTCAAACCGCCGTCGTCGACATCGTGCACGCAGCCATCGACGCCCTAGAACGCCAGGAATTCCTGCGGGGACTCAACGGGGATTATCAGCGCCTGCGTAACAACCCCGAACTGTGGGAGCAGCACCTGGCCGAGCGTCACGAGTGGGACACACTGGCTTGATCTGGCGAGGGGAGGTCTACTACGTCGATCTCGGCCAGCCAGTCGGACATGAGCCGGCTTTCGACGCCCGGCGGTAGTGGTGTCGGTCGACATTCTCAACAACGGACCCGGTGGCCTGGTAGTCGTCGTCCCGATCACGACTGCTAGTTACGGCCTGCGAAGCCATGTCGAACTCGCGTCAGAGGGCAGCGGACTCGACCACACCTCCTACGCTCGCTGCGACCAACTGAGAGTGGTCTCCGTCGAACGACTGTCATCTCGTCAGGGAATTGTTGGCCCAGACCAGATGCGGACCATTGACGGCGCTGCGCTTTGTGCTCGATCTGTGATGCTCAGCTACCCGTTCGTGGTTTCTCTGGGCGGGGCGGTGGACCAACTGAATGAACGTGAGACGGAGGAGCTTGACCACAGGACGCGTGTCGGTTCCGGGCTTAGTTGTCATCCGCGAACTTGGCGTATGCCAACATCATTCGGATTTTTCCGGGCCGAACTGTCCGGATCAAGATGACACTTCCGTAAGGTTTGTGAATGCCGCTGGTGTCGAGGCGTTTTGACTGAAACTAACCGAGGCGGCGGGCGAGTGTCACTCGAAACGTCCGTGATTCATCTGATGAAAACGGAGTACTTTGCTGGTAACCCTGCATATTCGATCGCTGCATATTCGCGGTACTCGATGGGGCAAGCTTCAACAGGTCACTCGGCAGCCGGCGAGTGCCGACCTCCCGTAAGTTGGTCGTTGAGTTAAGTCCGGACCGGCGAGGATTTTGCCGCGACTCGAGGCGTGAGAGGAAGCCCAATGAGTACGAACACATACCGTTCCCCGGCAATCGTCGGCCTAGCCGCCGTCGCGCTGATAACCGTGGGGTGCAGCGATGGCAGGAGCGTCGAGGCATCGATGCCGCCGCAGATCGGGTTGATCGCGACCTCCGAGGTGGAGCGCCACCCACCGAGGTAAAGCTAATCGGGGAGCGGGACGTCGAGGTGACGCTGACCGGTCCGATCGCTGCGAAGTACTCGTCGGCGACCGACAGTCAGAAGCAGGCGCTCGGCAAGCCACTGACGGGTGACCACAACGCGGGACCCGTGAAAGCGGCGTGGTGTTCCAACAGTTCCAGGGCGGCGTGATCATCGCCAAGAACGACGAGCCGGGCACACCTGCGTACATCACCTGGGGCAAGATCCGGGAGGCCTGGAATGTCCAACGCGACCCGGATGGCATTCCCGAGGTCGGGGGCAAGAACGGCTCGCCAGGTCCGCTGGGTGCACCGACCAGCGACGAGAACCCCGTCGGTGATCTGCTCGTGACAACGTTCGAGCACGGCAAGATCGACGTACAACCCGAAGACTGGCCAGGTCGAGGTGACGGTCAACGGCAAGGTCGTACCATCCCGGCCTGCATCGTCAAGTTGTTTGAGAATGCTTGTGGTGCAGTCGATGTGAACCGAATGGCCCGCCGAAGATGTTGGCTGACTGCGTCTTTCAGGTCGCTGCGGCGGTGATGACCTGGTGCCAGACCGCGAAGCGGTCGGTCATCTCGGTCCGCCATTGGGGTGCGCTCATCAGATGACGGCGGGGCCGAAAGTGCTCTCGGATGTGGCTGAAGGCAAACAGGAACCGTTGGGCCTGCCCAGGCGAGGCGAAGCGTTTCATCACCCGTTCCCGGATTCTGGTCGGCTGATGAGAGTTCTCCGCCCGATTGTTGAGGTACCTCGAGCGGCGATGGGTCACCGACGGCAACACCACGCGGTGCGCAGCCCCATAGCTGGCGAGCTTGTCGGTGACGATGACCCGCGGCACGTACTGCAGGCCCTTGAGGAGCCGGCGGAAGAACTTCTTGGCTGCTTTGGCGTCCCGGCGTGACTGCACCAGAATGTCCAGCACGTTGCCGTGCTGGTCGACCGCGCGCCACAGGTAGTGGATCGTGCCGTTGATGCGGATGAAGACCTCGTCGAGGTGCCACTTGTCGCCGGGGCGGGCTCGCCGCCGACGCAGCTTCTTGGCGTAGTCCGGCCCGAACCTGGCACACCAGGACCGGATTGTCTCGTGGCTGACCACCACACCGCGAGCCAACAGCAGCTCCTCAACGTCGCGCAGGCTCAACGCGAAACGGTGATACAGCCACACCGCGTGCCCGATGACCTCGATCGGATACCGATAACCCTTGTACCTCGCCGCAATCGCCACCGACCCACCCTGACAGCACCACACAAGGTCAACAACTTGACGATGCCCTCTACCTTGACTGACTAAACGCCCAGGTAGAGGCCCCCGACGAATTAATGGGCGGGACCACTTAGTCACGCTGGCTGGGAGGATCCGTTCTACGTCCGGAACTGCTGGCGTTGCTGGAGAACAGCTTCGCGATCTGGCAACGGGTAGACCGAGGCGGCCAAGGCTGGGACCACGACGCCCTCAACCGCGATCTCGAATCGCTCAGCCGCGCAGAGCTTCTCGACATCGAACCCGACGGATGTGTCTCGGTTACAGAACTCGGCCGGTACGCCGGTGAGTCCGGCATCGAAGTACGGTCAGTGACACAGGTATCGTCGCTTCTGCGGTTCGTGCCGGCCGGACGGGAGTTGACGGAAGCCGACCTCGTCTCACTGGCTCAGGTCACCGTGGAACTGGACGCGACGTATCTGCCCGTCGCGGGCCGGTCGCGCCAGGAGCAGTTCCGTTGGTATCCAACCGCTTCGGCGTTGGGAGTTGATGAGGCGCTCCTTCGTGGCTTACATGTCGGCGGAGGTAACCCGCTGACACGAGCGAAGAAGGCGGCGGCCGTGTTGCTATTCGCTAGCGACTCACCGATAGCCAATATCGAGGCTGAATTGATGCAGCACATGCGAAACACCGCCGCAGCCGGCCCGATTCGTTCCGTTTCCGCACGTACTCGCGATGTTATCGATGCCGTCGCGACGATCTGTCGGGTCCGGGGCTATGAGCTTGCCGATGAAGGCGGGTTGTCGAACCTTGGCGTACGGCTAGCTTCGCTTGGTCGGGGTGAAGTTCACAATCAGATCAAGTCTCCGTTGTGACCTCAGGTGATCGGGCGTAGCGTGGCAGTGGCTCCTTCGGATCGCCAACGCTGCGACCAGCCATTTTGTGTGGCCTACAGCCGGTTTATCGAGCCGGCGTCCTTACTGGAGAGAGCCAGGGACGTGATCCCGTAAGCGGGAGCGTCCATAGGTCGGCCAGGTTCAGCCTGGTCGAGCGTGGGTGATGTACGCCCTGAAACCTGGTCGCCGACTTGGCAGTATGAGATCGCTCGCTACAGATTGGTCTGCCAAGCCGAATTGGTGCAGTCGCTGCGATACTCGGCGCTCGGCTGTCCAGAGTCGAATACCTCAAGCTGCTTGCTGAAGGACTTGACACCATCGCGGCCCTGCAGACCGCCGGGGAGGCTTTGCGCAGCATCCTTGGCGACGATCGAGCCGAACAGGTCCTGCAGTGGATCGCAGATCCCGTCGACAGGTGAGGGCAGCGCACCGTCGAGTTAGGCATAGCAACGGGCGATGCCTGTTTGGTTCTAATCGGAGTGGTCGCGCTGATCGCTCTGCTTGGCAGCGGCGAGGCAGCGGCGGGCATGTTCGTCGATCGCCTGCAGGAAGTGCGTTCCGACCGTTCTGTCGTGCTCAGGCATAGGGCGTCCAAGCGTCAGGTGCTGGTCGATGAAGTCCGGCAAGGACATCGGCGACCCGATCCCCTGGCATTGGTGCTCGCTGCGGGGATGTTCGCGGCCATCGGGTTGGCGCCCGGCCTGAAGTATCCGGCGAACCCGCCCACGGTCGGGCTGCCCGACACCATTGGAGCGCGAAGTTCGGCGTTCTTGACGATGACGGTGCTCTCGGTGGTGGCTGCGGGCTTGGCGCTCGCGGCGGGGCTGGCCTTGTCGCGTCGGTGGGGGATGTGGCGGGCCGTTGCGGCCGCGGTCGGCGGCTACGTCACCGTGATCCTGGCCGCGATGGTGCTGCTGCCGAGTTTCCACGAGGTGCCCGGCCCACTGGCCGGGCCCGGTGGGCTGGTGCTCGACGGTTTCCCCGCCGAGGTGCTGGCCGCGTTCCGGGTCTACTCGTTGGCCAACCAAGCCTTGATGTGGCTGGTGATCGGGGCGACGTGGGCGGCCCTTGCGGCTAGGCAGCGCGTCCTGAAGATGCATGGAGTGCCTTCAGAGCACAAGGTCGCGCTCTGACGCGCTCGAATTTGCGTGCAGCTGATAGCGGTCGTTCTCCTCGACCCACGTCAGCGGCGCGTGGCGCTTCTTGCCGGACTTGGCTCCGGTGGTGGTGAACAGGGTTCGCGTTAGCCGGCCTGGTCCTGACGAAGGAGTGCGGCAATCCGATCGTTGATCCAATCAGCGTCGACGACGGCGAGCGTTTCACAGTTGCGCTTGCCGCAGATGCAGCCGTCGTCCGTCGCCCTGTGATAGCGCGCGAGACGCTCGAACTGGCGCAGCACGGCATCGCGCGCTCGGAAAGCGGCTTTCATCTTGTCTCGACAGTCTTCGGCCAATCCTTGCGTGCCGTGCAATTCCTCAACCGTCATGCGCCACCGGAGACGCAGCTCAGCGGCGTGATCCTGGGCCTTCCTCATGGCATCGCCTTGATGGTCGTCGCACATGCCGCAACGCCACCCATCAACGACTTGGTCAGCGTTGACGAGTGCTGAGGCAAGCCGTTCGGGTACGTCCAAGTCGCAGCATTCGCAGACGACGGTGTAGGAATTGCGCGGGCTCATCATTGATCTACCTGGCGTCGACGTTTTCTTCTCGTCCACGGTGACACTGCGATCCGAATCACCCACTCCGACGCGCCGTACATTGTGCAAACCATCGGCGTAACTCGGACACACAGCTAGTCGCAAGCTAGCTGCCAAGTTTCGCTGCGCAATCACGTCGCCGGAAGTACGCTTCGGCCGTGGCTGGTCCACTGGGGGAGGGAAGCGTCGGGCTCGGCTTTCGTGCCGAGCTCGCCGCCGATCTCGTCACCGCGCCATCCACGGTCGACTTCGTCGAGATCGTCGCCGAGACGTGCTTCACGCAGCGCGAGAGCGCGGCGCGAGGCATGCGCGCTCGCCGAGATCTGGCCGGTGGTGCCGCACGGCGTGAAGCTGTCGCTCGGCAGCGCCGAGGGCATCGACCTCGACGCGCGCGCGGCGGCTCGGCGCGCTCGCGCGCGAGCTGCGCGCGCCGGTGATCTCGGAGCACGTCGCGTTCATGCGCGCCGGCGGGCGCGACGATCGGTCACCTCACCGCAGCTGCCGCGCACGCGCGAGGCGGTGCGCGTGGTCGCGCGCAACGTCGCGGCGGCGCGCCGCGAGCTGCCCGACGTGCCGCTGCTGCTCGAGAACGTCGCGTGGACGGTGCCGCTGGCCCGACGACGAGATGGACGAGGCGACGTTCTACAGCGAGGTCGTCGCGCGCGACCGGCTGCGACCTGCTGCTCGACGTCGGCAACCTCTACGCGAACGCCGTCAACGAGGGGCGTCGATCCCGCTCGCCGTGCTCGCCGACTATCCGCTCGAGCGGGTCGGCATGGTCCACGTCGCCGGCGGGGTCTGTGAGGACGGCTTCTACTTCGACACCCACGCCCATCCCGTGCCGCCGCGGTCGTGCTCGCAGCTCGTCGCGCGAGATGCCCGGCACGTGCCGGTGATGATCGAGCGCGACGCCGACTTCGACTTCGACGCCGCTTGCGCGCGAGCTGGCTGAGCGTTCGCGCGCTGCCGCGGTCGTCGACCGTGCCGACGCGTCCGCAGCCGAGCCGTTCGCCGACGCGCCGATCCGGCTGAGCTCGCAACGGCCCAGGCGCGATGCTCGCCGCCCAGCTGGCCGGCATCGCCTCCGCGCTCGACGCCGCTCGCGACGCGCGATCGGTTCCGTGGCCATCGGCGCGCGCGCGGCATCCTCCAGCGCAAGCGTGTCGACGACGCGCTGCCGCTGCTCGCGAACCTCTCGCGCCGCGCGGCCGTGTGCGAGTGCATCGCCGCTGCCGCGTTGCCGCCCGCGCGACCGCCAGTCCGGCGCGGCGCCGGCCGACGCGTGGCGGATCGCCGAGGCGGCGCTCGGCGACGCCGAGCTCGCCGATGCGGCGCGGTCGACCGCTGGTGTTGCGCGCGCGGTTCACGGGCCGACGCTGCGAAGACGCTGCGACCGCGCAGTGGCCCGTTCGTCGGTTCGGCGCAGGCTCGCGAACGGCCGCGGTATGCGCGCGAAGGGCATCGGCGCGCGCGCCGCAGGTGTCGATCCACGAGGGAAGGTGACGATGCTCGAAGTCTCTGACCTCTGCGGTCAAGCGACAGGCTCGACGAGCTCGACTGCGGCGCTCGTCGAAGCTGTGCGGCGCGAACCTGGTCGGGCTCATCGTCCACGGCAGCGCGGTGCGCGGCGGCTGGCGCGAAGGACGAGCGACGTCGATCTGGTCGTCGTGCTCGACGACGACTCGCCGAGGCGCTGCTCGCCGCGATCGGACCCGCGCTCGAACTCGCGCGGTTCTCGGCGCGCATCGAGAGCGATGATCCTGACGAAGGACGAGATCGCGCGCTCCGCGGACTGCTTCCCGCTGCTCTACGGCGACATCGCGCAGCGACGAGCGTCGCGCTCGCGGGCGCGAACCCGTTCGCGGACCTCGTCGATCTCCGACGAGCACAAGCGGCTGCGCATCGAGCAGGAGCTGCGCGAGATCCGCATCCGGATGCGCCGCGTCGCCACCGACATCGCGCGGCAAGCCGACACTCGGCGGCGCGGTCGAGCGCAAGGTCAAGCAGCTCGCGCGGCCCGCTGCTGGGCGCTGCTCGCGCTGCGCGGCGAGCACGTCGACGACCGATCTCGAGCCCGTGCTCGCGGCGCCGCAAAGGCGTACGCGATCGACATCCAGCGCCGCTGCGCCGTCCGCGAGGACCCGGCGGCCGCGTACGCGACGCTTGCGAAGCTGCTCGACGCGGCGCTCGCCGACGTCGATCGACGCGCGAGGGGCGTCGTGAGTGTTCGACTTCTGGCCGTTCAACTTCGCCGCCGTCGAGGGCTGGGTCTTCCTCTACTCTGATGGCGGTGTCACTCGTCGTGACGATCGTGATGCTGCAAGCGGATCGGCAGAAGCCGATCGGCCGCCGCTCGAGCCGGGCCAGCCGCAACGGCGCTCGCGCGCCGGACGCCGCATGCGCCGCGCCGACGGCTCGCGGTCGGCATCCGCGGCCCGACGAGTGCTGGGCGATCGCGTACCTGCGCGGCGGGCCGGGGCGTCGCCGACATGCTCGTCGGCGCCGCGCATCGGCGGGGCGCTCTCGTGCTCGATCAGGCGACGACGCTTCAGCGCCCGGCGCCATGCCGAGCCGACCCGACCCGGTGATGGCGCACGCTTCATCGCAGCCCTCGGCCAGGCTGCGTGACGCCGTCGTCGGTGCGCGCCACCGCGAGCTACGGTCGCGAACGCGCGCGCAACCAGCTCTCGAACACAGAGACTCCGCGACGCTCGGGCTCGTGCGCCGCGCTCGTCGCGGGCGCGCTGGTGCGTGGTACGCTGCTCGGCCGCGGTGGTGTGCATCGCGTCGGCGCTGGTACGGATGTCGCACGCGCGCAGCGCTGAGCCACGGCGAGCGCCTCGCCCGTCGTCCTGCTGGTCTACATGTTCGTCGTCGGTCTCGTCACGCTCATCATCGCGGCAGACGGCGCACCGCAAGACGCTCGACTGCGAGCCAGTACCTCGCCTGGCTCAAGGACGCGACGGTGTCGCTGCGCGCGACGTCACGCGGCGGCCGGCGCACGCACCGGACCGAGGTCGGCGCTCGCCGTCGGCGATCGCCGGCGCCGCGTGCTGCCGCTGTACGCGCTCGATGCCGAGGCGTTCATCCCGCCCGCGCCGCGTCCGCGCGGTCGGCCTCGGGCGGTCGAGCTGCAGCTCGGTTCGAGCTGCGGCGGCGGCGGAGGCTGCGGCGGCGGCGGCGGATGCGGCGGCGGCGGCGGCTGCGGTTGAGGCTGACGCCGCGGTCCCAGGCGCCGGCGTCGCGTTCGACGTCGTCGACGTGCTCGGCGGCTTCGCGCGCTCGTGAAGCGCTCGCCGACGCTCGACGGCTCGGTGCCGCTGCGCGTCGCGCAGGCGTGCGTGCCGCTCCTCGAGGGCAACGCGTGGGGCCACCAGATCGCGCTGCATCGGCGGATCGAGCTGCGCCGGCGGCTCGGCGGCTGGACGCGTCGCTCGAGCGCGGCGACGAGCTCGAGCGGCTCATGCGCGCGACGCGTGCCGCTGCTCGTCGCCGACGGCACGCTGCGCGGCGCACGCGGTGGCGCCGCCGGCTCGAGCGCGGCGTCGTCGACACGCGCGGCGGGCATCTCGCGTGTTCACCGGCCTGTTCGTGCGGCCGCGCGACGGGCGTGCGGCTGCGCGTGTCGGCGACCGCGAACCGCCGCTCGTTCGTCGTACACGATCGACGGAGGCGATCCTCGACGACGCGAGCGCGTTGGTGCCGCTCGTGCTCGACATCGTGCCGCGCCCGGCGCGACGCGCTCGCGCTCGACGGCGAGGTCGCGACGCTCGCCGCGCTGCCGGCGGACGTCGAGCTCACGGTGCGCGCTCGCCGACGCGCCCGAGCGTCGCGCGCGGCGCACGTCGGCTTCTACGACGCCGCAGTACTTCGCGACGAAGAAGCGCGGCCAGGTCGCGCGCAAGTACCGCGACGAGATCGCGCGCGACCGCCGCCGTCGTCGCGAGGACGCGCGCGACGGTCGTCGAGCGTCGACCGCGTCGGCGTCGAGCTGGCCGGGCCGCGCGCGTGCACCGGCCGGAGGCCTCGCGCGCGGCGACGGCGCGATCGGCTCGTTCGTGACGAACGCGGTCGCGTTCACCGCGACCTTCGACGGCTCGCACGTCACCGTCGAGCCCGATCGCGACGCGCTCGCGCGCTACGCGAGCGCCGTGCAGACCGACGTGGGCGCTGGCTCGGCGCAGACGTGGCCTGCGCACCCGGGCGCGCTGCTGTACCTGACGAAGTACTTCACGCCGCACCCGCCGGGCGAGCCGCACTTCTTCGTCAAGCCGTGCGCGCTCGTGCGACGCCGCCCGGCGTGTCGACGCTGATCGACGGCGTGCGCGGCGGCGGCTACGACGTGCTGCGCGGCGTGGTGCGCACCGACGCCTTCCACGCCGACGCCCGCCGTGTTCCAGCTGTGCGCCGGCGCCGTCGATCGAGGTCCCGCGCGGCGCGCCGCTCGCCGAGCTGTTCCCGTTCCCGCGCGAGCTGATCGACGCGTCGACATCGCCTGCGCGACGCGCGGAGTCCGCGTCGCGGTGGACGCAGCTGACGCGACCGCTTCCGCGCGCACGGCTACGCGGTCCTTCCGTCGACCGGCGCGCGATCCGCGACGAGCCGTGGCGTTCGTCGACGAGCTCGTCGGCAGCGGCCGCGAGATGGTCGAGCGCCAGCCGATCCGGCCGATCGCGGCGGCCGCGTCGTTCGCGTCGACGCGGCGTTCACGCCGTTCCACACCGACAGCCAGGACTTCCTCGGCGCGCCGCCCGGCCTGCAGATCATGGTGTGCCGGCGCGCCGCGGCGAGCGGCGGCGAGACCCGGCTCGTCGACGGCTGGGCGCTGCTCGACCGGCTCGAGCGCACCGACGCGCTCTGCACGACGCGCTCTCGCGCGCGCCGCGCCTGCACCGGTTCTACTTCGGCGACGTCGTCGGCCCGACCGTCGCCGAGCCGGCGGCCACTTGACGTGGACGCACTCGCCGATGCCAGCGACCGACGACGATCGGCGGGGCGCTCGCGCGCGAGCTCGAGCGCGCAGCCGGTGATCGAAGCTGCCGGTTCGCGACCGGCGAGACGCTCGTCGTCGACAACCACCGCATGCTGCACGGCCGCGACGCGTTCGCCGGAACGCGACGCGCGAATTCGTGCGCGTGCTCGCGTGGTTCGCACGACCGTTGGCCGAGCACCCGGCCCAACGCGGCGAGCAGGGCAGGTCAAGCCTCGGCCGGCTCACGGTGGTACTCGAAATGCTTGTCGGCGTTGCCCCATCACGGCTCGCCGCGCGGGAGGGTGTCAGTGAAGCCGGTGCGGTACGAGTGGCGTAACCGAGCGCTGTCCGCGGCGAAGGCGGCGCTCGATGCTTGCCGAGGAGTTCGTGCCGCCGGTGTGACGGTCTAGGCGCGCGTCAGCGACAACGTCTCGCAGGATGGCGGCAGTCCGCTAAACCGGTACCGGCTCGACGCCTTCCACGCGTCCCAGTCGCCACTCTCCTTCGCCCAGCAGTTCCAGGTGCTTCTGATGGTGCCGGTTGACGGTGCTGCGATGGGTGACGCTGACGAAGACGGTGTCGGGCAGTTCGCGGCGGACCAGGCTGTAGATCATGAACTCCAGCGGCTCGTTGAGGGCGGAGGTCGCTTCGTTGAGGAACACCGCGGACAGGAACATCGTTTCGTGCTCGCCGCTGGGGGAGTGCATCGTGCCCGAGGCGAACGGCCAACGCTCGGCCAGGCTGCGCTGTGGAGACCGACTCCGCTGTGATACGTAAGCGTAAGGCAATGAAGTCTGAGGTGGTTTGGCCATTGACAAGATTTCGTTTGCACTGGTCAAGGGCCCTCGGACCGGTCGAATTGGACCCGCCACAGCCCCCGCTGTCACGGTGCTTAGTCGTCGGTGAGGGTGATGCGTTCGGCCAATCGCTGCTCAGCGAGCGGATCGTGCGCGGGCAGCAGCACGGTCGGTTCGGACCGGGCGAATGCGGCGATGCGGTCGAAGGTGTTCAGCGCTGCCCTACGTTCCCCTCGGCGACCTGCGGACGGTGGTGTCCTATCCCCACGAGCCCGGCGAGCAGCAGCGCATCGCGTTCGCCCGGGTGCTGTTGACCGAACCCAGGGCACGACACCCCGATGTTCTCGGAGGATCCGTCGACGATGCGCTGCTTGAGCAGCTCCTCGTCGTAGGTCGCGTCGCCAGCGAGGAAGTAGGTCGCCTCGGGGGTGCGGACCACCACCGACATGTGGCCGGCCATGTGACCCGGGGTGGGGACGGCGAAGACCGTCCCGTCGGCGGTCAGTGGGTAGCTGCGGTCGAATGACTGCGCGGGCGGCCCGTCGAGGGTGACGCGGCGGGGTGCGAACCGGTGGCTATCGCGGCCGCACCAGCGGCCATGGCCGAAACCACGCCGGCTCAGCCGGCAACGATCGCCGCCGCGCCGGCGGCCGTGGCCCCCAAACGTCCAGACCGCCGGTCACGGCGGCGGCGGCTCCAGGGCGGCGGCTTCCATGGCGGCGGTGACCGCGGCGGCCGGCACGGTGAAACGGCTGGGGTAACTGGTTTGGCTGGCGCCGGTAACGGTCAACGACCGTGCGGGGTCAGGCTGTGTTAACTGACACCGCTGGTCGCAAGTGAATCGCCTACCCAAGGGCAGGCCCGCGCCGGTGAACCCCCCTCGCCGGCGCGGGCCGCCGGACACCCAGCCGCCGAACTAGGACGTGATGTCGGCCCGCCACCCAAGCAGGATGACGGGCCGACGTTCCGGGTTCTGAAAGGCAAGGGGCGTCTAGCGTCCCGTTCTCGCGTCCTCGGCTGCTACGCCTCTAATTGCTGCAGCCTGTCCCCACTTACGCTGTCTGCCAGCCTATTCCGTCACATCTGGTGGATAATTGCGATTATGCGTCAAATATGACGGAACATGTGGCGGGCAGCATGATCGACCCCTTCCGAACCGTCACTGTGCCGAAACAAGAGCGTGGAACGGGGCCGTGCCTGCTACTGATCTGGCTTGTCGATCAATTGCTGCAGCAGGTTGGCGATGTGCTCTTGACCCGCGGCGGCGACGTCGAGCTTGCCTCGAATCCCAATGAAGCCATTGTCGACGCGGGCGAAACGGTCGTTCGTCCTCGCGGAGTGCATTAAACGACGAGGCGACGGCTTGGCGGAAGTCGCGAAGCTCGCCGCGGAACTCGCTGACATCGCGGTCGGCGGCCCCGGCAAGCACGCGGGCGGCCGCCGCATCCTGCGTGCTGGCAGTCAGCCGCGCGTCCAGGTCGCGGACCTGTGTTTCCAGCGCGGCCACACGAGATTCGAGGCTCTCGGGTTCCATACCCGGTAAGCCTACCGCCGGCCACCTACAGTGCCCGGAGGACAACGCCGGATTGTGGTGGTGTTCATCCCTGCAGGGTCGCGACCTACACCAACAGACAAAAAATGGATAATGACGGTTATCCACGTCTTTGGGACGCGTTGCTGGGCGCGCATACCCTCGCTGACATGGTCCGTACCGACGCGCATCAACTGCGCGCGGTCGCAGCCGACAGCCCCGGGCTGAAGCGGTGAAAGTGGTTGCTCGAGTACATAAGACGCTGATCTGGGAACGCAAGACTGCTGAGGCGGCCGACACCGGTGCATACATCGAGGTCGTCACTGGGTTGACATAATGTAGCTTATCGGCACTTTTCTATCGAGGACATCACTGGATGAATACTCGCGACGAAGTACTTTTCGGTTTGACCTGCACGTTCGACTGCTACCGGCTGGGACGCAGCGACGGACCGGTTCCCTGAGCATCTGTTCTACGTGCATGGATTGCAGTTTCATTCGTCTAACGAATGTGACGTGCATAGCTCTCGCGCACACAGTGACCAAGTGCGTGATGGGCCTCCGCCGAGTCTCCGAGTGATCACCGGCTCGTCCAACAACGCTGGGCATTTTCGTCACTGTGACGTAATCGTCTGTGCCACAGTTGGTTTCGGTCTCTGCACGCGGTCCGCCAATCGGTCGCCAACCGCCAAACCGCCGCCAATGCCACCAGCCCGTGGGTGTTCCCCGGCTATCGACCCGGAAGCCATCTCAACGCCAGCCACGTCCGGATCCGGCTTGAAGAACCTCGGATTTCCCTCCCTCTCCACCCGCCTGGGGACCTGGCAGTGCATCACCCAGACCACGCCGCCTCCGGTCCTGGCCGATGCACTCGGTCTCAGTCCGCAGACCGCGATCCGCCACGCCCGCCGCGGATCAGGCCAATACGGCGCTTACGTAGCCGATCGCCGGCACCTAACCCAATAGCCCCCAGCCTCTGATTTCCCTCAGGAACCTCGTCTGGTCTATTATTTGCGTATGAATGCAGATACGGGACGCTTGCGGTCGCCGGCTTCCCGACGATCAGGTCGATCTGGTGGTCGAGGTGTTCCGGATGCTGGCCGATGCCACCCGGGTTCAGGTGCTGTGGGCGCTGGTGGGCCGGGAGATGTCGGTCAACGACCTGGCCGTCCACATCGGCAAACCAGCACCATCGGTGTCTCAGCACCTGGCGAAGCTGCGGATGGCGCGGCTGGTGCGGACCCGCCGCGAGGGCACCACGATCTTCTACAGCCTGGACAACGACCACATCGGTCAGCTGGTCACCGACGCGGTGTTCAACGCCGAACACGCCGGACCGGGCGTGCCCGGCCATCACCGCGACACCGCCGACCTGGCCACGCTGCATCCCGCCACCGTCGACCCCGACGCCGATCCGATCGAAGGGACGCCGCACATGACCCACGAAGACCGACCCAGCCTCGCCACGACCGGGCACGACCGCACGACCACCACGCCGGCCATGACCACGGCGCGGATCACGGCCACAGCCACGATCACGAGCATCCCAAGGGTCTGTGCGCGGCGATCAAGGAGGTCTTCGCCCCGCACAGCCACGACGCCTCCGACAGCATCGACGGGGCCCTGGAATCCAGCGCCGCCGGCATCCGGGCGGTGAAGATCAGCCTGCTGGCGCTCGGTGCCACCTCGATCGCGCAGCTGGTGATCGTCGTGATCTCCGGGTCGGTCGCGCTGCTGGCCGACACCATCCACAACTTCTCCGACGCGCTGACCGCGATCCCGCTGTGGATCGCGTTCGCGCTGGGCACCAAGGCCGCCACCCGCCGCTACACCTACGGCTACGGCCGCGCCGAAGACCTCGCCGGGCTGTTCGTGATCGCGATGATCACCCTGTCGGCGATCATCGCCGGCATCGAATCGGTCCGCCGCCTGATCAACCCCGTCCCGATCCAGCACGTCGGCTGGGTCGCCGCCGCCGGGCTGGTCGGGTTCATCGGCAACGAACTCGTCGCGATCTACCGCATCCGCGTCGGACGCCAGATCGGCTCGGCCGCCCTGATCGCCGACGGACTGCACGCCCGCACCGACGGCTTCACCTCACTGGCCGTGCTGCTCGGCGCCGGCGGCGTCGCCCTGGGCTTCCCCCTGGCCGACCCGATCATCGGGCTTGCTCATCACCGTCGCGATCCTGGCCGTACTGCGCACCGCCGTGCGCGACGTGTTCCGGCGCCTAATGGACGCCATCGACCCGACACTCGTCGACGCCGCCGAAGCCGCACTGGCCGCCGAACCCGGCGTCACCGCCGTGCGCAGCGTCAAGATGCGCTGGATCGGACACCGCATCCACGCCGACGCCGAACTCGACATCGACCCCGCCACCAGCCTCACCGAGGCCCACCGGATCGCGCACGACGCCGAACACACCCTCACCCACGCCGTCCCGAAGCTCTCCTCCGCCCTCGTGCACGCCTACCCTTCACGCACCGATACTCACTGAGAACACCCCGAAAGCCCCTGCGTGGTCAGGGATACGGCCAAACAAACTACTCGGCACAAAGTGATACGGCGGATTACCAGTAAGCTACGCCGAGTTGCATTAAGTGCAAGAACTCGCACCATCGACTGTCCGTTCCGGAACCTGTTGACAGTATTCCGCTAATACGTGAGAGCTCTCCGATTTCGGCCGGTTTCCGCAACCACCTGACAGTTCACGTTGCTCCTGGTCTGGTCGCCGTTGGTCGCATGATCCGGCTTCGCCCTGACGTTCGCCGGCTCGATTCCGCGACTAACTGACAGTGCCGGGCAAATCCCAATCGGTCGGACGCTTGTTCGGAATTTGTTGAGAGTGTCTGATTCGCGCGGGTGGCGCGGCAGGTGCAAGTTTCTTGCACGCATCCCCTCTCCGGGGCTACACCTCTTCAATTCGTCACTGTGACGTTAATGGCACCTCGGTGCTCGCCAGCCGCCGCTGGATGTCACCGGCAAGACGGTGATCCTGGTCGATGACGGCCTTGCCGCCGGTGCCAGCATGCTCGTGGCCCGTCACGGCGCCGCGCGACTCCAACCCCCGCGCAGATCGTCGTTGCGGTCCCCGCTGCCCCGGAGTCGACGTGCCGGGACTTCGCCGGTCTGGTCGACGACGTGGTGTGCGCGTCGATGCCCACCCCTTCTGGATCAGCGTGCTGCGTCGCCGCGCCACGTGAAGCTGTTGACGTACTTGGCCATATCCAAGGCGAGTTCGAGGTTGGCACCTGACGGGTGGCCGCTACCGAAGTTCGGGCCGAACTCGCGGTACGGCCCGACCGCTGATGCGATGAGCGCGTAGTCGTTCTTGACCGCAACCATCACCAGGATCCGCAACCGGGTATAGGTTCCGACGGAATCCTGCGGGTATTCGTCTGCGACTACCCCGTAGCCGGGCTCATATCCGACTGAGGCGTTGGGTATTTCGTAGGCAACGGTGGAATCAGGGTAGTTGGCCTCGATCAAATCCTCGGCCACCGCGCGGGGCGTGCGGTTTCCGGCAGGCTCACCGAACAACTCCAGGGTGCCGGTGTCGCCGGCTAGGAAGTCGAGCACCACACCGGCGGGGTTCTGGACGACTCGGTACGCCGTTCCCGGGCCGGGATAAGACACCGAGAACTCACCGTCGACGGCGGTGAACCGCGGGTTGGTCATCACCGGCGTACCCAGCGGCGGCCGTCCGCAGTCCGGCGGGCACACATAGTGCACGACTGCGGGAGTTGTGAGAATCGAGAGCGCCAGCGCACCCGCCGCGGCCAACCCCACGCCCACGCCCATGCCCGTCAGCAGCCGCGGGATCGTGGTAACCGGCTGGGGCACAATTGCATAGGCTGCCCCGGAGGGTAGTGCGTACCCCGGACGTACATGTGCATCGCCCTCCCCAGCGGTGTGCGGGGGCTCGAGGCGTTGCGTGGTACGTGACGACCGTGACGCCGTGCGGGCCGCGACACCACAGTTCGGGCAGAACGCCATGTCGGGGACGACGTGATCACAGTGCGTGCACAGCAACGGCCGATCTGGCCGCATCTCGTCGGGCGCCTCGCGCAGCAGTGCGATCTGTAGCCCGACGCGCAAGGCCAGCAGAGCTAGCACCGCCAGCAACAGGTGCATTCCCATATGCAGACCCTGGTGCAGGGGAACAACTTCCAACAGGCCAAGTGCTCCGTAGAGGATGACGGTGACGAGCGCGGCCGCCATTACCGCGCGCCGGGCCACCGCACCCCCGCCTGAAGTGTCAACTCGGCCGTTGAACCACAATGCGATACCGAAAAGTCCGCCAACCGCCGCGGCCGTGACGGGTATCGCGAAGCCCTGGATGCCCGCCTGGACCAGGAGCGCGGTCTGGGACCTGCCGTAGGCGACCGGGCCCGCGCTCAATTGCGGTGTCAGGTGGGCGACCGTCGCCGCCACACTGAACGTCACAGCACCCAACGCCCCGATCACATAGCCGTCCAAGACTTCCCGCTGCGAAGACAGCGTCATCCGCGCCAGCACCGCCGGCACCAACATCAGCAGCGCCCCGGCGACCGGAACAGCCACGCCTGAGAACAGTTCCTCTGCGATCGGCGCCCCACCGCTGAGCGGTACGTCATAGGACTGGGCGACCATCGCCCCACTGGGCAACCCCCAGGCAAGACCGAGCGCCGCGCCCGATCCCGCGGTCAGGGCAAGCGTTCGCCGGGGAACGTCCCGGACAGCGCCACTCTCCCGCACATAGACGAAGAACAGGACGGCGAATCCGAACGCCGCCGTAGCGATCATTAGCGCCTGCCAGCGCATTACCGCGAATACGACCAGCAGGGCCAGCAGAATAACCACCCCGACCCGGAACGGTGTGCGAGATCGCGGCGGCAGTCGCGGGAAAAGTGTAGTCGCCGTGGACAGCCGGAGGACATGCTTATCGGGGCGGCCACGTAATCGCGGATCCGCAACCGTGCCCGGCCGCCACCGCGGTCGGCGAACAGATGCCCGCCGCACGATCCACAGAACGCACCGGCGGGGACGTCGTATCCGCAGGCGCGACAATGCAGAGTCGGCACCGTCATCGGCGGTCAGCGCCGGTCTGCGCATCGAGCAATGCCTGCGCAAGGTTGGCGACATTGGGGCTGCCGAGGCCCGTCACCAAGTCGTATCCGGGCGTCGACTGGTCGACGGCATTGCTGCCGAGACTCACGTCCCGGAACCCCGGGGTTCCCGATCGGGCAGCGACCCGATACAGCAGCGGGTTCAGATCGCCGATCGGACGACCTCCGTTTGCCACCACGTACTGGTTCATCAGCACCGTCAGCGCCGCCCAGATCGGCGCCGACTGAGAGGTGCCGCCACCACTCGCAGCTGACCGTCGAACACGATTCGCACACCCGTGAAGGGGTCGGCGACCGCCGACACATCGGGGACCAGCCGGTGCGACGAGTCGCGGTCGGCCGACACCCTACTCTGATAGGCCGGACGATCGAAGAGCCTCGATATGCCGCCGCTGCTTCCCTGCTGCAGCGGCCCGTCCGTCCACGCCTGTTCGGCCAACCAGCGTCCCTGCGCATCAGTCGACAGCGCGGTGCCACCGACCGAGATCATCTCCGGCAGCGACGCGATGGCATCGACACCGATGTCGTCCGGTCCAGGTGGGGACGACCAGTCCTGTCCCCCTTTGCATTCCAGTCCTCCGGTATCGCCGCTGGCGTCGAATGCCGTCGTACCTTGTCATGCGCCCGGGCCAACGCGGAGCGTGCCGGCGCAAGGTCGGCAGCCGTGAGCAGCGCCTCGCATCCCCATCCGATCGACAGGCTCCACACTGCACCGGGAAAATCCCGATCCACCGATTCGAAGAGGCGGCCGATCTTCTCGTAGGTGCCGTCGCCTTCGACTGTCGGACGCGCGTTGACGACAACGAGACGGGCATCTGGGCAACGGCGTGTGCGACTTGAAGATCCATCACCGTCTCGCCGTGCGGCGGACCCGGCTGCCCGCCGACGAGAACGGGTACGAACTCGGCAGCCCAAAAAGCTCCGCGAAGTCGTCGAGGTCGCTCTGCTCGTAACCGTCGAACTCGAAGAACACGATGGTGGCGCCCTTACCGGTGAATCCCGCTGCCGCAAGCGGACTGCGTCGTACTGGCCAGCAGCGCAGCCGGCGTCAGGCCCTGCTTGGGCACATCGCGCGGAAGATTGCCGGTCTGGCGAAGTGATGCGGAAAATAGCCCAGGATGCGTCCAGTATCGGTGACGGCATCACGCAGCGTTGCAGGTACCACGGGCTGAACGGACGACGCGTAGGCGGCTCCTCGGCGACCCCGGTAGTCTGCACAGGAACGTCGAACGCCTGCGCCACGGCCAGCGGGGCCGTCGACACCGCCCATTGATCGCCGGACCGCCAGCGCACCGAGAGCCCGCGCATGCCGGCCCATCCGATGAGTTCGCCGGGCCGGGCCGCGCCGGGCAACGTCACGGTGAGTTGGACGCTGTCGTCCTTCGACAACCCGATATCGGTGGAGCCGGCCAACAACGACGCGTACGGCCGGTGATGGTGCCCGGAGCCACGTCCGCCCGCCCCAACGATGACGGACGGGACGGACCCACCGACAACACCAGCAGGACCGCCGTGACGACCAACCCCAGTCGATGAGAGACGCTCATTCCCTGTCGACGATCCGCTGCGTCGCTGCCACCCCCACGCGCGTCAGTGGAATCAACCGACTCCGGGCGGATGGTGCTGGCCGGGAGGCACCGTCGGCGCCGGGTTGGCCGTAATGCCGGGGGTGAACAGGTTGCCGCCCCGCGGGTCCAAGCTCTTCTCGGTCGGCTCGCCCGTCGGCCGGCGGGACCATCGTGGTCTCCGCCGGTGCCGTGGTGGTGGTGGTGGTGGTGGTGGTGGTGGTGGTGGTCGTCGTCGTGGTCTCCGGCGCTTCTTTCTCGCTGGAACTGCACGCGCTGAGCGCACCGGCGCCGATCACAGTAGCCCTCCGGCAACGACCACAAGACGGCGCCCCGAACGATGTGAATTCATCAGAAATCCCGTCCTATCTACACGGCGCCACTAGGCGACATACCGCGTCGCGCGGATCCTCGTAAGTGCAGCCCCGACGATGAAGAATGATCGCACGGTTACCAGCGCGGCGCGCTGCGATTCTGGCGATACATAGCACCTCGGCCCCGGCCCGCCCTACCCTACCCATTGCCAACGATCTCCAGCGATACTCCTGCGTGCGGTCGGCATCCAACCGCGGATCCTGCGCTCCACCCGACTGGTCGACCTCGTCGGCACCGTCGATCCCATGCTCGTCGCCGCCGCCTACGGCATGCGCCACGAAGCGGTCATCGCCTACCTCGCCGACCGCGTCGACACCGCCCGCCTGCCCAACCCGTGACACTTCAGGCACCGCCTTGCACAGGTTCGCGGGAACATGTGCGCTTTTGCGAAGTTCTGGCTGGCGGTGCTGACCGAGATCAAGAACCGCGGCACCGGCGATGTGTGCATCGTGGTCTGCGACGGCCTCGAAGGGGCTGCCCGAGGCCATCACCACGGTGTGGGACCGCGCGATCGTCCAGACGTGTGTGATTCATCTGTTGCGCAACACGTTTCGCTACGCATCGCGGAAGTACTGGGACCAGATCGCCAAGGACATCCGACCGGTCTACACCGCACCGTCCGAGGCCGCGGCCAAGGAACGCTTCGTCGAGTTCACCGCGAAATGGGGCGCCCAGTACCCGGCGATCATCCGACTATGGGAGAACGCCTGGAGCGAGTTCGTGCCGTTCCTGGACTACGACGTCGAGATCCGACGCGTCATCTGCTCCACGAACGCCATCGAATCACTGAATGCCCGCTACCGGCGCGCGATTCGCGCCCGCGGGCACTTCCCGACCGAGCAGGCCGCGATGAAGTGTCTCTACCTCGTGACCCGATCCCTGGACCCCACCGGCCGCGGTAAGGCACGATGGGCAATGAGGTGGAAGCCAGCGCTCAATGCGTTCGCGATCACCTTCGAAGGCCGGATCACCCCGACCGGCAACTAACAAATGCCAAGGTCGGATCCACCGTTAATCTGACAGTCCCCTGCTGACCGCGCGACCCGCATTGATGGCGGGTTGCGCGCGGCGGTCGACCTCGACTGGGTGTTGTGGAGGGCCCTTACGAAAATAGGTGACCACAAGCTTGGTGAGCAAAGTGGGTGGTGACCCGCCGGTGGTGTCGGTGGGTGGTGTGGGTCCGGCATCGATCTTGTGCGTTTCGTCAAGTGATTTGGCCCCACCATCGTCCGGCGGATTCCAGTCAACGTCGCAACGGGACGGGTTGCACACTAGTCGGGTGAGGGGTCTGCCGGAGACGAATGTTGCGCGAGTTTAGCGATGGTGTCGGGACAGGGTGCCCGAGCGTGTCCGTGACGAGGTTCGGGTCGAGGTGGATGTCGCTGATCGGCATCTGACGATCGTGGAGTGCCGGCCGCCGTGGCGGGCAGATGTGGGTGCGGCGTGGACCCGGTTCCCGATCGTCCGGCTGCGCTATACGAAGACCACCGGCCTGTGGTCGTTGTTTTGGCGGGACCGCAACCTGCGATTCCACGCCTACGATCTCGTAGCGCCCACGGCCAGTATCGAGGAGCTGCTCGCTGAGCTCGATCGCGATCCCACGGCGATCTTTTGGGGCTGACGGCCCGGCCTCTTATGCGGTCCTGACGGCCGCATCGGTAATCAGGTCGGCCGGTCGGGCCCAGCCAAGAGTCTTGCGCGGCCGGTCATTGAGTTCGTCGGCGACCCGCTGCAGTTCCTCGGGCGAGATGTTGCTCAGGTCGGTGCCTTTGGGAAAGTAGTCCCGCAGCAAGCCATTCGTGTTCTCGTTGGTGCCGCGCTGCCACGGGGAGTGCGCGTCACAGAAGAACACGCGTGTGCTCGGTGGCGGCGGTGATCTGTTGGTGCAGCGCAAGCTCCTTGCCCTGATCCCAAGTCAGTGTCCGTCGCAGGTGGGGCGCCAGAGCACCCAGTGCGTCGATGATGCCGTCACGCATCGTCTCGGCGGTCGGCCGCCCGGTGGGCACGTGGATCAGGATGACGAAGCGGGTCATGCGTTCGACGAGAGTGCCTATCGCCGAACGGTTTCCGGCACCCATGATGCAGTCGCCTTCCCAGTGCCCGACCTGCTTCCGGTCCTCAACCTCGGCGGGCCGATCAGCGATCATCGTCATGTTGGTGAGCCGACCACACCGCTCCAGGCCCTGGATTCGGCGTCGGCGCCGCCGGCGACGCCGTTTGGCCGGGCGGGTCACATCGGTCCTGGGATCGTAGATCGCCTGATAGATCGACTCCGTACACAGGTGGCGCTCGGGCTGATCAGGGAACCGCATCCGCAGTTCGTGAGCGATCTGTTCGGGACTCCACCGCTTGCCCAACAGATCGGCGACGACACCATGGAGCTGCTCGTCACCGGTCAAGCGCCGTGTGCGCGCTGAGCGGGATCGCCGCTCGGTGCTCAACCGCTGCGCCCTGGCGGGCAAGTAGCGGCCGCGACCATCAGCGTTGCGGCGAAGCTCCCGCGACACCGTCGAGGCCGCCCTGCCCAGCTCGTCGCCGATGTCGCGCACACCCACACCCGCACGATGCAGATCAGCGATCGTCGTCCGCTCGGCCAGCGACAGATAGCGAGGATGCCGCGCCTTGGGTGCTGTAAAACTCACCGGCGGATAGTGCACCGCCTGACCGGCAGTGTTGAGGATTGTGCGCCCGTAGCGCCAGCGTGTCCCCGTCCTGCGGTTGATTCCCACGATCCGGCACGCCTCGGAGTTACTCACCCCCTGCGCGATCAGCCGAGCGAACTACTCCTGCTTCTCCACCAACATCACGCCACGTCGGGTCTTCCGCCCAGCTCCCACCGCAACCTCCAGATAGCCTCGATGTTGCGACCTTGACTGGAATCTGCCTCACGAATTTTGGCCCCACCCTTCGTTCAGATCGTTCCTGTCGCCCGTCGCCCTGTCGGTCGTCGTCAGAGAGGTCAGTCAGGATGCGGTCACGCGTGGAACTGTTCGAACAGATCAGGAGAGACCGACGGCTTGATCGACTGTCGATCCGCGAGCTTGCCGATCCTCATGGCGTGCACCGTCGGACGGTTCGGCAAGCGCTCGAGACGGCGGTTCCTCCGCCGCGGCGGGTGTATCCGGTTCGGCCCCGGCCGGCGATCGATCCGTGGATCACGGTGATCGATGCTTGGCTTATCGCAGACAAGGACGCGCCGCGCCATGCGCAGGCTGTGGTTATCGACTGGTGCTACGCGTTCTAGAATCACCAACGCTGGCAGAGTGCCGCCGACGGACGATCGCCCGTCAACGACGAGATCAGGGAATCCAAGACCAGGCCGGGTATTTTTTTGGGGGGGGGGGGGGGGGGGGGGGGGGGGGGGGGGGGGGGGGGGGGGGGGGGGGGGGGGGGGGGGGGGGGGGGGGGGGGGGGGGGGGGGGGGGGGGGGGGGGGGGGGGGGGGGGGGGGGGGGGGGGGGGGGGGGGGGGGAAAAAAAAAAAAAAAAAAAAAAAAAAAAAAAAAAAAAAAAAAAAAAAAAAAATCAGGCCGGGAGGCTTCGGCGGTGGCTAGCCGCTGACCTAACGTCTGCGGATCGCATCGAGATTGACGAGGAGAGTATAGGGGGTGGCCAGGCTGGTTTCAATCAATGTCGGCATGCCCAAAGACGTGAAGTGGCGAGGTAAGACCGTTCACACCGGCATTTGGAAGACCCCGGTCGACGGCCCGGTCATGGTGCGGCGCCTCAACATTGACGGCGACGGTCAAGGCGACCTAGCTGGGCATGGTGGTGAACAACGCGCCGTGATGGTCTATCAGTCCGAATCCTACGACTACTGGAAGGCCCAGTTGGGGCGCAATGACTTACAGCCAGGGGACTTCGGGGAGAACTTCACTGTCGACGGGCTCAGCGACCGCGAGGTGTGTATCGGTGACCGGTACCGTATAGGCGAGGCCGAATTCGAGGTCACCCAACCGCGCGTCACCTGTTTCCGGGTCGGTATGCGCCTCGGCGAACCCGAGTTGCCCGCCATGCTGGTCTCCCATCACCGTCCAGGTTTCTATTTCCGCGTTCTGACCGAGGGTCGTGTCCAGGCCGGCGACGCCATTGTGCGGACCCGCCGAGGCCGCCACGAGCTCAGCGTCGCCGACGTCGACGCGCTGCTGTATCTGCCCGACCGCGACGTCGACCAGCTCGGCAGGATCGTTGATGTGCCGGCGCTGAGCCCGGGGTGGCAGCAGTCCTTCCGCGACATCCTTGCAGCGCACGAAAGCGGCTCTGCGTCGGCGGTCCCCCCGATTGGAGTTGAGCCCGGATGGAGTGGTTTCCGAAAGCTACGGGTGTCTGCCACACACCGTGAGAGCCCGACGGTGTTGTCGATCAAGCTCGAACCTGATGATCGCAGCACGCCGCCGGTGCCGCTTCCCGGGCAGTACTTGACGATCAGGATCCCCGACGCCGGCGACCCACCACCGTTGCGCAGCTATTCACTTTCCGGCGATCCGGGGGCAGGCTACTACCGCATCAGCGTGAAGCGCGAAGATCACGGCGTCGTGAGCCAATGGCTCCACACTCAGATCAGAGCCGGATCCGTTGTCGAGGCCGCCGCCCCGCGCGGTGAGTTCTGCCTCGCCGAGGGAAGCGGTCCTGTTGTGTTGCTATCCGCAGGCATCGGCGCGACGCCGGTGCTGGCCATGGCGCACGCGCTGGCAGCCACCCGCAGCCGCCGTCAGATCTGGTGGCTGCACACCACGCGCGATGCCGGGTCATACGCGTTCGCTGGCGAAGTCACAAATTTGATCAAATCGCTGCCGAATGCTCACCAAAATATCTTCTACACCGGTGGCGACGCAGCAGGGAGCTTCATCGCCCGCGGGCGCCTGGACCGCGAGTCGATTGCGGCACTCGGTCTACCCGCCGACGCCACGGTATACCTTTGCGGCCCGAACTCGTTCATGGACGCCATGCGCGAAGCGCTCACCGCGACCGGCGTCAACCCCACACACATCCACACCGAACTGTTCGGCGCCCTGCCCCCGATCAACCCCGGTGTCGTCGCTCCTCGGCAATCTCTGCGGCCACACCCTCCCGATGGAGCGCGGGGCACCGGGCCACGAATAGCATTCGCGCGCAGCGGATTCAGCGTAAACTGGTCGACGGATTACCACAGTATCCTCGAACTCGCCGAGGCCTGCGACATACCCACTCGGTACTCATGCCGAAGCGGCGTCTGCCACACATGCGTGACTCAAGTAGTCGAGGGAGCGACCGCTTACAGTCAACAGCCGCTGGAAGAGCCCGCCGCCGGGGCGGTGCTCATCTGCGTGGCCACACCCCGCAGCGATGTCGTCCTCGATCTCTGACCGCCCCCGGCCACCTTCCGCCCTTCCCCCTACAGCCGCTGCCATGGTGCATCCGTACGGGCCCTTTTGACGATCACCAGCTGGGCTCGGCCTCGATGTACGGGTGGAGGAAGTCGGCGACGTCCTCGGGTGTCCCATAGGGCGAGTAGCGCCCGAAGGGCTCGAAGGGTATCTCGTGGAGTCTTCATTCCAGCCGCGAGCGGAGCCAGAGGGCGACGTGCCTGACCGAGTTTGAGCGCATGGTACCAAGCCCACCAACTGTGCTCACCAAGCTTGTGGTCACCTAATTTCGTAAGAGAGAGTGCCCCCAGTGGGCCTCACAGCCAGTTGAACTCGATCGGCTGCGGATACCCGGGATCGCCGTGGTCGGCGGCCCAGTCGTAGCGCGCGTAGTTGGCCCCCTCCCTCGAAGAAGTAGGGCCTTGCCCGCGAACGGCCCTTGTGGCCGGTGACGGCGGCGTCGATGCCGTGTCGTGAAACCCGGGCGGGAGGCCCGTGCCATATTGGGCGGCGATCGACTTGGGTGTAGCCGGGGTCTGGTCAGGTCGGTCAGCGTAGTCGTAGCGGAGGTACTCGTCGACCCGCGGAAGAAATAGCCCTTGCCCGCGAACGGCCCTTCGCCCTCGACGGCGGCGTCGAAGTTCGTGCAGGCGATCCGACCCAATTGACGCCGCGGCGTCACCCAAAGGATGCGAGGCTCACATGATGTCATCGGCCGTTTGTGATCCGTGTCATTTTTTTCGGCGCTTCCGGGTTTTGCGTGGGTAGATATCGGTACGTCTCGCCTGGGGTTCCGTTGGGGTGGAAGGGGTCTGGGCCGCGCCGCCTACGGGTGCATCCCTCACGCGTCAAGGGCGCTTCGCGTCGCTTCGCGATGGCCTTTCGGCCACCCTTGACCCGCGAGCCTCTATGCACCCTCTGGCAGGCGAAAAGGGCAGGTCAAGGACCTGCCCGCGGCAACGCCGCGGCCCAGACAAAACAAACCGCGCATGCTGAAAACCCGCCAATGGAAGTGTCGGAGGAGCCCACAGAATTCCCGGAAGAACCTTTTTTCAACGGTCCTTGGACGGGCCATGCGACGGATCCAGAGGTGAGCACGTCGCCCCTTGAGTGCTCCGTGACATTTCGTCACGGTGATGCTGGATGCGCCCGATCCCTGCTGCCGGCCCTTCGGCACCGAAGATGTTCCCGTAGCACAACAGTGGGATGGTTGCGCCGAAGCAGTTAGACCATGTCCACACCGCGGATGTGGTCGTAGGAATGCCTACACCGCCGCTTCGCGTACTGTCCGGCTCGCAATCATCTCGAGGTGCGTTACTCACGTGAACCGAGGTCGGCGATCTTCACCAATGACTTGATGGCGCGACGCTGGGCCATCGCGGCGTTGATTGATGCGTTCGGCGAGCACATCTTCGATCAGTTGGGGCAGATATGCCCACACGCTCGGCCGCCGTGCACGCCGACGTTGCGGTCAGAAGATGCGCTCCGCATGGATCTCGACGCCATGGGGTAGACCGACGTTGCCGACGATGGCTCCGGCTGTGCAGATCGCCAGCGCGGTCTTCATGGCTTCGTTGGTGCCCACGAACTTCAGCGCTGCATCCACGCCGACGCCGGCGGTCAGCTTCTTAACGTCTTCGACGCGTATGCGTAAGTCGACGGCCTTGCCCAGCCGTAACAAATCGCTCCCGGCGGCGATGCGCACCACAGCCTGCCGCAGCGCCAGGAGCGTCCCGTCGACCACACGCCATTGCCCATCGACGAACCCTCTCTGTCAGGCTGTGATGAGACACTCGGACTTCCCCGAGTTCACTGTTTTCCGAGGGCGAGACTGGAGTTACCCGACCCATGGACAGCCCGAACCCGGTAGACGCCGAGCAGCCGGTTGACCCGGCGGCCAGGCCGACCCGCCGGACGTTTACCGCGCAGTACCGCGACCGGATCCTCGATGAATACCTCGCGGCCCCGCACGGCGAGAAGGGTGCGGTGTTGCGCCGCGAGGGCCTCTATCAGTCCCAGATGCGGGAATGGGCCCAGGCCAGGGAAGCGGCCGGCGCGACCCGGACGCATCGAAAGGCCGTGCCTGCCAACGTCGCCAATGGTTCGGCCGCGGCCCGCGAGGTTGCTCAGCTCACCTGGGACAACGCCCGCCTGACCAAGCGGCTCACGCAGACGGAGGCCGCGCTGGAGATCATGGGTTATCCGGATGTTCTGATTATGCCGATGTTTGCTTAACGATCCTGGTCAGCGGGCCGTACGCCCCGGAAAGTTCTGCATAATCTGTTATAGGGCCTCCAGGAATGCGAGGAGGCCTGCGGTCGGTTTGTAGGTGCCGGTTTCGATGGTTGGCGGGGTTGTGCGGTCTAGCTAGCGAACTCAGTATGAATGTTCAGATACTTCGATTGCCGGTGTTCCACCGACCCCATGAGCTCGCGGTGCGCCACCTGGTAGCTGGCGAGCTTATCGGTCACCAACACCCGCGGCACATACCGCAGTCCCTTGAGCAGTTTGCGGAAGAACCGCTTGGCCGCCTTGGCGTTTCGGCGTGACTGCACCAACACGTCGAGCACGTTGCCGTGCTGGTCGACGGCGCGCCACAGGTAGTGGATCGTGCGTTGATCTTCACAAACACCTCATCCAGGTGCCACTTGTCGCCGGGTCGGGGTTGGCGCCGACGCAGCCCGTTGGCGTAGGCCTGCCCGAACTTGGCGCACCAGGCCCGGATGGTTTCATAACTCACCACGACGCCGCGCGCCAGCATCAGCTCCTCGACCTCGCGAAAGCTCAGCGGGAACCGGTGATACAGCCACACGCAGTGGGCGATGATCTCGCCCGGGTAGCCGTGCCCCTTGTACAACGACGATGCGGTCACGACCACCGATCTTGGCAGCGACCAGCCAACTCACCAACTTGACAGTGCCCCTGGACATGGGTGGCCGGATTTGCCGGATCGTGTTGCTGTGCAGGCGACTGCGCTGCCCGGAGCACGGCGTGCGGACCGAGGGGGTGCCGTTCGCCCGGGACGGGTCGGGCCACACCCGCGACGTCGAGGACCTGGGGTGGCGTGGCTGCTCACCAAGACTGACAAGACCACGGTCGCCGGCTTCGCCCGGACCTCGTGGCGCACGGTCGGCGCGGTCTGCGAACGGGTCGCGGCCGACGTGCTCGACCAGGACCGGCGGTGCGGGCTGGTCGACATCGGTGTCGACGAGATCTGATGTCGAGTTCCTCCCAGCGCCGCAGGATCGGCACCAACTCCACCAGCATCTATGCCAACCGCGTCCCGGCTGGCATACCCAACACCGCCCAGCAGAAAATCGGTGCCGCAACGACTTTCGCACCGTACTTCGGCGGCCGCGCAGGCCGGGACTTGACCAGCGTCGGATGCAGCGCGCTCGTGAGCGCCTTGCGGGCGTGGTTGCGATGCCACCGGTGGTGGCGCACAACTCGTCGAGGATCCGGCCCTTCCGCGCGTAACGCGTCGCGACCACCTTCGTCACGGCCTTGCGTTGACTCATCGTCAGTCCCATCGTCCGGGCCTAACCAGCCATGCGTCAGCTGCCGGGTAGGCGCGCCGCACGCGCGCATTCTCAGTTTTTGAGGCAACGATCCCCTCTACGCGTGCATTCTGGATGAGTCAACGCGGCCGCCGTCGTGGCTGACCAGATCGATCTCGACGAACCCGGGCACCTGGTCGGCCTAAAGCTGGCCGCCCAGCATCATCAGCGCGTCGGGCCATAACGCCGACGGCCGGCGCAGCATCCGCATCCCGATGCCGGGCAGCACGTCGATGCCCTTGCCCTTCCGATTCCACGACCGCTGATAGGTGTACGGCGGATGGTGCGGAGCCCGACGCGCGGGATGACCCGAACATCGGTCGCAACGTTCCGTCATCAGGAATCAGCCGGGTCCGCGGTTTGGGAAAGTCGTAGTCGTCTGGCGGCCACGCCTTTGTCCCCGTGGAGATCAACCTCGTACGGGTGCTCGACGCCGGGATCGAGCCCCTCGAGGCCGACGATGGCGAGGTGATGGCCCTCGAGCTTGAACGTGTCGGCCGCCCAGCCCAAAATCGCGACTTGGCACGGTTCGTTGGTCTCGACCCAGATCGTTGCGTCGGTCCGGCCGACATAGCGCAGCAGCGGTTCCACCCGCACTTCGGGCACACGGTTATCATTCCCGTCGCGTCACCCCTGCGCGTGCTCTTCGGCGCGCTAGGGTGCCAGCATGATCCGGCGCTGGCGTCGCGGTTGGCTGGTCGTGTCATGCGCGGCGATCGTGGCGATCAGCGGATGCTGCCGTGGTTGACGACGAAGGCCATCGGCGGCGGGCTTGCCAGCACGATCGGCGGGACGGTCGGCAGTATTGCGCTGCCGCCGCGGTTCGGGGCGGGCCGGCTGATCGTGCTGCTGGCGTCGATGCTGATCGTGGCCGGCGCGATGACCGCCCGTGGGCTTTGTCCCCGGCTGTCAGCCGTTGCGGCTCTTTCGATTTCGTTGCTGCTCGGAGTGCTCACCCGGGTGGTACTACCACCTCAACGTGCACCCGCCCATCGCCGCCGGCTACGGGCTCTACGTCGGCGCGGTGGGAGTAGTTGGGGCGGCCATCTTTTCGGTGTGGGCCGTCATGTCGGCCTGATGTCGTCCGCTCGCCCGCGAAGGCATCCGGGTGAGTTGCTTCGTCGAGCCGGTGGTGTTGACGGGGCGGCAGTTCGTGCGGCTCGAGCCGCTGACCGACGCGCATGTCGGCGAGATCGCCCGACCCGGGTCGGCTGTGGTTCACGATGGCGCTGTCGCCCGGCAGCGCCGGCGAGTGGGTGCAGCGGATGCTGTCGCTGCAGCCCGCCGGTGTGCTGACATTCGTGGTGCGTCGCCTCGACGGGACCCCGATCGGATCGTCGAGCTACCTCGATGTCGAGGCCGGCAACCGCCGACTCGAGATCGGCGCCACCTGGTACTCCGCGTCGGCACGACGCACCGGCGTCAACACCGAGTGCAAACTGCTGATGCTCGGGCACGCATTCGACACGCGGGGCTGCATCGCCGTCGAATTCCGCACCCACTTGTTCAACACCACCAGTCGCGCGGCCATCGAGTGGCTCGGCGCCAAACTCGACGGCGTGCTGTGCAGCTATCAGCTGCTGGCCGACCGGTCGCGGCGCGACACGGTAGTCTGCTCGGTCCTCGACATCGAGTGGCCCGCGGTGCGCAACAATCTGCGGTTCCGGCCCGGCCAGGCGGTGTCCCGGCCGGACTGACCATACTGGTCGGGTGAGCACCCGGGCCGCCAGCGGCCAGCGCCGCGTGCTGGTGGTCGCGATACTTGCCTCCTTCGTCGCTTTCCTCGACGGTTCGGTCGTCAACCTCGCCCTGCCGGCTATCGGACGCGACCTGGGCGGCGACCTCGGGTTACAGCAGTGGATCGTCGATTCGTATCTGCTGACGCTCGGTGCGCTGATCCTGGTGGCCGGCTCGATCTCGGATGTGTTCGGCCGCCGGCCCGTGCTTCGCTTCGGCCTGATCACGTTCGGTGTGGGCAGTGTGTTGGCCGCGATCGCTCCGTCGGGTGCCGGGCTGGTCGTGGCCCGTCTGGTGCAGGGTGTGGGCGCCGCGTTCCTGGTGCCCAGTTCGCTGGCGCTGATCAACTCCAGCTTCGACAGCGCCGAGCAGCCGAAAGCCATCGGGACGTGGACGGCCTGGACCGGGTCGGCGTTCCTGCTCGGGCCGCTGCTTGGTGGGCTGGCGGTCGACCTGCTCAACTGGCGTTGGATCTTCGTCCTGTCCGTCGTGCCGGTAGTCGTGACGTTCGCGATGTCACTCGGTCTGCCCGGCGTTGACGAGCGCGGCGCCCAACGTGTCCGCGTCGACATTGCGGGCGCGGTGCTGGCCGCGATCGGTCTTGCCGCAACCGTCTACGCACTGATCGAGTGGCAGCGGCTGGGGCCTTCCCACCCGGCGGTCGCGGTCTCGCTGGGTGTCGGATCGGCGGGTCTGGTCGCGTTCGTGGGGTGGGAATTCCGCGCCCCGCATCCGATGCTGCCGATGCAGCTGTTCGCCATCCGCAACTTCGGGGTGGGCAACCTGGCGACGGCGTCCATTTACGCGGGCGTGTCGATGGGCATGATGATCGTCGCGCTGTTCACGCAGGAGATTCTCGGGTTCTCGGCCACCGAGGCCGGCCTCTCCACCATGCCGGTGCCGGTGCTGTCGTTTCTGCTGGCACGCCGGGTCGGCACCCTGTCGGCGCGGTTGGGCCCACACGCGTTCATGGCTGCTGGTCCGCTGCTCGCCGGCGTCGGCTTTCTGTTGATACGTCCCTTGTCGGGGAACTTCAACTTCTGGCTGCAGTTGCTGCCCGGCCTGGTGATCTTCGGGCTCGGCCTGGCCCTCACGGTGACACCGCTGACGTCGGCGATCCTGGCCGCAGTCGACGTGGCGCACAGCGGCATCGGGTCGGCCATCAATAACGCGGTGTCCCGGATCGCGGGACTGCTCGCCGTCGCGTTCACCGGTGTGATCGCTTCCGGTGCTTTGGATTACGACAGCTTCCGCCGACTCGCCTTCGTCACCGCCGCATTGTTGGTTGCCGGCGGACTGGTGTCGGGGATCGGCATCCGCAATCCCGAGCGGCCGACGAAACCCGTTGAGCCGCAGGCCATGGCCCGTTGCCGTGACCGGATCACCGCACCGCCGGGCGGCTATAGCTCTCCAGCGCCTTCGCGCAGCCAGCGAGGATCGCGCGAAGATTAAACGAGATCAGCGGCGCGGTGAGTACCTCGACCACCTTGCCACCCCCGCGAGCCGGAACCGTGTAGCCGCTCACCCAAACAACATGTGTGCCGTCGCCCGACGGAGTGCACGTGACCGTACCGCCCTCGTGTTGCGAGGGCCGGGAACGATCGCACAACGTCATAGGCGCAGCTCCGGGGCGCGTCGTAGGCCGTGATCTGTTCGTGCAGCCAGAAGCCATATCCGGTCACTTCCCGCACCGCTCCCACGCCGGGACCCGACGAGCCCTTTGCCCAAAGGGCCTTGCGAAAGGTGGGAAATCTCATGGTCCAGATTCGCGCGGAGCGGAGCGATCGCAGTCATCGCCGGAACGGGTCTTTGACAAGGCTGCTATCGATCCGTGCCAACCTGACAGTCTCCTCCCTGTGCTTTCGCGTGATGCCGGTGTTTCCGTGGCCGAACTCAGCTAGACGCCGCCCCCAGCTTCGCAAAGGGAAAATTCACGAAAAGTATGTCGTCGCCATCGGCCGTAGTCATGGCTGGCTGCACAATCGGTCCCTGGCGTCGACCCCGCTGGCGAGGGCGCGAGTCATAGCAAAACGACGGTTCATTGAGACGAGCAGACTCCGCGATCGGTCAGCTGGCTTGTCGCCCCCAACGGGCGCGGCTAGCCAGGAACTCGCACCTCTTGAACACGCACCGTTACCAGTTAACCAGTGCGAGTTGCATCAGGTGCAAGCACTCGCACCCCCTTGACGGGTTGGACCTGGTGAGGGCTGCAAACGCGTGCGTTGCCGCGAGTGAGATCTCCCGGTTGCATGGCAGTCCAAGTCGTCACGGCGGCTGATGTGGTTGGCCAGACGGATGGCGACAACCACTGCTGTGGGCAAACAAGCCCGTCAGGGGGTTTCGTCACAGTGACGGTTTGTGGCGGCTCAGGATCTCCGGTAGGCGTGGGCGCGGTGCTCGATACGCCCAATGTAGAGAACCCGGTCATCCTCGAGCGCGCGGAAAGTGACGCGATAGTTTCCCCGACGGGCTACCCGCCAGCCCTCCAACTCGAAGCGAAGGGGCTTGGACATCGTGTATGGATCGGTCGACAGCGTGGCCGTGATGAATTCGGCGATCGCGGCGGCGATCTTATGCGGCAGGCGGTCTAGTGCCCGCATCGCTGCCGGCGACAACTGAATCGACCACTCCGGCGCATCATCGCTCACGTGAGGCCGTACCGCCGACGAAGGTCTTCGCCGCTGACTATGTGGCCGGCGGCATAGTCCGCGTCGGCCTGCCGTAGGTCATCGACGAGGCCCGGTGTCCGTAGGGCGTGCAGGGTTTCATTGAGCGATTCGAGGTCATCGGCGGACATGATTACAGCGGCTACGCGGCCGTGCCGGGTGATCTGAATGATTTCGTGGGTGGTGTCAGCCTCGTCGACGAGCGCAGAGAGCTTGTCCTTGGCCTCGGTCAGCGGTACTGTCTTCATGCCGTCAATATAGCCGACGAAATAGCTGGTGACTGGCCAGGATTCTAGCCGATAACACCCGTTATGGACATCTGCCGAATCAGGTCTATCCCCACCGCGTTTGCGCTCTCTTGTTAGTTACAGATGCTGGGGCGCAACCGACTTACGGCAAATCGCGCAGGCACGGATCACGGTGAAAATAGTTTCACGAGGTCTATTGTGACTCCGCCGCGGATCTTTCGCTTTGATCTGGGCTTTGAGCCATGGCACGCCGGGAACGGGAACCGACTGACCGTCGATAGCGTCGAGCGCGCCGGCACGAATGTTGGGATCGGATGCAACTCCGGCCAGTGCGCCCGCTGCGATAGTGCCCGCCACGACGATCGCCGCGGCCTTTCTCCCCCGGCTTCAAGCTGTTCCAATCACGTTGCGCTCGCTCGAGTGCCTCGTCGATCAAGCGGGCCCGAGGGCGATTTTCGCCGGTTCGCCTCTGCGATCCACCAGGTCGCGTGTGACGTATAAGGCTTATGTGGCTAACAGAACGTCCACACGACCTAAAGTTGACAGTTCCACACCACGCGTCCAGAGCGAAGTGTTGCCGGGCACTCAAAATGAACACGACGGCGGCACTTTCGGTGATGACGAACGGCGGTAGTTGGTGTGCAGGCTGACGGGGTGGTGTTCACGGTGACGCCGTGACAGCGGTGTTGGTGTTCACGGTGACGGAGGCAGGCGGGCGCGCAGGAGCGTCGGCCCAGGCCGCGTGGGCCGGGGCCGCACGGCGAATTAGCCCGGCGCTGCCAGAAGCCTGCCGTGGGTGTGCAGGCCGATGAGGGTCCATAGGGGTTCGTTGATGCCCAGCCGGTGCTGCGTGCACCAGGCCGCAGCCGCCAGGACGGTGAGGGCGTCGCGCAGCCGGTTGCCGGTCCAGGCCAGCTGGTTGAACGCGTCGGCGTCGAGGCGGATGAGTGCTTGGGCGCCGCGCTGCCACAGCCGGGTCAGATGAGCATGCTCACGGGCACGGCGCAGCCAATGGCGCACCGTCGACGGTGATCGGCCCAGCGCGGCGGCGATCTGCCGGCGCCCCATGCCTGCGGCTTTGTGGGCCAGGGCGGTGCCGATCACCGCGGGTGGCATCGGCCAGGCGTGGCTGCAAGGCAGCCGGCAGCAGAACATGGGTCGTTGTGCAGCCGGGGCAGCGTACCCGCCGCGGCCGCATGTCGATCGGGTCCGCGCTGAGGGTGCGGATATGCCGGCGGCGGCCGTATCCCCACCGCGCCAAGGTGTCGCCGCAGCCGCGGCGGGGGCAGATCAGCTGACCCTCGGTCAGGGCCTGCTCGGCCGATTCGGCGGTACCGACGACGATCATCGGGTGCTCCGGTGCGCATGAGCCACCAGCGTGGTCTATCACGTCCTGGCCGGGAAGGGGCCAACTGGTGTTGATGTCAGACGGTTTGAAACCGGTTCTGCCCCAGCAGATCCCTTCCGACTGCCACCGTCACCATGATCACCGACATGGCTTCAGCCAGGCACCGGTTCCTCGGCGAATCCTGGTCGTGGTCATCATGCCGCCGCACACCACCCGCCTGCTCGTCCTCACCCACAGTGACGCAGTGAGCCCCATACCGAGTGCCGTTCAACAGAGCGAAGTTGAAGCGCGACTCTTGTCCGATGTTCTAGAAGACGTCTTCGCCTCGATCATCGGAACCCCAACGGCTTAGCTGCCGTCCCAGAGAACCGAGATCGCGGAGACATGACAGATCAACCCATGAGGGTCCGCACGTGCCACCGCGTCCACACCCGTCGTCGTAGGCTCAGGGCGATGCTCGACAAGTCTGAGATTCATTTCTTACCGCTGGGCGCCCGTCGCTTGGCATACGAGGTGCGCGGGGACGGTCCACCGCTGGTGGCTCCGGCGTGGTGGGTGAGTCACCTCGAACTTGACTGGCAGAGTCCGGGTGTTCGGCGGTTCTGGGAAGGCGTTGGGAACAACTACTCACTGATTCGCTACGACCGGCTCGGCGTTGGTATGTCGGACCGCATCGTGCGAGATTCCGATCTGACGCTCGACGGCGAGGTCGCGACGCTGCGCGCGCTCCTCGACGAGCTCGAGCTCGATCGCCTGTCGCTCATCGGCGGCTCATCTGGGGCCTGCACCGCGATCGCCTTTGCCGCGGCGTTCCCGGAGCGCGTCGAGCGCCTGGTGCTGTACGGGTCGTATCCCCACGGCGATTCGCTCACGGCTCCGGGTGTGGCGGACGCGATCTTGGCGGCGGTGCGCGCGCATTGGGGCCTCGGCTCGCGCCTGCTCGGTGACATCTTCCTCGGTGGTGTCGACTCCGCGGAACACGAACGTTTCGCGCGGCTGCAACGCGAGTCGACCACCGCGGAGACCGCCGCCGCTTTGTTGAGTCTCGTCTATCGCCTCGACGTCCGCGCCCACCTTCCACTCGTTCGCCAGCCGGCGATGGTCGTGCATCGTCGCGACGACCGTGCCGTGCCGTATCCGCTCGGGCGTGAGGTCGCCGCCGCGATTCCCGGCGCCACATTCATTCCGCTGCATGGTAGCTCGCACTTTCCGTGGCACGGTGACGTTGATTCTGTCGTCCGCGCATGCCGCCAAGCCCTGGCACCGCAGCAGCCGCCTCCACATGATGTGGGCGAGTTCGAGCCGGTCCTGTTGTCACGTCGCGAGCGCGAGATCCTCGCCTGCGTTGCACGCGGTCTCGGCGATCGCGAGATCGCAGAGGAACTCGTGCTGAGCCCTCACACCGTTCACCGCCACGTCGCGAACATCCGCCGCAAGCTCGGCCGCACATCTCGGACGGCCGCCGTCGCCGAGGCCGCGCGCCTCGGACTCCTGTGAGATGGCCGAAAACGGCCATCGGCGAAAGATGGCCGCGCTGAGCGATGCGGGCACGACCCGGCCTCTCGTAGGTTCGCGGCATGACCGAGATCGCCTGCAAAGAATCAAGCACTGAACCCCAGGCCGCATCGCCGTATGCGCTGTGGTTGCGGGTGATGGCCGTGCTGTACGACCCGTTCGTTTCGCTGGGCGAGCTCGCAGGCATGCGGCGACGGCGGCGCACGCTGGTGGCCGAAGCTTGCGGGCGCGTCGTCGAAATTGGCGCCGGGACAGGGCTGAACGTCGCGCACTACTCCGACGCGGTCGACGAACTCGTGGTCACCGAGCCCGAAGCCGGGATGCGCCGGAAACTTGCTCGGCGCCTCGAGCGGCATGCATGCGCCGCGCGGATCTGTGACGCGCCCGCGGAGTGCCTGCCGTTTGCCGATGATTCCGTGGACACCGTAGTTTCGACGCTCGTCCTGTGCACCGTCGAAGACCCCGAACGTGCGCTTCGTGAGATCGCACGCGTCCTCCGCCCGGATGGGCAGTTGCTGTTCATCGAACACGTCCGAGCGAGCTCGCGGTTCCTCGCGGCGTGCCAGGACAAATTCCTCCGACCGTGGCGCGGCTTCGCCGGCGGATGTGTGTGCAACCGCCCGACCCTGGAGCTCATGCATGCCTGCGGCTTCACCGTCGAGGCCGACAACGTCGTGTGGCGCGGGATGCCGGCGATCGTCCATCCGCTCATAGTGGGCCGGGCGAATCTGTAATCCGAAATGAAAGTTACTGCGCGACAGACTGATTTCACTCAGGCACCAGCCCGGCATTTGTGGCCATGGCGAGGAGGGTATCGATGGGAGCGGCGAGCCAAGGAGAACGGCGTCGACTTCTTCAAGGGCGTGGCCACCGCGATCACGCCGATGGCGTTTTACGAGACCGTGATGGTCAGGGGCTTTGAGACGCTTGTCGACTCGGACACCACGGTCGATGTGACCACCGGCGTGATTGCGGCTGGCCGACTACAGGCGCTCATCGAATCCCGGGCCAGCGGTACCCGCATGGCCGAGATCATGGCGCAGATGGGCCGCATCATCGACGCGGTCCATTCCTCGGTGCCTGAGGAGCTGTGGCCGGAGATTCTTTGCAAGATCGATGGACCGGTCGCGGCGGATACACCGGCGGCTGAGTTCGAAGACTGTGACGACGCGGTGGACGGGTACGACCCCGCGGAATCCGCGCCGGCAGACGAGGACTGCTGGACTCCGTGGGCACGGAGAGCCTGACCACCCGTCCAACAACCGTCAGTGGCAAATGCCGCCCTCGCGTAGGGAAACATACGAAAGCTGGCAAGAACGTATGTGGGAGATGGTTGGACTCACCGCGGATCGGAAAGCGTCTCGCGACGCCAGCAACGTACAGAGCAGTCGTTCTTGGTCATGCATTTGGGCCGCTGTTGCTCTACGCGTGATCAAACGCGACACGGTTGTCGCCCACGATTTCGGGGCCTACTCCGAGGCCGGGGCAGCTCAGTGCACACTGGTCGGGATGGCCACGCGGATCAACGACAGCGGTAATCGACGGTGCTGCCATTGCCTTTTCCCGGCGGCAATGTCTAATCCCGCCTGCAGTCGCTGCGGAGAGGCAGCGGCCATTGTGGTTTCGATGATGGTCCAGTCGATGCATCGACCTGTCAGCCGCGGTGTTCGACGGGATTGCCATAGCCCACCGGCCATAAAAACTGGCACTTCCGGGTTTCCGTGGGTGGATATCGGTACGTCTGACCTGGGGCCCTCGGCCCAGCTAACCCGTCATTAACCAGTAATTAGCAACGTGCTGCTAGATTGTCAATTAGCTCAACAGATTTCACTGTGAACCAAACGCGGGTGGTGTAAGCTGGCAAGCAGGTCTTCGTAGTGGCGAAGCGTACGGCGGCGACCCGTCCCGTGACAGACCTTTTACCGCAGCTTACTGCCCTGTCCCGACTTCCGCAGATGGTGGGCACACGGATCGCCGGATTTGGGCGTTGATCAGCGCAAACGTGGAATTAGCCGATTTGGGTCGTGTTACTACACGACCCGGGTGCTGTTGAGCCGGGTTGTCAGTCGGTTCGGTCGGCGTCGGCGGTGTCGATGCCGGGCGTGAAGTCGAGGTATTTGGGGGGTTCGGGCAGGTCGAGGGCGGCCAGGATGGTCTTGTGGCCGGTGGTGAGGGCGGAGCGTTGCGCGACGCGACCGTCGGAGGTGGCGAAGGTGACCAGGTGCATGCGGTCCAGTTCGTGGCGCAGGTTGCGCCAGGTGTCACCGGTGGCGGTTTCGGCGACCCGGATGAGCAGCAGTGCCAGCCAACATAGTTGGATGTGGGCGCGGATGCGGTCCTCGCGGTGGTGATAGACCGGGCGCAGCCCGAGGCTGCTCTTGGCGTCGCGCCAGCCGCGCTCGACGGCGAGCAGTTGCTTGTAGGCGGCGGCCAGGTCCTCGGCGGTCAGGGTGAGATCGGAGGTGCGTAGCAGCCATTTGCCGTCGTAGTGGGCTTCGCGTTGCGCGGCGGCGCGGTCGACACGGAGCAGCCCGGTCGTGGTGCGCCGCAACAGCCTTGCCAGGCCGGGCTTGGCTTTCAGGGAGCCGACGAACTCGTCGCGGCGGCGCGGGGACCAGGTGTCGGAACCGGCGATCAGAGACTGTAGGTGTTCGATGAGCCGCTCGCGGACCGCTTCGTCCCGTTGGGCGGCGTCCGGGTTGTGGCAGATGACGAAACGCTCGGCGCGGGCCCCCTCGTTGGTGCCGCCGTCGGGTGAGACCCGGACCTCTTTGACGCGCAGGTTGTCGGCGACGGTGTGGTAGCGGCCGGGGCGGGCCAGCGCGGCGGCGGCCTGCGCGTTGGTGTGGCGCAACTTCTCGGCGTGGATGTAGTGCCCGCCGCCGCGGGTCAGGTAGGCGCGGTTGGCGGCCGAGGCGAACCCGCGGTCGGCGACCCACACCAGCCGGCGCAGGTTCCAGGCTCCCAGGTCGTCTTTGACGGTGCGGATGATCTTCTGGTCGCCGGTGTCACCGGGGAAGGTCCAGGCGCGCACCGGGATCCCGTCGCGGGTGACGGCCATCGCGATCACCACCTGCGGCAGGTCGTCGCGGTGGTCTTTGGACTTGCCGAACCGGCGGGCGCCGTGCTCGACCGGCTTGGCGGTGCCGTCGTCGGGCTCCGGTTCGGGTTGCAGGTCGGCCAGCTCGTCGGCGCCGTCGACCTCCCAGTAGGTGGAGGTCGAATCGACGAACACGATGTCCACATCGAGGTTCAGGAGGTGCGCGACCGAGTCGAAGATCCGCGCGGCGATCTCGGGCAGGCCGTCCAGCAGGAAGTCCATCGCCCGATACGCCGCGTCGTCGGAAAATCCGGGGCACTCGGTGATCGCGGCCTGCTTGGCCACCCACCGGGTGGCGGCCAGCTTGGAGCCCGGTTCCAGCGCCCGCTGGGCCACCAACGCGAACAGCACCCGCTCGGTCGCCTCGGCGTCCAAGCGCCGGTCGGCGGCCACCCCGCGCAGCGCCGCCCCGATGCCCAGCCTCACCCAGAGTTGGTCGAGCACCCACGCGCCGCCGAAGCGCCGCGAGTCCAGGATGTCGATCCCGCCGGTGTGGGCGGCGGCGATCGCCTGCTCCGGGTCCAAGAACCGGGAGATGGAGGCGACCAGGCGGGCCAGCGCGTCGCGGTCCACCGCCTCGGCGCGGCCGAAGTTGTGGATCACCTTCGCCGACGGCACCCCCGTGACGGGGTGGCGTTCGCTGTGCGCCAACTGCAGATAGCTCACCGTCGACCCGTCGCGGTTGCGTCGCTTGGTCTCCCGCAGGTACACCCCTACACGATTAGCACATATCCGCTGGTGTAGTCCAACGACACGCTCAATATCGTGTGCCTACACGAATTCACGTTTCCGGCGACCCCGCAAGCCTCCTACCAGCACAATCGCTCCCCGCTACCCCGAAATATGCCTACGAACTGCGGAAGTCGGGCCTGTCGGTGCTCACTCTGCGAGACGCAACGCTCTGTTGCCGTCCCAGATACCTTCCGCCATGATTCCGCAACGAAATCCGCTACCACGGGACCACCACCGAGGTACCCACCCTGGCCGAACCCACACCCGATCAGCGCCGCGCCTCGACCTCATCGGCGCCACCATCCCCCTCACCGTCGCCACGTAGACAGAACAACCAACCCACCAAATCAACAAAATCCCAGGCCAACCGCCAAATCCAGCCGACAACCGCCCTTAACTTCGGCCTAAACCTGACCCCCGACGAACTTCCGGGCGCGACCACT
>CAWJYB010000046.1:0-161981 GCA_963846905.1 uncultured Actinomycetota bacterium
CGGGCTCCTCGGATCGTTTCGGCGAGTCCGCGGCCATCCTGCTCGGTGATTTGTGTCTGGTGTGGGCCGAGGAGATGCTGCGGCGCAGCGGCGTGAGTCCCGACGCGCTGGCCCGGGTGTGGCCCCGCTACGACGACATGCGCACCGAACTGGCGATCGGGCAGTTCTCCGATCTGCTCAATAGCTCGCAGACCGTCCCGAGCCTCGACGACGTGCTCGACGTCTTGCGCCGCAAATCGGGCAACTACACCGTGCGCCGGCCCCTCGAAATCGGCGCGGCGATGGCGGGATGTGATGCACGGATCCTCGACTCGCTGTCGGGGTACGGCACCGCCATCGGTGAGGCCTACCAACTGCGCGATGACGTTCTGGGTGTCTTCGGAAGCCCCTCGCTGACGGGCAAATCGGCGCAGACGGACTTGGAGGCGCGAAAGGCCACCAGCGTCATCGTCGCCGCACATGAAATGGCCGGGCCCCGGCTGCGCCGGGAGCTTTCGGAACTGATGACGTTGCCGCACCTCGACCCGGCATCCGTGGAGCGGTGGCGCTCGCTGATCGTGGCCAGCGGGGCTGTGCAGAGAGTCGAAGACCTTATCGCCGAACGCCGCCACAGCGCACTGAATGTTCTTGAGCGTGCAGCGATCCCGGACAGCCCGCGCGCAGCGCTGACCGAGATGGCCGTCGCCTGCACCCGAAGGGCGGCCTGATGCGGACAGTAAGCGGTAGAACCGACCGGGTTGTCGTCGTCGGCGCGGGACTGTCCGGACTCTCGGCGGCGCTGCAGCTGGCAGGTCGTGGCCGAGCGGTCACCGTCGTCGAACGCGGCGCACATCCAGGCGGGCGGGTCGGTCGCATCGACATCGCGGGCTACCGGCTCGACACCGGCCCCACGGTGCTGACCATGCCAGACATCATCGACGATGCCTTCGCCGCCGTGGGGGAGTCACTCTCGGACCGCCTCGTCCTCGACAGCGTCCACCCGGCCTATGACGCCCGATTCGCCGACGGCAGCAGGCTCTCGGTGCACACCGAGGCATCGGCGATGTTCGCCGAGATCGAGCGGTTCGCCGGCCGCCGGGAAGCCGACGGCTACCTGCGGCTGCGGGACTGGCTGATCAAGCTGTACGAAACCGAGTTCGACGGCTTCATCGCCGCCAACTTCGACTCCCCGTTGTCGCTCGTCTCCCCACAGCTCGCCCGGCTGATCGCGCTCGGAGCCTTCCGGCGATGGGAACCGTTGGTGCGGCACTTCCTACACGACGAGCGGTTGGTGCGGGTGTTCACCTTCCAGGCACTGTATGCGGGCGTGCCGCCGCAGAGCGCGCTGGCCGTTTACGCGGTGATCGCCTATATGGACACCGTCGCGGGCGTCTACTTCCCGCGTGGGGGGATGCGCGCGCTGCCTGACGCGATGGCCGCCGCGGCGTCGCGTGCGGGCGTCGAGTTCGTCTACAACGCAACGGTTTCGGAGTTGGTGTTCAACAGTTCGCGGGTGACGGGTGTGCGCACACGCGGCGGCGAGCGCTTCGACGCCGACGCCGTCGTGCTGACCACGGAGCTGCCCGACACCTACCGACTCGTCGGGCACACGCCGCGTCGACCGCTGAGCCGGCGGGCGGCGCCGTCGGCCGTGGTCGCCCATGTCGGATGCGCGGCGGTCGGCGAGCGCGCGGGTCACCACACGATCCTGTTCGGGCACGCTTGGAGGCAGACGTTTCGTGACATCATCGACGATGGCGTGGTGATGGGCGATCCCTCGTTGTTGGTGACCCGCCCCACCGCCGGCGATCCGTCCTTGGCACCGGCCGGGCGCGACCTGCTGTACATGCTGGCTCCGGCCCCCAACATCGACGTCGGAAGGGTGGATTGGGACGCCACCGAGTCGGGCTACGTCGAGCAGATGCTCGCCGCGGTCCGCAAACGGATGCCCGGTGTCGGCGACGATGCCGAAGTTCTGGCCGTCGTGACCCCTGCCGGCTGGGCCCGGCAGGGGATGGCGGCCGGGTCGCCATTCGCGTTGGCGCACACCTTCGCCCAGACCGGACCCTTCCGCCCCGCGAACACCGTTCGCGGCGTCGACAACGTCGTGCTGGCGGGGTCGTCAACGGTCCCCGGCGTCGGGGTTCCGACCGCGATCCTGTCCGGGCGGCTGGCCGCCGACCGCATCACCGGCATCGTCGATACCAGGTCCCGGTCGGAGGTGACGCGTTCATGATCAGCTCCGAACTTCACGCCGCCGGGGTGCGCGAGCCGTCGTTGCGGGAGGCGTATCGGCATTGCCGCGCCGTCAACGCCCGCAACGGCAAGACGTTTTTCCTCGCCACCGCGATGCTGGCGCCGCAGCAACGCCCCGCCGTGCACGCGCTGTACGGCTTCGCCCGGGGTGCCGACGACATCCTCGACGATGTAGACGGCTCGCGTAGCACGCAGGACCGTGCAGACCAACTCCAGCGGCTGTCCACCCGGCTCTTCGGCAGCCTCGTCAACGGGCAACCGTGCGACGGCCACCCGACGCTGACCGCCGTCGTGCACACCGCACGCACGTACGGCATCGGGTGGGACCTGTTCGACGACTTCCTCGCGTCGATGCGGATGGATCTGACCGTCACCGAATACCCCGATCGGGCCGCATTGGAGAAGTACATGTACGGTTCGGCCGAAGTCATCGGCCTGCAACTGCTTCCGGTCTTGGGCACGGTCGGCCGCCGCGAGGATGCGATGCCGTACGCAGCGGCGCTCGGAAAGGCTTTCCAGCTCACCAATTTCATCCGCGACGTCGACGAGGACTTGGCGCGCGGGCGGGTATACCTGCCCGCCGACGAGCTGACGGCGCACAATGTGGATCGTGATCTGCTCGCGTGGTGTCAGTGCACCCGCCGCACCGACTGCCGGGTGCGCGCGGCGCTGGCCGAGCAGCACGCGATCACCCGCGCGGTCTATCGGCAGGCGCGCCCGGGCATCGATCTACTGGCCCCGAGATCGCGGCCGTGCGTCTCCGCGGCCTTGACGCTGTACGCGGAGATACTGTCGCGCATCGAGGAGATGGATTTCGAGATTTTCGGCGGGCGCGCGACGGTGGGCACCAGACGGCGCCTGGCAGTGGGTGCGGCGGGCATCGGGAAGGCGTGGGCAGGTCGGCTGCGACACGGGAGGACGTGAGAGTGGATCAATGGCAGTACCTGATGGTCCTGGGCGCATGTCTGGTTCTCACCGCGCCGCTGGAGGTTTTCGGTGACGGCGTCTACCGACGGCCACGACGGGTGGCGGCGGCGTTGTTGCCGGTGATGGCCGTGTTCCTGATCTGGGACGCGATCGCTGTAGCGGGCGGCGTGTGGTGGTACAACGCCCTCTACATCACCGGGGTGACTGCGCCGCGAGACGTTCCGCTCGAGGAAGTTCTGTTCTTCGTGGTGATTCCGTTGTGCGGGCTGCTGACCTACAACGCGGTCGACACCATCTTGACACGCCGCCGCTCGCACGAGGCGGACGCCCCGCGATGATCGGGTGGGGGTACACCGTGCCGGCGCTATTTGCCGTCATCGCGGTGTGCGTGCTGGAGTTGGCCGTGCTGCGGACCGGATTGTTCCGCCGTCCCGCGTACTGGATCTCGATGGCGATCGTGCTCGGCTTTCAGATCCCCGTCGACGGATGGCTGACCAAACTCAGCGCGCCGATAGTGTTGTACGACGACGATCACCTCAGCGGTGTCCGCTTTCCATGGGATATTCCGGTCGAAGACTTTCTGTTCGGCTTCGCGCTGGTGACAGCGGTGCTGCTGCTGTGGGAACGCGCCGGGATGCGGGCGCGCAGATCGGCGGAGGAAGGAAAGCGGTGACCTCCAACGGTTTTGACCACCGCCGTCAGATGTTGCCGGGCCCACCCGGGCGTGTACGCATCGGCGTCGGCGAGCGGGTGCCCCGTGTGATCGTGGTCGGCGGCGGCATCGCGGGGCTGGCGGCGGCCACCGGTCTGGCCGAACGGGGGGTCGCGGTCACCGTCGTGGAACGGTGCGACTATCTCGGCGGCCGCGCGGGCGGCTGGCCGGAGACCCTGGCCGACGGGTCGACGGGCGCGATGAACCGGGGCTTTCACGCGTTCTTCCGGCAGTACTACAACTTGCGGGCGCTGCTGCGCCGGGCGGACCCGAACCTGTCGACGCTGCGGCCCGTCGAGGACTATCCGCTCATCGACGCCGCCGGGCGGCGCGACACCTTCCGCGGTCTGCCCCAGGCGCCGCCGCTCAACGCTCTGGCGTTCGCGCTGCGAAGTCCCACCTTCCGGTTCCGCGACCTGATCCGGCTCGACCTGAAGGCGGCAGCCCCGCTGGCAACCGTCTCGGTCCCCGAGACGTATCACCGGCTCGATGATCGTGATGCCGCGACGTTCCTGCGCGACATCCGCTTTCCCCATGCGGCACGGCATCTGGCCTTCGAGGTTTTCGCACGCAGCTTCTTCGCAGCACCTGAGGCACTGTCTGCCGGCGAGCTCGTCACGATGTTCCACATCTACTTCCTGGGCTCCAGCGAGGGGCTGATCTTCGATGTCGCGGACGCGAATTTCGATGTGGCGCTGTGGAACCCGCTGCAGCACTATCTCGATGGGCTGGGCGTGCGGTTTATCACCGGCGACGAGGTGCGGTCCGTTGCCGTGGCCGACGGCGTCACGGTGACGACTGCAGCGGGACGTCAGGTGCCGGCGGAGGCCCTTGTGCTGGCTACCGATGTGGCCGGGCTGCGTCGCATCGTGAGCGCGTCACCGGATCTCGGTGACGCGCCGTGGCGTGAGCGCGTCGCCGCGATGGGCGCCGCGCCCCCGTTCGTGGTGCTGCGGCTGTGGCTGGATCGCCGAGTGGCCGCCGATCGGGCCGCCTTCGTCGGGACAGGAGGTCGCGAGCCGTTGGACAATGTCAGTGTGTTGGAACGCTATGAGCGCGACGCCGCACAGTGGGCCGCCCGCACCGGCGGGTCGGTGGTCGAACTGCACGGCTATTCGGTGTCGGGCTCCGACGAGCAGGTGCGCAGCGGATTGATCGCGCGCATGAACGAGCTCTACCCCGAGACCGCCGGCGCGTCGATCGTCGACGAGCGGTTGCTGCGTCGCGACGACAGTCCGCGCTTCGCGCCAGGGGATTTCGCGCAGCGTCCGACGGTGCGGACCCCCGACCCAAGGGTCGTGCTGGCCGGCGACGGCATCCGTATCGACTTGCCTGTGGCGCTGATGGAGCGCGCTGCCACGACCGGATGGGCCGCCGCCAACGAGCTGCTCAGCCGGATGGGACTGACCGGGCATCCGCTGCACATTGTGCCCAATCGCGGACGATCCGCCCCGTTGCGGCGTCTGGCCGCCAGAGCCCAAGGTGCCCGCAGATGAGCATGGTGACCTCCTTGCGGGACAAAGTCGCGAAAGCTTGGCCGTTCCAGGTGATTCCCGGCGCGGCGTGGTCGGCGCAGCAGCCGACCTATCAGGACGCGAACCCGGCGGTGATCCGCGCGGCACTCGGTCGCGCGCAGCGCCGCCCGGGAGGCAACTGGTTCGTGTTCGCCGCGAGCACACAGATCACCACCAAAGCATTCGCCGCGACGGTGGCCGGTCACCAATTGGTGGCCTGGCGCGGCAGCAGCGGCGCGCTGCTCGTCGCCCCGCGCGCATGCCCGCATCTGGGCGCCGACCTGTCCTGCGCTCCGGTGGAAGGCGGAACTCTGGTGTGCCCGTGGCACGGTCTGCGGTTGGGGGCGCACCGGCATGGCGGCTGGAAGCCGCACCCCGCCTACGACGACGGTGTGCTGTGCTGGGTGCGCCTTGACGCCGAAGCCGAAGGGCAGACACCGACCGACACCCCGGTCGTCCCGCTGCGCCCCGGGCATCCCGCGCTTGCGGCGGTGACCCACCTGGACGGGGTCTGCGAGCCCGAAGACATCGTCGCCAACCGGCTGGATCCCTGGCATGGCGCGTGGTTTCATCCGTATTCGTTCACCCAGCTGAACGTGCTCAGCGCTCCGCCCGCCGTCGACTACCTCCCCGACGAATCGGACCGGTTCCTGGTATCGGTCACATTCCGCATCGGCAGGCTCGGCGTACCCGTGATCGCGGAGTTCACCACGCCCGGCCCGCGCACCGTCGTGATGCGCATCGTCGAGGGGGAGGGACAGGGCAGCGTGGTCGAAACCCATGCCACGCCAGTGGGTACCGGCCGCGACGGGCTGCCGCGCACCGCGGTCGTCGAAGCGGTGATCGCGCACTCCGACCGGCCGCACTTCGGCAAGGCGCTCCGCGCCGGGCCGGTGCTCAGAGCTGCGGCCCGGCGAGCGGCCACCAGACTGTGGCGTGACGACCTCGCCTACGCCGAACGGCTTTTCGAGTTGAGGTCCTAGCCCCGGTGTCCGATGCCCGCCGCGTCGAGCAACGGAATCTGCTCGATCGCCCACGGACTGAGCGCCCACGGGACCGTGGCGACTGTACGAAGCTGTTCCCATGGCGACCAGGTGTAGTCCATGACCTCCTCGCGGTCCGCGCGCACCGTCCCCACGGCCCGGCCGCAGAACACCGGACACAGCTCGTTCTCGGTCATCCCGTCCGCGGCCACCGCGTGGTAGCGGAAGTCGGGCAGGACACAACGCAGATCGGCGACCGCCACGCCGAGCTCCTCGCGAACCCGCCGCGCCACTGCGGCCTCCACCGATTCGTCCGGGGCGGGATGCCCGCAGCAGGAGTTCGTCCAGACCCCGGGAAACGTGCGCTTGTGCAGCGCTCGCCGGGTCAGGAGAACGTCTCCCGCACCATCGAACAGATAGCAGGAGAACGCCAGATGCAGCGGCGTCGACGAATGGTGGACCTCCGACTTAGGCGCCGAGCCGATGCTCCGGCCCGCATCGTCGAGAAGAACCACCAGCTCCCGGCCACTGACACATTGCATGGACACCACCCAGAAGTCGGAGCAACAGCAACCGATTGACGAAGCATTCGTGAAGTATTCGTCGCCGTGGCACGAACGGATCGGTGACTTATGGCGGTAGTGCTGGCGTACACGGCCCCGGCGCTCGGCCACCTGTTCCCGTTCTGCGCACTGTTGGGTGAACTGGCCTCCCGCGGGCACGACGTCCATGTCCGTACCTTGGCCGGTGGCGCCGATCTGTGTCGCTCGCTCGGGTTCACCGCCCAGTCCGTCGACCCACGCATCGAAGAGCTGCAAAGCCCAGACGCGGGGACCCAGGGTAGGCTGCGCGCCGTCGGCGATACCGTGCGCGTTCTGACGGCCCGGGCGGCCGTCGAGGTCGAGGATCTCCGTGGCGCGCTACGCCGCGCCGACCCCGACGTCGTCATCGTCGACGCCAACTGTTGGGGAGCGATTTCGGCTGCTGAAGTCCAGTCGACGCCGTGGCTGGTGTTCTCCTCGTCCATCCCCTATCTACGCTCACCGGGATCCCCGCGGTTCGGTGCCGGCGCGGCGCCGCTCGCCGGTGTGCGGGGGCGCATCCGCGACTGGGGGATAGGCACGGTCACCAGCGCCGTCTTCGACCGTCCATTCAGCGCTGGCATGCGTTCGCTGCGAAGCAGCCTGGGACTGCCCCCCGTGCACAGCGCCGACGCGTTGCTGCGTCGTGCTCCGCGTGTCCTGGTGGCCACCGCCAAGCCGTTCGAGTACCCGCACACCGACTGGGGTGTCGCGGTCGAGATGATCGGACCCGCGGAATTCGATCCTCCGCACCCCGAACACCCGTCCTGGCTCGACGACATCGACGCGCCGATCGTGTTGGTGACGACGTCATCGGTGCCCCAGGCCGACGAGAAGTTGGTGAGCGCCACCCTCGACGCCCTCGAGGGCCAGTCGATGCACGTAGTTGCCACGCTGCCCGCGGAGAACGGTGAGCCTGTCCTGCATCGCCGTGGCGTGACGCTGTCGGGGTTCGTCCCTCATTCGCTCGTGCTCGACCACGCCGTGTGCGTGATCACGCACGGCGGAATGGGAGTCACCCAGAAGGCCCTGGCGCGCGGAATCCCGGTCTGTGCAGTGCCTTTCGGCCGTGATCAGTTCGAGGTCGCCCGACGGGTCGAAACCGCCGGCGCCGGCACCCGGTTGCCGGCGCGTCGCCTCAGTGCGTCACGGTTGCGCTCCGCCGTGCACGAGGCGATGACGATGTCGGCCGGCGCGGTCCTGGTCGCGGAGGGATACGCGGCAACGGGAGGGGTTCGCCGAGGTGCCGACATCGTCGAGAAGGCACTGACAGTGCCCTCAGATCAGAGCAGCGGGAGACGCGGTGGCCAGAACTACAATTGACGCTGGGGTTACCGGCACGTGTGGAGGTGAGGACTCTGGCAGCAATACCCGATACAGGCACACTGGAGACGGCACTGGACATGGCCGCACGCGCGCCGTCCGCCCAGAATTCCCAGCCCTGGCTCTGGCGGATCGCCCGGGATGCGGTGCATCTGTACGCCGACCGCAGTCGCCAGCTCGGCGACACAGAGTCGGACCATCGTGACGTCCTGCTCAGCTGCGGCGCGGTGTTGGACCACTGTGTCGTGGCGCTGGCGGCACTGGGCTGGCGCGCCCGCATCCGACGATTCCCCGACGGTTCGGACACCAACCACCTGGCCCTGATCGAGGTCATCGAGCAGCCGAGCCCCGCCGCGAGCGTTGAACTGGCCGCCGCCATCCCTCAACGTCGCGCCGACCGGCGGCCTTACACCGACGTGTCGATGCCGGCGGGCACGTTGGAACTGCTCTATATCCGCGCCGCGCGCCGCGACGTCATGCTCGGTGTGGTGCCCGCACGGCGATGGGGCCGACGCGACGACGACGGTGTGGTGCTCAGGTACGGCGCGACCGCCGGCCGGGACTCGGCGCGCTATGCCGACGGCGTGGTGGTGACGCTGGGCACCGAGGCCGACGACAACCTGTCGCGGCTGCGAGCCGGCGAGACGATGAGCCGCATCCTGCTGACGGCTACCGCCATGGGCTTGGTGAGCTGCCCGCTGACCGACCCGCTGAGGCACAGCCGGGATCGGCTGGCGCTTGCGTGTGAGGTTTTCGACGGCGACGCCTACCCGCAGGTGCTGATTCGGTTGGGCTCGGCTGCCGCCGACCGCGACCCATTAACTGCCACCGAGCGACGGTCGGTCGCCGACACCACCACCTGGGATCACGACGTCCGCAGGGTGGGCGCTTGACCTCTATTTTATTTCGCGGCTCAATAGCCCAGCCTGCACGTACCCCGTCCAACGCTTCGATGCGCCCTCACGGAACCAACGCATGGCTCGGGGCCACCGTGGATCGCTACTCCTTCGATTTAGACACAGGTGACGCCCGGCCTCGGTGCGCTCGTTGACCCGGTGGATCTCGATGAGCGTCCCGTCCAGCGTCAGATGCGACCAGCCTTCCCGCCTGGCCTGCTCGAGCACGTCGTGCAGGTCGGGTCGGTAGCTGGTGGAGATCGGCAGCCCAGCCTCGAGGGCCAGCGTCCGCATCGGCGGGTCGTCGCGGAACCAGCGCAGCACCAGCTTGGCCTGGGTGCGCACGGTGCCCGCGCGTCGCCCGGCGCGGGTGCCGATCTCGCACCGGTGCGCGTGCAGCAGCGCGGTCACATGCTGCAGGGTTTCCTCGGGGACGTCGCAGATGGCAGAGTAGGTGAACACGTGGGGTCCTCTTGCAGCAGAACGGCTTTCTTCGTCGAAACCGATCCTTGAGCAGGGACCCCACGTCCTGCTGTCACGACACGCCGCAAACTCCCGTCACACCAACCTCACACGCCCCAAGTGAGAAACCTCTCGTTCAGCCGGTCGACGATGTGGACGCAACCGTCGGCGTCCACAGGCCAGGTTTCCGGGGTGCAGAAATCCTTGTGGATCAATGGTTTCCGCGGTCGCCTGTCGTTGCCCAAATAGCCCGCCATCACGTTGGGACCCTTGTACCACAGCTCCCCGGCGGCGCTGCGGCCGCTTTCGGGGACCCCGATCTCGGACCCGCTGTCAGGGTCCACGATTTTGCTTACGCCTTTGGGAACCGCGCCACCGCGTAGCCCAGCTCGTGGTCGAGGGGGGCGGCGCTCGCATCGATGCGGATCACCAACTCGCGGTAGGTGACCGAGGTTCCGGATTTCGCGTCGACAAGTGCCACCCGGTCGGCGTCGCCGTCGGACAGGTTGCCGAACAGGTAGTCGTAGACGCCGGCGTCCGGGATCACCACGTCGGGGAAGGGGCTTGCGAAGGTCATGGTGGTGTGCTTTCCGCCTGGTCGAGCAGACGAATCAACCGCTTCGCCGCGACGAGACGAAAGGAGGCGTCGAGCAGTTCGGCCACTTCGCCCCAGTCCACTTCGGCGGCGGTGAGATCCAGCCCGAGCCAGCCCGCCGACCCCAGGTAGGCCGGATGGAAGAACCGGCAATCCTGCTGCAGTGCAACGCGTTCGCTATCGTCGACTTTGACGAGCAGGGAGTGCGGGAAGGTCACCAGGGATCCGGACTCCTTGCTGCCGCCGCCGTACATCGCGAACATCTTCGGCGCGCAGAACACCGGCCTGCCCCAGGACACTTTTTCGAACGACTCGGGAAACCTCAGCGCCAGCCCGCGCAACTCCCGCAGTCCGGGATCGTCGTCACTGAACATGATCGGATGGGGCATCACCGCCAGCGTAGACCGCGGCACCACGGTGTCGGTGCGCTTCGATAGCCTCACCAGAGTGAGCCCAGCCGACCCGGACGCCGACCGCGTCGAAGCCGCCCCCGCCGACGCGGACCTGCGCCGGTGCTGGCAGGAGCTGGCCGACGAAGTCCGCGAGCATCAGTTCCGTTATTACGTGCGGGATGCGCCGGTCATCTCCGACGCGGAGTTCGATGTGCTGCTGCGGCGGCTGGCCGCCCTCGAAGAGCACCACCCCGAGCTGCGGGTTCCCGATTCGCCGACCCAGCTTGTCGGCGGCGCGGGATTTGCGACCGATTTCACGCCGGCTGAGCACCTGGAGCGCATGCTCAGCCTGGACAACGTCTTCAACACCGACGAACTGACGGCGTGGACAGCGCGACTGCGGGCCGAGCTGGGGGCGCAAAGTGCCGACGACGCGCACTTCCTGTGCGAGCTCAAGATCGACGGAGTCGCACTGGCGCTGGTGTACCGCGACGGGCGCCTGGAACGGGCGGCCACCCGGGGTGACGGCCGCACCGGAGAGGACGTGACGCTCAACGCCCGCACCATCGACGACATCCCGCACCGGCTCGCTGCAGGCACCGAGTATCCGGTCCCTGCCGTGCTCGAGGTCCGCGGCGAGGTGTTCTTCCGGCTGGCCGACTTCGAGGCGCTCAATGCCGGCCTCGTGGAGGAAGGCAAGCCGCCGTTCGCCAATCCCCGCAACAGCGCGGCGGGCTCGCTGCGCCAGAAGAACCCGGCGGTTACCGCCCGGCGCCGGTTGCGGATGATCTGCCACGGACTAGGCCACACCGAGGGATTTGGCCCGGCCTCCCTGCACGATGCCTACCTGGCCTTGAGGGCTTGGGGGCTGCCGGTGTCCGAACACACCGCCCTGGTGCGCGGCATGACAGCGGTCGAAGACCGCATCGGCTACTGGGGCGAGCACCGCCACGATGTCGACCACGAGATCGACGGCGTGGTGGTCAAGATCGACGAGATGGCGCTGCAACGGCGGCTGGGTGCGACATCTCGCGCGCCACGCTGGGCCATCGCCTACAAGTACCCCCCCGAGGAGGCGCAGACCAAGCTGCTCGACATCCGGGTCAATGTGGGCCGCACCGGGCGCGTGACCCCGTTCGCCTACATGGAACCGGTCAAGGTCGCCGGCTCCACCGTCGGGCTTGCCACGCTGCACAATGCATCGGAGGTCCAGCGCAAGGGCGTCCTCATCGGTGACACCGTGGTGATCCGCAAGGCCGGCGATGTCATTCCCGAGGTGCTCGGTCCGGTGGTCGATCTTCGTGACGGCACCGAACGTGAATTCGTCATGCCGATAGCGTGCCCCGAATGCGGCACGCCCCTTGCGCCGGAAAAGGAAGGCGATGCCGATATCCGCTGTCCCAACGCGCGCTCCTGCCCGGCGCAGCTGCGGGAGCGGGTATTCCATATGGCCGGACGCGGCGCATTCGACATCGAGGGCCTGGGTTATGAAGCCGCGGTCGCACTGCTGCAGGCCGGGGCGATCGCAGACGAGGGTGACATTTTCACGCTCACCGCCGACGACCTGTTGTGCACCGACCTGTTCCGCACGAAGGCCGGTGAGTTGTCGGCGAACGGAAAACACTTGCTCGCCAACCTTTCCAAAGCCAAGCAGCAGCCATTGTGGCGGGTGCTGGTGGCCCTGTCGGTCCGTCACGTCGGGCCCACCGCGGCACGTGCTTTGGCCACTGAGTTCGGCAGCCTGGACGGGATCGCTTCGGCCACTGAGGAGCAACTCGCCGCCGTGGCGGGAGTGGGGCCGACCATCGCCGCGGCGGTGGGTGAGTGGTTCGCCGTCGACTGGCACCGTGCGATCGTCGACAAGTGGCGGGGCGCCGGTGTCCGGATGGCCGATGAGCGCGAAGCCGGTGTCGCGCGAACGCTCGACGGGCTGATCGTGGTGGTCACCGGGTCGCTGGCCGGGTTCTCCCGCGACGGGGCCAAGGAGGCCATCCTCGCGCGGGGAGGCAAAGCCGCCGGTTCGGTGTCGAAGAAGACCGACTACGTGGTGGCCGGTGACGCGCCGGGGTCGAAGTACGACAAAGCGATCGAACTCGGGGTACCGGTGGTTGACGAGGAGGGGTTCAAGACGTTGCTGGAGCACGGGCCGTCCGCTGCCGGCGGACCTAGCTAGCTAGCGCACGATCGTTGCCACGATCCCCGCGAGGTAGCCGAGCCGCGCCACCTCCGACGGCCGGAAGTCCGGACCGCCGGGGCGGCCGAGCAGCACTGCGGTGCGCACATCGCCCAGGGGGGCCGCGGCCAGAGTGGTGTTCATCTCGCGCCACACCGTGGGAATCCAGTCCGCATCGGAGTCCAGGGACCGGGCGTGCTCGATCGGCATCCACGGGGCATCCGGCGCGCGGGTTTCGGGGGCGCTCGCACTGCCCGCGATGCGCTGCAGCCCGGACTCGGTCAGCCGTACGACGGTGCACCAACCCACCCGAAGCACCCGCGGCGCCTCGTCGGCCAGCAATTGGAGTTTGGCCTGTTTGTCGTCGGCGGCCGCGATGTGGTCGATCAGCTCCAGTTCGCGGTGCGCGTCCAGTAATCCCGTGTGCGGGCGGATCGATTCGACCCGCACGCCGGTCAGTCCTTCGGCCGCGGTGATCAGCATGTCCGGCATCGCTCCGGGCGGCAGATCGACAACCAGGTCGTCGATCGCACAGCCGGAAGTGCGCTCGACGACGTCGAGCGACAAGATGTCGGCGCCCACCGAACCGAGGGCCACGGCCAGGGATCCGAGGCTGCCCGGTCGATCGTCCAGCTGAACCCGCAGCAGATACGAACGCACGCGGAACACTGTTACACAGTGTCGCCCGCTCGGCATTCCGGCCCGGGAGGCGACGACCGGGCCGGGGACCGACCGTCGAGGCGGGCTGCGCGCCACCCCGATGGCGGAACGCGCTGGTTCGCGGCTCCCGGCCGGTCGTCGACGCCGTGTTTTCGAGCGCCATTAGGCTAGGCGCTCGTGTCGCAAATCTCCCGGGACGACGTCGCCCATCTGGCCCGATTGGCCCGCCTGGCGCTGACCGATGACGAGCTGGACGGGTTCGCAGGCCAGCTTGACGCGATCCTCGACCACGTCAGCCGGGTCCAGGGCGTGGACGTGACCGGCATCGAGCCCACCGGAAACCCGCTCAAGGACGTCAACGTCACCCGTCCCGACGTGACGTTGCCCGGCCTCACCCAGCAGCAGGCGCTCTCCGGCGCACCGAAAGCCGAAGACGGACGGTTCGCCGTCCCGCAGATTCTGGGGGAGAGCCAATGAGTCCGTCAGCACCGTCCGCCCCACCGGAGATACTGCGACTTGGCGCCGCGCAGATGGCCGACGCGATCGCCGCCCGCGCGATTTCGTCGACGGAGATCACCCGGGCGTGCCTGGATCGCATCGCCGCCACCGACGGTGACTACCACGCGTTCCTGCACGTCGCTGCCGATCAGGCATTGGCCGCGGCGGCCGATGTCGACCGAAAGGTGGCCGCCGGCGAGCAGTTGCCGTCGCCGCTCGCGGGGGTGCCGTTGGCGCTCAAGGATGTGTTCGCCACGACCGGCATGCCCACCACCTGCGGGTCGAAGATCCTCGAAGGGTGGATGTCGCCCTACGACGCGACGGTGACCGCGCGGCTGCGGGCCGCGGGCATCCCGATCCTGGGGAAGACGAACATGGATGAGTTCGCGATGGGCTCGTCCACCGAGAACTCCGCGTTCGGGCCGACCCGCAACCCGTGGGACACCCAGCGGGTACCGGGCGGCTCCGGAGGAGGCAGCGCCGCGGCGCTGGCCGCGTTCCAGGCGCCCCTGGCGATCGGCAGTGACACCGGCGGCTCGATCCGCCAGCCGGCGGCCCTGACCGCGACGGTCGGCGTCAAGCCCACCTATGGCACCGTGTCGCGCTACGGTCTGATCGCCTGCGCGTCGTCGCTGGACCAGGGCGGGCCGTGCGCGCGCACCGTGCTCGACACCGCGCTGTTGCATCAGGTCATCGCCGGCCACGATCCCCGCGACTCCACCTCGGTCGACGCCCCGGTGCCCGACGTGGTCGGCGCCGCGAAGGCCGGCGGGGCCGCCGACCTGCAGGGCGTTCGGGTGGGCGTGGTAGCCCAACTGCATCGCGGGGAGGGCTACCAGGCCGGCGTGCTGGAGTCGTTCAACGCCGCAGTCGAACAATTGCGGGGCCTCGGCGCGGATATCTCCGAGGTCGACTGCTCGCACATCGACTACTCGATGGCCGCCTACTACCTGATCCTGCCTTCGGAGGTGTCGAGCAACCTGGCCCGCTTCGATGCGATGCGCTACGGGTTGCGGGTCGGCGACGACGGCACCCACAGCGCCGAAGAGGTGATGGCACTGACCCGCGCCGCCGGCTTCGGCCCGGAGGTCAAGCGCCGCATCATGATCGGCACGTATGCGTTGTCGGCCGGTTACTACGACGCCTACTACAACCAGGCGCAGAAAGTCCGCACCCTGATCGCCCGCGATCTCGACCGGGCCTACCGGTCTGTCGATGTGCTGGTGTCCCCGGCGACGCCGACCACGGCGTTCCGGCTGGGGGAGAAGGTCGACGATCCGTTGGCGATGTACCTGTTCGACCTGTGCACGCTTCCGCTGAACCTGGCAGGGCACTGCGGCATGTCGGTGCCTTCGGGTCTTGCCCCCGACGACGGCCTGCCAGTCGGGTTGCAGATCATGGCACCGGCGCAGGCCGACGACCGGCTCTACCGAGTCGGTGCCGCCTACGAGCAGGCGCGTGGTGCGCTGCCGAGCCCGGTGTAGCAAGCGCGCGCTCCCTCGTCGGGCCTGCTGGGCGGCCCCATAGAATTACGGGATGACGGTTGCAGCCAGTGCCGAGTTGCTCGACTTCGACGACGTCGTCGCCACCTACGACCCCGTGCTGGGCCTGGAGGTGCACGTCGAACTGTCCACGGTGACCAAGATGTTCTGCGGGTGCGCCACCGCCTTCGGGGCGGAGCCGAACACTCAGGTGTGCCCGGTGTGCCTTGGTCTTCCGGGGTCACTGCCGGTGCTCAACGAGGCCGCGGTCACGTCGGCAATCCGCATCGGGCTTGCCGTGAACTGCGAGATCGCGACGTGGTGCCGGTTCGCCCGGAAGAACTATTTCTACCCGGACATGCCGAAGAACTATCAGATCAGCCAGTACGACGAACCCATCGCCACCAACGGCTACCTCGATGTTCCGCTCGACGACGGCAGCACCTGGCGGGTCGAGGTCGAACGGGCGCACATGGAGGAGGACACCGGCAAGTCGCTGCACATCGGCTCCGACACCGGCCGAATCGAAGGCGCCACCGAGTCGCTGCTGGACTACAACCGCGCGGGGGTTCCGCTGATCGAGATTGTCACCAAACCGATCGTCGGTACCGGCGATCGCGCGCCCCAGATCGCCCGCGCCTACGTCACCGCGTTGCGGGAATTGTTGCGCGCCCTGGGCGTTTCCGACGTCCGGATGGACCAGGGCTCGATGCGCTGCGATGCCAACGTCTCGCTGAAGCCCAAGGGAGCCGAAGAGTTCGGCACCCGGACCGAGACCAAGAACGTCAACTCGCTCAAGAGCGTCGAGGTGGCGGTGCGCTACGAGATGCGCCGCCAGGCGGCGGTGCTGGAGGCAGGCGTCAAGGTCACACAGGAGACCCGGCACTTTCACGAGGACGGCTACACCAGCCCGGGCCGCACTAAGGAAACCGCGGAGGACTACCGGTATTTCCCCGAACCCGACCTGGAACCGGTGGCGCCCAGCCGCGAATTCGTCGACGAGCTGCGCGGTACCATCCCGGAACTCCCGTGGTTGGCGCGCAAGCGAATTCAGCAGGAATGGGGAGTGTCCGACGAGGTGATGCGCGACCTCGTCAACGCCGGGGCGGTCGACGTCGTGGCCGCCACCGTCGCCGAGGGGGCATCCAGTGAGTCCGCGCGCGCCTGGTGGGGCAACTTCCTGGTGCAGAAGGCCAACGAGGCGGGGGTCGAACTCGACCGGCTGCCCATAACCCCGGCTCAGGTTGCCGCGGTGGTCGCACTCGTCGACGACGGCAAGTTGTCGAACAAGCTGGCCCGTCAGGTCGTCGAAGGTGTGCTGGCCGGGGAAGGCGAACCCGAAGCCGTGATGACGGCTCGGGGTCTGGCCCTGGTGCGTGACGACTCGCTGATCCAGGCCGCGGTCGACGAAGCCCTGGCCGCCAATCCCGAGGTGGCCGAGAAGATCCGGGCGGCAAGCTGGCGGCCGCCGGGGCAATCGTCGGTGCGGTGATGAAGGCGACCAAGGGTCAGGCCGACGCGGCGCGGGTACGCGAACTGGTGTTGGCGGCCTGCGGCCAGAGTTGACGGCTGACGCCTATGTCACGTCGGCGTCGTTGCGCGGGAAGCCGCCCTGCGGGAACAACGGGAAGACGACGTCGTCGAGCTTGTCGGGATCGCCCGCCGTTCTGTTCACCGTTGCGCCCCAGACGTTTCCGTCAGGCGACAACCGAAGCGCCCAGGCGTGCCCGTGCTTGTCCTGACGGATCACCTCAGGCTCACTGGTCACCGCGCCGGTAGCCGGTGCCAGCCGGACTGCCACCGTCTGTTTGGTGTTGACCAGGTTGACCAGAACAGCGCCGTCCATTGCCGCGCAGCCGGCCACTCCCGGTTTGTCCGGCCAGGTCCACACCGTCGACGTGTTGGAGTCCTTTGTGATGCGCTGTAGGCGGTCGGCTGTCGGTGTGCGGTCGGTGATGTACAGCGAGCCGTCGGCCGGGTCGATGCACATCGCGCCCGCGGCACCCATTCCGCTCAGCGCGGTGGTCAGCGGTGCCTGGTTCACCGTCGTGGGCTGCTCGATCCGCAGCACCTTTCCGGCCAGCGAGCCCGGATCGGCGGCCAGCGCCGCGTTGCCCGCGTCACCCGTCTGCACCACGAGCGTGGTCGGGCTGGTGAAGATCAGTGCGCCGGTATTGCCCGTCGCACCCTTGGGGATGCCGGTCAGGATGTCCTTCGGCACGTCGTCGTCGGCGATGCGCACCACGCGATTGTCGGTGTTGGTGCTGATGTAGGCGTACATCAGCCGGTCCTGCTGATAGGTGGGCGACAACACGATGTCCAGCAGCCCGCCGTCACCCGAGGCGTCAACCGGGATGACGGTCTTCACCTTCGGCTCGGCGTTGAGCGACACCTCCCTGACAACCCCGGTCGTCCGCTCGGCGACCAGTGCGGACTTGCTGTCGATGCCCATGATGAGGCCGCTGGTGCTTTCCAGGCAGCCCTGCATCACCCCCGGCGCTGGGCATGCCTTGGGAAAGGGGTTGGGCGGCAGCGGGGGCGGGGCAGACGGGGTGGACGACGGCGGGGGACGCAACCTGGGTTCGGTGGTGAACGGTTGCGACAGGGCGTCGTCGAAACGTGCGCAGCCCGCCGACAGTGCGCACATAGCGACCAGGCCGGTGGCGGCGGCGACCACCATTGCGCGGCCGGCGGGGCGCTTGAGCATGCAGCCAGGTTACGGAGTGCCTCACGGGGTGCGCCACACGCATCCGCGGGCCGCGATATTGGCGGCTCAAAGCGCGGCTCAAATCCCAGGATCCCGGATTTTTGCACTTACCCTGGCATGCGTGACGAGTCCATCGCATGACCCCCGTTGGCAGCGGCCGGATGAGGCTGCCTCTGGGGCTCCGACGCGGCCCGGCTCGGCCAACCTGGTCGACCCCGAAGACGACTTACCGTCGGCGAACTATGCCGGCGACTTCGAGACCACCAAAATCCCCTCCTACGGTAGTACTTCGTCAAGCGCCGGGATGGGCGTCCTCGCAAACCCCGAGCCACTGCCGTATGTGCGGCCCCAGGGTGAACGGGTTCCGTCCGTCGGGCCTGCCGAGATCGAAGCCGAAGATGCGCGGCTCCGTTCGGCGGGTCGGCGCGGAACCCAGGATCTGGGACTTCTGCTGCTGCGGGCCGGTTTCGGCGCGCTGCTCATGGCCCACGGCCTGCAGAAGCTGTTCGGCTGGTGGGGCGGGTCAGGCCTGGGAGGGTTGGGCGATACGCTCGCCGGGCTGGGCTACCAGCACGCCAACATCCTCAGCTACGTCGCGGCAGGAACGCAGATCGGTGCCGGTGTGCTGCTGGTGCTGGGGTTGTTCACTCCGCTCGCCGCGGCGGCTGCGCTGGCCTACCTGGTCAACAGCCTGCTGGCCGGGATCTCGGCCCAGGACAACCCCGGCGTGTTCGCGTTCTTCCTGCCCGATGGCCAGGAGTTCGAACTCACCTTGATCGTGGTGGCCGCCGCGATCATCCTCGTCGGCCCGGGGAAGTACGGCTTCGACGCGGGGCGCGGATGGTCGCGGCGCCCGTTCATCGGGTCGTTCGTCGCCCTGTTGCTGGGTATCGGCGGCGGCATTGCGGTGTGGGTGCTGTTGAACGGTTTCAACCCGATTTCCGCCTGACGGCTCTGCGGTAGCGAGCACGCCCGGTCGGATTTATCCGTACGGGTTGGGCACTCGGCCGCCGCTGACCTCGGTAAGCAGTGGCAATGTGGAGAACGTGACGGCCGGCAGCCGGACATCCCCGCCGCCCTTGAGTTGGGCGCGTGCCCACGAGGATTTCTCGAACCGCAGGCCGGCGATGTCCTCCCAGTGCATCGTGGTGCTGCCGGTGAGCGTACGTGCGGTGACGGTGTCCCTGTCGGCGACAGTGCGCAGCCGGATGATCAGAGCCGACAGCAGGATCGGCACGAGAAGCAATGGTGCGGCCCACGGCCACGCCGCTACCGGCGCCAACAGACTCAGGGCGAAGATCCCGACGGCGATATGGGCGATCGGCGAGATGCTGATCACCACCGGGGTCACTGCGGGGGAAGCCACAGCTGCATCATTGCATCCGGGCTCGTGCGAGCAGGAACGAGCAGGAATTTGACGGCTGACCTGTGCGGAGACTACCGTCGCACGTTATGCAGAGCATGCTCGTAGTACTTTGCCGGCGCGTTGGAGCGTGATCTGGCTGGGTCCTTCCTGAGCTACTCAGCGCTCTTCACCTCCGACGCGCAACCCTCGTACAGCAGCCGAAGCTGACGGGGGTTTTTTGTTGCACATCACCAAAGGCCAACCAAAGACCAACCAAAACCCACCACTAACAGATCACTGAAGACGAAGAGGACACCGTGAGCGCACCCACCACGCGACCACCGGAACCGATCGCGGCGCCCAAACCCGCGACGGGCAAGTCCGCAAAGCTGGGGGCGTCGAAGCAGGTCGCCCCCCAACAGCTCACCGGCGCGCAGGCGGTCGTCCGGTCATTGGAGGAAATGGGCGTCGATACGATCTTCGGGATTCCCGGAGGGGCCGTGCTGCCCCTCTACGACCCGCTGTTCGACTCCGAGAAGCTGCGTCATGTCCTGGTCCGGCACGAGCAGGGCGCCGGACATGCCGCCAGCGGCTACGCGCACGTCACCGGGAAGGTCGGCGTCATGATGGCCACCTCCGGCCCGGGTGCGACCAATCTCGTGACCCCGCTGGCCGACGCCCAGATGGACTCCATCCCGGTGGTGGCCATCACCGGGCAGGTGGGCCGGGCGCTGATCGGTACCGACGCCTTCCAGGAAGCCGACATCTCGGGCATCACCATGCCCGTCACGAAGCACAATTTCCTCGTCCGCGACGGTGACGAAATACCGAGGGTGATCGCCGAGGCATTCCACATCGCAGCTTCCGGACGGCCGGGTGCGGTGCTGGTGGACATCCCCAAAGACGTCCTTCAGGGTAGCTGCACCTTCAGCTGGCCACCGGAGATCAACCTGCCCGGGTACAAGCCCAACACCCGGCCGCACAGCCGTCAGATCCGGGAAGCCGCCAAGCTGATCGCGTCCGCGCACAAGCCGGTTCTCTACGTCGGCGGCGGCGTGATCCGCGGCGAGGCGACCGCCGAATTACTCGACCTGGCCGAGCTTACCGGGGTTCCGGTGGTTACCACACTGATGGCTCGCGGGGCCTTCCCCGACAGCCACCCCCAGCAGCTGGGCATGCCGGGTATGCACGGAACCGTCGCCGCCGTGGCCGCACTGCAGCGCAGCGACCTGCTGATCGCGCTGGGCACCCGCTTCGACGACAGGGTCACCGGTCAGCTGTCGTCGTTCGCCCCTGCGGCCAAGGTGATTCACGCCGACATCGACCCGGCGGAAATCGGCAAGAACAGGCATGCCGATGTGCCGATCGTGGGTGACATCAAGGCGGTCATCATCGAGTTGATCGAGGCGCTGCGCCGCGACGGTGTGATCGGTGCGCTCAAGCTGGACAACTGGTGGGAGTACCTCTCGTCGGTGCGGTCGACGTACCCGTTGAGTTACGGGCCGCAGAGCGACGGCAGCCTGAGCCCGGAGTACGTGATCGAGAAGCTGGGCCAGATCGCCGGGCCTGACGCCGTTTACGTCGCCGGGGTGGGACAGCACCAGATGTGGGCGGCGCAGTTCATCAAGTACGAAAAGCCGCGCACCTGGTTGAACTCCGGTGGCCTGGGCACCATGGGCTTCGCCGTTCCAGCCGCGATGGGGGCGAAGATGGCGTGCCCCGACGTGGAGGTGTGGGCCATCGACGGGGACGGATGCTTCCAGATGACCAATCAGGAGCTGGCGACGTGCGCCATCGAAGGTGCGCCGATCAAGGTTGCACTGATCAACAACGGCAACCTGGGCATGGTGCGTCAGTGGCAGACGCTGTTCTACGGTAAGCGTTACAGCCAGACCGACCTCGCGACACACAGCCAGCGCATTCCGGACTTCGTGAAACTGGCCGAAGCTCTGGGCTGCGTCGGCCTCCGTTGCGAGCGCGAGGAGGACGTCGAGGACGTCATCAACCGAGCCCGCTCCATCAACGACCGTCCGGTGGTGATCGACTTCATCGTCGGCGCGGATGCCCAGGTGTGGCCGATGGTGGCGGCCGGAACCAGTAACGACGAGATCATGGCCGCACGCGACATCCGGCCCCTGTTCGACAACGAGGATCAGGTCTGATGGTTGCCCCTGGAACTACCAAGACGCACACCCTGTCCGTGCTCGTCGAGGACAAGCCAGGTGTCCTGGCGCGCATCGCAGCCCTGTTCTCCCGGCGCGGCTTCAACATCGAGTCGCTCGCGGTCGGGGCCACCGAGCAGAAGAACATGTCACGTATGACGATCGTGGTCTCCGTCGAGGACTTTCCGCTGGAACAGGTCACCAAGCAGCTGAACAAGCTGATCAACGTGATAAAGATCGTCGAGCAGGATGCCGCCAACTCGGTGTCGCGGGAGCTTGCGTTGATCAAGGTGCGGGCCGATGCGGGAACCCGCAGTCAGGTGATCGAAGCCGTGAACCTGTTTCGCGCCAAGGTCGTCGATGTCTCCCACGAGTCGCTGACCATCGAGGCGACCGGAACCCAGGAGAAGATCGAGGCGCTTCTTCGGGTGTTGGAGCCCTACGGCATCCGGGAAATCGCGCAGTCCGGCATGGTGTCGCTGGCGCGGGGTCCGCGGGGCATCAGCACGGCCAAATAACGCATCCGGCAGGACGGGCGTCAACGAGAGTCAGCAAGAATCAACGAGAGTCGATCAAGAGCCAACCAAGAGTTACCAAGAGAAGGAAAAACAGCAAGTGGCATCACAAGACGGCATCGCGATGTACTACGACGACGATGCGGATCTGTCGATCATCCAGGGCCGCAAGGTCGGTGTCATCGGTTACGGCAGCCAGGGCCACGCCCATGCGCTGTCGCTCCGGGACTCCGGCGTTGAGGTGAAAGTCGGTCTGCGTGAGGGCTCAAAGTCCCGCGAGAAGGTCGAAGACCAGGGGCTCGAGGTCGATACGCCGGAAGAAGTGGCGAAGTGGGCGGACGTGATCATGGTGTTGGCGCCCGACACCGCCCAGGCGGACATCTTCAAGAACGACATCGAGCCGCATCTGCGCGAAGGCGATGCGCTTTTCTTCGGCCACGGCCTCAACATTCACTTCGGCCTGATCAAGCCGCCGGCCGACGTCACGGTCGGCATGGTCGCTCCCAAAGGACCCGGCCACCTGGTGCGCAGGCAGTTCGTCGACGGCAAGGGCGTGCCCTGCCTGGTCGCGGTCGACCAGGATCCCAAGGGTCAGGGCGAGGCCCTGGCGCTGTCGTACGCCAAGGCCATCGGGGGCACCCGGGCGGGTGTCATCAAGACCACCTTCAGGGAGGAAACCGAAACGGATCTCTTCGGTGAGCAGGCCGTACTGTGCGGCGGTACCGAGGAATTGGTCAAGGCCGGGTTCGACGTGATGGTGGAGGCGGGTTACGCACCCGAGATGGCGTACTTCGAGGTGCTTCACGAACTCAAGCTGATCGTCGATCTGATGTACGAGGGCGGCATCGCACGGATGAACTACTCGGTGTCCGACACCGCGGAATTCGGCGGCTACCTATCCGGGCCGCGGGTCATCGATGCGGGCACCAAGGACCGGATGCGCGAGATCCTGGCCGAGATCCAGGACGGCACGTTCGTCAAGAAGCTGGTCGCCAACGTCGAGGGTGGCAGTAGGGAACTTGACGCGCTGCGCAAGCAGAACGCCGAGCATCCCATCGAGGTCACCGGCAAGAAGCTGCGTGACCTGATGAGCTGGGTCGACCGGCCGATCACCGAAACGGCCTAGCGAGAACAGACGTTGCGATTTCGGCGTGGTTTCCCGCTTCGAGTGAGGGAACCACGCCGAAACCCGTTGATGTCAATGCGCCGCACCGCAGCAGGCGGACCAGCCGGCCTGGCGGACCGACAACACGTCATCGAGATGGACGTGGTGCAGGAGAAGTTCGAGTGACCACCTGCATGGCGTCAATCTCGACGGAAACACCATCACCCCGAGGACGCCTCGACAATCCCCGACGAACTTACGAGCGCGACGACGAAGCGTCACCCGCCGCACGTGCGATCTGGTCGACGCACGGTGGGCCATTTCTGCGGGCCGGACGCGGTGCGAATTGCCGGACGCGCTCAGGGCGCTAACGCGGGCATGCTCAGTCCGAACTCCCGCCGCAGCACCGTGCGCGCCGCGTAGTAGCCCGACATTCCGTGCACACCGGCGCCGGGCGGCGTGGCCGACGAGCAGAGGTAGGCGTGTGGTATGGGCGTGGACCACGGGTTGAGCCGGACGGCCGGCCCGGTGAGCGCGCTGAACATGTTGTTGGCGCCGACGCCGATGTCACCGCCGACGAGGTTGGCGTTGTGCCCGGCGAGCCGCGCGGCCGGCACCGACCGCACGGCGATGACGAGGTCGCCGAACCCGGGTGCGAACCGCTCGAAGAGGGCTGTCACCGCGTCGGTCATGTCCAGCGGGGAACCGGCCGGCACGTGCGCATACGTCCAGAGCGGACGCCGGCCTGCCGAGTCGATCCGGGCCGGATCGGCCAGGTGTGGCAGGGCCGCGAGCACCATGGGCCACTCGGCGTGCCGGCCCGCGGCCACCTCCCGTTCTGCCAGGGCCATCTGCGCCCGCGTCCCACCCATGTGGAGCGTCGGCGCGTGGGCCAGTCGCGTATCGCCCCAGGGAATCTCATCGGAGAGTACGAAGTCCACCTTGGCGACCCCGGGCCCGAAGTGGTAGTTGCGCAGCCGTCTGCCGTAGCGGGCGGGGAGTGCTCGGGCGTAGATGTCCCTCAGCGCGGTCGGCGCGGTGTCGTAGAGCACCACCCCGTGCGGGGGTCGGGTGACCTTTTCGCCGAGCACCACAGTGCCGCCGTGGGCATGCAGGTCCGCGATGAGCGCGTCGGTTATGGCCTGCGACCCACCGACCGGCACCGGCCAGCCGACCGCGTGTCCCAGGCTGGCCAGTGCCAGGCCGGCGCCCGAGGACATCAGCGATGGCATCCGCGAGATGGTATGCGCGGCAACGCCGGTGAACAGTGCACGGGCATCCTCGCCTCGGAGCATTCCCCACGCCGGGGTGCCCTGCTGGAGCAGCCGCAGTGCCGACCGCACCGCGGTGGGGATGTCCTTCGGGATGGACCGCTTGTCGCCGAGGAACAAGCTGAGCACGCCGTCGAGGTTCGCGGCCAGGGGGCCGAGCAACGCGTGCCACGAGTCGCCGTCGTCGAGTTCGGCGCAGGTGCGTTCCAGGTCCCGGTAACCGATTGCGGCGCGACCGTCGGGCAGTGGGTTTGCGTATGAGATATCTGGGACCGCCAGCGAAACGCCGCGGGCTCGCAGGTCGAACTCGGCGAAGAACGGGGACGCCAGTGCCAATGGGTGCACCGCCGAACAGATGTCGTGCGCCACACCGGGGAATTCCGGGTCCGCGGCGGTTCGCGCGCCGCCTCCCGCTGTCGGCTGTGCCTCGATGACTTGTACCGACAATCCGGCTCTGGCACAGATCACGGCAGCCGACAGCCCGTTGGGGCCGCTGCCGACGATGGTGACGTCCACGCTGGCGATTCTCCCGCCCACCGCCCGGAAATGACAGCACATTAGGCTGTCCGCGTGAGTCTGCCCGTTGTATTGATCGCCGACAAGCTCGCCGAGTCGACCGTGGATGCCCTGGGCGACCAGGTCGAAGTCCGCTGGGTCGACGGGCCCGACCGGACGAAGTTGTTTGCCGCGCTGGCCGACGCCGACGCGCTGCTGGTTCGCTCGGCCACGACCGTCGACGCCGAGGTGCTCGCTGCGGCGCCGAAACTCAAGATCGTCGCGCGTGCCGGTGTGGGCCTGGACAACGTCGACGTCGACGCCGCCACCGCGCGCGGCGTCCTGGTCGTCAACGCGCCGACGTCGAACATCCACAGCGCCGCCGAGCATGCGCTCGCGCTGATGCTGGCGGCGGCGCGGCAAATCCCGGCGGCCGACGCCACGCTGCGTGAACACCTGTGGAAGCGTTCGTCATTCTCCGGCACGGAGCTCTACAGCAAGACCGTCGGCGTCGTCGGACTGGGCCGGATCGGCCAGCTGGTCGCTCAGCGATTGGCGGCGTTCGGGACCCATGTCGTCGCGTTCGACCCGTACGTGTCCGCGGCGCGGGCCGCCCAACTGGGCATCGAATTGCTCCCTCTGGACGACCTGCTGGCCCGCGCCGACTTCATCTCGGTGCACCTGCCCAAGACTCCCGAAACCGCCGGCCTGTTCGGCAAGGAGGCGCTGGCCAAGACCAAGCCCGGAGTCATCATCGTCAACGCCGCCCGCGGCGGGCTCGTCGACGAGCAGGCCCTCGCGGAGGCGATTACCAGCGGCCATGTGCGGGCCGCGGCCCTGGACGTGTTCGCCACCGAGCCGTGCACCGACAGCCCGCTGTTCGCATTGCCGCAGGTCGTGGTAACCCCGCACCTGGGGGCCTCGACCGCCGAGGCGCAGGATCGTGCCGGCACCGACGTGGCGGCTTCGGTGCGGTTGGCGCTGGCGGGCGAGTTCGTGCCCGACGCGGTCAACGTGGGTGCGGGAGTCGTCGGAGAGGAAGTCGCTCCGTGGCTGGAGATCGTGCGCAAGCTCGGTGTGCTCATCGGCGCGCTCTCATCGGAGCTGCCGGTGTCCCTGACGGTGCAGGTGCGCGGCGAGTTGGCTTCCGAAGATGTCGAGGTGCTGAGGCTGTCGGCGTTGAGGGGTGTTTTCTCGGCGGTGACCGAGGACCAGGTGACGTTCGTCAATGCGCCCGCGCTGGCGGCCGAGCGCGGGCTGGTCGCGGATCTGGTGACGGCCACCGAGAGTCCCAACCACCGCAGCGTCGTCGACGTCCGGGGCGTTTACGCGGACGGCTCCGCGATCAACGTCGCCGGCACCCTGTCGGGACCGCAGTTGGTACAGAAGGTCGTCCAGATCAATGGCCGCAACTTCGATCTGCGGGCCGAGGGCATCAATCTGATCATCCACTACAGCGATAGGCCGGGCGCCCTGGGGAAAATCGGCACGCTGCTGGGAGCCGCCGGTGTGAACATCGAGGCCGCCCAGCTCAGCCAGGATGCCGAGGGCGACGGCGCGACGATCATGCTGCGCCTGAATCGGCATGTGCCCGAAGACGTTCGAACCGCGATACGGGAAGCCGTCGGCGCCACGACCCTGGAAGTGGTGGATCTGTGATGAGACTCGCGATCATCGCCGGCGACGGGATCGGCCCTGAGGTGGTCGCCGAGGCGGTCAAAGTGCTCGACAACGTTTTGCCCGGCGTCGAGAAGACCGAATACGACCTCGGTGCCCGCCGCTATCACGCGACGGGGGAGGTGCTGCCCGATAGCGTGATCGAAGAATTGCGCGGCCACGACGCGATCCTGCTCGGCGCGATCGGCGACCCTTCGGTGCCGCCCGGACTGCTGGAACGCGGCCTACTGCTGCGATTGCGGTTCGCCCTGGACCATCACATCAACCTTCGGCCGGGACGCTTGTATCCGGGTGTGGCCAGCCCGCTGGCGAACGTGGGGGACATCGACTTCGTGGTGGTGCGCGAAGGCACCGAAGGTCCCTATACCGGAAACGGCGGCGCGCTGCGGGTGGGCACCGCCCACGAGGTCGCCACCGAGGTGAGCGTCAACACCGCTTTCGGAGTGCGCCGGGTCGTGCGTGACGCGTTCACCCGGGCACAGGCGCGGCGAAAGCACCTGACCCTGGTGCACAAGACGAACGTGCTGGCGTTCGCGGGCAGCCTGTGGTCACGCACCGTGGCGGAAATCGGCTACGAGTTCCCCGACGTCGAGGTCGCCTACCAGCACATCGACGCCGCGACCATCCACATGGTGACCGATCCCGGCAGGTTCGACGTGATCGTCACCGACAACCTGTTCGGCGACATCATCACCGACCTGGCGGCGGCGGTGTGCGGCGGAATCGGGCTGGCGGCCAGCGGCAACATCGACGCGACTCGGAGCAACCCATCGATGTTCGAGCCGGTGCACGGCAGCGCGCCCGACATCGCCGGGCAGGGGACCGCCGATCCGACCGCCGCGATCATGAGCGTCGCCCTGCTGCTGGCGCATGCCGGTGACGCCGCCGCCGCCGCTCGGGTCGACAACGCGGTCGAGGGCCACCTGGCCGGCCGCGGCGACGAGAAGTTCACCACCGCCGAGGTGGGCCGTCGGATCCTGCAAAGGCTCTAGCCGCTCAGCCGCAGACGGACAAACGAACCAGCCAACATCGACCGAGGAGCGAAGATGGCCACGCGGGATGGCGGGAAGCCTTCTGATGACGGCGCGCCGGCCGAACTCACGACGCCGGTTGACGAATTTCTGCTACGGGCAGTCGAGCGTGGCGACGACAGCTTGTACACCGGCCGCTTCATCGTCACCTTCAAGGCTAGGAGACGGCCTCCCCGACCGGTTTGGTGATGGGTAGGGTGATTGGCCCCCGGATCCGTTCGGCGACCGGTTCGGTGATCGGTACTGCAATCGGTTTGGCGATCTGCTGGGTGGGTGTGGGGTGGGAGTCGTGGGGTGTGCCGATGCCGGCGGTGAGGCTGCCGTGCCATTCTTCGGTGACGTTGTGGTGGTTGACCGGTGCTTGGCGGGATTTGAGCCAGATTCCGGTTGCGACGGCGACGAGCATGCCGAATCCGAGGGCGGTGCCGGCGTAGCCGCCGACGCCGTGGACCACGTAGTAGGTGGTGGCGCCGACGAGTGCGGCGGAGGGGACGGTGATCAGCCATGCGGTGGCCATCCGGGCGGCGACTCGCCAGCGCACCTGTCCGCCGGGTTTGCCGACGCCGCTGCCCAGGATGGATCCGGTGGCCACGTGGGTGGTGGACAGGGCGTAGCCGAAGTGGGTGGACATCAAGATGATGGTGGCTGAGGAGGTGTCGGCGGCCATGCCCTGGGGGGATTCGATTTCGACCAGGCCCTTGCCCAGGGTGCGGATCACCCGCCAGCCGCCCAGGTAGGTGCCCGCGGCGATCGCGACGGCGCAGGCCACGATCACCCACATCGGGGGGGCGGGGTCGGTGCGGTTGGCGGCGCCGTAGGAGATCAGCGCCAAAAAGATCACGCCCATCGTTTTTTGCGCGTCGTTGGTGCCGTGTGCCAGGGAAATCAGTGACGCCGAGCCGATCTGTCCGTAGCGGAAGCTGCGGCGTCGGCGTTCGGTGGGTACCCGGCGGGTCAGGCGGTAGACCAGTGCGGTGCCGGTGGTGGCGACCAACAGGGCGATCGTGGGTGCCAGGATGGCCGGCGCGACGACCTTGGCGACCAGGCCGTGCCAGATCACCCCGTGTCCGCCGACCGCGGCGATCATCGCCCCGACGATGCCGCCGATCAGGGCGTGCGAGGAACTGGACGGGATGCCGAGCAGCCAGGCCGACAGGTTCCACACGATCCCGCCCACCAGGCCGGCGAACACGATCTGCAGCGTCACCAGATGCACGTCGACCAGACCGTTGGCGATCATCGCCGCCAGCGCCGTGGACATGAACGCCCCGACCAGGTTCAGCGACGCCGCCAGCGTCACCGCCTGTTTGGGCTTGAGCGCGCCACTGGCGATCGAACTCGCCATCGCGTTGCCGGTGTCCTGGAAGCCGTTGGTGAAATCGAACGCCAACGCGGTGATCACCACGACGATCAACAGAAACAACTCGAAGGTCACGGGGAGATATTCTGACCCCGTTTCCGGGCGTGAAATTTGATAAGCCTCATTTGGTAAGGCGATATTCGCCTGTTGTTAACCTTGGCGCCCGGCGTGTCGCCGGGCACCGTTCTCGAACGCGGGTGGGTCACCGACTGGCCGCGCCGCCGGCCCCGGGGAACCCACCGCACGCGACACGAACGCCAACGGGAAACCCAAACGCGGTCGTCGTCGACCGGTCGACAACGAGTCGGGCCCCTTGCCCTGCTGGCCGACCGTAATTCCAGCGACGGCACAAAGACAGCCCGTGATCCGGTTGCGGTAGACGAAACACGTTGTCCAGCTGCGGTTTCGGCCGGGCAGAGTTGATGTCCAGCTGGCCGTCGGCTGCCCGGAACAAGTCACGGCCGCCGAAACCACCCAGGCGTCCCTGCTGATCTCCTGTACCCAGCTATCCCGCCCGGCGTGTTCCTGATACCGACCCAAAGTCAACGGAACATGTGGTTAGGTGGGCGCAAGCCTGATGCTCAGCGGGTCGTCACGACAGCTCCCGGAACTCGCGACATCAATCTTGAAGGGGTGAGGATTTGGTCAGGACACACATAGTTGCCACCGGCGAAACGTTGTCGTCGTTGGCACTGCGTTTCTATGGAGACGCATCGCTGTACCGGCTGATTGCCACCGCCAGCGGAGTCGTCGATCCCGACGTCATCGATGTCGGACAACCTCTGATCATCCCCGACTACACCAGATACACGGTCGTCGCGGAGGACACCCTGTCGCGGTTGGCGCAGCGTTTCTATGGTGACGCATCGCTGTATCGGCTGATCGCCTCCGCCAGCGGGATCAGCAATCCCAACGTCCTCCATGTGGGGCAACAGCTGATCATCCCCAACCTCATGAGATATACGGTCGTCGCTGGGGACACCCTTCCGGGGTTGGCGCAGCGTTTCTATGGTGACGCCGCGTTTGCTCGGCCGATGGCCGCCGTCAACGGCGTCTCCGATGCCAACGTCATGGGCGGCGCCGAGCAGGAAGTGGTCGTGTTCGTCGGGGCGAGCGACGGGTTCGGCCTGACGATCGTGGACCGTAACGAGAATGATCCGCGGATGTGGTACTACCGGTTCCAGACCGCCGAGATCGGCTGGAACCCCGGCGTCAACGTCCTGCTTCCCAGCGACTACCAAACCAGCGGACGCACGTATCCGGTCCTCTACATGTTCCACGGCGGCGCCGCCGACTTCCGCCAGTTCGACTTCATGGGCATCCGGGACTGGACGGCCGGCAAGCCCATCATCGTCGTGATGCCCGACGGCGGGCAAGCGGGCTGGTACTGCAACCCGGTCACCTCGTTCACCGGCCCGCGGAACTGGGAATCCTTCCATCTCAACCAGCTGCTGCCATGGATCGAGGCGAACTTCCGCACCTACCCCGAGTACGACGGCCGAGCGGTCTGCGGGTTCTCGATGGGCGGGTTCGGTGCGCTCAAGTATGCGGCCAAGTACTACGGCCACTTCGCCTCGGTGAGCAGCCACTCCGGCCCGGCGAGTCTGCGTCGCGACTTCGGTCTGGTCGTGCACTGGGCAAACCTGTCCTCGGCGGCGCTGGACCTGGCCGGCGGCACGGTCTACGGCGCGCCGTTCTGGGATCAGGCCAGGGTCACCGCCGACAACCCGGTGCAGCGGATCGAAAGCTACCGAAACAAGCGGATCTTCCTGGTCGCCGGCATCAGTCCGGACCCGATCAACTGGTTCGACAGCATCAACGAGACAGAGGTGCTGGCCGGCCAGCGGGAGTTCCGCGGGCTCCTCACCAACGCTGGGATCCCGCATGAATGGCACGAAGAGCCCGGCGGCCACATCTTCCGGCCCGACATGTTCGCCATCGACCTCGACGGCATCATCGCGCGACTCCGCAAAGCGGGCACAGCCCAGGCCAGCCGCAGATCCCTCCGAAAATCTCTAGGGTACTGGGTTGGACGAATCGGGCATGCCTTTCCCGACGCAGACGGGCGCCCGGTTTGCACGGTGAGGCTTTCGAGTGGTCGGGCGCGTGAGCAGCGCGGGCACTGAAGGTACAGGAACCTCACAGCTACACCCGGACCGGGCTCGAAGGTGTCATGCCCAAGCCGGCGTCAGCCGGCCGCTGCCAGGGTGTCGTGGCGGCGGTAGCTGCGATCACCCCCGGTTTCGGCGAGCCCGCGGGCGACTAGGGCGCGGCGTGCCCGCTGACCCAATTCCTCACTGAGCCAGGTCATCCCGGGAACCAAGCGGCGATACTCGAATATCCGGTTGGCCGCCGAGGTCGCCAGCACCAGGCCCTGCAGGGCCTTGTTGTCGATCAGTCCGAGCTGGTCCGCGTTGGCTTTGCCCAGGATCAGCCGGCTGTAAGACGACAGGTAGCCGCGTGCCAATTCGACGGGCCAGCCTTCGTTTCGGTTGCTATGCAGCGCTTGAGCAAGCCGCATGGAGTCCTCGTCGGGCAGGAATTCGGTGTCGGCTTCCAGCCACATCAGCCGCCAGGTGTCCCCCTCGCAGGTGGGGACCAGTTCGGGATGCACTCCCATCAGCAACCCGACATACCGCCAGAAGTGGAACACTGCTTCACGCTCGCTGTCCGAGAACCGCATGCCCATCGCCTGGCAGCCCGCAAGGTTCGCCAGCGAGAACAACATCAGCGTGCCGGCCAGTTGGACCTGATTGACCGGCGCGTCCCAGCTGCCGTAGTCCCAGTCTCGACGGCGATTCATCGCCGCGCGCACCAGCGCGTGCATGAGCCGGACCCGCAGCGTGCCGGTGAATCCCGGTGCGAAACGGTCCAGGCCGCCCGGCGAGGTCACGTCGATATACCAAGTGGCGGTCTCGTTGAGCCGGCGCGGCGCCATCCGGCGCAGGTCGCCGGTGCCCACCAACGGCTTATCGGCCTTGGAGGCCAGATATCCGCCTGTCAGCGCCAGACCGGGCAGGGCCAGCCCGATGCCGACCACTCCGGTGCGCATGCTGACCCGTGCGGCGAGGTCCAGTTTGTCATGGTCAAGCCAGTACGGCTGCTCCTCGACGCCGGCGAAGAACCCGACGAGTTCGCCGGGCGGATCGTCTACCGCCTCGATGCCATGCTCGATCGCAGTCTCGAACATGCGCCGGCCCACGCCGGCGGGCAGCCGGTGCATCATCGCGACGACGGCGTCCGCCAGCGGGTCGCCGAGGTCGGCGAATTTGCGGAAGGAGTGGTGCTGGGCCGCGGTGGCCCGCAGGTCTCCACTCGCCAGGAGGCGCACAAACATGCTGAAAGGGAACTCGGTCAGTGACGTCGGGTTCGGCAGCTTCTCGCGGGGTTGACGATCTCTGACGTTCATCGCATCCCTTCGGCGGGTCGGTTGACACGTTCTGGTGACAATACGTTCTGGTGACAGTAGTTACCAGAATAATCGCCGCCGATAGGGTGAGGGGGTGCGTCTTGGTCGAATTGCAAGCCCGAACGGTGTCGCCTTCGTAACAATCGAGGGCGGTGACGGTGAGGCCCTGTGCCGGGAGATTGCCGAGCATCCGTTCGGCAAACCGACGTTCACCGGACGCAGCTGGCTGCTGGCCGACGTGCGCTTGCTGGCGCCGATCCTGGCCAGCAAGGTTGTTTGCATGGGTAAGAATTACGCCGCCCACGCCGAGGAGATGGGCGGCGTCGCCCCGAACGATCCGGTGATCTTCCTCAAGCCGAATACCTCGATCATCGGTCCCGGCGTGCCCATTCAACTACCCGCGGATGCCCATCCCGTTCACCACGAGGGCGAGCTCGCAGCGGTTATCGGACGTCCCTGCAAGGACGTGCCGGCATCGCGCGCCGCCGAGAACATCCTCGGATACACGATCGCCAATGACGTGTCGGCGCGTGACCAGCAGCTCAAGGACGGGCAATGGATGCGGGCCAAGGGCCATGACACGTTCTGCCCGCTCGGGCCATGGATAGTCACCGACATCCAGCCGGATGGCCTTGACCTGCGTACCGAGGTCAACGGCCAAGTGCGGCAAAATTCCAACACGTCCTTGATGATCCACGACGTGGGGGCCATCGTGGAATGGGTTTCCGCCGTCATGACATTGCTGCCGGGGGATCTGGTTCTCACCGGAACGCCTGAGGGAGTCGGTCCGATCGAGGACGGCGACACCGTCAGCATCACGATATCGGGAATCGGTACGCTCACCAACCCTGTTGTGCGCAAGGGAATCTCGTGACGGAAAACGTGCGGGTCAGGTTCTGCCCGTCGCCCACCGGTGTGCCGCACGTCGGCCTGATTCGCACCGCGCTGTTCAATTGGGCCTACGCCCGGCACACCGGCGGTGTCTTCGTCTTCCGTATCGAGGACACCGACGCGCAGCGCGACAGCGAGGAGAGCTACCGGGCGCTTCTGGATGCGTTGCGCTGGCTCGGACTGGACTGGGACGAAGGCCCGGAAGTCGGTGGGCCGTATGGTCCGTACCGGCAATCACAGCGCCGCGACATCTACCGGGACGTGATCGCTGAATTGCTGGCGGCCGGGGAGGCTTACGAAGCCTATTCGACCGCACAGGAAGTCGAGGACCGCCACCTGTCCGCGGGCCGGAATCCCAAGCTGGGCTACGACAACTTCGACCGCGACCTCACCGAGCGGCAGCGCGCGGACTACCGCGCCGACGGGCGAAACCCCGTTATACGCCTGCGGATGCCCGACGCCGATATCGGCTGGCACGATCTGGTTCGCGGCGATACGGCCTTCCCGGCCGGCTCGGTGCCGGACTTCGCGCTCACCCGTGGGAGCGGAGATCCGTTGTACACCTTGGTCAATCCCGTGGACGACGCCCTGATGAAGATCACCCACGTGTTGCGCGGCGAGGACCTGCTGCCGTCGACCCCGCGTCAACTGGCGTTGCACCGGGCGCTGATCCGTATCGGTCTGGCGGACTCGATCCCGCAATTCGCCCATCTGCCCCCGGTTCTCGGCGACGGCAACAAGAAATTGTCGAAACGTGATCCGCAGTCGAACCTGTTCCTGCACCGCGACCGCGGCTTCGTTCCCGAGGGCTTGCTGAACTACCTTGCGCTGCTCGGCTGGTCGCTGGCAGACGACCGGGACATCTTCAGCCTGCAGGAAATGGTGGCCGCGTTCGACGTCGTGGACGTCAACTCCAACCCGGCCCGCTTCGACCAGAAGAAAGCCGATGCGCTCAATGCCGAGCACATCCGGCTGCTCGACGAGGCCGACTTCGCGGCCCGATTGCGGGCTTACTTCACCACGCACGGCCACGACACGGGCCTCGGTGATGAGGAATTCGACACGGCGGCTCGTCTGGTGCACACCCGCATCGTCGTGCTCGGCGACGCGTGGGGGCTGTTGGGCTTCCTCGACGACGGGTCCTACCAACTCGACCCGAAGGCGGTGGCCAAGTCGCTGGGCCCGCACGCCGCGCCCGTTCTCGATGCGGCGACGGCGTCGCTGCAAGGGGTTGCCGACTGGTCCACGCCGAATATCGAGGCTGCCCTGAAGTCGACGCTGATCGATGAAATGGGACTCAAGCCACGAGAGGCTTTCGGTCCTATCCGAGTGGCCGTCACGGGGTCTACGGTCAGCCCGCCGCTGTTCGAGTCGCTCGAACTGCTGGGCCGCGAACGCAGCCTGGCACGGTTACGCGCGGCACCCCGGACGTCGCCCGAGACAGCCGGATGACCGGCCGGCGGGGAATCTTTGGTACTCTGCTCGTCGGCTCTCCTCGGCCGGCAACAGCACCCGCAATCGGCGTCTAAAGCGCGGAAAAAGGTTCTGACCAGCAAGGACAGGCAGCCAATGGGGTATGGTGTAATTGGCAACACAGCTGATTCTGGTTCAGCCATTCTAGGTTCGAGTCCTGGTACCCCAGCGTAACCGGCGATTAGGTCAGTCCCCGTCGCTGAGCTATGCTGACTTTCCGGCTCGGTTGAGCCGCGGATTGGTTTCTGGCCCCGTCGTCTAGCGGCCTAGGACGCCGCCCTCTCACGGCGGTAGCGTGGGTTCGAATCCCATCGGGGCTACCAATCGCTTCGCTTTGGCCCTCAGCGGGCCGATCGACTCGCTCCCAGAAGCCGGCCGATCAGATCGCCTCGTCCGTAGTGGTCTGATCGATTGCACTTGGCGCTGTCGATCCCGACAGTGGCATCGCCGGCAGTCCCAGCTTGCGATGATCCCACGAGCGTGTGCGGATGGGCGTCAACCGCACACATAGTCGCTTGTTCATCATCATGTCGACGGCAGGCTTCATCTCGTCGGTGTAGGGGCCGGTATAGCGCTCCCAGACGCTCACTCCGACACGAAATGACGTAATCGGATCGTCCACGATCTCCGCCGTCCCCTCGAAGGAAACACCGCGCAGCGTGTCGTAGGTGTCGCCGTCTTCGATCATGAACGTGAAGCGTGGGTCACGCCGCAGGTTGACCGCCTTCTGGGACTTGATCTTGGTCTCCAGCCAGACCTCGCCGTCGAGGACGCCGTACCACATCGCCACCAGGTGGGGCTGGCCGTCGACACCAAGGGTGGCCAGCGTTCCGGTGCGGCTCTTGAGGACGAAGTCGGCGATCTCGTCGTCGGACATCACGATCTGTGCGCGCTGCTTGGTTCCCATGCGCGCCAGTCTGACAGGCTGCAGACGGCGGATGAATGTCAGTGCCACGTGATGCCACTTGAGGCTAATTGATGCCGCTGGACGCGAACTGCCGCAATTCGGGCCGCTGCGCGCTCTCGGGCTCATGCCCGGTTCGTCGGAGGTCAGAGCCGCCGTGACAGCGACTCGGAGGCGGCGAGCAGATCGGACGCCAACCGCGCACCGGGGCTGCGGCCCATCCGGTCGATCGGCCCTGACACCGAGATGGCGGCGATCACTTCGCCCTTGTTGTCGTGGACCGGCGCGCTGACACTGGCCACTCCTGCCTCACGTTCGGCAACGCTCTGCGCCCATCCGCGCCGGCGTACTTCGGCGAGTGACCGATCGCTGAACTTCGCCGAAGCCAACACGGCCTGCTGCGTCGCGGCGTCGCTGTATGCCAGCAGCACCTTGGCCCCCGAACCCGCGGTCATGGGCATGCGGGCGCCTACGGGGACGGTATCGCGAAGGCCCGCAGTAGGTTCCAGCGCTGCCACACAGATACGGGATGTGCCGTCCCTGCGGTAGAGCTGAACGCTTTCGCCAGTGATCTCTCGCAATCTGGGCAGCACCACCGCACCCGCGGCCAGCAGCGGATCGGGCACCTGGGCGGCAAGTTCGCTCATGGCGGGTCCCAGGCGCCACCTGCCTTCGCCGTCACGGGCGAGCAACCGGTGGACTTCCAGCCCCGCGGCCAAGCGGTGCGCGGTCGCTCTGGGCATGCCGGTGCGGTCGCACAGTTGGGCGAGCCCGCACGGAGAGACGGCGACTGCATGCAGCACGCCCACGGCTTTGTCGAGAACGCCGATGCCGCTATTCTGTCTCACAGAAGGATACTAGCGTCCCGCATGTTGAGATCACCAGCCTTCGTGCGGCGGGCTGCGCGGTAACGCGCGCGCCGTCGAGGATGTGTGGTCGGTTCCCGGCCCGGAAGCTGCGGGGGAATCGAGAAGCAATGTCCGACAACTACAAGCCGCGCACCATGGCAGAGAAGGTGTGGGCGGACCACGTCGTCGCCGCGAAGGAGGGCGAGCCGGACCTGATCTACATCGACCTCCACCTCATCCATGAAGTGACCAGCCCGCAGGCTTTCGACGGGCTGAGGCTCGCGGGCCGGCCGGTGCGCCGGCCCGATCTGACCATCGCGACCGAGGACCACAACGTGCCGACGGTCGACATCGACAAGCCGATCGCGGATCCGGTGTCACGCACCCAAGTCGAGACATTGCGCCGCAACTGCAAGGAGTTTGGGATTCGGCTGCACCCGATGGGGGATGCCGAGCAGGGCATTGTGCACATCATCGGCCCGCAACTGGGGCTGACCCAGCCAGGTATGACGATCGTCTGCGGAGACAGCCACACGTCCACCCACGGTGCGTTCGGTGCCCTGGCGATGGGTATCGGCACGTCGGAGGTCGAGCATGTGCTCGCCACCCAGACGTTGCCGCTGAAACCCTTCAAGACCATGGCCGTCAACGTCGACGGCGTGCTGCCGCCGGGTGTCACCGCCAAAGACGTCATCTTGGCGGTCATTGCCAAGATCGGAACGGGCGGCGGGCAGGGCCATGTCATCGAATACCGCGGCAGCACCATCGAGGCGCTTTCGATGGAGGGGCGCATGACGATCTGCAACATGAGCATCGAGGCCGGTGCGCGGGCGGGCATGGTGGCTCCCGATGCCACCACCTACGAATATCTCAGCGGTCGCCCGCACGCGCCCTCGGGCGCCGAGTGGGACCACGCGGCGGCGGCATGGGGTCAGTTGCGCACCGACGCAGGAGCCGAATTCGACGCCGAGGTGTACATCGACGCTGCCGCGCTGAGCCCGTACGTGACGTGGGGAACCAACCCCGGTCAGGGGATCCCGCTGTCGGCGAGCGTCCCGGATCCGGAGTCGATGCCCGACGACGCAGCCAGGCAGGCAGCCGAAAAGGCATTGGCCTACATGGCCCTGTCGCCCGGCACCCCGATGCGCGACGTCGCCGTCGACACCGTCTTCGTGGGCTCATGCACCAACGGCCGTATCGAGGATCTACGTGCCGTGGCGGAGGTGCTGCGCGGCCGTAAGGTGGCCGACGGCGTCCGCATGCTGATTGTGCCGGGCTCGATGCGGGTGCGTGCCCAGGCGGAAACCGAAGGGCTGTCAGACATCTTCACGTCGGCGGGCGCGCAATGGCGTCAGGCCGGGTGCTCGATGTGCCTCGGGATGAACCCCGACCAACTGACGCCGGGAGAACGCTGTGCGTCAACGTCGAACCGCAACTTCGAAGGCCGACAAGGCAAGGGGGGCCGCACACATCTGGTGTCACCGGTTGTTGCCGCGGCCACCGCAGTGCGCGGCACATTGTCTTCGCCGGCCGACCTGAGCTAGGAGGATATTCGGATGGAGGCCTTCCGGACTCACACAGGTATTGGTGTTCCGCTACGGAGGTCCAATGTCGACACCGATCAGATCATTCCCGCGGTCTATCTCAAGCGTGTCGCACGAACGGGTTTCGAGGACGGACTGTTTGCGGCTTGGCGCAACGATCCGAAGTTCATTCTCAATATCAGTCCGTTCCACAAGGGCTCGGTGTTGGTCGCCGGACCCGATTTCGGTACCGGGTCGTCACGTGAGCACGCCGTATGGGCACTGATGGACTATGGATTTCGGGTCGTCATCTCTTCGCGCTTCGCCGACATCTTCGGCGGCAACGCGGGCAAGGCCGGCCTGCTGGCCGCCCAGGTCGCACAGGATGACGTCGAATTGATCTGGAAGCTCATCGAGGAGTCTCCCGGCCTGGAAGTCACTGTCAATCTTCAAGATCGGAGTATCACGGCCGGAACGGCGTTGGTGCCGTTCACGATTGACGACTACACGGCCTGGCGGCTGCTCGAAGGCCTTGACGATATAGGGCTTACGCTGCGGAAACTCGATCAGATCGAGCAATTCGAGGTGTCCCGTCCGGCGTGGAAACCGCATACGTTGCCGAATGTCCGATAGCGGCGGAAGCCGCCGAATTCACGGTTGGCCCAGTGCCTCAGGGCGCCAATCGGTTTCCCCTGGAGCTCGCCGCAACACCCGAAATTGGTCGTGGCTCTTGGAAATCAGCCTTACCAGGGTTTACCGTGTGCTCTAGTCGGTCCATGAAGGACCGCTAAAGCCTCGGAGGTTTTGCATGAACAAAGCAGAGCTCATCGACGTGGTAACGGAGAAGTTGGGCTCAGATCGCCGGCAGGCAACCGCCGCCGTCGAGCATATCGTCGATACCATCGTCCGCGCCGTCCACAAGGGTGACAGCGTCACCATCACTGGCTTCGGCGTTTTCGAGCAGCGCAGGCGGGCGGCGCGGGTCGCCCGCAATCCCCGCACCGGTGAGACCGTCAAGGTGAAGCCGACTTCCGTGCCCGCATTCCGTCCCGGCGCGCAGTTCAAAGCGGTTGTTTCTGGCGCACAAAAGCTCCCGGCCGACGGTCCTGCCGTGAAGCGCGGTGCCTTTGCGGGTGCCGTCCGCAAAGCAGTTGCCAAGAGAGCGGTGGCGCGCAAGGCCCTCGCCAAGAAGGTGGTGTCCAAAGTCGCCGCCACGAGGGTGCCGGCGAAGAAGGTGACCGCCACGAAAGTGACCGCCACCAAGGCGCCGGCCAAGAAGGTGACACGCCACGAAAGTGACCGCCACCAAGGCGCCGGCCAAGAAGGTGAACGCCACGAAAGTGACCGCCACGAAAGTGACCGCCACCAAGGCGCCGGCCAAGAAAGTGACTGCCGCCAAGAAGGCCCCGGCCAAAAGGGTGACCGCCACCAAAGTGACCGCCGCCAAGAAGGCCCCGGCCAAGAAAGTGACCGCCACGAAAGTGACCGCCACCAAGGTGCCGACCAAGAAGGGCCGCAAGTAGATCGCCGAGAAGTGCGCTGCGGGAATTCCGTTCCCGCAGCGCACTTGTGCTTCGGATGCGGGCTCCGGCGACTACTGACCGTTGGGTAGTGGACTGCCGATATGGTCCGCGGCCACCAATGTCTCGTTTGCCATCGACAACACCCAGACGCTGCCCTTCCGGTTGCGTGACCGGTCCGGGCGAACGTCATCTCGTTCGCACCACCACTCGATCAGGTCCGGAATCACCTTGCCCTGTGAGCAGATGACCCGCGTACCGGGCTTTTCCACGATGTCGAGTACGCGCTGCCGAGCCCGCTTCCGGCTCTCGGCATAGGCCTCTTCCGTGAGCGCAGGCTCGTTACAGATCGTCACGGATAGCTTCTCGGCGAGCGGCTGGATCGTCTGATGACAACGCAAACGATCTGCCGCATGCAGGTCGGTGGCGCCGAACGCAAGCAACAGACCGACGAGCGAGTCGGCCTGCGCCCGGCCGTGCGTATCGAGCGGCCGGTTACGGTCGTCACCTTTGTAGCGGCTCCTGCGTCCGGCCGTGGCGTGCCGGACGATGAGCAGGGGGCGAGTGTCAGCCGGGTGTTTTGCAAAGCATCGCAACACCTTCCGGTCGTACGCATAGCTCACCTTCGTCATCGCGACCGCGAGGGGCAGCCACAGCATCCGGTCGACTTCGTTGTTGGGGACGAAATCGCCGTGAACGGCGCGTGCCGCCCAGTAGTGGACTCTTTTCACCTTCTCGTCCACCGGGTAGCTGACCGACGTCAATCGCCGGCCCAGCTCTGCGTGAATTCCGGTTTCCTCTTCGATCTCCCGGACGGCGGCTACCGCCTCGACCTCGCCGGCCCGTAACTTGCCCTTGGGCAGCGACCAGTCGTCGTAACGCGGACGGTGGATGACCGCGACCTCGGGCTCGTCCGGGTCATGTGGTCCCGGGCGCCAGACCACGGCACCGGCCGCAAGCACTCGGCTGATGCGACGTTGCGCGGATGTATCTCTCGGCACCTGAACTCCTGCAGGTCAATTCGTGTCGTTGCTGCCCCCGGTCTCAGTGCTGGGCGTGCTGCTCCATCATCGACGCCTGGTGGTCGCGCGCAGTCTGACCCTCGTGGGGGAGCCCCGTCCAGCTGCCGTCGGAGCCGAGCTCCCAGCATCGGGTCGCCGGGTCCATTGCCGAATCGAACACCTCGTCGAGCGTGGCCGTCAAACGCGGATCCTTTACTTGCGCCATCACCTCCACCCGGCGGTCGAGATTGCGATGCATCATATCGGCGCTCCCGATCCAGAATTCGTTGATCGCCTTAAAGTGAATAATGCGTGAATGCTCGAGAAACCTGCCGAGAATCGAGCGGACGACGATGTTCTCCGAAAAGCCTTCGACGCCGGGTCGCAGAGCACAGATGCCACGGACGACCACCTCGACCCGGACGCCCGCCTGTGACGCGCGGTACAACGCATCGATGACCTGTTCGTCGACAAGGGCATTGGCCTTCAACCGGATCCGGGCTTGGGCACCCTCGCGTGCGGCTTCGACCTCGCGTTCGATGCGCTCGATGATGCCCTTTCGCACGCTGTGCGGCGCTACCAGAAGGTTGCGGTAGGTGACTTTGCGGGAGTAACCCGTCAACGAGTTGAACAGGTCCGTGAGGTCGGCACCGAGATCCGGAGACGCCGTCAACAGGCCGACATCCTCGTAGAGGCGGGCGGTCTTGGGGTTGTAGTTGCCGGTGCCGATGTGGCAGTAGCGACGGATGGCCGAACCCTCGCGGCGCACCACAAGACAGGTCTTGCAATGCGTTTTCAGCCCGATCAGGCCGTACACCACATGCACACCCGCTCGTTCCAACGCCCTTGCCCATTTGATGTTGGCCTGCTCGTCGAAGCGTGCCTTGATCTCGACGAGCGCCACCACCTGCTTGCCCGCCTCGGCGGCGTCGATCAGTGCATTGACGATCGGCGAGTCGCCCGAGGTCCGATAAAGGGTCTGCTTGATCGCCAAGACGTTCGGGTCGGCGGCGGCCTGCTCGATGAAACGCTGCACGGTAGTGGAGAACGAGTCATACGGGTGGTGTACCAGCACGTCGCCTTCGTTGAGCGTGGCGAAAATGCTCTTTGGGGTTTCACGTTCGCCGAACGCCGGTGGCGTCGCCGGAACGAATGTCGGGTCCTTGAGCGCGGGCCGGTCAACACCGTAAACCTGCCAGAGCGACGAGAGGTCGAGCAGCCCGGGCAGCTGCATGACATCGCCTGGGGCGACGTCGAGTTCGCGCAGCAGCAACTCGAGCATGTGTTCGGTCATGTCGTCGGCGACCTCGAGACGCACCGGTGAGCCGAACCGTCTGCGGGCCAGTTCGCGTTCGAGAGCTTTGAGCAGATCCTCGTCGCGGTCTTCCTCGACCTCCATGTCGGCGTTGCGGGTGATCCGGAAGGCGTGGTGCTCGACGATTTCCAGTCCGGGGAACAACACCGGCAGGAACGCCGCGATGAGTTCTTCCATCGGCAGGAAGCGCACGTTGTGATGGCCGTCCTCGCGCTCCTCGCCCGTGAGCTCGACGAACCGGTCGACGTTGTTGGGCACCTTGATCCTGGCGAAGTGCTGCGTGCCGTCCTCGGGCTGGCGGATGGTGATGGCCAGGTTGAGGCTCAGTCCACTCACGAAGGGGAACGGGTGAGCGGGGTCCACCGCCAGTGGTGTCAGAACCGGGAACACCTGCTCGTGGAAGTACGTCGAGAGACGATTGTGCTCATTCTCGTCGAGATCGGACCAGCCGACCACCACGATGCCCTCCTCGGCCAGTGCCGGGCGCACCTGGTCGAGGAATACGCGAGAATGATGACTGGCGATCTGCTGGGTGCGCTCGCCGATGCGGCGCAACTGCTCGCGCGGGGACAGGCCGTCCGCGGACCGCACCGAAAGTCCCATCTCGTGGCGGCGTTTGAGACCGGCAACCCGCACCATGTAGAACTCGTCCAGGTTGGACGCAAAGATTGCGAGGAACTTGGCGCGCTCGAGCAATGGCAATGATGGATCGCCGGCCAATTCCAGCACCCGTGAATTGAAGTCGAGCCAGCTCAGTTCGCGGTTCAGATAGCGGTTGTCGGGCAGTTCGTGACGCCCCCTCACGTCCAGGCGCTTCGCCGCCGGAGCGGCGTCGGGCACGGGGCGTGTCGCGTCGCCCGGATCGGTGGCGGGCACCTCGGTGGTGGGCATCGCTTGGGTGTCGGTCACCCTATGAATCATGGCGTATTGCGAGGGTCGTCGCTACTGACTTTGATCATGACAATCAGCCGTTATTCGGGTCGCTGGCCCCAACCCCAGCGCCCGGGCCACCGCCAGATCATCGGGTGTATCGACGTCACAGCGCAGGCCGGGCCACGCACCGGTCAGCTCAATGGCCCCGGAACCCCGATGTACAGCGGCCGAATCGGGACCGAATTGGGGGTTCAGCGCTACGCCGAAGGCGAACAGCGCCGTCGTTCCGGTGCCGTGCCGATCCGAAACGAAGCTTCGGCGGTTAACCCGGGCGGCATCAAGAGCCTGCGCGAGTTCATGGGCCCGCAGCGCGGGAAGGTCACCTTGGAGAGCCACGACATCGGGCGTCGATCCGGCGATGATCGCTGCCGCGGCATTGATCGCGTTGTTCAAGGGGTCGGGGTGTCCGTCAGGGGTCGGATCAGCCAGGACTCTGGCGCCCAGCTCCGCCGCGGCGGCCGCTGCCTCATCGTCGGGCGTGACGACGACTATGGGTTCGAGGGCCGGTACGCGGGCAGCCGCCGCGATGGTGTCGGCAAGCATCGCCAGCACCACCCGTTTGCGTGCGGGCGCCGCGAGCGCAGGGGCAAGGCGCGTCTTGGCGGCGCGGAGCCGTTTGACGGCGATGATCAGGCCGGTACCGGCGTCAGAGCGGTGTGCGCCCGGCCGCGTGACGCTCATGTCGGCCATCTTGCCAGCGGTGCTGAGTACGCTGACCAGGGACTGGCGCCTGCGGACCAAGAAGGTGCGAAGCGAAGAGGGGTCATGACTGCCACGTTGGGTACCGCAACGGTGATGGGTGCGGGCGCGTGGGGCACCGCCCTGGCCAAGGTCCTGGCCGACGCCGGCAACGACGTGCGGTTGTGGGCGCGCACCGCCGCGGTCGCCGAACAAATAAACAGCAGCCGCCGCAACCCCGATTACCTCGGCGACGTGGAAGTGCCGTCGGCCGTCGAGGCGACGTCCGATGCCGCCGCCGCACTTGCGGGTGTGACCACGGTGCTGCTGGCGGTGCCGTCGCAGGCGCTGCGGGAAAACCTCGATAAGTGGAACCCGTTGCTGACCCCCGATGCCACTCTGGTCAGCCTCGCCAAGGGGATCGAACTGGGCACGCTGATGCGGATGAGTCAGGTCATCATCCAGGTCACCGGTGTCGACCCCAGTCAGGTTGCGGTGTTGTCGGGTCCGAACCTGGCCAGTGAGATCGCCGCGGAGCAGCCCGCGGCCACGGTGATCGCGTCCACAGATTCCGGCCGCGTGGTGGCGCTGCAGCGGGGCCTGAGCACCGGTTACTTCCGGCCGTACACCAACTCCGATGTGATCGGCACGGAGATCGGGGGTGCCTGCAAGAATGTCATCGCCCTGGCATGCGGCATGGCGGCGGGTGTCGGACTGGGCGAGAACACGGCCGCCGCGATCATCACCCGCGGGCTGGCCGAGATCATGCGGCTGGGCATCGCGGTCGGCGCCAAAGAGGCCACGCTCGCCGGCCTGGCCGGCGTCGGCGATCTGGTGGCCACATGTTCGTCGCCGCGATCACGCAACCGCGCCTTCGGTGAACGGCTCGGCCGCGGTGAGACCATCGCCGCCGCGCAGCGCGCCGCCGGAGGCCATGTCGCCGAGGGGGTGACCTCATGCGAGTCGATACTCGCTCTTGCGTCCAGTTACGACGTGGAGATGCCGCTGACCGATGCGGTGCACCGCGTGTGCCACCGCGGCATGTCGGTCAGCGCCGCCGTCGCCGCGTTGCTGGGCCGCAGAACCAAACCAGAGTGAGCGGGGTGTGAGCGCGCAGCCGGGCCACTTCGGGTCTTCCACTCGAACCGTGCAGGCAGTGACCTCGCATGCGGTTCCGGGACAACCCGTGTCGCCGAGCCTTGTGCCCGCTGCCACTTTCCACCTCGCCGAGGATGCTCCGGATTCGCTCGACTCGTATGGCCGCGCATCGAATCCCACCTGGCGGAGGCTGGAGTCGGCGCTGGCACAACTGGAGGGCGCTTCGGCGGCGTTGGTATTCGGATCGGGAATGGCGGCCGTCACCGCCACCCTGCGGGTCCTGACCGGTGCGGGTTCGGTGCTGGTCGTTCCGGCCGACGGGGTACTACCAGGTGCGCGCCTATGCGTCGGAATACCTTGTTCCGCTTGGCGTTACGGTGCACGCGGCGCACAGTCACGAGATGTGCGACGCGGCCGCGCAAGCCGATGTCGTATTGGCCGAAACGCCCGCAAACCCGTTCCTGGATGTCACCGATCTGCACCGCCTGTCGGGCGTGTGCCGCCGCAGGGGAGCGCGGCTCGTCGTGGACAACACCACCGCCACGCCGCTGGGCCAGCTTCCGCTATCGCTCGGAGCCGACCTCGTGGTCGCGAGTGCGACGAAGTGCCTGTCGGGTCATAGTGATCTGCTCGCCGGGTACGTCGCTGGTAGCCATCCCGAGCTGATGACCGCCCTTGCGCGAGAGCGGCTGCTGGCGGGCCCCATCCTCGGCGCATTCGAGGCCTGGTTACTACTGCGCAGCATCGGCAGTGCCGGGTTGCGTTTCGAGCGGCAGTGCCACAACGCCCAGGCGCTGGCGATCACGCTGCAACGGCACGAAGCTGTCCGTTCGGTGCGCTACCCCGGGCTGCCGGGCGACCCGGCATATCCGGTGGCAGCCGCGCAGATGCGGCGGTTCGGCGGACTCGTCTCGGTCGAGTTGGCTGATGCCGCCGCGGTGACCGAGCTGGTGCGGCGCAGCGAGCTGTTGGTCGCGTCCACCAGTTTCGGCGGAATCCAGACCTCCGTCGACCGGCGGGCCCGCTGGGGCGACCAGGTCAGCGACAGGTTCGCTCGCATCTCGCTGGGCATCGAGGACACCGACGACCTGATAGCCGACATCGTGCAAGCGCTCCGGGTAGGCGAGCCGGGTAGCCTCTCTAGATTGTGACCAGTCGCCAGCCCGGTTCCAAGGGGCGTGTCCGCGTCGCTGTCGTCTTCGGCGGGCGCAGCCCCGAGCATGCCATTTCGTGTGTTTCGGCGGGCAGCATCATGCGCAACCTCGACCCGCAACGTTTCGAGGTCGTCCCCGTCGGGATCACCCGCGACGGTGCCTGGGTGCTTTCCGATGCGACCCCGGCAAGTCTCGCGATCACCGATGGCCGGCTGCCCGAGGTCAGCGCCGACTCGGGTGCGGAGTTGGTGTTGGCGGCCGATCCTGGGCGGCAGGGTGAGTTGGTGTCGTTGGCCGGGGCCGGCGTGGGCCGCGTCTCGGGCCAGGTAGTGGCATGCGTCGACGTGGTGTTTCCCGTGCTGCACGGACCGTACGGCGAAGACGGCACCATCCAGGGCATGCTCGAGCTTGCGGGTGTGCCTTTTGTGGGTGCCGGGGTGCTCGCCAGCGCAACCGGGATGGACAAGGAGTTCACCAAGAAATTGCTGGCCGCGGAGGGCCTGCCGGTCGGTGACCACATCGTCCTGCGGCCCGGCCGGCACACCCTTCAACCTGAACAGCAGGCGCGGCTCGGGTTGCCGGTTTTCGTCAAGCCCGCCCGGGGCGGATCCTCGATCGGGGTGAGCCGGGTGACATCGTGGAATCAGCTGCCGGGTGCGGTTGCCGCCGCGCGCCGGCACGACCCGAAGGTGATCGTCGAAGCCGCGATCGTCGGCCGTGAACTCGAGTGCGGTGTATTGGAACTGCCCGACGGACGGGTCGAGGCGAGCACCCTCGGCGAGATCCGGGTCGCGGGCGTGCGCGGCCGCGAGGACGGCTTCTACGACTTCGCGACGAAGTACCTCGAGCGCGGTGCCGAGTTGGACGTGCCGGCCAAAGTCGACGACGATGTCGCCGACGAGATCCGTCAGCTGGCGATTCGCGCGTTCCACGCCATCGACTGTCAGGGTTTGGCCCGGGTCGACTTCTTCCTCACCGACGACGGCCCGGTGGTCAACGAGATCAACACCATGCCGGGGTTCACCACCATCTCGATGTATCCGCAGATGTGGGTGGCCAGCGGCCTGGACTATCCGGATCTGCTGGCTGCGATGATCGACACGGCGTTGGCGCGAGGCACCGGTCTGCGTTGACGCGCCGCGGTGGCGCTAGCCGGGCGGGCCCGGATTCATCGCTGTGCTGGGCAATGCCGCTGCGATCACCGCGGAAAGGTCCTGGATGGGGGTCGGCCCGGAATCGGAGGGCAGCGTCAGGGCCACATAGACGGTGCGGTCCACGGCGAACCATGTGGTGCGGTCCGCCTCCGCGACTCGGAACCACGAGACGTCGTCTACGACCTGCACTGGCGAACCGATCACGAAGTCGGCGGGCCGGTCCAGGCCGCATCGCAGGATCACAGGTTCGGAGATCTCCTGGCGCTGCCATGCGGCGGCGCCGCGGGGTGCCGGACCGGCGGCGCGGGCGCGTCGGTAGTCGCCGAGACGGTCGGGCAACGCGGCCAGCACCGTGTCGCACGCGGGATCGCCGGCCCGGGGTGCAGGCACCGCAGGGATGGTGACCGGACGCGACTGGCTGCGATATGCGGCGACGACCATCACCGCTCCTGCTGCGAGCACCGCGATGACCACGGCGGCGAGCAGTGCCGCCCGCGGCGGGCCATCGCGGTCGCGGTCGTCCACTCAGACGGCGATCGGGCAGGTCAAAGTCCTGGTGATGCCGTCGATGGCCTGCACGCCGACGACGACGGTTTCGTGCAGGTCGACCAGGGTCTGCGAGCCGATGCGTGCCACCACGTCATAGGGTCCGGTCACGTATTCGGACGACAACACGCCGGGCAGGGCCGCCACCCGTTTTGCGACGACCTCGGCGCGGCCGACCTCTGTCTGAATCAGCATGAAGGCCTCGACCACCCGGTTGCTCCTGTCCACGGCCCGGCTGGCGCTCGGGCGCTTTCGCTCGCGTCTTCGCCGAGCGCGTCGTCTCATAAACTGTCCCTGCAGGGAAAAAGTACCGCAGGTCGGTGCGGTGTTCAGGACGGCGGATGGCGGGTGCGACGTGACATGACCGACAGCGCCGATCCGACGCTGGCCGAGCTGGGTGAGTTCGAGGTCATCGAGCGGCTGATTTCCCGGAGTGTCCGGTCTGAGGCCGTGCTGGTCGGACCCGGCGACGACGCGGCTCTGCTGGCGATTCCCGACCGGCGGGTGGTGATCTCCACCGACATGCTTGTCGAAGGCCGCCATTTCCGGTTGGACTGGTCCTCGCCGTACGAGGTCGGCCGGAAGGCGATAGCGCAGAATGCCGCCGACATCGAGGCGATGGGTGCACGCCCGGTCGGCTTCGTCGTGGGATTCGGCGCCCCCACGGACACCGCGGCGGGTCAGGTGATCGAGCTGTCCGAGGGGATGTGGGCCGAAGTGACCCGCAGTGGCGGTGCCATCGTCGGCGGTGACCTGGTCAGTTGTCCGCAATGGGTGGTGTCGGTCACCGTGCTGGGCGACCTGGCCGGTCGGGCGGCGGTGCTGCGCGGGGGAGCGCGGGCGGGTTCGACGGTCGCCGTCGCCGGGGATCTCGGCCGGTCCGCCGCCGGCTACTGGCTGCTGGCGGCCGGGTTGCCGGATTCACCCGAACTCCGCAACCGTCACCTGGTCCCCGAACCTCCCTACGGCCAGGGGCGGGCCGCCGCGGACGCCGGAGCCACGGCGATGATCGATGTCTCCGACGGGTTGATCGCCGACCTGCGCCACATCGCGGCGGCCTCCGGAGTCGGGATCGATCTGGTCACCGACGGACTGGTGGCCGACCGCCACGCGGTGGACGCCGCAGCAGCGCGTTTGGGTGTCGATCCGTGGGTGTGGGTGCTCGGCGGCGGCGAGGATCACGCCCTGGTCGGGTGTTTCCCCGGAGAGCTTCCGGCCGGCTGGCGGGCGATCGGGACCGTGGTCGATGGGCCGCCGCGGGTGCGTGTCGATGGCCGCGATTGGGCGGGTTACGCCGGCTGGGACTCGTTCAACTAGGTTGGTGGCTCGTGACGGCGCGCCCGCTTCGTGAATTGGTCGACGACGGTTGGGCCGACGCGCTGGAACCTGTCAGGACCGAGGTCGCCGCTATGGGAGACTTCCTGCGCGCCGAACTTGCCGTGGGGCGCGGCTATCTGCCGTCGGGTGCACATGTGTTGCGCGCCTTCACTTTTCCGTTCGACGCGGTCAGAGTGCTGATCGTCGGCCAGGATCCGTACCCGACCCCTGGACACGCGGTCGGGCTGAGTTTCTCGGTGGCACCGGAGGTCAGGCCGCTGCCGCGAAGCCTGGAAAACATCTTCGCCGAGTACTCCGCGGATCTCGGCTACCCCAGACCCGCCAACGGCGACCTGACGCCTTGGGCCGCCGGGGGAGTGATGCTGCTGAACAGGGTGCTCACCGTACGCCCCGGCGCCCCGGCGTCACACCGGGGCAAGGGTTGGGAGGCGATCACCGAATGCGCCATCCGGGCACTGGTGGCGCGCCGGGCGTCGTTGGTGGCGATCCTGTGGGGCCGCGACGCCTCGATGCTGCGACCGGTGCTCGGAGACGCGAGCGGTGTGATCGAATCTCCGCACCCGTCACCGCTGTCCGCGGCGCGGGGATTCTTCGGGTCACGGCCGTTCAGTCGCGCCAACGGCCTACTGACCGGGATGGGTGCCGAGCCTGTCGACTGGCGGTTGCCCTGACCTGACCCCGACCCAGATCGGTGAGCGGACCGGTGAGCATTGCCTGTGGCCGCTGCTACCCGCGGACGACCTTGCCGGCCTTGATGCAGGAGGTGCAGGCATTGATGCGCTTCTTGTTCCCACCGGGGCGGGCCACTGCGTGCACGGTCTGGATGTTCGGATTCCACCGCCGGTTGGTCCGGCGATGCGAATGCGACACCGACATGCCGAAGCCGGGGCCCTTCCCGCAGAGATCGCATACGGCAGCCATGTGTAGAACTCCTCGACGTCAAGTACTTGGGTCCGGATGCGTTCGCCCAGAGACCGGCGGACGGATGACCCGACAGTCCGACCAGAATACCGGGCCGCGAGGTTGATCACCAAAATGTTGCGAGTGGCCGCACACGCGGTGTCGGCATCAATGGCTAGGCTGACGCATCGGTGTGGACGGCAGGAGGGCGGTGATGTCGGATCGTCGGCTGGACGGCGCAGCCCTGCGGGACTGGGCCCATGCGGGCGTCGGCGACCTGATCACCCACACCGACGAGATCAACCGGCTCAACGTCTTCCCCGTCGCCGACGCCGACACCGGCACCAACATGCTGTTCACCATGCGGTCGGCACTGGCCCGAGCCGAATCGCTGGACGGTGACGGCGTCGTCGCAGTCGCCGCGGCTCTCGCGGCGGGCGCGCTCCACGGCGCCCGGGGCAACTCGGGAGTGATACTTTCCCAGATCCTGCGGGGTATCGCCGATGTCGCGGCTTCGGCGGCGTCCGACACTGAAAGAGATCTCGCCGAAATCGATGCCGGGTTGTTTGCGGCCGCGCTGCGGCACGCGATCGGCCTGGTGGTCGCGTCTGTGGGCGGGGAACTGATTCCGGGCACGATCGTCTCCGTGCTGATCTCGGCCGCCGGCGCGGCCGAGATCAGCGCCTCGGCCGGAGACGACCTGGCCGACACCGCGGCCGCGGCGGCCGATGCCGCCGCGGCCGCATTGGACAAGACACCCGAGCAGCTAGCGGTATTGGCCGAGGCGGGTGTGGTCGACGCGGGCGGTCGCGGGCTGCTCGTGCTGCTCGACGCGCTGTGCCGGACTGTTTCCGGGCGGATGTCGGTGCGTCGGCACTATCAGCCGGCTTCGCCGACCGAGCCGAGTGTGCCGATGGTCGCGCCGCCACAGTTCGAGGTGATGTATGAGTTGGTCGACTGCTCGGCCGTGGGTGCCGCCGAACTTCGTGCGCGGCTGGAAGAACTCGGTGAGTCGGTGGCCATCGCCGCCGCGCCCGGGGCCGGATATTCGGTGCATGTGCACACCGACGACGCCGGCGCCGCCGTCGAAGCAGCTCTGCATGCCGGTGCCCCCAGCCGCATCCAGATATCGACGCTGAGCCCCGGGCACGCCGCCAGCGCGCCTGGCAGCTGGACCCGCGATCGTGCGGTGCTCGCGGTCGTCGACGGCGACGGCGCCGAGCGCCTGTTCTCCGGCGAGGGCGCGTTCGTGTTGCGGGCCGGACCGCCCGGCGATGTTCCGGGGGTCAGCTCCCAGCAGCTCTTGCGGGTCATCGTCGACACCGGCGCGGCGTCGGTGCTTGTGTTGCCGAATGGCTACGTAGCCGCCGAGGAGCTGGTCGCCGGCTGCACCGCGGCAATCGGCTGGGGCATCGACGTGGTCCCGCTACCGACCCGTTCGATGGTGCAGGGCCTGGCCGCCCTGGCCGTGCATGATGTGGGCCGCCAAGCGGTCGACGACGGCTACACCATGGCTGCCGCAGCCGGTTCGACGCGGTTCGGATCGGTTCGGATAGCCACCGAGGATGCGCTGACCTGGGCCGGTCCGTGCCGGCCCGGCGACGGGCTGGGCATCTTCGCCGACGAAGTGCTGGTCGTGCGCCACGACCTAACGGCGGCGGCTTGCGGGCTGCTCGACCTGATGCTCACCGTCGGCGGCGAACTGATCACCGTGCTGCTCGGCACCGCCCTGACCGGGGCGCCCGGGAACGTCCACAAGGCTCTGCTGGAGCATGTCCGCACGTACCACCTAGGCACCGAACTGGTCACCTATGACACCGGACAGGGCGGCGACGTGCTGATCATCGGGGTGGAATAGTCGTGGCGACGCTGGCCGATCGGCTCGACTACGTCGTCGGCAAGAAGGCGGCGGGGCAGCTCGGCGAGGTCTTGGGCATCCGCACTGTCGACGATCTGCTGCGTCACTACCCGCGCAAATACAGCAAGGGTTCGACGGTGCTCGGCGAGAGTGACGAACCGCCGGAGGTAGGCGAACACATCACCTTCGTCGACACCATCACCGACACCGATCTGCGATACACCAACCGGCCGCCGCGCCGCGAGTACCTCGTGGTCACCCTCGGTGATCGCCGGCCGAAGGTGACCGCGACATTTTTCAACGCCAGATATCTCAAGAAGACTCTCGTCAAGGGCGCCCGGGTGATGCTGTCCGGGGAGGTGGGCTTCTTCAAGGGCATCATGCAGTTGACCCACCCCGCCTACCTGATCCTCGACTCCCCGTCGGGCAAAAGCGGTAGCGGCGCGAGGTCGCTCCGCGCGATTGTCGAGGCACAGGATCCCGGTGCCGGGGTCGATCTGTCGGCGTTCGAACGCGACTTCTTCCCGATTTATCCGGCCAGTGCCAAATTGCAGAGCTGGGATATCTACGCCTGCGTGCGCCAGGTTCTCGCCGTTCTCGACCCGGTTGCCGATCCGCTGCCGCAAAGCATTGTCCGGCAACGAAATCTAATGTCCGAGGACACGGCTCTACGTGCGGTGCATGCCGCCGAGAATGCCGAGGAACGTGAGCGGGCGCTGGAGCGACTGCGATTCGACGAAGCAGTCGGATTGCAATGGGCGTTGACGGCACGGCGCTATGGCGAGCTCTCCGAGACGGGTCCGCCCGCTCCGGTGCGCGAAGACGGGCTGCGTGCCGCGCTGCTACGCCAGCTGCCCTTCGAACTCACCGATGGTCAGCGCGAGGTGCTGTCGGTGATCCTCGGGGAATTGGCGTCGTCACATCCGATGAACCGCATGTTGCAGGGGGAGGTAGGTGCGGGTAAAACCGTCGTCGCGCTTCTGGCGATGCTGCAGATGGTCGATGCGGGCTATCAGTGCGCCATGTTGGCCCCCACCGAGGTGCTGGCCGACCAACATGCCCGGTCGGTCCGCGACGTGCTGGGCCCGCTGGCGATGGCGGGCCAGCTCGGTGGCTCGGAGCTTGCGACATCGGTTGCGCTGCTCACCGGTTCGATGTCGCCGGCGCGCAAGCGGGAGGTCCGTGCCGACATCGCATCGGGCCGGGCAGGCGTCGTCATCGGAACGCACGCCTTGCTGTCCGAGGTGGTCGAATTCCACCTGCTCGGCATGGTGGTGGTCGACGAGCAGCACCGGTTCGGGGTGGAACAGCGGGATCAGCTGCGCGCCAAGGCAACCGGCGGGATCACCCCGCACCTGCTGGTGATGACCGCAACGCCGATACCGCGCACGGTGGCGCTGACGGTGTATGGCGACCTCGAGACATCGACATTGCGGGAACTGCCGGTTGGCCGGCAACCTATCAGCACGAATGTGATATTTGCCGCGCAAAAGCCCGCCTGGCTACAACGCGCCTGGCAACGCGTCCGTGAGGAGGTGGCTGCGGGCCGCCAGGCCTATGTGGTCGCACCCCGTATCGACGACGACGACAAGGTCGGCCCCGGCACGGGCGGCGGTTCGGTGCGCAAGCCCACGGCGGTCGTGGACCTGTTCACACGAGTGCGCTCACACGAGCTGGCGGGCCTGCGGACCGGACTCATGCACGGCCGGCTGTCGTCCGACGAGAAGGACGCGGTGATGGCTGCCTTCCGCGGGGGCAATATCGATGTCCTGGTGTGCACCACGGTCATCGAGGTCGGCGTGGACGTGCCGAACGCCACCGTGATGGTGGTCGTCGATGCCGACTGGTTCGGCATCAGTCAGCTGCATCAGCTGCGCGGTCGCGTCGGCCGCGGCAGCCACCCGAGCCTTTGCCTGCTCGTGACGATGCTGCCGGAGGCATCGAAAGCGGGTGCCCGGCTCAGTGCCGTGGCCTCGACGAACGACGGGTTCGAACTGGCCGATCTCGACCTGGCTGAACGGCGTGAGGGAGATGTGCTGGGCCGCAACCAGTCCGGGCGCGCCATCGGATTGCGCCTGCTGTCGTTGGCGCAGGACCGCGAGGTCATCGAATCCGCTCGGTCGTTTTGCGAACAGGCCTATCGGAGCGACCCGGCCGATGGCGGCCTGGAGTTGCTGGCCGCCCATTTCAGCAATGACAGTCGCATTGAGTACCTGGACAAGTCGTGAAACGCAGCATACCGGCCTGGCCGGTCGCCGTCGCACTGCTCGCGGTGATCGTCGCCGCGCAGACGGTGTCCGCCGTGGGGGAGCGGAACCGGGCGTTCGTCGCGCAGGCCACCGACGGCCAGGTGCCCACCGTGGCGCCGGACGCCGATGTACTCGCCGGAGTGCCGGAGGTGCCCGTTCGGATTCGTGGTCACGACTACCGCCGAGAAGCGTTCGGTGGCCCCTGGACCGATGACAACGATGCCCCCGGTGGACATAACGGCTGCGATACCCGCAACGACGTTCTCGATCGCGACCTCGTCGAGAAGACCTATGTGTCGATCAAGCGGTGCCCCAACGCGGTGGCCACCGGCACGCTGCACGACCCATACACGAACGCGACCGTAACCTTCTTGCGGGGCAACCAGATCGGCGCCTCGGTGCAGATCGACCACATCGTCCCACTGGCGCTGGCCTGGGATCTCGGGGCCAGGGACTGGACCGATGCGCTGCGGCTACGCTTTGCCAACGATCCGGCCAACTTGCTGGCCGTCGCCGGTAACGCCAATCAGGACAAGGGCGATCAGGAACCGGCCACCTGGATGCCGCCCAACGGCGCCTTTCACTGTCAGTACGCTGTGCAGTTCGCCGCAGTGCTACGAGGCTATGGGCTGCCGGTCGACACACCCTCGGCGAACCGCCTCCGTGAAGGAGCCAAGACCTGCCCTGAGTTATGAACTGGCTGCCGGCAGGGGTTGATGGCGCTCAGGCGGATGTCCCGTTCGTCGACTGGTCGTACGACCTGGATCGAGTCACGTCACAGCTCGGGATCTCGGAGCGGGTGACGGGCGCCACTCCTGTGCTCTACGACGATCGTGATGCTGCGGACACCGGAAACGCCGGCGCCCACTCACCGCGCCCATGTGCGAATTACGGGGCTAGCTTCCGGCGTAGGTGTGCGGGTTGGGCCGGTAGCGGGTGCCGTCGTCGAGTGAGTTCAGGCGGTCCATGTCTGCCGGGGTCAGCTCGTAGTCGAACACGTCGATATTGGCCGCGACGCGCTCCGGCGACGACGACCGCGGAATGACAACGTTTCCCAGCTGAAGACTCCACCGGATCAGCACCTGCGCCGGGCTCTTGCCGTAGTTGGCCGCCACCGATGTCACGGTGGGGTTGTCCAGCAGGTTGGCGACGCCCAATGGGCTGTAGGCCTCGGTGACGATGTTGCGTTCGGCGTTGACGGCACGAAGCGCCGACTGGCTGAGCAGGGGGTGCAATTCGATCTGATTGACGGCCGGTACGGAGAACGTCAGGTCGATCACGTTGGACAGGTGTTCCTCGCCGAAGTTGCACACGCCGATCGACTTGGCCAGCCCGTCGGCCTTGGAACGCAGCATTCCGCCCCAGCTGTCGATGTACTTGCCGTTGTCGGCGGCCGGCCAGTGGATGAGGTACAGGTCCACATAATCCATGCCGAGCCGGTCCAGGCTCGCTTTGATGGCGTCTTGACCAGACTGGAAGCCTTGTTCGTCCGTGGCCAGTTTGGTGGTGACGAATATCTCGGCACGAGGAATACCCGCCGCGGCGATGGCCCGGCCCACCGCGGCTTCGTTGCCGTAGGCAGATGCGGTGTCGATCAACCGGTAACCGGCCTCCAGGGCCGCGGCAACGGCGTGCTCGGTTTCTGCATCGGACAGCTCGGCGACTCCGAGGCCCAGCGCCGGGATGGTGTTGCCGTCGTTTAGCCCGATCGATGGGACGTCCATCTCACCTACCTGCCTGTAACCTGCCGGTAATCACGAAATTCGCAGAGCCGGTTATACAGCCCAGGCGAATACGCGGACCCTACCACCGGCTGCCGCCTCGCTGCCACGGCACCGGCAGTCGCAAGGCGCGCCATCTGTGCTGGTCCCACCGCCATCGGCCCGTCGCCGACCGGGGTCGATTCCCGTCCTGGCTGCGCCGGTAGGCTGGTTCGCGTCATTGACCGCGAGCATGAGGATCACCCACCTGTGGCCAACAAACCGAAGCGCCCCGGCAACTACGACCTGAAGGCGGCCGATCGCAAACGTAACCTATGGGTACAGGTGGGCCTGACGCTGCTCGTCATTGCGATCGGGGCCGGGCTCGCGATCTACATAGTGTCCCATGGCAAACCCCCGGTGCGGTCCGGTGACGTCCGGGCCGTTCGGGTTGAAGCCTCCAATGTCATCGTGCAGGAGGGGGGTGGAGAGCCCAAGGCGTTGGTTGCGATCTATGAAGACTTCCAGTGCCCGCATTGCCAGGCATTCGAGAAGTCCTTCGGCCCGACTGTCAGCAAGCTGATCGATTCGGGCGCGATAGCAGTCGACTACTACATGGTCGCGATCTTGAACAACGTCGTGAACGACAACTACTCCACCCGTGCCGCCAACGCCGGCTATTGCGTGGCCGACGCCGACACCAGTCCGGCCAAGGACGTGTTCCGGCGTTACCACTCGGCGCTCTTCGCCAAGCAGCCTCCCGAAGGGTCGCCCGCTCCGGATGACGCGGCGCTGATCGAGACCGCCAGGCAGGCGGGCATCGTGGGATCGGTGCCCGACTGCGTCAACTCCGGCAGAAACTCCGAGATGGTCAAGGGCCTCGCCCAGGCGGCGAAGATCAACGCCACCCCGACGATCCGGATCAACGGCCAGGACTACGATACACAACACCACGCCCGACGCGCTGGTAGCCAAGGTCAAAGAGATCGTCGGGAACGTACCCGGCCTCGACACCGCGGCGGTACCCGCCGCATGACGGGTGCCGCCGCGCCCGTAAGTCCTGGAGCCAGACAAGCCCCGGTGCCGGACCCAACCGCGCCGCGAACGGGTGCCGCGGTCGGGCCGGCCGGCGCGCTATGGATTCTCGTCGCGGGCGCCCTGGGGTTGGCGTCCTCGTTCACCTTGACAGTCGAGAAGATCGCACTGCTGGCGGACCCGTCCTATGTACCGACCTGCAGCATCAACCCGGTGCTGTCCTGCGGTTCGGTGATGGTGACCCATCAAGCGTCGGTGTTCGGTTTCCCCAATCCGCTCATCGGCATCGTCGCCTTCACCGTCGTCGTCACCACGGGCGTGCTCTCTTTCGCCAAAGGTGTTCTGCCGCAATGGTATTGGGTAAGCCTGACGGTCGGGACGGCGCTGGGCGCGGTGTTCGTCCACTGGCTGATCTTCCAGAGCCTCTACCGCATCGGCGCGCTGTGCCCGTACTGCATGTTGGTTTGGTCGGTCACCATTCCGCTGCTGGTGGTGGTCGGCTCGATCGCGCTGCGCCCACTGGCCGGGAACCCGGTGATGGCGGTGCTGCACCGGTGGCGATGGTCGATCGTCGCATTGTGGTTCACCGCGGTGATATTGATGATCTTCGTGCGGTTCTGGAGTTATTGGTCGACGCTGCTGTAAAGCGTCGATGCTGCAATGCACAGCGAAAGGCCGCGAATGTTTTCCAAGGTTCTGGTCGCCAATCGCGGGGAAATCGCGATTCGGGCGTTTCGTGCGGCCTATGAGTTGGGTGTGGCGACGGTTGCGGTGTATCCGTACGAGGACCGCAATTCTTTGCATCGCCTGAAGGCCGACGAGGCGTATCAGATCGGGGTGAAAGGCCATCCCGTCCGGGCCTATCTGAATGTCCGGGAGATCGTCGAGACCGCGCAGGCGTGCGGTGCTGATGCGATCTATCCCGGCTACGGGTTCTTGTCGGAAAATCCGGATCTGCCGGCCGCGTGCGCGGCGGCGGGGATCACGTTCGTCGGGCCGTCGGTTGCGGTTCTGAAGTTGACGGGCAACAAGTCGCGGGCGGTCGCCGCGGCCAGGGCGGCGGGGCTGCCGGTGCTGGAGTCGTCGGCGCCGTCGGCGTCGGTGGACGAGTTGGTGGTGGCCGCGACGTCAATGACCTTTCCGCTGTTCGTCAAGGCCGTGGCCGGTGGGGGCGGGCGGGGTATGCGACGGGTGAATGAACCCGACGCGCTGCCCGAGGCCATCGAAGCAGCCTCTCGCGAAGCGGAGTCGGCATTCGGTGATCCCACCGTGTTCCTTGAGCAGGCGGTGATTCGTCCGCGTCATATCGAGGTGCAGATACTGGCCGACGCGTCGGGAAACGTGATCCACCTCTATGAACGGGACTGCAGCCTGCAGCGGCGTCATCAGAAGGTGATCGAGCTGGCGCCGGCGCCGAACCTGGATCCGGGGCTGCGGGAGAAGATCTGCGCCGACGCGGTGGCGTTCGCCCGCAGTATCGGGTACAGCTGCGCGGGCACAGTGGAGTTCTTGCTCGATGAGCGCGGTCGGCATGTGTTCATCGAGATGAACCCGCGGATCCAGGTGGAGCACACGGTGACCGAGGAGATCACCGACGTGGACCTGGTGGAGAGTCAGCTACGGATCGCCGCGGGGGAGACGCTGCACGACCTGGGACTGTCGCAAAACTCGATGGTGCCGCACGGCGCGGCGTTGCAGTGCCGGATCACCACCGAGGACCCGGCCAACGGGTTCCGCCCGGACACCGGGCGGATCAACGCCTACCGGATCCCGGGCGGGGCCGGGATCCGGCTGGACGGCGGCACGAATCTGGGCGCAGAGGTCAGCGCGCACTTCGATTCGATGCTGGTGAAGCTGACGTGCCGGGGCCGCGATTTCCCTGCGGCCGTGCGGCGGGCGCAGCGAGCGCTGGCCGAGTTCCGGATCCGCGGGGTCTCGACGAACATCCCGTTCCTCAAAGCGGTTCTCGACGATCCTGATTTCAAAGCGGGACGGGTCACCACGTCGTTCATCGACGAACGCCCGCAGCTGCTGACCGCCCGGTCCTCCGCCGACCGGGGCACGAAGATCCTGAGCTATCTGGCCGATGTCACGGTGAACAAACCGCACGGCGAGCGACCGTCGCTGGTGTATCCGCACGACAAATTACCCGAGTTGGACCTGAGCGCAGCCCCGCCGGACGGTTCCAAGCAGCGGCTGACGGCGTTGGGGCCCGACGGGTTTGCGGCGTGGATGCGCGACACGCCCGGGGTCAAGCTGACCGACACCACATTCCGCGACGCGCATCAGTCATTGTTGGCCACCCGGATCCGCACGACCGGCCTGCTGAAGGTTGCCCCCTACATCGCGCGGCTCACGCCGCAGTTGCTGTCCATGGAGTGCTGGGGAGGGGCCACCTACGACGTCGCGTTGCGGTTTTTGAAGGAGGACCCGTGGGAGCGGCTGGCCGCGCTGCGTGCCGCGCTGCCCAACATCTGCCTGCAGATGCTGCTGCGAGGCCGCAACACCGTCGGCTACACGCCGTATCCGGAGTCGGTCACGCAGGCGTTCATCGACGAGGCGACCCGCACCGGGGTGGACATCTTCCGGATCTTCGACGCGCTGAACAACGTGGACTCGATGCGCCCGGCCATCGACGCCGTGCGCGCCACCGGCACCGCGGTCGCCGAGGTCGCGATTTCCTACACCGGAGACCTGGCCGACCCCGGCGAGAACCTCTACACCCTGGACTACTACCTGAAACTCGCCGAACAGATCGTCGACGCAGGCGCGCACGTGCTGGCGATCAAGGACATGGCCGGCCTACTGCGCGCCCCAGCGGCCGCCAAACTCGTGTCTGCGCTGAAATCCCGCTTCGGCCTGCCCGTGCACGTGCACACCCACGACACTCCGGGCGGGCAACTGGCCACCTACCTGGCGGCCTGGCATGCCGGCGCCGACGCCGTCGACGGCGCTGCCGCGCCGCTGGCAGGCACCACCAGCCAGCCCGCGCTTTCCTCGATCGTGGCCGCCGCGGCCCACACCGACTACGACACCGGGCTGTCGCTGCGCGCCGTGTGCGATCTGGAACCGTACTGGGAAGCGCTGCGCAAGGTGTACGGGCCGTTCGAATCGGGATTGCCCGCCCCTACCGGACGCGTCTACACCCACGAGATCCCCGGCGGGCAGTTATCGAATCTGCGCCAGCAGGCCATCGCCCTGGGATTCGGCGACCGTTTCGAAGACATCGAAACCAACTACGCGGCCGCCGACCGGATCCTGGGCCGCCTGGTCAAAGTCACACCCTCCTCCAAGGTGGTCGGAGATCTGGCGCTGGCCCTGCTCGGCGCCGGGATCAGCGCCGACGAGTTCGCCGCCGACCCCGGCCGCTACGACATCCCGGACTCGGTGATCGGATTTCTGCGCGGCGAACTCGGTGACCCGCCCGGCGGCTGGCCTGAACCCCTGCGAAGCAAGGCGCTGAACGGCCGCGGCCCGGCCAAGCCCGAACAACAACTCACATCCCAGGATCAAGCCGCGCTGACGATCCCGGGCCGCGGCCGCCAAGCTAACCTCAACCGGTTGCTGTTCCCCGGTCCCACCGAAGAATTCCAGGCGCACCGTGACGAATACGGCGACACGTCCCGGTTGTCGGCCAACCAATACTTCTACGGGCTGCGTCGCGGGGAGGAACACCGCGTTCAACTGGAACGCGGCGTGGAACTGCTCATCGGCCTGGAAGCCATCTCCGACCCCGACGAACGCGGGATGCGCACCGTCATGTGCATCCTCAACGGCCAACTGCGGCCCGTCCGGGTCCGTGACCGCAGCATCGCCGCCGACGTCCCCACCGCCGAGAAAGCCGACCGCAACAACCCCGACCACGTCGCCGCCCCCTTCGCCGGCGTCGTCACCGTCAGCACCACAAACGGGGAAACCGTCACCGCCGGACAAACCATCGCCACCATCGAGGCCATGAAAATGGAAGCCGCCATCACCGCACCCAAAACCGGAACCGTCACCCGCATCGCCGTCGCCCAAACCGCCCAGGTCGAAGGCGGCGACCTCCTCGTGGTCATCAGCTGACGCGCATCATCGGCGGTATCGCCTGCGGGCGCCGGATCTCGGTGCCGGTCCGTGGCACCCGGCCGACCACCGACCGGGTACGCGAATCGCTGTTCAACGTCCTGGCGGCACGCGTGGATTTCTCCGGTCTGGCGGCGCTGGATTTGTACGCCGGTTCCGGGGCGCTCGGCCTCGAAGCGCTGTCTCGCGGGGCGGCGACGGCGGACTTCGTCGAATCCGACGCCAGGGCAGCCGCGGTGATTTCCCGCAACGTCGTAGCGCTCGGACTGCCGGGCGCGTCAGTGCGCCGCGGGCAGGTCAGCGCGGTGCTGGCGGCCGGCGCGACCGCTGCGGCGGACCTGGTGTTCGCCGACCCGCCCTATGACGTCGGCGCCGGCGAGGTCGAGCGGATGCTGGCGGCACTGAACGACCACGGTTGGGTCACGCAGGGGTCGGTCGCGGTCCTCGAGCGCGCGGCGGCGTCGCCGTCGGTGACCTGGCCGCCCGGCTGGGACCGCTGGCCCGATCGCCGTTACGGCGACACCAGGCTGGAATTCGCCTGCTACGGTCGAACCCCATGAGCGGCGCCGTATGCCCGGGTTCGTTCGATCCGGTGACGCTGGGACACGTCGACATCCTCGAGCGTGCCGCCGCCCAGTTCGACGAAGTCATCGTCGCGGTGCTGGTCAACCCGAACAAGCAGGGCATGTTCACCCTCGCCGAGCGTATGGACATGATCGCCGAATCGTGTGCGCACCTGGCCAATCTCAGCGTCGAGTCGGGGAATGGGCTGGTGGTCGACTTCGTCCGTTCCCACGGCCTCACCGCGATCGTCAAGGGCCTCCGCACCGGCACCGACTTCGAATACGAACTGCAGATGGCCCAGATGAATCGACACATCGCCGGCGTGGACACGTTCTTCGTGGCCACTGCGCCGCGGTATTCGTTCGTCTCGTCATCGCTGGCCAAGGAGGTGGCGATGCTCGGCGGTGACGTCTCGGAGTTGCTGCCCGACCCGGTGAACCGGCGGTTGCAGGCCAAGCTCGCCCAGCATTGAGCTGGAATTCACGCAGGGCCTTGCTCGCACTATTGCTGCGTAACGTCCATCTGAACGGCTTGTGCTTCGACCGGTGTGTCGCAGCACAGTCACAGAGGTAACACCAGGCACACTAGTAACAACGCCGACTACGCCTGGGAGGGTGCACCGTGTACCGAGTATTTGAAGCGCTCGACGAATTGGGTGCGATCGTCGAGGAGGCCCGCGGCGTGCCCATGACCGCCGGTTGCGTCGTGCCACGCGGCGACGTCCTCGAACTCATCGACGACATCAAGGATGCCATCCCGGGCGAACTCGACGACGCCCAAGACGTCCTCGATGCGCGTGACGGCATGCTGCGCGACGCCAAACAACACGCCGACGGCATGGTCGCCTCGGCCACGGCCGAGGCCGAGGCGACGCTCACGCACGCCCGCGCCGAATCCGAGCGAATGCTCACCGACGCCAAGTCGCAGTCGGATCGGATGGTGACCGAAGCCCGCCAGCACTGCGACCGGATGGTCACCGAAGCCCGCGAGGAAGCGGCCCGGCTCGCCGCGTCCGCCAAGCGTGACTACGAGACCGGCATCGCACGGGCCAAGGCGGAAGCGGAGCGCCTCGTCGAAACCGGCAACATCTCCTACGAGAAGGCCGTCCAGGAGGGCATCCGGGAACAGCAGCGACTGGTGTCGCAGACCGAGGTGGTGTCGTCGGCGAATTCCGAAGCGACCAGGCTGGTCGACTCGGCGCACGCCGAGGCCGACCGGTTGCGCGGCGAGTGCGACATCTACGTCGACAGCAAGCTGGCCGAGTTCGAGGAATATCTCAACGGAACGCTGCGCTCGGTGAGCCGCGGCCGCCATCAACTGCGAACCGCCGCGGGCACGCACGACTACGCACAGCGCTGACCGGGAGGCTGACCGGGAGTAGGAGTCAGGGGCCGTAGAATCGCGCCATGTCGAGGCTCAACCAGTCCCCGCTGAACGTCGACATCGCCCGTCTGGGGCGGCGCCCCGGAGCGATGACGACGGTGCGGCAGGTTGTCATAGCCCCGACACGGATCGGGCTGGAGATGGAAGCCATCGAACAGGGCGCTCCTCTCGAACTGGACCTGCGTGTGGAATCGGTGGCCGAGGGCGTGCTGGTCACCGGGGCGGCGTCGGCGCCGACCGTCGGCGAATGTGCCCGCTGCCTGTCGGCGTTCACGGGCCGCGTCGCGATCCGGCTCACCGAGCTGTTCGCTTATCCGGGCTCCGCCACGGAAGCCACCACCGAGGACGACGAGGTCGGCCGTGTGGTCGACGACAGGATCGACCTCGGGCAGGCGATCATCGACGCCGTCGGCCTCGAGTTGCCGCTGTCGCCACTGTGCCGCCCCGATTGCCCGGGGTTGTGCCCGCAATGCGGTGTCCCGCTGGCCGGCGCCGAGCCCGGCCACCACCACGACGTGCTCGACCCGCGCTGGGTGAAGCTCGCCCGGCCGATGCCCGAACGACCCGGGGACGACCAGTGACCGCGGCGGACACCGCACGGCAATCGCTGCTCGATGCCCTCGGCGTCGACTTGCCGGCGGAACTGCTGACGTTGGCCCTGACCCATCGCAGCTACGCCTACGAACACGGAGGCCTGCCCACCAACGAGCGACTGGAGTTCCTCGGCGACGCCGTGCTCGGGCTGACTATCACCGACGAGCTTTTCCACCGTCACCCCGAACGCCCGGAAGGAGACCTGGCCAAACTGCGGGCCAGCATCGTCAACACCCAGGCGCTCGCCGATGTGGCGCGCGGGTTGTGCGCGGGAGGACTGGGCGGCCATCTGCTGCTGGGGCGCGGTGAGGTGAATACCGGCGGGGCGGACAAGGCGAGCATCCTGGCCGACGGAATGGAATCGCTGCTGGGTGCGGTGTACCTGCGGCATGGTGTCGACACCGCCCGTGCGGTGGTGCTCCGCCTTTTCGGTCCCCTGCTGGACAGCGCGCCGACGCTCGGAGCCGGCCTGGACTGGAAGACCAGCCTTCAGGAGCTGACGTCGGCCCGCGGACTGGGCCCTCCCATGTACGCGGTCAGCTCGACGGGACCAGACCACGACAAGCTGTTCACTGCGGTTGTCGTGGTGATGGACATCGAGTACGGCATCGGGATGGGTCGCTCGAAGAAGGAGGCCGAACAGAAGGCCGCCGCCACCGCGTGGACCACACTCGACCAGGTGTGAGCCGCTGGATGCCCGAACTGCCGGAGGTCGAGGTCGTGCGGCGGGGGTTGCACGACCACGTCGCGGGACGCACCATCACCGCTGTGCAGGTGCACCATCCGCGCGCGGTTCGCCGGCACCTCGCCGGGCCTGTAGATCTGACGACGAGGCTGACCGGTGCGCGGATAGCGGGCAGCGATCGCCGCGGAAAGTACTTGTGGTTGCTGCTCGACGGCGGGGACCAAGCCCTCGTCGTCCATCTGGGTATGAGCGGTCAGATGCTGCTGGGAGCTGTCCCGCGCCCCGATCACGTGCGCATCTCCGCGCATCTCGACGACGGCACCGCCGTGAGCTTTGTGGACCAACGCACCTTCGGAGGGTGGATTCTCGCCGATGTCGTGGAGGTCGACGGCAGTGCAGTTCCGGTGCCGATCGCTCACCTGGCCCGGGATCCGCTGGATCCCCGCTTCGACCGTGACGCCGTCGTCAGCGTGTTGCGCCGCAAGCGGTCCGAGGTCAAACGACAGTTGCTGGACCAAACCGTGATGTCCGGCGTCGGCAACATCTACGCCGACGAGGCGCTGTGGCGGTCGAGGGTCAACGGTGCCCGGGTGGCGGCGGATCTGACCCGCGGCCGGCTTGCTGCGATTCTCGACGCCGCCGCCGGGGTGATGCGCGAAGCGCTGGCACAGGGTGGGACGTCCTTCGACTCCCTGTACGTCAACGTCAACGGCCAGTCCGGTTACTTCGACCGGTCGCTGGACGCGTACGGCCGCGACGGGCAGCCGTGCCGGCGCTGCGGCGCGATCATGCGGCGGGAGAAGTTCATGAACCGTTCGTCGTTCTACTGCCCGCGCTGTCAGCCACGGCCGCGCCGATGACCCGGGCACCGCGGTGACGGGCGGCAATCATTTCGGCGAAAGGAACGCGATGACCGAATTGTGGGTCGAGCGTACGGGCACCCGTCGCTACACCGGCCGCAGCTCACGCGGGGCCGAGGTACTCGTCGGCTCCGGGGATGTCGAGGGTGTGTTCACGCCCGGCGAGCTGATGAAAATCGCGCTTGCCGCGTGCAGCGCGATGAGCAGTGACCTGCCGTTGGCCCGGCGGCTCGGCGACGACTACCGCGCCACGGTAGCGGTCTCCGGTCCTGCCGACCGGGAGCAGGAGCGCTATCCGTTGCTGGCCGAGACACTGCAACTCGACCTGTCCGGGCTGAGCGAGCGGGAGGCCGAGCAGGTTCGGGTCGTCGCCACCCGTGCGATCGACCGGGCGTGCACCGTCGGTCGAACCCTCACTTCCGGGACCACGATCACGCTCGACATCGCAGACATGCCGTCGTGACCGCCGGGCAAGAATCGCTGGTCCGCCTGACGGCCTGGGTGCACGGCCGTGTGCAGGGCGTCGGCTTCCGCTGGTGGACGCGCTCACGGGCACTGGAGCTCGGCCTGACCGGTTATGCGTCCAATCAGGTCGACGGCCGGGTGCTGGTGGTGGCGCAGGGTCCGCGGCCAACGTGCGAGGACATGCTCGGGCTTCTGCGCGGCGGGCGCACGCCCGGCCGCGTCGACACGGTGATCTGGGAATGGTCGGACAACCCCGAGCCGATCCGGGGATTCAGCGAACGCTGACGGTACGCTTGGCAGGCCATGCACCTGAAAAGTCTGACGCTGAAGGGCTTCAAGTCCTTCGCATCGCCGACGACTCTTCGGTTCGAACCGGGGATCACGGCGGTGGTCGGACCCAACGGATCGGGCAAGTCCAACGTCGTCGACGCGCTGGCCTGGGTGATGGGGGAGCAGGGTGCCAAGACCCTGCGCGGCGGCAAGATGGAAGACGTCATCTTCGCCGGGACTTCCTCCCGCGCACCCCTGGGCCGGGCCGAGGTGACCGTCACCATCGACAATTCCGACAACGCGTTGCCCATCGAGTTCTCTGAGGTGTCGATCACCCGGCGGATGTTCCGCGACGGGGCCGGCGAGTACGAGATCAACGGGACCGGGTGCCGGCTGATGGACGTCCAGGAGCTGCTGAGCGACTCCGGGATCGGGCGTGAGATGCACGTCATCGTCGGCCAGGGGCAGCTGTCGCAGATCCTCGAGTCGCGCCCAGAGGACCGCCGCGCCTTCATCGAGGAGGCGGCCGGCGTCCTCAAACACCGCAAGCGCAAAGAGAAAGCGGTCCGCAAACTCGATGCAATGGCCGCGAACCTGGCGCGGCTCACCGACCTGGCCACCGAACTGCGCCGCCAGCTCAAGCCGCTGGGGCGACAGGCCGAGATGGCCCGGCGCGCGCAGACGATCCAGGCCGACTTGCGCGACTCCCGACTGCGGCTGGCGGCCGACGACCTGGTGACCCGGCAGGCCGAGTTCAACGGTGTCGGTGGCACCGAGGCGATGCTGCGCAAGGAACATGACGAGGCGGCGGAGTCGCTGTCGGCGGCCACCGCGCAGCTGACCGCCAACGAGTCGGCGGTGGCGACCTTGTCCGAGCAGGCTGAGCGGGCACAACAGACGTGGTTCGCGCTGTCGGCGCTGGCCGAACGCGTCAATGCGACCGTTCGCATCGCCAGCGACCGGGCGCAGCTGCTGGAGGGTGACCGCGCCGACATGCTGGCAGCCGGCGGTCCGGACCCCGATGCGCTGGAGGCGCAGGCGGACGAGGTCGCTGAGCGCGAACGCCGGCTCCAGGCCGAACTGGCCGTCGCACGCGAAGGGCTCGACGTGGCCCGTACGGAACTGGCCGGGGCCGAACTCGTCGCAGCCGAGGCGGCACGGGCTCATTTGGCCGCGGTGCGCGCCGAAGCCGATCACCGCGAGGGGCTGGCCCGGCTGACCGGGCGGGTGGAGACCATGCGGGCCCGCGTCGAGTCGATCGACGAGGGGTTGGACCGGTTCGCCGCAGGCATCGAGGAGGCCGCCGCACGGACCCAGCGGGCGCGAGCCGAGTTCGAGACGGTGCAGAACCATGTCAGCGAACTCGACGAGAGTGAGGTCGGCCTCGACGAACAGCATGAACGCACGGTGTCGGCGTTGCGTCTGGCCGACGAGCGGGTCGCCGAACTGGAGGCGGCAGACCGCGCCGCCGAACGCCAGATCGCATCTTTGCGGGCGCGAATCGAGGCGTTGTCGGTGGGGCTGGAACGCAAGGACGGCACCGCGTGGTTGATCCAGAATCGGAGTGGCACCGGTCTTTTCGGATCCGTCGCGAACCTGGTGAAGGTAACCCCGGGCTATGAGGCCGCGCTGGCCACCGTTCTCGGGGCGGCGGCCGACGCCGTTGCGGCCGAGGACCTCGACGCCGCCTGCGCCGCGGTCCTCGCGCTGAAGGAGGCCGACGGCGGTCGCGCGGCCATCCTTCTGGGGGACTGGCCGGCTGCCGATTCCCACAACGACGGCGCCCCGCCCGGTGACGCATGCTGGGCGCTGGACCTCGTCGACGCCCCGGCCCGGATCCGGGGCGCCATCTCTGCGCTACTGGCGCGCGTCGTGGTGGTGGACGATCTCAAACGTGGTCTCGAGATCGTCGCCGGCAACCCCGCGCTGCGTGCGGTCACCGTCGATGGGGACCTGGTGGGCCAGGGCTGGATCAGCGGCGGTTCCGATCGCAAGCAGAGCAGCCTGGAGATCGCCTCGGAGATCGAGAAGGCCTGCGGCCAACTGGCTGCGGCCGAAACTTGTGCGGGCGAACTGACGGCTGCGCTGGCGGGTGCGACGGCCGAGCGGTCCGGCCGCAAGGAGGCTGCGGACCACGCGCTGGCCGCGCTCAATGAATCCGACGCGGCCATCTCCCGGATGTACGAGACCCTGGGTCGGCTCGGCCAGGAAACACGCGCAGCCGAGGACGAGTGGCGTCGGCAGACGCAGCAGCGTGACGAGCTGGAAACCGGCCGCGGGCAGACCCTGGCCGAACTCAGTGAGTTTGAGGTCCGCCTGCGCGATGCGCAGGAGGCTCCGGCAGCTGCACAGAGCGCACCGGTCGACCGTGGGCAGGCGACCGCGGCGGCCGACGCCGCTCGCACCGCGGAGGTGGAGGCCCGGCTTGCCGTGCGCACCGCCGAGGAACGCGCGAATGCGGTCCGGGGACGGGCCGAGTCGCTGCGACGCGCGGCCGCGGCCGAACGCGAGGCCCGCGTGCGGGCGCAACGTGCGCGCGCGGCACGGGAACACGCTGCCACGGTCGCCGCCGCGGTCGCCACCGCGGGACGCGAGGTGGCCTCGCGGCTCTCCGTCGTGGCGGGGGCGGCCTCGCGCACTCGCGACCGGCTGGGGGCCGAACGCCGGGAGCGCCTGGGCGGTCTGACGGCGGCGCGTGAGCAGGTGGATTCCCTGAACGCCCGGATCGCCGAGCTCACCGACGCGCTGCACCGCGACGAGGTGGCCAAGGCGCAGGCCGCGCTGCGCATCGAGCAGCTCGAGCAACACGTGCTGGAGCAGTTCGGGATGGCCGCGACCGATCTGATCGCCGAGTACGGGCCCGATGTGCCGCTGCCTCCTTCCGAGCTGGAGCTGGCCGAGTACGAGCAGGCTCGTGAACGGGGTGAGCAGGTCGCCGCACCCGCCCCGATGGCCTTCGACCGGCCGACCCAGGAACGCCGCGCCAAGCGCGCGGAGCGTGAACTCGCCGAGCTGGGCCGGGTCAACCCGCTGGCGCTGGAGGAATTCGCCGCACTCGAGGAGCGCTACAACTTCTTGTCCACTCAACTGGAGGACGTCAAAGCCGCCCGCAAGGACTTGCTCGGAGTGGTCGACGACGTCGATGCGCGCATCCTGCAGGTGTTCGCCGAGGCCTACGCCGACGTTGAACGTGAGTTCAGTCAGGTGTTCTCGTCGCTGTTCCCCGGCGGTGAGGGCCGCCTGCTGCTCACCGATCCCACCGACATGCTGACCACCGGCGTGGAGGTCGAGGCGCGGCCGCCGGGCAAGAAGATCAAGCGCCTGTCCCTGCTGTCCGGCGGTGAGAAGTCGCTGACCGCGGTGGCGATGCTGGTCGCCATATTCCGGGCCCGGCCGTCGCCCTTCTATGTGATGGATGAGGTCGAGGCCGCGCTCGACGATGTCAACTTGCAGCGGTTGCTGGGCCTGTTCGAGCAGCTGCGGCAGCGGTCCCAGCTCATCGTCATCACGCATCAGAAACCGACGATGGAGTTAGCCGACGCGCTCTACGGAGTGAGCATGAAAGGCGACGGCATCACCACCGTCATCTCGCAACGCATCCGGGGACAGGAGCTTGCCGTCGCAAGCGGTTGACCCGGGAAAACCACCTCGTGGGTCCGCTGACCGCGCCGCTTTGAAACAATGGGCGGGTGACTACTGAGGGTCTGTGGATCGCGTTAGCGGTCATCGCTGTTCTGGCCGTCGCCGCACTCGTGGTGGGCCTCATCCGCTACCGGCGCGGCCGGATCAGCCTCGCCCCCGGGGAAGAAGTTTCGCCGCCCAAGCAGATCGACCGGTCGGGCGGCTACACGGCATCCTCGGGAATCACCTTCGCCCGGTCCGAAGACGCCGAACAGGCGACCATGCGTACGCGGGACACCCTCGATACCGCCCCTCCGGTGAGACCGCCGACGGGCGGTGAGCCTGCCACTCCCGACGCGCCCGGGCTTCGGCTGCCCGAACCCGAACTCATCACGCCGTTGCCCGAGCCAATCCCGGACATCGCCGAGGCCGGACCGCCCGTCGCGGCCCCACCCGCCGCGCCAGCCGCGGCGCCCGGCGATCTCGACACCATCGCCCCCACGGCGGGACGGCTCGACCGGCTGCGCGGCCGGCTCGGGAAATCGCAGAACACCTTCGGCCGCAGCCTCCTCGGCCTGCTGGGCGGCGGCGACCTCGACGACGAGTCCTGGGAGGACGTCGAGGACGCCCTGCTGGTGGCCGATCTAGGGCCGACAGTGACGGCCTCGGTGGTCACGCACCTGCGAAGCCGGCTCGCGGCCAGCGGCGCGCGGACCGGAGCCGATGCCCGCGCGGTGCTGCGTGAGGCGCTGATCGCCGAGCTCCATCCGGAGTTCGACAGGTCGATCCGGGCGCTGCCGCACGACGACAAGCCGTCGGTGCTGCTGGTCGTCGGCGTCAACGGCACCGGCAAAACCACCACCGTGGGCAAGCTGGCGCGCGTGCTGGTGGCTGACGGGCGCCGGGTGGTGCTCGGTGCGGCGGACACGTTCCGGGCGGCCGCCACCGACCAGCTTCAGGCCTGGGCGTCGCGGGTCGGGGCGGAGGTGGTCCGCGGAGCCGAGGGCGCCGATCCCGCTTCGGTGGCGTTCGACGCCGTCGACAAGGGGATCGCCTCCGGCGCCGATGTCGTCGTCATCGACACGGCCGGCCGGCTGCACACCAAGGCCGGGCTGATGGACGAACTCGGCAAAGTCAAACGGGTGGTGGGTAAGCGCGCCGCGGTGGACGAAGTGCTGCTGGTGCTGGATGCGACCATCGGACAGAACGGGCTGGTCCAGGCGAAGGTCTTCGGCGACGTCGTCGACATCACCGGCGTGGTATTGACCAAACTGGACGGGACCGCCAAGGGCGGGATCGTATTCCGTGTGCAGGAGGACCTCGGGGTGCCGGTCAAACTGGTCGGCCTCGGGGAGGGGCCCGATGATCTGGCGCCGTTCGAGCCCGCCGCGTTCGTCGATGCGCTCCTCGGCTGACGTTCACCGTTGCCAAAACCCCATGACGTAACGCGGGTGAAACGAAACGGCCGGATCCGTTCACGCGGGCGAAACACGCAGGCGTCGTCACCGAAACAACCACTCAGCATTGTTCTGGCCTAGGTCAACGGTGTTTAACCGTGGCATGGGCGAAGGAGGAAATCGCGAGTGGACCAATTCCCAATATTGGGTGCGCCGGACACCGGCGACACGGCATGGATGCTGGCCAGTGCCGCACTCGTGCTACTGATGACGCCCGGACTGGCATTCTTCTACGGCGGCATGGTCCGGGCCAAGGGCGTGCTCAACATGATCATGATGAGCGTCAGCGCCATGGGTGTCATCACAGTGCTGTGGGTGCTGTACGGCTACTCGATGGCGTTCGGCAACGACACCTTCCGTCTGTTCGGCAATCCGACCCAGTTCTTCGGATTGAAGGGGCTGATCGGGACCAACGGAACGGCGGATGCGCCCATCGCGCTCGCGGGCACGATACCGGCAACCGTGTTCGTCGCCTTCCAGTTGATGTTCGCGATCATCACGGTTGCCCTCATCTCCGGCGCGGTCGCCGATCGCCTGAAATTCGGTGGCTGGCTGCTGTTCGCGGGGCTCTGGGCGACGGTCGTCTACTTCCCGGTGGCGCACTGGGTGTTCGACTTCGACGTCAAGGGCAGTGACGGCGAGACGGTTATCCACCACGGTGGCTGGATTGCCAACCACCTCAAGGCAATCGACTTCGCCGGCGGCACCGCGGTGCACATCAACGCCGGTACCGCAGGCCTGGTCCTGGCCGTCATCCTGGGTAAGCGGCTCGGCTGGCCCGGCACGCCGATGCGGCCGCACAACCTCCCCTTCGTGATGCTGGGCGCGGGCCTGCTGTGGTTCGGCTGGTACGGGTTCAACGCCGGTTCGGCGGTGTCCGCCAACGGAATGGCGGGTTCGACATTCGTCACGACCACTGTCGCGACTGCCGCGGCCATGCTGGCCTGGCTCGTGACCGAGCGGATCCGGGACGGTCACGCCACCTCCCTGGGCGCCGCTTCGGGCATCGTCGCAGGCTTGGTCGCGATCACGCCCTCGTGCTCCTCGGTGAACGTTCTCGGCGCACTGGCCATCGGCGCCGTGGCGGGTGCGCTGTGCGCCCTGGCGGTCGGATTGAAGTTCAAGTTCGGCTTCGACGACTCGCTCGACGTGGTGGGCGTTCACCTGGTCGGCGGCATCGTCGGCACGCTGATGGTTGGCCTCGTGGCGACCAAGGAGGCGCCGGCGGCGGTCGCCGGCCTGTTCTACGGGGGCGGGTTCGACCAGCTCTGGCGTCAGGCAGTCGGAGCGGGCGTGGTTCTGCTCTATTCCGCAGTCGGTACGGCTATCTTGGCTTTGATCGTGAAGTACACGATCGGACTGCGACTTGACCGGGAGGACGAGGCGGCCGGCATCGACGAGGCCGAGCACGCGGAGACCGGATATGACTTCGCAGTGGCCGGCAGTGGTTCCGTCATTGGCCGCCACGGCTCGGAGGAATGAGGGAAATGAAGCTGATCACCGCTATCGTCAAGCCGTTCACGCTCGAAGACGTCAAGACCGGACTGGAGCAGACGGGAATCCTCGGGATGACTGTCAGCGAGGTTCAGGGCTACGGGCGACAGAAGGGCCATACCGAGGTCTATCGGGGCGCTGAATACTCCGTCGACTTCGTCCCGAAGGTGCGCGTCGAGGTGGTTGTCGATGACTCCGCCGTCGACAAAGTAGTGGATGTCATTGTGCAGGCAGCGCGCACCGGCAAGATCGGTGACGGCAAAGTGTGGGTCAGCCCCGTCGACACCGTGGTGCGGGTGCGCACCGGTGAACGCGGGACCGATGCCCTTTGATTCACAACACCTTCTGATCGCCCTTCTCCGGGACACGGTGCCGGTGAGCGATATTCGGTATCCGACGAGGGAGGGACGAGATGGAGACGACACCAGGGCCCGCCGCCGGCGCTTCCCGACCCGAAGCACCGGCGGCGGGTCCGTCGAATTCGGTGAAACCCGCCAACGACCTGTCGGCAGCGGTGCAGCAGCTCCTCACCGGCAGTATGCGCCAACTGGATTCGGCCGCCCTGCGTAACGCCTTGCGCGATCTCTACGAGTTCTGGCTCACCACCAAGGCCACCGAGATCGGCATCACCGCGACCAGCGGCTTCGCCATCGTGGCCACCGGAGGTCTGGGCCGGGGGGAGCTGGCGCCGTACTCGGATCTCGATTTGACCCTGGTACATGACGGTATGCCCGATGACGCCCTGCGCCGCGTCGCCGAGGCGCTCTGGTATCCGTTGTGGGACGCCAACATTCGTCTGGACCACAGTGTCCGCACGGTGCCGGAGGCGTTGAAGGTCGCCAGCGAAGACCTGTCGGTCGGGCTGGCGTTGCTCGAAGCCCGGCACATCGCCGGCGACGCCGAATTGTCGGGCCTGCTCATCGGCGGTGCCCGCCGCCAGTGGCGTACCGGAATAGCTTCGCGCTATGAGGAACTCGTGGCCGACACCGAGGCCCGCTGGCAGCGCAGCGGCCAAATAGCGCATCGCGCCGAGCCCGACCTCAAGAGCGCTCGCGGTGGCCTGCGTGATGTCCAGCTGCTCAACGCGCTCGCGATTGCCCAATTGGCCGACATCTCCCCCAGCCGCTCCCCGGCATCCCCGATCGGCTCGCTCGGCAATGCCCACCTGGCTTTGTTGAACGTGCGTACCGAATTGCACCGCGTCTCAAGGCGGGGCCGCGATCAGCTGCTGGCGCAGTTCGCCGACGAGATCGGCGCCGCGCTGCGCATCGGCGACCGCTTCGACTTGGCCCGGATCCTCTCCGATGCCGCCCGGACCGTCAGCTACTACGTCGATGCCGGATTGCGGACCGCGGCAAACGCTTTGCCGCGCAGGGGTCTTTCGGTACTGCGGCGCCCGGTGCGCCGACCGCTCGACGAGGGTGTACTGGAGTTCAACGGCGAAGTCATCCTGGCCCGCGACGCCCGGCCTGAGCGCGATCCGGGATTGGTCCTGCGGGTCGCGGCGGCGTCGGCGACCACGGGGCTGCCGATGTCGGCGTCGACGCTGAGCAGGTTGGCCGCACATGCGCCCGAGTTGCGCACGCCATGGCCGCGGCAGGTGTTCAAAGACCTGTTGGTGATGCTCTCGGCCGGAGGGGCCGCGGTGGCGACGATCGAAGCGCTGGATCGCACCGGCCTGTGGGGCCGGCTCTTCCCGGAATGGGGCGCCGTCCGGGACCTGCCGCCCCGGGACGTCGTGCACATCTGGACCGTCGACCGTCACTTGGTCGAAACCGTCTCGCGGGCAAGCGCGTTCACCACCCGAGTGACCCGCCCGGACCTGTTGTTGCTGGGCGCACTGTGCCACGACATCGGCAAGGGACGCGGGGGCGACCACAGCGTTATCGGCGCCGAGTTGGCCACCCAGATCGGTACCCGCCTGGGCCTGTGGCCGTCAGATGTCGAGACGCTGTCGGCGATTGTTCGCCACCACCTGCTTTTACCGGGGACCGCGACGCGGAAGGACCTGCAGAATCCGGCCAGTATCGAGGCAGTTGTCGAGGCGCTCGGAGGCGACCCGATACTGCTGGAGCTGCTGCACACGCTCGCCGAGGCCGACTCACTGGCCACCGGTCCCGGGGTCTGGGGTGACTGGAAGGCGTCGCTGATAGGGGATCTGGTCCGCCGGTGCCGTCTGGTCATGGCCGGTGAACCGCTCCCGCACGCTGACCCCGTTGAGCCGCGACATCTCGAACTGGCGGCCGATCCAGATGGCGGCGTGTACCTGGAAATGACTGCCGGCGTCGGCGCCCATATCTTCAACGTGACGATGATCGCACCGGACCAGCGGGGGCTGTTGTCAAAGGCGGCCAGCGTGCTGGCGTTGAATTCGCTTCGGGTGCATTCGGCTTCGGTGAATTCCCACCTGGGTGCGGCCATCGACACGTTCGTGGTGTCGCCCCATTTCGGTGAGCCTCCGGTCGCCGAACTCCTACGGCAACAACTCATCCTGGTGCTCGACGGGGAACTCGACGCAATGGCGTCCCTCGAGCGGCGCGAACGCGAGTGGGCCGCCAACCTCGGCAGGTTCGGTGCGCCACCGGACGCCGTCCCCGTCAACCACGTGCCGGCACCCCCGCGAATCCTCTGGCACGACGGCTCCGCTGCCGATCAAGTGGTGGTGGAGATACGCGCCGCCGACCGGTTTGGCTTGCTGGCGGTGTTGACATCTGTGATCGAACGGGCAGGTGTCGACATCGCGTGGGCCAAGGTCACCACGCTCGGCTCATCGGTGATCGATACCTTCTGCCTTGCTGTGCCGCCGTTCGCCCGCCGTGATGTCGTGGCAAGGGTCGAACGTGACCTGTATGCGGTACTCCCCACGCCACCACCGGCCAAACCCGTCGAGGCGGCCGGCTGATTGTGGCGCTCGGCGGCGCTCCTCACCGCCTCCGTCTCTGGCGGCTTCGTCGCGCCGCTAGGCTTACGGGGTGTTTGAATCCCTTTCCGACCGGTTGACCGGTGTGCTGGCCGGGCTGCGCGGCAAGGGCCGTTTGACCGACGCCGACATCGATGCCACTGCCCGCGAGATCCGCCTGGCCCTGTTGGAGGCCGACGTCGCGCTGCCCGTCGTCCGCGCCTTCATCGGCCGGATCAAGGAGCGCGCCAAGGGTGCCGAGGTCTCCGGCGCGCTCAACCCGGCCCAGCAGGTCGTCAAGATCGTCAATGACGAACTCATCGGCATCCTCGGCGGGCAGACGCGCCAGCTGATCTTCGCGAAGACGCCGCCGACGGTGATCATGCTTGCCGGCCTGCAGGGTTCCGGTAAGACGACGCTGGCCGGGAAGCTGGCCAAGTGGCTGTGCGGGCAAGGGCACACTCCTCTGCTGGTGGCTTGCGACTTGCAGCGGCCCGGTGCGGTCAGCCAGCTGAAAATCGTCGGTCAGCGCGCCGGCGCCTCGGTCTACGCCCCTCACCCGGGTACCGCCGCGGACGCCGTTGAAACCGAAGGCGCCGGTCCCGGCGATCCGGTTGCGGTCGCAGCGGCCGGCCTGGCCGAGGCCAAAGCCAAGTACTTCGACTTCGTGATCGTCGACACCGCGGGCCGGCTCGGCATCGACGACGTGCTGATGGCTCAAGCGGCTGCGATCCGCGACGCCGTGCAACCACACGAAACCTTGTTCGTCCTGGACGCGATGATCGGCCAGGATGCCGTCACCACCGCCAAGGCGTTCGGCACAGGTGTCGGCTTCACCGGCGTCGTGCTGACCAAACTCGACGGCGATGCTCGCGGCGGCGCGGCCTTGTCGGTGCGCGAGATCACCGGCGTGCCGATCCTGTTCGCCTCCACCGGCGAGAAGCTTGAGGATTTCGACATCTTCCATCCCGACCGGATGGCGTCGCGGATTCTCGGCATGGGCGATGTGTTGAGCCTGATCGAGCAGGCCGAACAGGTCTTCGACGCCAAGCAGGCCGAAGAAGCGGCCGCCAAGATCGGTTCCGGCGAGCTCACTTTGGAGGACTTTCTAGAGCAGATGCTGGCGATCCGCAAGATGGGGCCGATCGGCAATCTGCTCGGCATGCTGCCCGGCGCCGGCCAGATGAAGGACGTCCTGGCCGCCGTCGACGACAAGCAACTCGACCGCGTACAGGCGATCATCCGGGGTATGACGCCGCAGGAGCGCGCCAATCCCAAGATCATCAACGCATCGCGGCGACTGCGCATCGCCAACGGGTCGGGCGTCACGGTTTCAGAGGTCAATCAACTCGTCGACCGGTTCTTCGAAGCCCGCAAGATGATGTCGTCGATCGCCGGAAAGTTCGGCCTGCCCGGGGTCGGGCGCAGAAGCTCGAACCGCAAGGGTGGCAAGAACAAGAAGGGCAAGAAGGGCGGACGGGGACCCACGCCGCCGAAGGTGCGCAATCCGTTGGGTGCCGGGATGCCCGGCGCGTTCCCGGACCTGTCGCACATGCCGCCCGGCCTGGACGAACTGCCGCCGGGGCTGGCCGATTTCGACCTTTCCAAGCTCAAGTTCCCCGGTCAGCAATAGCCTTGGGCGTCGGTCGGCCCCTCCACGTGAGGGCACGCGAACTGCCCTCCGACGAACCCGCCGAATGGTGGATAGCCGACGGTGTGCTCTCGGCCGAGCCCATTGCGGGCGCGCAGACGGTGTTCGAGGGCGGATGGATCATCCCCGGACTGGTCGACGCCCACTGCCATGTCGGTTTGGGGCCGCACGGCGCCACCGAACTCGGTGAGGCGATCGTGCAAGCGCAGACCGAACGTGACGCCGGTGCGCTGTTGCTGCGCGACGCCGGGTCACCGCTGGACACCCGCAGCCTCGACGACCGCCACGACCTGCCGCGCATCATCCGTGCGGGCCGCCACCTGGCCCGCCCCAAGCGCTACTCGCCGGGCCTGCCGATCGACGTCGAGGACGAGGCCGACCTGCCCGCGGCCGTCGCCGAGCAGGCTCGCTTCGGCGACGGCTGGGTCAAGCTGATCGGCGACTGGATCGATCGCGCCGCCGGCGACCTGGCGCCGTTGTGGTCCGACGACATCCTGGTCGCCGCCGTCGAGGCCGCCCACGCCAACGGAGCGCGGGTCACCGCGCACGTATTCGGGGAAGACGCGCTGCCCGGCCTGCTGAAGGCCGGCATCGATTGCGTCGAACACGGCACCGGTCTGACCGACGAGACCATCGCGCTGATGGTCGAGCACGGCACCGCGCTGGTCCCCACGCTGATCAATATCGACAACTTCCCCGGCATCGCCGGCGCGGCCGTCAAATACCCGGCCTACGCCAAGCACCTGCGCGACCTTCACGCATCGTGCCGGGAACGCGTCGGTGCTGCGCGGGAGGCCGGGGTGCCGATCTACGCCGGAACGGACGCCGGAGGCATGGTTGCCCACGGCCGCATCGCAGACGAGGTGGCGGCTCTCGGACGGATCGGCATGAGCGCCCACGACGCTCTCGGCGCCGCCTCGTGGGATGCGCGAAAGTGGTTGGGAAGAAAGGGACTCGAACATGGCGCGCCGGCCGATCTGGTTTGTTGCCGCGGGGACCCTCGATCGCCGGGTGCGCTGGAACAGCCCGATCTGGTCATCCTCCGGGGCCGGATGTTCCGGGGTGGCCGGTGAACGTCCACAGCGACAACCCGCGTTTGCATCGTGCCGTAAAGCAGGGCTTCCATCGCTGTGCGTGCCCTGACGTGTTGCCGACCGCGGGTGAATTTGCTGCGGGCGCGGCATCCTCCAAGTCGGGGGTGGGGTGCAGCGCCTCACGGGCCGCGCCCCGCACTGGTACACTTCGGACGTGAGGGGGTCTGCCTGGCCAGTCGTGAAGCGCGACAAGGAGTTCGCTGAGATCACCGCTGCCCTCACGGGCTCGGATAATCATCGCGGAGTCGTGCTGATCGGAGACGCCGGCGTCGGGAAAACCACACTGGCTCGCGCGGTCACCGCGTCTATGCCGGCGCGGGTGCAGTGGTATGCCGGCACGGCCTCCGCTCGAAGCATCCCGTTGGGGGTCTTCGCCCACCTCGTCGGATCGGCGACGTCGCGTGATCCGGTCGCTTTCCTGGCGGAGGCGCGCAGAGCGATCCTGGCTGACGAGAGTTCGATTCTGGGAATCGACGATGCTCACATGCTCGACCAGTTGTCGGCGACGCTGTTGCATCAGTTGGCGCTGGAAGGCTCGATTCGTATCGTCGCCACCATTCGCGACGGCGAGACGGTGCCCGACGCCATCACTTCGTTGTGGAAAGACGGCTTCCTGCAGCGGTTACACCTCCAGCCGTTCGATCGTCGCCAATGTCTTCGGCTCATCGAGGCGGCGCTGGGTGGCCGTGTCGAAGAGCTCAGTGCTGACCTGATGTGGAAGGCATCCGGCGGCAACGCGCTGTTCGTGCGCCATCTTGTGGAGGGTGCCCTGGAAGCCGGCACCCTGCGTCAGTTGCGTGGCGTGTGGCAACTACGAGGGCGTACTGCCGTCACCTCCGAACTGGCCTCGCTTCTCGAGGATCGCATCGAGCAATTGCCCCCCGGCGTACTGCACGGCCTGCGGTTGCTGACTTTCTGCGAGCCGCTGGATCTTGATGTGCTGACCGGTATGGTCGGCGGTGATGCAGTCGAAGAAGCTGAGGCCAGGGGCCTGATCCGGGTCGTCGAGCAACAGCAGCGTCTCGGGGTGCACTTCACCCATCCGTTGTTCGGCGACGTGATCCGGCGTCGCACGGGAATTGCCGCCGCCCGGCGTATCCGCGGCGAACTGGTGCGCGCGCTGGCCGGTCAACCGATCGTGCTGCCCGCGCAGCGAATCCGGCTCGCCGAATTGACCCTGGACAGCGACCAGGCCGCTGACTGCGGCCTGCTGGTCTACGCCGCCCAGGATGCGATCGCACTCACCGACATCACTTTGGGCGAGCGGCTGGCCCGGGCCGCCGTTGCTCATGGCGGTGGGCTGCCCGCAAGTGAATTGCTCGCGCGCGCCCTGCTGTGGAGCGGCAAGGCGCCCGAGGCAGAGCAAACCCTGGCCGCATTCGACTCAGAGTCGATGACCGATCAGCAGCTCGTGCGGTGGGGTGCGGCCCGGATCGCCAATCTGCAGTGGTCGCTCGGCGATGCAGAATCCGCCAGCGAACTGCTGACGACGCTTCGAGACAGGGTCACCCACCGCGGTTCCCGGCATTTCCTCGACGGTTTGGGTGCGGCTTCGGCGGCGTACCAGAACCGCATCGACGAGGCGGTGGCACTGTCGCGGGGGGTACTCGCCGACCCGAACGCCACGCCGACGGCAATCGAGTGGGCAGTCATCGGAGGTGCGCTGGCGCTGGCGTTGTCCGGAGAATTCGATCAGGTGACGCAGATCGCCGAACGCGGCCGCGCCGTCGAACTCGATGTCGACGGTATGTTGCACTCTCTCAGCGCATTTGGAGAAGTTTTGGCGCTGGTGCTGTCGGGAAATTTCGATACCGCCCGGCAGCGCGGCGCTGATGTCATCCAAATCTTTTCGCCCGGGCAGTATGTCGCCTGGGGCATGGCCAACGTGCTGCTCGGCGCCGTCGCCATAGCGCGAGGCCAATTCCGGGCAGCAGCACGAAAAATGGAAGAGACCGTGGCCGCCCTGACCGCGGAATCGGCAGCGTCGTGGAGCTTTCCGGCGCGCATCTATTTGGCACAGGCCTATTGCGCGCTCGGGCAGGTCGACGCCGGCCGGAAAATGGTGGCGGAATTGACCACTCGCCTCGGCCAGCATGTAGCAGTCTTCGAGCCCCAACTTCGATTGACCGAAGCGTGGCTGGCCGCCGCCGAGGGGAGCGTCAGTACCGCCATTGGGCGGTGCATTCAGGCCGCCGACCTGGCACGTGACTCTTCGCAGTACGCGATTGAGCTGGTGGCCTGCTACGACGCCGTCCGGTTCGGGGATCAGTCGTCGGTGGCGCGCGTTGCCGAACTCGCGGACCGTGTCGGTGGCCGGCTGGCCCCGCTCTACCACGCGCATGCGCGAGGGGTTGCAAGCGGCGATCCCACAGTGATCTACGCCGCGAGCCGGGGATTGGAATCCATCGGGGCTCTGCTGCCTGCCGCCGATGCGGCGGCCCACGCGGCATCGGCGTTCCGGGCGAGCGGCCGCAATCGGGAAGCGGTCGAGGCCGCGGCGGCCGCTGACCGCCTTGCGCAAGCATGCGGCGGAGTCCGCAGTCCCGCGCTCGATCTCGCGGCGCAACCGTTACCGCTGACCCAGCGCGAGCGCGAGGTCGCCGAAATGATCGCGAATGGATTCACCACCCGCGACATCGCCGACCGGCTTTTCGTCTCCACGCGCACTGTCGAGGGCCACGTATACCGGGCATGCATCAAACTTGGGGTGTCCGACCGGGAGGCCCTTATCGAGCTGATCCGCAGCAGCCGCAAGCACCACTGAAGCGAGGCCGGGCGGCTACAGAGTCCCCACGCTGGCGGTGCGGTCCAGCGCGAAGCCCCAGTCCAGCAGCGAGGCGGCCTGGTCCCAGTACGTCGGGCCGCCCTCCTTCACCAGGCCGTACATCATCGCGACCACCAGCCGACGGCCGTTTCGCTCGGCTCCTCCAACGAACGTCTTGCGGGCCCGGTCGGTGTAGCCGGTCTTCCCGCCGAGCATGCCTGGGTACCGGCGCAACATCTCGTCCTGGTTGACCAGCACCAGGTCGCCGGTGCGGGCCGGGAAAACTGCCGTGGGCTGCGCGGTTATCTGCGCAAAAACCGGATAGGTCATTGCGTTTCGGAAGATCACCGCGAGATCGTGCGGTGTGCTCCACATCGCCATGCCCGGGGCGTCGATGCCCGACGGGCTGCCGGCGTTGGTGGCATAGGCGCCCAGCAGCGCGGCCTTGGCGTTCATCTTCGCCACGGCCGTGTCCACGCCGCCGAGCATGCGCGCCAGTGCGTTGGCGGCGTCGTTGCCGGAAACCAGCAGCAGGGCTTCGAGCAGTTGCCGGGCGGAGTAGGTACGGCCGGGCGCCACACCGGCACAGTTGCACTCGACGCGGGTATCCGCATCGGATGCCACGATCGTCGCGTCCAGGGGCACCTCGTCGAGGACGACCTGGGCCAGCAGGGTTTTGATGGTGCTGGCCGGCGGCGACTGGGCCTCTTCATTGCGGCCGGCGAGCACCTGGCCGGTGTCCATGTCGGCGATGATCCACGCCGGGGCCGGTCCGGGCGCGATGGGTGCCGACCCGACGGGCTGCACGTCGACGGCGTCCGCGATCGCGGCGGGGGAGCCGAGCAGCGCCAGTGTTGTCATTGCCGTCGCGAACGCGGCCGAGAGCTTTCGCATGGCCGATCAGCCTAACGTGTTAGATCGAAGGCATGCTCAGCCTGCAGGAAATTTCGGACCGGCTGGAGATCCAGCAACTGCTGATCGACTACTCGACGGCGATAGACCGGCGACGTTTCGACGATCTCGACGCCGTGTTCACCCCGGACGCCTACATCGACTACCGTGCTACCGGCGGCGTCGACGGGAGCTACCCCGAGGTCAAGAAGTGGCTGGCCGATGTGCTGCCCAACTTCCCGGCCTACTCGCACATGCTGGGTAACTTCGACATCCGCATCGACGGTGACATCGCGTCGTCCCGGACGATCTGTTTCAACCCGATGGTGTTCGGCTCCGACAACAAACAGATCCTGTTCGTCGGGATCTGGTACGAGGATGAGCTGGTGCGCACGTCCGACGGCTGGCGTATGACTCGTCGTGCCGAGACGAAATGCTTCGACAAGTTCGTCTGAGACCCGTGTGGCCGAGGCCGCAATTTCGCTCTGCCGCGGCTGCTCTGGCACAATGGGCGGCTGTCCGCCGTGCGACCCACCTGGCGCATCGGTGCTTGCCCGGCGGTCATACACGCGAGGCAAAACCGGGTCCGGGCAGCCGCCCCCGACCGCTGAATTGCAGCGTGACACCGCAAGGAGAAATTGCTCAACCATGGCTGTGAAGATCAAGCTCACCCGGCTCGGCAAGATCCGCAATCCCCAATACCGCATCGCTGTCGCCGATGCCCGCACCCGCCGCGACGGCCGTGCCATCGAAATCATCGGCCGCTACCACCCCAAGGAAGAGCCGAGCCTCATCGAGGTCGATTCGGAGCGCGCGCAGTACTGGCTGGGTGTCGGCGCCCAGCCCACCGAGCCCGTCTTGACGCTGCTGAAGATCACCGGTGACTGGCAGAAGTTCAAGGGCCTGCCGGGTGCCGAGGGCACGCTCAAAGTCAAAGAGCCCCAGCCGTCCAAGCTGGACCGATTCAACGCCGCGCTGGCCGCCGCCGACGGTGCTCCGTCGGGCGAAGCCGCGCAGGTGAAGAAGAAGAAAGCCCCCGCCAAGAAGGCCGAGGACGCCGGACCGGCCGAGTCCGCCGCGACTCCGGCCGAATGAGCACGGTCGTCGTCGACGCCGTCGAGCACTTGGTGCGCGGGATCGTCGACAACCCTGACGATGTCCGAGTCGATCTGGTGACCAACCGCCGTGGCCGCACCGTGGAGGTGCACGTCCATCCTGACGATCTGGGCAAGGTGATCGGTCGTGGCGGTCGCACCGCAACGGCGTTACGCACCCTGGTGGCAGGCATCGGTGGCCGGGGGATCCGAGTCGACGTGGTGGACACCGACCAGTAGAGGTTTCATGGAGCTGGTCGTCGGGCGAGTGTCCAAGGCGCACGGCATCACCGGTGAGGTCGTAGTAGAGGTTCGTACCGACGACCCCGAGAACCGATTTGCGCAGGGTAACACCCTGCGGGCCAAGGTATCCAGCCGGGGGCCGGACCGGGCATACACCGTGGAGTCAGCCCGTGCGCATGGCGGGCGGTTGTTGGTCCGACTGGGCGGGGTGACCGACCGCGACGCGGCCGACGCGCTGCGCGGTGCGCTGTTCGTTGTCGATTCCGAAGAACTGCCGCCGATCACCGACCCCGACGAGTTCTACGACCATCAGCTCGAGGGCCTTCGGGTGCGCACGGTGACCGGCGTCGAGGTGGGCACGGTTGCCGAGGTGTTGCACACTCCGGGCGGGGAACTCCTGAGTGTCAGAACGGCCTCGGGTGCAGAGATCCTGGTGCCGTTCGTCGGCGCCATCGTGTCGGCGGTGTCCCTGGTCGAGGGTGTGGTGGACATCGATCCACCCGACGGACTGCTCGAACTGGACTAGGGATTCCCCCGCTGTGCGCATCGACATCGTCACGATATTCCCGGAATACCTGGATCCGTTGCGGCAGTCGTTGCCCGGCAAGGCGATCCGGTCCGGCGCCATCGATGTCCACGTCCACGACCTGCGGAAGTGGACCCATGACGTCCACCGGTCCGTCGACGATCCGCCCTACGGTGGCGGACCGGGCATGGTGATGCGGGCACCGGTGTGGGGGGACGCACTTGACGACATCTGTTCGCGGGACACGCTTCTGGTCGTGCCGACGCCCGCCGGTGCGCTATTCGATCAGGCCGCGGCGGCCCGCTGGAGCGGCGAGAAGCATCTGGTGTTCGCCTGCGGCCGTTACGAAGGCATCGACCAGCGCGTCGTCGACGACGCCGCACGAAGGATGCGGGTCGAGGAGATGTCGATCGGTGATTATGTGCTGCCCGGGGGTGAATCTGCGGCCCTGGTGATGATCGAGGCCGTTGTGCGGTTGCTGCCCGACGTTCTGGGCAATCCACAGTCCCACCGCGACGATTCGCATTCCACCCTGACGCGGGGCCTGCTCGAGGGGCCCAGTTACACCCGACCGGCGAGCTGGCGTGGCCTGGACGTACCTGAGGTGCTGTTGTCCGGCGACCACGCCCGGATCGAGGCATGGCGCCGAGAACAATCGGCGGCGCGTACCCGGGAGCGCCGGCCAGACCTGTTGAGCTGAGCTCAATGCCGCAATGCGCTGAGGGCCCGCGCCAAGGAGTACCCGCGGCCCTCTGGGCGAGTGCTGAACTGTGCAACCGGTCTTCTTGAGCCGAACCGTCACAACCCCGATCGGTTGCCGATGGCGAACGGCTAGATCCGCCCGGCCGGGAACATGGTCTTTACCGCCTGGGTGATCGTCGCGCGCGCGGTGGCGTCATCGCTGGGTTGCAGCGAGTAAATCACCATGACGAAGCGTCTTCCTACGCCGATGACGCCCGTGGACAGATGCATCCAATCCGAGCCGATGCAGCACATCCATCCTTGTTTGACGGCAACGGGTTCGCCGACGACGCCATCAGGTATGCCGAACCGCTGGGGATATCCGTCGATGCCGGTGGCGGTGGACAAGGCCAGATTGTTAACGATGGTGTTGGCTTTCGACGGGGGAAGTCCGCCGGTCCCGTCCAACAGCATGTCGTAGTAGCGCACCAAGTCCTGTGGAGTGCTGATGGTGTTCCACCAGCGGCCGTTGTTGGGTGGCCCCGTCGACGTGAGTCCGTAGCGCGCCGCGACCCTGGTGATGATGGCGTCGCCACCGTTGCGGTTCCAGAACTCCTCTGCGGAGTTGTCATCCGACGACTGCAGCATGATGTCGAGCTTCTTGCGATCGTCGGGTGAGAGATCGGGTTGGCGCATCAACAGGTCGTCGGCGATGAACAACTTGGCCACCGACGCCGTGACCAGCCCGCCACTCTGGCCGGCGGACACCTGCCGATCGGTGTCGCGGTCCAAGACAACGACGGAGATGTCGGCCCCCTTGGTCGCGGCGTCGGAGACGGCCTGTTGGGCGCGCTGCTCCAGTCCGTCGAATGGAGTCAGTTGGTTCGGCGCGGCGACCGGAGTCCCGTCCGCAGGAGCCTGGGGTGCAACCAGAGTCAGGTGCGGCGCATCGGGCCGGGGACCGGACAAGCCGTACACCTTGGCCTCGCACGCGGCGAGGGTCCCCAAGACGACAACACTGGTGGCGGCCACGGTTCCCCGTCGGATCAGGACGGACCGACGCCGACGCATGATTCTCCTTGAGTTCCGCCTACGAACGCAGCTAACGCTCTTGCAAGGACACCTGCAAGGACACCTGCAAGGACATCGTGTCCAGGAGCGCCGCCGTTATCGCCGGCTCCTACTTCACTTGTCGTTCTAGCGTAGTCGTTCTCAGGCGACGTCGGACAGGTTGTCGATAGGTTGTCGACAGCTGGCAGTGGAAGGCGACACGTGGGTCGGTCTTGGGTCGGTGTTGGGTTCGTCGTGCAGACGAATTTCTCTGGGTGCGCGCTATCTGTCACAATAGAGCAGTTGTCCGCGCTTCGGCTGTTTCGTGCTGTGGACAAAACGTGACCCGAAAAATCATCGGCTCGGCAATGCCTCTCGCTCACACGGACGGAGGGCTGCCCGCAGCCGCAACCGCAGGAAGAGTCACCGATGAACACGCTGGACTTCGTCGACCACGCGTCGCTGCGCGACGATATCCCGGCCTTTGGCCCCGGCGACACCGTCAATGTGCACGTGAAGGTCATTGAGGGAACCAAGGAACGGATCCAGGTCTTCAAGGGTGTCGTCATCCGTCGGCAGGGTGGCGGCGTGCGCGAGACCTTCACGGTTCGCAAGGAGAGCTACGGTGTCGGGGTCGAGCGCACTTTCCCGGTCCATTCGCCGAACATCGACCACATCGAGGTCGTTAGCCGTGGCGACGTCAGGCGCGCGAAGCTGTACTACTTGCGTGAGCTGCGCGGCAAGAAGGCCAAGATCAAGGAAAAGCGCTGACCGCTCGGCTGGTTGAGTCCTCGCCGGCGGGCCTGGCTACGCTGAGCGCGTGACCGACGCCACCGATTCGGCCGACTCGGCTTCGCGACCGGCTGACTCAGCGCTGCCAGACGTGCCGAGCAAAGCCGAGCCAGTCAAGAAGAAGCATGCCTTCCTGCGCGAGACGGTGAAGCTCATCGCGATATCGCTGGCCTTCTATTACATCGTGATGACATTCGTGGCCCGGCCCTACCTGATTCCGTCGGAGTCGATGGAGCCAACGCTGCACGGCTGTCCCGGCTGCATCGGGGACCGCATCATGGTCGACAAGCTCGTCTATCGATTCAGCGATCCTCGCCCCGGTGACGTCGTGGTGTTCAAGGGACCGCCGTCGTGGAATCTCAGTTATCGGTCCATCCGGTCCGAAGACCCCGTCAAGCGGTGGCTGCAGAACGGCCTGGCCATCCTGAAGTTTGTGCCGCCCGATGAGAACGATCTGGTCAAGCGCGTCATCGCGGTCGGCGGTCAGACCGTGCAGTGCCGCGCCCACACCGGGCTCACGGTCGACGGCAAGCCGCTAACCGAGCCGTATCTGAACCCCCGGACCCTGGGCACGGATGAGGTCGAAGATCCATGTCTGGGCAAGGAGTTCGGCCCGCTCAAGGTTCCCGAGGAACGATTGTGGGTGATGGGTGACAATCGCACCCATTCTGCGGATTCGCGGTTCCACTGTGCCGACACGCCCGCCGGACTGAAGGAAGGTGTCGGATGCACGGGCGATCCCGGAGAGGGAACGGTTCCGGTGGATAACGTCATCGGCAAAGCACGATTCATCGCCTGGCCCCCGACCCGGTGGCGAGCAGTGGACTCGACTGATCCGCAACAAGGTGGTTAGCCGTGCCCGCTTGGCCGCCACGCGCCGTCGTCCGCAGGTCAAGCGGCCTGCGCACGCTGGAGTCGGCGCTGTACCGTAGCGGGCTCGGCCCCGTCGCCGGTGTGGACGAAGTTGGCCGGGGTGCCTGTGCCGGGCCCCTTGTGGTGGCCGCCTGTGTGCTGGGACCCAACCGGTTGGAGAGCCTGGCGTCGCTCGACGATTCCAAGAAGCTCGGCCAACACGAACGCGAACGCCTCTTCCCGCTGATCAAGCGTTATGCCCTGGCCCACCACGTGGTGTTCGTCCCGTCGGCTGAGGTGGACCGGCGCGGTGTGCACGTCGCCAATATCGAGGGAATGCGGCGCGCGGTTGCGGGTCTGTCGCTGCGACCCGGCTATGTCCTCTCCGACGGATTCCGGGTGCCGGGTTTGGCGGCGCCGTCGCTTCCGGTGATCGGCGGCGACGGGGTGGCAGCCTGCATCGCGGCGGCCAGCGTGCTGGCCAAGGTGAGCCGCGACCGATTGATGACGGAGATGGACACCCGATACCCGGGATACGGGTTCGCCGAACACAAGGGCTACAGCACACCGGCCCACACCATGGCGCTCGCCGAACTGGGCCCATCCGATGAGCACCGCTATTCGTTCGTCAATGTCCGCCGGGTCGCACCACGTAGCGAGCACGATTAGGGAAAAATGAACACCAACGGGCCCGCCGGCCCCGCCGCCGGCGACGAAGAGGGACAGCAGGACAGATGAGCGCTGAAGATCTCGAGAAATACGAAACCGAGATGGAGCTCTCGCTGTACCGCGAATACAAGGACATCGTCGGTCAGTTCAGCTATGTCGTGGAAACCGAGCGGCGGTTCTACCTGGCCAACAATGTCGAGCTGATACCGCACAACTCCGACGGCGAGGTGTATTTCGAACTGCGGCTTGCCGACGCGTGGGTGTGGGACATGTACCGGCCGGCGCGGTTCGTCAAGCAGGTCCGGGTGATCACGTTCAAAGACGTCAACATCGAAGAGGTCGAAAAGCCGGAGCTGCGGCTGCCGGAATAGGCGGACGGCACAACCGCGGTCAGCGCCTGTGAACTGGGTGCGGACTGTGGATAACCCGCCTTGATTGCGGGAAAGCCGGGCGAGAAGGGTCGAACCCTGTCGGCGTTCTGCCGCATCGTCGGTTCATGACGATTTCCGAACATCTGACCAGGGCCGAACTCGGCGCGTTGGGCGAACAGCTGGCCATCGAGTACTTGAGCCGCGAAGGGCTGACCATCCTGGCCCGTAACTGGCGGTGCCGGTACGGGGAACTCGACGTGGTCGCGGCCGATGTCGCTTCGAGCACGGTCGTTTTCGTCGAAGTGAAGACGCGCACGGGCGATGGATTCGGGGGATTGGCCGAGGCCGTGCCACCTGACAAGGTCCGGCGCCTGCGCAGGCTGGCGTCGTTGTGGCTCGCTGCGCAGCACAACCGGTGGCGGGAGATACGCATCGACGTGGTCGGCGTTCGCATCGGACGGCAGTGCTCGCCGCAGATCACCCACCTGAAGGGGATCGGCTGATGGCCTTGGGGCGGGCGTATTCGATCGCTGTGAACGGGCTTCACGGGGAGGTCGTCGAAATCGAAGCCGACATCACCTCGGGTCTGCCCGGTGTGCATCTGGTCGGCCTCCCGGATGCCGCACTTCAAGAGTCGCGGGACCGTGTGCGTTCGGCGATCACCAACAGCGGTGACCAATGGCCGATGTCGCGGCTGACGCTGGCATTGTCACCGGCGACGCTGCCGAAAATGGGTTCGGTCTATGACGTTGCGCTCGCGTCAGCGGTCCTGTCGGCGGGCCGGAAGACGCCATGGCAACGGCTGGAAAAGACGGTGCTGCTTGGAGAACTGGCGCTCGACGGGCGGGTACGTGCGGTGCGCGGTGTGCTGCCTGCGGTGCTCGCGTCCAGGCGAGACCGCTGGCCCACCGCGGTGGTGCCTGTCGCCAACCTCGCGGAGGCGAGCCTGGTCGACGGCATCGAGGTACTCGGAGTGGGTTCGCTGCGCCAACTACGGGCATGGCTGGACGGGGCAGGTCGGCTCACCGGTCGTTTGGAGCCCGCCGTCCCCGCGGATCAGGACGGTGTGGACCTCTCCGATGTGGTCGGGCAATCCCAGGCGCGCTTCGCGGTCGAAGTGGCGGCCGCCGGTGCCCACCACCTGATGCTCACCGGCCCGCCGGGGATCGGGAAAACCATGCTGGCTCAACGGCTCCCAGCCTTGCTGCCCGCTCTTTCGGAGAGCGAGGCCCTGGAGGTGACCGCGATACATTCGGTGGCTGGCACACTTTCCGCCGACACGCCGCTGATCACCCGTCCGCCGTTCGTGGCACCGCACCACACTTCCAGCGTCGCGGCCCTGGTGGGCGGCGGAGCCGGCATGGCTCGCCCGGGCGCGGTCAGCCGCGCGCATCGCGGCGTGCTGTTTCTCGACGAATGCGCGGAGATCGGCGCCAGCGTCCTGGATGCGCTGCGGACGCCGTTGGAGGATGGGGAGATCCGGCTGGCGCGCCGGGACGGGGTGGCGCATTATCCGGCGCGTTTTCAGCTCCTGTTGGCCGCCAATCCCTGTCCGTGCGCCCCCGCCGACCCGCAGGACTGCATCTGTGCTCCCGCGGTGAGGCGCCGATATCTCGGCAGGTTGTCCGGTCCGTTGTTGGATCGTGTGGACCTACGGGTGCAGATGCATCGGGTGCGCATGGGCGCACTCACCGAAGAAGCCGGTGAATCCACGTCGCATGTTCGCCAACGGGTTGCCGCAGCCCGCGCTGCCGCCGCCCAGAGGTGGATGCCGGTCGGGGTTCGTACCAATGCCGAGGTGCCAGGTCCGGTGTTGCGAAGGGGATTCCGGCCTGGACGTCAGGCGATGGCGCCACTGCGTACGGCGGTGGACCGCGGACTGCTGAGCATCCGCGGCGTCGACCGTACGCTGCGAGTCGCGTGGTCACTTGCGGATCTCGCCGGCCGGGGTTCACCGAGCCCGGACGACATCGCCACAGCGTTGAGCTTCCGGCAACCGGGAGCGGTCCGGTGAGCGACGAAGACGTGCGCAGCGCGTGGGCGTACCTGTCTCGGGTGGCAGAGCCGCCATGCCCGTCGCTGGCCGAATTCGTCGCCGAGGTGGGTCCGGTCGAGGCGGCGAGGGCGGTTCGGACCGCCTGCATGCCCGGGCATCTCGTCAGGGAGGTCGAGGCACGTCGCGGCGAGGACTGTGCGGCACGGGATCTCGAGGTGCTGGCGGCCCGCGGTGGGCGGCTGATCACACCCGAGGATGACGAATGGCCGTTTCTGGCATTTGCCGCACTCAAGTCCAACAATGTCCGGGACAAGCCGCGTGCCGCACCGCCGATGGTGCTCTGGGCGATCGGCCCGGCCCGACTCGACGAAGTTGCCGAACGGTCGGCGGCCGTCGTCGGCACCCGGGCGGCGACCGCATACGGCGAACACGCGGCTGCCGACCTCGCATGCGGGTTGGTCGAGCACGAGGTCGCGGTGATCTCCGGAGGAGCCTTCGGAATCGACGGCGCGGCGCACCGGGCGACGTTGGCGACGGAGGGCACCACCGTCGCGGTACTCGCGGGTGGCATCGACATCCCTTATCCCGCGGGGCATTCCGCGCTTCTGCACCGGATATCGGCCACCGGGATGGTAGTCACCGAGTATCCGCCGGGGGTACGGCCGGCGCGACACCGCTTTCTGACCCGCAACCGTCTGGTGGCCGCTCTGGGCCGGGCCACCGTCGTCGTCGAGGCCGGTTTGCGAAGCGGAGCTGCCAACACCGCGGCCTGGGCGCACCTGATGGGACGGGTGGTGTGTGCGGTGCCGGGCCCGATCACTTCGGCAGCGTCGGCCGGATGCCACCAGCTGTTGCGCCGTTACGCCAAACTCGTCACGCGCGCGGACGAGATTGTCGAGATCGTCGGGCGCTGTGGCGAATTGGCCGCCGAGCCGGAGCATCCGGTGGCACCGCTCGACGGGCTTTCCGATGCCGAGCAGTTGGTCTATGAAGCCTTGCCCGCTCGTGGCCTGCGAACCGTCGAACAGATCGCTGTTGCTTCCGCGCTCCCCGTCGAGCAGGCCCTGGCGCCGCTGGCATTGCTCGAGATCGCCGGGCTGGTGGAAAAGAGCGACGGGCGATGGCGGCTGGCCCGCCGGTGACCTTGGGCAAGGCGTCACCAGGGCAAGGCCTGGGGCAGACCTCGGGTTGCTGAGGTGGTCGGCCAACCGCCGGCGTCCGACCACCGTGTGGTTGCCGCTGGCGTGCGGCCCCCTATGCGGGGCGTCGGCTCGTATAGTCGGGCGCATGCCGGGTCGCCCCATCCACACCTTCGACGTGATTCGCACCGAGAAGATAGCGCCGTACCTGGTACGCGTGGTGCTCGGCGGCGACGGCTTCGACTCCTTTGTACCCTCGGGTTTCACCGATTCCTACGTCAAGGTGGTGATCGTTGCGGATAGTGTCGACGTCGACGTGCTGCCGCATCCGCTGACGATCGACAGTTTCACCTCACTCGAACCGCGTCAGCAGCCGTCGGTACGCACCTATACCGTGCGACGGGCCGACGTTGCCGCGCGCGAAATCGCCATCGACTTCGTCGTGCACGGCGAGCATGGGGTGGCGGGACCGTGGGCGTCCGGCCTGCGGCCCGGCGACCGCGCATATCTGATGGGCCCCAGCGGTGCGTATTCACCCGACCCGGCAGCTGATTGGCACCTGTTCGCCGGAGATGAGGCTGCGATTCCCGCGATCAGTGTGGCTTTGGAGGCATTGCCTGCCGATGCGGTCGGTCAAGCGTTCGTCGAGATCGCGGGGCCCGGTGACGAGATCGCCCTGACCGCACCCGACGGCGTCGAGATCACCTGGGTGTACCGCGGCGGGCGGGCTGATCTGGTGCCGGAGGATCGGGCCGGCGATAGTTCCCCGTTGGTGACCGCCGTTAGAGGAGCGCCCTGGCTCCCGGGGCAGGTGCAGGTATTCATCCACGGCGAGGCGCAGACCGTCATGCACCACCTGCGGCCGTTCATCCGCCGGGACCGCGGCGTGGAGGCCAAGTGGGCGGCATCGATCTCCGGGTATTGGAGGCGCGGTCGGACCGAGGAGACATTTCGGCAGTGGAAGCGCGAACTCGCTGAGGCAGAAGCAGGCAATCCGGCCTGAGTCTGTCACGGTGGGGGAGTGCAGCACTCCTTCGACGGCGTTCTTGATGAGTTCGCTCAATATCTGACGCTGGAACGGGGCCGCTCCGGGAATACCGAGCGGGCCTACCTCGGGGATCTCCGGTCGCTTTTCGAGTTCGTCGAGCACCGTTCTCCGAGTGCCGGACTGGACGCCCTGACGTTGCCCGTGCTGCGGTCGTGGCTGGCAGCCCAAGCGGGTGCCGGCGCTGCTCGGACGACGCTGGCGCGCCGAACGTCGGCGGCAAAGACCTTCACAGCGTGGGCCGCCCGCCGCGGGCTGATGACCACCGACGCCGCAGCGCGGTTGCAGACGCCTAAGGCGCACCGCACCCTGCCCGCCGTCCTGCGCGCCGACCAGGCGCTGGACGCGATGGATGCTGCGAAATCCGGGGCGGCGGAGCTTCATCCGATTGCATTGCGAGACCGCCTGATCGTTGAATTGCTCTACGCCACCGGGGTCCGGGTCAGCGAATTGTGTGGACTCGATCTCGACGACATCGACCTCTCCCGACGGCTGCTGCGCGTGCTGGGTAAGGGCAACAAGCAGCGCGCCACCCCGTTCGGCGGGCCCGCGGAGGATGCGCTTCGCATCTGGCTGGCAGACGGCCGGCCGGCGTTGGTGACCCCGGATTCTGGGCCCGCGCTGCTGCTCGGTGCACGTGGACGGCGCGTCGATCCCCGGCAGGTACGCACTGTGGTGCACCAGACGGTGGCCGCCGTCGACGGAGCTCCCGACATGGGCCCGCACGGCCTGCGGCACAGCGCGGCGACGCATCTGCTGGAAGGGGGTGCTGACCTAAGGATCGTGCAGGAATTGCTTGGCCACTCCACGCTGGCGACAACACAGTTGTACACCCACGTCACGGTGGCGCGGCTGCGTGCCGTGCACGATCAGGCACATCCGCGCGCGTGAGAGGCCCGAATGACGATTCACTGCGACGAGCGTGCGCAAAGCCGGGAAAATTCCCGGTGTGTCGCCCGGGGAACGCACGGTCGTGAGGAGGTGGAAAGGGGTCGCGAGGGGCTCGCAGGGGTCAGGGGTGGGAAGGGGTGCCTAAGGGTGCACCGGCTTGAGCCGGATCGGTGTCGAGGCCAGCAGGCCCAGCGGGTCGACATAGTCGGCCCGGGTGGCCGGGCCCCACATGGCGCCCCAGTGCAGGCATGCCCGTGCCGGGCATCCGGGGTGGCCGGGCTGCAGCGTGCCGATCGGGGTGGAGCTGTCGACCCGTTGTCCGGGCCGCACGGTCGGCCGTACCGGCTCGTAGCTGGTGTGCAGGCCGCCGGGGTGGCCTAACGACACCACGGGACGGCCCGCCAGAGTCCCCGCGAAAACCACGGTCGCCGCACCGGCCGCGTACACCGCCTGGTCGATCTCACCGGCAAGGTCGACGCCGCGGTGGCCGCGGTTCCAATTCGGCGAGGGTGCGTCAAATGTCCGCAGCACCGCGGGCCGGGGCCGCAGCGGCCAGGACATTCGCGGGCCGTCTGCACGAGCCGGCGTGGCTGCGACGAGCATCATTACTGTGACGGCCACCCAACGCATCGGCTGAGTTCAATCCGCCGACGAGGCGGCCACCAGGCAGCGCCGGGGCGGTTGGGGATGACGCGGTCGCTGTGGACGGAGCACTCGTTGCGACGGTGTAAACTTCGATCCGCGGCTCGCTTCGCGAGCTGACTTCGCGCGTCTGCATTTACGGGCTGGACATCCCAGTCCACAACCTGCATGCCGGGCGGTCTCGTTCGCAGAGAACGGGTCCGGCATCACCGCGGACGCCAGGGTCCGGTTTCACCCGATTCCGGACGGCAACCGACCAAAAGAGGTATGGCCACCATGGCTGTGGTAACCATGAGGCAGCTGCTCGACAGCGGCGCTCACTTCGGGCATCAGACCCGTCGTTGGAATCCCAAGATGAAGCGGTTCATCTTCACCGACCGCAACGGCATCTACATCATCGACCTCCAGCAGACGCTGACCTACATCGACAGGGCGTACGAGTTCGTCAAGGAGACCGTCGCCCACGGTGGCAGCGTCATGTTCATCGGCACCAAGAAGCAGGCTCAGGAGTCGATCGCCGACGAGGCGACCAGGGTCGGCATGCCGTGGGTGAACCAGCGCTGGCTCGGTGGCATGCTGACCAACTTCTCCACCGTGCACAAGCGTCTGCAGCGACTCAAGGAACTTGAGGCCATGGAGCAGACCGGTGGCTTCGAGGGGCGCACCAAGAAAGAAATCCTGATGTTGACCCGCGAAAAGAACAAATTGGAGCGGTCCCTGGGTGGTATCAGGGATATGCAGAAGGTGCCGTCGGCCGTCTGGGTCGTCGACACCAACAAGGAGCACATCGCCGTCGGCGAGGCGCGCAAGCTGGGCATCCCGGTGATTGCAATCCTGGACACGAACTGCGATCCGGACGTGGTCGACTACCCGATCCCGGGCAATGACGACGCCATCCGGTCGGCGGCCCTGCTGACCAGGGTGATCGCTGCCGCGGTGGCCGACGGACTGCAGGCCCGCGCCGGCATTTCCAGCGGCGACGGCAAGCCCGAGGCCGCCGCCGGTGAGCCGCTGGCCGAGTGGGAGCAGGAGCTGCTGGCCTCGGCGTCAACCGGGGCGGTCACCGGCACTGACGCGACAGCCGACACGACCACAGACGAGTCCTAGATCTTCCAGGGAAGGGTTACATGGCCAACTACACCGCCGCCGACGTCAAGCGATTGCGGGAGCTGACGGGCTCAGGCATGCTCGCCTGCAAGAACGCGCTCGCCGATACCGGCGGCGACTTCGACAAGGCTGTCGAGGTATTGCGTATCAAGGGTGCGAAAGACGTCGGAAAGCGCGCCGAACGAGCCACCGCCGAAGGCCTGGTCGCCGCCAGGGACGGCGCGTTGATCGAGCTGAACTCCGAAACCGACTTCGTCGCCAAGAATGCGGAGTTCCAGGCTCTGGCCAACCAGATCGTCGATGCGGCCCTGGACGCCAAGGCAACCGATGTGGAGGCCCTCATGGCTTCTCCCCTTGTCCGAAGTGCGGGCTCCACGACCGTCGGGCAGGCGATCGCCGACCTTTCGGCCAAGATCGGCGAGAAGGTCGAACTGCGCCGGTTAGCTTACTTCGACGGCGCCGTCGAACCCTACCTGCACAAGCGCGCCGCGGATCTGCCGCCGGCGGTGGGTGTGCTGGTCGAGTTCGAGGGCGGTGAAAGCGGCAGAGAGGCCGCCCATGCGGTTGCTTTGCAGATCGCCGCCCTCAAAGCCAAATACCTGACCCGTGCCGACGTGCCGGAAGAGGTTGTGGTCAACGAGCGCCGCATCGCCGAGGAGACCGCAAAGGCCGAAGGCAAGCCGGAGCAGGCGCTGCCCAAGATCGTCGAGGGCCGCGTCAACGGCTTCTACAAGGACGTTGTTCTGCTCGAGCAGTCGTCGGTGTCCGACAACAAGAAGACCGTCCAGGCTCTGCTGGACGACGCCGGAGTCACCGTGACCCGCTTCGTGCGCTTCGAGGTCGGCCAGGCTTAGCCTGTGCCCAAAGCTTGAGCGGACACCCGACGATCAACGAAAACCCCGCGCCAATCCGGTGATCCCGGAGGCGCGGGGTTTGCCCCTTTCCGGGGTAGCGGCGGCCACATTGGGTGTAGGCACGCCCCGTACGGGGCCGTATGCTGGGCTGCGGTCAGGTTGAAATCGCCGAGGGGGAGTTGCCCGGATGAGTTCGTCGCCCGATAGCGAGCCTGAGCACGACGGAGGCGAGGATCAGGGCTCGATCCGCTGGCAGGAGCCGGGAACCACCCGGCCCCGTCCGCCCACCGTCGCCGAGGCGCGCGAGCGCGACAAGGCGCGAAAGGCCCGGGAAGAGGTCGAGCGGTTTGCTGCCCTGCAGCAGGAAAAGGCCGAGCGGCGCGCCGCCACCAACAAGCGGCTGCTGATGGGTTCGGTCGCGGTCGTCGGCGTGGTCGGAGCCGTCGCACTGGGCTACCACCTGCTGCACCGTGACCCGGTGAACGCGACGTGCGTCAAGGACGGGACCAACGAAGTGGTTCCGGACAGTTACTGCGCCAGTGGGTACTCGGGTTCCGGCGGGACGTTCATCTACGCGGGATCGCCGTACCGCTACTACTACGGTGGCAACAATGGCGGGATCGGCACGACCGCACGGGGCGGCACCCTGCAGGTGCCCAAAGGAACCACCGCGAAAACCAAGTCCGGATCTTCTATCACGCGGGGCGGGTTCGGTTCGGCGAGCCACGGAAGCTCGGGCAGCTGACGTGCGTCGCGAGCGCAGCTCCCCCAGGCCGGGCTGGGAGCAGACGGTCGCCGACCAGGGGATGTGCTACGGCGTTCCGGCGCGTGACGCCAGCGGGGCAGAACGCCCCTACTGGGACGAATCGGTGCACTATGTCTTCGACATGGACGAGGTGCTGTCCCTGGAAGCCTCCGTGGAGGTGCTGCATTCGATGTGCCTCGAGGCTGTCGAACACGTCGTGCTGACCGGGCGTTACCGTGACTTCGGGCTACCCGAGTGGAGCTGGGAGCACGTCGAAAAGTCATGGCGCAGGGCCGATCCGCACCTGTACGGCAGGTTCGACCTGCGCTACGACGGCCGGCGTCCACCGGTGCTGTTCGAATACAACGCCGACACCCCGACGACGCTGCTGGAGGCCTCGATTCTGCAGTGGTACTGGAAAACCGACGTCTTCCCGGAGGACGACCAGTGGAACTCGCTGCACGAACGCCTGGTGGCCCGGTGGGCCGAGATCCGGGATCTGCTGCCCGGCAAGGAGACTCACTTCACCTGGTCCTCGGCCGACGCCAGCGGTGAAGACAACGTGACGTTGGCATACATTTCGGAGTGTGCCGCCGAGTCGGGTCTGCACACCGTCGGGCTGGCGATCGAGGACATCGGCTACGACGAAGACCTACGGCGTTTCGTCGACCTGGAGGAAGCGCCGATCTCCTCGCTGTTCAAGCTCTACCCCTGGGAATGGCTGCTCGACGACGATTTCGGCAGCCGGGCCGTCGATTCGCTGCCCGCGACGTTGTGGATCGAACCGCTGTGGAAGACGCTGTTGAGCAACAAGGCGATCCTGGCCGTTCTGTGGGAGATGTATCCCGGCCACCCCAACCTGCTGCCCACCTACGTCGACGATCCACACGAACTGACCGAGTACGTGCGTAAACCCAAGCTCGGCCGGGAAGGCGCGAATATCACGATCGTCGGCGCCGGCCACGAAACCCAGACCGGCGGGGTCTACGGCGAAGAAGGTTACGTTTACCAGTTGCTGGACCCGCTACCGCAGTTCGACGACATGCGTCCGGCATTGGGTGCGTGGATCGTCGGCGACGAATCGGCGGGCCTGGGCATCCGGGAGACCGCTGGCTTGGTCACCGACGACGGGGCCGCCTTTGTGCCACACCGTATCCCGCTGTGACCCGAAAGGATCTAACACATGACGATTGTTGCCCTCGGCTCCGACTACTGGTCGATCGTCGGACATGGCGTATCGGCGATCGTGCTCTATACGATCGTGGGAATTGCGCTGTTGGTGCTCGGTTTCTTCGTCATCGACTGGACCACGCCCGGGCCGCTGCGGGCGCTGGTGCAAGCGGGCCGACCCAACGCTGCGGCGGTGGCAGGAGTCGGCTTGGTGTCGATGGCGCTGATCATCGTGCTCGCCATCTACAGCTCCTCCGGTGACCTGATCGAAGGGTTGGTCAAGACGGTGGTGTTCGGCTTGTTGGGCATTGCGGCGCAGGCGTTCTCGGTTCGCCTGATCGGTGCGTTCAAGGGCATCGACATCGGGCGGGTGCTGGCCGAAGAACGCTTCACTCCCCAGGTTCTCGTCGTAACCGCGACTTACCTGGCCTTCGGTCTGATCGTGGCTGCGGCGATCCTGTAGGCCGCTGTTCGACATCGGTCATCGCATTTGAGCAAGCTCGACCGGTTCCGGCGCAGCCCGGACCGGGGCGACCGTCGGTGGCGTTCGACCTCGCAAGGGCGGGCCGGTCGGAACGGCCTCGTCGTGATGAGGCAGGATGTTGGGCAAAGCAAATCGAGGAGCCCGAGGAGCCCGGATGGGGGACAGCACCACCAACGGAAGGCAGCCAGCAGTTCGTCCCAAGTACACCCGGGTATTACTCAAACTGGGTGGCGAGATGTTCGGCGGTGGCGCCGTGGGACTCGACCCCGATGTGGTGGCACAGGTGGCCCGCCAGATCGGCGAGGTGGTTCGCAGTGGCGTTCAGGTTGCGGTGGTGATCGGTGGCGGCAATTTCTTCCGCGGTGCCCAATTGCAGCAGCGCGGATTGGAGCGGACCCGCAGCGACTACATGGGCATGCTCGGCACGGTGATGAACAGCCTGGCATTGCAAGACTTTCTGGAAAGAGAGGGCATTCAGACCCGGGTGCAGACGGCGATCACCATGGGGCAGGTCGCGGAGCCCTATATCCCGCTGCGGGCGCGCCGGCACCTGGAGAAGGGACGCGTGGTCATCTTCGGGGCGGGTATGGGCCTGCCGTACTTTTCTACCGACACCACCGCGGCGCAGCGCGCTCTGGAAATCGGTGCTGAGGTTGTCCTGATGGCCAAGGCAGTCGACGGAGTGTTCACCGACGACCCGCGGGTCAACCCGGAAGCCGAACTGCTCACCGACATCACCCACCGCGAGGTTATCGATCGCAACCTGCGTGTGGCGGATTCCACCGCATTCAGCCTGTGCATGGACAATGACATGCCGATCCTGGTGTTCAACCTGTTGACCGATGGCAATATCGCACGGGCGGTTGCGGGTGAGAAGATTGGGACACTTGTCACCATTTGACGGGAGGATGCCGTGATCGACGAGGCTCTCTTCGATGCGGAAGCGAAGATGGAGAAGGCCGTGACGGCAGCGCGTGACGACCTGGCCGTCATCCGCACCGGTCGCGCCAACCCCGGCATGTTCGCCCGCGTCAGCATCGACTACTACGGCTCGATGACACCCATCACTCAGCTGTCGTCCATCAACGTGCCGGAGGCGCGGCTGGTGGTCATCAAACCGTACGAGGCGTCGCAGTTGCGCAGCATCTCGGACGCGATCCGCAACTCCGACCTCGGCGTCAACCCGACGAACGACGGCTACCGTCATCCGTGTCGTCATCCCGCAGCTCACCGAGGAGCGCCGCCGTGAGCTGGTCAAGCAGGCCAAGGCCAAGGGCGAAGACGCGAAGGTGTCGGTACGCAACATTCGGCGCAAAGCGATGGAGGAGCTTTCCCGCATCAAGAAGGACGGCGACGCCGGCGAGGACGAGGTCGGCAGGGCCGAGAAGGATCTAGAAAAAACCACTCACCAATACACCAACCAGATCGACGAGCTGGTCAAGCACAAGGAAGGCGAACTGCTGGAGGTCTGAACCTCCCGCAGCGCATCCAGGTGGCAGAAACCGAGCCCGCGGCCCAGCCCGCGCCGAACACGTCACGCGCCGGCCGCAACCTGCCCGCCGCAATCGCCGTCGGCGTGGCCTTGGGCGGTGCGCTCATCGCCATCCTGTTGTTCGCGCCCCACGTGTGGATAGGTGTTGTCGCTGCCGCGATGGCAGTCGCGACCTTCGAAGTCACGCGTCGGCTGCAAGACGCCGGTTACGTGATTCCACTGGTGCCCCTGCTGGTCGGCGGCCAAGCGATGGTGTGGTTGACCTGGCGCCGTTCGGCGCCACCGGAGCGCTGGGCGCCTTCGGCGGGACCGTGTTGGCGTGCTTGATCTGGCGGCTGCTCGCAGACGGCTTGCGCAGCGCCCCGCAGAACTACCTGCGCGACGTTTCCGCCACGATCTTCCTGGCTGCATGGATTCCGCTGTTCGGCGCGTTCGGAACACTTCTGATCTATCCCGAGGACGGGTGGGCACGAGTCTTCTGCATGATGCTGGCAGTGGTGTTCTCCGATACCGGGGGATATGCCGCCGGTGTGCTGTTCGGCAAGCACCCGATGGTGCCGGCGATCAGCCCGAAGAAGTCCTGGGAGGGATTCACCGGTTCCCTGGTCTGCGGAACCCTCGCCGCGGTGCTCGCCGTGACATTCCTCTTGCACGAGCCGGCGTGGATCGGCATCCCTTTGGGCATTTTCCTGGTCATCACCGGCACGCTCGGCGACTTGGTGGAATCCCAGGTCAAACGTGACCTGGGCATCAAGGACATGGGGACGCTCCTACCCGGGCACGGCGGGATCATGGACCGCATCGATTCGGTCCTGCCATCTGCGGCCGCGACGTGGATCGTGCTGACGTTGCTGACCTGAACCGATGACCTGACCGTGACTATTGGCCGGCCGGTGATCCTGCTGACTCCGTGTATCGGCGCGAGCGGAATGTGACGTCTCCCGCCGACCGGGCGGATACTGGACGGCAATATGAAGCAGGAATTGGTATTCGAGTCCCCGCGGCGCGCCATGCCGCCACGGCACCTCGCCGATCTCGACGAAGCCGGGCGAGCCGCCGCCGTCGCTGAGTTGGGTCTGCCTGGTTTCCGTTCCAGACAATTGGCCCACCACTACTACGGCCGGCTTGTCGCCGACCCGTGCGAGATGACAGATCTGCCTGCCGGACTGCGCGACGACCATCGCGGCCCACCTCTTTCCGACGCTGCTCACCGCGCACCGGCGAATCGAATGCGACGCCGGCCAGACGCTCAAGACGCTGTGGCGTGCAGCGGACGGCACGGCTTTCGAGTCGGTTCTGATGCGATACCCGGACCGCAACACGATCTGCATCTCTTCGCAGGCCGGGTGTGGCATGGCCTGCCCGTTCTGCGCGACCGGACAGGGGGGCCTGACCCGCAACCTTTCGACCGCCGAGATCGTCGAGCAGGTTCGGGCCGCAGCGTTGACGATCAGGGACGAATTCTCCGACCGGCTGTCCAATGTGGTGTTCATGGGCATGGGCGAGCCGCTGGCCAATTTCAACAGGGTGTTGGCGGCGGTGCGTCGGATCATCGAGTCGCCGCCGGATGGGTTCGGTATCTCGGCGCGCTCGGTGACGGTATCGACGGTCGGACTGGCTCCGGCGATCCGCAGGCTTGCCGACGAACGGCTGGGCGTGACCCTGGCGTTGTCACTGCACGCCCCAGATGACGAACTGCGCGACACGCTGGTTCCGGTGAACGGCCGATGGGCGGTCGGCGAGGCGCTCGAGGCCGCCCGCTACTACGCCGACGTAACGGGGCGGCGCGTGTCGGTGGAGTACGCGCTGATTCGCGACGTGAACGACCAGTCGTGGCGGGCGGACCTTCTGGGTACGAAATTGCATGCAGTGTTCGGCCCGCTGGTGCACGTGAATCTGATTCCGCTCAATCCCACGCCCGGGAGCGAGTGGGACGCCAGCCCCAAACCCGTCGAGCATGAGTTCGTCCGAAGGGTGCGGGCCAAGGGCGTGTCGTGCACGGTGCGCGACACCCGCGGACGCGAGATCGCGGCCGCGTGCGGGCAGCTAGCCGCCGACGTAGGAGGCGGGTGATCGGAAAGGATCGATCGGTGGCTGGACATGGGGTGGCCACTGGACGACTCCGACGGACTACCAGCACCTTCGAACTGCCCACTCGCTGAAACACAGTTTCAGTGACGATCCGGCAACGGGGCCGCACACACTGTGCTTGCACCCAGCGGGCGCGACGCCGCCCGCCTAGCGGATCCAGCCCCGGCGCCGGCCCCAGATGTCGCGGATCAGCACGATTGCCGTCAAGCTCGCGAAAAAAATCAGGAAGATGTCCTCGACCTTACCGACATGATTGCCGTGCAGCATCATCAGCAGGAAGCCGATGACGATCAACCCGACGACGTGCCATGTGCGATGGTTGATCTTGCTCCAACCCCACTTAGCTGAGGGCACATCAGCGGGATCGACGTCGGTGGAGCGTTCCACTTCGGTGCTGACCATGCCGACATTCTGACACAACAAGGGCCGTCCGGCTCAGCGGACCGGCAGTATCCGGGGAGCGCTTCGGCCCGTTCGTGCGCATGGTCGCCGATGGGTGCCGGGTAGTCGACACGCCGTACTCGGGAACCCGGCGCGAAACGTACCGGCCGTCGGGGTAGTTACCGCCGGCTTTGGTCAACTATTCGCCGATCGCGTCCCCACCCATCAGTTTCCTGCATGATGTCGGGTTTCCGGCGGCCGGTACGAATACGGATGCACGGTGTTGCGCCACAAGCGGCACAATGGTCTGTGTGGCAGGCGAGCGTCGCAAGGTTCTGATCCTCGGCAGCACCGGGTCGATCGGAACCCAGGCGCTGGAGGTGATCGCCGCGAATCCCGAACGGTTCGAGGTGGTGGGCTTGGCCGCGGGGGGCGGCAATCCCGACATCCTCGCTCGACAGCAAGCCCGGACCGGTGTGACGAATATCGCCGTCGCCGACGAGCGGGCGGCCGATCGGCTGGGGGGCGCCCGGTTCGCCGGCTCCGATGCGGCGACCCGCATCGTCGAGGAGACCGACGCGGACGTCGTGCTCAATGCGCTGGTCGGGGCGATCGGGCTGAAACCGACTCTCGCAGCGCTGAAAAGAGGTGCGCGGCTGGCGCTGGCGAACAAGGAGTCCCTGGTGGCCGGCGGCCCGTTGGTACTCAAGGCGGCGGCACCGGGGCAGATCGTGCCGGTCGATTCGGAGCATTCCGCGCTGGCCCAGTGTCTGCGCGGCGGCTCCGCCGACGAGGTGGCCCGGCTGGTGCTGACCGCCTCCGGCGGCCCATTCCGCGGCTGGAGCGCCGCGGACCTCGAATCCGTCACCCCGGAGCAGGCAGGTGCGCATCCCACCTGGTCGATGGGCCCGATGAACACGCTGAACTCGGCGTCCCTGGTGAACAAGGGCCTGGAACTCATCGAGACTCATCTGCTGTTCGGCATCGACTACGACCGCATCGACGTCGTCGTGCACCCGCAGTCCATCGTGCATTCGATGGTCACTTTCGCCGACGGCTCGACGATCGCGCAGGCCAGTCCGCCCGACATGAGGCTGCCGATCGGACTGGCCCTGAGCTGGCCGGATCGATTGCCGGGAACATCTTCGGCCTGTGACTTCAGCACCGCTGCCAGCTGGGAGTTCGAGCCGCTGGACGCCGCGGTGTTTCCGGCGGTGCACCTGGCCCGGCAGGCCGGGAAGGCGGGCGGCTGCATGACCGCCGTCTACAACGCCGCCAACGAAGAGGCCGCCGGGGCCTTCTTGGCAGGTCACATTTCGTTTCCGGCTATTGTGCGAACCATTGCAGAGGTGTTGCAGGTCGCCGACCAGTGGTCGGCCGCACCCGCTACCGTGGATGACGTACTCGACGCGCAGCGCTGGGCCCGTGAGCGGGCAAACGACGCAGTATCACGGAAGGTGGTCACCGCGACATGACCTGGGCTCTTGGGGTTGCCTTCTTCTTTCTCTGCATCCTGGTTTCGGTGGCACTGCACGAATGCGGCCACATGTGGGTGGCGCGTGCGACCGGGATGAAAGTGCGCCGTTACTTCGTCGGGTTCGGTCCCACGCTGTGGTCGACGAATCGCTCCAACCGTCTGGGGACCACGGAGTACGGCGTCAAGGCCGTCCCGCTGGGCGGCTTCTGCGACATCGCGGGAATGACCCCGGTCGAGGATCTGACTCCTGACGAAGAACCTCACGCGATGTACAAGCAGAAGGCCTGGAAGCGCGTCGCGGTCCTCTTCGCCGGCCCCGGGATGAATTTCGTGGTCGGCCTGGTGTTGGTTTACGGAATCGCACTGATCTGGGGCCTGCCCGACCTGCACCCGCCCACCACCCCCATCGTCGGTCAAACCGCTTGTGTGGCATCGGAAGTCACGAAGGGCAAATTTGGCGATTGCATTGGGCCTGAGGGCGGACCGGCGGCCCGGGCCGGGATGAAGCCCGGCGACACGATTGTCAAGGTCGGCGACAAGTTCGTCACTACGACCACCGATGCGGTCGCGGCGATCCAGTCGTTGCACGGGCCGACCACGATCGTGGTGGAGCGCGAAGGCCAGCTGCTGCCCCTGACGGTCGACATCACGTCCACCCAGCGGTTCACCAAGGATTCGGGTGATCATCCGGCCAGCGTCGGGGCGATCGGCATCAGTGTCAGCACCCCGGACGTCGGGCTGGCAAGGTACAACCCACTGTCAGCGGTTCCCGCGACGTTCGCCTTCACCGGCGATCTGGCCGTCGAACTCGGCAAGGCCGTGGCGAAGATCCCCAGCAAAATCGGCGCACTGGTGGATGCCATCGCCGGCGGCGAACGTGACCCCGAGACCCCGATCAGCATCGTCGGTGCTTCGATCATCGGGGGTGACACGGTCGCTCACGGGGTATGGATCGCATTCTGGTTCACCCTCGCCCAGCTGAACTTCGTCCTCGGTGCGCTGAACCTGATTCCGCTATTGCCGTTCGACGGGGGCCACATAGCCATCGCGCTCTACGAGAAGCTGCGCAACGTGGTTCGCAACGCTCGCGGGCTGGTGCCCGCGGCCCCGATCAACTACTACAAGCTGATGCCGGCGACCTATGTCGTGCTGATCGTGGTGGGCGGATTCAGCCTGCTGGCGATCACCGCCGACGTGGTCAATCCGATTCGGCCCTTCCAATAGGAGCTTCCATGTCCATCGGTCTCGGGATGCCGGACCCGCCGCCGCCCACCTTGGCGCCGCGGCGAAAGACGCGTCAACTCATGGTTCGCGACGTCGGGGTGGGCAGCGACTACCCGATCGCGGTGCAGTCGATGTGCACCACCAAGACCCATGACGTCGACGCGACGCTGCAGCAGATCGCGGAGCTCACCGCCGCGGGCTGCGACATCGTCAGGGTGGCGTGCCCTCGTCAGGAAGACGCCGACGCGCTTGCCGAAATCGTGCGGCACAGCAATCTGCCGGTGATCGCCGACATCCATTTCCAGCCCAAGTACATCTTCGCTGCGATCGACGCCGGTTGTGCGGCCGTGCGCGTCAATCCGGGCAACATCAAGGAGTTCGACGGCCGGGTCAAGGAGGTCGCAAGAGCCGCCGGGGAAGCCGGCGTCCCGATCCGCATCGGCGTCAACGCCGGTTCCTTGGACAAGCGGTTCATGCAGAAATACGGCAAGGCCACCCCGGAGGCGCTCGTCGAATCGGCGCTGTGGGAGGCGTCGCTGTTCGAGGAGCACGGCTTTTCCAGCATCAAGATCAGCGTCAAGCACAACGACCCGGTGGTCATGGTCGCGGCCTACGAACGGCTGGCCGCCCAATGCGATTACCCCCTACACCTCGGCGTCACCGAGGCGGGCCCGGCGTTCCAGGGCACCATCAAATCGGCGGTCGCCTTCGGCGCGCTGCTGTCGCGGGGTATCGGCGACACCATCCGGGTGTCGCTGTCCGCCCCGCCGGTCGAGGAAGTGAAGGTCGGCAATCAGATCCTCGAGTCGCTGAATCTGCGGCCCCGATCGCTGGAGATCGTGTCCTGCCCGTCGTGCGGCCGGGCCCAGGTCGATGTCTATACCCTGGCCAACGAGGTGACCGCCGGTCTGGAAGGCATGGAGGTTCCGCTGCGCGTCGCTGTGATGGGTTGTGTCGTCAACGGGCCGGGGGAGGCCCGCGAAGCAGATCTGGGCGTGGCGTCAGGAAACGGCAAGGGTCAGATATTCGTCAAAGGTGAGGTGATCAAGACCGTTCCCGAGGCGCAGATCGTCCAGACCTTGATCGAAGAGGCGATGCGGCTAGCCGAAGAACGGGGCCAGGAGGCAAGTGCCAGCGGTTCGCCGATCGTGACCGTAAGCTGAGTCGGGTACGCAGCCGTGTGGACGGCTGCTGTCGCAGAAAGAGTCCCGATGTCGGCTCCGCCGCTATTCCGTCTGGTCGACGAGCGACGTGTGTCGGTGGTGCACGACGCCGCAGCGGTCGGCCGGCTCTTCGCTGACGACCCGGTCGGTTCCTGCATGGTCGCCGCCCGAGTTGCCGACCACGGAATCGAACCGAACGCCATCGGGGGCGAGCTGTGGACGAGACGGCGCGTGGAGGAGTCGCTGTGCTATGGGGGCGCCAACCTGATCCCGCTGCGAGGTTCCGAGCGCGACCTGCATGCGTTCGCCGACAAGGCGATGGGCACGGTGCGCCGCTGCTCGTCGTTGGTCGGACACGCGGAGCTGGTGCTGCCGATGTGGCAGCGGCTGGAAGGGGCCTGGGGGCCGGCCCGTGACGTCCGTGCCGACCAGCCGCTGTTGGCATTGCGCGCCGCGCCGGCGCGTTCGATCGATTCCACCGTCCGGCGCGTCCGAATGGACGAACTGGACGCCTACCTGGTGGCCGCGGTGGACATGTTCATCGGCGAAGTAGGGGTCGATCCGAGGCTGGGTGACGGCGGACGCACCTACCGCCGGCGCGTCGCCGGCCTGATCGCCGCGGGCAGGGCTTGGGCGCGCTTCGAGCAGGGCAAGGTGGTGTTCAAGGCCGAAGTTGGTTCGGAGTCGCCGGCAGTCGGGCAGATACAGGGTGTGTGGGTGCACCCGGAACGGCGCGGTCACGGTCTCGGCGCTGCCGGCACCGCTGCAGTGGCTGCGGCGGTGGTGGCTGGGGGCCGTATCGCGAGCTTGTACGTCAACAGCTACAACTCGGTTGCGCGTGCGGTGTACGCGAATGTCGGCTTCACCCAGGTCGGGACGTTCGCGACCGTTCTGCTGGACTGATCCGCCGGATTCGTACCCCGTGTGCGGAAAATCGAGATCCGATCGCGGTCGGATCTCGGTGTGGCGTCATCGCCTGTCGGGCGTACCAGGACTAACATTTGCCCCAATGGCCACAATTTCCTCACTAGTAACGCGATCGGGCAGGCTGCTGGCCGTAGCGGTCCTGGTGCCCGCGGCGGTGGTGTCCGCGTGCACGCCCCGTCCGGATGGGCCTGCTTCGGCCGCCGAACAGTTTTTCGCCAAGCTGGCCACCGGGGACACCACCGGGGCGGCACAGCTGACCGACCGTCCTGACGACGCCCGGACAGCGCTGAATGCGTCGTGGGCGGGCTTGCAGGCGTCGCACCTCGATGCGCAGATTCTCGGATCGGGGTTTACCGAGGACACCGGCAGCGTGAACTACCGCTACACCTGGCATCTACCCAAGGACCGGGTTTGGACATACGACGGCCAGCTGGGCATGATCCGCAGCGAAGGCCAGTGGGAGGTCCGCTGGATCGCGACGGGTTTGCACCCGAAGCTCGGTGAACACCAGAACCTGGAGCTGCGTGGCGAACCGCCCGGGCGGGCTTCGGTCAACGAGCTCGGCGGCACCGACGTCCTGGTTCCGCGCGTCGTCTACCACTACCAACTCGACGCCGTGCGTGCCGGTGCGGAGTTGATGGCCTCCGCACGGTCGGTGGTCGACACGCTGCGCCGGTATGACGACACACTCGACCCGCAGCGGTTGGCCGAACAGGCCAGTTCGGCCAACGGTCCACTGGGTCTGATCACACTGCGCAAGGACGACCACGACATGGTGGCCCCCGTGATCGACGGCCTCCCCGGTGTGGTCGTGACGCCGCAGGCGGCCCTGTTGCCGACCGACGACACCTTCGCCCCCGGCATCATCAGCCAGGTGAAGGAGGCCGTCGTCCACGAACTCGACGGCAAGGCCGGCTGGCGGGTGGTGAGCGTCAACCAGAACGGCGTCGATGTCGATGTGCTCAACCAGGTGCCGCCGGCCCCTGCGCCGTCGCTGTCGATAACCCTGGACCGCGCCGTGCAGGATGCCGCCCAAGAGGCAGTCAACGCACAGGGACTCAAGGCGATGTTGGTGGCGATCAGGCCGTCGACCGGCGACATCCTTGCGGTAGCTCAGAACGCCGCCGCCGATGTCGACGGTCCGACGGCCGTCACCGGGCTCTATCCGCCGGGTTCGACCTTCAAGATCGTCACCGCCGGCGCGGCCATCGACCGCAACATGGCGACCCCCGACACACTGCTGAGTTGTCCCGGCGAGGCTGAGATCGGTCATCGGGTCGTGCCGAACTACAACCGATTCGACCTCGGCACCGTGCCGATGGCCAAGGCGTTCGCCAATTCATGCAACACGACGTTCGCCGAGCTCGCGAGCCGCATGCCGCCGACCGCACTGACGGTGGCGGCCTCGCAGTACGGCATCGGACCGGACTACCAGATAGACGGCATCACCACAGTTTCGGGCACCGTGCCGCCGACCGTGAACCTCACCGAGCGCACCGAGGACGGGTTCGGCCAGGGAAAGGTTCTGGTGAGTCCGTTCGGCATGGCGCTGGCCGCGGCCACCGTAGCCGCGGGTAAGACCCCGTTGCCCCGGCTGATCGTCGGCCGGGAGACCACTGTGACCGGTGACCGTCCGCCGATCAGCGAAGCCATGCTCGACGGGCTGCGTTCGATGATGCGGCTGGTTGTCACCAACGGCACCGCCAAGGACATCGCGGGGGCGGGTGAAGTGCGGGGGAAGACCGGTGAGGCGGAGTTCGCCGGCGGCTCGCACGCCTGGTTCGCCGGTTACCGTGGCGATATGGCGTTCGCGGCGCTGATCGTCGGGGGCGGCAGTTCGGAATTCGCCGTCCGGATGACCAAGCGGATGCTCGACAAGTTGCCCCCCGGTTACCTCACGTGAGCGGGATAGACCCTCTCCATAGGCGAACCGGCGGTAGATTGGTCAGCGACATGTCCGGAATCGATGAGTACGACGCCCCGATGCGGGTATCCGACGCCGACCGTAACGGCACCCTGCGCCGGCTGCACAACGCCGTCGCACTCGGATTGATCGACATCGGCGAGTTCGAGGAGCGTTCCGCGCAGGTGTCGACGGCCCGGATGCGCAGCGAACTCGACATGCTGGTCAATGACCTGCCCAGCCCCGGGGCGGTCGTCACCTCGGCCACTGATCGCGTCGAACTGCGCGGCGTGATGGGATCGCTGCGACGCCAGGGTGAGTGGACGGTGCCGACGCGGCTTTCGCTGGTGCGCCGGATCGGTTCGGTCGAACTCGACCTGACCAAGGCCCATTTCGCCGGCCCGATGGTGGTCATCGAGCTCGACATGAAATTCGGCTCGCTGGACTTGAGGCTGCCCGAGGGCGCCAGCGCGTCGTTGGACGACGTCGAGGTGGTCATCGGCAGCGCCCGCGACCACCGCCCGGAAGCGCTCGCCGAGGGCAGGCCGCACGTCATTCTCAGCGGAAAGGTCACGTTCGGCTCGATCGACATCCGCGGACCGCGCCGGACCTGGTCGGAGCGTGCGCTGGAGGCGACGATTCGGCTGAACCCGGTGCGCCGGAATTCTTGAACCGTGTACGCCGGGGGTCGCAGGTTCCGAACGCGACGGAGATGGCGGGCCCGGTCGGGCCGACTACGCTGAGACGTTATGGCAGTTCGCTCCGCGCTGCGCGCCGGGACCATCGCCCCGACCCTCCCCGTGCCCAACGCCATTCCGCGTCCGGAGTATGCGTGGCGGCCGACCGTCAACGAAGGCGCCGAGCCATGGGTGCAAGCGCCTGAGGTGGTCGAGAAGATGCGGGTGGCGGGCAGGATAGCCGCCGGCGCGCTGGCCGAAGCCGGCAAGGCCGTCGCCCCCGGCGTCACCACCGACGAGCTCGACCGGATCGCGCACACGTTCATGGTCGACCACGGCGCCTACCCGTCGACGCTGGGTTACAAGGGCTTCCCCAAATCGTGCTGCACGTCGCTGAACGAGATCATCTGCCACGGCATCCCCGACTCGACCGTCATCGAAGACGGTGACATTGTCAACATCGACGTCACTGCATACATCGACGGCGTGCACGGTGACACCAACGCCACCTTCCTGGCCGGCGACGTCTCCGAGGAACACCGGCTGCTGGTCGAGCGGACCCTTGCGGCGACCATGCGGGCGATCGGCGCGGTGAAACCCGGCCGCTCGTTGTCCATCGTCGGCCGGGTGATCGAGTCCTACGCCAACCGGTTCGGCTACAACGTGGTCCGCGATTTCACGGGTCACGGCATCGGGACCACCTTTCACAACGGCCTGGTGGTGTTGCACTACGACCAGCCGTCGGTCGTCACTGTGCTCGAACCGGGCATGACGTTCACCATCGAGCCGATGATCAACCTCGGCTCGTTGGACTACGAGATCTGGGAGGACGGCTGGACGGTGGCCACCCGGGACAGGAAGTGGACGGCCCAGTTCGAGCACACATTGGTTGTCACCGACGGCGGTGCAGAGATCCTGACGCTGCCCTGATGTCGCGGGCAGACGTGAACGGCGCACTGCTCATCGCCGGCACCAGCTCCGACGCCGGTAAATCGATGGTCGTGGCCGGGCTGTGCCGGCTGCTGGCGCGCAAAGGGATACGCGTTGCGCCGTTCAAGGCGCAGAACATGTCCAACAACTCGGCGGTAACCATCGACGGCGGTGAGATCGGCCGGGCGCAGGCCATGCAGGCGCGCGCCGCGGGACTTGCCCCCAGCGTGCGCTTCAACCCGGTGCTGCTCAAACCCGGCAGCGACCACACCTCGCAACTGGTGGTTCGCGGTCGGGTGGCCGGCACCCTGCGCGCCCGTGACTATCTGACGCACCGGGAACACCTGGCCGGCGTGGTGGCCGAAGAATTGCAGTCGCTGCAAAGCGAATTCGATGCCGTCATCTGCGAAGGCGCGGGTTCGCCCGCGGAGATCAACCTGAGGGCGAGCGATCTGGCCAACATGGGTCTGGCCAGGGCGGCGGGTCTGCCCGTCGTAGTGGTCGGCGATATCGACCGGGGCGGTGTGCTGGCGCACCTGTTCGGAACCGTCGCCGTGCTGGAACCTGCCGACCAGGCCCTGATCGCCGGGTTCGTCGTCAACAAATTCCGGGGTGATCGCGCGCTTCTGTCGCCGGGGCTGGACCGGCTGGCGAAGCTGACCGGCAGGCCGACCTACGGTGTGCTGCCTTTCGCCGACGATCTGTGGCTCGACACCGAGGACTCGGTATCGGTGCGGGCTGACCGGCCGGTCGGCGTCGCCCGCCCCCCGCGTGGGCAGCAAGGTCTCTACGTCGCTGCTATCCGGCTGCCGCGCATCTCCAACTCGACCGACCTCGAGTCCCTGGCTTGCGAGCCCGGGGTGGTGGTGCGCTGGGTCGCCGATGCGGGTGGCATCGCAGGTGCCGACGTCGTGGTGATCCCGGGTAGCAAGGCCACCGTGGCCGACCTGTTCTGGCTGCGTGAGCGCGGACTGGACGAGGCGATCGACGCGCACACCGCAGCGGGCCGGACCGTGCTCGGGATCTGTGGCGGCTTCCAGATGCTGTGCCGGCTCATCGACGACCCCGTCGAGTCGGGGCAAGGTTCGGTCCCGGGACTCGGCCTGCTCGACGCGGACATCGTCTTCACCCCCGACAAGACACTGCTGCATCGGGTCGCACCCCTGTCGGGCTACGAGATCCACCACGGCCGGCTCGCTCGCAGCGCCGAGGCGGAATGGTCGGGTGCCGGGGTCGCGGTGGGTATCAGACGGGGCCCGGTGTTCGGAACCCACTGGCACGGACTGCTGGACAACAACGACTTCCGCAGGGACTGGCTCATCGCGGCGGCGGCCGCCGCCGGCCGGGACGGTTTCGTCGTCGCCGATGACGTCGACGTACCCGGCCGCCGGGACGCCCAACTGGATCTGATGGCCGATCTGCTGACCGAAAACCTCGACACCGGCGCGCTACTGAGTTTGCTCGACCTCGGACCGCCGTCGCTTCCGACCGTCCACATCGGTCTGAATGGGTAATGTGAGGTCATGATCCGGGGGATTGCCGCAATTGCTGGGGTCACCGTGCTCGCCTGCCTGGCCGCCTGCAGCACCACGGTGACCGGCACGCCGACCTGGCCGGGCGCGACGCTGGAGCGGGTGTTGCTGACACCCGGTGACTTTCCGGCCGGCGTGAGATACAACCGCGTCGCCGAGGATCCGGGACGGCCCGACGGGGCCGGTGGTCCGCCCGCGATGATGTCGAAGCCGAAAGGGTGTGCCAACGGGCTGACGAACGTCATCGCGAAGTCGGCCGAGCGCGGCCCGGGCAGTGCGGCAAAGTACAGCGTGGCGTTCGACGGTGCGCACGCGCTGGTCACCGTGCTGTCATGGCGCCTCGACCTGGAACTGCTGGCGGCGACCGCGAGTAGGTGTGAGCGTTTCGAAACTTTCTTCGACCCGCACTCCGACGGAATACCGATCACCACCACCAAGCTGGCGTCGGACCCGGGTGTGTTGGTCTATCGGCAGACGATGCAGCTGCCCGGCTCGCAGAGCAGCATCTTCATGGTCTTCGCCAATGTAGGTTCGAAGGCGGTGTTCGGTGTGGTCTTTCCCACCGACGATCCGTCGATCCCGGTCAGAGCGACGCTGCCGCAGACGTTTTTGGACATTATGGGACGCCAGATCGTCCGCGTACGGGCGAGCTGAGCCCACCGAAACGGCGCGCGAGGTGAACGCACGGCTGTAGCGTTACGAAGTGGTCTCGCCGATGATGACCGTCGACGGATTCCCGATCGCCGTCGGCTTGGCGGGCCCCGAGAAGGGGCCGGTGGTGGCGCTGCTCGGTGCAGCCCAGCAGGCCGTCGCCGCATACGACGGGGTCTGCGATCGATTGAACACTGCGTCGTTGCGGACCGTGGTCATCGGAGCCGACTCCAGGCTGACGGTCAATTCGGTGCTAGGTCTGCTCGACACCCTTGCGGTGAAGTGGGCGGTGGTCGTCGGCGACCGAGTCGGCGCTGAACTGGCGTGGACACTGGCCGCGACCAGAGTGGACCGCATCACGGGTCTGGTGGTGATCGACCGCGGCCATCCTGCGGTGGAAGATCAAGCCGGCGTGGTGCGGGATGCGCAGTGCCCACCGGTGGAGCTGAATACCACCGCTTTGGTGAGCACACCTGCCGCGCGTGCCGTGGCCCGGGCCAGTCAGCGCTACGTGTACGGCGACTTCCGGATCGTCGACATGCTCGCGCGGCGTAACATCGCTGAATCGACCGCACAGTTGGCGGTCGAAATCGTGATGCGGGCCACGACCCTGTAGCAGGCCGCGCCCCTCGGCCGATGGCACGAGGGGCGCGGGACCCACCAGCGGTGGGCCTGTACCTTCTGGTCTGTGCGGCGTCGCGTCGCACGCGTGGCGTTTCGCCCAGCCTTTCCCAGCCTCCTAGCTAGGCCACCCCCTCCAGTACCTCGCCACTGGCGTCGACCTGGCGGATCGGGCCGGTGAACCACTTCTTGACCGACACGTGCCAGTAGATGTAGAGCAGCAACAGCACGCCTCCTACCAGCAGCGGGGTGTAGTTAACGTACTTCCATTCGAAGTCAGGGTTCCAGGGGACTCCCCCGGGCGATGTCGGGAACATGGCAACGGCAGATGTGATGAGGATCTCGACGATCGCGACCGGGGCCATCCAACGGTGGTGCCCGCGGAGGTTCCACCGGCCCGGCTTGAACGAGTCACCGGCTCTCCACCGGTAGTAGATCGGCACCGCGAAACACAGATAGAGGCCGACGACGCCGATCGATATCACCGCGAAGAACGCGACGGGCACCGGTGCGCCGTTGACGTCGACCTCTACCACCGCGGGTAGCGTGATGAGCGTCGCGATCACGGCCGTGACGACGACGGCGGCTGCGGGAACCCGGTGGGCGTTCACCTTGGCCCACAGCTGGTGACCGGGTACTGCGCGATCGCGGCTGAACGCGAACAACATCCGTGATGCGCTGGTCTGGCATGCCGTGGTGCAGAAGAACTGCCCGGCGGTCGAGATGAAGAGCACCAGCACCACCAGCGAGTCCGGGAGCGCCTGCGCGAAGATTGTGGCGACTGCACCGCCGGCTTTCGACACTCCGTCGGCGTCCTGGACCGCGAACAGGAAAGACAACAGGATTATCCAGCCGCCGATGGCCGAATAGAAGATCGATTTCCAGATGCCCTTCGCGGCGGTGTCCGCCGCACTCTTGGTCTCCTCGGACAGGTGCGCCGACGCGTCATAGCCGGTGATCGTGTACTGGGTCAAGATCGCCGAAATAGGCAGCACGAACAACAGCCAGCCCCAGCCGGACGTGGCGCCGCCGAACAGTCCGCTGTTGTTGATCGTTGTGGTGAACACCTCGGCGAAGGTGGCGTGCCGCTCAGGCACCAGCAACAGGATGAGGATCACCGCCGCGGCGCCTACCACGTGCCACCACACCGAGATGTTGTTGATGACGGCCAGCAGATGGCTGGAGAAGATGTTGATCACCGCCGAGACGGCCAGAATGCTCACGAACAGCAGGAACGTGCGTTTGAGGCTGTAGCCGTCCAGCCACGACTGGCTGTATGTGCCCAGTGTCAGGTCCAGGAACGTCGCGCACCCGTAGGACACCGACGCCAGGATGGCGATCAGGCCGATGAGGTTCAGCCAGCCGGTGTAGAACCCGGCTTTCGGGCCGCCGAGCCTGGCCGCCCACCAATAGATGCCGCCCGACGTCGGGAAGGCCGAAACCAGTTCGGACAGGCACAGGCCGATGACGAGGATGAACACCGACACGATGGGCCAGCCCCACGCGATGGCGGCCGGGCCGCCGTTGTTCCAGCCCAGGCCGAACGACGTGAAACAGCCCGCCAGGATCGAGATGATCGAGAACGAGATCGCGAAGTTGGAGAACCCTGACCAGGATCGGTGCAGCTCCTGCGCGTAGCCCAGCTGGGCCAGGTGCTTCTCGTCCTCGTCGTGCAGTTCATGGCCCTCGGGCACAACGGCCTCCTGCTGGGTTCTGCCGGCTTCTGCGGTAGACACTAGAACGCTATTGGTCTGGTGTCCTACCTTTGCAGTGACGTTTGTGTAAATCTGTGCAGGGACTGCCGGACGTGTGGGTGGTCCAATGGTTGACTTTCCGTCCTGAGTGGTTAGCCAGACGAAGGGGAATGCGTGATGCCAGGGATGCTCGAGCGGTCGGATCTCGAGCGGCTGGCCGCTGCCGGCGGCGTCGACACCGTGATCGTGGCCTTCGCCGACATGCAGGGCAGGCTCACCGGCAAGCGGGTGTCGGCGCGGCTGTTCGTCGACGACGTAGCTGAGCATGGCGCGGAGTGCTGCAACTACTTGATGGCCGTCGACGTCGACATGAACACCGTGGACGGCTACGCCATGAGCAGCTGGGAGACGGGCTACGGCGACATGATGATGACGCCGGACTTCTCGACACTTCGACTGCTGCCCTGGCTGCCCGGCACCGCGCTGGTGATGGCCGACCTGTCCTGGGACGGCGGGGCGCCGGTCGGCGCCGCCCCGAGAAGTATCCTGCGGCGCCAATTGGCCAGGCTGGAGCAGTGGGACCTCGCCGCCTTCGTCGGCACCGAGCTGGAGTTCATGGTGTTCGACGACACCTACCGGCAGGCCTGGGCCGCCGGCTATCGCGGGCTGACCCCGGCCAGCGACTACAACGTCGACTACGCGATGCTCGCATCCACTCGCATCGAACCGCTCCTGCGGGACATCCGCCTGGGGATGGACGGCGCCGGGATGTACTGCGAGGGCGTCAAGGGGGAGTGCAACCTCGGCCAGCAGGAGATCGCGTTCCGCTACGACGACGCCCTGGTCACCTGCGACAACCACACCATCTACAAGAACGGCGCCAAGGAGATCGCCGACCAGCATGGCAAATCCCTGACCTTCATGGCCAAGTACGACGAGCGCGAGGGGAACAGCTGCCACATCCACATCTCGCTGCGCGGCCGCGACGGCGGTGCGGTGTTCGCCGATACCGACACGGCCCGCGGCATGTCGGCGATGTTCGAAAGCTTCGTCGCGGGTCAGCTCGCGACACTGCGCGAGCTGACCCTCTGGTACGCCCCGAACATCAACTCCTACAAGCGTTTCGTGGACGGCAGCTTCGCGCCCACCGCGATCGCCTGGGGGATTGACAACCGCACCTGCGCGTTGCGGGTTGTCGGCCACGGTCACGGCATGCGGGTGGAGTGCCGCGCGCCGGGCGGAGACGTCAACCCCTACCTGGCGGTTGCTGCGCTGATCGCCGGGGGGTTGCATGGCATCGAGAACGGGCTCGAGCTCGGTGAGCCGTGTACGGGCAACGCCTACACCGATGGCGCGCAGCGCCTTCCGACGACCCTTGCCGAGGGGGCCGAACTGTTCGAGGGCTCCCGGGTGGCGCGTGCGGCATTCGGCGACGAGGTCGTCGAGCACTACCTGAACAATGCCCGCGTCGAGCTGGCGGCATTCAACGCCGCGGTCACCGATTGGGAAAGGGTGCGCAGCTTTGAGCGACTATAGTTCTGGCCGCTCGGGCGCGAGCAGACACAAATTCGCACAAAATCCCGCCGCTGCGCGCGAGTTCGCGTCTGCTCGCGCGGACGGCGTGCGGCCCGTGCTTGGTGTGACGACGTATCGGCAGCGTGCCCGAAGCGGTGTCTGGGACGTGCCGGCCGCCTTCCTCCCGGCGATCTACATCGAGGGGGTGACACTGACCGGGGGCGTCGCCGCGTTGCTGCCGCCCCAACCCGTCGACGAGGCGATTGCGCAGAGAGTGATCTCGGGCCTGGACGGCCTGGTCATCACCGGGGGATGCGACGTCGACCCGGCCAGATACCGGCAGTCGCGCCATGCGGCTACCGACGAGCCGGCCCGCGATCGAGACAATTGGGAATTCGCGCTGCTGCGCGCGGCTCTGATCCGGCGTATTCCGGTGCTGGGCATCTGCCGCGGGGCCCAGGTACTCAACGTCGCCCTCGGCGGCACGCTGCACCAGCATCTGCCCGAGGTTCTGGGACATGACCGGCATCAGCGCGGCAATGCGGTGTTCTGCACCACCGTGGTGCGGACCGTGCCCGGCACCCGGCTGGCCGCACTGGTCGGCGAATCCACCGAGGTGCAGTGCTACCACCATCAGGCGATCGCCGAACTGGGCGACCGGCTGATCGCCAGCGCTTCCGACGCCGACGGTGTCATCGAAGCGGTGGAGATGGATCCCGGGGTCGATTCGCCTGGCTTCTGTGTGGCCGTGCAGTGGCACCCCGAGGAGCGGCTCGACGACCTGCGCCTGTTCGCCGGCGTCGTGGACGCCGCGCGGGAGTTCGCGACGGAGCGGGCTTCATGAGCGTTACAAAGGTGATCAACCCGGCGACCGAGGAAGTCCTGCGCACGGTCGCGCAGGTCGACACCGCGGCGGTCGACGACGCGGTGGCGCGCGCGGTGGCGGCGCAGCGGAAGTGGGCGGCGGCGGCGCCCGCCGAGCGCGCAGCCGCGCTGCGGTCGTTCGCCTCGGTCGTCGACGCGCATATCGGCGAATTGGCCGCGCTGGAAGTCGCCAACTCCGGGCATCCGATCGGTGCCGCGGAATGGGAGGCCGCGCATGTCCGCGACGTGCTGCAGTACTACTCGGCCAGCCCGGAACGGCTGTCCGGCAGGCAGATTCCCGTCGCCGGCGGCCTGGACGTGACGTTTCACGAGCCGTTGGGCGTGGTCGGCATCATCACACCGTGGAACTTTCCGATGCCCATCGCGTCCTGGGGGTTCGCTCCGGCGCTGGCCGCCGGTAACGCCGTCGTGATCAAGCCGGCGGAGTGGACGCCGCTGACCACGATGCGACTGGGCGAGCTGGCCGCTGAAGCGGGGCTGGACCCCAACCTGTTCTGCGTGCTGCCCGGCAAGGGTTCGGTGGTCGGCGAGCGGTTCGTCACCCACCCCGACGTGCGCAAGATCGTGTTCACCGGTTCCGCCGAGGTGGGCACGCGAGTGATGGCAGGGGCCGCCGCCCAGGTCAAGCGGATAACCCTCGAGCTGGGTGGTAAGAGCGCCAACATCGTCTTCGACGACTGCGATCTGCAGCGTGCCGCCGCGACCGCGCCGTCGGCGGTGTTCGACAACGCCGGTCAGGATTGCTGCGCCAGAAGCCGGATCCTGGTGCAGCGCAATGTCTACGACCGATTCATGGAGCTGCTCGAACCCGCCGTCAAGGGTGTGGTGGTCGGCGACCCCGCCGACCCCGGCACACAGATGGGCCCGCTGGTGTCCAAACCGCACTGGGAATCGGTGTCGGCCTACGTGCCCGCCGATGCGCCGGTCGCGTTCCGGGGTTGCGCGCCGGCGGGTCCCGGCTACTGGTTCGCGCCGACGGTGCTGACCTCGCAGCGCACTGACCGCGCCGCGACAGAGGAGATTTTCGGCCCGGTCGTCGCCGTGCTGCCGTTCGACGACGAAGCCGACGCGGTCGCGTTGGCCAATGCCACCGAATACGGGTTGTCCGGTTCGATATGGACCGAGAGCCTGTCTCGTGCGCTGCGCGTGTCGCGCGCCGTGGAATCCGGCAACCTGAGTGTCAATTCGCATTCCTCGGTGCGGTACTCGACCCCGTTCGGCGGTTTCAAGCGCTCCGGTCTGGGCCGTGAGCTGGGCCCGGACGCTCCTGAACATTTCACGGAGACCAAGAATGTGTTCATCGCGATCGGAGAAACCTAGATGGATCTGACTGCACGGCTGGCGGGCAAGGTCGCCGTCGTCACCGGGGGCGCCGGCGGCATAGGCCTGGCCGCGGCCAAGCGGATGAACGCCGAGGGCGCCGCCGTAGTGATCGGCGACAACGATCCGGCCACCGGAGCACCGGCAGCCGACGCCTTGGGCGGTCTGTTCGTGCCCGTCGACGTTTCGGACGAGAACGCCGTCAATGCACTGTTCGACACCGCCGTGCGGACCTACGGCGCGGTGGACATCGCGTTCAACAACGCCGGGATTTCTCCGCCCGAGGACGACCTCATCGAGAACACCGAACTGCAGGCGTGGCAGAAGGTGCAGGACGTCAACCTCAAGAGCGTCTACCTGTGCTGCCGGGCGGCCCTGCGCCACATGGTGCCCGCCGGCAAGGGCTCCATCATCAACACCGCGTCGTTTGTCGCCGTGATGGGTTCGGCGACTTCGCAGATCTCTTACACGGCGTCCAAGGGCGGCGTGCTGGCGATGTCCCGGGAGCTGGGGGTTCAGTTCGCCCGCCAGGGCATCCGCGTCAACGCATTGTGCCCCGGCCCGGTGAACACGCCGCTGCTGCAGGAGTTGTTCGCCAAGGACCCCGAGCGCGCGTCGCGCCGGCTGGTGCACATCCCGCTCGGCCGTTTCGCCGAGCCGGCGGAGCTCGCCGCCGCGGTGGCATTTCTGGCCAGCGACGATGCTTCGTTCATCACCGCCTCGACATTCCTCGTCGACGGCGGCATCAGCTCCGCTTACGTCACGCCGCTGTAAGCCCATGACGACCGAGGCCGATCCCGCGATCGCCGGCGAGGCTCTGCTTCGCCCGGTACGGCCGGGAAACGCGTTCGAGGACACCGTGGGACGCCTGCTGCAGACAATCCGGTTGGGGGTACTGGGGCCGGGGGAGTCCCTCCCCCCGGAACGGGAACTGGCAGCCAGGCTGGGCGTATCCCGCGACACGGTGCGCGAGGCGATCAAGTCCCTGGCCGATGCCGGGTATCTGGTGTCGCGTCGCGGCCGCTACGGCGGCACATTCCTGACCGAGAAGCTGCCCGCTCCCGCCGAGGGCCGACCGCGGGTGACGCGTGAGGAGATCGACGACGCGCTGCGGCTGCGCGAAATCCTCGAGGTGGGTGCGGCAAGGATGGCCGCCGCCCGCACGCTGACGGCTGCGGAACGGGAGGTGCTGTGGGCGCGGCTGATGGACGTCCGGCGGGCCGGACTGCTTGAGGACTACCGCAGGCTGGACTCACGGTTGCACCTGGCGATCGCGGAGGCGGCCGGCTCGCCGTCGCTGGTACCGCTGGTCGCCGAGAACCGGATGCGGCTCAATTCGCTGCTCGACAGTATTCCGCTGTTGCCGCGAAACATCTCCCACTCCGACGAGCAGCACGAGGCGATTGTCGTCCCGATCCTGACCGGCGACTGCGAGGCGGCCGCAGCGGCGATGCGCGCGCACGTTGCCGGTTCGGCGGTACTGTTGCACGCCTTCCTGGATTAGATTCTGAAGCCATGGCAACCGGCGGCGACGATCTGGTGGTGCGGCGTGCGTCCTCAGCGCTTGCCGACGTGGATATTGCCGGCTGGACGCGGCGATTCGACCTGCTGTCGGATCCCAACCGGCTCGAGATCCTGCTCGGTCTGCACCGCGCGCCCGGCATCTGTGTCGGCGATCTGGCGGCCGCGCTCGGCCGGTCGGAGAACGCGGTGTCTCAGGCGCTGCGTGTACTGCGCCACCAGGGCTGGGTGAGTTCCACCCGGACGGGACGCCAGGTCAGTTACCGCCTGGAGGATCACACCGTTCATGACCTGCTGCACTGGATCGGCGCCGCGCACGGGTGAGCCACCGTTGAAACGACGGCAGTGCCGCCCCACCCGGCGATCGTGCTGGATGCGTCGGAAAAGGACTTTCCGACCAGGGAGTCGCCGGGGACGGCAAACCCGCCCGCGCGGCTGTCCGGTCAGTCAGTGCCGCTTGGCCGGGGGCCATGGGGGCTCACCGCACAATGTCAGCAACGCATTTTCGACCACTTCGGGCAGGGCGGGATGGATCCAGTACTGGCCGCGAGCCATGTCCTGGCCGTTGAGTTCGAAGCTCATCGCCTGGATCAGGGGCTGAATCAGCGTCGACGCGTGATGGCCCATGATGTGCGCCCCGAGGATCTTGCCGGTATTGGCTTCCACGATGATCTTGCAAACACCGGTGGTGTCCTCCATCGCCCACCCGTAGGCCACGTCGGCGTAATCCTGGATTTTCACCCTGATTTCCAAACCTCTTTCGCGGGCTTGGTTTTCGGTCAGGCCGACCCAGGCGACCTGGGGATCGGAGAACACCGCGGACGGCACGTGGCGATGGTCGGAAGCAACCAGGTGATCGGTGTCGTCCCAGTCCTGCAGAAGGTTGTGCCGGACGACGCGGGCTTCGTGATTGGCGACGTGCTTGAGCATGTGGTTCGAGCAGACGTCGCCAAGGGCGAAGATGCCGCGCGCGGTCGTGCGCTGGTATTCGTCGACCACGACCCGGCCGCCGTCGGTGACCGCCACTCCGGCGAGTTCCGCGTCCAGCAGATCGCCGTTGGGGACCCGCCCGGTCGCGACCAGCACCGTGTCGGCGTGCAGCCTTGAGCCGTCGTCGAGGGTCAGTGTGGTGCCCGAGGCATCGGTGTGGCCATCGGTGACGGTGTGGCGACTTCGCACATTCCACTTGCGGGACGCGATATCGGTGAACTGCTCGCCGATGTCGTCGTCGCAGTTGGCCAGCAGCGTCGGACCGCGGACGATCATCGTCACCCGTGAACCCAGAGCGGAGAACACGTGCGCGAACTCCGCGGCTACGACGCCGCCACCGACGATCACCAGGTGCTGCGGCAGTTCGGCGATGCGCATGACGGTGTCGCTGGTGTGGAATTTCATCCCGCACGCGGTGATTGCCGGCGGCACCGTCGCCCGGGCGCCCGCCGCGATCACAACCTGTTCGGAGGTGAACTCGTCGCCGGCGTCGGTGCGCAACAGATAGCGGCCGTCCGGGCGGGTCGGCCCGAACCTGGTGTGGCCCTCGAAAACCGTGACGTGGGGCGACGACCGTCGATACCGCCGGCCGCCCAGGGAGATTGGGTCGACGCGGCCGAAGACCCGGGAGACGATGTCGCCCCAGCGCACCTTCTCGATGTGTGCGTCGACACCGAATCGCGAAGCGGTCCGGACCGTCGTGGCGACTTCGGCCGCATAGACGAACATCTTCGTGGGGATGCAGCCGACGTTGAGACACGTGCCGCCGAACGCGCGCTGTTCGCAGATCGCGATCGCTTTGCCCTGGTAGCGGTCGTCGAGGATGCTGTTGCCGGAGCCGGTGCCGATGATCGTCAGGTCGAAGTGTTCCACCGTCAGTCCTGTCCGGATCGTGTTGTGGCCGGCCCCGGTGCGACATCCTCCAAGTACCTGTCCAGCCACCGGCCCAGTTCGCGGTAGGCGACTGCGCGCGGTCCGGTCAGGGACAGGAACACGTCGTGCTTGGCGTCGGCGACGGCGGCGATGGTGGTGTGAGTACCGCCGACGCAGCCGGCCCAGCGTGCGATCTGGCGCACGTCGAGGACCGCGTCGCCGCAATGTATGGCGTCGGGTTCGGATTTCGTGCCCGCCTCGGTAACGCTGTGGTCGGAGCGCAGGATGAGGGTTGGCACACCGACGTCCAGGCCACCATGCAGGCGTGCCTGCCCACGGCGTACCGCGTTGAGCCAGCCGAACGTGACCGGGAATCCGCCCAGCGGCTTCCAGGACAGGTCGTAGTCGAATTCGCCCGCATAGTCGCGGTGCAGGGTGATGCCGTAGCCGCCCCTGGTGGGCTTACGGACCACTCGGGTCTTGCGCACCCGGGCCAGGGCGATCAGCAGGGCCGAGATGGGTGCGGTCCGCAGCAACGCGGGGCCGTGCAGGTCCAGGAACGGACTGTTGAGCACCAGGCCACCGACACCCATCGCCGCCGTGACACCGCGTCGGCGCAACCGGTCCAACCACAAGGTGGCGATGAGCCCGCCCGCGGAATGCCCGTAGACGCAGATGCTCGATCTCCCGGTCTCGGCGGCGATCAGAGCAAGTGCCCGTTCGAGTTCGGTGTCGTAGCGCGAGAGGTCCGTGGTGAAATGCGGTGTCTGGCCCTGGCGGTACGACCGACCGCATTTGCTCAAATCCAGTGCGTAGAAGGCGAACCCGCGATCGGCGAACCAATCGGCCAGTTCGGTGTTGAAGAAGTAGTCGGTATAGCCGTGCACAGCGAGCACGGCATGCTCGGCCGCCGCGATGTCGCCCCGGCGTACCAGGGTTGCCACCAGATCGCCCTCCCCGTCGGGGTCGGCGCCGAGTTCGATGGTGAACCGGTGGTAGCCGGGCAGCACGTCGGTCTGCCAAGCAATCACGTGACAACCCTAACTGTGGTGCATGGATCGGTACGCCTTCCTGGGCCGATCGAATGGGATCGGGATAACCTTGAAACCGGTACAGCCGCGCAACAACGCAAAGGACGAGCGAACCGGTGTCAGACTCCGCCAAGAGGTCCACTTCCCATCCGAAGTCCGATGTCGTACTGATCGGCGCGGGGATCATGAGTGCCACGCTGGGTGCCTCGCTCGGCGCGTCGACTGCCGTCACGGCGATGCTCGATGTGATGCAGCGGTGCTTTTCCGAGCGGTACGTCAGCGGCTGGCAGCCCAAGCTCAAGGAGATGATCCCGTCGCTGGGGATCCAGCTCTCACACGAGCACGAGCTGTTCACGGAGGTCTGGTCGTGGGGCGGCCGGGTGCTTGACCTGCGGCAACCGGCGGGCCACCGCGAGCGGGTGGTCACTGCGTGACGGTTGCGCTGCGCCGGGTTCGGGCCCCGGACCTCGATGCGGCCACCCTCTACGAAGTGCTCAAACTTCGGGTCGAGGTGTTCGTCGTCGAGCAGGCCTGCCCATACCCCGAGCTCGATGGCCGTGACCTGCTCGCCGAGACGCGGCACTACTGGCTGGAGCAGCCGGACGGAGAGGTGATCAGCGCGCTGCGGCTGATGGAGGAGCATGCAGGTGGCGGCAAGGCGTTCCGCATCGGCCGGCTGTGCACCAAGCGCGGCGCGCGGGGTCAGGGTCACACCACCCGGTTGTTGCAGGCCGCGCTGGCCGAGGTCGGGGACTACGAGTGCCGGATCGACGCGCAGACCTACCTCGAGGAGATGTACCGCCGGCATGGCTTCGTCCGGGAGGGCGAGGAGTTCGTCGAAGACGGCATCCCGCATGTGCCGATGACCCGCAGGGGCATCCGCACCGAGGATCGGCCGTGATCCCACCCGACGACGCACGCCTGGCGAAGAGCCCCGACGGCCCCGGCGGTCCGGTCGTTGCCGGATTTCCGTTCACCGCGATCGTCGGTCACGACCGGCTCAAGTTGGCGCTGCTGTTGTGCGCCGTGTCGCCCGAAATCGGTGGCGCGCTCATCCGCGGCGAGAAGGGTACGGCGAAGTCGACTGTGGTGCGTGGGCTCGCCGGGTTGCTGGCCCGGGTCGGCGACGCGGGCCTGGCGGAGTTGCCCATCGGCGCCACCGAGGACCGGGTCATCGGCTCGCTGGACCTGCAGAAGGTCATGCGCGACGGCGAACACGCGTTCACGCCCGGCCTGCTGGCGCGCGCCCATCGGGGGGTCCTCTACGTCGACGAGGTCAACCTGCTGCACGACCACCTGGTCGATGTGCTGCTCGACGCCGCCGCGATGGGCCGCGTGCACGTCGAACGGGACGGTATCTCGCACAGCTACGAAGCGCGGTTCGTGCTGATCGGCACGATGAACCCGGAGGAAGGGGAGTTACGGCCGCAGTTGCTGGACCGGTTCGGGTTGACCGTGGACGTGCGGGCGTCCCGCGACGTCGACGTGCGCACCGAGGTGATCCGCGCGCGCCTGGCCTACGAAGCCGACCCGGTGGCGTTCGCCCGACGGTATTCCGACGATGAGACTGAAACGGCGCGGCGCGTGGCCGCGGCACGTTCCCGGGTGCCTGATGTGGTGTTGGGGGACAGCGCGTTACGCCAGATCGCCACGCTGTGCGCGGCGTTCGAGGTGGACGGGATGCGCGCCGATCTGGTGGTGGCCCGCACCGCCGTGGCGCATGCCGCGTGGGTGCACAACGATGCCGACGGCATCCGGGTGGGGCCCGAGGACATCCGCATTGCCGCCGAGTTGGCGTTGCCGCACCGGCGGCGCCGTGACCCGTTCGACGAGCCGGGTCTGGATCCGGGCGTGCTCGACGAGGCGTTGGCCTCCTCGGGCAGTGACCCGAACCCCGAGCCGGACCCGGACACCGATCCGCCCGGCGGCGGCAAGGCCCGCGCGCCATCGGAGAGCCGTGTGTCCCAAGCTGAATCCGGCTCCTGTGATTCGGGCGCCGCATCGTCTCCGGCCCCCGCCAGGCCGAGTGGCACGCCCGCCCCGATGTTTCGAGCCAGGGCGCTGCGGGTGCCCGGACTGGGCGAAGGCCCGGCCGGGCGCCGGTCGCGTGCCCGTAACCGGACCGGTGCCGTGGTGGGTGTCAGCCCCGACGATACGGGGGACGGATTGCATCTGTTCGCGACGATGATGTCCGCGGCACGACGATCGGCCGGGCCGGGCGGACTGCGTCCTCGCGCTGAGGACGTCCGTGGCGCGATCCGCGAGGGCCGCGAGGGCAACCTGGTGCTGTTCGTCGTCGACGCGTCCGGCTCGATGGCGGCCCGGGACCGGATGTCGGCGGTCACCGGTGCCGCTCTGTCATTGCTGCGCGATGCCTACCAGCGACGTGACCAGGTCGCCGTCGTCACGTTCCGCGGCGCCGAGGCCGCGGTGCTTCTGTCGCCGACGTCATCGGCCCACGTCGCCGGCCGCCGGTTGACGCGTTTGGAGACCGGGGGCAGGACGCCGCTGGCGCAGGGACTGATGACCGCACGGGATTTGGTCGCCCGACAGAAGGTCCGCGACCCTTCGCGGCGCAGCCTGGTCGTGGTGCTCACCGACGGTCGCGCCAACGGCGGCCCCGACCCGCTGGGCCGGGCCCGCGTCGCGGCGCACCGATTGTCGGCCGAGGGCGTGGCGGCAGTCGTGGTCGATTGTGAGACGTCCTACGTCAAGCTGGGTCTGGCCCGCGAGCTGGCCGGCTGGCTCGGCGCGCCGGTGCTGCGGCTGCCTCAGCTGCGTGCCGACTACCTCGGGGCTGCCGTGCGCAGCATCGCCTGACGGGAGGTGGGTATGCCGCAGGGACGCCCGTCGCGGATTCCCGACGACGGCCTGACAACGCGCGAGCGCCGCAACGCCGCGGTGCTGGCCGTGCACACCGGTGACGGGAAGGGCAAGTCCACGGCGGCTTTCGGGATGGCGCTGAGGGCGTGGAACGCCGGGATGCGCATCGCGGTCTTCCAGTTCGTCAAGAGCGCGAAGTGGAAGGTGGGTGAGGAGTCGGCGTTTCGCGCGCTGGATCGGCTGCATCGTGAGCACGCGCTGGGCGGCCCGGTCGAATGGCACAAGATGGGTGCCGGTTGGTCGTGGTCGCGCAAAGCCGGCGACGAATGCGATCACGCTGCAGCGGCCGCCGACGGATGGTCCGAGATCGCGCGGCGGCTCGGTGACCAGCGCCATGACTTCTACGTCCTCGACGAGTTCACCTATCCGTTGACGTGGGGATGGGTGGACGTCGGCGAGGTGGTCGACACGCTGGCCGGCCGTCCGGGGGTCCAGCATGTGGTGATCACGGGCCGTCGCGCACCGGCACAGCTGATCGCTGCTGCCGACCTGGTGACCGAAATGGCCAAGATCGCACACCCGATGGACGCCGGCCGGAAGGGGCAAAAGGGGATCGAGTGGTAGTCCCGGATCCCTTCCGCCGCGCCGAGCGTGCGTGTCCCCGGGCGACGCGCCGTCGTTCGGCCCAGGTTTGCGCACGCTCGCGGAATGTCGGGGGCGACCGACGGTGACCGTACCGGCTGTGGTCATCGCCGCGCCGGCCTCGGGCAGCGGTAAGACCACCGTGGCGACGGGTTTGATGCGAGCGCTGCGCAGTGCCGGGCATCGTGTGACCGGGTTCAAGGTGGGGCCGGACTACATCGATCCCGGCTATCACACCCTGGCCACCGGACGGCCCGGCCGCAACCTCGATCCCGTGCTGGTCGGCGACGACCTGGTCGGCCCGCTGTACCGGCACGGCAGCGACGGCGCCGACATCGCCGTCGTCGAAGGCGTGATGGGGCTGTTCGACGGGCGCATCGAGGACCACCCGGTGGTTCTTGCACGGGGATCCACGGCCCATGTGGCGGCTCTGCTGCGCGCGCCGGTCGTCCTGGTTGTCGATGCCCGCGGCCAGAGCCACAGCGTCGCCGCGCTGCTGCACGGCTTTTCCACCTTCGACGCCGCGGTCCGGCTCGGCGGGGTGATCCTCAACCAGGTGGGTTCCGGGCGCCACGAGCGGGTGCTGCGGCAGGCCTGCGCGACGGTCGGCCTGCCCGTTCTCGGCTGCCTTCCGCGCAGCGATGAACTCGCCGTTCCGTCGCGGCATCTCGGGCTGATCACCGCCGTGGAGCACGGTCGGCGCGGCCGGGCCGCCGTCGATGCGATGGGCGCCCTGGTCGCCCTTCATGTCGACGTCGGGGCAGTGGCCGCGCTGGCCGGTGCCCGTACCGGCGCCGGCGCGTGGCACCCCGACGCCGTGGGTGAGCCGGTGACGGGTGCGCCGGTGGTCGCGGTGGCCGGGGGCAACGCGTTCACGTTCTGCTACGCCGAGCACACCGAGATGCTCGTGGCTGCGGGTGCACACGTGGCCGTATTCGACCCGCTGGCCGACTCGCTGCCGGAAAACACCTCGGCGCTGCTGTTGCCGGGCGGTTTTCCAGAGCAGTATCCCGCCGAACTGTCGGCCAACACCGACCTGCGCCGCGGGATCGCCGCGCTGGCGCGCAGCCGACCGGTCTACGCCGAATGCGCCGGACTGGCATACCTGATGACCGACCTCGACGGTCATCCGATGTGCGATGTGCTGCACGGCTCGGCCCGGTTCACCAAACGCCTCAGGCTGGGGTACCGGGATGCCGTCGCGGTCGCCGACTCACCCGTCCACACGGTCGGCGACCGGCTGACGGGACACGAATTCCATCGCAGCACAGTCGACTTCGCCGGGGAGTACCCGCCCGCGTGGGCATACCGAATGCCCGATGCGACCACAGTTCGCGACGGAGCGGTGCGCGGTGGCGTGCACGCGTCATATCTGCACATTCATCCCGCGGCCGCTCCGAAGTCCGTCGGCCGCTTCGTGGCACACGCCGCAGCATCTAGGCTCGCCGAGTGACCGACAGCGCCTACCTCGCCGGGATACGGCTGGCCGGCAAGAAGGTCGTCGTGGTGGGCGGGGGAACTGTGGCGCAACGCCGTCTGGGTCTGCTCGTGGCGGCCGGTGCCGACCTCCACGTGATCGCACCCAGCGCAACACCGGCGGTGGAGTCGATGACGGGGGTCACGCTGGCTCTGCGTCCCTATCGTGACGGAGACCTCGACGGCGCCTGGTATGCGATTGCCGCCACCGACGACGCCGACGTCAACGCCGCGGTGGTGGCCGAGGCCGACCGCAGGCGGATCTTCTGCGTCCGGGCCGACATTGCGCGCGAGGGGACCGCCGTCACCCCCGCCTCGTTCGCCTATGAGGGCCTGGCCGTTGGCGTACTGGCCGGTGGTGACCATCGCCGCTCGGCCGCGATCCGCACGGCGATCCGTGAGGCACTGCACAGCGGGTCGATCAGGCCCGACGGCCTCGACACCGGGCATCTGAAAGGCACTGTCGCGCTTGTGGGCGGTGGACCGGGCGATCCCGAATTGATCACGGTGCGCGGCCACCGGCTGCTGACGTGCGCCGACGTCGTCGTCGCCGACCGCCTGGCCCCGCCGGAGCTGCTCGCCGAACTGCCCCCGCATGTCGAGGTCATCGACGCCGCCAAGATTCCGTACGGGCGCGCCATGGCTCAGGAAGCCATCAACGACGTTCTCATCGAGCACGCGCGGGCGGGGTTGTTCGTGGTGCGGCTGAAGGGCGGTGACCCGTTCGTGTTCGCCCGCGGCTACGAGGAGGTGCTCGCATGCGTGCGAGCGGGGGTGGCCGTCACGGTTGTGCCGGGCGTGACCAGCGCCGTCGGCGTGCCGGCGCTGGTGGGCGTTCCGGTGACACATCGTGGTGTCAACCATGAGTTCGTGGTCGTCAGCGGGCATCTGGCGCCGGGCCATCCCGAATCGTTAGTGAATTGGAATGCGCTGGCCGCCCTGACCGGCACCATCGTCTTGCTGATGGCGGTCGAGCGCATCGAGCTTTTCACGGCCGCATTGCTGGCAGGAGGCCGACCTGCGAATACACCGGTTCTGGTGGTTCAGAACGGGACGACGGCCGCCCAACGCGTCCTTTACGCCACGCTGGCTGATGCGGCCACGGCAGTGCGCTCCGAAGGCGTCAAACCCCCCGCGGTCATCGTCATCGGGCCCGTCGTGGGGCTGTCGCTCACAATGGGCTTAGACAACTCTTAGGATTACTGTAGAGTAGCCGCCTATGACGGCTCTCAACGATGCGGCGCGGGTGGTTTCTCCCGCTCGGACAGCACCGGCCGAGCACGCCTTCACCTTTCCCCGGGAAGCGATCCGGGAGCAGGCCGGCAGGTTCTACCCGACCTGGCTGCCCTCCGGGCGGTTCATCTCGGCGGTCATTGCGATCGGCGGTATGCAGTTGCTGGCCACCATGGACAGCACTGTTGCGATCGTTGCGCTACCCAAGATCCAGGACCAGCTTTCGCTGTCCGACGCCGGGCGCAGCTGGGTGATCATGGCGTACGTGCTGACCTTCGGTGGCCTGATGCTGCTCGGTGGGCGGCTCGGCGACACCATCGGGCGGAAGCGGACGTTCATTGTCGGCGTCGCCCTGTTCACGATCGCGTCGGTGCTGTGCGGCGTGGCTTGGGACGAGACGACGCTGGTCGTCGCCCGATTACTGCAGGGCGTCGGTGCGGCGATCGCCAGCCCGACCGGTCTTGCGCTAGTGGCCACCACGTTCCCGAAGGGGCCCGCACGCAACGCCGCCACGGCGGTGTTCGCGGCGATGACGGGCGTCGGCTCGGTGATGGGCCTGGTCGTCGGCGGTGCGCTCACCGAGGTGTCATGGCGGCTGGCATTCCTGGTCAACGTGCCGATCGGCCTGCTGATGATCTACCTGGCCCGCACCACGCTGTCGGAAACCCACCGGGAGCGGATGAAGCTCGACGCGGCCGGTGCGCTGCTGGCCACGCTGGGCTGCACGGCGGCGGTTTTCGGATTCTCCCAGGGACCCGAGAACGGCTGGCTGACGCCGGTCACTCTCGGCTCGGGCCTGGCCGCGCTGGTGTTCTTGAGCGCATTCGTCGTGGTGGAGCGCAGCGCTGAGAACCCGGTCGTCCCGTTCGGCCTGTTCCTCGACCGCAACCGGCTCGCGACTTTCGGCGCGGTGTTCCTGGCCGGCGGCGTGATGTTCACCCTGACCGTTCTCATCGGTCTCTACGTGCAGGACATCATGGGCTACAGCGCGCTGCGCGCGGGCGTCGCCTTCATCCCGTTCGTCATCGCGCTCGGCATCGGGCTCGGTTTCTCCTCGCATCTGGTGTCGCTGTTCGCGCCCCGCCTGCTGGTTATCGGCGGCGGGGTCCTCGTGCTGGCGGCGATGATCTACGGCTCCACGCTCAATGGCGGCATCCCGTACTTCCCGAACCTGTTGTTGCCCATCACGGTCGGCGGCCTGGGCATAGGGATGATCGTGGTGCCGTTGACGGTGTCGGCAATCGCGGGTGTGGGTGTCGACCAGATCGGCCCGGTGACGGCGATCGCGTTGATGCTGCAGAACCTCGGCGGTCCGATTGTGCTGGCCGTAATCCAGGCCGTCATCACGTCGCGGACGTTGTACCTGGGCGGAACCACCGGTCCGGTGAAGAAGATGAACCCGCAGCAGCTCGCCGCGCTCGACGCCGGTTACTCCTACGGCCTGCTGTGGGTCGCCGCGGTGGCGGTTCTCGTCGGAGGCGCAGCGTTGTTCATCAGGTACACCGCCGAGCAGGTTGCCCACGCTCAGGAAGTCAAGGAAGCGATCGACGCCGGCGAGCTGTAGCTCGCTCGGCGAGGCTCTGTCTCTCGCCGAGCACGGTGGGTAACGTGCCCGCGTGCCGGCCGATGACCCAGCGGTACCGTTGTGTTGTGCTGCAGGACGCAGAGTAGCGTCGCCGCGATGATCGGTCGGTTGTCACATCCCGGTTTACGGAGACTCCGAACTGGCATCGATCTGGCAAAGCCTTGAGGATGGAAGTCTGCACTGGCGGCGGAACCTCTTCCGAGGTACCGGCCGTCACCTCGGTAGGGTCGGGTGTCATGGCCGCCGGAGATCGTCCCGTCACCCGGCTGTCGGACAGTGTCATGGGGATCGCAATCCTCGCGATCACCGGGATGCAGCTGATGTCCACGCTCGACGGGACGATCGTCATCGTCGCGCTGCCGCGGATGCAGGCCGAACTTGATCTGTCCGATGCCGCAAAGAGCTGGGTCATCACCGCCTACGTGCTCACGTTCGGCGGTCTGCTGTTGCTCGGCGGCCGGGTCGGCGACGCGATCGGACACAAACGCGCGTTCATCTCCGGTGTCGGGTTGTTCACCATCGCCTCATTGGCCTGCGGGCTGGCCGACCGAGCAGTGGACGCTCGTCGCCGCCCGTGCGGTCCAGGGTGCGGGAGCCGCCGTGGCGGCACCGACCGGCCTGGCGCTGATCGCCACCACCTATACCGTCGGACACGCCCGCAACCGGGCCCTGGCGGTGTCGGCGGCCATGCAGGGACTCGGCTCAGTACTGGGCCTCGTGCTGGGCGGCGCGCTGACCGTCATCTCGTGGCGACTGGCGTTCCTGGTCAACGTGCCGATCGGAATTGCCATCGTGTGGGTCGCGACGACCCGGTTCGCCGAGACCCATCACGAGCGACTCAAGCTCGACATCACCGGGGCGATGCTGGCCACCCTGGGCTGCAGTTCGGCGGTGTTGGTGTTCACCCAGGGCCCACCGCGCGGCTGGGCCGATCCATGGGTTATCGGTGCCGGGGTGGCCGCCGCGGCGTTCGGCGTCGCGTTCCTGGTAGTCGAGCGCAACGCGGACAATCCGCTGGTGCCGTTCTCGGTGTTCGACGAACGCAACCGGGTGGCGACGTTCGCCGCGCTGTTCCTGGCGGGCGGGGTGATGCTGACGGTCACGGTGATGATCGGCCTGCTCGTGCAGGACGTGCTGGGCTACTCCGCCCTCAAAGCGGGGATTGGCTTCATACCGTTCGCCATCGCGTTCGGGCTGGGCAACGTGCTTGCCGCGCGGCTGGCGCCGAACATCGCGCCGCGCTGGCTGATCATCGGCTGCGGTGCGCTGGTGCTGGCGGCGATGCTGTACGGCTCGACACTGGACCGCAGCATTCCGTACTTCCCGGACCTGCTTATGCCGATCGTGGTGGGCGGCTTCGGGATCGGGGTGATCTCGGTGATCCTGCCGCTGTGCGCGGTGGCTCAGGTGGGCCCACATGAGATCGGTCCGGTGTCGGCGATCACCCTGATGGTCTACAACCTCGGCGGGCCGTTGATGCTGGTAGTCATCCAGGCCGTCCAAACGTCGCGCACTCTCTACCTGGGGGGTACCACCGGGCCGGTCAAGGACATGACGCCAGCTCAGCTGGATGCTCTCGGCCACGGCTATACCTATTCGCTGCTCTGGGTGGCCGCGGTCGCCGTGCTCGTCGGTGCTGCGGCGCTGTTCATCGGCTTTTCGGCGCGCGACATCGCACGCGCGCAGCACACCCGGGAAGCCGTGGAGGCCGGGGAGTTGTAGCGGGCCCGTTCCCGAGAAGCGGGCTCGATCACATCCGGGGTCGCGGGGGGCACGCAAGTAACCGAGATGTCGATCCGATGCGAGACATCCGGCCGCTGTTTTTCGCGGTCGCTAAGCTTGCGCGCTGTGATCACCCGAATGTCGGAGCTGTTCCTGCGCACACTTCGAGACGACCCCGCCGACGCCGAGGTGCCCAGCCACAAACTGCTGATCCGGGCGGGCTACGTCCGGCCCATCGGGCCCGGACTGTACAGCTGGCTGCCGCTGGGCCTGAAGGTCCTGCGCAAGATCGAACGGGTGGTCCGCGAGGAGATGACCGCGATCGGTGCGCAGGAGATTCTGTTCCCGGCGCTGCTGCCGCGTGCGCCCTATGAGACCACCAACCGCTGGACCGAGTACGGCGACGGTGTCTTCCGGCTACGGGACCGCCGCGGCAGCGACTACTTGCTGGGCCCCACCCATGAGGAGCTGTTCACCCTGACGGTCAAGGGGGAGTACAGCTCGTACAAGGATTTCCCGCTGATCCTGTTCCAGATCCAGACCAAGTACCGCGACGAAGCCCGTCCACGTGCCGGGATTCTGCGGGGCCGCGAGTTCATCATGAAGGACTCGTACTCCTTCGACACCGACGACGGCGGATCGAAGAACGCCTACCATGCCCACCGTGAGGCGTATCGGAAGATCTTCGAACGCCTGGATGTGCGCTACGTCGTCGTCTCGGCGACTTCGGGGGCGATGGGCGGCAGCGCATCGGAGGAGTTCCTGGCCGAGAGCGAGGTCGGCGAGGACACGTTCGTGCGCTGTCTGCAATCGGGCTACGCCGCCAACGTCGAAGCGGTCATCACCGCCGTACCGGACGCGATCCCGTTCGACGACGCGCCCGCGGCCGTGGTGTACGACACCGGGGACACCCCGACCATCGCCACCTTGGTCGGCTGGGCCAACACTGCCGACCTGGGTCGGGAGATCACCGCCGCCGACACGTTGAAGAACGTGCTGCTGAAGGTCCGCGCGCCCGGCGCCGACGAATGGGAGCTGCTGGCCATCGGGGTGCCCGGCGACCGCGAGGTCGATGACAAACGCCTCGGTGCCGCGCTGGAACCCGCCGAGTACGCGCTGCTCTCCGAGGAGGACTTCGCCCGCCATCCGTACCTGGTGAAGGGTTACATCGGCCCGAAAGGGCTGCAGGCAAACGGTGTTCGATACCTGGTCGACCCGCGTGTGGTGGACGGCACGGCCTGGATCACCGGGGCCGATGCTCCGGGCAAGCACGTCGTCGGTTTGGTCGCCGGCCGCGACTTCACATCGGACGGCACCATCGAGGCCGCCGAAGTGCGCGACGGCGACCCGTCGCCGGACGGCGCGGGCCCGCTGGTCAGCGCACGGGGTATCGAGGTCGGTCATATCTTCGCGCTGGGCCGCAAGTACACCGATGCCTTCGCCGCCGACGTGCTGGGCGAGGACGGCAAGCCCGTGCGCCTGACGATGGGCTCCTATGGGATTGGCGTGTCGCGGCTGGTCGCGGTGCTCGCCGAACAGCACCACGACGAGCTCGGCCTGCGCTGGCCGTCGAGCGTGTCACCGTTCGACGTGCACGTCGTGATCGCCAACAAGGACCCCGATGCCCGGGCCGGCGCAATCGAACTCGCGTCGGACCTGAACCGGCTGGGGCTGGACCTCCTGCTCGACGACCGGCCCGCGTCGCCGGGTGTGAAGTTCAAGGACGCCGAGCTGCTCGGGGTGCCGTGGATCGTGGTCGTGGGTCGCGGCTGGGCCAACGGTGTGGTCGAACTGCGCAACCGCTTCACCGGCGAAACCCGCGAGGTCGCCGCGGCGGAGGCACCCACCGCGATCGATCGCGCTGTCCGGGCATAGCCCGTTACTCGGACCCGCCTGGAAACGCCTCGGTCACCGGCCACGCCTTGAGGACCTGCCTCCAACGAGCGGCCAGTATCGCCGACTGGGTCAGCGCGGCCACCGCGAACACGCGATCCTCACTGCTGACGGCCTGCTCCAGCACGGCCCGCCAGGCCACTGCGGCGTCGTTTTCCATTCGCACCGCCAGGTTGGCCGCGTCGGTCGGGGTGGTGACGGCGAACGGCAGTTGATACCCCGCGGCGGGTAGCGGTGGTGCCGTCCCGCGTGAGGCGAGAAGGTGAATCGCTTTCTCCCGTTGCGCGCGGTGTCCGGCGATGGCCTCCGATACCAGGGCGTTGACGTCGGGAGTGATGTGCGCCGAGACGATCCCGTAGCCGTAGATCGTGGCGTGCTCGTCAGCTACGGCGTCATAGAGCGCAACCGAGTCGGCAGCCGCCGGTCGGGTTGGCTCAGGGGCCGGTGCGGGGGATGTCATGACGCTCCCGGAACGGCCAAGCCGACGGTGAAGGACGTCGTGCAGGACGCCGCGATGGAGCCCATCAGCCCTGCTCGGTAACCGGACAGTGTCGGGGCCAGCTGCGCCGCACTGTCGGCAGAGCGGCGCAGTGCGGCGGCCACGTCTTTGGCTGTCGGTGGCGGTGGCGGCGGTGACGTTGTCCCGGCGGCGGTGGAAGTTGTGGACGTGGTGATGTCGGCAGTACCAGTGGTCCCAGTTGTCTCTGTCGGCGCAGGACGGCCCGCCGCACGCGCGATCTCGACGGCCAGTACGCGGGCGTGCTCGGCGCGCTCCGAGGCGACCTGCGTGAGCGCTGCCACCAGGTCAGGGGGTGCCACGGTGGCGGCGGCACGGGCGGTGGCGGCGTCGGCCGTAGCGAGATTCAGCTGGGCCTCGAGTGGGTCCACCGGGGGAGGCGGCGGCGATCCACACGCCGACACCGTGACCGCCAGCAGGACCATGCCGACGGCTCCGCGGCCGAATCCCGTCAGAAACTCTCGCCGTCCGATGGTTGCCGGCCGGGCGGAACGGGGGCTGGGCACAGCGACATCCTGCCATTTCCCGTTCTGCGAGCCGGTGACCGGGCGCATTGTTTGGGGACTTCGGTCACTGTTCCAGGCGTATCGTTGGAAGCTGGCGCCCCGGGTGATTCACCCGGGCCACATGTCGGTGACAACTCAAGATGAGGAGCTCGTCGTGACTGAGCGGTCTCGAGGATTGCCCTCGCCGCCCGAGGTGGTCGAGCTGCTTGGTGGTGTCTTCATGAGCGCCGGGTTTGAGATCGACCGCGTCGGCATCGACGCCACTGCCCGCCCGCCCCGCATCACCGTTGTCGCTGACGGGGATACCGCGCTCGACCTCGACACCCTCGCCGAGTTGTCGCGCGACGCATCCGACCGGCTCGACAGCCTTCCGGGCATCGCCGAAAGCTACGTGCTGGAGGTCACTTCGCCGGGTGTGGACCGCCCGCTGACCACTGAAAAGCACTTCCGGCGAGCCCACGGGCGCAAGGTGGCGGTCGTCCTGCGCGACGGCGTCGGGATCAGCGGACGGGTAGCCGGGGTTGGCGACGGGTGGCTTCGGCTCGTCGTGCGTGCCGATCCGCGATCTGCGTGCTCGGTGCGTGAGGTTGCCGTCGCCAACATCGCCCATGCAGTTGTCCAGGTGGAGTTCTCGCCGCCCTCGCGTGACGAACTCGACCTGGTGGGTTCTTCGGCTGCGAGCACCGGAACGGAGGCCTGAGCATGAACATCGACATGGCCGCGCTGCATGCGATCGAGGTCGACCGAGGCATCCCCGCGGGAGAGTTGCTCGAGACCATCAAGTCCGCTCTGCTGACCGCCTACCGGCACACTGCGGGTCATCACGCCGAAGCGACGATCGACATCGACCGCAAATCCGGTGAAGTCAAGGTGATGGCCAGGGAGGTCGACGACCGGGGCCAGGTGATCAGCGAGTGGGACGACACCCCGGAGGGGTTCGGCCGGGTTGCGGCGACCACCGCACGCCAAGTGATGCTGCAACGTTTCCGGGATGCGGAGAACGAAAAAGCCTTCGGTGAGTTCTCCGCACGTGAGGGCGATATCGTGGGCGGCGTCATCCAGCGCGACGCACGCGCCAACGCCCTGGGCGAAGTGGTGCTGCGGATGGGAAGCGAAATCAAGTTCTCCGAGGGCGTGATCCCGGCATCCGAACAGGTTCCCGGTGAACGGTACGAGCACGGCGACCGGTTGCGCTGCTACGTCCTTGGGGTTACCCGCGGTGTGCGGGAACCGAAGATCCGGCTGTCGCGTACCCATCCCAATCTGGTGCGGAAGCTGTTCTCGCTGGAGGTCCCCGAGATCGCCGACGGTTCGGTGGACATCGTCGCGGTGGCCCGTGAGGCGGGCCACCGATCGAAGATCGCCGTCGCGTCGAGGATTTCGGGGCTCAACGCCAAGGGTGCCTGCATCGGTCCGATGGGGCAGCGGGTGCGCAACGTGATGAGCGAATTGTCCGGCGAGAAGATCGACATCATCGACTACGACGAGGATCCCGCCCGGTTTGTCGCGAACGCCCTGTCGCCGGCCAAGGTGGTCTCGGTGTCGGTCATCGACGCCAGTGCGCGCGCGGCGCGTGTGGTCGTGCCCGACTTCCAGCTCTCCCTGGCGATCGGCAAAGAGGGCCAGAATGCCCGGTTGGCGGCCCGGCTGACAGGCTGGCGCATCGACATCCGCAGCGATGTCGACGCGGGCGGAGATCACCACACCGGACACCGGCCCGCCCCCGGTGGGCGCCGGGCCGCCCACGACCGGTAGTCATCCGGCGGGTGTTTCTGAACACCCGATTATGACGCTAGACTGAGCCGTGATCCAGCGCGAGACTCCGGCTCGCGCGCGTCGTCGGGCCGAAGGCCCGGTGCGGACGTGCGTGGGGTGCCGGAAGCGAGAGTTGGCCGTCGAACTGCTGCGTGTGGTGGCGTTCGGCAGTGTCGACGACAAGGGCGGTCCCGCCCTTGTCGTCGACACTGCCGGTAGCCTTCCGGGCCGGGGAGCTTGGCTGCATCCCCGCCGGCAGTGTCTGCACGAAGCGATCCGACGGCGAGCGTTCGCACGAGCGTTGCGTATCACCGGTCTACCGGACACCTCCGCGGCCGTCGAACATTGGAATGCGCTCGACGGCCCGGCGACAGAACAGGCAGCGAAGAACATGAGCACACCGTGAAATCCCGATGACCATGCGTCATAGCTAAACCCGAGGCGCGGCGCCGACTACCGCTGTCGCCTCTAGACAGGAGATGTAGTGGCAGGCAAGGCCCGCGTGCACGAGTTGGCCAAGGAACTCGGTGTCACGAGTAAAGAAGTTCTCGCCCGGCTCGGCGAGCAGGGGGAATTCGTCAAATCCGCGTCGTCGACGGTCGAGGCGCCCGTCGCGCGCCGCCTTCGTGAGGCGTTCGGCGGAGGAAAATCGGCCCAACCGCCGGCGTCCGCAGCGGCTCCCGTGGTTGTCCCCGCGTCGGTTTCTGCTGCTGCCTCCCCTGTAACGGTGCCGCAGCAGCCGTCGGCGATGCCGCCCGCCGTGGCGAACGGCAGCGCCGCGCCGGCTCCGGCGCGACCCAAACCCGGCACCCCCAGGCCTGCGGCTCCGGCGCCGAGCCTCCGGCGCCGGAGCCTCCCGCACCCATGCGGCCCGCCGCAGCCGCCCCGGCTCCGGCGGCGCAGCCCGCCCCGCCCGCTCCCACACCGGGACCGCGCCCGGGGCCCAAGCCGTCCGCACCGCGTCCACCGCGCGTCGGCAACAACCCGTTCTCCTCGCAGCCTGCCCCGGAGCGCCCGATACCGCGGCCACAAGGCCCGCGACCAGGCGGAGCGCCAGGCGGCCCGCGACCAGGCGGAGCACCAGGCGGAGCACCAGGTGGCCCGCGGCCCGGCGGTGGCCCGCGCGCCACTCCGGGCAACATGCCTCCGCGGCCTGGTGGTGCCGCTGGACGTCCACCCCGGCCTGGCGCAGCGCGACCGGGCGGTGGACCCCGGCCCGGCCCGGGCCAGGGCGCGCGTCCCGGAGGAGCGGGCGGCGGTGGCGGCAATTACCGTGGCGGAGGCGCCGCGGCCGGGGCGCCCCCGGCCGGTGGCGGTTTCCGCGGGCGGGCGGGTGCCGGAAGTGGTCGCCCCGGGCAGCGTGGGGGTGCGGCGGGTGCGTTCGGCCGTCCCGGGGGCGCGCCCAAGCGTGGCCGGAAGTCGAAGCGCCAGAAGCGTCAGGAATACGACTCGATGCAGGCGCCGGTTGTCGGCGGTGTGCGGTTGCCGCACGGCAACGGCGAGACCATCCGACTGGCCCGCGGCGCGTCGCTTTCGGACTTCGCCGAGAAGATCGACGCCAACCCGGCTGCCCTGGTGCAGGCGCTGTTCAACCTCGGTGAGATGGTGACGGCCACCCAGTCGGTCGGCGACGAAACTCTGGAGTTGCTCGGCAGCGAGATGAATTTCAACGTCCAGGTGGTGTCCCCCGAGGACGAGGACCGCGAACTGCTCGAGTCGTTCGATCTGACCTACGGGGAGGATGAGGGCGGTGAAGACGACCTGCGGACCCGACCGCCCGTCGTCACGGTGATGGGTCACGTCGACCACGGCAAGACCCGCTTGCTCGACACTATCCGCAAGGCCAACGTCCGTGAGGGTGAGGCGGGTGGCATCACCCAGCACATCGGTGCTTACCAGGTCACCGTCGAGCATGACGGTGACGAGCGCCCGATCACGTTCATCGACACCCCGGGTCACGAGGCGTTCACCGCGATGCGGGCCCGCGGCGCCAAGGCCACTGACATCGCGATCCTGGTGGTGGCCGCCGACGACGGCGTCATGCCGCAGACGGTGGAGGCCATCAACCACGCCCAGGCAGCCGACGTCCCGATCGTTGTCGCCGTCAACAAGATCGACAAGGAGGGCGCCGACCCGGCCAAAATCCGCGGTCAGCTCACCGAGTACGGCCTGGTTGCGGAGGACTTCGGCGGCGAAACGATGTTCGTCGACATCTCGGCCAAGCAGGGCATCAACATCGAGGCCTTGCTGGAAGCCGTGCTCCTGACTGCGGACGCGGCGCTGGACCTGCGGGCCAATCCCGACATGGAAGCCCAGGGTGTGGCCATCGAAGCTCACCTCGACCGCGGTCGAGGGCCGGTCGCCACGGTGCTGGTGCGGCGGGGCACGCTGCGGGTCGGCGACTCGGTCGTGGCCGGCGATGCCTACGGGCGCGTACGCCGCATGGTCGACGAGCACGGCGACGACGTCGAAGAGGCGTTGCCGTCGCGCCCTGTTCAGGTCATCGGCTTCACGTCGGTACCCGGCGCAGGTGACAACCTGCTGGTGGTCGACGAGGACCGTACCGCCCGGCAGATCGCCGACCGCCGCAGTGCCCGCAAGCGCAATGCGATGGCCGCGCGCAGTCGCAAGCGGATCAGCCTCGAAGACCTGGATTCGGCGTTGAAGGAGACCAGCCAGCTCAACTTGATCCTCAAGGGCGACAACGCGGGCACCGTCGAGGCGCTCGAAGAGGCCCTGCTGAATATCCAGATCGACGACGAGGTGGAGCTGCGCGTCATCGACCGTGGCGTGGGCGGTGTCACCGAGACCAACGTCAACCTGGCGTCGGCCTCGGACGCGGTGATCATCGGCTTCAACGTTCGCGCCGAGGGCAAGGCGACCGAGCTGGCCAACCGCGAAGGTGTGGACATCCGCTACTACTCGGTGATCTATCAGGCCATCGACGAGATCGAGAGCGCGCTCAAGGGCATGCTCAAACCGGTCTACGAGGAGAAGACGCTTGGCCGCGCCGACATCCGCGCAGTCTTCCGGTCGTCGAAGGTCGGCAACATCGCCGGCTGCCTGATCCTCTCGGGCGTCATCAGGCGCAACGCGAAGGCCCGCCTGCTGCGGGACAACATCGTGGTCGCGGAGAATGTCAGCGTGTCGTCGCTGCGCCGGGAGAAAGACGACGTCACCGAGGTGCGCGAAGGGTACGAATGCGGCCTGACCTTGACCTACAGCGACATCAAGGAAGGTGATGTCGTCGAAACGTACGAGCTGGTGGAGAAGGAACGCGCCTGATCCCCGCAGTGACGATGGCCCTCGAGCTTGAGTAGGAGCAAATCTCATGGCTGACTCTGCCCGCGCGAAGCGGCTCGCCAAGCGGATCTCCACCATCGTCGCCTCGGCGATTGAGTACGACATCAAGGACCCGGGGCTGGCAGGTGTCACGATCACCGACGCCAAGGTGACCGGTGACCTCCACGATGCCACGCTGTACTACACCGTGCTGGGTCAGTCCCTCGACGACGAGCCGGACTACGCCGGTGCCGCCGGTGCGTTGGAGCGCGCCAAAGGTGTGCTGCGTTCCAAAGTCGGTGCCGGAACAGGGGTTCGATTCACGCCGACGCTGACGTTCGAACGGGACACGGTGCCCGACGCGGCGAACCGGTTGGATGAGGTGCTGGCCCGCGCACGCGCCGCCGACGCCGACGTCGCGCGGATCCGGGAGGCCGCGACACCGGCGGGCGATGCGGAGCCGTACCGTATCAGCGGGATGGAGCACGTCAGCGGGGGCCCCGAAACGGAGGAAACCGGTGACCACGACCGACTCGAGGACTGATGCCGGCGGGCGCGTAGACGCGGCCGGTGCCGTCAAAATGCTCCGCGCTGCGCGCAGCGTCCTGGTCGGGTGCCACGTGTTCCCCGACGCCGACACCATCGGTGCCGGCCTGGCGCTCGCGCAGGTGCTCGAGCGGGGTGGAAAGTCGGTGCAGGTCAGCTTCGCCGCTCCTGCCGTCCTGCCGGATTCGCTTCGGACGCTGCCGGGGGTGCACCTCATGGTCGCGCCGAATGACATCGATGCCGATATCGACCTGCTGGTCGCTGTCGACATTCCCAGTGTCAACCGGCTCGGAGCCCTGCGGCCGTTCGCCGAGTCGGCACCACAGGTGCTGGTGATCGATCACCACGCTTCCAATCATCTCTTTGGCACGGCGAATTATGTTGACATAAAAGCAGATTCGACCACGATGCTGGTGGCCGAACTGCTTGATCACTGGGGTGTGTCGCTCGACCGCGCGGTTGCGCACTGCCTGTACGCCGGGCTGATCACCGACACTGGATCCTTCCGGTGGGCCAGTGCCCGGGCGCACCGGCTCGCGGCGCGGCTGGTGGACCTCGGCATCGACAACGCCGGCATCAGCCGCACCCTTCTGGACACCCATCCGTTCGCCTGGCTGCCCCTGCTGTCGCGGGTACTTGCGTCGGCGCGGTTTATTCCCGATGCTGTCGGTGGTCGCGGTCTGGTCTTTGCCGTCGTGCCCCACGAGGAGTGGGTGAATGCCCGGCCCGAGGAGGTCGAAAGCATCGTCGACATCGTGCGGACCGCCGCCGAGACCGAGGTCGCGGTCGTGTTCAAGGAGATCGAACCGGAGCACTGGTCGGTTTCCATGCGCGCCAAGGACTTCGACCTGACCCCGGTGGCGGCGTCGTTCGGCGGTGGTGGACACCGTTTCGCCGCCGGATACTCGATGACCGGCTCCGCCGACGATGTGGTCGGTGCCCTGTGCGCCGCTCTTGACTGAACCTTCCAACCGCGCCCCGACGAGCCGGGGCATCGCCGCACTGACCTTGCCGGCGCTGGGGGTGCTTGCCGCCGAACCGCTGTACCTGCTTTTCGATCTCGCGGTGGTGGGTCGACTCGGTGCGCTCGCGCTGGCCGGGTTGGCGATCGGCGGCCTGGTCCTGGGCCTGGTGTCCTCGCAGGGCACCTTCCTGTCCTACGGCACCACCGCACGGTCGGCCCGTCACTTCGGTGCCGGTGACCGGAGGACCGCCGTCGGCGAAGGAGTGCAGGCGACGTGGCTGGCGCTCGGGCTGGGACTGCTGACCGTCGTTGTCGTGGAACTCGCCGCCGGTGCGGTCGTCTCGGCGATCGCCGGGTCGGCCGATATCGTCGACGAGGCGCTGCCGTGGGCGCGGATCGCGATCCTGGGTGCGCCGGCGATCCTGATCTCGTTGGCGGGCAACGGGTGGATGCGCGGTGTCCAGGACACCGTCCGACCGCTGCGCTACGTGATCACGGGTTTTGCGGTGTCGGCGCTGCTGTGTCCGGCCCTGGTGTTCGGCTGGGCCGGGTTGCCGCGGCTGGGGCTGACCGGTTCTGCGGTGGCGAATCTGGTGGGGCAGTGGGTGGCGGCGCTGCTGTTCTGCGCGGCGCTGCGCTCCGAGCGGGTGGGTTGGCGACCGGACCTGGGCGTGTTACGGGCCCAGGCCGTCGTGGGCCGTGACCTGCTGGCGCGGTCGCTGGCCTTCCAGGCGTGCTTCGTTTCCGCCGCCACAGTAGCCGCACGGTTCGGCGCGGCCGCGGTGGCCGCCCATCAGGTGGTGCTTCAGCTGTGGGGCTTCCTGGCGTTGGTGCTCGATTCGCTGGCGATCGCCGCGCAGTCACTGGTCGGGGCGGCGCTTGGCGCCGGGGACGCTGAGCACGCGAAATCGGTGGCCAGGCGGGTGACGTTGTTCTCCACCGCGGCCGCGGTGCTGCTCGCGGCGATCTTCGGCCTCGGTGCCCGGGTACTGCCCACGCTTTTCACCAACGACCGATCGGTGCTGGACATCATAGGCGTTCCGTGGTGGTTCATGGTTGCCCAGCTGCCCGTGGCCGGGATCGTCTTTGCCCTGGACGGAGTGCTGCTGGGCGCAGGGGACGCGAAATTCATGCGGAACGCGACGCTGATCAGCGCGCTGGTCGGATTCCTGCCGCTGATCTGGCTGTCGCTGGCGTTCGGCTGGGGCCTGCGGGGGATTTGGGCCGGCCTTTCGGCGTTCATGGTGCTGCGATTGGCCTTCGTCGGCGCCCGGTCGCTGTCCGGCCGCTGGGTCACCGCCGGCACCAGCTGAGCCCGCCCCCTGCCCGCGAGCCCACCCCCTGCCCGCGAGCCGTGCGTGTCCCCGTGCGACACGCCGGCGGATTGGCCGGGTTTGCGCACGCTCGCGCCTCACTTGCGCGGATTCACACTCGGAACCCCGCGCCGAGCGTACGTGTCCCGGTGTGCACGCGGAGGTCTGTCCGGGTGTCGCACGCAGGCTCGGCGCCGTTCGCGCACCCTTGCGACCTCGGCGAACAAGAGGTTTTGCAGGTCGGATGTGGGAACGTGATGAAGCATGGTGAAACATGCTGCGCCGCTGAATCTCCCGTCGGCGAATTCCATTCGGGTGGCGTCGCCGTCGAGATGTGCAGATGTCGTGGAAGCGATCTCGCAGCAGCGTCGCGAGGTGACCGTCGATCTCCACTGCGGTAACCCGCCGGGCGGTCGTGCAAAGTACGTCGGTGGTTGCGCCGTAACCGGGCCCCACCTCCAGTACGTCGTCGCCGAGATCGGTGTTGCCGATAGCCCACGGCAGGATCGCGTCGCGGATCAGCTGCCGCCACTCGTCACTGCCGCACCACTTGTGCGCCTCGTTCATGGTCCACAGCGTAGATGGCGTAGATCTGACTGGCCGGAATACTTCGCGAAAGATGTTGCATTGCAAGGATGATCAGCGACTGAAGTGCCGAGCCGGCGGGACTGCGTCAGCGAGTGAGCGGGCATGCTCAGCCCGCCGCGTCACGCACCTGGGCGCGTCCCCGCTGCATCACCGCGGCCCTATTGGCTGCGATATCGTCGCCGGTGGCCGACCGCATCCATTGGCGTGCCGACTCGGCCTCGATCCACAGTCCGGCGTCGGTAGCCGCGCTGTCGATGCGGTGGTAGCAATCAAGCAGCGCGCGCACCGCTTTCTGGTTGTTGCCGACGATGGACGCGGCCACCGCCCGGGCGGTAGGTAGTAGCTCGTCATGGGGGACCACCTCGGTGACCAACCCGCAGCGCAGCGCATCGTCGGCCGACAGGTAGTCGCCGGTCATGCTCATCCGGCGGGCCATCCCGACGCCCACCTTCTGCGGCAGCCGCACCGACAGCCCCCAGCTGGGCAGCAGCCCGACGCGCGCGTGGGTATCGGCGAACGAGGCCTTCTCTGAGGCGATCAGGATGTCGCAGTAGAGCGCAAGTTCCAGCCCACCGGTGACGGCCGCGCCGTTGATCGCCCCGATCACCGGTTTGCGCATCGCCGGCCACTTCGGCGAGATGTCCGGCACGGTGGTCTTGTCGCCGAGTTCCTTCAGATCCAGGCCTGCGCAGAACACCGGGTCGGCGCCGGTGACGACGACGACGTCCACCGAGTCGTCGGCCTCGGCCTCGGCGAGCGCACCGAAGAATCGGCGGCGCAGCGTCGCCGAGAGCGCGTTGCGTGACGCCGGCCGATTCAGCGTCAGGGTGCGCACCCGGTCGGTGGTTTCGGTCAGCAGGATGTCGGAGTCGCTCATGAGCCACCACGGTAGCCAGCCGCGTCGTGCGCGCCTACGTTGGTACCTATGTGCCGGAATATCACCGAACTGCGCGGGCTTCAACCCCCGGTCACCGCTGTCGAGATCGAAGCCGCCGCGCGTCAGTACGTCCGCAAGGTCAGCGGCATCGTCCGGCCCGCCGAGGCCCACAGCGAGGCCTTCGAAGCCGCCGTGGCGCAGGTCGCTGCCGCCACCGCGCAACTCTTGGACACGCTGCCGCCGCGTCGTCAACCGCCCAAGACAGTGCCGCCGCTGCGCCGGCCTGAGATTGCGGCGCGTATCGCGGCCAACGCAACCCGGTGACCCCTGCCCTCAAGGAGTGGAGTGCGGCAATCCGTGCCCTGCTCGACGGGCGGCAGACGGTGTTGTTGCGCAAAGGCGGCATCCACGAGAAGCGGTTCGAGCTCACCGCCGCGGACTTCCTGCTGTTCCCGACCATTGCTCACAGCCACGCCGAGCGGGTGCGCCCGGAGCATCGGGATCTGCTCCCACTAGCCGAACCGGACAGTACCGCGACCGAACTCACCATCCGTGCTGCCGCGAAAGTCGTCGCAGCGGTTGAGATCAACCGGCCCGAGAACATCGATGCCCTCTCGGAGCTGCACATCTGGACCCCGGAGTCGGTGCGGGCCGACCGGTTGGACTTCCGTCCCCGGCACGGGTTGGCCGTGTTGATACTGCAGGCCCGACCGCTGGCGGCTCCGCTGCGGTTGGCTCGCACACCCGAATACGCCGGCTGTTCCAGCTGGGTGGAGCTGCCCCTCGGTGGTCGGCGGCCACGTTGCGGTGCACCGGTGTTCGACACAGAGGCGCTGACCGAGGTGACCGCGATGGTGCAGCGCCACGTCGGCTGAAAGCGCTCATCCGGTCTTTCCCGAGTGCGCCCGAAAGCCGGTGGGGCGGTGCGTGATGGACTACCGCGGACCGCCGCTCCGGCGTTCGAGCGCCGGAACCGTCAGAACTTGTAGTACGGCAGCAGCTGGTTGGCCCGCATCATGTTCTCCTGGATGCAATCCGGGGCGCTCGGTGAATAGATGGGGGAGAAGAACAGCGACTGCTCGAGAACGCCGTAGCTGGTCTCGAAGGCGATCATGCACGAGAACCACCACCGATTGTTCCAGTCGGTGGGCTTCATCACCCAGTACTGTGCCGCGCGACGCCCACCGATGGTCAACTGCGTCGCATCCGGCGGGAGACTGTTCTCGTACGTGCGCCACACGAATGGCTGGACAGCCATCTGGTAGTTGCCGGCGTCGTAGTGGCAGCGCAGAGAGTCTTGCGGGTTCCGGCGGAGTGAAGCCCAGCCCGAGGTTGTTGGTGACGTCGACCGGAATGTCACGACATGGGTCGAACGGATCGGGGGCCACGGTGGCGAGCACCGGGCTCTTGATCGTCGTCTCGGGCGCCAGCGGTATCCCGGTGGCCCGCAACGCGACGGAAGGCTCTTCCGGTCCGGGCTGCGCCGGACTGTCCAGCACCAGCGCGAACGCGGCTACGAGCGCGCTGAATGATGCGATGAGCCGCATCTTGGCGACCATGACGCCCCCTATGTATCGGGTACGAATCCTGCGGGCAGTGTACAAGTCAGGCAGCCGTTAGTTCCCCGTTTCCGACGCGGTGATGAAATCCGCCTTCAGTAGGCTGGGGAGTCGTGGCGACGAATCAACCGCTGGTGCGGCCGCGCCCAACGCTGTGGGCGGTCAGCGACCTGCACATCGGGCACACCGGCAACAAGCCGGTCACCGAGTCGCTGCACCCGTCGACGCCGGAGGACTGGCTGATCGTCGCCGGCGATGTGGCTGAGCGCACCGACGACATCCGGTGGTCATTGGATCTGCTGCGGAGACGCTTTGCCAAAGTCATCTGGGTTCCGGGCAATCATGAGTTGTGGACCACCGCCAAGGATCCCGCACAGGTGTTCGGCCGCTCGCGATACGACTACCTGGTCAACATGTGTGACGAGATGGGCATCGTGACACCCGAGCATCCGTACCCGGTGTGGACCGAGGAGGGCGGTCCGGCGACCATCGTGGCAATGTTCCTGCTCTACGACTACACCTTCCTCCCGGAAGGGGCGGCTACCAAGACCGAGGGCCTGGCGATCGCCAAGGATCGCAATGTCGTGGCCACCGACGAGTTCCTGTTGTCCAGTGAGCCGTATGCCACCAAGGACGCCTGGTGCCGCGACCGGCTCGAGAAAACCCGCACGCGTCTGGAAGACCTCGACTGGATGACGCCCACGGTTTTGGTCAACCATTTTCCTCTGGTACGCGAACCCTGCGATGTGCTGTTCTATCCCGAATTCTCGCTGTGGTGCGGCACCACCGCGACCAAGGACTGGCACACCCGGTACAACGCTGTCTGTTCTGTGTACGGGCACCTGCACGTCCCGCGCACCACCTGGTACGACGGCGTGCGTTTCGAGGAAGTGTCGGTCGGCTATCCCCGGGAATGGCATCGCCGCAAGCCCTACCGCTGGCTGCGTCAGGTGCTTCCCGACCCGCAGTATGCACCCGGCTACCTCAACGACTTCGGCGGCCACTTCGTCATCACCCCCGAAATGCGCAGGCACTCCGAGCAGTTCAGGGAGCGGCTGCGGCAACGTCGGTCATGAGCAGGTTCATCGGCCCGCTGCTTCCCGGCGCCGTCGCGGCAGCGGAGATGTACACCGATCTGCCCGGCATGGCGGCGCTGCCCGAGGAGGAACCCCTGATCGCCAGGGCGGTGGCCAAGCGCCGTAACGAGTTCATCGCGGTTCGGCACTGCGCCCGGATCGCGCTGGCCGAACTGGGTATCCCATCCGTTCCGATCCTCAAGGGCGACAGAGGCGAACCCCGTTGGCCCGACGGCGTGGTCGGCAGCCTCACCCACTGCGAGGGTTACCGCGGCGCGGCGGTCGCGCGCCGAGAGCGCGTTCGCTCGCTGGGCATCGACGCCGAACCCCACGACGTGCTGCCGGCCGGAGTGCTCGACGCGATCAGCCTTCCCGCCGAGCGCAGCGCGATCAACGACTTGCCCGGCAGCCTGCACTGGGACCGGATACTTTTCTGCGCCAAGGAGGCTACCTACAAGGCGTGGTTTCCGCTGACGCACCGCTGGCTGGGTTTCGAGGATGCCCACATCACCTTCGACCTCGACGGCTCCGGCAGTTCCGGTCGTTTCACCTCGGCGATACTGATCGATCCTGCGGCCGAGTCCGGGCCGCCGCTGTCCGAGCTCCACGGACGCTGGTCGGTCACCGACGGGCTCGCGCTGACGGCGATCGTGCTGTGAACCCCACAACCACCGGCCCGGGACTGGTGATCGTCGACAAGCCTCCCGGCCTGACCAGTCACGACGTAGTGGGTCGCTGTCGGCGCGCCTTCGGCACCCGCAAGGTCGGGCATGGCGGGACCCTGGATCCGTTGGCCACCGGCGTGCTCGTCGTGGGCATCGGGCGCGCCACCAAAATCCTGGGCCTGATATCGGGTGCCTCCAAGTCGTATACCGCGACCATCAGGCTCGGTCGGAGCACCTCTACCGATGACGCCGAAGGGGAAGTGCTGCAATCCGTTTCGACAGCCGAGGTCACCGATGAGGCTATCGCCGCGTCGGTGGCGGCACTTCGCGGAGACATCGAACAGACGCCGTCGTCGGTCAGCGCGGTGAAGATCGGCGGCAGACGCGCCTACCAGCTGGCGCGCGCCGGGAAGCCCGTCGAATTGGCGGCCCGCCGCGTCCGCGTCGACCGCTTCGACATTCTGGGGCTGCGCCGGTTCGCCGACGTCATCGACCTGGACGTGGCCGTCGACTGCTCGTCGGGCACCTACATTCGTGCGCTGGCCCGCGACGTGGGATCCGCGTTGCATGTGGGTGGCCATCTCACCGCGTTACGGCGCACCCGCGTCGGGATTTTCGGCCTCGACGAGGCGCGCCCGATCGAATCGGTGGAAGCCCGACCGGTGCTGAGCCACTCACTCGACGAGGCCTGTCTGATGGTGTTTCGGCGCCGGGAACTCACCAGCGAAGAGGCCGATCATGCCGGGCACGGCAGGGCGCTGACGTCAGCTGGGATCGACGGCGTCTACGCCGGCGTGGACCCCGACGGGCAGGTGATCGCCCTGCTGCGCGACGACGGATCCCGAACCAGATCGATGGTGGTCATCCGCCCGGCGACCCTGTAAGGGATCAGCCGGTGAGGTTGGTCGACCACCGTTGCTCGATCCGGCCGAACCTCCAGAGGCCAAGGGCGACCAGCCAGGATGCGACGAACAGCCCGACGATGATGTAGCCGACGTAATTGAGATCGACATTGGCGATGGCGGCGAGCGGGCCGGCCTGGATGTCCAGGCGGTCGGCCAGCACGCCGATCAGTTCGATGGTTCCGATGATCAGCGCGACCGCCACCGACATCGACGTGATGGTGAGGTTGTAGAAGATTCTTGCGAACCGGCTTGGCGAAGGCCCAACCGTAGGCATAGTTCATGAAAACGCCATCGGTGGTGTCCATCAGGCACATACCGGCGGCGAACAGGATCGGTAGGACCACGATGGCATAGAACGGCAGGTTGAACGCGGCCGCCCCGCCGGCCAGGATGAGAAGCCCGACCTCGGTCGCGGTGTCGAAGCCGAGCCCGAAGAGCGCGCCGATGGGGTAAATGTGCCAGGGTTTGGTCACCGACTTGGTGAGCCCGCCGAGGAAGCGGTTCATGAACCCGCGGGACTCGAGTTGCCTTTCCAGGGCTGCCTCGTCGTAGTGGCCCTGCCGCAGTTCGCGGAACACCTTGACGATGCCGAGCAGGGCCACGAGGTTCAGGATCCCGATGATCCAGAGGAACACCCCGGAGACCGATGGGCCGATCATCGCGGTGACGGTGTGTAGCGTCGAGCTTTCGTCCTCGACTGGACCCACCAATGACCGCACGCCCAACGCCAGTAGCAAGGCCAGGCCGAACACGATCGTCGAGTGGCCCAGGGAGAACCAGAAGCCGACCGACAGCGGTTTTCGGTCGAAGTGCTGTTCCCGGTTGTCGGCGATCAGCTTGCGGGTGGTGTTGTCGACGGCGGCGATGTGGTCGGCGTCGAACGCATGGCGAAGTCCCAAGGTGTAGGCCAGGATTCCGACCCCTACGGTGAACACGGGGTGGTCGCCGCCGAGGCGGTAGTTGTGCGGGACGACGGCGGCGAGCAGGACGCCGAAGCCCACCACGTGCAATGCGGCGATGAACCCGTACATCCCGACCAGGGATGTCTTGTCCGCCCGGGACAGCGACCGGCGGAACTGGGCCAGCCCGCGGGAGTCGTCCCGGCCAGCTGGCGCCGGCGCAGTCACGGCAGGGCCAGCCGGCCCCTGAGAGGCCACGTCGGCCCGCGACAGGACATCACACGAGCGCCCCTTCATTGCAGACGCCGAGCCGAATGGACGCGGCTCGGGTGCCATCAGCGTAGTCCGATGCCTGATCAGGTGTCCAGATGAAAAGACAAGCGGGCAGCACGAGCGGGGTGCTGCCATCGGAAAGAATCCCTGGTCCCGCCGCGGGCCTGCGCGGCAGTCAGCAAACCACCCAAATAGCTTGTGCTGCAGGACTTCCGAGATCGACCGTGGTCACGTCGGCAGCTGCGGTACCGGTGGGCGCTTCGACGGCCACCGATATCATCCCGGCGAAGTCACGTCTGGCGAGCACCCGCACCCGTGCGTCCAGGCTGATGCCGACGCTTGCGAAGTAGCGCAGCATCTCCGGATCGGCATCTGAGATGCGGGCAACCGTGCCCGCATCGCCGTCCACGCATGCCGACAGCTGCCGTGCCGGTGGCGTCGCCACCCGGCCGTCCGCCGCCGGGATCGGGTCGCCATGGGGGTCGCGCGTCGGGTGGCCCAGCTTGGCGTCGATGCGGTCCAGCATCCGGTCCGACACGGCGTGCTCGAGGATTTCCGCCTCGTCGTGCACCTCGTCCCAGCCGTAGCCGAGTTCGCGCACCAGAAACGTCTCCATCAGCCGGTGCCGGCGCACCATCGCCAGCGCGGCTCGCCGGCCCGTCTCGGTCAGGGTGACCGCGCCGTATTTCTCGTGGTTGACAAGGCCCTGGTCGGCGAGTTTGCGGATGGACTCCGATGCGGTGGATGCGGAGACGCCCAGCCGCTCGGCCAGCATCTTGGTGCTGACCTTCTCCACCGACCATTCCTGGCAGGTCCAGATGACTTTGAGGTAGTCCTGTGCGACCGACGTCAGGTAGGCAGGTCGGCCGGCAGGATTCACGGGTGAAAGTCTAGGCAACTCGCAGCCCACGCGCCGGTCCTGCGCGGCAAGGTCCGGGGCATCGTAGGCTTGACCGGTGTTGCGGTGGCGGGGAGAGAGCGAAATCCCCACAGACTGGGGCAGATGCGTGCTGACCATCGGAGTGTTCGACGGGGTGCACCGTGGACACGCCGAATTGATAGCCCATGCGGTGAAGAGCGCGCGGGCGCGCGGCGTCCCGACGGTCTTGATGACGTTTGATCCCCATCCGATGGAGGTCGTGTTTCCCGGCAGTCACCCGGCTCAGCTGACGACGCTGACCCGGCGTGCCGAGCTCGTCGAGGAGTTGGGCGTCGACGTGTTCTTGGTTATGCCGTTCACCACCGACTTCATGAAGCTGACGCCGGATCGGTACATCCACGAGCTCCTGGTGGAGCGCTTGCACGTGGTCGAGGTGGTGGTCGGCGAGAATTTCACGTTCGGCAAGAAGGCCGCGGGCAACGTGAGCCTGCTGCGGAAGGCGGGGGAGCGGTTCGGGTTCGCGGCCGAGGCCATGTCGTTGGTATCGGAGTCGCTGGCCGCCGAGCGCGACCGGGCCGAGACGGTCACGTTCTCGTCGACCTACATCCGTTCGTGTGTCGACGCCGGTGACATGGTCGCGGCGGCCGACGCCCTGGGCAGGCCGCATCGTGTCGAGGGCGTGGTGGTGCGTGGTGACGGTCGTGGCAAAGTCCTGGGCTTTCCGACCGCCAACGTCGCGCCCCCGATGTATTCGGCGATCCCGGCCGACGGGGTTTACGCGGCCTGGTTCACCGTGCTGGGTCGGGGAACTGTGATGGGAACAGTCGTGCCGGGCGAGCGCTATCAGGCGGGTGTGTCGGTCGGCACAAACCCGACGTTCTCCGGCCGTACCAGAACGGTGGAGGCATTCGTCCTGGACACGGAGGCCGACCTGTACGGTCAACACGTTGCGGTGGACTTCGTGGCACGGCTTCGCGGTCAGGAGAAGTTCGACCGGGTAGCGGACCTGGTCGCCGCGATGCAGCGCGATACCACGCGGGTGCGCACGATTCTGTCTTCCCAATAGGCCGCTGCTAGACTCCCTGCGACCACGATGTGCGCTGCAGTTCGCGGCGGCCACCTCGATTTCCCCAGCGATTGCCCGTCGGGGTTTCCAGCGCGGACCTTTTGATGGAGTGAATTTCTCGTGGCACTCACCGCCGAACAGAAAAAAGAGATCCTGGGGTCCTACGGGCTCCACGAGACCGACACCGGCTCTCCCGAGGCGCAGGTGGCAATGCTGACCAAGCGCATCGCCGACCTGACCGAGCACCTCAAGGTGCACAAGCACGACCACCATTCGCGACGTGGATTGCTGCTCTTGGTCGGCCGGCGCCGTCGGCTGCTGAAGTACGTCGCCCAGCTTGACGTCGCGCGCTACCGCTCGCTGATCGAGCGGCTGGGCCTGCGCCGCTGACCTCGGCCTTTCACTGGCGCTTCGGTGCGGCGGTGTACAGTGAGGCTGTTCTGAGCCGGTTCGGCATGCGAACATCCGGTGCGGTCGCGCGTCTGTGCGCGCCGTCCCAGTGTGTCACCGCTTCCGACGGGAAGGATCCTTTTGCGGAGCGGTCATCGGTAGTGGCTGCCGGTCTTGAGCGTTTTCAGGATCCGGCCGCTTCGATCGACGGCCGTAGCCACATCTGGAGTTCCCGCGTGCGTGACGATGCGAAACAGGTTAATACCAGAGAGGCAATGCGGACGGTTATGTCTGTAGCTGAAATCGACGAAGGCGTGTTCGAGTCGACCGCCACCATCGACAATGGGCGGTTCGGCACCCGCACGGTCCGGTTCGAGACGGGTCGACTGGCCCGGCAGGCGGCCGGGTCGGTCGTCGCGTACCTCGACGCCGACACCATGCTGTTGAGTGCGACCACCGCCAGCAAGAGTCCCAAAGAGCATCTCGACTTCTTCCCGTTGACCGTCGACGTCGAAGAGCGGATGTACGCCGCCGGCCGCATCCCCGGCTCGTTCTTCCGTCGTGAGGGCCGGCCCTCCACCGACGCCATCCTGACCTGCCGGCTCATCGACCGGCCGCTGCGCCCATCGTTCGTGGACGGTCTGCGCAACGAGATCCAGATCGTTGTGACGGTCCTGAGCCTGGAACCCAAAGACCACTACGACGTGCTCGCAATCAATGCGGCCTCTGCTTCAACGCAGCTGGCCGGCCTGCCGTTCTCCGGGCCGATCGCAGGTGTGCGCGTCGCCCTGATCGACGGCCAGTGGGTCGCTTTTCCGACCGTCGAGCAACTGGGCACAGCGGTCTTCGACATGGTGGTCGCGGGCCGTGTGGTAGGTGACGACACCGATGACATTGCGATCATGATGGTCGAGGCGGAGGCCACCGAAAACGTGGTCGACCTGGTTGCCGCCGGCGCGGGCGCGCCCAGCGAGACTGCTGTGGCCGAGGGGCTGGAGGCGGCCAAGCCGTTCATTCGCGTTCTGTGCGAGGCTCAGTCGGAGCTGGCCGCCGCGAGCGGGCCAAACCGGGAGAACACGGTTTACCCGGTGTTCCCCGACTACGGCGACGACGTCTACTACTCGGTGGCATCGATGGCCACGGATCAACTGTCCGCGGCTCTGACCATCCCGGGCAAGCAGGATCGCAACGAACGCACCGAGGAGATCAAGGCCGAGGTGCTCAACCGCCTTTCCGATACCTACTCGGGCCGCGAGAAGGAGCTCGGTGCGGCTGTCCGCTCGCTGACCAAGCATCTGGTCCGCCAGCGCATCCTGACTGATCACTTCCGGATCGACGGCCGGGGCATCACCGATATCCGTGCCCTTTCGGCGGAAGTGGCGGTCGTTCCGCGGGCGCACGGCAGCGCACTGTTCGAACGTGGCGAAACGCAGATCCTGGGCGTGACCACCCTGGACATGATGAAGATGGCCCAGCAGGTCGACTCCTTGGGGCCGGAGACGAACAAGCGATATATGCATCACTACAACTTCCCGCCCTTTTCGACCGGTGAGACCGGCCGGGTCGGGTCACCCAAGCGGCGCGAAATCGGCCACGGGGCGCTGGCCGAGCGGGCGCTGGTGCCGGTGCTGCCGTCGGTGGAGGAATTCCCTTACGCGATCCGGCAGGTCTCTGAGGCGCTGAGCTCCAACGGTTCCACCTCCATGGGTTCGGTGTGTGCCTCGACGCTGTCGCTGCTGAACGCGGGTGTGCCGCTGAAGGCCCCGGTGGCAGGTATCGCGATGGGTCTGGTCTCTGACGACGTGCAGACGGACAACGGAATCGAGCGCCGGTTCGTCGCCTTGACCGATATCCTCGGCGCCGAAGATGCGTTCGGTGACATGGACTTCAAGGTCGCCGGCACGAAGGACTACGTCACCGCATTGCAGCTTGACACCAAGCTCGACGGTATTCCGTCCAAGGTCCTGGCCGCGGCGTTGTCACAGGCAAAAGACGCACGCCTGACCATCCTCGAGGTGATGGCCGAGGCCATCGATGTCCCCGACGAGATGAGCCCGTTCGCGCCGCGCATCACCACGATCAAGGTGCCGGTGGACAAGATCGGCGAGGTCATCGGCCCCAAGGGCAAGATGATCAATTCGATCACCGAGGAGACCGGCGCGCAGATCTCCATCGAGGACGACGGCACCGTGTTTGTCGGCGCCTCCAACGGCGAGGCCGCACAGGCTGCGATAGACAGGATCAACGCGATCGCCAACCCGCAACTGCCCAAGGTCGGTGAGCGGTTCCTCGGAACCGTCGTCAAGACCACCGATTTCGGTGCGTTCGTGTCGCTGCTGCCGGGCCGTGACGGGCTGGTGCACATCTCCAAGCTCGGCCGCGGCAAACGGATCGCCAAGGTCGAAGACGTTGCCAAGGTGGGCGACAAGATGCGCGTGGAGATCGCCGATATCGACAACCGCGGCAAGATCTCGTTGGTCCTGGTGGCCGACGAGGATGCGGACTCTGCCGGAAAGGGCTCGGGTGCAAGTGAATCGGCGCCTGCCGATGTTGCGACCGCCGACGCGTAAAGGCCAATCAGCCGCTCGTCAGACCGTCCGGCGCACAGTATTGCCGGGCGGTCTGCGCGTGGTGACCGAGTATGTACCCTCGGTGCGGTCCGCGTCGGTCGGTGTCTGGGTAGGTGTCGGTTCCCGCGACGAGGGTCCGACGGTGGCCGGGGCCGCCCACTTCCTCGAACACCTGCTGTTCAAGTCGACCCCGTCCCGCACAGCCGTCGACATCGCGCAAGCCGTCGATGCGGTCGGCGGCGAACTCAACGCCTTCACCACCAAAGAACACACCTGCTACTACGCGCATGTTCTCGACACCGATCTGGCGCTCGGAATCGACCTGGTGACCGACGTGGTGCTGCGGGGCCGGTGTGCGGGCGACGACGTCGAAGTGGAGCGTGACGTCGTGCTCGAAGAGATCGCGATGCGCGACGACGACCCCGAGGACACCATCGGCGACATCTTCCTGTCGGCCATGTTCGGCGCCCACCCGGTGGGACGGCCGGTGATCGGCAGCGTCGAGTCCGTCTCTGCGATGACCCGGGAGCAGTTGCATTCGTTCCACGTCCGGCGCTACACCCCCGAACGCATGGTGGTGGCCGTTGCCGGCAACGTCGACCACGACCAAGTCGTCGCACTGGCTCGACAGCACTTCGGTGGCCATCTGGTGGCTGGACGAAGTCCCCAGCGCCCACGGTCCGGCGGTGGGCGCAGTCTGCCCGGGCGCCCCGGGCTCGAGCTGGTCAAGCGGGATGCCGAGCAGACGCACATGCTCCTGGGCGTTCGCTCACCGGGACGGCACTGGGAGCATCGATGGGCGCTTTCCGTCCTGAACAACGCCCTCGGCGGCGGCCTGAGTTCACGCTTGTTCCAACAGATCCGCGAAACACGCGGGCTGGCCTACTCGGTGTATTCGACCGTGGACGCGTTTGCCGACAGTGGCGTGCTCTCGGTCTATGCGGCGTGCTTGCCCGAGCGTTTCAGCGACGTCGTGTCGGTGGCCGTGGAGGTGATGCAAACTGTCGCGCGCGACGGCATCACCGATGAGGAGTTCCGGATCGCCAAGGGCTCGCTGCGGGGAGGTCTGGTTCTCGGCCTGGAGGACTCCGCCTCCCGGATGAACCGGCTCGGCCGCAGCGAAGTCAACTACGGCGAACACCGCGGGCTGTCGCAGAGCCTGGCCCAGATCGACACGGTCACCCTCGGCGAAGTCAACGCCGTCGCCCATAGCCTGCTGAATCGCCCGTATGGTGCCGCGGTACTCGGTCCGCATGCGTCCAAGCGGTCTCTGCCGAGACAGCTCAAGGCGATCGCCGGGGTGAATTCCCGTTGAGGTTCGATTTACGCGAACTCGGGGTGCGCGTGCTGGGTGCACCGATGGCCGGCGGGCCGAGCACCCCTCGTTTGGCGGCTGCGGTGTCCGACGCGGGCGGCCTCGGCTTCCTGCCGGCCGGGTACCTGACGGCTCAGCAGCTGGCCGACGACATCGCCGCATTCCGTGCCGCAAGCAGCGGACCACTGGGCGTGAATCTGTTCGTGCCGCACCGCAGTTTGGCTGTAGACGACGAACTGGAGCACTATCGCGAACTCCTGGCCCCGGTCGCGGCACGCTACGGCACCGACGTCGGGGCACCACGCGCCGATGACGACCATTGGGCGCAGAAGGTGGAACTGCTCGCCGAACTTCGTCCCGACGTGGTGTCGTTCACCTTCGCGCTGCCGGCGCCAGCCGTGCTGGCCCGATTGCGTGACCTGCGGATCACCACGGCGGTCACCGTGACGTCCGTCGACGAGGCCCGCCAGGCCGCCGCGGCGGGCGCCGACGCGCTGGTGGTGCAGGGCCCGCGCGCCGGTGGACACCGCGGTACGTTCGACCCGGGCGTGCGGCCGCCGGAACAACCGCTCGTTGAACTCTTGGCCCTCACCGCGAATACGGTGGACATCCCGCTGATCGCTGCGGGCGGGGTCGCCGGGGCACGAGATGTCAGAGAGATCCTGGCCGCCGGCGCGTGCGTGGCTCAAGTTGGAACAGCGCTGTTGCTGGCCGACGAAGCGGGAACCAACCCGGTTCACCGGGCCGCGCTCTCGGCTGGAAAGTTCGCGCAAACCGTTGTCACCCGGTCGTTTTCAGGGCGGTATGCGCGTGGTGTCGCCAACGACTTCACCCGGCGCTTCGATCCGGTGGCGCCGGTGGGCTATCCGCAGCTGCACTACATGACATCGCCAATCCGTCGTGCCGCAGTCGCCGCCGGCGACCCGCATGGCACCAATCTGTGGGCCGGCACCGGGTTCCGTGAGGCCCGGGCGTGCCCAGCTGCCCAGATTGTCGCCGCGCTTGCGGCAGCGGTCGACGAGAGCGAGTGACGCCTTAGGTCAGCAGGGTGGCGGGATCGGTGAACGGCAAGGCGAGATCCGCCGCCACTTGCTCGGACAGCAGGGCACCCTCGTGCGTCGAAAGTCCTTTGGCCAGTGCAGGGTCGGCCGCGCATGCCGCTTGCCACCCCTTGTCCGCGAGCTTGAGTACGTAGGGCATGGTGGCGTTGGTCAGTGCGAAGGTCGAAGTCCGAGGCACCGCGCCCGGCATGTTGGCCACGCAGTAGAACACGCTGTCGTGCACCGTGAATGTCGGGTCATCGTGCGTCGTGGGCCGCGAGTTCTCGAAGCAGCCGCCCTGGTCGATCGCGATGTCGACCAGGACTGAGCCCGGCTTCATATGGGCGACAAGCGAATCGGAGACGAGCTTGGGCGCCTTGGCGCCCGGCACCAACACGGCGCCGATCACCAGGTCCGCCTCCGTGACCGCAGCCTCCAGGTCGCAGGACGACGAGTAACGGGTCTGGATGTGACCGCCGAACTCGGCGTCGAGTTCACGAAGCCGGTTGATGTTGATGTCGAAGATCGTGACGCTAGCACCCATCCCGCTGGCGACCCGCGCACCGTTGTAACCCGCGGTACCTCCGCCGAGGACCACCACATCGGCAGGCGCCACACCGGGCACACCGCCCATCAGCACCCCGCGACCGCCTTTGGCCCGCATCAGGTGATACGCGCCGACCTGCGCCGAGAGCCGGCCCGCCACCTCGCTCATCGGCGCCAGCAACGGCAGTGCGTGGTCAGGCGTTTGCACGGTTTCGTAGGCGATCGACGTCGTGCCCGACGCGATCAGCGCATCGGTGCACGGCTTGGAAGCAGCCAGGTGAAGATAGGTGAACAGCGTTTGGCCCTTGCGCATCCGCGCGTACTCGGGCTGGATCGGTTCCTTGACCTTGAGCAGCAGGTCGGCCTCGGCCCACACCTGCTCGGCGGCGTTGACGATCTCGGCGCCTGCGGCCTTGAAGTCGCGATCGGAGATCGCCGAACCCTCTCCCGCGCCGACCTCGATGACCACGTCATGGCCGCGGTGGACCAGTTCGGCAACCCCTGACGGGGTGATCGCGACGCGGTACTCGTTGTTCTTGATCTCGGTCGGGACACCGACTTTCATTGCGCTCCCTTTGGATGGTGATCAGCTAACAAAATTGTGAAGAAGATTCGCTGATAGCGCAATTGTTCCGAAGAATATTCTCTATAATGAGCAAATGGGCGATGAGCACTTCAACAGTGACGGCGCGCCCCAAGGCCCGATCGAAGGATGTTCGGCCAGCCGACCTTGACGACGTAGACCGCCGAATCCTGACCACGCTGCACGCCGATGCGCGCATTCCCAACAGCGCTCTCGCCGACATGGTGGGTGTTGCTTCGTCCACCTGTCACGGCAGGGTGCGCCGCCTGCAGGAACTCGGAGTGATCCGCGGTTTCCACGCCGACATCGACCCCACCGCCATCGGGCTGCCGTTGCAGGCGATGGTCTCGGTGAATCTGCAGTCCAGCGCCCGGGGCAGAATCCGCAACTTCATCCAGCACATCCGCCGCCGGCCCCAGGTGATGGATGTGTACTTCCTGGCCGGCGCCGACGACTTCATCCTGCACGTCGCCGCGCGCGACACCGAAGATCTACGGGCGTTCGTCGTCGACAACCTCAACGCCGACGACGATGTCGCGGGGACCCAGACGTCGTTGATCTTCGAGCACCTGCGCGGGGCTTCACCACTTTAGGCCGCTGTGGGCTGCTGGGAGCCTCGGGCGCCCGGCTACGCTGCACCAATGCGGGTCGGAGTGCTGGGAGCCAGGGGCAAGGTCGGGACGACGATGACGGCGGCCGTCGAATCGGCCGAAGATCTCACTTTCTCCGTCGGCGTCGACGCCGGGGATGACCTGCGCCGGTTCACCGGATCCGACACCGAGGTGGTGATCGACTTCACTCACCCGGATGCCGTGATGGACAACCTGAAGTTCTTGATCGACAACGGGATCCACGCTGTCGTCGGTACGACCGGCTTCACCGCCGAGCGGCTGGACCAGGTAAAGGACTGGCTGGCCGACAAGCCCGGCGTCTCGGTGCTCATCGCGCCCAACTTCGCCATCGGCGCCGTACTGACCATGCACTTCGCGCGCCAGGCGGCACCCTACTTCGAGTCGGTGGAGATCATCGAACTGCATCACCCGCAGAAGGCCGATGCCCCGTCGGGAACCGCGGCCCGCACCGCGAAGCTCGTCGCCGAAGCTCGAAAAGGATTGCCGCCCAACCCCGATGCCACAAGCACCGGGCTCGACGGGGCACGAGGCGTGGCCGTCGACGGTATCCCGGTGCACTCGATACGGCTGACCGGGCTGGTGGCACACCAGGAGGTGCTGTTCGGCACGCAGGGGGAGACGCTGACCATCCGGCATGACAGCCTGGACCGGACGTCGTTCGTGCCCGGCGTGCTGCTGGCGGTCCGCCGGGTCGCCGAGCGGCCCGGCCTGACGGTCGGCATCGAGCGTTGCTCGGCCTCTGATGCGCCCGCCGTGCACCAAGCCCGCGCCGTCGCCGCGCACGCAATAGCACGACGCGGATCATGCAAACGTGGCGGCCATGATGGAATTTCCATTTGTTCTGATGGTCGATTGATGAAGGTCTCAGGTTTGGGAGCGTGCCGGTGCCATGTCTGCTGATCGTCCATCACACCCCGTCGCCGCACTGCCAGGAGATGTTCGAGGCGGTGGTAGCCGGTGCCACCGACCCCGACATCGAGGGCGTGGAGGTGGTGCGGCGCCCAGCGCTCATGGTCTCGCCGGTCGAGTTCCTGGAGGCCGACGGCTATCTCATCGGCAGCCCTGTCAACCTCGGCTATCTCAGCGGCGCTGTCAAACACGCCTTCGACGTTTGTTATTACCCGTGCCTGGACACCACGCGAGGCAGGCCTTTCGGTGCCTGGCTGCACGGCAACGAAGGCATCGAGGGAGCCGAGCGTGCGCTGACCTCGATCACCGGTGGGCTGGGCTGGGTGCAGGCCGCCGAGGCGGTCGTGGTGATGGGCAAGCCGACCAAAGTCGACATCGAGGCGTGCTGGAACCTCGGCGCGACGGTGGCCGCGACTTTGATGAAGTGAGTGGAGCGCTCGAAACGTTCGACATTGCGGTCGATGTTCAGCGCGGCGGAAAACGTATGGGCGATGCCGTCGTCGCCAAGGCGAGTGCGCTCTTCCTGTGCCGCGGCGAGCATCCCGCCGAAGGGGTGTGGTCGGCCCGCTGCCCATGCCGCCGGTGCCGACCGAACCGGACTCGCTGCCCGTGCCCATTTTGGTGTACAGCTACGGGTGGGTCGCCAAGGGCGCAGGCGGTATCCTGCCCACCGAGTGGGCGCAGGCGACACCGGGCCAGAAATACGCGTGGGTCCGCCACGTGACCCCGTTGGTCGAGGGGGAATCCGTCACGCCATTCGTCTGTGCCGCGATGGCGGGTGACGCGACCAGCGCGGTGGCGCATTGGGGCCAGCAAGGAATGAACTTCATCAATGTCGACTACACATTGTCGCTCGGCCGTCTGCCCGACGGCCCCTACATCGGCCTTGCGGCACTCACGCACTGTGGCCACGACGGCGTGGCGACCGGGACCGCCGCGCTTTTCGACCGTCACGGCCCGATCGGCACTTGTGTCACGAACGCGTTGGCCAATGCCGGGTGGCGGGCACCGTATTGATCTGGACTGCCGGGCGGCGGCTGACGCCGACACAGCCCACCGATACCCTTGAGTCGGTCGACGCTGCACAACTCGATACGACGAACGGGCCATGAACTCCGTGGCACAGTCGAGGCGACTTGATGGTTCGGATTGAGGAGGACGATGGGAATCGCTGACTTCGCCATGGCGGGTGCGCCACTTGCGGGCGGCGCGCTTCTGGGAATTGCCGCGGGCAACCTGAAGCCCGGCGACGTGCGTGGGCAGGTCAAACAAGATATAGAACTGATGAACATGCTGCCGCCCGAGCAGGCCGAACGACGTGCCGAGCTACAGCGGGTCATCGGTATGCGCATCGACGACTTGGTGGCGGGCGTCGACAAGGGACATTCGCTGCGTGACACCGCGTTGTCCTACGAGGGCAACTGGCGCGACGTCTTCGTCTTCATTTGTGCGGTCCTGTTCACCATCATCTGGTGGAACGTTCCGCACGATCGCTCCAACTGGCTGCCGATGTTCATTGTCATGATCATCGTGTCGATCGCCGCGGCAATCTACACGGGGCGCGGAATCATCAGCGCCATCCGGTCGATGAGGCCGCGCCACAGCGATCGCTGACCCTCCTGATACCGCTCGGTCAGTGCAGGTGCGCCCCGAAGAAGTCCCGCATCGCCTCCCAATGCCGTTCGGCAGCGGCCGCGTCGTAGGGTGCGTTATCCGGTACAGCGAACCCGTGGGCTGCCGCATAAGACTCGATGGTGTGTTCCACCCCGGCCTCCGTCAGCGCCTTGTCCAGGATTTCCGATTGCTCGGCGGTGAACGACGGGTCGTTTTGCGCGCCGCCCACGTAGACCGGTGCCTGTATCCGGCCCGCCAGCAGATGCGGGCTGTCCGGGCCTTCGGAGACCAGGCCGCCGCCGTGAAACGACATGGCCGCCGCCACCCGGTCGGGTACGCTGCCCGCCACCACCAGCGATGTCCGCCCGCCCATGCAGTAACCGGTGGTGCCGAATCGCTCGCCGACGACCTCGGGTCGGCCCGCCAGGTATCCGAAGTAGGATCTCCGCATCGGCGGCCATGCGGTCCGGCGTGACTTTGGCGATCATCGAGAACAGTCGCTTGCGCTCGCCGTCGTCGGTGAACACGTTGCCCATGTCGAAAGGCGCCCAGTCGCCTTCGCGATAGTAGACGTCGGGCACGAGGACGGCGTAGCCGTAACCGGCCAGCCTGGCCGCCATGTCGGTGAACGTCTGTCGCGCACCACCGGCATCGGGGTACATGAGGATGCCCGGCCACGGCCCGCCTGCGGCGGGGGTCGCCAA
>CAWJYB010000047.1:0-35773 GCA_963846905.1 uncultured Actinomycetota bacterium
ACTCCACAACGCCGACGACGCGAACGGGAAAGCGAGCGGGCAGTCGACGATTCGCTTTGGGGCTAATCTCGTGCCGTGAGCACGCGCGCGGGCATCGTCGTCACCGGAACCGAGGTCCTCACCGGTAGGGTCGCGGACCGTAACGGGCCGTGGCTGGCCGACCGACTGCTGGAACTCGGCGTGGAGCTTGCCCACATCATGATCTGCGGCGACCGACCGGCCGACATCACCGCGGCGCTGCGCTTCCTGGCCGCCGAGCGTGCCGACCTGATTCTCACCAGCGGGGGATTGGGGCCTACCGCCGACGACCTCACCGTGGTCACGGTGGCTGAATTCTGCGGACGCGAAATGATTTTGGACGACGAACTCGAGCGCAAGATCGCCGCAATCCTCGAACGGCTGATGGCGCGCTATCCGAACACCGATTTCGATGCGGTGCTGGCCGCCAACCGCAAGCAAGCGATGGTGCCCGCCGGCGCGGACATCCTCGATCCGGTCGGCACCGCGCCAGGGGTCATCGTCACTGGCCCACCGACGATTGTCGTGCTGCCCGGTCCTCCGCGCGAACTGCAGCCGATGTGGCGCACCGCGGTCGAAAGACCCGGGGTGCAACAGGCGATCGCCGGACGCACGGTGTACCGCCAGCAGACGGTGCGGATGTTCGGGCTTGCGGAGTCGGCCCTTGCCGAGACCCTGCGAGACGCCGAGCGGCAGATCGACGGCTTTGACCGCCTGGAGATCACCACCTGCCTGCGCCGCGGTGAACTCGAGGTGGTCACCCGTTACGAGCCTGACGCTGATGGCACCTACCGCCGACTCACGCAGTTGTTGCAGGACCACCACGGCCGTGACATGTACTCCATGGACGGATCGACGGTCGACGACCAGGTCGCCACGCTGTTGCGGCGGAGGCGGATCGCGACGGCCGAGTCCTGCACGGCGGGATTGGTGGCGGCGCGACTGACCGATCGGCCGGGTTCATCGGTCTATGTGGCCGGCGGCGCCGTCGTCTACAGCAACGAAGCGAAGGCCGAGATCCTCGGCGTCGACGCGAATCTGATCGCGGCGCACGGCGCGGTATCCGAACCGGTGGCCCAGGCGATGGCCGCCGGTGCACTGCAGCGCTTCGGCGCCGACACCGCGATCGCGGTCACCGGAATCGCCGGACCGGACGGCGGAACCAGGGAGAAGCCGGTCGGCACGGTGTGCTTCAGCGCGCGGTGCTCAGACGGGGCGATGCTGACACGTACGGCGTTGCTTCCCGGCGACCGCGCCGACATCCGCGAGCGATCCACCACGGTGGCGATGCACCTGCTTCGGCAATTGCTGACGCGTAGTTAGCGCAACGAGCCCCTTGCATGCGCCTTCACCGCGTTTACACGCGTTCGGTGCGGTCCCACACCGTCATCAACGTGCGCAGAATTTCCTCGGCCCGACCAAGCGCGGCGAGGTGGCTTTCGCCCGGTATGACGTAAAGCTTGGCGTCCGGAAGCCTGGCGACGACGTGCTGGCCGTGGACGAAGGGAACGACATGGTCACGGTCACCGTGCCACCAGCGCACGGGAACGGTGACCTCGTCGAGGCGAAATCCCCACGGGCGGGCGAACGCCACGATGTCGGCGAACGGTGCGACCATCTGCGTGCGACTGCCGTTCAGCAGGTCGTCGAGAAACATCGCCTTGATCTCGGGACGCGCCAGAAGCTGCCGGTCGCTCTCCGGGGAGACGCGCGCGTACAGCCCGAGCACCGGGGAGGCGATCGGACGCACCAACTTGATCAGCGTCGCCGAGGCCAGCCGTACCGGCAGTCCGGCAACCTCGAGTACCGGCGCCGCATAGATACCGAACTCCATCAGGCCGCCGGCGATGGCGTCGGGTCCGCGGGTGGGCGCGACACCGCCGAGGACCGCGGCCACCACCACCCGCCGGGGCATCGCCGCCGCCGACGCCAGTGCGTAGGGGCCACCCCCGGACAACCCGACGAGGGCCATCATGCCGATGCCCAGGACGTCGGCGATGGTCCCCAGGTCGTGAGCGAAATCGGAGACGGTTCCGTATTGATGCGGGGTCGACGATCCTATGCCCGGGCGGTCGACACCGATCAGCCTGATCCCGTGCCGTTCGGCGTGGATCCGCGCCTCGGTGGGAATCTGGCGTCGCGCGCCCGGCGTGCCGTGCAACCAGAAGACAGCGCGTCCCTGCGGGTCACCGAACTCGGCGAAGCCGATCTGGCGGTCGTCGTCGACTGCGATGTTGCCTTCCAGCCTGGGACGAGTGATGCCATGGCCCATGGCGGCCAGTCTCTCATGCAGGGTCGCGAGGTCGCCGACGCCGCGGCGCTCCCGAATGGTGCCGGCGCGTCACCACCCGGTTCTCAGCCGTGGGCCAGTAGCAGCGGCACCCGCTGTTCGGCGGTCGTCCACGAGCTGTGCTGGCCGATCAGGGCGACTCCAACGGTTCTGCGGCGGGACGGATCAGAGCGGCAGCTCGCGGGCGGCCGCTACGACGTCGCCATCCGCAGGCGGACAGGCAGGTCCACGCGATGAGCCTGCCATGCCGGGCAATGCCTGGCCAGGAGGGCGGTCAGCGAGCGTCAGGACGGAGGCAGCCGTACGACCTGGACGAAAAACTCGTCGATCTGGCGAACAGCGCTCATGAACTGGTCGAGATCGACGGGCTTGGTGACGTAGGCGTTGGCGTGCAGCTTATAGCTGCGCAGAATGTCCTCCTCCGCCGACGATGTCGTGAGGACGACCACCGGGATATGGCACAGCTCGGGATCGGACTTGATCTTCTCGAGCAATTGTCGACCGTCGTATTTCGGCAGATTCAGATCCAGCAGGATCAGGTCCGGGCGTGGTGCGTCCCGGTACGCGCCTCTGCGATACAGAAAGTCCAGGCCTTGTTCGCCGTCGCGCGCAACATGCAGAGTGTTTTTGATCTTGTTGTGCTCGAAGGCTTCACGTGTGATGAGCTCGTCACCGGGATCATCTTCGACCAGGAGCACATCGATGGGTCGGCCTGCCGGTGTCATGCGTGAATTCCTTCCTCGACGAACGACCGGGACTCGGCCGCGATAACCGGACACGTAAACAGGAATCGGGTGCCGGTGGTGTAGGACGGGTCGATCCAGATGGTCCCGCCGTGGTACTCGACGATCTTCTTGCACAGCGCCAGTCCGATGCCGGTGCCCGGGTAGGCGTCGCGTCCGTGCAAGCGCTGAAAAATGACGAAAACCTTGTCGGCGAAATCCTCGGCGATTCCGATGCCGTTGTCGGCCACACTCAACAGCCACGTGCCGTCGTCACCCGAACGCTGACAGCCGACGACGATCCTCGGTGGGACACCCGGCCGGCGAAATTTGACGGCGTTGCCGATCAGGTTCTGCCACAACATCGTCAGCAGCGTGGCATCGCCGATGACCCGCGGCAGCGGAGTATCCGGGCGGAGGATCTGGGCATCCGATTCATCGATCGCAGTCGCGACATTGTCGATGGCCGAATCGAGCACGGTGTCCAGGTCGGCTTCGGTCACCGCGGTGTTGAACCGACCGACACGGGAGAAGGTCAGCAGGTCATTGATGAGGACCTGCATACGCTTTGCCCCGTCCACCGCGAACCTGATGTATTCCGTGCCACGTTCGTCGAGCTTGTCGCCGTACCGCTTCTCCAGCAGCTGGCAGAACGAGGCAACCTTGCGCAGCGGCTCCTGCAGATCGTGGGATGCGACGTAGGCGAACTGTTCGAGTTCGGTGTTGGAGCGGAGCAATTCGACAGCCTGCTCGTCGAGAGCCGCGGCCTGTTGAGCAAGCTGCACACGCGCCGAACGCGAGTCATTGAGCTCGGCCACGATGCGCTGCCGCATGTCCTCGACGTCGGCACCGATAGCGCGAATGTCCTTGGGCCCCTGAGGTTTGATCGTCTCGTCGAAGTCGCCTTCCGTGATGCGGCGGCACGCGTCGGCGAGCGCGTCCAACGGTCGGGTTACCGCCCTGCGGACGAGAAGGCCCAGCAGCACCGCCGTGGTGACGAACACCAGGAGTAACGCGATGAGAACCCGGTCGCGCCAGATTTGCGCTCGTTCCAGGTCGGCGAGGCGGTCGGCGCGCAGCGTCTGGAGGTGCTCGTTCTGGGCGTCGAAAAGCCGGCGAATCCCGTCGAATACGGCCTTGCCGCGTTCGGATGTCGCACTGTCAACGATGTAGGGCTGGGGCGGCCGGACCGCTGCGATCAGCGGTTCGGCGTAGTCGGCACGCCATTCGGCGGCAGCCTTCGCCACCGCGTCCAGGTCGGCGGCCTGCTCGGGCCGGTGACCCACGAGTGGCCACATGGCGGCTTCTGCTTCGGCCGCCTGGCGCTTGCCCTCCACATATGGGTCCAGGAATCGTGGATCGCCGGTGATCACGTACCCGCGGATGGAAGTCTCCTGGTCACGTAATGCCGCCTGTAGCTGGTAGGCAAGGATACGGGCGGGCTGGATGTTCTGATTGAGTTCGTTGCCCACCTTGTCGGTGTGGTTGAGCAGCAGCACAGTGAGCACCGCACCGGCGAGCAGCATCAAGCCCATCAGCGACAGCACGAGATTCAGCCAGCCCTGCACGGTGAGCCGAGGTCGGGGCAAAAGGCTCACGTCGCGGTCCGTTCCACCCGCACCACCGCGATGTCGTCGCTGAGACCGCCGTGTGCCCGCGCGAGTTGCTCGGCCTGGTCGATGAGCGCATCGACGAAAGCCGCACCCGGTAGTGCTGCCAGTGAACGCGCGAGTTCGAGCAAACCCTCTTCGCCGAGGCGCTCGTTACCGCGTCCTGAATGGCCCTCGAACAGCCCGTCGGTCAGGAGTACCAGCCCGGCACCGCGTGGTAGTGCGACCTGATCGGCGGGCCAGTCACCCTTGTGAAGTCCCAAGGCCGGGGCACCCGGTGTCACTACCCAGTCCACGGTTCCGTCGTGGTGTAACAGCATGCCAGGGTGCCCGGCGCGCACCGCGGTGATCAACGGCCCTTCAGGTGGGATGGCCAGGCTGGTCACCGTTGCGAAAGCCCCGCTGCGCGCTCGCTCGGTCTGCAGAATCCTGTTCAGCTCCCGCATCCGTTGGGGTCCTCGCAACCCGGCAAACGTCAACGCACGCCATGCGATCCGGAGCGCCACCCCCAGCGCGGCCTCGTCCGGCCCATGTCCCGCCACATCGCCGATCATCACATGGACTGTGCGATCAGCTGTTTGTACGAAGTCATAAAAATCGCCACCGAGCAGCGCGTTTTCCCGACTTGGACGGTAGCGGGCGACGATGTCGACGCCAGGGTTTTCCAGCAGGAGAGGCGACGGCAGCAGACCGCGTTCGAGACGGGCGTTCTCACGGGCCCGCAGCCGGCTCGCGTGCAGGTCGACGGCGGTGAGTTGAGCGCGCTTGCGTTCGATCGCATACAGCAGGGCGCGCTGCAACATCTCCGGCTCGACGCGGCCCTTCACCAGGTAGTCCTGCGCACCCGAGGCCACTGCGGATATCCCGAAATGCTCATCGGTCAGTCCTGTCAGCACCACGATGGGGAGCGTGGCGTCACGTTCGGTGATCCGGTGCACGGTCTCAAGGCCATTGGCATCGGGGAGATTCATGTCCAAGAGCACACAATCGGGCCTGGACCGGGTCAGTTTGCCTTCGGCGTCGGCCATCGACCGCGCCCATACGACATCGGCGAGCAAGCCCGTATCGGCAACGAGTTCTTCGACAAGTACCGCGTCAGCCCGGTCGTCTTCGACGAGAAGCAGTGACAGAGGCGCTTGGGCGTCAGGTACCGCGGGCATCCGACGACGCTATTTGGGAGACGATGTCACAACGATACCGGCTGAGCGCGAGCCGCCAGGTCAAGGACTATGCGGACTTGTTGAGCTTCGCCGCCGCCAGCAGCGGAAGCAGCATGGTGCGGCGCCGGAAATTGACGTCAGCGAAGTGACGGAGCGCCTCCGCGACCGAGGGGACGACGGGAAACACCCCGTCCTGAGCAGAATTGACACTTGGGGTGGCGTCCCCGGAAACCATGACCCACTGGATCCCGGCGTCTTCGCACGCTTGCGCGACGTCATCCAGCATGGCTCCGGCCTGGGTGGAGATCGCTTCGACGGCGCTGAGGTCCAACACGAAGGGCTTGTCGTCGAGGATGAACCGCTGAACATAGGCGGTCAACCGATCGAGGTTTTCGGAGCTGACCACACCGCCGATCGACACCACTGTGGCGAGTTGACGCGACAGTGCCCGCACCCACGCGCCGCCGCAATCGAACACCGGATTGCCGTAGCGCAGGACAGACCCCGACTTCGATCCCGATACGGCCAAAGCATTCGTTGTGCCCATGTGCTACGGCTCCATTCCCGAGGTTTGCGCCCACCCGACCTCTGTCACAAAGGCTAGGGGTCAAATCTAAGGTGACCGGGAGCGCCGTCTAATACTCTGGTGAGAAATCCGTTACACCAGCCGGTGGACGGGCGTTTGCGTTCGCCCCGGCCGCGTTGCGCATACGCCACCGCTTCCGCTGTGGACAGCGTGGCACCCTCGGCCCAGGCGGTGTCGAAGTCATTGGGGCCCATCGTATCTCGAAGCGCGGCACCCAACGCTTCATAGTCGGCGCGGTAGATACGGCACCTCGCCGGTGCGCTGCCGGACGGCATCCCCTGCATTTCCGCGTCGGGCCGCTTCGGGATAGCTCTTGGCTTGCGCGGCCAGCCGAGCAAGAAAGTCAAAGATGTCGGGTACGCCCAGCTGTGCTCTGATACCAGCCACACACCCCAGCGCGTCGTGCGCGTCACGCTCGGCCGCTTCCGCGTCGCCCTCGGCGAGGGCGATCGGACCATACGGGCCCGAGCTGCTGACGACATCTTGAAGGCCTTCGGCTGGACCGCCGCCGATGACACCCCGACGATCCTGACGGCCTGGGAAGAGCTTGACACCTACATCGACGACATGCTCGCCCGCCGGCGCCACAGGCTGACCGACGATCTCATATCCGAGCTGATCCGCGCGGAAGACGACGGCGATCGCCTCAGCGCCGACGAACTCCGAATGCTCGTCGCAGCGCTGCTGATGGCGGGCACCGACACCACCCGCCTTCAGCTGGGTGCCGCGGTGCATGTGTTGTGCGATCACCCCGACCAGTGGGCGCTGCTCGGCCGACACCCGGAGCTGGCGGTCAACGCCGTCGAGGAGCTCATCCGCCATTCACCTGCCACCTTCGTGACCTTGCGCGCCGCTACCGAGAATGTCGAACTCGCTGGCGTCCAAATACCCCCTGGCACAATCGTCGTCGTCAACACCGGAGCGGCCAACCGAGATCCCGCTGTCTACGACGACCCCGACCGTCTCGACATCGAGCGCGCGGGCGCCCCGCCGATCCAGACGTTCGGGAGCGGCATGCACTACTGCCTCGGCGCCAACCTGGCCCGCCTCGAGTTGGCCGAAGCGTTGGCGATCATGACGCGACGCATGCCCAATGCCCGCCGCACCGGTCCGGCCCCATGGAAGCCGGTGAACGCGCTGGGCGGACCCGTCACCCTGCCCATCGCATTCGACCCGTTGTCCGCCACCTGCCACGGACCCGCCAACGCCTGAGTCGCCATGACGAAACACGAAACCTGCGTTTCGTACATCGGAAGCAAGCCGTCGGCGAAGCAGGCTCGCAAACCCGAGGTATTCAAGTGCTTGCTACAAATACTCTGGCTTCGGTTGCTGCAAATAGTCTAGCCCAAACAGCTTACGCACCTTCGGATTCCGCACTGCCAGCGTCGGCCGCGGAACACTGCAGGCAACTGTCGCGCTCGTCGTCGGCACGAAATCACCCCGCCTCGGGGTAGCCATAGGACCGCAATCCGTTGGGGCAGCGGGCGCCGAAGCGGGAAGCAGCGGCCGCACAGCGCTCACACTAGCCTTGGGGCATGAGCGCCAGCCGTTCCGAGAAGCCCGTTTTGAAGGCACTGTCTACCAGAACCGGTTACGGTCGGCTGCGGCGGCGACCGCCGACGCCGGACTGGCCGGACTGATCGTCACCCCCGGCCACGACCTGCGCTACCTCGTGGGGTCGTCCGCCCAGACCTTCGAGCGGCTCACCGCATTGGTCATACCGACCTTGGGGGCGCCGACGGTTGTGGTGCCCCGGCTGGAACTTGCGTCGCTGAAAGAGTCTGCGATCCTCGAACTTGGTCTGCCGATCCGGGACTGGGTGGACGGCGACGACCCCTACGAGCTGGTGCTCACCGCGCTGGGCGGCGGACCGGTGGCCACCGCGGTCACCGATTCGATGCCCGCGCTTCACCTGCTGCCGCTGGCCGCCGGGCTGGGCACCCTGCCGGTGCTGGCCACCGGAGTGCTGCGGACGATGCGGATGATCAAGGATCGGGCCGAGGCCGACGCGCTGCGAAGGGCGGGCGCCGCTATCGACCGCGTCCACGCCCGGGTGCCGGAGTTCCTGGTGCCCGGCCGCACCGAGGCCCAGGTCGCCGCCGACATCAACGAGTCCATCATCGCCGAGGGGCATTCGGAAGCGGCGTTCATCATCGTCGGTTCCGGCCCGCACGGGGCCGACCCGCACCACGAGGTGTCCGACCGCGAGCTGCGGTCCGGCGACATCGTGGTGGTGGATATCGGCGGACCCTGCGACCCGGGCTACAACTCCGACTGCACCCGCACCTACAGCATCGGCGAGCCCAGTCATGAGGTCGCGCAACAATATTCGGTCCTGCAGCGGGCGCAGCAGGCGGCGGTGGCGGCGGTGCGGCCCGGCGTGACCGCCGAACAGGTGGACGCCGCTGCGCGCGATGTGCTCGCGGGCGCGGGACTGGCGGATCATTTCGTGCACCGCACCGGCCACGGCATCGGACTGTCGGTACACGAGGAGCCCTACATCGTGGCCGGAAACGACCTGAAACTGCTACCGGGAATGGCCTTCAGCGTCGAGCCCGGCATCTACTTTCCCGGTAGGTGGGGTGCGCGCATCGAGGACATCGTCATCGTCACCGAGGACGGCGCCGAGTCGCTGAATCACCGCCCGCACGAACTGATGGTCGTTCCGGTTCCGGGTTCGGCCCGTTGATCGCCGGGCCGGTTTTCACGATGCGTCGTCGGTGTTGCGGTCAAGCAGCACCGACGAGCCGAGAACCCGGATGATCTGCACTTCGATGACCACGCGGCGCGGGTTGGGGCGCGGGATGCGGTACCGCTGGGCGTAACGCAGTTCGGCGTCGCGCACGGCGAGTGCGTCGGTGTTGACACCCGCGCGGCCCTCCAGCGACAGCCAGCGTGCACCGTCGACCTGACTGAGCACGGCCACCGCGCCTCGATCGGCGTTGACCGCCTTCTGTGAACCGCCCGTGGTGATGACCCGCGCGATGTGCGTCTTGGGATCGAACGTGAAACCGACCGCGACGACGTGAGGCGACCCGTCGGCACGCAACGTCGTCAGCATCGCCAGGTGGCGCTCGGAGAGGAACGCGAGCGCGTCACTGCTGAGCCGGGTGGTTGCGTTCGTCATCACTGCCCACGCTATCGCAGGTGATAATCGCACCCATGAAAGACACGGGCGACACGGGTGGCGAAGTCGTCGTGATTTTCGGCGGACGCAGCGAGATCGGCGCCGAACTGGCGGCACGGCTGGCTCCCGGAGCGACAGTGGTGCTGACCACGCGTGACGGACACAGTCTTGAACAGCAGGTTTCGACGGTGGCTGCGGCCGGTGCCGCCGCGGTCCACGTCGTGGATTTCGACGCCGACGACCTGGCTTCGCATGCGCGAACAGTCGACGAGATCGTCGCCGGTCACGGGCCCATCGGCACCGCGGTGCTTGCCTTCGGGATCCTCGGTGACCAGGCACGGGCAGAAGCGGACGCCGGGCATGCGGTGGCCGTCGTGCACACCGATTATGTGGCCCAGGTCAGCCTGCTGACCCTGCTCGCGCAGCGGATGCGGTCCGTCGGCCGGGGTCGGATCGTGGTGTTCTCCTCGGTGGCGGGCGGGCGCGTCCGGCGCTCCAACTACGTCTACGGCTCGGCCAAGGCCGGGCTGGACGGGTTCGCCAGCGGTCTGGCCGACGCCCTGCACGGCACCGGTGTGCAGTTGTTGATCGCCCGGCCGGGATTCGTCATCGGCCGTATGACCGAGGGTATGGATCCTGCGCCGCTGTCGAGCACACCGTCGCAGGTCGCCGAGGCGACCGCCCGGGCGCTGGCGAAGGGGAAGCGCGCGGTGTGGGTGCCCTGGGCGATCCGCCCGCTGATCTTCACGATGCGTTTCGTGCCGCAGGCGCTGTGGCGCAGGGTGCCGCGATGATCGTGGTCGTCGGGATCGGCGCCGACGGGATGACCGGACTCTCGGCTGCGACGTGTGCCGAGTTGCGCCGGGCGCGGGTGGTTTACGGTTCCAGCGCGCCAACTCGATCTGCTGGACGACACCGTGGCGGCGCACCGCCGGACCTGGCCGTCACCATTGCTCCCCGGTCTGCAAGCGGCCCTGCAGCAGCACACCGGGGACGTGCATGTGCTTGCCTCGGGTGATCCGATGCTGCACGGCATCGGCAGCGCCCTGGTCGTGATGTTCGGCGCCGAGCGGGTGACGGTGCTGCCCCACGTCTCCAGCGTGGCGCTGGCGTGCGCCCGGCTGGGCTGGGCGGTCACCGACACCGAGGTGATCAGCCTGATGACGGCGCCGCTGCACACCGCGATCCGAAGCGGTGGTCAAGCGGTCGTGCTGTGCCGCAACGGGGCAGAGCCCGCCGAATTCGCCCGGCTGCTCGCCGAAACCGGTCGTGGCGAATCGGAGCTGAGTCTCCTGGAGCAGCTCGGCGGTCCCGGGGAACGGCGTCGCGACGCAACCGCCCGGCAATGGGCCGCAGACCCGCCGGAGGACGTCGGCAACCTCAACGTCGTCGCGGTCCGCTACCTGCCGGACCAGCGCCGGTTGTCGATACTGCCCGACGACGCATTCGCCCACGACGGCCAGATCACCAAGCAGATGATGCGGGCCGTGACGCTCGCCGCGCTCGCGCCTCGTCCCGGTGAGCTGCTGTGGGATGTGGGCGCCGGCTCCGGAAGCATCGCTGTCGAGTGGTGCCGCAACGGATCCGGTTGTCAAGCAGTGGCATTCGAGCGCGACGAGGTACGGCGCGACCGGATCGCGGCGAATGCCGCCACGCACGGAGTCACCGTGGAAGTCCGCGGTGCGGCGCCGGCGGCATTCAGCGATGCGGTCCCGACCAGGGGTGGTGTCGACGGCGTGCCGAGGCCGTCGGCGGTTTTCATCGGCGGCGGCCTGACGCAGCCCGGCCTGTTCGACGGCTGCCTCGCCGCACTGCCGGCCGGTGGACGGCTGGTGGTCAACGCGGTCACGGCAGAATCTGAAGCCTTTGTGGTGCAGCACCATTCCGTGCTGGGCGGGCAGCTTCGCAGGTTCCAGCACTACAACGGTGAGCAGGTCGGCAACTTCACCGGGTGGCGCCCGGCGATGCCGGTCACGCAGTGGGCGATGAGCAAGCGGTGACGGTGTATTTCATCGGCGCCGGCCCGGGCGCCGCCGACCTGATCACCGTGCGCGGCCAGCGGCTCCTGCAACGCTGCCCGGTGTGCCTGTACGCCGGCTCGATCATGCCCGACGAGATGCTGGCGCTGTGTCAGCCGGGCACGCGCATCGTCGACACCGGGCCGCTGAACCTCGACCGGATCGTCGCCGAGGTGGCTGCCGCCGACGCCGCGGGTCACGATGTCGCCCGACTGCACTCCGGGGACCCGTCGCTGTACAGCGCGGTGGCCGAGCAGTGCCGCCGCCTGGACGAACTGGGCATCTCCTACGAGATCGTGCCCGGGGTGCCGGCATTCGCCGCCGCGGCGGCGGTGCTGCGCCGGGAATTCACCGTGCCCGGGGTGGCGCAGACCGTCGTCCTGAGCCGGGTCGCCACCGTGTCGACCGCCATGCCCCCGCGGGAGGACCTGGGTAGCCTGGCGGCGGTCGGCGGCACGCTGGTGCTGCACCTGGCCGCCGCGCAGATCGACACGGTCATCGGCGAGTTGCTCGCCGGCGGCCATTGCCCCGAAACACCGACGGCAGTGGTCGCATTCGCGAGCTGGCCGCGGGAGGTGGTGCTGCGCGGCACCCTCGGCGACATCGCTGCACAGATGAAGGCCGCCGGCGTCACCCGCACGGCGGTCATCGTGGTCGGCCAGGTGCTTGCCGCCGAGGGATTCACCGACAGCTACCTGTATTCGGCGCAGCGGAGCAGGGGTGAGCGGCATTGACGATCCTGCTGCTCGGCGGCACCGCCGAGGCGCGCGCCTTGGCCGCCCGGCTGAATCCCGGCATCGACATTGTCAGCTCGCTCGCCGGTCGGGTGCCCGATCCTGCGCTGCCCGTCGGGCCGGTGCGCATCGGCGGCTTCGGCGGAGTGGATGGATTGCGGAACTGGCTGCGGGACAACCGTATCGGCGCCGTCATCGATGCGACTCACCCCTACGCGGCAACCATCACCGCCAATGCCGCCGCGGCGTGCGCCGCATTGGGAATGCCACATTTGGTGCTGGTCCGGCCACCGTGGAATCCAGCCGGCGCGGTGCTGGTCTCCTCCGACGGTCATGCCGCCCAGCACGTCGCCCGCCAGGGGTATTCGCGGGTCTTCCTGACCACCGGCCGCTCCGGTGACCGCGGCTTTCGCGGCCAGCGGCTCGTGGTTCTTGATCCGCGCCGTCACCGCCCCGGATCCCACCACGTTGCCTGCCCGCCACCAGGTGCTGCTGTCCCGCGGGCCCTACGACTACGACGGCGAATACGCGCTGCTGCGCGAACACCGCATCGACGCCCTGGTGACCAAGAACAGCGGGGGAGCGATGACCCGACCCAAACTGGACGCCGCCGAGGCGCTGGGCGTGGCCGTGGTGATGATTGACCGGCCCGCCCTGCCCGCCGGGGTGACCACGGTGGCCACCGTCGACGAGGCACTCGCGTGGGTGGCGGGTGGATGCCCGCGGTGAGGATCGACGGGCCCCAATTCGCGACGGCGGTGCGGCGTCGACCTCGTCTGTTCGAGACGTCCTCGGGGTGGTGGTGTTTCCGTCGAGATTGACGCCATGCAGGTGGTCACTCGAACTTTTCCTGCACCATGTCCATTTCGATGATGTGTTGTCGGTCAGCGGCAACGGGCCGCGGCCGTGGAACCGCCATGGACATGCACCGTATGTAAGTGCGACCTCGGCGACCAACCGCCTGGACCTTGACCCCGGATGGACATACGAGCGCGACCCTTTGTGAGGACCCGTGATCATTCGCGATCCCAGAATTGTCATCATCGGCGCCGGGATGGCTGGTATCGCCACCGGCTACACCTTCAAACAGGCCGGCTTTACCAACTTCACAATTCCGGAGAAGGGTTCCGACGTCGGCGGGGTCTGGCACTGAAACCGTTACCCCGGACTGACCTGCGATATGCCGTCGCAGATTACCAGTACGGCTTTGCTCCCAAAGTAGAGGTCACCCAAGAGGCCACGGACGAATTCAACGGCGCAGTTGCGGGTGCGATGGGCCCGACCGTGTGGAACACCGGCTGCAATTCCTGGTATTTCACCGAAGAGGGGACCATCGATCTGTGGCCGTTCGACCGGAGCACCCTCACCCAGCTGCTGACCGAGCCCGAGCCGGCGCACTACCGGATCACCTGAACACCAACAGTGGGCCCGGTTCACGCTCTTCAGTCGACATGCTTTTGACGTTTGGCCGACCGGCGCCGGCGGGAGGTCGGCGCTGAGCCGGGATATCGGCGCGGGGTGAACACCCGGCCACCGTGCCATTGCGTCTGCGACGACCCGACAATCAGCAGACAGCGCATGTCGACGTCGGCCGGGTCCAGGTCGGCCAGCCGCACCACCTTCACCGACTCCCGCGGACCGGACACATCCCGGCCGATCACCACCGGCGTACCGGGGTCGCGGTGTTCGAGCAGAAGGTCCCGCATCGCCCCCACCTGCCACGTGCGCGTCCTCGATGCCGGGTTGTAAATCGCCAGCACCAGGTCCGCGGCCGCCGCGGCGGTCAGCCGGGCCGCGACGACATCCCACGGCTTGAGCCGGTCGGACAGCGAGATCACGGCGTAGTCGTGACCCAGGGGTGCGCCGACCCGGCTGGCGACGGCCTGGGCGGCGGTCATCGCGGGTATCACCCGGACCTCGACACCCGGCCACCTCGTGGCCTCCTCGAGCACCGCTGTGGCCATCGCGAACACGCCGGGGTCGCCCGAGGACACCACCGCGACCGCCCGGCCTGCTTCGGCAAGCTCGCAGGCCAGCCGGGCGCGATCCGGCTCGTCGGTGTTGTCGCTGGGGTGCCGCCGCTGGCCGTCACGGGCCGGCACCCGCTCCAGATACGGCCCGTAGCCGATCAGGTCGGTCGCGGCGGCGAGTTCGGCGCGGCTCTGCGGAGTCATCCATCCGGGATCACCCGGGCCCAGCCCGACCACCGCCACCGACCCGGGCCGCTGCCGGGCCCTGCGCCCACCGGGGACCATCGCCAGCGAGAAGTAGGGCACCGTCGCGTCCGCCACCTCTGCGGCAGGCAGCACCCGCTGCCCTTGCGTGCTGGCCCGCTCCACATAGAAGGCGTCGTCCAGCCGCCCCGACTGCGAAAGCGCTTCCCGCACAGCCGGAAACGAACGGCCCAGCTTCAGCACGACCGCGGCGTCGCAGTCGGCCAGGCGCCGGGTCAACTCGCCCGACGCAAGGGTGCCGGGCAGGATCGACAGCACCTCGTCGCCCTGCACCAGCGGGGTGGCGATGGCCGCCGATGCCGCGCTCACCGACGTCACGCCCGGCACGATGACCGCGTCAAACCGCTGGGTGAGCCGGGCATGCAAATGCATGTAGCTGCTGTAGAACAACGGGTCACCCTCGGCCAGCAACGCGACATTGCGGCCCGCGTCGAGGTGCATCGCGATACGCGCTGATGATTCGGTGTAGAAAGCCTCCATCGCGCCCGCGTAGCCGCCGGGATGGTCGGTGGTTTCCGTCGTCACCGGGTAAACCAGGTGCTCCTCGATCTGGCCCGCACGCAGATACGGTTCGGCGATGCTCCGGGCGATGCTGCGGCCATGCCGGGCGCTGTGGTAAGCCACCACGTCGGCCGCACCTATCACCCGGGCGGCTTTGACCGTCACCAGTTCGGGGTCACCCGGTCCCAGCCCGACACCCCACAGCGTGCCGCGGCTCACTGGCTCGCTCCTCGTCCGCCCTCGTGCCTCACGCGGCGTCGTCGACTCGCCGGGCTCACTCGCGGTCGCTCGCGATCGCGTTGACCGCAGCGGCGGCGATCGCGCTGCCGCCGCGCCGGCCGGTCACCACCAGGTAGGACATGCCGCGCGGGTCGTCGATGAGCTCCTGCTTGGACTGGGCGGAGCCGACGAAACCGACGGGGCCGCCCAGGACTGCGGCCGGCGCCGCGACGCCGTCGTCGAGCAATTCGAGCAGATGAAACAGCGCGGTCGGTGCATTGCCGATCGCCACCACCGAGCCGCCCAGTCGGTCGGCCCACAGTTCGACACCGGCGGCCGAGCGGGTATTGCCGATGCGCGCCGCCAACTGGGGCGCCCGCGGATCGGCCACCAGCGACACCACCTCATTGCCCGAGGGCAGCCGTGCTGCGGCGATACCCGCGGCCACCATCGACGAGTCGCACAGCACCGGCGCACCCGCCAACAGGGCGGCGCGGGATCGGGCCACGACATCTTCGGTGAATGCGATGTGGTCGGTGACGTCGGGCTGTCCGCAGGTGTGGATCAACCGCACCACCACCCGCGCGACGTCGTCGGGGAACCGGGCCAGGTCGGATTCGGCGCGGATCGTCGCGAACGACTGGCGGTAGATTTCGTCCGCGTCGCGGATGTAGTCGCGCACCCGGCCACCCTAACGAGCGCGCAGTCGGTACCCGTCCGCGGTGGCCACGAGGACATCACCGCCTGGCGGGCTACCGCAGGCTCGCTCACATCCGGCGTAGTGCCGGCGGCGCGCCACGGTGTCGCCGGATTCGACCGCACGGGAGGCGTCGGCGCGTACGTCGGCGAGGCTGTGCGAGCAACCCGGGCGGCCCGTGCACGCGCTCACGGTCAGCCAGGGCGAGTTCTCGTCGAAGATCAGTCCCATCGGCGCCAGCACCCGCAGGGCCGCATCGGCGACGGCTTCGTCGAGGTCGCACAGCAGCACCGATCGCCACGGCGTGATCACCAGCGGTGCTTCCACCGCGGCCAGGAACTCGGCGGTGCGCGCGGGCAGGCTGCCCAGCGGTACCCCAACTCCCAGCGCGATGAGTCCGTCGTGCTGTTCGATCCAGCCGATCGGGGGACCGGCGGTGACCGCCATTGTGGCGCCCGGCGTCGCGGTCACCGGCAGATCCGCCACGAGGGTTTTTGGATCATCGAGTTCGGTTGTACGCCAGCACTTTCCACGGACCCGTTGAAACTCCGCGGCAACCCTGACCAGAGTCGCCGCGGCTTCGGTTGCCGGCACCCGTACGCCGGTGTCCACGCCGGATACCAGCAACGCCACCGAGCGGCTGTCCAATGCGTGCACCCCGGCGTCGACGTGCAGGCCGGAGACATCGCCGCGGCCGTCGTCGATGCCGAACCAGAACCGGCCCGGCAGCCCGGACAGCACCCCGTCAGCCTGTATCGCAGCGTCCAGTTCGCCGACCCATGGCCGCACATCCGCAAGGCCGCCGGCGCGGCCTGACAACGGCGAGGCGACGATGTTGCGTGCCCGCTCGTGGGTCGCAGACGGCAAAAGTCCCGCGGCGGCGACCTGCGCTGCGACCTCTGCGGTATCGGTGATGCCGCGGATCTGGAGGCTGCCGCGCGAGGTGAGTTCCAGCGTGCCGCCGCCATGGTCGGCTGCCACCCCGGCCAATACCGCCAGTTGGGCCGGACTCAGCTCACCACCGGGCAGCCGGATCCGCACCAACGCGCCGTCAGCGGCCTGGTGAACCTGCAGTGCGCCGGGGCAGGCGTCCTGCTCGCGGTATCGGGCCACGTCCATAACGGTACGTCGCGCACCGCCATGCGCAGTGTGCGGTGACGGCGCGGTCGCCGCAGGTGCGCGGTGCGGTAGGAACCATCCGGTGCGGTAGGAATGAGCGGCGCCCGTCGCGACGGCACGCTGTCATCTAAGCTTTGGGCGCATGCCTCTGACTTTCGCCGACATCGCCGGTTCCGAGTACATCCTGCTGACCACCTTCACCAAGGATGGCAGGCCCAAGCGCACGCCGATCTGGGCGGCGCCGGACGGTGACGGGCTCATCGTCATCACCCAGGAGAAGTCCTGGAAGGTCAGACGTATCCGCAACACGCCGCGCGTCACCATCGCCAAGTGCGATATGCGCGGAAATCCCAAGAGCGAGGCCGTGGCAGCCATCGCGACCATCGACAAGACGCGGACCGGCGACGCCTATCACGCGATCGGCAAGCGCTACGGGATATTCGGCAAGACGTTCAACTTCTTTTCCAAGCTGAAGGGTGGCATGAACAGCAACGTCGCGCTCGAACTCAAGGCGCGTGAGGAATTGCCGAATTGAGGTTGGTCAAGGCAAGTCCGGGGTGACCAGGGTCGGCTCGGCGGCTTCCACGGTCCGTGAAGCATCGTTTTGGTCCAGCCAGCCGCCCATGACGACCACGCTGAAGTGGTCGGTGGTGTGCAGCGCACAACGGCCCTTTCCGGTCAGGGACACCTCGTCCAACCGCAACGCGGGGGTGCAGAACCGGCCCGCCACACCAACGCATCCGACTCTTGCCGTCGAGTACCCCTCTGCGGCGATTAAGGACAGCAACCGACTGAAACCCTGCAGTGGCCGGGCGGGAGTCACACACGAGGGGTTGGTTTCCGCCCGCCCGCCTGGGACGCCATTCTAGACGGCGGTCGGGGGTGTCAGGCCTTGCCGCGCTGCTGCGGCAATGAGGCCGAAACCAGCAAAGCCACTGGTCAACAACCTGTTGACATAGACCCGTCCCTTCAGGGGTGACTTTGCCAATTCGGCACATGGGTCATCGGCCCCAACAGCCGGTGCTTGAATGAGGACGTGTACCCGCCCGCGACCGTGCACGGTTCGACAAAACGCCTGCGCAGAGCCGAATTGCTCGCAGCGTCATCCCTGGCGATCGACATCGGTCTGGGGCAGCCGATGGAACATATGCTTCGGTCGTCATTGATCGCGACACGGGTCGCCGAACGGATGAGCCTCGACGCCCCACAGCGGGCGACGGTCTACTATGCCAATCTGCTCGGTTGGGTCGGTTGTCACGCCGACTCCCACGAGCTTTCGGCGCTCTTCGGCGACGACATCGCCTTCCGGGCCGACACCTACTCGGTGGATATGACCGGGCGGCCGTTCCTGGGTCTGATGATGAGTCACGTGGGGCGTGGATTGCCCGGCTGGGAGCGCGGCATGCGCTCGGCTGCCTTTTTGCTCACCGCGCGGAATCACGTTGCCAAGCTGATCAGTTCTCACTGCAGTTCCACCGCCGTTCTTTCCGATCGGCTGGGACTGGACCGGCAAGTTCGCGAGGCGCTGGGCTACATCTTCGAGCGCTGGGACGGCAAGGGAATGCCGAACGGCGCCCGCGGAGAGGACATTCCGCTCGAAATCCACATCGTTCACCTTGCCGATATCGTCGAGGTGCACCTGCGGACGGGTGGCCTCGACCGGGCTGTCAACGTCGTCCGGGCGAGGCGTGGCACGCAGTTCAGCCCGGCCGTGGCCGACGTGTTCGAACATTACGCCGCTACGATTGTCGACGGTCTGCTCGAAATAGATGTCTGGACTGCAGCTTTGGCGCAGGCGCCGGATCGCAGCCGTACTCTCAACGGTGATGAGATCGACGAATTACTCAGGGCGATGGCAGATTTCGTCGACCTTAAATGCCCGAGTTCTCCCGGCTACTCGCGCGCCATTGCGGATCTTGCAGCGTCGGCGGCCCGACAATTGCGGATGCCGTCGGAGGACATCACCCGTCTCTACCGTGCGGGCCTCGTGCACGGCCTGGGAAAGTTGGGCGTCTCCAATCAGATCTGGGAGAAGAAGGGCCCGCTCAGCACCGCCGAATGGGAGCGGGTACGGATGTACCCGTATCTAACCGGACGGATACTGAGCCGGGTCGGCGGGTTGGAGTCGGTGGTGTCCGTCGCGACCAAGCACGCCGAACGGATCGACGGTTCCGGCTTCCCCCGAGGCGTCGCCGGCGGGGAGTTGACCCCGCAGGACCGGTTGCTGGCCGCGGCGGTGGCCTACCACCAACTGCTCGAACCACATCCGCAACAGCCGGCCCTCGATGCAGACGGTGCTGCCAGTCAGCTGCGCCAGCAGGCGCACGCCGGACGACTAGATGCTGACTCGGTGGACGCCGTCTTAGCTGCGGCCGGACATCGAGTGTCGCGGCGGTCGACAGGGTCGGCGGGGCTCACCGCCCGAGAGGTCGAGGTTCTGCGACTCGTCGCACAGGGCCGGTCCAACCGTGAAATCGCGGCAGCGCTTTTTATCGCTGAGAAGACGGCACGCAATCACGTCGAACATCTCTATGCCAAGTTGGGCGTCAACAACCGCACTCAGGCCACTCTTACGGCGATCGACCGCGGATTGACCGCCTTCCCTGACGCTGAACGGATTTAGCGCAATTTGAGGCGAACGCCTCATGCGAGTACGAAAGCGGCGACGCGATGATCACCGCATGACCGAGACAACCGAACGAAAAACAATCACTACTGCTACGCATGGCGGCGCGCGCGTCGATGCAGTCGATGTGACCCAGCGTGTCGGCACGAAGCAGATCCTCCAAAAACTATCCCTGTTGGTCGAGCCGGGCGAGCTGGTCGCCATCGCCGGCGGCAGTGGAGCGGGGAAGAGCACACTGCTGGAGATCCTCGCGGGCCTGCAACCACCGTCTGCCGGGGAGGTGCGCCACGACGGCGTCGTGTGCGGCGCCCGAGTCAGCGCCGAGTCCCGGATCGGCTACGTGCCCCAGGATGACATCATCCACCTCGAGATGCCCCTGCGCCGCACGCTGCGCTACGCCGCGCGGCTGCGGCTGCCCGCGGGCACATCGACGGCCGAAGCGAACCGGGTCGTCGAGGAGACCATGCATGACCTCGACCTGGCTGACCGGGCCGAGGTGCCGGTTCGTTCACTGTCGGGCGGACAGCGCAAGCGGGCCAGTATCGCCGTGGAGCTGCTGACCCGGCCACACGTTTTCTTCCTCGACGAACCCACCTCTGGCCTCGATCCGTCGACCGCGGCCGACGTGATGCGCCTGCTGCGCAGGCTCACCCAGCGCGGCGTCACGGTCGTCCTCACGACGCATGAGCCGGCCGGCATCGACCAGTGCGACCGAGTGGTGTTCCTGGCTCGCGACGGCTACCTGGCCTTCAGCGGCAGCCCGACCGAGGCTCGACGCTACTTCGCTGTGCCGAACCTCGCCGAGGTGTACAACCGGCTGGCCGGCGAGGACACCCCGCAGATTTGGGCGGAGCGGTTCGCGCACAGCCGCGGGAAGGACACCACCCGGCACGCGCCGGCGACACCGCCCACCCCGACGACCCGCAGTGACATGAAGCGCACGGGCGCAATCCGGCAATGGTGGCTGCTCACACAGCGCAATGTCGATGTCCTCTTCCGCAACAGGCTGACGCTCGCGGTCCTGCTCGGCTCGCCGGTACTTGTCACGGCGATGATGGCGACGCTGTTCAAGCGGGGCGCGTTCGATACACAGAGCGCGGCCGACGTCGGCCCAGCGCAAGTCGTGTTCTGGATTGCGTTCGCGGGGTTCTTCTTCGGCCTGACCTACGGACTGCTCCAGATCGTCGGGGAGATGGCCGTCTTCCGGCGGGAGCGCTTGGCCGGGCTGAGTGTGGGCGCCTACGTGGCATCCAAGATGACAGCGCTGCTTCCGGTGCTTGCCGGCGTGAGCGCAGTGCTTCTGGGTGTGCTGCGGGCGCTGGGCCGGCTGCCCGACGTCGGTTGGGACGTGTACGCGTTGCTGTTCGCGACGATCGTGATCGAGGCGATCTCGGCGCTGGCCCTCGGCCTGCTCGCGTCGGCCGCGGTCTCCAATGCCGCGCAGGCCGCGCTCGCGCTGCCGATGTTGTGCTTCCCGCAGGTTCTGTTCGGCGGCGCCATCGTCCCCGTCAACGAGATGGCCGCCCCGGGACGCTGGATCAGCACGGTCCTGTCCAACCGCCACGCGTTCGAGGCATTGGGTCGCGACTTGGATCTCGGCCGGTACACCGCCACGCTGCCGGCGATGTCCGCATACCGAGACACTTTCGACGGGGGCACGGGCGCCAGTCTGATCGCGCTCACCTCGTTTGCCGTCGCCCTGACGCTGGCCACGGTGTGGGTGCTGGATCGGAGGTCAGCCCCCGGCACAACCCGGCGGTGATGGCCCTGCACGCTCAGGCCCGCGAGACGTCGAACAGATGTCCGCGGGCCCGGACGTGCTTCACAGTAGACGGAGTCAAATTCACCTTTTCCGATTTCCAGTGGAACACAACTATTATTGTGCACCAACATCTTTCGATTCTTGGACCCCGAATCGCAGGCATCAGTATTCAGTATTCGCCTATGTGCCCGGTTGCGGTTTCGCAGACGCGCGACAATAGCAATACTGCGCGGATGTACGTCCAGCGGGGCGTGCGTCGTCCCTTCGGCGCAAAAGGTTCACCTATTGAAGGAGTGTCATGTCTGAGACGGCGGATTCCACGCCGCGCGACCAGGCAAACGAGCCTGCGGAAATCACATTCGACGAGCACCTGCATCCCGCTCGGCCGCGCACGTTGCGGTTCCGTCCCAGGGTGCGGACACCGTTCGCGCGGCGATCCATCGCAAAGGACGGTCCGCCGACGGGCGACAACCCCGCCTATGTGTCCTGGTTGGTCTCGCAGTCGATGTTGGCCGATGCCAACGTGATCAGCCAGCAGTTCTCCGGGCAGGGATCGATGTGGCAGAACCCGTTCGCCACCCCTAACCCGCGGGCGGCGGTCGATGCCGCCTCGGTGTGGTTCACCGCATATCCGTTGTCGTTGATCACCCGCCCCGACGAATCCTTCCTGCAAGCCATGGCCGACGAGGCAATGTGGAAGTGTTTCGCGCAGATCGGCATTCAGGCTGTGCACACCGGGCCCGTCAAACGGGCCGGGGGCGTCACCGGGTGGCAGCTGACGCCGAGCGTCGACGGGCACTTCGACCGAATCAGCACCCAGATCGACCCCGCATTCGGCACCGAGGACGAATTCCGCCACATGTGCGGCACCGCCAACTGGTACGGCGGCACCATCATCGACGACGTCGTCCCGGGCCACACCGGCAAAGGGGCGGATTTCCGGCTCGCTGAGATGAAGCACGCCGACTATCCGGGCATCTATCACATGGTGGAGATCGATCCGCGCGACTGGGAGCACCTGCCGGCAGTCCCGCCGGGCGAGGACTCGGTCAACATCGATGTCGCCGCCGAAGACTGGCTGGCCAAGGCCGGTTACATCATCGGCCGCCTGCAACGGGTCATCTTCTTCGCCGAGGGCATCAAAGAAACCAACTGGAGCGCCACCCGCCCCATCGTGGGTGTGGACGGCGTCGAACGGCGCTGGGTCTACCTGCACTACTTCAAGGACGGCCAACCGTCGATCAACTGGCTCGACCCGAGTTTTGCCGGCATGCGGCTGGTCATCGGCGACGCGCTGCATTCGCTGACCGACCTCGGTTCCGGCGGTCTGCGCCTGGACGCGAACGGCTTTCTCGGCGCGGAGAAGTCCGCCAAAGACGACACCGGCTGGTCCGAAGGGCACCCGCTGTCACAAGCGGCCAACCAGTTCATCGGAAGCATGGTCCGCAAGGTCGGCGGCTTCACTTTCCAGGAACTCAACCTGACCATCGACGACATCAAAGCGACCGGCATCGCGGGCCCCGACCTGTCGTACGACTTCATCAACCGACCCGCCTACCACCACGCACTGGTAACCGCTGATACCGAATTCCTACGGCTGACGCTACGCACCACCCTCGAATTGGGCGTGGATCCCGCCTCGCTGGTGCACGCTCTGCAGAACCACGACGAGCTCACCTACGAACTGGTGCACTGGTCCACCGGACACCGCGACGACGTCTACACGTACCGGGGAGCGCCGATCACCGGCGAGGCGCTGGGGGAGATCGTCCGCGCCGATCTGACAGCGGCCCTGACCGGTCCGTCCGCCCCGTACAACCGCATCTTCACCACCAACGGAATCGCCTGCACGACAGCCAGTGTCATTGCCGCCACCCTCGGCCTCACCGACCTTGGCGACATCACCGATATTGACCCGATTCGCCGGGCACATCTCTTGCTGGCAATGTTCAACGCCCTTCAGCCGGGAGTGTTCGCACTGTCCGGCTGGGACCTCTGCGGCATGCTTACCCTGCCTGCCACGCAGGTCAAGGCGTTGTTGCGCGGAGGCGACACGCGCTGGATTCACCGTGGTGCCCACGACCTGATGGGCGTCAACCCCACGGCGACACAATCGGTTGCCGGCATGCCCCGCGGCACCAGCCTGTACGGCCCGATCCCGCAGCAACTCGACGACGAGGCCAGCTTTCTGCGACAGCTACAAGCGATCCTGCAGGTGCGGTCCCATTACGGCATCGCCACCAGCCGCCAGATCGATATCCCGGAGGTGTCTCACCGCGGGATGCTGGTGATGGTCCATCAGCTCGACGATCCTGAGCAACAGCAGCTCACCGTGCTCAACTTCGCCAACGAACACATCGCCGGCACCGTACGCTCTGAGCACCTCCCTGCAGGCTGGACCGTATCGGACATGTTTACTGGGAACACCACCGCCACCGTCGATGACCTGCACAGTTTCGCCGTGGAGATGCCACCGCACCATGGAATGTCGCTGCTGGTCGAATCAGGCGTCGCGGCTGAACTCGGCTCCAGCTAGGTAGCACTGAGCACAGCAGGTGCGCCCGGTGCTCAGGTCAGTGGTGATGTTCCGGGGTCAAATTAACGCTGACTTGTCGCGGCGCCCGTGTTGGCTACGACAGGACGAGATTCGAAAGGCCAAATCGAGCGGTTTGAATACGTTCTGCGAACTCTCGGGTACTGGCCTATACTCTCGGTGGTGATGTAATTTTTTTTTTTTTTTTTTTTTTTTTTTTTTTTTTTTTTTTTTTTTTTTTTTTTTTTTTTTTTTTTTTTTTTTTTTTTTTTTTTTTTTTTTTTTTTTTTTTTTTTTTTTTTTTTTTTTTTTTAAAAAGGGGGTACGGTCCCAGATCTGCCGCGTATCTGGTTTCACCATCTTGTCGGTGGCTACCGACAGCGGGTCACGGGTCGTCGGTCGGGCGGCGAGCCGGATTTTTTTTTTTTTTTTTTTTTTTTTTTTTTTTTTTTTTTTTTTTTTTTTTTTTTTTTTTTTTTTTTTTTTTTTTTTTTTTTTTTTTTTGGCCGAACTGCCCGCCGAGCACGGCGCGTTTTCGCCGAGGATGACACCGAGGTCGCATGGCATGGGGACGATTTTCGCCGGTTCGCCGCCGCGATTCATCAGGTTTGCGTGTGACGTATGAGGCCTTTGTGGTGCTGGCGTGCCCTACCAAACGCGCACATAGTCAACGAGCATCTGCGCGGGATAGGTACCTGGCCTAGCATCGCCGCCGCCCGAACCACCTAAAGCGAGGTTGAGGCCCGGAGCTACAGCTGGTAGCCGCGGAATTGTTGAATGGCCACCCCGAGACAGAGCCCGCCGGAACATCGAATACGTCCTCCTCTCATCCCTCCCTTTTCTACTTCACCGCCCACATTCGGGCCGTCGTTGACTGCCCACCACGCTGGCCAGCAACCCGCAGTGAGGCATTCGAGCTTTACTCGGGCTTCCCACGTATCCCCCCCAAAAGGTACGAACGCGGCCTCCGCCTCAGGTGGCACCGCCCGAGCCGGCCCGGCGGGGATCGCTGCTGCCAGCACACCGATACCGGTCATCAGCATGGTGCGACGATTCATCTCGGCACACCCAGACGATAGAAGCCACAACGTAACCCCGAGAGTAATTCGATGACGATCGGATGGACGACGATGCCGAAATGGCGGCGCTGGGCTTGCTCGAAACGACGCAAGCCAGCGCATGCTTGGGCCACAGTCGCGACGAGCTGACCTCATGTACAGACGGCAGCCGCCGGCTGTGATGGCGCAAGTTCGCATTCCCGCGATCCATGAAACATTCCGAAACGTGATCGTCTTGTAATTGAAACGCGAGACAGACATTCTCGTCCCGGACCGTCGAAGGAGCCCGACGTTGCAACAGATCGATCCTGCCGCCACCGCCTGGCTGTTGGTCAGCACCGCCCTCGTTCTTCTCATGACACCGGGGCTTGCGATCTTCTACGGCGGCATGGTCCGCACCACCGGCGTGCTCAACATGATCATGATGAGCTTCATCGCTATCCCGCTCATGACGGTGTCCTGGCTGCTGGTCGGCTACAGCCTGGCGTTCTCCGGTACCAGTGCCGGCGGTGTGATCGGTGACCTAGCGCATATCGGTATGCGCGGAATCGCTCCGGACACGGTGCATGGACAGGTTCCCGAATTGTTGTTCGCGACCTTCCAGCTCAGCTTCGCCATCATCACTGCCGCGCTGGTCAGCGGTGCGATCGCCGACCGGGCCAAGTTCGCCGCGTGGGTGGTTTTTGTTCCGGTATGGGCGATCGTGGTGTACGCCGTTGTGGCGCACTGGGTATGGGCGCCGGGTGGGTGGCTCTTCCGGCTCGGGGTGCTGGACTACGCCGGCGGGTTGGTCGTCGAGATCGTCTCGGGGGCATCCGCGTTGGCTCTGGCCTTGGTGCTGGGACCGCGCATCGGGTTTAAGAAGGACGCCATGCGCCCGCACAATCTGCCGTTCGTTCTGCTCGGCGTCGGACTGCTGTGGTTCGGATGGTTCGGATTCAACGCCGGATCGGCGCTGGCCGCCAACGGAACCGCCGCAGCAATCTTCCTGAACACTCTGGTCGCGGGGTGCCTGGGCATGCTGGGCTGGTTGACGGTCGAGCAGGTACGAGACGGCAAGCCCACCACTTTCGGTGCGGCCTCTGGTGTGGTCGCCGGTCTCGTCGCCATCACACCGTCCTGCGGGACGGTCAACACTCTCGGCGCAGCCGTGGTCGGCGTGGCGGCGGGCATCGTGTGCTCGTTTGCGATCGGACTGAAGTTCCGCCTCGGTTACGACGATTCGCTGGACGTGGTGGGCGTCCATTTCGTCGGCGGCGTTGTCGGCGTGCTGCTGATCGGCCTGCTGGCCACCGACGTGATGACCGCGGGTCCGCGTGGACTGTTCTACGGAGGGGGGTTGAGCCAACTCGGAAAGCAGGTGCTGGCCGTCGTAGTGGTCGCCGGGTATGCGTTCATGTGTCCTTCCTGTTGGCCAAGCTGATCGACCGCGTTGTGGGGTTCAGGATCAACGCCGAGGACGAAACCTCCGGCATCGACTTCTCGCAGCATGCGGAAACCGCCTATGCCGAAGGCGTTCACGGTCACGCCGCGCCCCGACGGCCCGGCCCGGTGGGGACGCCGGGTGTTCCGGCGCAGCAGCCCGGGATCGCGGACGAGCGTCTGTCCAGCCGCCCCATGGCACATCGATCATCTGACGCCGCTCGGATTGTGGTTACGAGCCCGATCGGAACGAAAGTGACGCGAAGGCAGTCAGCTTGCGCTGCGCGCTTCCTGCGGCACCGTCAATCCATCCGCCCCGCGTCGACCAGCCGCAGTACCGCCACGCCCTACTCGTCTTAGTCCTGTAGGTCCACCTCCACGTCAAAGCCCCAGTCGTGGTCGCCTGCCGGGTCGTCCAGGATCTGTCGTACCCGCCACACGCCGGGCTGGCGGTCGATGATCAGCAGCGCCGGGCCGCGGGCGTCGGCGTCGATGCCCACATCGTCATGCTCGGCGAAGTACGCGCGCACGACTTCCTCCCAGCGCCGCGACGTCCACCCGGAATCGGAGTCCAGCTGGCCGAGGTCATCCCAGCGGCGCCGCGCGAACAGCTCCACCCGCCGGAACAGCGCATTGCGGACCATCGCGGTGAACGCCCGCTCGTTCCCGGTCAGCGGGCGTGGGCGGTCCGGTGCCGCCGCGGGCGCCTCCGGCTGATCCGGGCTGGTGAGCTGCTCCCACTCGTCGAGCAGACTTGAGTCCACCTGACGTACCAGCTCGCCCAGCCACTCGACGATGTCGGTGAGCTCCTCGGTCCGCGCCGAGGCGGGCAAGCCGGACCGCAGTGCCTTGAACGCGTCTGACAGGTAGCGCAGCACCGCGCCCTCGGACCGGGTCAGCCCATAGATGCTGACGAACTCCCGAAAGGTGAACGCCCGCTCCCACATTTCGCGCACGATCGACTTCGGCGACAACTGCGCGTCAGCGGCCCATGGGTTGGTCTGCAGATACACCTCGAAGACGTGTCCGAGCAGCTGTTCCAGAGGCTTCGGATAGGTGGTGGCGGTTGGAGAAGCTCGATGAAGACTCCCTGGTCTCGATGCCCTCGGCCTTCATCTGGGCCACAGCCTCGCCCCTGGCCTTGTTCAGCTGCGCCGCGAGGACTTGGCGGGGGTCTTCGAGAGTCGCCTCGATGACCGAAACCACGTCCAGCGCATAGGTTGCAGGGTCTTCAGCCGCCGGGTCGAGCACGTCGACCACTGCCAGCGCGAACGTAGACAGCGGCTGGTTGAGCGCGAAATCGTGCGGCAGGTCGACGGTCAGCCGGTAGCGTCGCCCGTCGGCATCGGCCTTTTCGAGCCGTTCCAGTACCCCGGCCTGCAGCAGCGAGCGGGCGATGCCGACCGCCTCGCGGATGTGTTGCAGCTGGCGCTTGCGCGGTTCATGGTTGTCGGTGAGCAGTCGGCGCATCGCGACAAACGGGTCGCCGGGTCGGTCGACGACGTCGAGGATCATTGCCGTGGATACCCGCATGTTGCTGGTCAGCGGTTCGGGGGCGGCCTCGACCAGTCGGGTCATGGTCGACTCGCTCCACGGGACCATGCCCTCGGGCACCTTGCGGCGCACCAGCTTTCGGCGCTTCTTCGGGTCGTCGGCGACCTTGGCGAACTGCTTGAGGTGCTCCACCTCGTGATCGGGCGCCTGCACGACGACGGTGCCTGCGGTGTCGTAGCCTGCACGCCCAGCCCGCCCGGCGATCTGATGGAACTCGCGGGCATTGAGCAGCCGGGTACGTGTGCCGTCGGTCTCGACAACGCCGAGTACACGACGGTGCGGTTCGGCACGTTGATGCCGACACCAAGGGTGTCGGTGCCGCAGATGACCTTGAGCAGGCCGGCCTGGGCGAGCTGCTCCACGAGCCGCCGGTACTTGGGCAGCATCCCGGCGTGGTGCACGCCGATCCCATGCCGGACCAGTCGCGACAGGGTCGCCCCGAATGCCGAGGAGAACCGGAATTCGCCGATCAGATCGGCAATCGCGGCCTTTTCGTCCTTTGTGCTCACGTTGACGCTCATCAGTGCCTGCGCCCGCTCCAGTGCGGAGGCCTGGGTGAAGTGCACGACATAGATCGGGGCCTGCTTCGTGTCCAGCAGGTCGCCGATCGTTTCGTGTCTGGGCGGCGTAGGTCGCAGTAGTACAGCGGAACCGGGCGTGCGGCGTCGGCGACCAGCGCCGTCGGTCGGCCCGTGCGCCGGGTGAGGTCCTCACGCAGAAACGTGACGTCGCCGAGTGTGGCCGACATCAGCAGAAACTGCGCGTTCGGCAGCTCCAGCAGCGGCACCTGCCAGGCCCAGCCGCGGTCAGGGTCGCCGTAGAAGTGGAACTCGTCCATGACGATCATGTCCGCAGAAGTGTTGGCTTCGCCGCCCTCACGCAGCGCGATATTCGCGAGCACCTCCGCGGTGCAGGCGATGATCTGAGCACCCGCGTTGACCGCAGCGTCGCCGGTGAGCATGCCGACATTGGCTGCGCCGAATACCGCGCACAGCGCGAAGAACTTCTCACTGACCAGTGCCTTGATCGGCGCGGTGTAGTAGCTGCGCCGTCGCTCTGCCAAGGCCGCGTACAGCGCGCCGACAGCCACCAGCGACTTGCCCGAACCGGTCGGCGTCGCCAGCACGACGTTCGCGCCGCTGACCAGCTCGATGAGCGCCTCCTCCTGCGCCGGGTACAGCACGGTGCCGTTCGATTCGGCCCAGGCGGCGAAGGAGGCGAACAGCTCGTCGGGGTCGGCGCCCTTCGCGCGTAGGGCGAACAAGTCGCCCGGATCGTCGAGCAGGGCACGGGCAGGCGTGCTCACTGGGCGGGGAGGTGTGAGGGACATCGTGAGGACCAGCGCTTCCCGGCGGTCGCGTGGACCGGGCACAGCCTCGCATTCTCGGTGGTGGGAGGGCGACCGCCACGGCTGCCAGGGTAGGTCTGCAGGACCGACAGCGGCTCGGCTTCGATGGAGACGGCCCCGCGGACGGCCGTGTTCGTATCGAAGGAGACCGTCGTGACGATGCGAAACCGGTTGCGATGGGATGACTTTCAAATAGTTCGGGGCGTGCGTGCCACGATCACCGGGACGCGCGCGGCCTGCGCTACCGCCGAAGCGACCGATCCGAGGAGCATTCCGGTGACTCCGTCGCGTCCGTGACTGCCGACCACGATCAACTGGGCCGAGTCGGACTGCTCCACCAGCACCTTCGCGGGCCGCCCCCATACCACGGATCGACGCACCGGCACGTCCGGGTAACGCTCCTGCCAGCCTGCCAGGCGCTCGCTGAGAAGCAGGTTCGCCCGCTCGTCCAGGATGGTGTAGTCGACACCTGGTAGCTCGACCGTGTCGACGTCGCTGATCGCATGGACGGCGACAAGTTCGACTCCGCGGCGCGACGCTTGGTCGAAGGCGATCTCGGTGGCGAGTTCGGATGCCGGCGAGCCGTCGATACCGACGACCACCGACATCTCGGCAAGCTTGTCGCTCAACGGATCCTCATCATGGATGACGGCAACCGGGCAATGCGCATGCTGCACCAAACCGGAACTGACCGATCCGAGCATCCGACGTGCGAAAGCGCCGAGGCCACGGAAACCCACCACGATCATTGCAGCATCCTCGGTCAGATCAACCAGAGCGGGCACCGTCGACCCTTTCGGCATCTCGGTCTGAACCGTGACACCGCCGGAATCTTCTGCGGCGTGTTCTGCGACCTCGCGCGCCGCCGCGAGCACGGTACGGCCGTGCCCTTGCTGCCAGCGGGCGTATTCCAAGGGCACTGCCACCTCCGGCCACATCATCGGATTGGCGAGTTGAGCACACATGCCAACCGCAGCGGGGCTTTGCGTGACGCCGCTTCGCGGGCGGCCCAATCGATCGCCACCTTCGCCGACGGTGAACCATCGACCCCCACCAGAATGCCTTTCGGCGCAGCGGGCTCGGACATTCTCGTATCCCTTCACCCAGGCGGCCCGGCCTGATGCGGACCCACCAAGCAAACGGTAGCGGTGCGACGTTGAAGTCGGATAGGGGAAACCATGTCATCGTCACACGAGCACACGCCTCCAGGCGGTGTTGTTCGGCTACACCGACGGATAGTACAACCCCGGCTGCATCCAAGGGCTTGGCGGGCTTCCAGCCGAAGGGTACGAGGTTGCGCGACACAACAGCGACCCGACTGTTGGCCAATTGCGCGGCTTCGGCCGCGTCGAACACAGCGCCACGCAGATCCTGATGGACGCCGAGCACCGCCGCAACGGAATGGCCGCGACCTCCGGCCACGTCCAAGATCCGCGATGCACCCTCAAATTCGTAGATCGCCACCGCCTCGCGGATAGCTCGTCGCGAAGTCGGCATCATGGCATCGAAGGCGGCACCGGTCGCCGCCCCTCTCGGTGAGCGAGACCCGATCCGCTCCCGACCGGGCCCATACAGACGCCCACAATGCGGACACCGGGCGTGACGGATCCCACCTCAGTGTCGGCCGCTGCCCTCAGCTGCCGCGCGGGCCTGCGGCATGGCGTCGTGCATCCTCGTCAAGTGACCGGAAAGTCCTGCTGCCTTTCGTAGTTCGCGAAGATCGTCGATCATCGCGTCGGTCACTTCGTGCGGATCGTCGGCCGTGTCGCTATCGGTGAGCACCGAGATGCTGAGCTGATCTGCGTAACTCCACACGGTGATGTTCAGGCCGCTGCCGGAGATCAGCGGACCGGCGGAATAGATTTCCCGCACGACGGCCCCCGCCACCGCGCCGCGCTGGCGCGGCCCCATAACGTTGGACACCGTGAAATTCAATAGCTTGGTTTGCTTTTCGCTCAGCGCCGATCGTCGCAACTGGGCCTCAACCAACGCGGGCGGAAAGTAGGCCGCCCACCTTCCCATCAGTTCGGGACCGAGCAGCTGGTGGGCGTCCTTCGCGGTCTGCGCGGCGGCATGCACCTCACGAACACGTTGCAGCGGGTCGGCGATATGGGTGGGTACCGCCACCGCAAGGGTGGTGAACTTGTTGCCCCAGATGCGGTTGGGGTCGGGATCGATGCTGACCGGTACCGACGCCAGCAGCGGCCCTTCGGCATGGCCGTCGTACTTCAGCAGCAGGCCACGTATCGCGCCTGCCGAGATCGTCAGCACCACGTCGTTGATCGTGACGCCGAGCCGTTCGCGCGTCTCTTTGACATCGGCAAGGGCGAGCGTGGCGGTGGCGAATCTGCGCTGCGGGGTCAGGGTGTGGTTGAGGAAGGTCGGCGGCGGGTCGAAGGGACGGGCCAGCGTGGCAAGCTTGCGGGAGCTGCCGCGAAACCGGCCGATCCCTTGCGCGGTGTAGCGCAACGTCGCAGGAATGCGGCCAACCTGCCGCAGATGATCACGCAAAGCGGCACCCATCAAATCCGCTCGCGACGGGGACGGGTCGGATTCGTAATAATCGCGAGCCTCGTCGAGCGTACCCGCCACGCCCAAAGCCCGCGCCATCAAATTGCCTGACGCAACGCCATCGGCCAGTGCATGGTGAACCTTGGCAATGACAGCAATGTTGCCGTCGGCAAGACCCTCAACGAAATACATCATCCACAACGGCTTGCCGCGGTCCAGCGGAGTGCTTGCGATCTCGCCAATGGCCTCGTCGAATTCCCGCCGTCCGCCAGGAGCGGGCAGCCGCAACGGCTTGACGTGATAACCCAAATCGACCTCGACATGCTCGCGCCACATCGGATGATGAAACTTCAGCGGAACGTCGACCAGCTCAAAGCGCAGCGGGTCCAGCTGGGGCAGCCGACTGTGCAGGGCTTCGCGAAACCTCTCGATCGTGGGTGTGCCGTCAACACCGCTGACATCGAGGATGCCGGCCTTGATCGTGTGCATGTGAACGTTCGGCGTTTCGCCGTAAAGCAGCAACGCATCCCAACCGCTGAGTCGCTTCACCCAAACACCTCGTCCCGACTGGCCTCATGCGCTCTATAACCACCATGTGTTGCCAGCGACAGGAACTGCCGACATGACACATTCCGGTTCCATGCATATCCCGTCACATGTCACCCGTGTGCGGATCGAGCCTAGCTCGGCTGTGGAGGGACGCCTTCCTAACCCCCCCCCCCCCCCTCCCCCCCCCCCACCTCTCTCCCCCCCCCCCCCCCAACCACCCCCCCCCCCCCCCCCCCCCCCCCCTCCCCCCCTCCCCCCCTTCCCCCCTCCCTAACTCCAACCCTCCCCCCCCCCCCCCCCCCCCCCCCCCCCCCCATACTCCATGGCGCCCGGTAGACGATCGATAGACGGACAGTCGAGCTGGTAGCGGGCAGTCAGACGTCTGGCTGTCCCAATCGGCCGCGCTCGCGGCGCGGTCGACGGATTCATCCGCGATTTCGTCGCCACCGCAAGGCGACGCTCGGCGATGATCACCCGCTGCTGATCGCTACGCTGGCGTCGTGGACGCATCAGGTAGCCGAAAGCCCAGGACCGTCGTCATTACCGGCGCCAGCGACGGTGTGGGTGCGGCAGCGGCCCGGCAACTGAACGGGCGCGGCGACAACGTCGTCGTGGTGGGTCGTTCACCGACCAAGACCACGGCGGTCGCGGAGGCGCTCGGCGCGGACCACTTCGTCGCCGACTTCGCTGACCTCGGCCAGGTCCGCGATCTGGCCGCCCAGTTGCTGCAGCGTTATCCGCGTATCGACGTGCTGGCCAACAACGCCGGCGGCATCCTGAGCCGAACCCGGCAGCTCACCGTCGACGGTTTCGAGAGGACCTTCCAGGTCAACCATCTGGCCCCGTTCCTGCTGACGATGTTGCTGCTGGACCGCCTGATCGAGGCCAAGGCGTCGGTGATCAACACCTCCAGCGTCGGCAACCGACTATTCGGCCATATCGACATCACCGATCTGAATCATCAGCGCAGCTTCACGGCGCAGAAGGCTTACGGCGGTGCCAAACTGGCTAACATCTTGTTCACCAAGGAGCTGCACCGCCGGTACCACACCGCCGGCATTTCCACGGCGGCGTTCCACCCGGGAACGGTGGCCTCGAACTTCGGTGCGGAGGCACACGACCCCGCGCTCGAACTCATTTACCGCACGCCGCTGACGAAGCTCATTCTCATCAGCCCCGACAAGGGCGCTGATCAACTGGTGTGGCTGGCATCGTCCACGCCGGGCGTGGACTGGGTTTCCGGCGAGTACTACGCCCGCCGCAAGCCGGGACGGCCTAACAAGCAGGCCAGCGATCCCGTGCTGGCACAACAACTCTGGGACCACACCCGGGAGATGGTCAACGCTTGATCAGTAGGCGATGAACACGATTGCTCGCCCCCCGAGGGCTCCCACCGGGAGTCGCAGAAGGAAGGTAGGTGTCGTCCGCGGTGGACGGGTTGGGCGGGAACACACGGTGTTCGGGCGTTGCAAGGATTGGCGCGTCCCGCAGTGTGTGTCATGTTCGCAGTTGTATGCCGCCCACACCCGGCGGCGGATCCGCCGCGGGGTGCCGCATTTCATGCGGTGATCCGGTTGGACGCCGCCACCGCCCTCGACACCCCGATACGCCCACCGTGGCCGTGAGGTGCTTTCACCCCAGGCGAGTCGGTTGACCGTAAGACGAGAAGTCACCACACGTAAGGCACCAGTCGGTAGCGCACTTTCTGTGTGTAACCGCTGTATCCGGCAAGCTCGTGCTCGAGCATCTTCTCCTCGTCCAGGATGCGCACAGCGAGCCCGGCGAAGCAGGGGACAAGGATGAACAGACCCCACCATGAGCCGAGGGCAACGGGAATGCCGGCTGTCATGATCGCAACCCCGACGTACATCGGGTGTCGCACCATCCCGTACAGACCGGTCGAAACCAGTGTCTGACCTTCCTCCACGGTGATCGTCGCTGCCGCATAACTGTTCTGGATCACGACGAATTGGCTGATGCCGAGTCCGATCGCCACCAGCGCATCGCCGAGCAGTGACACCGCAGTCGGCACCGGCGACCACCCGAAGCGGTGGTCGAACGCGCTGAACACCATCATTGCCGGCAGCAGAACGAACGCGGCCGTGATGACGATTCTCTGTGTGAGTCTGGTTTCCGCCGCGGGCCCCGCATGCATGCGGCGCTGCAAGGCCGACGGGTTCTTCATGAGCAGGTAGACGCTCGGCACCAGGGTGCAGACCATGAAAACAGCGATGAGAACCCATGCCTGCCAGTAATTTAGCGTGCCCGCCGGCAAGAACAGCAGCAGCCCGAAGACTGCCAGTCCGATGAGCGATGTGCCGGCCAGTTGAAGGCCCGTCTTCATGTCGATCCTCCCTGAGCGCAATCAGGTTTCCCAGTGTCAGGAGTCACCACACATGCGGCACCAACCGATGGTGGACCTTGTGGGTGTATTCCCGATATCCGGCCAGCTCTTGGGTGAGCATCTTTTCTTCGTCGAGGATGCGGAAGGCGACGCCGATCAGGCAGGGGATGAGAACGGCAAGCCCCCACCAAGAGTCGAGCGCAAGCGGGACGCCTGCCATCATGATCAGCGCCCCCACGTACATCGGATGTCTGACGAGCCCGTACAGGCCGGTGGACACCACCGTCTGGCTCTCCTCCACGACGATATTGGCTGCCGCGTAGCGGTTCTCGATGACTGTGAGCATCGCAACGCCAAGGCCGATCGCCACGAGCGCGTCGCCGACCAGGGATAGGGCGGTCGGCACCGGCGACCACCCGAAGCGATGGTCGAGGGCGCTGAACACCAGCAGCGCCGGCCACAAAACGAAGACGCCGGATGCGACGACCTTCTGCACCGTTCTGGTTTCGGCCCTCGGGCCGCTGTGCATGCGTCGGTCGAGGGCCGCCGGGTCCTTCTTGAAGAAGTAGACCGTAAAAAACAGCGACGCGACCGAGAACACGGCCAAGAAGACCCAGGCCTGCCAGTAGGCGAACGTCCCAGCGGGCAAGAACAGCAGTGCGCCGAACGCCAGCACGCTGAGAACGGATTGACTGGTCACCCGAAGACCGGTACTCATGATGATCCTCCTACATTGCGTTGCGGCGCCGATAGATCCAGCCTGCCACCGATCGCCGTGTAACCCGCCGTGCCCGACCCGATTTCTCCCGCGATCACCCGACCCGAATTCAGCCCTATACGCAACTGCAGGTCGACACCATCGCGCTCGTTGATCTCGGCCACCAACGGGTCCCGCCGCGTTGGAGTTCCACGCGATGCGCGCATGCGTGGCCGCGACGGCTATTGGTGGATACAGCCTTTGACCGCGGCGGTCGAAGCCGCGACGAGTGACCGGGCTGCGGCGCAACCTACGCTGGGTTTGTGTCGTTGGC
>CAWJYB010000048.1:0-131078 GCA_963846905.1 uncultured Actinomycetota bacterium
TATTCAGGCTGTGCACACCGGGCCCGTCAAACGGGCCGGGGGCATCACCGGATGGCAGCTGACGCCGAGCGTCGACGGGCACTTCGACCGAATCAGCACCCAGATCGATCCCGCATTCGGCACCGAGGACGAACCGCTCACATGTGCGGCTACCGCCAACTGGTACGGCGGCACCTATCATCGACGACGTCGTCCCCGGGCCACACCGGCAAAGGGGCGGATTTCCGGCTCGCTGAGATGAAACTACGCCGACTATCCGGGCATCTACCACATGGTGGAGGTCGATCCGCTGCGACTGGGAGCAACCTGCCCGGCAGTCCCCCCGGGCGAGGACTCGGTCAACATCGATACCGCCACCGAGGACCGGCTTGAAAAGGCCGGTTACATCATCGGCCGCCTCCAACGAGTCATCTTCTCCGCCCCAGGCGTCAAGGACACCAACTGGAGGGCTACCCACCACATCGTCGGCGTTGACGGCGTCGGTCGGCGCTGGGTCTACCTGCACTACTTCAAGGAAGGCCAGCCCACGATCAACTGGTTGGACCCGACCTTCGCCGGCATGCGCCTGGTCATTGGCGACGCGCTGCATTCGCTGGAGCGACCTCGGGGCAGGCGCGCCTGCGCCTGGATGCCAACGGCTTCCTCGGCACCGAGAAGCCGACGAGGCCGACACCGGCTGGTCGGAAGGCCACCCGCTGTCCAAGCGGCAAACCAGTTCATCGCAAGCATGGTCCGCAAGGTCGGCGGCTTCACTTTCCAGGAACTCAACCTGGCCATTGATGACATCAAAGCGACGAGCATCGCGGCCCCGACCTGTCGTATGACTTCGTCAACCGACCCGCGTACCACCATGCGCTGGTAACCGCTGATACCGAATTCCTGCGGCTGACGCTAGAACCACCCCAGATGGGCGTGGAGCCGGCCTCGCTGGTTCACGCGCTGCAAAACCACGATGAGCTGACCTACGAGCTAGTCGACTGGTCGCACCCGCCACCAGGACGACGTTCCACTACCGGGCCGCGACGTCCCGGCGCGGCGCTGGAATAACGTCCGCGAAGAGCTGAAGCGGACCTGAACGGTCCCGGCCGCCCCGTACAACCAGATCTTCACTACCAACGGAATCGCGAGAACGACCGCCAGTGTAATTGCCGCCGCTCTCCGGCCTACCGACCTCAGCGACATCACCGACATCGACTCAAGATCAACAGGGCCCACCTCTTCTGGCGATGTTCAACGCGCTTTAGCCGGGAGTCTTCGCGCTGTCCGGCTGGGACCTCCTGCGGCATGCTTACCCCTGCCTGCCACGCAGGTCAAGACGTCTGTTGCGCGGAGGCGACACGCGCTGGATTCACCGTGGCGCCCACGACCTGATGGGCGTCAACCCCACGGCGACACAATCGGTTGCCGGCATGCCCCGCGGCACCAGCCTGTACGGCCCGATCCCGCAGCAACTCGACGACGAGGCCAGCTTTCTGCGACAGTTGCAAGCGATCCTGCAGGTGCGGTCCCATTACGGCATCGCCACCAGCCGCCAGATCGACATCCCGGAGGTGTCTCACCGCGGGATGCTGGTGATGGTCCATCAGCTCGACGATCCTGAGCAACAACAGCAGATCACCGTGCTCAACTTCGCCAACGAACACATCGCCGGCACCGTGCGCTCTGAGCACCTCCCTGCAGGCTGGACCGTATCGGACATGTTTACTGGGAACACCACCGCCACCGTCGATGACCTGCACAGTTTCGCCGTGGAGATGCCACCGCACCATGGAATGTCGCTGCTGGTCGAATCAGGCGTCGCGGCTGAACTCGGCTCCGGCTAGTACTGCAGCAGGTGCGCCCGGTGCTCAGGTCAGTGGTGATGTTTCGGCGTAGTTTTTACGAGACTTGGCGGTGGTGTAGCGGTTCGGGTCGTGTCCGAACTCGCCGAGCACCCGGGCGCCGAGGATGACACCGAGTCCTGGCAGGGAACGATTTTCGCCGGTTCGCCTCCGCGATTCACCAGGTTTGCGTGTGACGTATGAGGCCTTTGTGGTGCTGGCGTGCCCTACCAAACACGCACATGAGTCAACGAGCATCTGCGCGGGATAGGTACCGGGCCGAGCATCGCCGCCGCCCGAACCACCTACCGCGAGGTTGAGAACCGGATACATCTGGTAGCCGGGATTGTTGAATGGCCAGCCCGGGACAGAGCCCGCCGGAACATCGAAGTACGGTGCCATTGCGGGGGCCCAGTCTTTCCAGAATCGAATACCTGGTTCATCCCATTGCATGCGCCAGCTGTGCCATTGGTCGTCCACATCGACTTCACCGCCCACATTCGGACCGTCGTTGACCGCCCACCACGCCGGCCAGCAACCCGCAGTGAGGCATTCGAGCTTACTCGGGCTTCCCACGCATGCCCCCCAAAGGTACAAACCGCGTCTCCGCATCAGGTCGCACCGCCAAAGCCTCCGAGGGGGCCGCAGCTGCCGGCCCACCGATCACCGTCATCAACATGGTGCGACGATTCATCTCGGGCCAGCCGGGCGATAGAAGCCACAACGTCACCCGCGCGTAATTCGAGGAACGAACGGATGGACCACCATGCCGCATTGGCGGCGCTGGGCTTGCTCGAAACGACGTAAGCCAGCGCGTGCTTGGGCCACAGTCGCGACGGGCTGACCTCATGTACAGACGGCAGCCGCCGGCTGTGATGGCGCAAGTTCGCATTCCCGCGATCCATGAAACATTCCGAAACGTGATCGTCTTGTAATTGAAACGCGAGACAGACATTCTCGTCCCGGACCGTCGAAGGAGCCCGACGTTGCAACAGATCGATCCTGCCGCCACCGCCTGGCTGTTGGTCAGCACCGCCCTCGTTCTTCTCATGACACCGGGGCTTGCGATCTTCTACGGCGGCATGGTCCGCACCACCGGCGTGCTCAACATGATCATGATGAGCTTCATCGCTATCCCGCTCATGACGGTGTCCTGGCTGCTGGTCGGCTACAGCCTGGCGTTCTCCGGTACCAGTGCCGGCGGCGTGATCGGTGACCTAGCGCATATCGGTATGCGCGGAATCGCTCCGGACACGGTGCATGGACAGGTTCCCGAATTGTTGTTCGCCACCTTCCAGCTCAGCTTCGCCATCATCACTGCCGCGCTGGTCAGCGGTGCGATCGCCGACCGGGCCAAGTTCGCCGCGTGGGTGGTGTTTGTTCCGGTATGGGCGATCGTGGTGTACGCCGTTGTGGCGCACTGGGTATGGGCGCCGGGTGGGTGGCTCTTCCGGCTCGGGGTGCTGGACTACGCCGGCGGGTTGGTCGTCGAGATCGTCTCGGGGGCATCCGCGTTGGCTCTGGCCTTGGTGCTGGGACCGCGCATCGGGTTTAAGAAGGACGCCATGCGCCCGCACAATCTGCCGTTCGTTCTGCTCGGCGTCGGACTGCTGTGGTTCGGATGGTTCGGATTCAACGCCGGATCGGCGCTGGCCGCCAACGGAACCGCCGCAGCAATCTTCCTGAACACTCTGGTCGCGGGGTGCCTGGGCATGCTGGGCTGGTTGACGGTCGAGCAGGTACGAGACGGCAAGCCCACCACTTTCGGTGCGGCCTCTGGTGTGGTCGCCGGTCTCGTCGCCATCACACCGTCCTGCGGGACGGTCAACACTCTCGGCGCAGCCGTGGTCGGCGTGGCGGCGGGCATCGTGTGCTCGTTTGCGATCGGACTGAAGTTCCGCCTCGGTTACGACGATTCGCTGGACGTGGTGGGCGTCCATTTCGTCGGCGGCGTTGTCGGCGTGCTGCTGATCGGCCTGCTGGCCACCGACGTGATGACCGCGGGTCCGCGTGGACTGTTCTACGGAGGGGGGTTGAGCCAACTCGGAAAGCAGGCGCTGGCCGTCGTAGTGGTCGCCGGGTATGCGTTCATAGTGTCCTTCCTGTTGGCCAAGCTGATCGACCGCGTTGTGGGGTTCAGGATCAACGCCGAGGACGAAACCTCCGGCATCGACTTCTCGCAGCATGCCGAAACCGCCTATGCCGAAGGCGTTCACGGTCACGCCGCGCCCCGACGGCCCGGCCCGTTCGGGACGCCGGGTGTTCCGGCGCAGCAGCCCGGGATCGCGGACGAGCGTCTGTCCGAGCCGCCCCACGGCACATCGATCATCTGACGCCGCTCGGATTGTGGTTACGACCCCGATCAGGAACGAAAGTAGAAGGCAGTCAGCTTGCGCTGCGCGCTTCCTGCGGCACTATTTCGCGCGTTGGGTCAGGGATTGAGAAATCAAGATGTAAACGGAACCAGAAAATGACCGACTGTGAGTAGCGACGGTCGTCAATCCATCCGCCCCGCGTCGACCAGCCGCAGTACCGCCACGCCCTGCTCGTCTGAGGCCTGTAGGTCCACCTCCACGTCAAAGCCCCAGTCGTGGTCGCCTGCCGGGTCGTCCAGGATCTGTCGTACCCGCCACACGCCGGGCTGGCGGTCGATGATCAGCAGCGCCGGGCCGCGGGCGTCGGCGCCGATGCCCACATCGTCATGCTCGGCGAAGTACGCGCGCACGACTTCCTCCCAGCGCCGCGACGTCCACCCGGAATCGGAGTCCAGCTGGCCGAGGTCATCCCAGCGGCGCCGCGCGAACAGCTCCACCCGCCGGAACAGCGCATTGCGGACCATCGCGGTGAACGCCCGCTCGTTCCCGGTCAGCGGGCGTGGGCGGTCCGGTGCCGCCGCGGGCGCCTCCGGCTGATCCGGGCTGGTGAGCTGCTCCCACTCGTCGAGCAGACTTGAGTCCACCTGACGTACCAGCTCGCCCAGCCACTCGACGATGTCGGTGAGCTCCTCGGTCCGCGCCGAGGCGGGCAAACCGGACCGCAGCGCCTTGAACGCGTCTGACAGGTAGCGCAGCACCGCGCCCTCGGACCGGGTCAGCCCGTAGATGCTGACGAACTCCCGAAAGGTGAACGCCCGCTCCCACATTTCGCGCACGATCGACTTCGGCGACAACTGCGCGTCAGCGGCCCATGGGTTGGTCTGCAGATACACCTCGAAGACGTGTCCGAGCAGCTGTTCCAGAGGCTTCGGATAGGTGACGTCGTCGAGAAGCTCAATCCGCTCCTCGTACTCGATGCCCTCGGCCTTCATCTGGGCCACAGCCTCGCCCCTGGCCTTGTTCAGCTGCGCCGCGAGGACTTGGCGGGGGTCTTCGAGAGTCGCCTCGATGACCGAAACCACGTCCAGCGCATAGGTTGCAGGGTCTTCAGCCGCCGGGTCGAGCACGTCGACCGCTGCCAGCGCGAACGTAGACAGCGGCTGGTTGAGCGCGAAATCGTGCGGCAGGTCGACGGTCAGCCGGTAGCGTCGCCCGTCGGCATCGGGCTTTTCGAGCCGTTCCAGTACCCCGGCCTGCAGCAGCGAGCGGGCGATGCCGACCGCCTCGCGGATGTGTTGCAGCTGGCGCTTGCGCGGTTCATGGTTGTCGGTGAGCAGTCGGCGCATCGCGACAAACGGGTCGCCGGGTCGGTCGACGACGTCGAGGATCATTGCCGTGGATACCCGCATGTTGCTGGTCAGCGGTTCGGGGGCGGCCTCGACCAGTCGGGTCATGGTCGACTCGCTCCACGGGACCATGCCCTCGGGCACCTTGCGGCGCACCAGCTTTCGGCGCTTCTTCGGGTCGTCGGCGACCTTGGCGAACTGCTTGAGGTTCTCCACCTCGTGATCGGGCGCCTGCACGACGACGGTGCCTGCGGTGTCGTAGCCTGCACGCCCAGCCCGCCCGGCGATCTGATGGAACTCGCGGGCATTGAGCAGCCGGGTACGTGTGCCGTCGTACTTCGACAACGCCGAGTACACGACGGTGCGGATCGGCACGTTGATGCCGACACCAAGGGTGTCGGTGCCGCAGATGACCTTGAGCAGGCCGGCCTGGGCGAGCTGCTCCACGAGCCGCCGGTACTTGGGCAGCATCCCGGCGTGGTGCACGCCGATCCCATGCCGGACCAGTCGCGACAGGGTCGCCCCGAATGCCGAGGAGAACCGGAATTCGCCGATCAGGTCGGCGATCGCGGCCTTTTCGTCCTTTGTGCTCACGTTGACGCTCATCAGTGCCTGCGCCCGCTCCAGTGCGGAGGCCTGGGTGAAGTGCACGACATAGATCGGGGCCTGCTTCGTGTCCAGCAGGTCGCCGATCGTTTCGTGTATCGGCGTGGTCGCGTAGCAGTAGTACAGCGGAACCGGGCGTGCGGCGTCGGCGACCAGCGCCGTCGGCCGGCCCGTGCGCCGGGTGAGGTCCTCACGCAGAAACGTGACGTCGCCGAGCGTGGCCGACATCAGCAGAAACTGCGCGTTCGGCAGCTCCAGCAGCGGCACCTGCCAGGCCCAGCCGCGGTCAGGGTCGCCGTAGAAGTGGAACTCGTCCATGACGATCATGTCCGCGGAAGTGTTGGCTTCGCCGCCCTCACGCAGCGCGATATTCGCGAGCACCTCCGCGGTGCAGGCGATGATCGGCGCCCCCGCGTTGACCGCAGCGTCGCCGGTGAGCATGCCGACATTGGCTGCGCCGAATACCGCGCACAGCGCGAAGAACTTCTCACTGACCAGTGCCTTGATCGGCGCGGTGTAGTAGCTGCGCCGTCGCTCTGCCAAGGCCGCGTACAGCGCGCCGACAGCCACCAGCGACTTGCCCGAACCGGTCGGCGTCGCCAGCACGACGTTCGCGCCGCTGACCAGCTCGATGAGCGCCTCCTCCTGCGCCGGGTACAGCACGGTGCCGCTCGATTCGGCCCAGGCGGCGAAGGAGGCGAACAGCTCGTCGGGGTCGGCGCCCTTCGCGCGTAGGGCGAACAAGTCGCCCGGATCGTCGAGCAGGGCACGAGCAGGCGTGCTCACTGGGCGGGGAGGTGTGAGGGACATCGTGAGGACCAGCGCTTCCCGGCGGTCGCGTGGACCCGGGCACAGCCTCGCATTCTCGGTGGTGGGAGGGCGACCGCCACGGCTGCCAGGGTAGGTCTGCAGGACCGACAGCGGCTCGGCTTCGATGGAGACGGCCCCGCGGACGGCCGTGTTCGTTTCGAAGGAGACCGTCGTGACGATGCGAAACCGGTTGCGATGGGATGACTTTCAAATAGTTCGGGGCGTGCGTGCCACGATCACCGGGACGCGCGCGGCCTGCGCTACCGCCGAAGCGACCGATCCGAGGAGCATTCCGGTGAATCCGTCGCGTCCGTGACTGCCGACCACGATCAACTGGGCCGAGTCGGACTGCTCCACCAGCACCTTCGCGGGCCGCCCCCATACCACGGATCGACGCACCGGCACGTCCGGGTAACGCTCCTGCCAGCCTGCCAGGCGCTCGCCGAGAAGCAGGTTCGCCCGCTCCTCCAGGATGGTGTAGTCGACACCTGGTAGCTCGACCGTGTCGACGTCGCTGATCGCATGGACGGCGACAAGTTCGACTCCGCGGCGCGACGCTTGGTCGAAGGCGATCTCGGTGGCGAGTTCGGATGCCGGCGAGCCGTCGATACCGACGACCACTGGCATCTCGGCCGGCTTGTCGCTCAACGGATCCTCATCATGGATGACGGCAACCGGGCAATGCGCATGCTGCACCAAACCGGAACTGACCGATCCGAGCATCCGACGTGCGAAAGCGCCGAGGCCGCGGGAACCCACCACGATCATTGCGACGCATCCTCGGTCAGATCAACCAGAGCGGGCACCGTCGACCCTTTCGGCATCTCGGTCTGAACCGTGACACCGCCGGAATCTTCTGCGGCCTGTTCTGCGACCTCGCGCGCCGCCGCGAGCACGGTACGGCCGTGCCCTTGCTGCCAGCGGGCGTATTCCAAGGGCACTGCCACCTCCGGCCACATCATCGGATTTGGCGGGTTGAGCACACATGCCAACCGCAGCGGGGCTTTGCGTGACGCCGCTTCGCGGGCGGCCCAATCGATCGCCACCTTCGCCGACGGTGAACCATCGACCCCCACCAGGACGCCTTTCGGCGCAGCGGGCTCGGACATTCTCGTATCCCTTCACCCAGGCTGGCCGGCCTGATGCGGGCCCACCAAGCAGACGGTAGCGGTGCGACGTCGAAGTCGGATAGGGGAAACCATGTCATCGTCACACGAGCACACGCCTCCAGGCGGTGTTGTTCGGCTACACCGACGGATAGTACAACCCCGGCTGCATCCAAGGGCTTGGCGGGCTTCCAGCCGAAGGGTACGAGGTTGCGCGACACAACAGCGACCCGACTGTTGGCCAATTGCGCGGCTTCGGCCGCGTCGAACACAGCGCCACGCAGATCCTGATGGACGCCGAGCACCGCCGCAACGGAATGGCCGCGACCTCCGGCCACGTCCAAGATCCGCGATGCACCCTCAAATTCGTAGATCGCCACTGCCTCGCGGATAGCTCGTCGCGAAGTCGGCTCATCATGGCATCGAAGGCGGCACCGGTCGCCGCCCCCCCTCGGTGAGCGAGACCCGATCCGCTCCCGACCGGGCCCATACAGACGCCCACAATGCGGACACCGGGCGTGACGGATCCCACCTCAGTGTCGGCCGCTGCCCTCAGCTGCCGCGCGGGCCTGCGGCATGGCGTCGTGCATCCTCGTTAAGTGACCGGAAAGTCCTGCTGCCTTTCGTAGTTCGCGAAGATCGTCGATCATCGCGTCGGTCACTTCGTGCGGATCGTCGGCCGTGTCGCTATCGGTGAGCACCGAGATGCTGAGCTGATCTGCGTAACTCCACACGGTGATGTTCAGGCCGCTGCCGGAGATCAGCGGACCGGCGGAATAGATTTCCCGCACGACGGCCCCCGCCACCGCGCCGCGCTGGCGCGGCCCCATAACGTTGGACACCGTGAAATTCAATAGCTTGGTTTGCTTTTCGCTCAGCGCCGATCGTCGCAACTGGGCCTCAACCAACGCGGGCGGAAAGTAGGCCGCCCACCTTCCCATCAGTTCGGGACCGAGCAGCTGGTGGGCGTCCTTCGCGGTCTGCGCGGCGGCATGCACCTCACGAACACGTTGCAGCGGGTCGGCGATATGGGTGGGTACCGCCACCGCAAGGGTGGTGAACTTGTTGCCCCAGATGCGGTTGGGGTCGGGATCGATGCTGACCGGTACCGACGCCAGCAGCGGCCCTTCGGCATGGCCGTCGTACTTCAGCAGCAGGCCACGTATCGCGCCTGCCGAGATCGTCAGCACCACGTCGTTGATCGTGACGCCGAGCCGTTCGCGCGTCTCTTTGACGTCGGCAAGGGCGAGCGTGGCGGTGGCGAATCTGCGCTGCGCGGTCAGGGTGTGGTTGAGGAAGGTCGGCGGCGGGTCGAAGGGACGGGCCAGCGTGGCAAGCTTGCGGGAGCTGCCGCGAAACCGGCCGATCCCTTGCGCGGTGTAGCGCAACGTCGCAGGAATGCGGCCAACCTGCCGCAGATGATCACGCAAAGCGGCACCCATCAAATCCGCTCGCGACGGGGACGGGTCGGATTCGTAATAATCGCGAGCCTCGTCGGGCGTGCCCGCCAAGCCCAAAGCCCGCGCAATCAAATTGCCTGACGCAACGCCATCGGCCAGTGCATGGTGAACCTTGGCAATGACAGCAATGTTGCCGTCGGCAAGACCCTCGACGAAATACATCATCCACAACGGCTTGCCGCGGTCCAGCGGAGTGCTTGCGATCTCGCCAATGGCCTCGTCGAATTCCCGCCGTCCGCCAGGAGCGGGCAGCCGCAACGGCTTGACGTGATAACCCAAATCGACCTCGACATGCTCGCGCCACATCGGATGATGAAACTTCAGCGGAACGTCGACCAGCTCAAAGCGCAGCGGGTCCAGCTGGGGCAGCCGACTCTGCAGGGCCTCGCGAAACCTCTCGATCGTGGGTGTGCCGTCAACACCGCTGACATCGAGGATGCCGGCCTTGATCGTGTGCATGTGAACGTTCGGCGTTTCGCCGTAAAGCAGCAACGCATCCCAACCGCTGAGTCGCTTCACCCAAACACCTCGTCCCGACTGGCCTCATTCGCTCTATAACCACCATGTGCTGCCAGCGACAGGAACTGCCGACATGACACATTCCGGTTTCCATGCATATCTCGTCACATGTCACCCGTGTGCGGATCGAGCCTAGCTCGGCTGTGGAGGGACTCTTCATCACCATGGCGCCCGGTAGACGATCGATAGACGGACAGTCGAGCTGGTAGCGGGCAGTCAGACGTCTGGCTGTCCCAATCGGCCGCGCTCGCGGCGCGGTCGACGGATTCATCCGCGATTTCGTCGCCACCGCAAGGCGACGCTCGGCGATGATCACCCGCTGCTGATCGCTACGCTGGCGTCGTGGACGCATCAGGTAGCCGAAAGCCCAGGACCGTCGTCATTACCGGCGCCAGCGACGGTGTGGGTGCGGCGGCGGCCCGGCAACTGAACGGGCGCGGCGACAACGTCGTCGTGGTGGGTCGTTCACCGACCAAGACCACGGCGGTCGCGGAGGCGCTCGGCGCGGACCACTTCGTCGCCGACTTCGCTGACCTCGGCCAGGTCCGCGATCTGGCCGCCCAGTTGCTGCAGCGTTATCCGCGTATCGACGTGCTGGCCAACAACGCCGGCGGCATCCTGAGCCGAACCCGGCAGCTCACCGTCGACGGTTTCGAGAGGACCTTCCAGGTCAACCATCTGGCCCCGTTCCTGCTGACGATGTTGCTGCTGGACCGCCTGATCGAGGCCAAGGCGTCGGTGATCAACACCTCCAGCGTCGGCAACCGACTATTCGGCCATATCGACATCACCGATCTGAATCATCAGCGCAGCTTCACGGCGCAGAAGGCTTACGGCGGTGCCAAATTGGCTAACATCTTGTTCACCAAGGAGCTGCACCGCCGGTACCACACCGCCGGCATTTCCACGGCGGCGTTCCACCCGGGAACGGTGGCCTCGAACTTCGGCGCGGAGGCACACGACCCCGCGCTCGAACTCATTTACCGCACGCCGCTGACGAAGCTCATTCTCATCGGCCCCGACAAGGGCGCTGATCAACTGGTGTGGCTGGCATCGTCCACGCCGGGCGTGGACTGGGTTTCCGGCGAGTACTACGCCCGCCGCAAGCCGGGACGGCCTAACAAGCAGGCCAGCGATCCCGTGCTGGCACAACAACTCTGGGACCACAGCCGGGAGATGGTCAACGCTTGATCAGTAGGCGATGAACACGATTGCTCGCCCCCCGAGGGCTCCCACCGGGAGTCGCAGAAGGAAGGTAGGTGTCGTCCGCGGCGGACGGGTTGGGCGGGAACACACGGTGTTCGGGCGTTGCAAGGATTGGCGCGTCCCGCAGTGTGTGTCATGTTCGCAGTTGTATGCCACCCACCCCGGCAGCGGATCCGCCGCGGGGTGCCGCATTTTCATGCGGTGATCCGGTTGGGCGCCGCCACCGCCCTCGACACCCCGATACGCCCACCGTGGCCGTGAGGTGCTTTCACCCCAGGCGAGTCGGTCGACCGTAAGACGAGAAGTCACCACACGTAAGGCACCAGTCGGTAGCGCACTTTCTGTGTGTAAGCGCTGTATCCGGCAAGCTCGTGCTCGAGCATCTTCTCCTCGTCCAGGATGCGCACAGCGAGCCCGGCGAAGCAGGGGATAAGGATGAACAGCCCCCACCATGAGCCGAGGGCAACGGGAATGCCGGCTGTCATGACCGCAACCCCGACGTACATCGGGTGTCGCACCATCCCGTACAGACCGGTCGAAACCAGTGTCTGACCTTCCTCCACGGTGATCGTCGCTGCCGCATAACTGTTCTGGATCACGACGAATTGGCTGATGCCGAGTCCGATCGCCACCAGCGCATCGCCGAGCAGTGACACCGCAGTCGGCACCGGCGACCACCCGAAGCGGTGGTCGAACGCGCTGAACACCTCATTGCCGGCAGCAGAACGAACGCGGCCGTGATGACGATTCTCTGTGTGAGTCTGGTTTCCGCCGCGGGCCCCGCATGCATGCGGCGCTGCAAGGCCGACGGGCTCTTCATGAGCAGGTAGACGCTCGGCACCAGGGTGCAGACCATGAAAACGGCGATGAGAACCCATGCCTGCCAGTAATTTAGCGTGCCTGCCGGCAAGAACAGCAGCAGCCCGAAGACTCCCAGTCCGATGAGCGATGTACCGGCCAGTTGAAGGCCCGTCTTCATGCTGATCCTCCCTGAGCGCAATCAGGTTTCCCAGTGTTCAGGAGTCACCACACATACGGCACCAACCGATGGTGGACCTTGTGAGTGTATTCCCGATATCCGGCCAGCTCTTGGGTGAGCATCTTTTCTTCGTCGAGGATGCGAACGGCGACGCCGATCAGGCAGGGGATGAGAACGGCAAGCCCCCACCAAGAGTCGAGCGCAAGCGGGACGCCTGCCATCATGATCAGCGCCCCTACGTACATCGGGTGTCTGACGAGCCCGTACAGGCCGGTGGACACCACCGTCTGGCTCTCCTCCACGACGATATTGGCTGCCGCGTAGCGGTTCTCGATGACCGTGAGCATCGCAATGCCAAGGCCGATCGCCACGAGCGCGTCGCCGATCAGGGATAGGGCGTTCGGCACCGGCGACCACCCGAAGCGATGGTCGAGGGCGCTGAACACCAGCAGCGCCGACCACAAAACGAAGACGCCCGATGCGACGACCTTCTGCACCGTTCTGGTTTCGGCCCTCGGGCCGCTGTGCATGCGTCGGTCGAGGGCCGCCGGGTCCTTGTTGAAGAAGTAGACCGTAAAAAACAGCGACGCGACCGAGAACACGGCCAAGAAGACCCAGGCCTGCCAGTAGGCGAACGTCCCAGCGGGCAAGAACAGCAGTGCGCCGAATGCCAGCAAGCTGAGAACGGATTGACTGGTCACCCGAAGACCGGTACTCATGATGATCCTCCTACATTGCGTTGCGGCGCCGATAGATCCAGCCTGCCACCGATCGTCGTGTAACCCGCCCTGCCCGACCCGATTTCGCCCGCGATCACCCGACCCGAATTCACCCCGATACGCAACTGCAGGTCGACACCATCGCGCTCGTTGATCTCGGCCACCAGCGGGTCCCGCCACGTTGAAGTCCCACGCGATGCGCGCATGCGTGGCCGCGACGGCTATTGGTGGATACAGCCTTTGACCGCGGCGGTCGAAGCCGCGACGGTGACCGGGCTGCGGCGCAACCTACGCTGGGTTTGTGTCGATGGCGGAGCAGGACGGGAGCGCCGGGCTCGCGTCGGCCCGACGCCGCCACTCGTCGCGGATCACGCCGCCGTCCACGCCGGCGGTCAGCATGCTCATCCACCTCTGCGTGCTGGCGCTATGGGCGGCGCTGTTCCTGCTGGTGTTCGGTCGCGGTGGAATCGTCGCCTGGGCCATCGGACTCGCCTATATCGGCTACGACGCCGCGTTGCTGCTGTTCACCGGGTGGCACATCCGGCGGTTCACCGAGGTCGATCCGCTCGCCGGCCCCACCGCGCGTCCCACCGTCGCCGTGCTGATCGCCAGTCGCGACGAGGCCACTGTGCTGCCGGCGACCGTCGCGGCGCTGATGGCGCAATCAGATCCGCCGGAGGAGATCGTCATCGCCGACGACGGCTCCACCGACGCGACCGCGGAGGTGCTGCGCGCCGAGTTCGGGCTGGCCGAACCGCCGTGCGGCCGCGTCAGCGAGTCCGTCGTGGTGGAGTCGGTGTCGGTGCGCTGGCTGCGTCTGGCTCACGGCGGCAAGGCGCGGGCGCTCAACGCCGCCGTCGTGGAGACCTCCGCCGACGTGGTGCTCACCGTGGACGCCGACACCCTGCTCGACCCGAAGGCGCTGGCCGAGGTCCGGGCGGCGTTTGGCCGCGAGCCCGAGTTGGTCGGCATCACCGGGGTTCTGACCCCGGTGGCGCGCCGGTCGCCGATCGGTGCGGTCATGCAGTTCTTCCAGACCTATGAGTACGTCCGCAATTTCCTCGGTAGGTACGCGTGGATGCGGGTGGACTGCCTGCAATTGATCTCCGGTGCGTTCGCCGGATTCCGGCGTGCCGCGGTAGTCGAGGTCGGCGGATTCGACGACCGCTGTCTGGTCGAGGACTACGAATTGGTGCACCGCCTTTACCGCTACGCCGGGGAACAAAGCCTGACGTGGCGATTCCGCGTGCTGGGTGCCGCCCACGCGCACACCGCGGCGCCCGGTTCGGTGTCGGGTCTATTGCGCCAGCGCCGACGCTGGTTCGGCGGCTTTCTGCAGACCCAATGGTGGTACCGGGCCATGGTCGGTGACCCCGGCATGGGCCGGCTGGGGGCGGTGATGCTACCGATCAAAGCGATCGACGCCGTGCAGCCCCTGTATGGGCTGACGGCGTTGGTCCTGCTGGGCTACTTCGCGCTGACCTTCAACACCGCGGTTCTCGCACCGGTGGCGGTGGTGCTGGCCGGCACCCTGCTGGTCAACCTTGCGTTTCAGTTGTGGTCGGTGGCCCGCTATCGCCGCTGGGTCGGCCACCGGGACGGGACGACCATGGTTGGGGCCGCGGTAGCGAGTGTGCTCGAGCCGTTCACCTACCGGCTCCTGCTCCACTTCGGCGCGGTACTCGGCTGGGTCGCGTTCCTCACCGGCGGGCAAGGCTGGGGACGACACGACCGGCTCGGTCTGGCCGACCCCCGCGCGAGCCGTCGCGGCCGCGACTGACGTGCGGCAGCCGCGAGCGGGGTCGGCATGACCGTCTGGGGTTTGTTGCCGGTCGCGCTGCCCCTGGCGCTGGTGACCGCCCTGGGTCTGGGCGCGTTGGCCTTCCGGCGGGCCGCGGCACCCGTCGGTGAGCGGCTGCTCGCCGGGTCGGCGCTGCTGGTTGCCGTCGTCGCCGTCGGTGTGCGGGTGCTCGGAGCGGCCGGTGCCCTGTCCACCCCCGTGATGTTCGCATCGACGGTCGTGGTAACCGCCACTGTGCTTATCGCCGTTCACATTCAGGGGTTGCACCTGCCCTGGCCACGCCGGTGGCCGGTCAGCGCGGCCAGCGCCCCGGTCCTCGTGGTGGCCGCATGCGGTCTGGCGGTCGTGGTGGCCGCAGGGTATCTGCTGCCGGTCTGGCAGTGGGACGCGCTCGGCTACCACCTGCCGTATGTGAACTTTGCCCTGCAGCGAGGCGACCTCGCAGACGTTCCTCCCGACGTGCCGTATCTGTCGACCTATCCGCACGTCATCGAGTACGCATTCATCGCGTGGCGCGCGATGCTCCCCGACGACGGCGTGGTCGAACTGGCCCAACTGCCGTTCGGCCTGCTGGGAGCGCTCGCGATCGCCGTGATCGCCCGCCGCCAGGGCGCCCGCTCTGACGCCGCGGTCGCCGCGGGCGCGGTGTGGCTGACGCTGCCCGCGGCGTTTCTGCAACTGCCCACCAATTACGTCGACGTGGCCTCCGCCGCGCTGCTGCTCACCGCCATCGCGTTCGTGCTCGGGCCCGCAGACCGCACCAGGATCCTGCTGGCCGCACTGGCGATCGGGATGTTCCTGGGATCTAAGCCCAGCGCACCCATCGCCGCGGCCATCCTGTTCGTGGCCGTGTACGTCGTGGCGGCCCGTGCCCGAAGGCTGCGACTGCTCCCGGTCGCGGGCGCGGTCGCGCTGCTGGCGGGCGGCGAGTCCTATGTGACCAACCTCGCGCGGCATGCAAACCCGTTGTGGCCCATCCGGATCGACATCGGACCGCTACACCTGCCCGGCCGGCACAGCATCTCCGAACTGCTCGCCGCCGGCGCGGCCGCTCCCCGCACCCACGGCAACCTTGCCGAACGGGTGATCGGTTCGTGGTTCGCCGTCGCGCCGGAGGTTCCGGCGTTCGACATGCGTATCGGTGGGCTCGGCGTGCTGTTCCTGGCCGCGCTGCCGGTCGCCGCGATCCGCGTGGTCCGGACGCGGTCGGCCCTGCTGGTGCTGGTGGTCGCCGCGACGCTGGCCACCCCGGATCCGGCGATCGCGCGGTTCGTGCTGGCGTTCGCCGGTCTGACGCTGGCCTTGGCGATACCCGCCGTGGAGCACCTCGGCGGGCGAAGGCGATTGCGTGCGTTGGTCTTCGGCGCCGTCGCCCTCGGCGCCGCGCACAACCTGTACGTCGGCTACCCCGGGCTGACCGGCGAGGGCCCACCGCTGCACGATTATCTCGCGATGACCGACGGGCAGCGCCGCCGCGCCGTCGGTGCCGACGGCGCGCCGAAGGCATTCTTGGACGCCATGGCCCGGGTGAAACCCGGCGAGGTGACACTGTTCGACCGCACCGCGGACCTTCCGTACCTGGCGTGGCCGCCCGACCTGTCCAGTTCCGCCGAGCGGATTCCCGACGACGTCACGGCGGCGGAGGCGTACCGGATGGTGCGCGCGGACGACGTCGGACTGCTGATCGTCGGCGACGACACCGTCGCCGGTGCCGTGGCGCGCGACTCTCCCGACCTGTTCATGAAGCTGTTCGACTGCAGGTCGTCGACCTGTGCGGTCTACCTGCGCAGCTGAGGGTAGGGCGGCCGCGATGATCTCTGGGGGCGCGGCCGGCGGTGGCGTGAGGGTAGCGGCGCACGCTGTGGCTCGTGAGATCAAACGGCCTAATGAGGCCTGAGTTGCTGCAGGGATTTGAGACGCCGTACCCATCCGCCCTCTGACCGATTTGATCCGGCGTGGCGCTGATCCGCCACCGTGACGCGTTGACTAATCTGGCCGCAACCCATCTCGGAAAGCGACGCCTCAATGCTGGTTGTACATGGAATCTGGTCGGGCAACAGCATGTGTCTGTGGGCTGAGGATGCGGACCGCACGGTGAAAAGTGCCAGCCAGGCATTGCGGGCCGCGCGCCCCCACCCCTTTGCCGTCCCCGCCGACAGGCTCAGCGAGATCCACATCGGCAAGCAGGGCACCGTCGAGCTGCAGTTGCCGTCAATGCGGAGCTCTCCGCTGGATTCACCAGAACTGTTTCGGGTGACGCCGCGCCCGGGGCCGCAAAGCCAACCCGCACTGCTGCCGTGGACTGTGCCGGTTGTTGCTCTGACGGCAGACGAAGCGCTGACGATCTTCGACGATCCGCAACCCGGTGTGCGCTACGGCGCCTCGGTGACCTACTTCGTCGCCGATATCGCGGAATTTGCGCGGAAGCTGGTGTCACGCGGGCTGATCCTTCCAGCGCTGGCGTTCGACGACGATATGCCGGTCGCGTTCTGGCGGCCGGTCGTGCAGGGCGCCGATGTGATGGAACTGAACGCGATCACCACGGCGATGCCGCCGGTTTGCCGGGCCGCTGCGGACGCCCCGGGCGCGTCCAAGGTGGTCACCGCGGCTTTGACGGCCTTCGTGGGCGTAATGGCCCGCACGGCCATGCCGCCGGCCGACCAGCTGCTGCAACCGCGGCGCGGTCGCCGCCCGAAGCGACTTCCGGCCGCCGAAGCATGGTTGACCGCGCTGACCACGCCGGACGGCCGGTTCGACGCGGACCTCGACGAGCTCGACAGGCTGACCGAGGCACTTGCACCGTGGGACAAGATCGGGATCGAGGAGCCGGGCCCGGCGCGGGCGGTCTTCCGGCTCTCCGAAGGCGACGACGACAACGTGGCCTGGCGGCTGGAGTTCCTGCTGCGATCCGTCGTCGACCCCAGCCTGCTGGTTTCGGCGGAGCAGGCCTGGGATGACGACGGCAACCTGCGTCGCTGGTTGGACCGTCCTGAGGAACTGCTGCTGGCCGAGCTGGGACGTGCGGTCCGGTTCTACCCGGAATTGGCCGCCGGTCTGCGTACCGCCCGACCCTGCGGGATTGACCTCGACGCCGACGGCGCCTACCACTTCTTGTCCGATGTCGCCCCCCTGCTCGACGAGGCGGGGTTCGGCGTGCTGCTGCCGTCGTGGTGGGACCGGCGCCGCCGGCTCGGGCTGGCGGTGTCGGCATCCACACCGGTTGACGGTGTGGTCGAGACCGTCCCGCGGTTCGGCCGCGATCAGCTCATCGATTTCCGGTGGGAGCTCGCCGTCGGCGACGACACGCTGACCGAGGACGAAATCAACGCGCTCTCGCAGACCAAGGCCCCGCTGATCCGGCTGCGCGGACAGTGGGTGGCGGTGGATCCCGAGCAGCTGCGTCGCGGGTTGGAGTTCCTCAAAGCCAACCCCACCGGGCAGGCCAGCCTGGGCAAGATCCTGGCGCTGACAGCCAGTCAGCCCGCCGACGCGCCCCTCGAGATCACCGCGCTGCGCGCCGATGGCTGGCTCGGCGATCTGCTCAGCGGGGCTGCGGCGCAATCACTTCAACCACTGCGGCCACCTCCCGGGTTCGCTGCGACGCTGCGGCCGTATCAGCAACGCGGGCTGTCGTGGCTGGCGTTCCTGTCCTCGCTGGGGCTGGGCAGCTGCCTGGCCGATGACATGGGTCTGGGCAAGACGGTCCAACTGCTGGCACTGGAGGCCACCCAGCGCTTCCACCATGCCGATACCGCACCGACATTGCTGATCTGCCCGATGTCACTGGTCGGAAACTGGCAACGCGAGGCGGCGAAATTCGCACCGGCGCTGCGGGTTTACGCCCATCACGGCGCTGCGCGGCTGCATGGTGAGGAGCTGGCCGAGCAGCTGGACGCCACCGACCTGATCGTCACCACCTACGCGACCGCCGCCCGCGATATGGACGAACTCGCCGAATATCAGTGGAACCGTGTGGTGCTCGACGAGGCACAGGCCGTCAAGAACAGCTTGTCACGCGGCGCCAAGGCGGTCCGCCGGTTGGACGCCGAACATCGGGTGGCGCTCACCGGTACCCCGGTGGAGAATCGGCTCGCCGAATTGTGGTCCGTGATGGACTTTCTCAACCCCGGACTGCTCGGCTCGTCGGAGGCGTTCAAAGCCCGCTATGCCGTTCCGGTGGAGAAGTACGGCCAAACCGAGCCGGCCGAGCGGCTTCGCCGGATCACCCGGCCCTACATTTTGCGCCGGCTCAAGACCGACCCGAACATCATCGACGATTTGCCGGAGAAGATCGAAACCAAACAGTATTGCCGACTGACCACCGAGCAGGGGTCGCTGTACCAGTCCATCGTCGACGAGATGATGGAGAAGATCGAGAGCACCGATGGAATCGCCCGGCGCGGCAACGTTCTGGCGGCGATGACCAAACTCAAACAGGTCTGCAACCATCCCGCACAACTATTGCACGACCGGTCGGCGATCGGAACCCGCTCGGGCAAGGTGATCCGGCTGGAGGAGATCCTGGAAGAGATTCTGGCCGAAGGGGATCGGGTGCTGTGCTTCACGCAGTTCACCGAATTCGCCGGGATGCTGGTGCCGCATCTGGCTGCCCGGTTCGGTCAGGATGTGGCGTATCTGCATGGCGGCACCCCGAAAAAGCACCGCGATGAGATGGTGGCCCGGTTCCAGGCGGGTGAGGGGCCGTCGATCTTCCTGTTGTCGCTGAAGGCCGGCGGCACCGGTCTTACCCTGACGGCGGCCAATCATGTTGTGCACCTAGATCGTTGGTGGAACCCGGCGGTGGAGAACCAGGCAACCGACCGCGCGTTCCGGATTGGGCAGAAGAAGACGGTTCAGGTCAGCAAGTTCATCTGCACCGGCACGCTGGAGGAGCGCATCGACGACATGATCGAACAGAAGCGGGCGCTGGCAGATCTGGTCGTCGGCGACGGCGAAGGCTGGCTGACCGAGCTGTCCACCCGTGACTTGCGAAAACTGTTCACACTGTCGGAGGGAGCCGTCGGTGAGTAACTGGTATCCGACGACGCGGCCGCTGCCGGCCGACGGGCTGAAGGCCCGCAGCACGCGCGGGCAGATCGGCCTGACCTGGTGGTCGCAGCGGTTCATCGGGGTGCTCGAAGCGATGGGCATGGGTAGCCGGCTTCAGCGGGGCAAGAATTACGCCCGTCGCGGACAGGTGATCTCGCTCGAGGTGGCGCCCGGTCTGGTGAGCGCACAGGTGCAGGGCAGCCGGGCGCGCCCGTACCGGGTTCGCATCGGCATCACCGCCTTCGACAAGGGGCAGTGGTCGCAGATCGAAGGCGCGTTGGCCGAGGATGCCTTGTTTGCAGCGGCATTGCTGGCCGGCGAGATGCCCGTGGACATCGAGGACGTCTTCGATGCGGTGGGGTTGGCGTTGTTCCCAGGTGCGGCGCGGGAGCTGTCGCTGGACTGTTCCTGCCCCGATGGCGCGGTGCCGTGCAAACATCTCGCGGCGACGTTCTACCTGCTGGCCGAGGCGTTCGACGAGGACCCGTTCGCCATCCTGGCCTGGCGCGGGCGGGAACGCGACGACCTGCTGGAGAACCTGGCCGCGGCCCGCTCCGGCCGCCCGGCGGCCGACCGCGCCGAGCCGAAGGGACCGGATCTGGCCGACTGCCTCGACTCGTTCTTCCTGCGGCAGAACGCCATTCCGGTGTCGCGTCCACCGGTCAGTGCATCGACCGCGTTGCTCGACGAACTACCGGAGGTGGCGGTCACCGTGCGTGGGCGGGGGCTGGCCGAGCTGCTACGACCAGGGTATGCGGAACTGACGGTCGACAGTTGAACCGGCTTGGTGAAACAGTCGAACTTCGATGTCACTGCGACCCCCTACGGCCAGTCGGCAGTCAACCTGCTCGCCACACAGCTCAAACACCTGAAGCAAGGCGACCCACTCGCCCCGGTCACGGTCATAGTCCGTTCCAACTTCGTGTCGGTATCGACCCGACGGGCGCTCGCTGCCCAACCGGGCGGCATCGCCAACGTCACGTTCATCACCCTGCGCCGACTCGCCGAGCAGATGGCGGCCGCGAAGCTTGCCGAGGCCGGACGCCGGCCGGTTTCGGCGCCATTGATATCGAGCGCCGTGCGCCTTGCCCTGGACCGGGAGCCGGGCGTCTTCTCGCCCGTCGCCGCCCACCCCGCCACCGAACAGGCACTGGCCGACGCGTACCGTGAACTGCGCGCGGCACCGGATGATGCGCTGGAGAAGGTCGCGAACTGCTCCGCGCGGTCTGCCGACGTCATACGCATCTATCGGACTGTGCGGGAACAGCTTTCACGCAACTGGTACGACGAGGAAGACCTGCTTGCCGCCGCTGCGCAGAGTAAGGCAACAACCGAAAATCCGTTGGTGATCCATCTGCTGCCGGCGTACACCGCGGCGGAAGCGGCCCTCGTACATACGCTGGCCGAACGGAACCAGGTCAGGGTCAATGTCGGGATGACCGGAGACGCGTCCGTCGACGACGCCACCGTCGCCGCCTACCGTCACGCGGGCATCACTGTGCCGGACAACGCAACTACCGTACCGCCTCTGGCCCGCTCGATCGTCAGCGTCAGTGACCCCGACGAGGAAGTGCGTACGGTCATGCGCCGCATCGAGGGCATGGATGCGCGACGGCGTCCGCCTGGGACACGTCGCGGTCTTGTACCCGATCACCGACCCGTACGCGCGACTGCTGCGCGAGCACCTCACGGCCGCGGGCATCCCGATCAACGGCACCCCGGTCCGAAGCATCGGCGACATGGTCTACGGGCATGCGTTACGCACCTTCCTGTCGTTGTCCGACAGGGAATTCCGCCGACGCGATGTCCTCGGGCTACTCGCAGGAGGGGCTATTCTCGACGGCGACCGGTACGTGCCGAGCCGGGCATGGGAGCGTGTGTCGCGCTCCGCCGGCATAGTGCGGGGCGCCGATTGGACCGATCGGCTGCCCCGCTGGGCAACGGACCAGCGCAGGCGTGCCGACGAGGACGAGGAGGACGGCCAGGAAGCCCGCGCGAAAGGCCGCCGCGCGGACGCCGGCCGGGCCGACACGCTGGCGGCCTTCATGGCGCGCTTGCGCCGCGAGCTGGAACCGACACAGGCCCCGAATACCTGGGCGGAACACGTGGCCTGGCTCAAGCGAATCGCGGACACCTATCTCGGCGACGAGCGTCGCCGACAAACCTGGCCCGAGGACGAATGGCAGGCGGCGCAACGGGTCGAGGAAAGTCTCGACCGACTGGCCGGATTGGACGCGCTGGGCGGACCGGGCCCGACCATGGAGTCGTTCCGCAGGACCGTCGACAGCGAGTTGGACACCGCGCTGCGACGCACCGGCCGCCCCGGCGACGGGGTCATGGTCGGTCACGTCTCCGTCGCGGCGGGCATGGTCTTCGATCGCGTTATCGTGCTGGGAATGGCCGAGGGCCGGTTCCCGTCGCGGCGTCTCGAGGATTCCCTGCTGCCCGACGCGGAACGCGCGGCCGCCGGCGGCCATCTTCCCCTGCGGGCGTGCCGCGTCCACGAGGACCGTCGCGATCTGCTGGCGGTGCTCGCCGGGGCAGGCGAAGCGGTCTTGAGCTACCCGCGCGGTGACCTCCGCCGATCCACCCATCAGCCCGCGTCGCGGTGGCTGCTCTCCGATGCGGCACGCCTGGCCGGAGTTGACCATCTCACGTCGGACGTGCTGGCCGGTTACGTGAATCACGAGTGGCTCGAAGCTGTTCCGTCCTATGCGTCCGGGCTGGCGCGCGCACCCGTCCACGCGAGCGAGCGGGATCTGCGACTGGCCGCCATCGCTCGCGGGACGCCCGATGACCCGTTGCTCACCGAAGACGACGGCGTGCGGACCGCACTCGAGGTGATGTGCGCGCGACGCAGCGATGAATTCACGCGATTCGACGGGAACCTGTCCGGCCTGGGGGAGAGGCTGCAGGTCCCGGATCGCATCTCCGCGACCGCATTGGAGACCTGGGCCAAATGTCCGCGCGCATACCTGTTCGCGCATGTGCTCAGGGTGCAACCGGTCGAGGAGCCGGAACGCCGATTCGAAATCGACCCGCTCACCAAGGGTTCCATGGTGCACGCCATCCTGGAGCAGTTCATTCTCGAAGCGATTCGCGACGGACATCCGTTCGGCGGCTGGTCGGCCGCTGACCGTGCGCGCCTGAAGAGGATCGCCAACGAGCGCTTCGACGATGCCGAACGTGCCGGCGAGACGGGCCGGGCGCTGCTGTGGCGCGCCGAACGGATACGGCTCGAACGTCAACTCGAAAATTTTCTCGACACCGACTCCGTACGCCTTGCAGACGGGTTCCGCCCGGTGGCCGCCGAAAAGCGCTTCGACGACGTGGCCATCGCCTTGCCCGGTGGTCACATCCTGCACATGCATGGGTTCATCGATCGCATCGACCTCGGAGCTGACGGCTCGGTCGAAGTCATCGACTACAAGACCGGAAGCGCCGGTGCATACAAGAAACTGACCGAGGCCGACCCGCACCGGCAGGGGCAGCGGCTTCAGCTTTACGTTTACGGTCGCGCCGCGCGCGCCGAATATCCGGACGCACCCCGAATTCTCGCGCATTACTGGTTTACCAAGGACAACGCGCGGCACGGATACCCGATCACCGACGCGGTCGAAGCCGAGGTGCTCGACGCGATGGACCTCATCGTCGCCGGTATCGCCGACGGGGTGTTCCCTGCGCATCCATCGGACCGTGCGGCATTCGGCTGGGTCGACTGCTGGTACTGCACGCCTGACGGCCTCGGTGATGCTCACGCCCGACGCGAATGGGAACGGATCCGCGGCGACTCCGCGCTGAGCGGTTACCTGTCGCTGATCGATCCGCGAGGCGGCGATGACCGCTCCTGAACTCGACTCCGACAAGGCCACCCGTTCGGCGGTCCTCCACGATCTGGGCATCACGCTGTTCGTCGAGGCGAGCGCCGGCTCGGGAAAGACGTCGTGTCTGGTCGATCGGTTCGTCGCGCTGGTGGAATCGGGGATACCGGCCGACCGGATCGCCGCCATCACCTTCACCGAGAAGGCGGCCGCGGAACTCGTCGACCGGATCCGGTCCCGACTCCATCGGGACGCGCACGAGAACGAGAGCTGTCGGGAGGGGCTGCGGGTGCTCGACGGCGCCGCCATCGGAACGCTGCACTCGTTCGCCCAGCGAATCCTCTCCGAGCATCCGATCGAGGCCGGACTGCCCCCACGCTTCACGGTCAACGACGAAATCGCCTCACAAGTCGCATTCGACGCCCGTTGGGAACAGTTCGCCGACCTGATGCTAGAGGATCCGAATCTGGAGATGCCCCTGCGATTGCTGTTCGCGAGCGGGGGAAAGCCGCAGCACCTACGTGACGTCGCGGTCGCGTTCAACGCGAACTGGGATCTGGTGGCCGAAGGCGCCGGACGGCAACCCGAGCCCGTGATCCCGCCCGTCGATGTGTCGGAAATCCTCACCGAAGTCCGTGCGCTGATCGAACTTTCCCACCACTGCAACGACGAGAACGACAAAATGCTGAAGCATCTGCAGTCAAAGGTGATGGACTTCGAGATAGCCCTGCGCGACGCCGCCACCGACGACGACCGGCTGAGGATCCTTACCGAACCAAGGCTGTCGTACAGGAACGGCCAGAAGGGCAACTGGCAGGGAGTCGGCGTCGGCGCGATCAAGGGCCGTCTGAAGGCACTCGACGTGACCTGTGCCGAGTTGCGGAAGAGCATCCTCGAACAGGTTCTGCAGCTCATGGGTTCGACCCTCGCGGGGTTCACCGTGGACAGTGCCGTCGCCCGCCAGCAGGCGGGGGAGTTGGAGTTTCACGATCTACTGGTGCTGGCGCGCAACCTGTTACGCGACGGCGACGTCGGATTCGCGGTGCGACAGACGCTCGCGGATCGCTACCGGCGCTTGCTGCTCGACGAGTTCCAGGACACCGATCCCATCCAGATCGAGATCGCCGCACTCATCGCCTCCGACGACACTGAGGCGGGTCAGGTTCCCTGGTCGGAGATAACCGTCACGGATGGCCGGCTCTTCTTCGTCGGCGACCCCAAGCAGTCCATCTACCGGTTCCGGCGCGCGGACGTGGCCATGTTCCTGCGAGCCCGAGACGAACTCGTCGGGGCCGCCCAGACGCTGGCCCAGAACTTCCGCACCGCACGTCCGATCGTCGAATGGGTGAACGAGACATTCGCCAAAATCATCGTCGCCGAACCTGATTCCCAGCCCGAGTACCAGCCGCTGATCCCCGTTCGCGGGCAACCGGAGATCGGCCCGCCGGTGGCGTTCATCGGAGACAAGCACGAGACGAAACTGAATGCCGAACAACTGCGCCGCGCGGAGGCTTCCGACGTCGCGGCGACCATCCGCCGGGTGATCCGGGAGGGCTGGTCGGTCAGCGAACGCAAGCCGGGATCGCACGGGGAAAACTGGCACCGCGCGGCTTGGAAAGACGTCGCAGTGCTGCTGCCGGCGAGGACGTCGCTGCCGTTCCTGGAACGCGCCCTCGACGCCGCCGGCATCCCGTATCGCGCCGAAACCTCTTCCCTGGTCTACGGGTCGCGTGAAGTCCGCGATCTGATGACGGTCGCGCATGCGATCGAGGACCCAACCGATGAGCTGGCCGTGGTCAGCGTGCTGCGAACCCCGGCGTTCGGCTGTGGCGACGACGATCTGTACGTCTGGCGGCAGCACATCCGTGGGCACTGGGATCATCAGCGCGCGTTTCCCGATGGCGCGCCTGCCGATCACCCGGTCGCGCAGGGGTTGTCGTGGCTGGCGGAACAGCACCGGCAGCGCCGCTGGATGTCGGCGAGCGAGATGGTGGAGCGGATTCTTCGCGAACGTCGCTTCTTCGAACTCGCCGCGGCCGAACGCCGTCCCCGCGACCTGTGGCGACGGTTGCGTTTCGTGCTCGATCAGTGCCGCGCATGGGAAGAGGCCGGCGGCACCACCCTGCGCCGGTACCTGCAGTGGGTGGAGGGGCAGTCCAGTGAGGGCACGCGGGTGGTCGAAACCGTGCTGCCGGAAACCGACGACGATGCGGTGCGGATCCTGACCATTCACGGCGCGAAGGGACTCGAGTTTCCCGTCACGATCCTCTCGGGGATGACGACGGAGGACCGTGCGTCGTCGCGCGGTGTCGACGTTCGGTTCCCGTCTTCCGGCGGTTGGGCGATTCGGCTGTCAAAACTGGTGTCCACCAGCGACTTCGAAGCAACGCAGGCAACCGAAGAGCAGATGAGCGAAAGCGAACGCCGCCGGCTCCTGTATGTCGCGGCTACCCGTGCCCGTGATCATCTGGTGGTATCCGTACACCGCAACTCCGGAAATAGCCAGACCGCGGCCCGCGTGCTCCACGACAACGGGCGGGACGCGGCTCACCTCGAGTTGCTGGACGTCTCCGATGAGCCGCCCATTGCTGCGCGTGCGGCGGGGATCTCTGAATTCGCCAAGCTGCCAACTCTTTCCGAATGGCGATCCGTTCATCATGCCGCTCTGCAGTCGGCGGAACGGCCGGTGGCGACATCGGCGACCCGACTGGCCGCGGAAGCGGCCGCGGCACGGGAATCCGATGACGTGATCCGCATCGTGGACACCAACCCCGGCCTTGCGAAGGGTCCGCGTGACATCGACCTGCCGCCGTGGCAGAAGGGCCGCTACGGCAGCGCGATCGGGCGCGCGGTGCACGGTGCCCTGCAGACCGCCGACCTCGCGAGCGGGGAGGGACTGGCCGGCGTGTGCGCGGCACAGGCGGCAGCCGAGGGAGTGCTCGGCAAGGAGTCGATCATCGAGGCGCTCGCCCGGTCGGCGATCGATTCCAGCATCGTCAAAGCCGCAGCAGCGCAGCGTCATTGGCGAGAAGTGTACGTCGGAGTGCCCTACGGCGACGGTGTACTGGAAGGGTACATCGACCTGTTGTACGAGAACGACGACGGACTTGTGGTGGTCGACTACAAGACCGATGCTTGGCGGTCAACCGCCGAACTGGATGCGAAGGTACCGCGGTACGCCGTCCAGTTGCGTGCCTACGCCGATGCGGTCCGCCAGGCGACCAAGCGGCCGGTTGGATCGGCCGTGCTGCTGTTCCTGCGACAGGACGGCGCGGTGGCGCGGGAGGTGGAGGTGGCGCCGACGGAGGCGGGTTCGTGAGAGCAACGCGCCGGATCAAGTCGGTCTTGTTATGCGGTCGCGGGACCGAGTGGGTAGGCGCACTCGGACCTTCGGAACCCCCTTGCGGGAGTTCAGTTTCGTGCAACATCAGTTGGAGTCGTGCTGGGCGCCGATTTGGGGACCCGAAGGGCGGCCGCTCGCCGCCGGAACGGCGCTCACTGAAATCTTCGAGCGCGGCGGCATCCCGTCCGGGATCGGTGAAAGCGGCGGCCGCGACCGTCGTCTCGGTGCTCGAAGGCTGATCCGCCGCACGGAGTCTCCGCGTCGATACCGTGAGTTGCCACAGGCACTTTCATCAGATCCCTGTGGACACATTCGTCCCTCCAGTCGCAGGACCGATCTCTTTGTCGTACATTCGAACTATTGTTCGAGTATGAGCTGGAATGCAGCCGCCGATCGGGAGGCCCTGATGGCTGCTCTCGATGAGATGGAGGTAGCGTTCGATAAGTTGGCGTCGCTGTCATTCGACGATCTGGCGCCTCGCGAGATATTGGCGGTTCTGGCCCGCCGCGAAGTGATGGTCCGCCGCCAACCAGTGGTCGAGCACAAGCTGATCAACAAGCTCATCGCCGAGTCCTCACCCATCGAGTTGGGCGCCACGACCTGGCCGAAAGTGCTTTCCCATAAGCTCAACATCAGCCAGTGCGCCGCCACACGCCGTATCGAGGAGGCCGCCGATCTGGGCCCGCGGCGCACGTTGACAGGCTTGCCCCTTGAACCGAAGATGCCGCACCTCGCTGCCGCACAGGCAGAGGGACTCGTCGGCGCCGAGCATGTGGCGATCACCCGCGAATTCTTCGCCAAGTTGCCCGGTCATGTAGACCGGGTCACCCGCGAGCAGGCAGAACGCACGCTGGCGAGCGCCGCGTCCCAGTGCGGGCCACAGGAATACGGCCGCTCGGTGCGCCGCCTGGCCGCACTGCTCGACCAAGACGGCGAATTCAGCGACCGCGACAGGGCACGCCGTCGCGGAATCATGCTGGGCAAGCAGGGTAGCGACGGGCTGACCCCGATCAGCGGCACATTGACCCCAGAGTGCCGGGCGGTGATGGAAGCCATCCTCGCGAAGTTGGCCGCGCCGGGTATGTGCAACCCCGAGGATCCGCATCCCTGTGTGGACGGCAAGCCCAGCCAGGAGCAGATCCAGGGCGATGTCCGCACCGCCGGACAGCGCAACCACGACGCCTTCCTGGCCGCTGGGCGTGTCGTATTGTCTTCACGGCAACTGGGCCGGCTCAACGGCCTACCGGTGACAGTTATCGTCTCCACCACGCTGGCGGAACTCGAGTCCGCGGCCGGCCATGCGGTCACCGCGGGCGGGTCACTGCTGCCCATGCGCGACCTGATCCGCATGGCCTCACATGCTCACCACTACCTGGCGATCTTCGACGGTCACGGCATACCGCTTCACCTCGGGCATAGCCGGCGCACCGCCTCGATCGGACAACGCATCGTGTTGCACGCGCTGGATCGCGGCTGCACCGCCCCGGGCTGCACGGCCAGCGCCTACCACTGCCAAGCCCATCATGTGATCGATTGGTCGGCCGGTGGACCCACCGATGTCACGAACCTCGCCCTGGCCTGTGGCGGCGACAACCGGAAGGTCGGTCCCGGCGGCTACCGCACCCGCCGCCGCGCCAAAGACAACCGCGTCGAATGGATCCCCCCGCCCCACCTCGACGATGGCCGGCCTCGCGTCAACGGGTATCACCACCCCGAAGATATCCTGCTGCCCGACCCTCATGACGACGGCTGACGCGAGTTCTCACCGTAACCGTCCACAGATGGGATGAGTGTGGAAACGGCGGCTACCCGCGTCGGCGCGGCCACGCGTGAACCTCGATTTCTGGATCGCGAATCGAGGCTACTGCGGGCCGTGCGGCGGTAGTGTTCCGCTATGCCGTTGAGGGTGCTCGGTACCTTGGCCTCCGTCAGGAGGGGTGGCTGCCCGAGACCTGCCAACGGTGGACTGAGGAAAACCGACGCCCGAAACCTACGACAACCCACCCTCGGCCAAGTGGGTACGACCGCGACCATGTCGTGTCGGCAGCCGCAACGATCCACCCACGAATAAAAAGGAAACATCGGTATGGGAAAAATCGCTTTAGTAGTCGGTGGCACCGGAATGGCGGGAAATGGAATTCTCCCTCATCTCCTGAACGAGAGGGGAGACGAGTACGACACCGCGCTGTGCCTTGCCCTCAAGGTGGATGAAACGACCTTTGCGTCGCGAACCTCGCGCAAATACATTCCCCTGGTTTGCAACCTCAACGAGAAAGAGTCGGTCAAGCAAGCCCTCATCGACGTCGGATCTCCTGCGATTACCGACGTGTTCTGGTATGCGGAAGCGAACAGGCCGCCGAAACTCGGGAGCGCGGTGAGGATGCGGAGACTTCTCGCGGTGTCCGATCGACTGGCGCCTGCGCTGCACGGACTGATGAACATAAGCCCGGACAACATCCACGATCAGCTCTACGGCAATCTCGCGCAGTTGGCCGGGAGCGGCGTCAACGAGAAGAACCAGCTGTGGATGGGCAACGTTCTGGATGCCTTGAAGGAGCTAGGTGCCCCCTTGAAGGTCTTCATGCTGGGAACGGGAGGCAAACACTACGGGATGCATTTGGGTCCCAGCATGTGGGAGGGTTACTCCTCGCCCTTCTTCGAAGACACCACCAAGTGTCCGGGCCCCCTCAGCTACTTTGACGCTCAGGACTTCATCCACCAGCGGGCGAAGGAGGACGGGTTCACCTGGAACGAGGTTCGACCCTCGTTCATCATCGGGCTGTGCCCCGAGCTCTCCGAGGCGACGCAATCGTTTGGAATCGCTCTGGCCACATACGCAATGATCATGAAGGCTCAGGGGAAGAAGCTGATGTACCCCGGGTCCGAGGGCAGCTACAAGGCGATGATCAATCTGTGCACGTCGGAAAAGATTGCGGAAGTCGCGGTCTGGAGCACCGCTCATCCCAACCAGGCGTTCAATTGCCCTTCTTGTCCTCCGTTCAACTGGGAACAGGCTTGGGCCGGCATTGCGGCCTGGTTCGGAATGGAGCCGGCGGCCCCCGAGAAGAAAATCGAGGGGGAGTCGACCGCACTGATGGCCGGCCCGGATGCGGAAATAATCTGGAAGGATCTTCAGTCGACGTTCTCGTTGGTCGGACATAACTTCAATTGTCTGTTGAACTACGACTTCCTGGATAAGAGCCTGATGGCGGGATATGACTCCGTGTTCTCCACCGCGAAACTCGAAGAATTCGGCTTCCCGAAAGACCGCATCTACGAGTATGCAAACGCTGTGGATTGCATGACGGCGTTTTTCGACCGCCTGGTGGCGGAGAAGGTCATCCCGAACCCGTCGGACGTCGAGTCCGGGTGGTACTTCGCCGACGATGCCGACGATCGTGTCGAGGCAGGCGAAGAGTCTGCGAGTTCCGCTGCGGCGCTGGCCTCCGCCTTCGCAGAAACAGCCAGGGCCAGGCTCATGGGGAGACAGGTTTCCAACGATCTGAAGAGCGGCAACATGTCGACATTCATGAACGAAATCAGCAAGTTGGCGGAGGAGGAGATGAAACGGATTGCCGCCTGGTTCTGAGATCAGACCGGGAGCCTCGAACACTAGTTGGATCGACATAGCACTAACGCAGCCTCCTCTATGGCTCTTTCGTCGAGGAGGACATGCGCTGCGGCGTCGCCGAGCGGAATGAAGCTGTCCTCGCTGGTCACTCGGGCTATACGGCCCGCATATCCGTTGTCGATGAGGGCGGCAACGACGTGCTCGGAAACGCCGCCCGAGCGGCGGGTCTCGTCGGCGACGAGTACGCGACCGGTGGCGCTTGCTTCGCGCACGATGTCCGGGATGGGTAGCGGCGCCAGCCAGCGTAGATCGGTGACGCGGCCATGGATGGCGTGGTTTTGGCGAAGCCGTTGCACCACCCGGAGACTCATCGGCACACCGTTGCCGAAGGTCACGATGGTGAGGTCGGCGCCGTTGCCGTGGGTGCGCGCAGTCCCGATCGTAGGGTCGACACTGGATTCGGGTCGGCTCAGCCAGCCGCCGTCGCCTTCCTCGGATAGATCGCGGGTGTGGTAGAGCGCAATCGGTTCCAGGTAGGCGCACAGTGCGCCGGCGTCGACGCCAGCCTGTGCACACGCGCGCAGCATCGCCCCTGCGTCGTCGGGATGAGACGGGGAGGCGACGATTATGCCGGGGATATCGAGTAACGCCGCCACGGAGTTGTCGTTGTGGAAGTGGCCGCCGAATCCCTTTTGGTAGCCGTAGCCGGCCACGCGGATGATGGCGGGATTGCGGTACTGGCCATTGGAAAAGAACTGCAACGTCGCGCCCTCGCCGCGGACCTGGTCCAACGCGTTGTGGATGTAGGCGAGATATTGGATCTCGGGAATGGGCAACAGCCCGTTGAGTCCGGCGCCGAGGGCAATACCGAGGATCGTCTGCTCGTCGAGGATGGTGTCGAACACCCGGCGCGCGCCAAACTTCTTGTATAAGCCGCGGGTCACCCCGTACACGCCGCCTTTGCGCGCGACGTCCTCACCGAACAGGACGGACTGTGGGTGCGCCTCGAAAATGTCGTGCAGGGCGACGTTGATGGCTTGGGCAAGGGTACGTCCGCCGTCCGAGGGCGCGTTGCCAACCGATTGCGAGGCCTGCCGAGCCGCACGCAGGCCCGCCACGAGAGGTGCGGTGACCTCCGCCGCCGAATTCAGCTGCGGACGCTGGGCGACGTCAGTGGCCAGTTTCATCACCGTGGCACGTTTTTGCTCGTAGAGACCGATGACGTCGGCGACGGTACGGTGGCCCTGCCCGACGAGCAGTTGTGCGGTGGTCAAGACCGGGTCGCGGGTGTAGTCCGCGGCGACGTCGCGGGGTGTTCGGTAGGCCAATTCGTAGTCGGTGCCGGCGTGGCCCATCAACCGAACGGTACGCAGGTGCAGGAATGCGGGCTGGCGCTGTTCACGTACCCAGTCGGCCGCCGCCCGCGCGGCCGCATACGTCTCGGCGAGATCGCTTCCGTCAGCGGCGAAGTACTTCAGGCCGGCGCGGTCGCCGTAGGTGCCGGCAATCCAGCCCGCCGGCGTCTTGGTGCTGATACCGATGCCGTTGTCCTCGCAGACGAACAACAGCGGAGTGTCGATCCCTCGGTAAGCGGCATTGAGAGCAGCGTTGATAGCCCCGACGGCGGTGGAGTGGTCCGCCGATGCGTCACCGAAGCTGGTGACCACTACGGCGTCGGCAGGCCATGGGCAGGAGCCCGCGAGCCGGTGAGCCCGGTCCAACATGAAGGCCATGCCGAAGGCGCGCGGCAGATGCGAGGCGATGGTGGACGTCTGCGGAATGACGTGCAAGTCTCGGCGCCCGAAAACCTTGTGGCGGCCGCCTGAAATCGGTTCCTCCGAAGCGGCCACGACGCCGAGCAGCACATCCCGCACCGGGTCGCTGCCAACAACTTGACGAGCGCGCTGCAGAAAAAATGCCCCAGAGCGGTAGTGCAGAAGTGCGGGATCAGTAGGACGCAGCGCGGCGGCAACCGCTGCGTTGCCCTCGTGGCCCGACGACCCGATCGTGTAGAAGCCCTTGTGCTCCGCACGCAGCGCACGCGCGGCCAAATCCAGGTGACGGCTGCCCAGTTGGGAATCGAAGATGTCGAGGGCCTGGGCTACGCTCAGGGCGGACCCGGTCACCAACGGTGCGTCGTCGTCGCCGGCAGCCGCCCCTTCAGTACTGGCCTTACTGGCCAACAGGGTGGCGGTGAAGTTTTCGTCGATCGGTTCGGCCATGAGCAGGGGATCTCCGTTCACTACAGTCGATCAGGTCACTCGACAGTGACGTGTCCCGTCAACACTTGGCCGATCATGGGCCTGGGGGCATCGCTTCGGCTCCGTCGGGATCACTACGGAATCGAGGTTATTGGAAGACCGTCACGAACGGCGGGCTCTGGCGTTGGCAGATGGTCATTCGAACCGGAGAAGACACCCAGTTGCATCGCTACCCATGGACGAGGGTCGGCCCCGCAATTTCGCGCTTTCGTCGGGACCGAGAAGGGGCACCCCATGACGCAGCCGGACCACGCTCGACAGTTCGAGTTTGCGTTGCCTCTCGACAACCGTGATCTGCAATGCGAGCCGCATTCGGTGAAAGTGCTCGCATCCCTTGACGATTGGTGCCCGATCCGAGGATGTCGGGGCGCTGATTTCGGGTACTCGCTTGCGGATGGGGTGTGCTTGTATCGGTCACCGAATCCTAGTTCTTCGCGACGTAGCGGAGGAGGACCGCGCCCGACGGAAACGTGCGGTTCTCCACCAGCTCCAGCGCGATCCACTTGTCCAGCGTTGGGAAGAACGGCGTGCCGCCGCCGACCGCGGCCGCGGTGACCACCAGGTGGAACTCGTCCACGAGGCCGGCCCGGACCAGCGGCGCGGCGAGCGTGGCACCGGCCACTTCGATCAGGCCGTCGGTCTCGGCCTTGAGCCTCGTGGCGACCTCGACGACGTCACCGCGCTCCAACCGGGAGTTCCACCCGACCGAGTCGAGGGTCTTCGAGAACACCACCTTCGGCATCGCCCGCCACAGCCGGGCGAACTCGGCCTGCACCGACGACACGTCGGGGGCCTCGTCGGCGGTCGGCCAGTGGGCGGACATCAGCTCGTACAGCTTCCGCCCATACAGCGACACCGCCGTGTCGCGGACCTGGTCGTTCCAGTACTGGTGCAGTTCGGCGTCCGGGTCGCTCCACCCGATGTCACCGTTTGTGTCGGCGATGTAGCCGTCCACCGAGACATTCATGCCGTAAGTCAGTTTGCCCATGCGGGTTAGACCACCACACGGACGGAAACTCATCGGACGCCGGCAAAGCGGTAATCTTCACACCGCCGACGGGTAGACCCGCGCTTTTCGGATCCCGGCCGCGTCAGCCCAATACGTCAGTGACGGTTTGACACTGGATGCCGCCGCCGCACAACAGCTTTGGGTACCGGAGGCGAGCACCTGATCGATCCCAAAGACGTCTGGCGTGACGTGAGCCTCGACAGTTTCATCGACGACGAGTTCAAGGCGATCACCGCCGACCGTGTCGTCGAGACGGCGATGAGACTGGCCGCGGACAAGCCACACCTGGCGCGGCGACCGGCGATCACGCGCGCCCCACCTGACAGGCCCATCGAAAATTTGCGCCCCGGTGCCAGTCCGGTTGAACAGTCCGCGCGCGTTTCGACGTGGGCCGACGCCCTGCGCGGGCAGTCTGGTCGTAGTCCTCGATGGCCTGTGGCGTCGAGCGGCAACCCGAATGGTCCTGGTGGCGTTCGAATTCGAATTCAATTGCGCAAATTAGCGCACGCCCCAAGGAGTTTCAATGACCATTACCACCGTTACCGGTGCACCGCGCTTCTGCCCGAGCAGGTAGAGTGGCTCGTAGAGATTCCGCTCCGCAACGAGTCGGTTGCCGTGCGGGTATCGAATGTCATCTCCACCAGCGCGAACAGCGTCCGCGTGCCCCTTCTGAGCACAGACCCCAACACCGGCGGCTTCGTGGCCGAGGGTGCCGAGGTGGTCATCGGGGAGCCGGCGCTCGCAGAGAAAGACATCCCGGTGCTGAAGGCCTCGGTTCTATGCGTCCTGTCCCAGGAAATGGTGGAGGATAGCGAACCGGATGCACTGAACATGGTCGGCCGGTCGCTGGTCGCTCGCCTGGTGTCGGTGATCGACGCCAGCTTCTTCGCGAACACGACCACGAACGGCCCCGCGGGTCTGCTGAGCATCACTCCCACGCTGGCCGATGCCGCCGACGCCTGGGCCAACACGGACGCTTTCGAGTTCGCGAAGAGCAACGCCGAGCAGCACGGCACGGTGCTGAACTACTTCTGCTGCAATCCGGCAACCGCGCTGAAGCTGTCGACGCTGAAGGCGTACAGCACCGCCGGGTCGAACATCAATCTGTTGCAAGCGGATCCGGCATCGCCCGCCGGCCGCGTCATCTCTGGCGTGCCGGTACTGACCAGCCCGAGCATCGGCAACGACATCGTGTACGGCATCCCACAGAACCGCGTGACCTTCGCCCTGCGCAAGGGGCTGACTGTGTCTGCCGATCACAGCGTGTTCTGGACGAGGCAGCGTGTGGGTCTGATGGCGACGGCGCGAGTCGGGTGGGCCTTCCTCGACCCGACCGCGATCACCAAGATCACGACATCGCCCTGACCAACGCCTGAGCAGCACAACGAGATGCTGATCTCGCCGGCGGTGAAACGCCGTGCCGGGATCGAGATGAGGTCGGGTGTTGATGTGGACGCGGTGGCCGCGACCGAGCAGATCGCCGAGTACAAGCATCGGTTGCGGTCGGTCCGGTAACGTCGCGGTCGGTCCGGTAACTACGCGCCCACCCGCGCCCGGTCATTCTGATCGCTCGCAGCGCCGGGACCGCACACCTGTGACTGTCATGCATTTAGCAGCGGCATTGTCTCGTGGTCTGCTGCACCGAACCGTCTGGAACTGCACATTTGCTAAGGCCGCGCTGAGTAGACGCCGAAACGCTGTTTCCTAGGTCAGCGCCACGTTAGGGTTTTCGATGCCGAGTGTTGCCCGAAAGTTTCGCGTGTGAGCGCAGCACGCGGGTGTCAAGCAGGGCGCAACTGTGGGGGGAAATAGAAAATGAGTAACGCCAACAACATCGGGCGCATCGGCGCGTTAGCGGTCGCCCTAGGCATCGGGGCAGGGCTGGCCGCCACGCCGGGGGTGGCCTATGCCAAGCCGCTGTCGGATTCGGGTTCGTCCTCGTCGTCTGAGTCGAGTTCGTCATCGGATTCTGCATCGCCGGAACAGAAGACCCCGCGGCAGCGAAACGTAAGCATTTCGATAAACGGTGTGGTGGTTGTGCAGAAAGGCACCGCGACCGCGAAGTCCGACGTAGGTTCAAAGGCGGTAGCCAGGGGCGCCAACAGCACGGCCACTGCGACCGGCGGCGTAGGTAACAAGGCGAAGGCCAAGGGCGATGACAGCATCGCGACCGCGACCGGCGGCGACCACAACAAGGCGATCGTCAAGGGCGACGGCAGCACGGCGACCGCGACCGGCGGCGACCACAACAAGGCGATCGTCAGGGGCGATGACAGCAGGGCGACCGCGACCGGCGGCGACCACAACAAGGCGGTCGTCAAGGGCGACGGCGGCTCGGCGGCCGCGACCCGCGGCGACCACAACGAGGCGGTCGTCAAGGGCGACGGCAGCACGGCGACCGCTGACGGCGGTACGGGCACACCGGGCGTCTTCGGTGGCCACAACACGGCCACCGTCGACGGCGACGGCAGCTCGGCCGTCGCTTTCGCCGGTTCCGGCAACACCGCCACCGTCAAGGGCGACCGCGGCGACGCCACCGCGGGTGGTTCGTTGATAGATGGTGTGACTGGTAACGACAACACCGCCACCGTCCGTGGCGACCTTAGCGAGGCCAGGGCGTTCATCGGTTCCGGCAACACGGCCACCGTCGACGGCGACGGCAGCACGGCCGCCGCTTTCCGTGGCAATGACAACGTCGCCACCGTCGACGGCGACGGCAGTACGGCCACCGTGGGTGGGCAGTCGACCTCCCCCGACGACATTGTGGGAAGCAACAACACGGCCACCGTCGACGGCGACGGCAGTACTGCCCTCGCTCGCATCGGTTCCGGCAACACCGCCACCGTCAAGGGCGACGGCAGTACGGCCACCGCGGGTGGTCAGTCGTTGCCATTCCCCGACCCCCCTATTGTGGGCGATAACAACGTCGCGATCGTCGATGGTAACGGCAGCACGGCCACCGCGGGTCCCGTCGACGGCAACACGACCACCGTGACTGGCGACGGCCTCGACGCGGCAGCGACGGGCGACGACGTCCACGTCACATGCCCCCCAACCTGCGGGTAACTGCGGCTAGGCCGAAACTGGCGCGCGTAGCCGGACGCTTGTTGACGTCGTCGGGCAGCTTGCGGCGCGCCGATTGAAGCCTGTGCGAAGATCATCGATCGCCGTCGAGCGTCCGCCGCTGCCTGGCGGTGCTGACGGTGCCGTTTTGTGTCGATTCGGTCTAGTTCGTCAGCGGCGGTCAGGGCGGGTCGCCGCTCAATGCCACCCGGCCGGATCGCTCACCCACGAGGCCGGTATCCGGCGTCGTCCCCGCGCGTCGAGGACGAAGCCGATCTGCTCGGTGCGGGACCATGCGGGCGATGTCCCGGGTGCCGACTCCCAATCGCTGGGCGGCCTCGCTGAAGGTGAGCAGTTCGGTGAGTTCAAGTGCCATAGCGGTAATCGTATTTGCGCCCCGGCGAGCATCCCTACCACGGTACGGCGCGCGGTGCGCGCGACCAGGCCGGTGGCCAGCAGCACGAACAGTCCGAATGTCGAGGACCGCCCAAACACCGGGCGCAGTTGCATCCGAAACCGCGACACGCCGAAGCAGGCTAGATTAATTTGTCACAGGCTCTTACTCGGCACACGTATTCCCCGGTTGAAGGCCCGGTACGGGTGATGCCATACGAGAAGCATTTCGCTATCGAGGGCTGGTGTCGAGCGACGTGCTGCGGGTGCGTAATGAAGCAAGCTGCCGTCGCTATCGTTGCGGTATGGCCCACAGATTCGCCGCATTGCTGCTGTCGCAGCAGCGCCGGCTGATCTACTTCCCTGCACGTGGTCAGGTGCCGCCTGCGGCGAGCGTGTTGCGCGGAGCGCAGGATGTAGCGCTCAAGACCGCCGACGGGCTGCGGCTTGGCGCCTGGTACCTACCCGCGCCTGGAGGAGGCCCCGCGGTGCTGGTGTGCAACGGCAACGGCGGAGATCGCACTGGACGAGCACCGCTGGCGGCCGCCTTGCACTGCGCCGGGTTGTCGGTGTTGCTGTTCGACTACCGTGGCTACGGCGAGAACGGTGGCAGCCCGACTGAGGAGGGCTTGGCTCTGGACGCGGTGGCGGCGCGCGACTGGCTGGCGGACCGCGCCGAGGTCGACCACCGGCGGCTCGTGTACTTCGGCGAATCGCTCGGCGCCGCGGTGGCCGTACGACTTGCCACGCAACAACACTCGACATACGCACCCGCCGCGGTCGTATTGCGGTCGCCGTTTACGTCCCTGGCCGACGTTGGCCGGGTGCACTACCCATGGCTTCCCCTCCAGCGGCCACTGCTTTTGGACCGCTATCCGTCCCTTGCCCACATCATCGGCCTGACGGTGCCGCTGCTGGTCATTGCCGGTGACCGCGACACGATTGTGCCGACCTCGCTCAGCAGGCGGCTGTTTGACGCCGCTCCCGAACCCAAGCGGTTCGTGCTCATACCCGGGGCTGACCACAACGACCCGCAGCTGCTCGGCGACGGTCAGATGACCGGGGAGGTGGTGGGGTTCCTGCGAGAGAACTCGGTGCTGTAGGCGGTCGTGGTGACGACGGCGCAACCGTGCTCTTGCCGACCGCGAACGTGGTTCAGCTGGCTTTGATCTGAACTTGCCGTGGGTCGTAGGAATTGAACGACGGCATTTGCCATCAGCGAGGGATTCTCTGAGTTGTCGAAGTCGTGGCCGATAACCCGACGCTGTACAGGCGAAGTGCCTCGCCTGCCGCCGTTGCCACTTCGCCGCTCAGATTTGAGATCGGTGGACCGCCGCGTTGATGGATCACGTTCGCGAGCAGAATTACGTAGGTGTCCGAGCCCGGGTCTATCCAAAGCGTGGTTCCGGTAAAGCCGGTGTGGCCAAAGCTGCCGACAGGAAAGATCGCGCCTCGCGGCTTGGAATTGGCGGTGTCGATATCCCAGCCAAAGCCACGTAGGTTTTGTCCCCTGATCGCCGGATAGTTCGGGGCGAGCAGGGGGTGGGCCGTGTTTGGTGTCTGTGCGACGGCCGCTCTGGTGGCATCGTTGGCCGCTTGGAGTTGTTGAGTTGAGTGTCCGGGCTGCTGGGGACTTGTCATCAGCTCAAGAGTCGCCCGTGTGAGCGGAAACGGACTCGGGCGATCCGCGAGTCGATCGAGCAGGGCCTGTGCGAAGACGCTGACATCGTGCGCCGTCGAGAACACACCGGCATGCCCGGCCACGCCACCCATCCGGCGCGCCGTCGAATCATGCACAGTTCCCCGGAGCAGGCGATCATAATCGGGATTGCTGCCCGGATCGGTGCCGCTTTCTTCGTCACGTGCTGTTGGCGCGATGCGTGCCAACAATCCGACATTCCATGTACCCGCGGGACAAGCTTCCACGACTGCGATCTTCCGGCTCGGGAGCCCATGCGATCGCGGCTCCTATGATCTGGTGCGAACCACACGCCTTGACTTGGGGCAGGTATCGGGTGTCTTCCATGCCGAGTGGCGCAAATACCCTGTCTTGAACGTAAACGTCTTCCGGCTCGCCGGTGACCTTCTCGATCAGCGCTCCGAGCAGTATGAAATTGATATCGGAGTACCGGAAAACCTCGCCGGGTCCCAACTGCAGCGGCGTGTTGACTGCACGATGAATGCCTTCAGCTTTATCGGGTCTGTCCAGTCCCCACGGATCATGGAGACTCACCTCTCCCGCTTCGCCTGAAGTGTGCGTAAGCAACATCCGAACCGTCACCTTTGCACGCTGAGTATCGTTGGCAACGTTGAATTCAGGCAGATACTTCTGCACGGGATCGTCGAACTCGACCTTGCCTTGCTCATACAGCTGCATGACCGCGGTCGCCGTTGCAAGGCTCTTCGTCAGCGACGCCATGTCGAAGATCGTGTCTTCGGTCATCGGCTCCGCAGGCGCGGGCGATCCATCGAGTCCCGGTTCGCCGGCCAGCTTGCGCGAGCCAAAAGCTCGCTGGAAAGCGATCCTGCCGGCGTGCCCGATCACCACCACGGCACCCGGCAGCCGTTGGTGCCGCGATCGCATCGTTGACCAGCTTCGAGACAATGGCGAAGTCAGGTGTGGGAGCCGCAACGGCCGTCCGAGTCGTCCGTACGCTGCTCACTCGCTGCCGGTTGCGTCGCCTGGCCACAGGAGGACGCGCTGAGCGTAAGCAAGACGGCGCAAACAGCCGTCACCTTCCGCGACGGCGGCACCCTCACCTGCATGTACCCCACCGATCGGCTGACGTGTGCGACAACTGAACCGCGCCCGTGACAGAATTCGAGGTCGGCCACAGCTTCTCGAGACAACGCCGGCACGACGGTCCCGCAGTTGTCCGCGCGCCGCAACCTTCGCCCATGCCACCATGGTTTCACCGCTGGCCGCCGATGTCCCGGCATATCGCTGCGTGCATGGTCGAAATACGGCAGTGCAACTCCGGTAATCCGCATTCCGGCCCGCACGCGCCGCGGTATTGCTAGACAGATGATGAGGCAGATGCCGACCGCACGCGAAACCCGAGTTCGCAGCCGTTACGGCGAACCGAGAGGAGTGGGAAATGTTTGCTGGGAAGCCCAAAGAAATTGGCTTCAAGATCATCGGTGATCCCGGTGAAACCGTATCGAGAGTCGTGCCGCGGGATCGTACCTCCGCGCGCACCGACTTGCGACGGCGACGATGACGGCCGTTTTCCTGATGGGGCTCACCGCATGCGCCCAATCGAAGAACCCGGAGGCGCCGATCGAAGGCCGCTTGGAGTACAACGGCACGATTGCCCACCAGGTGCTCGTGATCGAAAACGGCAAAAAGGTCGACTGTGCCGTGGCCGCTGCCAATGGTGTGAGCCTGACCTGCGATTGGGCCGGGCGCACTGACACTGATCAGTCGGCGGCAAACGCGGTGACCCCGCGCATTCCAATGGGGACTTGACAGGTCGTTCCGGTCGACTCGACGCCGCCTGCCTTCGGGCGTTGAGTTTTGACTTACCGCATCAGTCGGCCCAAGGAACGTTGATCAGTTTGGCGGCGTAGGGCTCATGGACCCGATGTAGTAGGTTTCGTTGCCGGTCGGGTATCCGCCACCGTTGGTGGCGATATGGACATGGTCAAAGTGGTTGGCTGTTTCTGAGCCGTAGTCGGCGGTCCAACTCGGTGCGCCGATGCCCGGGTAGAGGCCCCGCCTCCAGATCACGTGAAGGACTCCCCAGCGGTGGGCATTGGCCAGTGCCATTCCGGCTATCTGGTTGCCGAGTTCGATGCCCTCCTCGGTGTGCGGGTTCGGGATCATCACGTCGATCGCCAATCCGTTGGGATGCCAGGGCAGCGCGTCTTGCCGGTATCCGCCGATGGTCTGGATCTCCGGAAACATCGTGCCGATGACACGGGCAGCCCAGATTGTCTTGACTTGCAGCCCGTTCTCCGACGCAACACCGGCAGGTAACCCGAATTTGAAATCCGGGGCGGCGACAGGTGCGTTTGCCGCCAGCGATTCCGCCTCTGCGGGACTGGCCACAAACGGTGCGCCGGGTGGCGCAGATCCGTCTGGCTGTCCGTCGGGTTGCGCTTGTGGTTGCGCACCGGCCAGCACAGATGATCCCTGTGGTTGCCGGGGTGCTGCCGCGTTCTCGACGTTGCCCTTGGCGTCTGTGCTTTGGGCGTAGAACATGGCGGCGGACACGGCGACCGAGGCCGCGAATGCCAGCCAGCGGCCCCGTCCCTTGGCGAACAGGTCTCTGCCCACGGCATAGACCCTACTGTCGTGTCGGACGCTCGGTGGCAATCTTCGCAAACTCCATCCACCCGTGGACCAGGCCCGGCCTCGGCATCGACGAGGCTGTCGGCCCGTACAACCTCCGAACAACCCTGGTCCCGGGCAGACGCTGAAATGCACCGTTACACTAATGGAGGGCTTTTCGGCGAACATTCACGAACGACCTCGCCGATATCGCGGAAGGTCCATGCGGGCGGACGGAGAAAGTACGTATTGACGCGGATATTCATCAGTCACTCCAGTACGGACGATCGCGAAGCGATAGCGCTGAAACGGTGGTTGGTCAGTCATGACCGCCGACTGCGCGACGAAATATTTCTTGACCTGGATCGCCACGGGGGAATTCCCGCCGGTGTTCGCTGGAAAGATGCGCTGAAGCAAGCAAATTCGCGGTGCGAGGCTGTCATCTGCCTGTTGTCGAAGAACTGGGAGGCGTCCCCGGAATGCCAGACCGAATTTCGAATGGCAGAGACTCTCAACAAGAGGATCTTCATCGCGCGACTCGAGCCGTCGACGGGGATGGGGATTACGCGGGAATGGCAATGGGTTGACCTGTTCGGCAGCACCGATGAGGTCGATATCGATCTCGATGACGGGCATCCCGAGCCGATATGCTTTGCCGCCGACGGACTCAATCGACTCCGTGACGGAATCCAACTCGCCGGCATAGGCGCCGATCTGTTCGTCTGGCCGCCGGAAGACGACCGATCCCGCGCGCCGTACCGCGGCTGGGAGCCATTCGAAGAACGCGACGCCGCGGTGTACTTCGGCCGCGACGCGGAGATCATCAGAGGTCTCGACGCGATGCGGGGCATCAGGAAGTCCGGGCTGGAGACGCTGTTCGTCGTACTTGGGCCGTCCGGCGCAGGCAAGTCGTCCTTCCTGCGGGCCGGCCTGCTGCCCCGGTTGCGGCGCGACGATCGCAACTTCTTCCTGCTCGATCCGATACGGCCCGAGCGCAAGGTCCTTACCGGGGACACGGGTCTGGCTCGTGCCATCAGTACGACGCGGGCTCGACTGGGGCTGCTCCGGCCGACTCTGGGCGAGATCAAGGATGCGTGCCTGAACGACGCTTCCCGTGTCCACGCACTTCTGGCCGAGACTCAGCGCAGGGCAGCCGAGTCGATGATCGTAGATCCCGGCGGCCTCATTCGCCCGACCATGGTCGTGCCGGTGGACCAGGCCGAGGAGCTTGTCGGGGCCGACGCCGGGCCGGAGTCCTCAAGATTTCTCAGCCTGATCAAGGAGTACTCAGACGCCGACAGCGTCGCCAAGATGTCCCTGATCGTCGCGATGACCATCCGTACCGATCATTTCGAAGCGCTTCAAATCGCACCGCATTTGTCCAGAGTCAAGAGCATCGTTTTCGACGATCTCAGGCCGATGCCGGACGGACAGTTCCGCGAGGTGATCGTGAGTCCGGCACGGCGCGCGAGCGAAGCCGGCCAGCCACTCAACATCGATCCGGCGTTGATCAATCAGCTGCTCTCGGACTGTCGGGAAGGCGCCGACACGCTCCCGTTGCTGTCGTTGACCCTGGCACGGCTTTTCGACGAGTACGGCGGCGACGGCGAGCTGACGCTGCCGGACTACCGCGCAATGGGGGAGATGCGCAAGGTCGTCCAGACGGAAGTGGATGGCATCCTCTCTGTCGACGCCACCGCACGACACAACGAGTTGCATTTGTTGCGAAGCGCTTTCGTTCCGTGGCTGGCGACGATCAACCCGGACAACGATCAGGCGGTGCGCCGGGTCGCCCGTTGGGATGACCTACCCGAGCAGTCGAAGCCGTTGCTGGACAAGTTCGTGCGCAAGCGCCTGCTGGTCAGCGACTCCCGCGCCGATGGCGACGTCGTGGAAGTGGCGCTGGAGAGCCTGTTGCGTCAATGGGATGACCTGAAATCGTGGCTCGAGGACGAACGCGAACACCTCAAGCATGCCGACATTCTCGAGCGTGCGGCCGCCGACTGGGAAGACCATGACCGCAACGAAGCGTGGCTGCTCGCCGGAGATCGCATCTCTTCGGCCGAAACGCTCATCACCAGAGCAGGTTTCGAGGAGCGACTTGCCGGCACGCACACCTTCGTGGAAACGTCCCGGCATGCCGCCGACCGTCGCGAGGAGGAAACCAGGCAAAGGCAGGCCGCCGACGAGCGCGAAGCCGAACAATCTCGACGGCGTAAGCGGCGACTGATTGTTGCCTGCGCTGTTGCGGTGGTCACCGCGCTGGTGGGCGGATTCGTCATCGTGACGGCGACGCGGGAAGCGCGCGAGCGGGAGCGGCAGAACACCGCCTGGCGGCTGGTATCCGAAGCCGAGCAGATGCTGCAGGGCGGCAGGGCCGGCGGCGACGTGCGAGCGCTTCAACAGGTTCTGGTCGCCGATCACATCGGTGCGCCCGCCGCACAGGAACTCGCGAGCAGCAGGCGCGATCTGGTCAAGATTTTGCAGACGCCTATGCGCAACGGCGAGATCACTCCGGTGACCTCGGTGGCGCTCAGTCGTGATGGGCGCATGATCGCTTCTGCCGCAGACGATTCCAAGGTGCGCCTCTGGGATGCCACGTCGGGCGCACAAGTGCGTGAAATACCGGTCGCCGACAAACACCAGGTGTTCAGCGTGGCCTTCAGTCCCGACGGCAGATGGATCGGAACCGGCAGCGGGCAACGCAACCTGCAGATCTATGACACCGCCACCGGAGACCGGATCGCACCCGGGACGGACGGCGCCGCGGTGCACGGTGTGGCGTTCGACCCTGCGGGGCGGCGTATCGCGACAGCGGCCGATGATGGGCGCGTGCGGGTGTGGGATCCCGCCACCTCCCATGAGCTGGGCGTCCTGAGTGATCAGCCCACCGCTACCACGCGCGGAGTCACCTTCCATCCGGACGGCCGCTTCCTCGCCGCCGGTGGAGACGACGGTTTCCTGCGGATCTGGGATACCGGCACCGGCCGGTTGGCTTATCGCAGCGCCCCGAACCCGTTCACCATCACCACGCTCGCCTATCGAAAGGATGGGCTGTTGGCGGTCGGCCGTGTCAACGGCACCCTGGATATCTTCGATGGTCACGATCCCCGCCCCCGGATGTCCGTCGCAGCTCACCCCGCCTCCATTGGCGGTGTGGCGTTCAACCCTGAGGGTGACCGCGTCGCAACAGCAAGTAACGACAACACCATTCGGTTCTGGGACGTGCGCGCATTGACGCCGGTCGGCAGTCCGTTCGTCGGTCATCACGGTCAGGTGTCGACTGTGGTCTTCACCGCGGACGGGAGCCGGATCGTCTCTGGCGGATTCGATGGCTCGATCCGGGTATGGGACGTGATCACGGGTCTTCCGATACTCAGCGGGCAGCGGGAGGTGCGGGCGGCGACGATCAGCCCGGACGGACACGTGCTCGCTTCAGCGGGAACCGATGGAACTGTGCGGTTGTGGGATGCCGCTTCTGGACGGCTGCTGCGGTCGTTCGGCGAATCGCGCCCGGAAGGCAAGCTCACCGCCGTCACAGCAGTCGCTTTCGATGACGTCGGCACGCAGTTGGCCGCGGCGTCGATCGATGGCTCCCTGCGGATATGGGACGTCGCCGCGGGCAGTGCGTCGTTGCTGCGCACACCGGTACCGGCCGGCGCCGACGGCCTCCCCGTCGACAGTGCAATTCTGAAGTCGGTTGCGTTCAGCCCGGACGGCGAACTCATTGCGGCGGCGGGCAACGACAAGATGATCCGGCTGTGGTCGACCGCCACCCGAGCCGTGATCGCCGAACGCAAAGCCGAGGCTCTGGACGCCGCGCACCAGACCGTGAGCTATCCGGTTTGGGGAATCGCCTTCAGCCCGGACGGCTCCAAACTGGCTTCTGTCGCAGGAGGTTCCTACAACTTCGTCCAGCTTTGGACCGTCGAGGGACTGGTACCCGACGGCGAGCCGATGGTCGCAAAGCAGGGGTTCCCGCTGTACTCCGCGTCGTTCAGTCCAGACGGCAAGACGCTGGTGGCCGGCGGCTACGACGGCACTGCCAGGATATGGGATGTCGAGACCCGAACCCAGGAGCACGCGCCCATCAGCCCGGTCCAGAACCCCGTCTTGTCGGTGTCGTTCTCCCACAACGGCAAATGGCTGGCGACTGGCGGCACCGATGGTCGTATCCGGCTGTGGGACGCTAAAAACGACTTCCAGCCGATCGGCGTGCCACTCGAGGGCCACCATCACTGGGTGTCGACGGTCGCATTCACCCCGGACGACACCCGCATTCTTTCGGGCAGTTACGACGGCACCTTGCAGCTGTGGCCGGCGCCCAAGCCTCTGGTGGACGTGGTTTGCGACAAGCTCAACAGCAATATGAGTCGAAAGCAGTGGCAGGAATGGGTATCGCCAGACGTCGACTACGTCCAGGTCTGTCCTCACCTTCCGCCCGCAACGGAATGATTGCTGCGGGATCGCGGACACCCACCTTTGGCGTCGAACCCTAGAATTGTCCTCCGCCATGCTGAGTCACGGTAGGGATGTCGCCTCCTGCTTCGCATTCGATCGATCCGCCGCCGTCGGCTCCTCCGCCGGTGCGAACCGAATACGTTGCACCGCTGCCGAGATCGCCCCCACCGCCGCTGGGATCGTCATGCCCTGCATTCGTCCGGCTCGCCGAGTCGCTGAGCGGCTCGGTGCCGAGATCGCCGCCGCCTTCTCCGGGCGCCGACGATTCGCCCTCGACGACGGCGCGGGCCGCTGCGCGACGTGACGGGTCCTCAGCGCTGGAGGCGCGCTCGGCGATCAGGTTGCGAAGCGCGGGAGTCAAGACGCCGGATTTCTCGGCGACCTTGCGAACGCCCTGATCGGTGTCGGTGAGCAGGTCGACGGCAACCTCATCGCTCACGTCAGGCTGCTGTTGCAAGCCAGCGGCGGCTGCGATGCGGACCGTGACCTGTTCGCTGCGCGCGGCCTGCTCAAGCACGCGTGCAGCCCGCTGGTCGGGGATCAACGACGCGAGGTAGACAGCCTTCGATGCCAGCAGCGGATCGGAGTCCTGCGCGAGGGCTTCAAGTGCCGGCAGCGCCTCAGCGCCCAGCGCGGCGGCCGCGGCCGGGTAGCTGAGTTCGTCGGCCTCGAGGTACGCACGAACCTGTGCATGTGTTGTAGACATGTCTGCTCCTCACCAATCCTGCGTCAGATTGCTGTTGTTCATTGTGGTCACTTCTGAGCTCGCGAGATCCGGTGGCGGGTTGGTGATGTTGCCGGTGCCGTTTCCCGTCATCAGCCGATCGTTGTCGTTGACATGGGACAGCCCCAACACATGGCCGACCTCATGTGCCATGGTCCACTGAGTCGCCCCTTGCACCACGCAGCACGACGGCTGATTGGCCGGGTGCGCGGCACAGCCGTTGTAGGGCGGAACTGTGGAACGCACGAAGTAGACCGCAACATCGTTGGCGCCCACGTTGTTGCGGTTGCCGTAGAGCTGGTTCTGTTCTGTCGTCGTGCTGCCCATTGTGCAACCGCCGACATCCAAATCGTTGAGTTGTGGCAGGTTCAGCGTCTCGGTGGACCCGAGTTCGACTTCGATTCCCGAGGCGTTGTACACCTCCCGCATACGTTCGAGCATGGTGGTCGCCGGAATTGTCGGTGCGGTGAGTGTCTTGAAGTGCAGCCGAACCCACGGCTTGGTGGGCACCGAAGGAGCGTCGATGACGTCGAGGTGGATCAGCCGCAGATTCTTGTCCGCGAGTTCGCGCCATTTGGCGACGAAGTTCTCGAAACGGGTATTTCCCCAGAGGTAGTAGCCGTCGGTACCGGGACGCCACACACCGGCGTAGCGGCGCTGCCCGTTGACGATGTGACTCTCGACGACGGTGAGCCGCAGGCCCTGCGGCGCCAGTTCCTGCCACTTTGCGACGAAGTTGTTCCAGTCGGCGTTCACCCACAAGTAGTGACCGCCGGTGCCGGCACGCCAGATTCCGGAGTATCGGACTTCGCCCCCGACCACGGCGGTGCTCAAATCCACCAGGCGCAAGTTCTGCGCGCTCAATTCCTGCCACTTCGCGCGGAAATTGGCCCAGGGCACGTTGGCCCACAGATAGTGACCGTCGGTGCCGGGCCCCCAGACGCCGAAGTAGCGCAGTTGGTTTCCGACCAGCAGCGTCTTGAATACCGTCAGCCGCAGCCCTTGACCGGCAGAGTTCTTGCCACTTTGCGACAAAGCTGTTCCAGTCGGCGTTGACCCACAGATAGTGTCCGCCGGTTCCGGAACGCCACACACCCGTGTAGCGAATCTGACCCCCGGAGCGGTGGACCTCCATGTCGACCAGTCGCATGTTCTGACCGCTGAGTTCCTGCCACTTGGCGTTGAAACTGTCCCAGGTGACGTTGGCCCAGAGGTAGTGGGGGCCCGCCCCGGCCCGCCAAATGCCGGTATACGAATTAGGCATCAGTACACCCTTCCTGTTTAGGAGCGACGGCGATCCAATCCGCACCGAGTGAGATCAGCGAACACCGGTTTGCCCGACCCCATTCTGATGGCATGCGGCTCACGGCTACGCACTCCGTTTCGGATCGATCCCCTGTCTGTCCTCGGTGCCGATCCGACACCGAGTTGCGCAAGCGCTGCATGGTCGTATGCGGCAGAGACCTATCGGCGGTGCGCCGCCCAGCCATTTCGCGCCTGGTGCGAAACTATTGCGACCCCTACCCTCCCGGCACGCGTAGTCGACTACTCGATTTACCGCGAGGCGTGCGCGGGCCGATGGCGGGTCGGTTCGCCCGTCGGGTCACGGCCTGGGGCACGGCCATCGCGGTGCCGGCGTGGAAGGTGGCGCGGTCGGTCATGTGCGGCGCGCCGACTGTCGGCCGCGAACTTAACAATCAGGGAACGTCAGGAAAACCGGGGAACGGTGAGAAATTGAGTCTCCGCGTGGCTAGGGTGGCTCCGTGAAACTCCTCAGCCCGTTGGATCAGATGTTGGCGCGGATGGAGACGCCGCGCACGCCGATGCATATCGGTGCGCTGGCGATTTTCGACCTGCCGGCGGGTGCACCCCGCGATTTCGTCCGCACCCTTTACGAGGCCTTTTCGAAGTTGGAGTTCCTGCCGTTCCCGTTCGACAGTGTGATCGCGGGCGGCCCGTCGAGGGCGTACTGGAAGCAGGTGCAGCCCGACCCGAGCTACCACGTGCGTCTGTCGGCGTTGCCCTATCCCGGGTCCGGGCGCGATCTCGGCGGGCTGGTGGAACGGCTGCACTCGACCCCGCTGGACATGAAAAAGCCGCTGTGGGAAGCCCATCTCATCGAGGGTTTGGAGAACAACCAGTTCGCCTTCTACTTCAAGGGCCATCACTGCGCGGTCGACGGCATGGGTGCGGTCAACTTCATCAAGCAATGGCTGAGCACCGATCCGCAGGCTCCGCCGGGCACGGGCAGGGCCGCGCCGCTCGACGAGGACTACAACCTGGCCAGCGTGTTCGCCCTCACAAGGGCCAAACGGACCATCCAGCGCGTATCGGCGGTGGGTGAGCTGGGCGGGAGGCTGGCCAAAATGATGCGCGGCGCCAACAGCACGATCAAGGCCGGCTTGAAGACGCCGCACACACCGTTCAACGCCCGGATCACCCGGCATCGGCGTCTCGCGGTGAAAGTGCTGGATCTGCCCCGGGTCAAGGCGGTCGCACAAAGCACCGACTCGACGGTCAACAACGTGATCCTCGCGGCGATCGGGGGAGCGTGCCGCCGGTACCTGCAGGAGCAGGACGCCCTGCCCGAGGACAGCCTGACCGCATCGGTGGCGGTCGGCAAGGACCGCGACCCCGGCACCCCCAACGCCGCATCGGGCTTCGTCGCCCCGCTGGGCACCACGACCGAAGACCCCATCCAGCGGCTGCGCGAGATCAGCGCGGTGACCGACCGCGGCAAGGCCGAACTGTTGGCGATGACACCCAACGCCATGGACTTCTACTCGGTGATGGGTCTGCTTCCGATCGCGCTGGGGCAGAAGACCGGAACGCTGGGGCTGTTGCCGCCGTTGTTCAACCTCACCGTCTCCAACGTCGTGCTCTCCAAGCAGCCGCTGTATCTGTCCGGGGCCAAGCTCGACGTGATCGTGCCGGTGTCGTTCCTTTCCGACGGGTACGGCCTCAACGTCACCCTGATCGGCTACACCGACAAGATCGCGCTCGGGTTCCTCGGCTGCCGCGACACGATGCCCCATCTGCAACGGCTGGCGCAATACACCGGCGAGGCATTCGAGGAACTCGAGGCCGCGGTGGCTGCTGCGGCGAGTAGCCGGACGGCACTGGGCTGCAAGGTATTTCAGGGGAGGACCGAGCGGAACGACCGTCTCAGTCCCGTGGACTGACAGCGGGTTTGGCCGGGCGGCCCAGCAGTATGACCTCCATCAGGCGACGCAGGCTGGCCGGCGCAACCGCAGCCACGGTGCCGTCATCCGACGGACCGATGCTGACTGGAAGGCCGAAGGCCGCATGGACGGCATACCGTGCGCGCGGGATGCTCACCTCCGGCCGCGATCGGTTCACAAGGCAGGCCCAGGCCTCCACGGTGGACTGCTGGATACAGTCGACAAGCTGGTATTCGGCTTCAGGCAAACTGCGCCCTTCCGTGTACAGGAGATGGGCCCCCGCCGGATTCCCGACGAAGCGGGCCACGTGGGCGGCGACGAGGCCGCCCAGTGCGGTCTCGGAATCGGTTGTCTGCGAAGTGATGTCAGCCAGATCGCCGGACAGACGATCCGCCGCGCGCCAGCAGGCGGCGACGAGGATGTCGGTCTTGCTCCGAAAGTAGCGGTAGATGCCCGACGGTTGCATGCCGACGGCTGCCGCGATGTCCTCGATGCCGGCAGCTCGGTAACCACGCTGGTGGAACATCCGCATCGATTCGTTGAGAACGAATTCGTAGGTACCCGCGGACTCGGTGACGCGCGGCAGCTGCGCCGGCGACGACCGGTGGGCCGGTAGATCCGTCGCCAGGATGGTGTGAGCCACTTGCGCCATGCACGCATTCACTTCCTCCACGGCCAGCGCCGCGGAGTGATCCGTGATGCTGCCGATCACACTGAGCGCCGCGGAGGACAAGATCCAGCGCTGGCCGGTGCGCAGCCTGGGACGTAGCGTCCCGAGTGGACGCTGGATCCGCCGGTTGACCAGATGTATCTGTTCCTGCAAGGCGGCACTGTCGGTATCACGCAGATTGCGGGCTTCCCACCGGTACAAGCCGCCTGCAGTCCGATTCGCCGTGGTGACAGACACAAGCGCATCGACCACCTGGGCCAGCGTTTCCGCCGGGTCCGCAGTGGGGCCTACGTCTTCGGCGAACGCGGTGGCGTCGACCAGTAGTTGCCCGAGTGCCAAGACCGCTTCGCGAAAGAGGTCGTACTTGCCGTGCGAATGCCGGTATAAGGCCGCCGGCGATACCCCGACACGGGACGCAATGTCCTCCATGCTCACCGCGTGAAAGCCCTGGGCACTGAACGCATCGGCAGAGGCCTGTGCGATTTGCGCTTTACGGTCCTTGGGTCGCCGCTTGACACCGCCTTCACTGCTAGGGGAGGCAAGAGGCATGGCGACACGTTAGCCGCTGAATCTTGGCGGGAATCGCCGAATTGAGGACAAATGACACGCTTCGTATCTAGAGTCGAGGCTCATGGACACGGGTTCGCCTCGTCCGACCGCTGTTGGTCGCGGGATGTGAATCGTCGTTATCAGGTGTTGGGCCGCGTTGTGTTCAATGACGCCGGCCGCGGCCTTTGGTTGCGTGACCTTGGACGATCGCACAGTATCCTCTGTTCAAGTCGGTGACATCGCCGAAAGCCACTCTTAGACAGCGCTTATAGACCTCATGCGGGCGAAGTCTGAATGCGGCAGCGCCGCAGGCCAGTCTTTGAAATCCCTGGTTGACCGTAGTGGTGCAGCGTGGCCGGATCCGGGCCAAGTTAACGTTAATTCTCCAAATCGTTGACGAAACGAGACACTACGTCCTACCGTGAGCGCACCACGCCTGTCATGCGCGCCGGTCCACCCAGCCACGCGCGGCAATGGCTCCGACTTTCCTGCAAAGGGAGGGTGCTCAAAATGGGCAACTGCGACGAAAAGTCGTACGTGCGAAACCCCCGCGGCCTATGACTGCCGATGCGGAGCGGGTCGCTCCCCGACATGACGGTCTTAATTCGATCGACAAGTGGACAACGGGGTACGTCAAGCGCCACCCCATCGCCTCGGTCAATACTGTCGGGGACCAGTTCGTCCTCGGTATACGCACGCTGCAGTGGTTTTTCGTAGACCTCTTCACAGGTAAGTTCCAATTCCAGGAGTTCGTTCGGCAGGGTGCCTTCATGGCGGGCACCTCGCTGATGCCCACCATTCTCGTGTCGCTGCCACTGGGCGTGACCCTGTCGGTGCAGTTCTCTCTTCTGGCAGGGCAGGTCGGTGCCACATCGATGGCAGGTGCCGCCAGTGGGCTGGCCGTCATCCGGCAGGCCGCTTCGCTGGTGTCCGCGATGCTGATGGCCGCGGCGGTCGGATCGGCGATCACCGCTGACCTCGGCTCGCGCACCATACGCGACGAGGTTGCCGCGATGGAAGTGATGGGCATTTCGGTGATCCGCCGCCTGGTGGTACCGCGCTTCGCGGCCGCGATCTTGATAGGCATCGCCCTCACCGGGATCGTGTGCTTCACCGGCTTTCTCGCGAGCTATCTGTTCAACGTGTACTCCCAGGGTGGCGCGCCCGGTAGCTTCATCGCCACCTTCTCCTCTTTCGCCACAACGGGCGACATGATCCTTGCGTTGCTGAAGGCGGTCATCTACGGCGCCGTCGTGTGCGTGATTTCCTGCCAAAAAGGCCTGTCCACCAAGGGCGGACCGATCGGGGTCGCGAACTCGGTCAACGCCGCAGTCGTCGAATCCATCCTGCTGCTGATGATCATCAACGTCGTGATCAGTCAGCTTTACATCATCCTCTTCCCGCGAGTGGGGCTGGCATGACCACATCCGCTGCACGATTCGTCCCGGGCGTGCCGACGCCATTGGCCCGCTCCCTCCGGAAATTCTCCACACCGACGTTGCGCCTAGGTCACATGGTGGCCTTCTACTTCCGCGCGGTGTGGGGCCTCCCGACCATGCTGCGTCACTACCGATCCGAATTCGTCAGGTTGCTGTCCGACATCTCATGGGGCAATGGCTCGCTGGTGGTCGGCGGTGGTACCGCCGGCGTGATCATCGTTCTCGGTGTCACCGTTGGCGCACTCATCGGCATCGAGGGATACAACTTCGCCGACCTGCTCGGGCTGGGACCGGCGACCGGAATTGTCTCGTCCCTGGCCAACACCCGCGAATTGGCCCCGATCGCCGCGTCCATGGGATTCGCGGTACAGGCGGGCTGCCGGTTCACCGCACAGCTCGGGTCGATGCGTATCGCCGAAGAGATCGACGCCCTGGAAAGCCTCGGCCTCAATCCGATCCCGTATCTGGTGACCACTCGCCTGTTGGCCTCGATGGTCGCGATCATCCCGCTCTATGTCGCATGCCTGTCCGCGAGCTATCTGACGGCACAAATCGTGGTTCAGATCAGCAGCGGCGGTGCGGCGGGCTCGTATCTGCACTATTTCGGGTTGATGCTGTCCCTCAGGGACATCCTGTTGTCGACCCTCAAAGTGATCATCTTCACGTTCATCGCATCGGCCATTCAGTGCTACTACGGGTATTACGCGTCCGGCGGTCCGGTGGGTGTCGGTGTTGCCGCGGGGCACGCGATGAGAGCCTCGATCACGATCGTGGTCATCGCAAACATGCTGCTGACCATGGCCTTCTGGTCAGTCGACTCCGGTGCAAGGTTCGGGGGTTAATGTGGGCAATTCCTTTGAGATGGATGGTCGTGGACCCTCCAATCGCGCGCTGCTCGGCGCTGCCATCGGGTTCGTGGTACTGGCGCTGTCTTTCACATTATTGATGCTGTTCAAGTCGACCGGCAAACTTGAGGCGGCAGTGCGGGTGGTCGCCGACTTGACGAATATCGGCGACGGATTGCCGGAGAACTCCGACGTCAAGTACCGCGGTGTGCTGGTGGGCGCGGTGCGCCAGGTCAAGCCCTCCGCTTTTGGCAACCCCAATATCGTCAACATCGACCTCAAGCCCGAGTTCGCCGGGTCGATACCGGCGGGCGTCACCGCACGGGTCGTTCCCAGCAACATCTTCGCGGTGTCATCGGTGCAACTCGTCGACAGCAACCCCGGGGGGCCCCCGATCAAGTCCGGCGCTCGCATTCCCGAGAACACCGAGCTTTCGACCGTGGTGTTCCAGACGACGCTGAACAAATTGCGCGACATCATCTTCGCGACCGCGCGCAACCCCCGGGACGACCAGACGGTCGGGATCATGGCCGCGCTGAACGCGGCCACCGAGAATCGCCGGACCAAACTTCTGGCCGCCGGCGCCCAGATGGACCGGATCATGGATCAGCTCAACTCGATCGTCTCGACTGACCCCGACGACACGACGGTCTCCGCTCTCATCGACGCCTCGCGGGCACTGAAGGAAACCGCCCCGGATCTATTCGATGCACTGCACCGGGCGGTACCGCCGATGCAGGTGGTTGCCGAGCAGCGGGCGCAGCTCGACTCGCTGATCAGCGGCGGCATGAACACCCTGGGCACCACGCAGACCGCGCTGAACAACCAGACCGACCGGCTCGTCACGATCACCGGAAACCTGACGCCGGTCGTCGGCGAGTTGGCGAACACCGCGCATCAACTACAAGCCGGGCTTCGTGAAGCTCAACGACCTTTCTGACAGATACTTCAAAGAAGTGCTTATGCCAGCGCGCGACACCGCCAACATGCGGGTGAACCTGTCGCTGACTCCCAGCTACTCCTACACCCGTGCGGATTGCCCGCAGTACGGGGCCCTCAAGGGCCCCAGCTGCTTCACCGCGCCGCTGGTGGCCGTGCGGCCGGACATCCCCGAAGTGCTGCTGCCGCAGAACTATCAGCCGCCGAAGAACCTGGCGCCGCCTCGGGGGACGGTGCTGGGCCCCAACGGGAATCTCGTCGCGGTGGGACCGCCCCTGGTCAACCCGTACCCCAACCTGGTGGACCCGAACCCGCCGCTGCCGGCGGGAATGGCTCCCGCGCCACCGGTGCCCGGCAGCGCCAACCCCGCGCTTGCGCCGGTGCCGCCGCCGGTGCCGCCGCTGTCCCCACCGGCCCCGGTCGCCCGTCCGGGATACCCGGATGGGCTGTTGCCGGTGCCGGCACCTCCGCCGCCGGACGGAACGCGCCTGCCCGCCGAGGCCGCCGCGTCATTCGGGGGCAACGTGGGCCCGGTCGGCGGCGAAGAGGAACGCATCCAGCTCAGCGTCGCCACCGGCCAGCCCGCCACGTCTGCCACCCAGCTGTTGCTCGGCCCGGTGGCGCGCGGCATGACCGTGTCGCTGGCTGAGCCGCCTTCCGAGGAGAAGCCCCGATGAAGAGCTTGAAGAGCTTTAGCGGCCCACTGATCGCGCTGACGCTGTTCATGGTCATCTCGCTGGGGCTGACCTGGCTCGTCTATGCCACTCTTCGTCGCGACGTGAGGGGAGATACAACGCCCTACGCCGCCATGGTCAGCGACGTGTTCGGGCTCGCGGAGGGCAGCGACGTGCGAGTCGCGGGGGTGCGGGTCGGACGAGTCCAGAAAATCGAACTGCAGGGTAACAACGCCAGGGTCGACTTCGTTGTGCAAAGCGATCAGAAGCTGTACGGCAACACGATCGCATCGGTCACTTACCAGAACATCGTCGGTCAGCGCTATCTCGGTCTGTCGCTCGGCAATGTCGGCGATCGCGGCGCGCTGCCGCCCGGAAGCGTGATCCCCGTCGAGCAGACCGACCCGTCATTCGACGTGGGCGTGATGATCAACGGGTTCGAGCCACTGTTCAGCCTGATCGACCCCGAGGACCTGAACAACCTCACCCTCGGGGCCGTCCAGTCGCTGCAAGGCGACGAGGTATCGCTGACCGCGCTCATCGATAAGACCAGCCAGCTGACCGAGTCGTTCGCCAGCCAGGATGCCCAACTCGGTCCGACCATCACCAATCTGAACGAGGTGGTGTCAAACCTCGCCAAGCACAATGACAGCCTCGACCACGTCATCACCGAGACCCGTCAGATGGTGTCGACGTTCAACGCGCGGCGCCCCGAGTTGGTCTCGTCCATGGGGTCGATTTCGCGGGTCGTTCGCCAGCTGTCCAGCATCACCGACGTCGTTTATCCACCGATCAACGAACTCGTCAATCGCCAGCCCGGTTTCGCCAAGCACCTGACCCAGATCGAACCTCAGCTCGCGTTCACCGGCGCCAACCTTCCGTTGCTGCTGAAAGGACTGGCACGCATCACCAACGAGGGCGCCTACGGAAACGCCTACCCGTGCGATCTGAACGCCCTCGGCTTCTTCCCAGGGCTCAACGATGTGACGCCGGTCGTCGTCAATGCGGCCAGCCCCGGAAACAGCGCGTCGTACACACCGAGATGCAGGAACATGGCCAATGGTTGATCGAACACCGAAAGTGCGGAAGACCCCGCTGGAAGAACGCAACAAGACGATGCTGGGGCTCATCGGGCTGACGATGATTGCCGTCATCATCGCGGGATTGTTGATATTCAGGGTGCTTGCCCCGGGCTATCGGGAGTACAAAGCGGAGCTGGCGCAGGCCGCGGCACTACAGGTCGGCAACGCCGTCACGGTTGCCGGGGTGCCGGTCGGCGAGGTGACGAGCATGAAGCTGGCCGGGGACCACGTCGAAGCGGAGTTCCGCGCCAAGACCTCGGTGAAGCTGGGCGACCAGTCCCGGGCGACGGTCAAGACCCTCACGATCCTCGGTGGGCGCTACCTCGCGTTGCACTCCGCAGGATCGGGTTCGGTGCCGAACGACACGTTCGACCTCGCCCACACCGAAGTTCCCTACGACCTCCAAATAGCGCTCAACGATGCCACCAGCAACTTCGAGCAGATGAACTTCCAAGACTTCGGCAAGACGATGAGCATTCTGGGCAATCAGCTCAAGGGGCTTCCCCCACTGATTCCCGAGGTCATGAACAACCTCAACGACCTGTCCTCGGTTATCGGCGAGCGACGCGCGCAAATCGGCTCACTGCTGAAAACCACGGAGACGGTGACAAACACCCTGCGCAGCCAGCAGGCGGCGATCGGCAGCCTGGTCAACCAGGGAAACTCGCTGATCGGCGAATTCGTCGCACGGCGTGACAGCTTCCACGCCTTGATCGCGTCGATGACCAACCTCGTGCAGACGCTCAGCGGGGTCATCGTCGACGATCGCCCAGAGTTGGAGGAGACGCTGCAGAGCCTCAATCAACTCACCGGACTACTCGCACAGCACGACGACCTGCTTCGCAGCACTCTGCAAAGCGCTCCCGTCGCGCTACGCGGCCTGGCCAATGCCAGCGGTACCGGCAACGCGGCCGACCTCAACGTCCCCGCCGGCATCCTGGTCGACTCCTGGATGTGCGCCATCAGCGGTCGGGCCAAGCAATTCGGCTTGCTCCAGTATTTCCAGGACTGCAAATGAGGTCCGGCATGCGCAGGTGGCTCGTCGTCGGTATGACGGCTCTGGTGCTGTTGGCAGCGCTCGGTTTCTTCGGATGGAAGTACCTCAAGGCCCGATCCGATGTGATCCATGTGACGGCGCAATTCGACAGTGCCGCAGGGGTTTATGAGGGCAACAAGATCGCGGTGCTCGGGATGCCGGTGGGTAAGGTCACCAAGATCACTCCCAAGGGCGGATATGTCGAAATCCAGTTCAACGTCGACAAGAACATCCCGATTCCGGCGGACGCGCAGGCCGTCACCATCTCGACATCGATTCTCACCGACCGTCAGATCGAACTGACCCCGCCATACAAGAGTGGCCCGAAGCTGCAGGACCACGCCACCATCGGGTTGAACCGCACCAGGACACCCATCGAATTTGCCCGGACGCTGGATTTGGTCAACAACCTGTCCGGGGCGGTGCGTGGCGACGGACAAGGAAACGGCCCGCTCGCCGACCTCGTCAACTCCGGTGCGGCGATCGCCGACGGAAACGGCGAAGACATCAAGCACGCGCTCAGCGAGCTGTCGAAAGCGCTGCGTCTCAGCGACGACCGGGGCACGGTGACGCGGGAACAGTTGACCGCCGTCATCAAGAACACCAACTCATTGTTCGAAGCTGCCGCCAAGAACGACGACAAGCTGCGCGAGTTCGGCACATACGTCCGGCAGGTCAGCGACATCCTGGCCGACGAGAACCTCGGAAGCGGCACCACCGGAAAGAAGATCAACCAGGTGCTCACTCAGCTGGGCGATCTTCTGGAAAAGAATCGGGACACCGTCAAGGGCATCGTTTCCAGTGGTAACGCCTCGTTCAAAACCTTGGTCGAGTTCGAGCGTGACCTCGCTGAACTTCTCGATGTCGCTCCGATGACGCTGGACAACATCTACAACGTCATCGACCAGAAGAACGGCGCCCTGCGCGTCCACGTTCTTACCGACAAAGTGCTCTTCGACACCCAATTGCTCAAAGAGGTGTGCAACATGATGGGCTTGCGGCAATTGGGATGCAGCACCGGCACGATCCAGGATTTCGGCCCCGATTTCGGGCTGACCTATATCCTGGACGGTCTCGCGGCGATGGGGCAGGGATGATGGCGGCGACGCGCAAGCGCTACTCACTGGCCGTGATGGCGATGAGCACATGTCTGTCGGTTTCGGCATGCGCTTCGGGAGGCTTGGCCAGCGTCCCCCTGCCCGCTCCGGGGGGGCTTCGCCGGGGTGGCTTCGAATTGACGGCGATCTTCAGCAACGCGCTGAACCTGCCCGCGAGGGCCAAGGTGAAGCTGGGGGGCGCCGACATCGGTGAGGTTTCGTCGATGATCGCGCGCAATTACACGGCGGTGACCACCTTGCGCATCATGCCGGGCGTCGAACTGCCGAAAGGCACCACCGCGGAGCTGCGCTCGGCGACCCCGCTGGGAGACATTTTCGTCGCTGTGAAACCTCCGAGCCCGGCCCAACCCAACGCGCCGCTGTTGAAGAGCGGTGACACCATCGAGCTCGAGTCGACCTCTGCCGCCGCGACGGTCGAGGCGCTGCTCAGTTCTGCGGCGATCGTCGTCAACGGCGGCGCGATACGCAACCTCACCAATCTCGTCAATGGTATGGGCAAGGCAACCGGCGACCAGGGAGCGGCGTTCGGCAACCTGATCGAGAAGTCGAACCACACCCTGTCTCGTCTCAATGCGCGGTCCGATCAGATACAGACCGCACTGACCGAGACATCGGCGCTTGTCGAGCAGATGAAAGCCAAGACGCAGGAACTCGTCGACGTGGTCGACGCTGCCGGCCCCGCGACCGACACGCTGGCCGCCAACACGACGGAGATCGCCGATCTCGTCGAGCGGTTCGGCAACGTCACCGACCTGATGGCCAAGTTTCCGTCGATCGGCGGCACCGACACCAGTGGCCGAAGCGTCCTCACCGACCTCAACACGATCTCGGCGAACTTCAACGACGTCGTGCTGGAGCCCAGGGCGACCCTGCGGGCACTCAACCGGTTGATGCCGCCCGTCGTCAAGGGCTTCTCCGGCAACGGATGGTCGACGCGGGTGTCCATCGACCGTCTGATTCTGGGTCACATCCCCGACATCGGATTCGCCGGAGACGATGGGTTGCACGGCCCGAAGTGGGTCAATTTCAACCAGCTCATCGGCTCGTTCAAGTACACATTGTTGCGACTGCGGGAACGGATCACCGGTGCGGGACCCGGCGTGCCCGAGGTGCCCGTGATTCCCAGCCCGACCGAGCCGGGGAAACTGCAGGTGGTCGGACCGGCGCCGGGTCCGCCCGAGAGCGTGCCGCCGGGGTGGGCGCCGCCCGCGCATACCGGGCCGCCGCTCGTTGCCCCCTGGGTGGCCCCACCGCCCGGGTGGGCGCCAGGACAAGCAGCGTCGTCACCACCGTCGAATGCATTACCCGCGGAGGCCCCACAATGATTTCCGCCGTAGCAGACCGGCTCGTCGCACTCGTTCGCTATGGTCACCGGCAGCGATCCTGGTTGTCGGCGCTCGGCCTCGTCTTCGTCCTGGTCGTGGCGAGTGCGTACCTGCTTTTCATCGCCCTTCGGCTCAACCCGTTCGCATCGAGCTATCGGGTAACGATCGCATTGCCGGATTCCGGCGGTCTGCTGCGCAACCAGGACGCGGCAGTGCGCGGATTCCGGGTCGGGCGGGTCGAAACCCTCCACATCACGCCCGACGGGGTCAACACCGTCGTGCACCTCGACAGCAAGTTCCCGATACCGGCCAACAGCGCTGTGCGCGTGTCGGGGCTGTCCCCGGCCGGCGAGCAGTACGTCGACTTCCTCCCGGATACCACGGAAGGACCCTTCTTGAAGGACGGCAGCGTCATCGAGAAGGGCAGGGCGGTCGTTCCGATGAGCCTGGCGGACACGCTCACCAATGCCGACGGAGCCCTCAAACAGCTCGACACGGCCAAGCTCGACATCATGAAAAAAGAACTGAGCATGAGTAAGGAGGGGCCGCAGAAGCTGGCCGACATCGTCGACGGCGGTACGTTCTTGCTGACCACGCTCGATTCGGTGCTACCGGAAACCACAAGCCTTCTCAAGAACACCCGGGTCGTCTTGAATCTCGCAGCCGACAAGAGCGCCGGCATCGGGGTGGCGGCGGAGAGCCTCGACAAGAGCTTCGCGGGCATCAACAAGATGCTCAACGGCTACCGCACGCTCACCGCGGTGACGCCGAATGCGTTGTCGTCGGTCGACAATCTGTTCACCGACAACTCAGACACGATGGTGCAGCTGCTGGGGAGCCTGACCACCACGTCCAAGCTGCTGTATCTGCGGGTTCCGGCTCTGCATGCGTTGTTCCCCGACTACCGCACGTCGGTATTCGATGCGATCGGCAGCACCATGCACGACAATGGCCTGTGGGCGACCGGTGAGGCCTACCCTCGATATGCGTGTGACTACGGAACGCCGCGGCTGCCTCCGGCAGCGGCGGATTATCCCGAGCCGTTCATGTACACCTACTGCCGGGACGATGATCCGGCGGTCCTGATACGCGGAGCCAAGAATGCGCCCCGGCCTGCCGGCGACGACACCGCGGGACCGCCTGCGGGTGCCGATCTGGGTAGGCAGACCGACCCGACCCCCAAGGGCCGGTATACGATTCCCACTCCGTACGGCGGTCCTGTTCTGCCCATCGAACCCCCGAACTGACCTGGAATTGTCGACACTTCGCTAGGAGATGAATTTGTCCGTGACCACCGAGAACGACCCCGATACGACGGAGAAGCCCGATCCCGCTGAGAAATCCGATTCGACTGCGAACGAATCCGTCGAGCCGGAGACCGAGGTTGTTGCGGACTCGGCCGATCATGTCGATGAGGCCGATCCGGGCGCTTGGGCCGAGGAGCGCAAGCCACAGCGTGGGAGGCGGATCCTGCTGGCCGGCGTGGCCTGTCTGTTGCTGGTTGCTTCATTTGCCGGTTCTGGCTTTCTCGGCTGGATGCTGTGGCAAGAGCACCGGCTCGAGCAGGCCAACCGCCAGGCCCAGGACGCTGCGGTATCGTACGCGCAGGTCTTGACCAGCATCGACTCCAACAAGGTCGACGAGAACTTCTCCCAAGTGCTCGACGGCGCGACCGGCGAGTTCAAGGACATGTACTCGAAATCGAGCATGCAGCTTCGTCAGCTGCTGATCGACAACAAGGCCACTGCCCACGGCGTCGTTGTCGAGTCAGCGGTTCAGTCGGCAACGAAGGACAAGGCTGTCGTGCTGTTGTTCGTCGACCAGTCGGTTTCCAACACCAACGTTCCCGATCCTCGCATCGACCGCAGCCGGATCAAGATGACGATGGAGTACGTCGACGGCCGCTGGCGCGCGAGCAAGGTCGAACTCCCGTGAGAAGGAGGACTCCATGCGAATGGGAAGACTTGCCACTTCGCTGATCGCGGTGGCGGTCTCGGTTGTTCTCGCGCCGACCGCCACGGCATCGGTCGAGTCATTCTGCGGCGACATCGGCGGGCAGTGGGACGGCCAGTACTGCCGCGCTTCGGTGGTGTCCGGACGCAAGGCTGTCCGCGACATCGAAATTGCGCTGCCCGGTGACCTCCTCGACAACGGCGCGATCGGAGGCGCCCTCCGCGATTACCTGAGCACCCTGATGAACAACTGGAAGAGCGCCGCCGCCCTCATGGCCGCCGACAGCCACGGCGATGCCAACTTCCAGACGTTCCAACACGGAGATGTGCTCACGGTGGTCTACCACGAGGGCTACTGGGCTACCTGGGGCACGGATGCCGGCACACATCCGAACGCCCCGGTGGTCAACAACGCCTACCGCACCTTCGCCTACAACATGGCAAACGGTCAACGGCTGCAACTGGAAGACGTGTTGAAGCCCGGCACCCCGCTCGCCGCGATTCCGCCGTTGGCCCATCCGTACGTCGTAGATGCACTCAACTCGGCGCCGCCGCCGCATCAACCGGGCACGTACCCCTTCGTACCGGAGCGATGGACGCCGGACAAGGTGTACTCGGGTGGCTACAAAGCGTGGGCCATGACCCCGGACGAACTCATCCTCTATATGCCGGACTATCCGGTCGGGCACGACGTTCCGATTGACTACACGATCGCGCTACCGCAATGGTCGATGGACGGGGGCAGCGTGCAGGCGCGCATCCCGCTCTCTGCGCTGAACTCGATCCTGCGTCCAGAATACGGCGGCGCGTAGGATTTGCGATTGGTCAGCCGCCCGGTGGCCGGATGCGCTGTGCGGCGAATTCTGCTGCCCGATCGACCAGTCCGTCGTCCCCGTACATGCCGTGCGCGACTTCATTGCTGCCGTCCGGATCACAGATGGGATCGTCGGCGTTGCACATGTCAATGGTCCTCGGCACGTAGCGAGAACCGATGACGATGGGTGGCAGGCCGGTCTCGTCCAAAAGGACGTTGGACGGCTTTCCGAACAATGCAACCGCCGCGACGTGGTCGGCCACTTCGGGCGGCATCGGTTCGATGAAACCGGATGGGGGAGTGCCACCGGCAGGTACCGCCTCGGTGGCGACATATCCGATCACGGCCGCACCCTGCGAAAATCCTCCCAGCACCAGGTTGGTTTTCGGACAGTTCGCCGCCATGGCGCGGATGTGCGAGCGTGCGTCGATTTGCCGGCGCTGGCCCGGTCCATCGGTAGTGTTGTCCACCGGCACCTCGTATCCACCCTGGCAGCCATCCTGCTTTTCCTGATGCTACCCGGGCGATTTCGTTGCCCGCCCATGCGGGCGGTCGGCGTATCTTGTCCGATAGCTACTTGTCGAACCACCATACGTATTTGATAATGTGTGTTGTCTGGTTCTGGGAGAGCTCACGTCCGGATTCTGTGGGGGCCGGGTGGTTTAGGACGCCGTCTTGCGGCTCCGCCGCACCGGGGCACCCGCCCGGCCCAACGCACCCACCGCTTGTTGGAGACGCGGGTAGACGATCGACGGCCCCATCCACCGGGCCAGGAACCGGCGCAGGTCGGCACCGTCGCGCAACGTGTCACCGCGGTCGATGAGGAACGAGTGCATCACCCGCATGCTGAATTGGCTCAGCTCATCGAGTGCGGCGTCGTCGAAACCGTTTGCGGCCCAGTCGACGTCGAAGCGGTGCAGCATCGAGCGAGAGAAGGAGAGTGCGGTGTCGGAGGTGATCGACACGGAGACCTCACCCTGCTCGCGCTTGCTGAGCATGAACCCGATCTGTTTATCTTCACCAAGCGTTTCGATGGCGAACGCAACGCCCTCCACCATGGCGTCCGCCGGGTCGGTCAGCCCGTGGACGTGCCCGGCCAGCTGCCCGAGGAAGCCGTCGGCGGTCCGCATGGCGGTCGCGATCAGGAGTGCTTCGGTGCCGGGGAAGTACCGGTAGACGGTCTGGCGGGTGACGCCGAGCTCCCTGGCAACGTCGGCGATCCGCATGGCCGAACCGCGTTCGGCGATGATCTCGCCGGCCTTGTCCAGGATCCGGGTGATCGCCTCCTCGTCGGACGCTGGCGTGTTACCGGACCATCCGTGACTACGCACCACTATCCGACCCCATCGCATCCCGCATTCAGAGAGCATATCGGCGGTGGGGCTGCGAACGACATGTCCGTCGATCGCTACGTGAGTGCCACACCCAGCTCGTTCGCGAACACTCGGATCATGTGCTGGACGGCGATCTCATTGCGGCCGATGAGCATGTGGTCGTGTTGACCCTGTCGCATGCCCTCGCCGCACTGCGGCAGCATAGCGAAGTCCTCGTCCTTCACGGCAGCGTGAACCGCCGCGAAGATCGTGTCATAGTTCGCCCGCATCTCCTCGCTCTGCGCCGGTATACGTGCCATCCAGCTATGGCGCACGGTGCAGCGGGTCGCTGAGCCCGCCGGGAGCATGTCGATGATCTCCACGCCGACCGGGCTGTTGGCCAGAATCAGGTTCGGGTAGATCCAGTAGATGACGCCCATGTTGTCGCGGGGGTCCCACGACCGCTCGGTGTCGCCTGCCAGATCGGTGATCCAGGTGAACGGGAATCCGATCCGGTGATGCTTGCCGTACTCGTCGTAGATGGCGGTGTTGGGCAGGGTGTTCATGCCGATGAGACTCTCGCCGTGGACGAACGGGAAGTGGTAGCCCTCCGCGAACGCTTCCAACGCGCCCTTCCACGACACGCCGGATTCGAACTCCCGCAGATCGTGGTAGCCGAACGAGGGGTAGTCGAGTTCGGCGAGCTCGGGCGCCAAATCGCCGAGGTGAGCATCGACGTCGATGTCCGCACCAGCGGTTAGGACGGCCCAGATGAATCCGCAGCGTTCGTCCGAGGGCAGCTCCACCAGTCCGTAGGACTTCAGGTCCGCACCCGCGAAGCCCGGTTTGCCCGGCACGGTGAGCAATTCGCCCGTGTTCTTGTACGTCCAGGCGTGATAGGGGCAGGTGAAGCGTGACGAGTTGCCTTCGCCGCAGGCCGGCATGGCGCCACGGTGCCTGCAGTAGTTGAGGAGTACGTGGCTGCGGCCGTCCTTGTCGCGTGTGACGAGGAGTGAATCCCCGAGCGCGGAGCGCACCGTGTAGTCGTTGACCCCGGCTACTTGCGCGCTCGGCACGATGGCGAGCGGCGTTCGTCGCAGAACCTGATGTTCCTCGACCTCGGCGAGCTTCGGGTCCCGGTAGTAGTGCAGGGGAACGCGCAGCACGTCCTGCGCCATGTCGGTGGTCTTGTGCAGCGCGTGCTCCAGTGCACGCCGAGTGAGGCCGTCGTGCAACAGCTTCGCACCCTCGTCGGTGACGGTCATTGTTCTTCCTCTCTGAATGGGGCTGGGCGACTCATCCCGTCATCCAGAGTTCGCGCCCACCGAGTACCAGCGGGCGGCGCTCCGGGGGTCCTCGTCGTAGCGGGTGAACCAACGGTCGGCGAAGGGCGGCAGCTTCTCGTGGGTGGGGTCGTGCTTCGGGCTCTGCGACCGCACCAAGCCGACGATCATTTCGGCGATATCGCGGCGGGGCACCCCGGCGTACGTCGGTTTCAGGTCACTGGGGAGCCGGCGCGATGCCCGCATCGTCTCGCGAATAGCGTTGAACGACAACCCGTTCGGAATGAGAAGACAGTACTCGCCGCCGTCCTCGTGCGGGACGTGCTTGCGGAATCCGCTGGACACGATCGACAGGATCTCGCTCATGTGCTTGACGACGCCGGCGATGGTCTTGAGCCAGTAGGCGTAGCTGTCGTGCACGGCGCCATAGACGAGCAGAGCCGAGCTCCGATGTTCTATCTCCTCGACGAAGTGCCAGAGGAACAATGATGCCACCCGTTCGTCACCGGGGGCGAACAACTTGTCCTCGTGGTCGAGGAAGACCTCGAAATACGGCGTGAACGTGGCCTCGACCACCGCCGGATAGGCGAGCCGCCAAGCCAGCGGCTTGGTGGCGCATCAGGGGGATGGCCTCGCGAGTGGCGTCGACGATGAACTTCTCGAAACCTGGCGCGAAGAACGAGATCAGGTTGCATTGCATCGCGAACGCGGGACGCTCCGGTTGCCAGGTGAACGGGACGTCCGCGCTGGCGAAGTCGAAGCGGACCCGGCGAACTCGGAGATCTGACACGGTGTTTCCCGTCCTCAATCGGCGGCGATCTCAATACGAGGGTAGTGCCGGCACCGAGTATTGGCAATACGCATTCACTAATCTGTATGGTCAAAGGCTCGGGCGTCGACACCGTGTGTGATGTGACGTGCACCGGTAGGTCGTCGGTCCAGGGCTGGCACGCCGCCATATCGGCCATATCTCGACACGGCGCGCTCGAACTCCCCGTGGCAACGTCGACGAGCCGGCACTCTTGTCGTTGCCGGTGGATGGGTTGGGCGTCGAAGATGATCGCCCGGACCTCGCCCGGATCGAAAGGCGCATCGCAATCACGCATGGCAGTTCCCTGACCATACGTGATTGCGACTATGTATGGTGACGATATGTCATCCTCCACGATCGGACGTGAACACCGTCCCGCGGTGCGACCGGACCCGCTGTTCGGGCTCGCATTCGAAGACTCGGACGAGATCATTCGCGCCGCCGTCGAGGTGGCCAGCGTGCCGGCGCCGCTCTGCCGGAATATCTTGCCGCCGAGAACGGTGTCACACCGTCCGGAGACCCCACCGGATCCCTGACGTCTGGGGCCGTCTCGTTCATAGTGTCGATTGCGCTCGTCGCGGGAGCCTACGTCGGCAGTATGGGGGCGCGTTCGGCCAAGTCGGTGTCTCTCGCACCCACCGCGTCGGCGTGACGGCGGGCGCCCGCAGCGCTGTACGCGAGTACCGGAACCATGACTCCACCTATGCCGGCGTACCCCGGAAGCAGATTCTGGCGATGCTGGCCGGACTCGTGCGCTTCCAGGGCCCGCACCACGATCCGGCGCACGAAACAGTCCCGGAATTCGCCGAGCGGTGGTTCCGCAGATACGAGAATCCCCAGGTTGCCCCGCACTGGTATTCGGCGGGAGCGCGCCTTTCCTGACCGGTTCGTACCGATCGTGTCGTCGGGACGCCCTCCTGCGTCACACGGATGTCTGCGTCGTCCCGTTGCCCGGCAACGTAGCCTGGCGGTCGTGACGGAAAGTGAGCGGGTCGCAGTGGTGACCGGCGGCAGTCGCGGCGCGGGCCGCGGCATCGCCTCAGCACTGGCTACCCGCGGGTGGGTGGTGTATGCCACGGGTAGAACGGTGACCGATCGAGGCGACGGCATTGTCCCTGTTCAGATCGACCACCGCGACGATGATGCTGTGGCAGGCGTATTCGAGCGGGTGGGCGCCGAGCGTGGCCGACTCGATCTCCTGGTCAACAACGCCGCTGCCATCCATGACGCCCTGACGAGTCCGAAGCCGTTCTGGGAGAAGCCACTCGGCCTTGTTGACGTGCTCGACGTCGGCCTTCGCTCAGCCTATGTCGCATCGTGGTATGCGGCTCCGTTGATGCTGGCGTCCGGCCGGGGTCTGATCGCGTTCACATCATCGCCCGGCTCGGTGTGCTACATGCACGGCCCCGCATACGGGGCGCAGAAGGCCGGCGTCGACAAGCTGGCGGCCGACATGGCAGTCGATTTCCGCGACACCGGTGTCCACACGGTTTCCATTTGGATGGGCATCCTGCTCACCGAGAAAATCAAAGGGGCCTTCGCCGGTCGTCCCGACCTGCTCGCCGACTTCGCCGCACACGCCGAAACCCCCGAATTCACCGGGTATTTGATCGACGCGCTGTTTCGCGACCGGGAATTGGCCGAGATCAGCGGGCAGACGTTCATCGGCGCGGAGTTGGCTGCCCGCTATGGGATCACCGACGAAGGCGGTCGGGAGCCGCCGTCGCACCGGGATCTGCTTGGGGCGCCGCGCATTCCGCATGCCGCAGTCGTGCGCTAGTTTACTGCAGTACCGGGACGTGCGCCGATCAATCGGCCCGCCTTAGGTGCGGCTGCCGAGAACGGCGGGCCCCGTTGATGGTCGCCGGGATCCCGCGGCGCGGCCAAAGTCGAGGCACCGTCGAACAGGGGAGAGGGCGCTGGTTCAGCAGATGGTCGCCGCCCCCGGCCACTGAAAGCTTGACTTTCGACCAGTCCGGGCGAGATTGTTGCCCAATGAGCGCAGACAAGCCCGATCCGTTCGCTCCCGTCACACTGGGACCGGTGACCCTACGCAACCGGGTCATCAAAGCCGCCACCTCGGAGGGACGCTCACCCAAGGGACTCGTAACCGACGATCTGATCGACTTCCACCGCAGGTACGCCGAAGGCGGCGTGGGCATGACGACAGTCGCCTACTGCTGCGTGTCGCCCGAAGGCGCCAGTGCGCCGGGGCAGATCGTGATGAGTGAAGGCCGCCATTCCTGGCCTGCGCAAGCTCACCGACAGCGTCCACAGCTGCGGCGCAGCGATCTCGGCCCAACTCGGCCATGCCGGCGTTGTCGCGAGCAAGCGGCTGACCGGTGTGACGCCGGTGGCGCCTAGCTGGTTTGTCAACCCGATATCGTTGTCCTACTGCCGCGAGATCACCCGCGACGAGATCCGGTTGGTGATCGAGCAGTTCGCCGCTGCCGCGCAGGTTGCCATCGACGCCGGATTCGATGCGGTGGAGCTGCATTTCGGGCATCTGTATCTGCCGAGCTCGTTTCTCAGCAACTTGCTCAACCGGCGTAAGGACGAGTACGGCGGGTCGATCGACAACCGGTCGCGGTTCGTGCGCGAGATCGCAGAGCGGGTGCGCGAGACGGTCGGCAACCAGATCGCGGTTATTGCCAAGCTCGACATGGACGACGGCGTGCCCGGAAGCATCTGGATCGACGAGGCACTGCGCACGGTACAGCTTCTCGACACGGACCGGACACTCGACGCGATCGAACTGACGCAGGGGTCGTCGGTCTACAAGCCCATGTACCTCTTCCGTGGCGACGTGCCGGTGAAGGAGTTCGCCCAGGTGATGCCGCCGGCAATGCGCCCGGGTGTTCGGCTGGCGGGTAAGCGCGTAATGGGCGTCTATCCCTACCATGACTTGTACATGCTCGACGCGGCACGCCAATTCGTGCCCGTGGTGTCCCACACCAAACTGATTCTGCTGGGCGGGATCACCAACCGCGACCACCTCGAAACCGCCATGCGGGAGGGATTCGACTTCATGGCTATGGGTCGAGCGCTGCTGCGTGAACCCGATCTGGTGAACAAGATGATCGCCGACCCCGAGGTGCGCAGTCGCTGCAATCACAACAACAAATGCATGGTGACGGTATTCAAACGCACTCATTGCGTGCTGGCTCCCGATCAGAACTACGGGACAGCAACACCCATACAGATGCAGCATGAAACTGCGTTGACGCCGGAAGCCGGTCAGCTGACCTGATCCGGTCAGCTGACCGCGGCGGCGAACACAGACCGAGCAGCGGCCGTCCCTGCATGTCCGGCATTCCCGAGCTCACCCATCGAGGCATCGGCCGAGCGGCGGCGCAGTGTTTTCATGTTGTTCATCGGCATTTTCGCAACTCACCCCGATATCTTCAGGGGGTCGCCAACAGCGGCCACCGTTGAGTCGGATTACTCGAAATGTCCTGATCCACGTGGCCCGACAAACGCCATATCGACACGGCGGCACCGTATGCTGAACGGCGGTTCCGACGCGCACGAACTGTGTCGGCGGGGCAGCGGGGCGCGGCCCGGACACACCGCGCGCGAACGAAGGAGGCATTCGTGGGCGTCTACGCGGTCACGGGTTCGGCATCGGGCATGGGACAGCAAGCGGCTCAAAAGCTTCGCGAGGCCGGACACACTGTCATCGGCGTCGACCTGCGCGACGCGGAGGTCGTCGCCGATCTGTCGACCCCCGACGGACGCCGAACTGCCGCGGACGGTGTTCGGGTGGCGGCCGGAAACCAATTGGACGGGGCCGTGCTGGCGGCGGGTATCGGCCCGACGCCGGGAGCCGATCGCCCGCGGCTGATCTATCAGATCAACTTCTTCGGTGTCACCGAACTGCTCGAAGCGTGGCGTCCGGCATTGGCCGCCGCCGGCAAAGCCAAGGTTGTGGTAGTGGCGAGCAATTCAACGACCACCACGCCGCTGGTGCCGCGGACGGCGGTGCGCGCGCTGCTCAACGGTGACGCCGACGGTGCGAAACGCTCGGTGCAGTGGATGGGCCGCCTCGCACCGACGATGGCCTATGCGGCCTCCAAAATCGCCGTGTCGCGGTGGGTGCGCCGGCAGGCCGTGACGACCGAGTGGGCGGGTGCGGGCATCCGCCTGAATGCGCTTGCTCCTGGCGCGATCTTGACACCGCTACTGCAGAAACAGCTCGACACACCGAGCGAGGCGAAAGCCATCCGCGCGTTCCCGGTCCCGATCGGGGAGTTCGGGGACCCCGGCCAGTTGGGCGACTGGATGGTGTTCATGCTGTCGGATTCTGCTGACTTCCTTTGCGGCAGTGTCGTTTTCGTAGACGGCGGCTCGGACGCCTACCTCCGTGGCGACGACTGGCCCACGCGGGTCGAAACAACCCGGTTGCCATGGTTCATGACCCGGTTCCTCGGCTACCGATACCGGAAGGATGCCGAGGCGTTGCCTTCGTCGTCCCGTTCCGCCATATCCGCGTCCGATAGCCCGTCATAGTCTGGGGCGGTGCGAGTCCACCTCCAGATCGACGGTCACCCGGCATCGGCCGCCCGTAGCGCAGCCCGCATCGCCGAACTGGGGGCCGACGGTCTGTTCACGTTCGAGGGGCAGCACGACGTGTTCTTTCCGTTGGTGGTCGCGGCTCGCGACACCGACCTGGAATTGATGACCAACGTCGCCATCGCGGGACCGCGCAGCCCGGTGCACCTGGCGCACGCCGCCTACGACCTGCAAGTCTACAGCAGCGGACGGTTCCGGCTCGGTCTGGGCTCACAGATCAAGGCGCACATCGAGAAGCGTTACGGCGCCAGCTGGGACAACCCGGCCGCCCGGATGGCCGAAACCGTGCGCGCCGTCAAAGCCGTCTTCGATGCATGGGAAGGCAAGGCGCCGTTGAACTTTCGCGGCAAGTTCAGCACGCACACCCTGATGCCGCCGAACTTCAGCCCGGGTCCCAACCCCTACGGAGCGCCGCCGGTACTGCTGGGCGCGCTCGGCCCGCTGATGACGCGCGCCGCCGCCGAGGCGGCCGACGGACTGCTGGTGATGCCCTTCAACAGCGCCCGGCATTTCGCCGAACGGACCGTGCCCGCACTCAGTGAGGGCCTGCGACGGTCCGGCCGGCAACCCGGCACGGAGTTCGCAGTGATCGGCCAGGCGATGGTTGCACTCGGTCGCACCGACGCGGATTTGACGTGCGCGATCGACGGTGTCGCGACCCTGATCGCGTTTTACGGCTCAACCCCGGCATATCTGCCGGTGCTGGAGGTCGAAGACTGGGCTCATCTGCAGCCACAGCTCAACGCGCTGTCCAAGCGCGGCGCTTTCGCCGAGATGCGCGCGCTGGTCACCCCGGAGATGGTCCAGACGATCGGCGTCGCGGGAACCCCCGAGGACTGCGCGGCCGAGATCGTCGATCGCTTCGGAGCGCATGCCTCCAGCGTCTGCTGTTACTTTCCGGGATACACCCCTCGCGATGAGGATGTCGCCGACTTCCTCGCGGCGCTGCATGGCGCACCACGTTGACTGCCGCGAGCATCTGGTTGGTGCGCACCGAGCGAACCGTCAGCGCCGAGATCGCGGGCAGTCCCGTCGATGTGCGCGCGTACTACACCGACCTCGACAACATCAAAGCGGTCCATCCGCTGGTCGTCTCGGTGAAGTCCACGGGACGGCGCGCAACCCCCGACGGGTATGAACAGACCTACCGGGTCCACGATCGCATTCCACTCGGTCGGGTCGTGTTGCCGATCCGCTACACGGCACGTCTCACCGTCCCGCAGACCGGTGACGTGGTCGCGGACTCCTGGCAGTTCCCGCGGGTGCGGCTGCACACCGCGGTGTCCTTTGCGCCCGTGCCGGCCGGGACACTGCTCACCGAGCGGATGAGCATCGAAGCCCCCCGTCCGCTGACCTCGACGACGGTCCGCCATGCGGTGGCCGCCCACCGGACGATGCTCGAAGGCATCCGTGCCCGTTTCGGCGGCCCCGCGTAGGGTCGCGCCGGTCCGCCTGCACCGTGCCCATCAGGACCTCAGTCGCGGAGCCGCCGGCGGCGGCCGCCACTCACCCATCGCAGCGGGCCGCCCGACCACACATACCAACTGCAGGGATCAGAACGTCCAGCGGGTCGACCCGCCCTGTTGCGTCACCGAGGTCGCCGCGGCCGCTGTTATGCGGTAGACGAACCACGGCGGCGAGCCCAGTCCAGGCGCGTTGAACGCAGCGGTGAGACCGGTGCCGTACTCGTCGGGCGTGGCGGGCCAGCCACCGCGGTTTGCCCAAATGTCGGCGATGCGGGCGACGTCGTCGGGATCGGTGACCTTTTCGGCAGCGCCCTCGACGACGACATCGCAGCCGTCCAGCGTGAGGCTGACTGCGCAGCGCTGATCGCGCGCGATGTTCTTGGCCTTGCGGGTGCGGTCGGCTGTCTGGAACCAGAAGCTGTCGCCATCCCACACGGCGCCGACGGCGGTAACGTGCGGCGAGCCGTCCGCATTGATCGTGGTCAGCCACGTCGTGAAGTGCGACGGACCCTCGTTGTCCAGTGACATGAACTCGCCCTTGTCGAGCTGGGCGGCGATATCGGCCCAGTCCTGTACCGGCTTCTTGGAAGGGACGTCGATGTTCTTTGCCTTCATAGGTACTCGGGTACCCGCGCCAAGTCGCGAAGACACGCCCGCTCAGTGGGACTTTCTTCGTTTCCGGGGCGATGTTTTCCGTGAGCCACAGGTTGCACCCTGATCGACAACCGCGAGGTGAGGGCCACCGTCAGCGCGGTATACCGCCCTTGCCACGGCACAAGCTGCCCACCGCAGGATCGGGCAAGCCACGTTCGAGCTCGTCGCGACGCGACCACGGTTGCCACCAAACCCAAAAGCCCACTGGCAAATCCGACCAAGCCGCGCCTTCCCGCAGCCTCAACTGCTGGGTTGATGCGCGTCCCGGCCGAATCGGAATCGGCCATCGAGGAGCAGCAAGCGACAAGGCTATCCACCATGCCGCGCAGCCGGACCCTTGGTATCTCGCTACCACCTTGAGTTCTGGTGGGCGATCGTCGCAATGGCCTGTCCTTCTCGACGGTCGCGGCCGGCGACGCACACCTGCCCGCAGGGTCGACCCGCGCAAGGCCCAGATGTGAATACCCTTGGATGCACTCGCAGCGCAACGCGGATACGCGTCACATCGAATACGCTTTGAACCTGCCGCCCTGCCTCCGCCAAAGTGGGGTGAGATTTGAGGCGGTTTTGGGGGGTATGAAGAAGTGATGACCACGATTGAGGCGCAGCTTCGGGGTGTGTTGCACAAGTACGCGATCGAGTTGCGCAAGGTGGCCTACAGCCTGCCCAACGGAGTGGGTGAACATGAACTCCTGCGGCTGTCGGAGCAGATGAAAACTGCTGCCGACCAGGGGTAAGGCATCTGTTGAGATCGTCACCGCTAGTGTTCCCCGCCAGAGATTCGTTGAATATATTTGGCGAGTGAGTCGAGGATCTCTTCGGCGGTCTTCTTCCAGACGAATGGTTTGGGGTCGCAGTTCCAGTTGTTGATCCAGTTGGTGATGTCTTTCTCCAGTGCGGCAACGCTTTTGTGGACGCCGCGTCGCAGGAGTTGGTCGGTGAGGAACCCGAACCAGCGTTCCACCTGGTTTAGCCAGGAGGAGCCGGTCGGGGTGAAATGCATGTGGAAGCGGGGATGTTTGGCGAGCCAGTCGTTGATCGCGGGGGTCTTGTGGGTGGACAGGTTGTCGCAGACCAGGTGCACGTCCAGCTCGGCGGGTACGGCCTTGTCGATCGCGACCAGGAATTTCTTGAATTCGACCGCCCGATGTTGGGGGTGCAGTTGGGAGATCACGGTGCCGTCGGCGATGTTGAACGCCGCGAACAGGTCGATGACGCCGTGGCGGGCGTAGTCGTGGGTGCGTCGCTCGGGCATGCCCGGCATCATCGGCAGCACTGGTTGGGACCGATCCAATGCCTGGACCTGGCTTTTTTCGTCGACGCACAGCACGACGGCCTTCTCCGGCGGGTTGTGGTAGAGGCCGACAACATCGACGACCTTGTCGATGAACAGCGGGTCGGTGGACAGTTTGAACCCGTCGCTCAGATGCGGTTTCAGCTCGAACTTGCGCCAGATCCGTCCGATCGTCGAGGGCGACAGGCCGCTGCGTTTCGCCATCGAGGTCCGCGACCAGTGCGTCGCGCCGGGCGGCTTGTGCTCCAGCGTCGCCACGATCACCTCTTCGACCTTGTCCAGCAGGATCGACGGCGGGCGACCGGTACGCGGCTCGTCGATCAGCCCATCGAGGCGCTTGGCCACGAACCGGGCACGCCATTTGCCCACCGTGGGTTGTGACACACCCAATGTCGCGGCCACCGCCTTGTTGGACAAACCCTCGCCGCAGGCCAGGATGATCCGCGACCGTGACGCCAACGCCTGCGACGACGTCGCCCGCCGTGACCACCGAATCAGCTGGTCACGCTCCTCGTCGGTCAGCACCAGCTCCGCCGTCGGCCGTCCGCTCCTCGCCATGCATCCAATTATGCTGCATGGCAACATTATTCATGCTGCACCCGCGCCGCAGCCGAAAGTTACCGTTACGTAACGGATTTCTGACGGAGGACACTAGGAATTAGGAATTAGCTTGGGCTCCTTCTTGCCCTTGAGTTTCGCAGTTACGCGGCCGCTGCGGCGGCGCAGGCCAGTTCGTAGTCTCGGATTATGTTGGGGTCTGGTCGATTTCGTGTAGTGTCGGAAATCGGGCGGCGATGAGGGCTCGGCGAAACTTGGCGATGTGGGAGCCGCAGGTCGCGTGCCCGAGGATCACCAGGGTCTGCAGGAGGAATCCGAACGGCACGGTGAGCTCGACGGCCTTGGGTAACCCGGTTGCGGGCCTGGCCGACGCCCAGCGGCTGCTTGCCCTGCGCGGCGGCGCGGGGTGGTGCAGGCGCGTTGGCCGGCCGCCGGGTGGTGATCGTGGTCCTAGTCGCCAGCAGCGCCGTGCCGTGGTAGGCGGCGTCCCCGACCTCGTGCACGAGTCGGTCCGGGAACACTTGGGCCAGAATGGAAATCAGTTCTCCGGCCAGCTCGCCGCCGAAGCGCTCAACAACCCGACAGCCCCTGTGCGGTCGGTCGACCGGGCAGGCTTCACATCATTCAGTAGGTGGCGCGCTAAATCCACACCGCGAAAGAACTCTTGCCGACCGATCGTGTTTGGCATAGATCAGCGATACCCGCTGCGTTCGGTTTGCCGGCCCCAAGCTCGATGCCGGACCAGCGCCACGCCGCCACGTCGGCCAAAGTACGCAAGTGCCAACAACTCTGAGAAGCGAGAGGGATGTCAGTCCGAGGTCGGCCACGACCGGGTGGTGAAGTCTTTTGACCACCGCGGTCTGTAGGGCTCCATGATGGCCGAACGGCTCAGGACTTCGAGCCTGCGCGTCGCTCCAGGGCTTCGATGACGGTTGGGCAGAAGTCGATCTCGTAGAGCTTTTCGACGCTGTGCATTCCGCCCGGGCTCTCCGCGTTGATCTCCACGACCTTGTCGCCGATGACATCGATGCCGACGAAGTACATGCCGTCGGCGACGAGCTTCTTGCTCATCGCTTCGATGATGCCGCGTTCCACGTCACCGCACTCCAGGGGGACCGGGCGTGCACCCACGCTGAGGTTGGCTCGCGGGTCGTTACCCGTGGGCACCCGCCGGAAAGCGGCCAGCTTCCCGTCACACTCGAGGATCTGTCCCTCTAGCAGGAAAATCCGGGCGTCGCCGTCCTCGCCGCCGTCGAGGAACTCTTGAACGATCGCGTAGCCGTCCTGTAGCACGGCCTCGGTCATCTGCGCGAGGTTCGCTTCGCCCTCGTCCTCGATGATGAACACGTTCCGGCCTTTGGCTCCGTACAGAGGCTTGACGACGGAGTGACCGATCGTGGCGACGAACCGCTCGATCGCTTCCGGGTCGCGCGAAACGAGCGATCGCGGTCGAATCTTCCCGGGGAACTCCTCCAGGTAGAGCTTGCTCGTGGCGCGCATCAGGGACGTCGGGTCGTTCACCACCGTGACGCCTCGAGCCTGGAGCATCTGGCCGAAGATGACACCCAATGGACTTGCCCATGGCCGCTCGTGCAGATCGTCGATCGATTCGTTTCGCAGGAACAAGGCGTCGAGGTCGTCCATGACGATCCGTTGGGCGTCGCGCTCTTTGATGCGCTTGACGAAGCTTTCGAGTGTGTCGTCTTTCTCGAACTCTGCGCCATGGGCCCGGGCACAGAGGTGCCCACCGCTTTCCCCGTACTCGACCTCTCCGACCCCGACGTACCAAACCTCATGCCCGCTCCGGGCCGCGGCCCTCGCCAGGCACGTAGTCGTGTACTCGGCCCCTTCCGTAGCGACGTCGTTGACGAAGAAGGCAAGTCTCATACCGACACATCTCCTTCGTAGAGGTGCGTGACCGACGCACCCGCGCGCAGCTTGTCCAGGCGTTCCTGAGCACCGGGCACGTCCAGCCATCGGGGACGGACCCATGGTGCTTGCAGCACCTCGCGGTCGAGCAGGTCATGGATCAACGGGATGTGATCCAACGAGAGCTTGCCGACAAAGAGGACATCGAGGCTGCTGCCCTCTGCCAGGGCTTCGAGGATGCGCGTAATCCCACGGAGATAGATCGCGTCCTTCACGGAACCGCCGCCGACGACGACGCGGATGGCGATGGACCACGCGGTCTTGGCCGGTATCCGATGTTCTTCCCGTAACGATTCGAAGATCTCCAGGAATCCGGCGCCGTCGAGCATCTTGTCGACGGCGACGACTCTCGCCGCGAGCACGCGGAGACGCCCCGGGTCCAGTCCGCCGGCCAGATATTCGGCGAGCACGGCAAGGCCCTCCTGGGTCTCGTCGTAGCCAGGCAGTCCGATCGCCAGCAGCGTCAGTGGTTGCCGGGCACCGTTGTGGTAGGTGACGACATGGGTGCCGATCTCGTGATGCAGCAAGGCCTCCACGCGGTCCGCCCGGAAAACGGCGGCTTCCGGGATGAGCAGCCGGCCGAACGACACCATCAGTGCCGAGATGTCGTCGCGCACCTCGATGTGAGCCGGGAAGTCCCGATACACGGCGCGGTATCGATCGAACTCCGCACGAGCCGCCTCCGCAAACGCCCCGGCCGTGACGCTTCCGGTGCTGGGAACTTGGGCCGGGATAGTCGCCAGTAGCTCCTCCGCGGCGGACGCCAGAGGCCGCGCGATCCCTCCGTGGAGCTGCAGCGAACCGTACACGAACCGTGACGTGTCGCGATCCTCCAGGACTGTGATTTGTCGTGCTATCTCGTCTCGCTTCGCCCGGAAGAGCGTATGCAGCGCAGGATCGGTGACGTTCTCGATCTCGAGGTTGTAGAGGTCACGTCGCACCAGATCGGGCTCGAATTCCAGCGGTCTGAGCCGAAGAGTGGGGACCGTCGCGAAGTCACTCCCCAGAAAGTCCGCCCATGCCTGTGCTGCATTGACCGGTGTGATGTTGAGCAGCACGTTCAAGCCCCGCCCGATCTCGGTGAGGCGGGCGTCGATATCCAGTGCAGGCGCAAGCCGCTGGTTCGGGGACGTCACATCACGGAGATACCCAGTGACGTGTACGAGCAACCGTCCCGATGGCTATGCGTTGGACGCCAGCGGCGGATCATGTTGGCAGCCCAACGCGCCGAACAGCTCGTGCAGGCGTTGGCGCGAAGGGCATGACGACCGTGTGCCCCGAGGGCCCGAGGGCCGGGTGAGTCCGCTGCTGCGTTTGGTCGGCCGGACCGACGCGACGATCCGGGTCGAGACCGACGGCACTTTGGCGCCGCCGATGTGCGAGCACCCTACAAGAATCGAAGCCCGAAACGGGCACCGGTCTGGAGGAGCTGACGTCCACGTCCTGTTTTTCCACGGCGGGGTCGTGGCCCCAGTGCATAACGGCGTGGAAGTCCAGGTCGACGATCGCCTGCTCGCCGGTGGCGAGCCCGCCGGCGATCATCCGCTGATCCGGGGCGGCCAGGAACGCACGCTGGTGGTCGTGGCTGGTGCGATACGAGTGGTCGGTGAGTGCGGACTTCTTCGGTAGCACCGCCAGCCCCGGGAACAGTGCCGCGGCGGGGTCGGACAGCAACAGTCATCGGCCCGGGAGACCGGCGGGTGTTGGTTCAGCTTCAGCGTCAGCCAAGCAGAAGACCAAAGCCCGCACAGCCACCGAACTCAGCGGCCACCCCACCGACGTGGAACGCCGCGCACAGTGGCCGCCATTTTCGCGGGCGGCCGGGATCGTTATGGCGACTGCCGATCAATTACTCGGCAAAATCAACGTCAACGTTTCCAAAAAACACGCCACAGCGCACAGTCCCGTCTCCACCATCGTGTGCTGCGGCAATCCCAATTCCGTCAGTCGATGCCGTGTCAGCCGGGCTCCGTAGAGGTGGGTGTCGTGGTGATCCCGGGGGTCGCGAAGCTCGTTTCCAGTGTTGACGGGGTGGAGGACCTAGTAACGGTCTGCCCCTCCGTCGTCATATCCTGCGACGGCGGCTCCACGACCTGCGGGTCATCCGACAAGTACGTCGCTTGGTGTTGCACTGCCTGTGAGCCGCCCAAGATTCCCATTGCGAGCGCACTGCAGGCCCCGGCAACGGCCCCTGATCGCTTCATTTTCTGCAGTTTTGATGCCATTGGCAGCCAACTCCCTTCCTCTATAAGCGGTAACGCATATCCACGTACCGATCAAGGTGTTCCACGCGGGTGTCAAACCGAAACCTGCTTTCAGGGACAAGCGAGCCATATCAGTTACATATTTGTGATTGTTGGCATCTGGGTGCCATGGCGCCAGGTCACCTTCAGCAGTGCGTGTCCGGCGGCCATGGCTAGGGCTGACATCGCGGTCGACTCGGTCAACAGCGGTAACGAGCGGCGCGATGCCCATCAAGGAGTCCGCCTTCTTCGACGTCGGGTTCCCGACAGCCACCTTCGTCTCCACGGCTGGGCGGACCTATGGTGACCACTACCTGATCGACGGCGATTTCACTCTGAAGGGCGTCACCAAGCCCATCACATTGGATGTCGCGTTCAACGGCACCCATCCCGGAATCGGGCACGTCGAGATAGCCCACTTCGACGCCTCAGTCATGTTGAACCGCAAACAATTCGGCATCGATACGGGCCTCTCGGTCTGAACCGGCAGCGTTGTCATCGGAAACAAGGTCAGCGTCTGGAGATCGAGGCACTCAAACAGCAGTCGTAGCAGAGATTGTCGGCACCGCAGATCCTGAGCAGTTGCCGCGGGATACCTCGATCAGATCGAATGGTGGTGTGGGCTACTTGTCGGAGGCCGGGACGCGCAGATGTGCGGTCAGGAGCAGCTGGTCGAAGGCACGGCTGGACTGCACGGCGTCTTAACCCGCTGCGCACACTGCGCAGCGTCGTCCACGGAGCTATTGCCGATTCGCCAAGTTGTCAGGCACAACGATGAACGCCGCGTGGCAGCACTGATTCCTTACGTGACCACCATGACCATGCCATGAACCTTCGCGAGAGTTGGATCGCCTACGATTGCGTCGAGGAGACCCTCCCGGGATCGAGGTATCCGATGAGTGAACTAGAGGCCGCGTCGGCTGTTGAGCAGGCCGAGCCAGTGACCCCTGACGCGATCATGCAGCTTGGACTTGCGTTTTGGGGCTCAAAGACGCTGCTGAGCGCGGTCGAGATGAGGCTGTTCGCGGTGCTCAGCAATGCCGGACCGCTAGGCGCCGAGCAGCTTCGCGAGCGACTCGGCCTGCATCCACGGGGCGCGAGGGATTTCTTTGACGCCCTCGTCGCGCTCGGGATGCTCGAGCGCAACGCAGGACAGTACTCAAACACACCGGCGACCGAACTCTTCCTCGACCCGGCGAAGCCGTCGTATATGGGCGGCCTCTTGGAGATGGCCAATGCCCGCCTCTACCCGTTCTGGGGATCACTGACCGAGGGCCTGCGGACCGGGAAGCCGCAGAGCGAAGCGAAGACCGGAGGCGACTTCTTCGCGTCGGTGTACGCCGACCCAGGGCGGCTGGCGCAATTCGCTGGCGCGATGAGCGGGCTCAGCGCCCACACGGGCCGGGCGATCGCCGCCAAGTTCCCGTGGCGCGACCACGCCAGCGTGATCGACATCGGTTGCGCCGAGGGTGCGGTTGCGGTCGCGGTCGCGCAGGCGCACGCGCATCTGACCGGCGGCGGCTTCGACCTGCCTTCACTTGAGCCGCTCTTCGACGCTCATGTCGCTCGAGCCGGGCTGGCCGACCGCCTCCACTTCACTCCCGGCGACTTTTTCGCAGACCCGCTCCCGAGCGCCGACGTGCTCATCATGGGTCACATCCTTCACGACTGGGACCTCGACCAGAAGCACACGCTGCTCCAGAAGGCCTACGCCGCACTACCCGATGGCGGGACTCTGATCGTTTACGATGCGATCATCGACGATGACCGGCGCGCGAACGCTTTTGGACTCCTGATGAGTCTCAACATGCTCATTGAGGGGCCAGTCGGATTCGACTATACCGGTGCAGACTGCCGCGCCTGGATGGCCGACGCGGGCTTCCGCGAGAGCTACGTCGAGCACCTGGTAGGCCCGGACTCGATGGTGGTCGGGATCAAGTAGGCGGAAGCGGCTACGGCGGCGGCACGTCAGCGCCCCCACACCACATCCCCGGAAGTTTGTGCGCCGCCATGTTGCTTGCGCAAACGCCGCAACGGCAAGCTGTGGCGCGCGCTCACTGGGTCGAGGCGCTGGATGAGCGGGTTCTCTCGCGGGCCGGAACTGGCGGTTGATGCGCTCGCCGCTACGTTGCCTGTAGTCCGCCCCGCACAAAGCGTCGGCTTCGGCGCCGACCACGGTACGGTTTAACGTCGAGAGCAGCTCGCGCGCAGCATACCGGGAGTGGTGGTAATGAGTCGATCAGCCGACACCGCCGGTCAGGTGATTCCCACCGCAGGGCGGTTTGCCAGCGACGCGGGTGCCGCCGTCGGAACCCAAAACCGCGACGCGGCGCCCACTAAAGTCATGCGCAGATTCAGGTTTGGTGCGCCCCCAACCTGGGAAAGCGGCGTCCATATGGTTCGCCGACGAGGGAGGACACGGTGAATACGAGTGCACGGATCGCGGCGGCAATGGCGATGATCGCGGCGGGACTGGGCAACTCCGTCGGCGGATGGTCGGCGAATGCGGCGCTGAACTGTTCCGACGTGCACGTGGTGTTCGCGCGAGGTACCGGTGAAGCTCCCGGGATCGGGCCGACCGGACAAGCCTTCGTCGACTCGCTTCGCGCACGACTCGGCGCACGGCCGCTAGACGTCTATGCGGTGAACTACCCGGCCAGTGAGGATTGGGCCACCGGCGTGGAGGGCATTCGGGACATGGGTGCGCACGTGGTTTCCATGGCGCAGAACTGTCCCAAGACCAAGATGGTGCTGAGCGGCTTCTCTCAGGGCGCGGCGGTCACGGGTTTCGTCACCTCCGCCGCAGTGCCGGACGGGGTTGACCCCGCGACCGTGCCGAAGCTTCTGGCGCCGGAGGTGGCCGACCACATCGCCGCCGTCGTGTTGTTCGCCGTACCGAATGTGCGGGCGATGAACTTCCTCGACAAGCCGCCGGTCGTAATTGGGCCGACCTATGACGCCAAGACCCTCAAGGTGTGCGCGGTCGACGACGCGGTCTGCTCCGACGGGCTGAACTTCGCCGCACACGACACTTACGCGCAGAACGCTGACTTGGTCAGGCAGGGAGTCGACTTCGCCGCCGCTCGACTCGGGGCCGGCCCACCAGCGCCGCCCCCGGGGGCACCAAGCGACGGCGGCCCGACTGCGGGGCCGCCGCTATCGCCCGGCGACTGGGCCGCCACCGCACCTGAGACGCCGACGCCGGCACCTTAGCTGAGGTCTAGGTGCGATAACTTTGGTCGGGCTTGTTGGGCGACTTGTTGACCGCCGCCCCGGGCCGATCCCATGGGTCCGCGACCGCCTGGACACCGGCATGCATGTCTACGACGCCGAACTGCTTCGGGTTCGCGCCCATACCTACACGAAGCTCGGGCGCCGCGCCGCCGGCTTCACAGCGCCCGCCAACTGGCCCGCTGCCAGGGCGCATGTATGACGCGCTCGCCTGGTTGGAATCGTCTGCGCTCGGCCTGTTCACGCGTGCCTCCGGCACCTGAACCTATCCGGTCGTCAACCTGATTCACATCCTGGGCGTCGCGGTACTCGTCGGCGCCGTGCTCATTCTCGATCTCAGGCTCTTGGGGATATGGCGTCGGGCGTCGCTTCCCTCGATCACGACCGCGGGTGCGCCTCCGATTCTGCTGGTGAAATTCTCGGCAATCGGACTGGACTGGCCCACGCCGTGGCACTGTGCCGCACGTCCGCGTGGAAAGACCACACGTGATCTGTCGTCGGCCGAAGCGCGTCGCCTTGCGGTCATGGGGGGCATCTCACTCGTCAGCTGGCTGACGGCCGTCACGGCCGGGCGGATGATCGGTTACTGGTGACGCAGTGTCGAAGACGAGTGCAGACGTGATTCATCACCGCCGCAGCGGCATGAAAGACGCAGTCAGCCAACATCTTCGCCGGCAAGGTGCGATGGGCTGATGGCTCAGCTGAAGTACCGGTGGTCCGCGGCGTAGGCCTGCACGATGGAAAGGGTATCCCCGCCGAAGCGCAGAAATTCTCGGTCGAGAAGTTCGGTAAGACTGTTCAGGGCTGCGGTGATGAGCGCGCCCGCCATGCGCGTGTGCGGTTGTGAGCTGGCAGTCGCCTCAGCTGCGAGGCCGATGGCGTACTCAAGTGAGGCTGCCAAAGAAGAATCGGCTTCGAGGTCACGGAAATAATACGTGGTGCCGTACTGGGTGAAGTCGTTGCGAGCCTCGACGATACCCACGGCCAGCGCAGTGAGCACGTCGCTGGAGATGCTGTCGATCCCCAGGGCGGGTGTTGACTGGCGCGCCTGGCGCAGAGTCGAAAGTTGTAGAGCCAACACGCGTCGTCGGTGAAGCGCAGGGTATATCTGCAGGATCCACGACACGGCCGCGGTGAGGAGCATGAACCCAAACAGCGCTTCCAACGGGACGGCCAAACGGAGCCACGTCGACGTGGGCACGATATCGCCGAAGCCGAGCGTGGCCACGGTGATCAGGGACAGGTACAGCGAATCGAGCAGATTGTTGCGGTCAGCGGGATTCAGTTCGGAACCGTAGGAAAATCCATCGGGCATCTGCGCGAAGTAGATCAGCGTCCAGCCGAGGACAGCGGTCGAGCCCCAGGTCAGCACAACCATTGTGACGCCTAGCGTCCCAGTCAACGATGCGATCCGGCTAGAACGCACTGACCGCAGCAGCCGCCACACCAGTTTCATCACTTGCGGCGCGATACTGCCATGGCCGACGGGATGGAAGAGTGTATGGAACACATCACGCACCACCACTGTGACGAGCAAGATGCCGACCGCCGTTACGACCCAATTCATCAGAGCGTCTCCCCTCGTGGCCGGGCTTGTCGGGTCTCGTTGAATATTGAATACCGATTCTGGTCCTGTGGTGTGTGGTCGCTGAAGGGCAGCCTGGTCTGGCAGCACAAACACGTCGTGGAGTCATAATGAGCGTCGAATCCGCGGCTATCCGGCGGGCGTGATGTAGGTGGTGGCCTGCACGGGACGCCCGAGGTCGTCGACCATGTCTCGAAATGTTTGCCTGGACGTGCAGGTGGTAACCCGTTTGGCATGCGAGAAACACTGGAACGTGAAGCGAAGTGGGATGTCGATGAGCAGTTCACGTTGCCCGCTTTGGATGACATCCTCGACGGCGGCAAGGTCCGCCACAGCACTGTCGACCTGGTCAGCACGTACTACGACACCGCGGATCGCGACCTTGAGACTTGTGGAGTGCTGTTGCGTCGGCGCGAGGGCGACGACGACACAGGGTGGCAGCTGAAGTTGCCTGCCACCGGTGGCCGCACCGAGCTGCAGTGGCCGGTGTCGAAAACGCTGCCCGCCGAGTTGTCCCACCTGCTGACAGGCGTCAGCCTGGCCAAACCGCTGTCCGATATCGCCACCATTCACACCGTGCGTGAGCGCTACCGGATCAACGACAAGAAGACGCTGGTCGCCGAACTTGTCGACGACCACGTGCAGGCCGTGGCGGGCGGGCGGGAGTTGTCGTGGCGGGAGCTTGAGGTAGAACTCGGACCGGACACCGCGGCGCCGCCCAAGCGGCTGACCAAGCGGCTCAAGGTTGCCGGCGCCCGATCGTCGCGGTACCCGTCCAAGCTTGCCCATGTGGTGCCGCCGGCCCCGGCCGGACCGAAGCGTTCGGCGGCCGCGCAGGCCTTGGCGCGGTACATGACCGTGCAGATCGATCAGATCGTCGCCGGCGACATCGGTCTGCGGCGCGGGCAGGACCCGATTCACGACACCCGGGTGGCGATCCGGCGGCTGCGCAGCACGCTGCGCGTGTTCGGGAAACTGCTGGACCAGTCCGGGGTCGGCAACATGGATGAAGAGCTGAGGTGGTTCGCCGGGCTGCTCGGCGAGGTTCGCGACTGCCAGGTCCAGTGCCGCCGGTTCCTGGGTGCGCTCGATGAATTCCCCAAGAGACTCGTGCTGGGGGCGGTCCGCGCGAGGATCCGCGAGGATCTGCGGGCGATCGAGGTGCCCGCGCGCGCCAAGGTGAGTGAGGCGATGAACTCCGAGCGCTACCTGGCGATCATGGCGGTGTTACGGCACTGGCGAAGTGATCCTCCGGTGGCCGACGACCTCAAGAGCGGTGCGCTGATGAAGCGTTCGCGACGTGCCGAGCGGAAGGCAGTTCGCCGGCTGGTGGCGGCCATGAAGTCTGATGACGACGCCATGTTGCACAGCGCCCGCAAGGCGGCCAAACGGGCCCGCTACGCGGCCGAATTGCGAGCGGCTGTGCGCAAACCCAAATCGGCGAAACGAGCGGCCAAGCACTACCAGCGTATTCAAGATGTGCTTGGCGACCACCAGGACGCCGTCGTGGCCTCCTCCGCGTTACGCCGAATCGGCACGGCAGCCGGAAATACTGTCGGTGAGAACGGCTTCACATTTGGTCTGCTCTACGCGCGAGAGCAGCACATCGCTCAGCAGTGCCGAGACAATGCCCGGGCCCTGGCGTGAATGACGGTGCAGCAGCGCCGTCAGGTCGCTTGCCGGTCATACCGTCGAGGACGCACCAGCGTCGATGTCAGCCCTCAACTGGTGGTTCAAGACGTATTTGGCCATGAGCGTTAGTGTCCGCTATCGGGCAGATTCGAAGGGTATCCGCAGGCACTTTCAAGTACCGGGTTCGCAGAGCCCTGTAGCGAGGGCAAACAGTTTGCGTCCCAAGTCGCATCGAAATTTCCGAAAGCGGCGCGTATCCGCTCAGAGAATGGGTATTCCCCAGGGCGGCGCGAGCCAAATGGAGAGTTCTCATGGGTGTGGCGAATCTCGGTCCGGCGACCAATCGTCTTTACGTGCTCATCGAGGCACTAACCGATCAGCCCCTCGAACCCGACCCCGCGACCTTGACGACGCTTCGTGAGAACGTTGGTCAGACCTTCAGTCCGGGCCGTGACGGGGCTCGGGGCGACGCCTTCGCACCGGCTGTACGGTGGCTCAACATCCCCACCGCTGGATCAACCCTGGGCCTGTTGGGGAGGGATCCCTCATGGTCCTTTCGGTAACCACGTCGGCCGGGCCCGTTCGACCATGGCCTGCAGGAAAGGGGACAGTCAATGACCGAGCATATTCCGCTGAACCCACAGCGGCTCGACGGTGAGCAGGTGGTTCTGCTGCAGACCCGGAAACGGGACGGCAGCTGGGTTGACACTCCGGTCAACATCGCGGTACGGGGTGATCACGCATATTTCCGAACCCCGGGCAAAGCGTCGAAGAACAAGCGGCTGCGCAACTTCCCCGAGGTGCAGATCCGGGCCTGCACATGGTCGGGCAAACCAATCGGCGGCCCTACCATGACGGCGCATGCCCGGCTGCTGTCCGGTGAGGAGTCCGAGGCGGCCGGGCGGCTGATCGACCGGAAGTACCCAGTACTACAACACCATCTGGTGCGGCTGGCGCACAAGATGATGCGCACACCGACGCTGCATTACGAGCTCACTTGATCGGCGTCATTGTGCCTTTCGCGCGGTGCGGCCGCCACGGGGGACGGGCATCTGCCAGTGCGGCAGGACCGCGTCCACACGCAGATGGCACGATTCGAGCCGGACTGCTTTGAGCCGCAAACCCGGCGGCAGACTGGTCAGCGCGAGACGACGGCCGGGAGTGCCCGCGGGCAGTTTCCAGCGCCTGCGGCCGATGCTGAACGCCCGCGGGGTGAGGCGAACCCGCACCGCTTCGGTGGCCTCATCCACCTCGACGTCGACCTCGACGTTGCCCCATGTGGGCCGGCGCGCCCAACGAAGCCGTGCCACCCCGTCGCCGTCGATCACACCGGACAGGCTGGGCCTGGCCGCCCGCAACAGGTTGTCGACCGCATGGCTGGGAACATCCAGCGTCAACTCCACCCCAGTGGCCTCCAAGGCCGGCCACGAGCCCATCCGCAGCCAGATGCTGCGGATTACGACGTTCGCCTGCCCGAAGGTTTTGTCACCCCACCGGATGTCGCCCACGGTGAAACGGACACCGAGCCGGGTGGACAGCAACACACGCGGATCCAGGAGAGAGACGATCTCCGTGACCGTCATGCTGAGGTCCTCGCGGCCCAGCCGCATGGTCAGTCTGCGGCCAATGGCCGCACGCCGAATCGACAGGAACAACGCCTGGTAAGCCGCGGCGGCGCCGGCACTCACCGGCGGTGGCGAGAACGCGGCCGACCGGATGGCGGTCATCGCCTCCGGGCGGCGTGGATTCCGCCACCGGGGCAGTCGCGCGAGGGCCATCGACCAATCACTTTAATGTCCCGCGGGTCGCTGGCCGGTCAGGCGTGGCAGGATTTCGGGCACGAAGACAGCAAGGAGACGCCGGCGTGGGCGATCGGTTACTGGCGGGACGCGGCGCCATCGTGGTGGGGGGCAGTCGTGGTGTAGGCCGTGCGGTGGCCCGGCTGCTCGCGGCCCTCGGTGCAGGTGTCGTCGTCAATGGCCGCGACGCCGATGCGGTGTCGGAAGTGGTCTGCGACATCGTCCGCGCCGGTGACTCGGCGATCGGGTTCGCGGGTTCGCCCGCGGACGCCGACACCGCCGAGGCGCTGCTCGGCGCGGCCGCCGACGAGTTCTCCCGGGTGGACGTTCTGATCAACTGCGCCGGTATCGCCGAGCCGCCCGGTTCGTCGATCTTGACCATCACCGGTGACGAGTTCCGCGAACTGCTCGACAGTCATTTGTCCACGACGTTCTTCACCTGCCGGGCCGCGGCCCCGCGGATGGTGGACCAAGGCTCCGGGACGATCGTCAACACAAGCTCGTTTGCGTTCCTCGGCGACTACGGGGGCACCGGATACCCGGCGGGCAAAGGGGCCGTCAACGCCCTCACGCTGGCGATCGCCGCCGAGCTGAACGAACATGGTGTGCGCGCCAACGTGGTGTGCCCCGGCGCGCGCACACGGCTGTCGAGTGGCCCGGAGTACGAGCAGCACATCAGGTCGCTCAACCGCCGAGGACTGCTGGACGACGCGTCGACGTACGGCGCCCTCGATGTGGCGGCGCCAGAGTACGTCGCGCCGCTGTATGCCTACCTGGCCAGCGATCTCGCCGCCGGCATCACCGGCCAGATCTTCGCCGGCGCGGGTGGCTTCGTCGGCCGGTTCGGCCGGCCCGCGCCCGCATTACTCGGATATCGCGACCACCGGTCCGCCCAACCGTGGACACTGGCCGAACTGCACGCGATGATCGGCGACAACGGCAGCGTCAGCCGATCGGGACGGGGGTGACGGTCACCGTCCCTGCGCCGGGCGTGGGACGGTTGCCATCGGTGCCGCCATCGCCGGCGCCGGGCGCTGCAGGGCGGGGGGTGAGGGTGTGGGTGCCCTGCGCGGGCGCATGCTGTCCCTGTGGCAGTGAGCAGTTCAGCCGAAGCCGCTGTTTGCCGCGCGACGCCGAGCTCTGAGCGATGACGATGCATTGCGACATGGGCAGACCGTCACCAATCGAGCCGCCGAACGTCGCGGAGTAGCCGTTGGCTTTCAAGATCGCCACGGCCTTCGCGTAGGGCTCACCGGTGACGTCCGGGGGTTCGGCGGCCGCCTCGCCCGCGCCGAGCACTGCCATTGCGATCGCGGCACCGGATCCGGCGAACATGAGAGCGAACTTCCTCACCAGCGACCTCCGGGTTGGTACTGAAGCTGCGAAGATATCGCAGCGGCCATACCGTGAAACTTCAGGGTAATCGCCCCCGGCCAATGAAACGTTTCACCCGATGGCGACCTGGTGATCCTTCATGTCTCGAGGAATCTCCTCGACGCAGCGCAACCCGCCCCGGTGGGGCACAGCGGATTCACGGAACAACGCAGCGCACATACGCCACCGGCATCTGGCAAGCGGGCACTCGCCCAGCACCGATCCACTGCTTGATCATCACAATCCATCCCAACGTCCGGTGCCTTCGGCGTCACCGTGGACGAAATTGCTGACCAGCCAGCAGTCGCAGCTTCAGCAAGTGGCAGTCACGTCTAGATCTCGTATTTGCGAGGGTCACCGCCTTACCTGTAGGGCCGGCAAAATTGCGCGGCGTTCTCGCCGTTTGCCCCGCCCGCCACATGTGGTGGGTCGGCGACATCGCAGTCGCCAATCCCAGCGCAGCAGAATCCGCAACTTTGGTGAATGAAATCGATAATTCACCGAATGACGGACTTTATCCATGTGTCATGCGACGCCGGGACCGCCCTGAGCGACCCAAGACCGGCCAAGACCACTGAATTAGGTAGGTAACTCCTCGTCATAGCTGCATCCGGCTCAGTCGGGTCCCGTTGGCGCGCCGACTGATCGCGGAGCGGCACCGATCAGCGCGGGTCGCCGCGAACGACCGGTTTCGCCAAAATGTGAACTTTGTCACACCGCAGGTTGGTCAGGAATTGTTACGAAATTTCACATAGCCGTGGTTGTCACAAATTGAGATGCGGAAGGGCCAAATAGTTGATACACACTTAGAGATTTCTCATGATTTGCTCACGTCGATTGACCGGCACCTGTGCAAAGGTATGACCCGATCAAAAGGAACAGTAGCCTGAAAGCCCTAGCAGCCGAAACTCTTTCAGCGGTCGGCCCGCGTACACCCACTCGCGCCGAGTTCCATCCGTGGCGAAGGTCCGACAACATCATGAAGGGGAGCTGACCATGTGGACGCATGCAGAGGACACCACGCGCTGTGATCGACCCGGTGGGCATTCCACTGTTTCCCGTGCCGGACGTCCTCGCGGGGCGATGCCGGTGAAGGCCCAAGACCTCGTCCGAGCAGGTGTGGTAGCGGTTGCGCTCGGCATAGGAGTCGCCGTGGCGAACACTCCTGGGGTTGCGCTCGCTGAGACATCCGAGAGCGGTTCTTCGACTTCGTCATCAGAGCCTGCGTCGTCCGCTCCGAGTTCGGCGTCAGGATCGGCGGTAAGGGGGTCATCGACGGCTTCGCCCGCGTCGACAATCTCGCCGGACTCAGCGGCCCGCTCCGTGCCAGGTCCGAAATCTGCGATAGCACTGAGGTCGGTTGACGACCAGGGAAGTTCGAACCCCTCACCAAGCAGCGATTCGACGGCCGACCCGCGGTCTGGGGTCGTTCAGACATCGGGAGGTGCACAGCGGCCCTACGAATTCCTCGTCCGGTGCCGAACTCGAAGGCTGATCCGCGCTCTGGGGTTGTGCAGATTTCGGGAGGCGCGTTGGTCGGCTCCCCACCGTCGCGCAGCGACACCGACACGTCCGCTGATGCGATCTCCACCCAAGCCGTGGTTCCCGTCGGCGCCGCCACCGCCGCGCCTACAGAGCAACCGGCCGCGGTCTCGGCGACCGAGAAGCTACCCGTGGCGTCCCCCGCCCGGCAACCAACCTCAGTGGCCCCGTCCACAGAGCAGGTGGCATCGCTGATAGCACGCGTGACGGCAGGACCGGAGACGGCCCGGGACAAGTCGGATACGGCGCGGATTTCGGCGAACAGCTTCACAGAGAGCCGGTCCGGATCGGCGATTTCGACATCGGTAAGCGAGCAGTCGAGGGCCGTGCCCGGAAACGCCGAGCCTCCCGCGTCGACTGTTCGAACGCGCTATGCGACAGCAGCCGAGGTGGATCCGGTGGTGGCGTCGGTAGCCGGCGCATCTTCGGCAGTGGCGGCCACTCTTGCGCCGCGAGCAGCTCCTTTTGAACTGCGAGCGGTCGCCACCGCGATCAATGCTCCGGCCACACTGCCGAACATCGCATCCGGTGTTGTGACAAAGGTTCTCGAATGGGTGGGCCTGAGCCCTTCTGTTTCCGATGTTTCCAAGTACCCGATCGCGCCGCTCAACTCTCCGGCGCTGTTTGCAGTCCTGGCCTGGGCGCGCCGACAGATGCAATCGTCAAGCTTCGGGCGGATGTTTCCGGTGGAGGCCGGCTACGGCAACACGTCGGTTCTGACACCGCTGAACCAGCAGACGAACCAGCAGCTTGCCGACCTCGCACAGACCATGCTGGAGACAGAAGCGGTAGCGAATCCCAAGGGCACCGCCGCCGGAGTCACCTTTTTCGGCCAGTTCATCGATCACGACCTGACGCTCGACACACAACCGCAGCCGACCGACACCGCTGCCGTCGAAGACATCGTGAACGGCCGAACGTTCGCATTCGACCTCGACTCGGTGTACGGGGGCGGCCCGCAGAAGAGCCCACAACTCTACGAAGGCGACAAGTTCCTGATCGGCACGGCGACCGATGGCGTGTCGCCGGACCTGCCGCGCGACGGAAACGGCCGTGCCATCTTGGTGGAGCCCCGCAATGACGAGAATGTCATCATCGCCCAGATTCACTTGTCGTTCCTCAGGCTGCACAACGGACTCGTGGACCAAGGCATGTCGTTCGATCAGGCACGTCAGACGGTGGTCGGCGCTTACCGATATGTCGTGCTGACCGATTACCTGCCGCAGATCGTCGGGCAGGCCGCGGTAGACCAGGCGCTGAGTCGGCCTCCCAACGCCGGTTTCTTCAAACTGGGGTGGCTGGGCGCCCCGATGACCCCAGTAGAGTTCTCGGCTGCGGTGTTCCGGTTCGGCCACTCCCAAGTCCGCAACGCCTACGAGATGAACGACACGTCGGGCGCTGTGAGAGTGTTCTCGCTCGACCCCACGGTGCCGGATCTGCGGGGCGGGCGTCAGCTCCCGAGCACATTGATAATCGACTTCAACAACTTCTTCAGCGAACTCCCGCGAGACAGCGACGAGGAGCCTGCGCTGATAGGCCGTGCGATTGACACGAAAATCTCACCCTCGCTGTTCTCGTTACCGATTCCCGGGGCGGAGGCAAGCGGGTCCAACGTACTCGCGTACCGCAATCTCGTGCGCGGCAAGTTCTACAACCTGCCGTCGGGAGAGGCCGTCGCCGCGGCCATGGGGGCGCAAGTCGTCGGCGATCCTTATTTCCCGGAGGGCACGCCCCTCTGGTACTACATCCTTCGTGAAGCCGAATTGACGAGTGGGGGAGCGGAACTCGGCCCGGTCGGCGGCGGGATTGTGGCAGAGGTCTTTGTAGATCTACTCCGGGAGGACGGCGGAATCGTGAGGATAAAGAAGCCCAATCTGCCGGACGCGTCAGGTGGGGACTTCCGTATCGGGGACCTGCTGGTTGCCGCCGACGAGCTAACAGTTGGGACGCCTGCCCGCACCTGATCCCGCCGCATCCGACCCCTCGATGAGCTGTTGATGCCAAGACCTCCCTGTCGGCGGAAAGTCTTGTTGGGCAGTCGACGTCATGCCGGTGGGGCCCGGGCGGGCGCCATGCCTGCCGGCGGGCTAAACCGCGCACGCGGCGCGGGCGCCGTCCTCGGTGGCCTTGCGGATCAGGCCCAACCCGGTGCAGTCGCCGACCGCGTGCACCGGAACGCCCGGCAGCCGTTCGACCAGTTGGTCCCGAAGCGCCAGGTCGGGTTGAGGTGCCCCCGCGACGATGACGTCGTCGACGACGAGCCTGCGCAACTGCCCGTGGGCCGGCGTGAACACCACTCCGCCGGGAACGATACGGTGCGTTACGGCTCCGGTGTGGACGGTGACGCCGAGGCGATCCAGCCGGTCGAGCTGTTCGGTCCGCCGTTTCAGGCCGACCTCGGGCGCCAGCACGTCGCCCGTCTCCAGCAGGGTCACCAGGCGTCCGCGGGCCGCCAGGAATTCCGCGAACTGGATGGCCACCAGATCGCCGCCGACGATGGCCACCCGGTGCCCGAACGGCAACCACGCCCGTGTCGCGGTGCGCACCGCCGCGGGCTGTGCCAGCGACTGCGCCCAACCGGACAGCACCCTGGCCCCGACCCGCTGCCAGACGGGCCCGGCCGACTCCGACTGACCCGCCAGCATCTCACGCAGCGCCGGACCGGTGTGCACATGCGAATGGTCGGCGCCGGGTAGGTCGGGCAGGGCGATCCTGGCTCCGGTGGCGACCACCACGGCATCCGGTGACAACTCGGCCACGTCGTCGGCACTCACTTCGTGACCGGTGTGCACGGAGACGTCGCCGCGGGTGATCTCACCGCGCAGATAGTCGAGGAAGGGCTGGTTCTCCGGATGCAGGATGCAGGCGGCGATCAGCGCGCCGCCGAGTTGCCGCCCGCGCTCGAGCAGAGTGACCCGGTGGCCGCGCCTCGCGGCGACCCTGGCGGCCTCCAATCCACCGGGGCCGCCCCCGACCACCACGACGTGCCGGCAGGACACGGTGGGAAACGACGCCAGCTGACGTTCCCGCCCGGTTCGCGGGTTTACCGCGCAGTCCACGGAGAAACGCTGTTCCATTGCGTCGATGCAGTTTTCGCATGAGATGCATCGACAGATGCGGTCGGCGCGGCCGTCCTTGAGCTTGTTGGGCAGCTCCGGGTCGGCCAACAGCGGCCGGCCCATAGCGACGAAATCCGCACGTCCATCGGCAAGAATCTGTTCGGCCCGCACAGGATCGTGGATACGCCCGACGGCGATGACCGGCACGTCCACGACCTCCTTGACGGCGGCCGCCGACCCGACGTTGAGTGCATCGCCGGCGTCGGGACCATTGACCATCGCAGTGACCAGGCGGTCGATGACGCCCCCGCTGACATGGAAGGCGTCGACTCCCGCGTCTACCAGGAGTGGTGCCATCCTTGCGGTTTCGTCCAACGGGCGGCCACCGGCAACACGTTCGTAGCCGGAGATGCGTAGCGTGATGGGCAGCTGGTGGCCCACCTCGGAACGAATCGCCGCCACCGCATCCAGCACGATGCGGATCCGCCCCTCCGCCGAGTTGCCGCGGTAGGCGTCGGTGCGCCGGTTGCGCTGCGGCGCGAGGAAGGATCCCAAAAACATGTAGCCGTGCGCGGCATGAAGCTCGATCCCGTCGTAGCCGGCCTCGGCGACCCGGCGAGCCGCGGCCCGGAACAGGTCGAGCACCGCGGCAATCTGGTCCGCCGTCGCCGCCTGAGACGGGGTTCCGGTGAGGTAGGACGGGATCACCGACGGCCCGATTGACGGCACGCCGTGCATCTCCGGGCCCAGGCCGTCGGGACCTGCATGCACGATCTGCGGCTGGATCTTCGCGCCGTGTTCGTGGACGGCCTCAACCAGCGCCCGATGGGCCGCCACCGCGGCATCGGTCCCGATCTGCAGACCGCCGGGGGTCTCGGGGTGCAGGGGGTCGATCCCGGTGGCGCCGACCGTGATCAGCCCGACGCCGCCAGCGGCGCGTGCGGCGAAATACGCGATGGTACGTTCCGACGGCAGTCCGTCGGAGGTGCCGTACATGGTCTCCATGGGAGACATCACCAATCGGTTGCGCACGTCCATGTTGCCGATCCGGCCGGGTGTCAACAGATACGGGAAGGAGCTCATGGTCGTAACCTCCGAACTGGGCTGATCTCGATGGCGTACACGGTCAGGGCGCGCAGCCAGCCCACGCCCACGGCGACCGGGGCGATTACGGCGAACCTCATGCCGTCCGAAGCTAACACCAGCGTGGCATCCCCGCCGTCAGGTCGACGTAGCCGCCCGCATCACGTCGCACAGGGCAGCGGCGCCGGGGTCGGCGAAGACATCCTCGAGCGGCATCGGCCTGCCTTGGGGATCGCAGAGGGGTACTCGCCAGTTCGGATACTCATCTGTGGTGCCCGGCTGATTCTGGGTGCGCCGGTCGGCGACGGCGTCGGTCAGCGCGAGCGCCAGCAGCCGTGACGGCGTCCGGCCCAGGTAGCCGTAGAGCGCCGCGATCAGTTCGGCGGTTACCGGCTCGTGGTCGCTGTCGGCGGGCAGTAGACCGCGCCTGCGCAACTCGGCTATCCAGGCCCCCCGTTCGCGTTCGTCGTCGGCCAGTTCCTCGTGCAGCGCACGGGTCAACAGGCCGAGCGAATCGCGAAGCCGCAGATGGTCTCCGGCCAGATAGCCGGCTGTCGGCGGAAGATCGTGGGTCGTCACCGAGGACAGGCAGTACTCGCGCCAGTGTTCGGCGGCCAGCGGTGCCCACGACGAGGGCTCGCCGCCGCGATTCAGCTCGAACCACAGGATCGAGGTACCCAGCAGCCCACGCTGGCGCAGGTAGTCGCGCACCCAGGGTTCCACCGTGCCGAGGTCCTCGCCCACCACCACCGCGCCGGCTCGGTGTGCTTCCAGCGCCACGATTCCGATTATGGCCTCGTGGTTGTAACGAACATAGGCACCGTCCGTCGGCAGCGCACCCTTGGGGATCCACCAGAGCCGGAACAGCCCGATGATGTGGTCGATCCGCACCCCGCCGGAGTGCCGCAACACGCTGGCCATCAGCGCGCGAAACGGCTGGTACTCGCGCTCCTCGAGCTGGTCGGGGCGCCACGGCGGCTGCGACCAGTCCTGACCGAGCTGGTTGTACTCATCGGGTGGGGCGCCCGCGGTCACCCCCAGTGCCAGAACGTCCTGCAACGCCCATGCGTCGGCCCCATTGGGATGCACCCCCACCGCGAGGTCGGCCATCATGCCCAACGGCATCCCGGCACGGATCGCCGCCGATTGCGCGCCGGCGAGTTGCTCGTCCAGCTGCCACTGCATCCAGCGATGGAAATCCACAGCCGCGCTGTGGATTTCGGCAAAGGCCGCCACGGCTTGGTTGCGCGGATGGCGCAGCGACTCCGGCCATTGGTGCCAGTCGGCGCCGTATCGTTCCGCCAGCGCACACCACGTCGCGAATGCGTCCAGCGCGGCGCCCTCACGAGCTCGAAACGCCGCGTAAGCCAGCTCCCGACCGGCCGACCGCTCGACGCCGTGCACCATGCGCAGTGCCCGCTGCTTGGCCTTCCATGCGGCGTCGCGATCGATGGTTTCCCGTGTCGCCGCACGGCTCGTGAGATCGGCGCGCAACTTTCGGACCCGCCTGCGGTCGGGCAGGTCGGCGTACTCGGCAATGGCCTCCACGCGCAGATACAGCGGGCTGACGAACCGCCGGGAGGTCGGCAGGTACGGCGAGGGTTCCATCGGCCGGGTGGGCGCGGCGGCGTGCAGCGGGTTGATGAGGATGTAGCCGGCACCATGACGCGAGGCCGACCACACCGCCAGGTCGGTCAGATCGGCCAGATCGCCAGTGCCCCAGGAACGCTTGGACCGAACGCTGTAGAGCTGGGTGGCCAGGCCCCACAGCCGCCGCTGGCCGAGCCGCTCCGGCAAGCCGAGCCACGCCGGGGTGACGATCAGCGCCGCGCTCGTCTCGGTGTCGCCGCTGCGCAGATGCACTCTGTGATAACCGAGCGGCAATTCGGCGGGCAACGCGAAGGTGGCCTCACCGACCAGCCGGCCGTCCAGATCGTATGGGGGAGTGAAGTTGTCGAGCTGACGGACACCGGAACGCACCGTGCCGTCCTCGAGCCGCACCCATACGTGGGCGGCCTCACCGTGCGTGACGTGCACCCAGAAGTTCGTCTCGGCGCCGGCGCGTCCCACGATGGTCGGGGGCAATGCCCGTGCCCAGTACCGACGGGCGTGGTTCTCCAGCGAGGCGGCCCGTTCCTCGGCGGTGACCGCGGACACGCCGAGCGCGCCCAGCACCGCTACCAGGGTCCGCGCCGGGACGTTGCGCTGTCTCCCGATCCAATCGTGGAATTCGGTGGCGATGCCGAACCGCCGGGCGAGCTCGGCCAAGTCTGCGTCTACCGCCTCATCCTGCTCAGTCATGCCCGCATTCTTGCTGGCGCACCCCCGATATGTCGCGTCAAAGTGGATCATTCCAGGTGTCGTCGCTGAGGACGCACGGCACGGCCACCGGAATTCATCGGCTGTTCAGACGACGGACGTCAGTGCCCGCCGCTGAATCCGCGAACCCGCGAGCCGGCCGCTCACCCCCGATTGCCGCGATTTTCGTGATGATTCCCGAGTGTCGACCCGGCAAAGACGCCGCTTGCTAGCGTGGGAGCCACAAGCGCCAGGCTGCGTTCAGCGTGAGAGGTTGGTCTTGATGCAAGTCCCTTTCGCCGACCCGGCGCATGGCCGTCTCGGTGGCGCCGATCCCACTGCACTGGACCTCACCACGAGCGACGAGGACGACACCGAAGCCGCCTTCGATCCGGCCGAAATGCCTTCCCACGAGCCGAATCTGCTGCTGCAGCGGATGGAGAACCGGCTCATCCGGCACACACTGGACGCGCCCGCCGTACTACGCCACGACGAGCTGCGCAAACTGCGCTACATCCTCAACTTCGCCAGGCTGACCGTCTTCGAACCGGGCGCGGCTGGGCCGGGCGGCACGCGCGGTCGCGGTGACGTCTCGGTCGGCGCCGAGGTGACACCGTGGCGGGCAAGGGTCGCCGACGCATTGCACGGGCCGCTGCGCGAGGAGCGCGACACCGTCACGGCCCTGGCAGCGGCCCGGCGAGTCCTGGCTGATCTGACCGACGAGCAGGATGTGCAGCGGCGGGCGATGCTGGACAGGCACGGCAACGACTTCTCCGCCGCCGACCTGGACACCGAGGTCGGTTACAAGAAACTCGTGACGGTGCTCGGCGGTGGCGGGGGAGCCGGCTACGTCTACATCGGCGGCATGCGGCGCCTGCTGGAGGCCGGTCATGTGCCCGACTACATGATCGGCTCGTCGTTCGGTTCGATCATGGCTTCCGTCGTCGCCCGCGCCTTGCCGGTGCCGATCGAGGAGTACATCGCGTGGGCGAAGACGGTGTCCTACCGGGCCATCCTGGGGCCGGAGACGCGCTACCGCCGGCACGGGCCTGACCGGGCTGTTCTCCTTGCGATTCGACCGGTTCGCGGAAGCCACCTTCACCCGCGAGGACGGCCGGCCGATGCGCATGTCGGACCTGGCGATCCCCACCGACGCGGTCATCGCCGGCGTACGCAAGCGCTCGTTCGATGCCCTGCCGTCGAGGTTCCGCCGGCAGGAGCTCGCCGCCCTGCGGCTGCGCATCCTCCCGCATCTGCCCATCGGCATCGGCCCTCAAGTGGCGGCGCGGATGTGGCAGGTGGCGGCGTTCATCGATTCGCGGGTTGTCAAGGCCATCGTGGTCGGGGGAGACGACCTCACCCGCGACCTCAACGTCGTCGATGCCGCATCATTGTCGTCGGCGATTCCCGGGGTGCTGCACCACGAGACCAGCGACCCGACGATGATCCCGATCCTTGACGCCATGCTTCATTCCAACGACTGCGGGGCGTTCATCGACGGTGGTACGGCCAGCAACGTCCCCGTCGAGCTGGCCTGGAAGCGGGTCCGCGACGGCCGGCTCGGCACCCGCAACGCGTGTTATCTGGCGTTCGACTGCTTCCACCCGCAGTGGGACCCGCGACAACTGTGGATGGTCCCGATCGCCCAGGCCATCCAGCTGCAGACGCTGCGCAACGTGCCCTACGCCGACCATCTGGTGCGTTTCGCGCCGACACTGTCACCGATGAACCTGGCACCGTCGGCCGCGGCGATCGAGCGTGCCTGCGGGTGGGGAGGAAAAAGCGTCGACCGGGCGATTCCGGTGGTGACCGCCCTGCTGGAACCGATTTGGTGGGACGGTCAAGGCCCACCCACTGCCCGCGCCCGAGAGGTCGCGCCAGCGAAGTCCGTGGCCTGGCCGATGAGTGCGGTGCTGGGCGCGATGCAGTTGCCGCACAACCGCTTTCAGCGGTGGCGAGACCGCCACCTCACCTAGTCCGCGCACCTGGTCCACGCCTTGTGGCGGTCCGGATGACCGCCGCCACCTGCATCATCGGCGCTCGGCACAACCGATCAGGAGTCACCGATCACGGGCTCACCGGCTTCGGGTAGAGCTTGGCCGCGAACTGTGCGTCGAGATCGTCAATGTCCCTGCCGCCCGGCACAGCGACGCCGTCCTTCATGATCTGCCGGGGCAGGCCGTAGCACATGATGGAATTGTCATCGGTGACCGCTGTCCCCATCAGCGCAGAGTTCTCGAACGGAGTCAGAACCTGCTCGATCACCTCTTCGCGGCTCCAGCCCTGGGTAGCCATGAACAGGGAGATGGCTTTCTCCCGGTCGATTCGCTCGACGATCGCCTTGCGGCGGTGTTCGTGCGGAAAGCCCAGTGTGTGCCCGGTTTCATGGCGGACCACGCGGTGAAACTCCGAGTCGGCAGTGTCCATAGTGAAACCCTGGAGGTTCATGGTGGGCTCATCGGCGTTGATCAAGAGGACGTCCGTACCAAGGTAGGACCAGTAGCCCTCTCCCTCGCGGGAGATCCGGACCTGAGGGTCGACTGCGGTCTCGGTGAAGTTGACGTTCGCCCACTGAGCCCAGGCGTTCATATGGGAGAGGAGCCGGGCCCGCAGGTCAGCGGGCGGATTGTCGAGGAATCCGACGGTGAGCCTGACACCGACCGGCCCCCAGTACTTCTGGGTCATCACCGCCAAACGGTCTCGCGGCGGAACCAGGTCGCGATCCAGTCCGGCGGTCCTGGGCGCGTTGGCGGGATTGATGTCGATTGCCCTTTCCGCCGACTCCAGCACTTTCTCCGACGGCAGCTGCTTGATCGAACAGCCGATGTATTCCATGTCGTCCCTCCCTTTTCGACGATCAGCGGCGACGATCGTCACCCGCTGGTGAGCGTATACACGCACAGGTGAGCCGGAAGCGAGTAATTCACTACCCGACATTCCGCGCGAGTGTGGCGGCGCCGAGCCCCGCGCATCTCGACGGTGGATCACCCGACGTGCGTCTGCGGCGCCGGAAAGCCCGAAGCGATTACGACCCAGCAGGACCCGGCGGCCCCCCGGTAAGCGGGGTCCTGGGCATTGCCGCCAGCGCTTCCCTGGCATGCGGAGCGATCCGCTCGGCGAGGTAGAGGTGCCCTGCGTTGTTGGGATGCCTACCGTCGGCGCCGATCAGCTCGGGATGCCCGACGAACCAGCCTTCCTCGATCGGATCGACGAATATTCCGCCAAAAAGCCGCGTCTGTTCGCGAAGGACGTCACGGATCGCGACGATCTCACGGGATGGGTGGACGGCGAACCACACCGGACCGATAACCATCAATGTCGCTTTCCCCGCGGTGTGGCGTACGTTTCCGAACGCCCTGTGCGCCTGTGCGGCAATCTCGTCGATCGGTTCCGGTGCGTCATTGCGGCTTCCGAAAAAGAGCACCACGGCGTCGTCCGGCCACACCAGCCGTTCCGCTTCATCGGCGTAAACGGTGCCGTCGAGCCCTCGATGGACGTAACCGGAACCACCGCGGCCCGAGACTTCGGGCGCGATGTCCAATCCGGTGGACCGTAAATCGTTCCAGACAAGCGCCGGCCAGCCGAAAGGCCCTGTGCCACCCTCGACGGAGCCCGCTGTCAACGAGTCACCGATGACTACGACACGATGGGTTGCCGGCCATCCCTGACCGGTCATCAAGACGACATCGCCGACTTGGCCCGGAGGCTTTGCACCGAACACAAGGACGGACAATGCCGATGCGACGACTGCGATCACCGCAGCCTTGGCACCCGATCGGTGTCTGGGCATGTCAGCATGATGCCCGGCGGCCTGGCCCGATCGCAACGCCCGGTGCCCGGTCTAGACTGGCGCCGTGGATGCTATCGCGGGCTTCCTCACTGTCCTGCCGCCACAAATGCGGGATCCGGTGCTGTTCGCCGTGCCGTTCTTCCTTCTCCTGCTGATCATCGAGTGGACCGCCGCTCGCAAACTCGAGCACATCACGGGCGCAGAGCGGCCGGTCTCAGGCGCCTACCATCGCCAGGACGCCTGGGCCGGCATCTGGATGGGCTTGGTTTCGGTGGCAACCACGGCGGGGTGGAAGTTCATCGCGCTTCTGGGATACACGGCGCTGTACGCCTATGTGGCGCCGTGGCATTTGCCCGCGACACGGTGGTACACGTGGGTCATCGCGATCGTCGGTGTGGATCTGCTGTTCTATCTCTATCACCGCACCGCGCACCGGGTCAGGCTGATCTGGGCGACCCACCAGGCCCACCACTCCAGCGAGTACTTCAATTTCGCCACCGCGCTGCGGCAGAAATGGAACAACAGCGGCGAGATCCTGATGTGGATCCCGTTGCCGCTGCTGGGGATTCCGCCGTGGCTGGTGTTCGCCGGCTTCTCGGTAAACCTCATCTACCAGTTCTGGGTGCACACCGAACGCATCGGAAAACTTTGGCGGCCTTTCGAGTTCGTCTTCAACACACCGTCGCATCATCGCGTCCACCACGGCAGGGACCCCGAATACCTGGACAAGAACTATGCCGGCATATTCATCATCTGGGACCGTCTGTTCGGCACCTTCCAGCCCGAGACCTTCCGGCCGCACTACGGCCTGACCAAACCCGTCGGAACCTTCAACATATGGCGGCTGCAGACCCACGAATACGCGGCCATTGCCCGCGACGTGCGTGCGGCCCGCCGGCTGCGCGACCGGCTGGGCTACATCTTCGGCCCGCCGGGCTGGGCACCGCGGCAGGTCACCGCCGATCTTCCGACGATCGCCGGGGCGACACGCTGAGTTCCATTTCCAGACCTGGGTTCATGGCGGTCGTGACATCGACCACTATTGAGCGATGGAAGTCAAAGAGGTGCTTTTGCCCGGCGTCGGCCTGCGCTACGAGTTCGACAATTCCGACGGCGACCGTATCGGCGTGATCGCCAAGCGGACCGGCGATTTCGAAGTCGTGCTGTATGCGGCCAACGACCTGGATTACGCCCAGCGCCTGTTCCGGCTGACCGAGGGCGAGGCGGACGCGCTGGCACAGATCCTGGGCGCGCCCCGAATCTCGGAGCGGTTCGCCGACCTGACCCGCGAAGTGCCCGGTCTGGATGCCGGGCAGGTATCGGTCCGGCCGGGCAGCCCCTATGTGGACCGCCCACTCGGCGACACCCACGCACGCACCCGCAGCGGTGCGTCGATCGTCGCGATCGTGCGTGGGGAGGAAGTCTTGCCTTCGCCGAGCCCGGCCGAACCTTTCCGCGCCGGCGACGTACTCGTGGTCATCGGCACCGCCGAAGGGATCAAGATGGTCACCCGCATCATCGAGAAGGGTTAGCGGCGCAAGACGGGGACCGACGACAGGCTGCGTCCGTGCACAATTCGGCGGCACTACTTCTCGAGCTCGGCCTCATCCTGGCCGCGTTGACCACGCTGGGCACCGTCGCCCGCCGGTTTGCGCTCTCGCCCATACCGTTGTACTTGCTTGCCGGGTTGGCCCTCGGCGAGGGCGGCATCGCGCCGGTGCCCGCGGCGCGCGACTTCATCACCGCGTCCGCATCGATCGGCGTGGTCCTGCTGCTTCTCACCCTGGGCCTTGAGTTCTCCATCACGGAGTTCGCGGCCAGCCTGCGCCGTCATCTCCCGTCGGCCTGGGTGGACCTGATCCTCAATGCCGTGCCGGGAGCCGTGGCGGGGATGCTGCTGGGCCTGGGCGGCGTGGGCATCGTCGCGATGGCCGGCGTCACCTACGTCTCGTCGTCCGGAGTGGTTTCCCGGCTTCTGAGCGATCTGCACCGTCTGGGCAACCGGGAAACTCCTTCCGTGCTGTCGGTGTTGGTGCTCGAAGACTTCGCGATGGCGGCCTATCTTCCGTTGCTCGCCGTGCTTGCGGCCGGCGAAACCTGGTTGCACGCCATGGGCGGAATGGGCGTCGCGATCACCGCCCTCGTCGTTGCATTCACCGTTTCCTATCGATGGGGCCATCACGTCGGGCGGCTGATCGCCCATCCCGACGACGAACAGCTGCTGCTGCGCATCCTCGCCATGACGCTGATCGTCGCGGCGCTGGCGGAATACATCCACGTATCCGCGGCGGTCGGGGCATTTCTGGTGGGGCTCACCCTGACGGGCAGCACCGCCCGGCGCGCCCGGACCGTGCTGACTCCGCTGCGGGACCTGTTCGCGGCGGTGTTTTTCCTCGCGATCGGCCTGGAGGCAGAACCCAAACAGCTGATCCCGATGCTCCCGGCGGCGCTGGCACTGGCGGTCGTGACCGCGCTCACGAAGGTCGCCGCCGGGATGTTCGCTGCCCGCGTCGACGGTGTTGGCCGCCAAGGACAGCTTCGTGCGGGCACCGTCCTCATTGTGCGCGGCGAATTCTCGCTGGTCATCATCGGATTGGTGGGGGAGACGGTGCCGGCCGTGGAGGCGCTCGCCACCCCCTACGTGTTCCTGCTCGCGGTGATCGGGCCGGTCGCGGCCAGGATCACCGGCGGCGCGCCCGGGCCCTCCGCCCGCAGGACGGCCGGATGACGCCCTTCGACCGCAGACAGTGCATTCTGCCCGTGGACCCTGAACGACCGGGCTTCGGCTTCGACTCATAATCGCCGCGAGCACATCCGTTCACAAGCTCCGGGGCGATCAGTAAGCTCGGCTGTAGTCGTGCCAGCTACGACGCGCCGACAAGGCTTGTCCACCGGGGCGGCCGGCCGGGAATGAGAAGGGATCGACGTGGGAGACACCCTCAACGAAGGACAAAAGCTCGAGAAGGGAGGTTCGCTGTCTTCCAACAACGGCGCTTACACCGTGACCCTCCAAGACGACGGCAACCTGGTCCTGGCGGCCCGCGGGAAGGCGGTCTGGGCCACCAACACCAGCGGGCAGAACATCGTTCGTGCCGAGGTGCAAAAAGACGGCAATTTCGTGCTGTACACGCCTGACAAGCCGGTGTGGCACACCGACACCAAGGGCAAGAAGGACGTCAGGCTCGTCCTTCAGGATGACCGCAATCTGGTGCTGTACGCCGCCGACGGCGCGGCCTGGTCGTCGCAGACGCGCACTGACGGGCCGCCGCCACCGGAGCCCGCAGCGGAGATCCGCGAGCCCGAGGTGGCCCCGGCAGCAGTCGAACAGCCCGCACCGGCACCCCCGCCCCCGCCACCAGCGCCGCGCACCTACACGGTGGTCTCGGGTGACACGCTGTGGGCGATCGCGGAACGGTTCTACGGCGACGGCGGCAAGTACCCGAGAATCGCCGAGGCCAGCGGGGTCGCCAATCCCGACCTGATTCATCCCGGTCAGGTCCTGACGATTCCCGACTGACGTAATCGGTAGAGCGGCCCGGTTCCCTGCGGAACCGGGCCGCTGCCGTGTCGGTGGATCGGGCCGCCGGTTGGCCCGCACGGGGCTGGGCTATCCTGCGAGACGATGACCAGGGCCCGGCCTCCCGTCCAGATCGCGTGGGTGACACGCGATCTGGACGCCACGGAGGCGACATTGACCGCCCTGCTGGGCGCCCGGAAGTGGGTGCGGATTCCCGGCGTGCATTTCGGTCCCGAAACTTGCACGCTGCGGGGGCATCCCGCCGACTTCGTCGCGCACATCTCGCTCAGCTACGCCGGTGACATGCAACTCGAGCTCATCGAGCCGGTCAGCGGTGACAGCGTCTACACCGAGTTCCTCAACGACCGGGGCCCGGGTCTGCATCACGTCTGCGTCTACGCCGAGGATCCGGAAGACTTCGCAGCCGTGCTCGCCGAAGCCATCGCCGCCGGTGCAGATGCCGTCATGCAGGGAGTGATGCCGGGCGGTATGCGGTTTGCCTACGTCTCGGCGCCGGACACCGGCGTCCCTTTCGTGGAGATCGCCCACGTACCCGATGACGTCAGGGCGTTTTTCGATCACATCAAACAGGAGCAAGGGTGAGCACTGACATTCCGGCCATCGTCGACGGACATGACGTGACGTCCTGGTCCGACGACGTCGACGTCGTCGTGTTGGGCTTCGGTATCGCCGGCGGCTGTGCCGCGGTCAGTGCGGCCGCAGCCGGGGCGAACGTGTTGGTGCTCGAGCGCGCGGCGGCGGCAGGCGGGACGTCGGCGATGGCGGGCGGTCACTTCTACCTGGGCGGCGGAACGGCCGTGCAACTGGCCACCGGACACGACGACTCGCCCGAGGAGATGTACGAGTACCTGGTCGCGGTCTCCCGTGAACCCGAACTCGACAAGATCCGTGCCTACTGCGACGACAGTGTCGAGCACTTCACCTGGCTGGAGGATCTGGGGTTTCAGTTCGAGCGCAGTTTCTACCCCGGCAAGGTCGTCGTCCCGCCCGGCACCGAAGGGCTTTCGTACACCGGCAACGAAAAGGTGTGGCCGTTCTGCGAGCGGGCCAAGCCGGCCCCCCGCGGGCACTCCGTGCCGGTGCCTGGTGAACTCGGCGGCGCGGCCATGGTCATCGAGCTGCTGCTGAAGCGGGCCGCCGAACTCGGGGTGCAGATCCGCTACGAAACGGGAGCGACGAACCTCGTCCTCGACGGCGACTCGGTGGTGGGCGTCGCGTGGAAGCACTTCACCGAGACCGGCGCGGTGAAGGCCAAATCCGTCGTCATCGCCGCCGGTGGGTTCGCGATGAACCCTGAGATGGTGGCCCGTTACACCCCCGCGCTGGGCCAGCAGCGCCGAACCAAGCACCACGGCCTGGTCGCGCCTTACATTCTGGGCAACCCCAACGACGACGGCCTGGGCATTCGGATGGGTGTCTCGGCCGGCGGCGTTGCCCGGAGCCTGGATCAGATGTTCATCACCGCTGCCGCCTATCCGCCGGAGACCCTGCTCACCGGCGTCATCGTCAACAAGGACGGCAAACGCTTCGTCGCTGAAGACTCCTATCATTCGCGCACCTCGGCGTTTGTGCTCGAGCAGCCCGACCAGGCGGCCTACCTGATCGTCGACGAGGCCCACACCGAAATGCCGTCGATGCCGCTGATCCGCTTCATCGACGGCTGGGAGACCGTCGCGGAGATGGAGGCGGCGCTGGGCATTCCCGAAGGCAACCTGGCGGCCACCATCGAGCACTACAACGCCAATGCCGCCAACGGCGAGGATCCCGACTTCCACAAGCAACCGGAATACCTCGCGCCGCAGGATCACGGGCCCTGGGCGGCCTTCGACATGTCGCTGGGCCGAGCCATGTACTCCGGCTTCACGATGGGCGGCCTGGCCGTCTCGATCGACGGCGAGGTGCAGCGCGACGACGGCAGCGTCATCCCCGGCCTGTACGCCGCCGGAGCGTGCGCATCGAACATCGCCCAGGACGGCAAGGGCTACGCCAGCGGCACCCAGCTGGGGGAGGGGTCTTACTTCGGGCGCCGGGCGGGTACTCACGCGGCGTCCGTACGCTAGGGCTACGCTGGTTAGGGGCTCGCGAGCGTGCAGCAATGTACGGGCTTGCTCGGCGTGTCGCGTACAGACACGCGCGCTCGGCCTGTAACGCGCTCGGCCTGTAGAGGGCTTACCTGTAAAGAGCTTGTGGGGCTATAGGTCGGCGAGCCGCCAGGGACCGCCGCCGAGCAATTCGAGCTGGCGGTTGTGGTGCTTAGCGAGCGAGCTGCGGTGACTGATGCTGACGACGATGGTGTCGGGAAGTTCGGAACGCAGCAATCTGTACAGCGCAAACTCCTGTCCCTCGTCGAGGGCGGAGGTCGCTTCGTCCAGGAACACGACACGGGGCCGGCTCAGCAACACCCGCGCGAACGCGACCCGCTGCTGTTCACCGGGGGAGAGCACCTTGGCCCACTCGTCCTCGTCGTCGTCGAACCGGTCGACCAGATGCCCGAGCGAGACCTGGTCGAGCACGTGCTGCAAACGTTCCGCGTCGAACGTGTCGGCTGGGTAGGACAACACGCTGCGTAGGTCACCCAGCGGCATGTAGGGCGCCTGTGGCAGGAACATGGTGTCGGGGTAGTCCTGCGGGCAGCGCACCGTGCCGGTGGTGAAGGGCCACAGCTGCGCCACACTGCGCAGCAGGGTGGACTTGCCGCATCCGGACGGACCGACGACCATCAGCGAGTCCCCGGGCACCAACTTGAGATCAAGCCCGTCGATCAACTGTTTGCCCGATGGGTCACGCACCTCCAAACCGTCGAGCTGCACCGACCCGTCGACGCTGGGCAGCGCGGTCAGCGACACCAGCTTGCGTACCTTCCAGTTGGCTTCTACCAGTCCGTGCAATCGCAGGATGGTGGCACGGTAGGTGGCGAACGAGTCGTAGACGTTGCGGAAGAACGACAGCGAGTCGTGTACCGATCTGAAGGCACTGGTCGACTGCATCACGTCGCCGAGGGTCAATTGGTGCAGGAACAGCCGCGGCGCCTGCACGATCAGCGGCAGCGGGTCGGTCACCAGTCCGAACGTCTGATTCCAGCCGAACAGCAGGATGCTGCGGCGCACGTAGGCACGGTAGTTCGAGATGACGTCGCCCAAGCGCCGGAGCAGTGACCTGGCCTCGGCCGGCTCACCGCGGGAGAACGCCACGGCCTCGCCGACGTCGCGCACCCGCACCAGCCCGTACCGGAATGCCGCGTTGGTCAGCTCGTTGCGGAAACTGAGCCGGATCAGCGGGTGCCCGAGCTTGAACGCAGCCAGGCTGATGACGAATACGTACACCAGCACCAGCCAGAACAGCGCCTTGGGGATGGTCCAGCCGAACAGGGTGAGCGACCCGGAGAGGTTCCACAGGATCGGGCCGAACGACAGCACTGACACGATCGCGTTCACCGAGCCGAACAGCAGAGTGTGGGCCGTCCCGTTCAGCGGGCTGTTGGGGCCCTGGCCGGTGCCCGCGGTGAAGGAGTCGATGTCCTGCTGGATGCGCTGGTCCGGGTTGTCGATGCGCTTATCCAGGAATCGCGCACGGTAGTAGGCCATGTCGGTCAGCCAGCTGCCGATGAAGCGTTCGGTCAGCCAGACCCGCCACCGGACGACGAACACCTGGGTGAGGTAGATGTCGGCAAGCATCTGCCCGATGTAGAACAGCAGCAGGACCAGGAACACGACGATCGAGAACCAGAATCCCCGCACGCCTGAATCCCGGACCGCCTCGTCGCGGGCGCCGGATCCTTCGAAGGCCACCTGCAGCGCCGAGTACTGATCGTTGCCGTAGTAGGTGAGCAGCACGCTCAGCCGCACCGAGACCATCACCGAAAGCAACATCAGGCCTAGCAAGGTCCAGACCGGAAGGCTGTCGCGTCCCTTGAAGTAGGTGCCGGTGATATCCCAGAACTGACGGCCCCACCCGGTGTAGCGGACCACCAGGGACAGCATTAACAGCAGGGGAACGGCGGCCAGTAGCCACGCCCGGGTCACCCAGAGCAACGAGTGCACGACCTCGTTGCTCCAGTCGATCGACGGAACGAACGTCTCCACTGCCGGCCTCCTCGGGGCGTGCGGCTAAACCGGCTGCGGTTCGGATTTGTACCCTTCACAGCTGGCCCAGCCGCCATTCGCCGCCGCCGAGCAGTTCGAGTTCCTGCTCGTGATGCTGGTCGACGGTGCTGCGGTGGGTGACGCTGACGATCACGGTTTCGGGCAGTTCTCTGCGCACTAGGTCGTAGAGCATGAACTCCAGGCCCTCGTCGAGCGCCGAGGTGGCCTCGTCCATGAAAACCACTTTCGGCCTGGTCAGCAGGATCCGCGCGAACGCGATGCGCTGCTGCTCCCCGGGCGAGAGCACTTTGGCCCAGTCCGCGTCCTCCGACAGACGCCTGGCACATTGCGGGAGCGCCACCCTGGTCAGCACCGCGATCAGCTCGTCGTCGGCAATGTCGCCGGGTGCGCTCGGGTAAGACACCACCGCCCGCAGATCCCCCAGCGGGACGTAGGGGAGCTGGGACAGGAACATCGTCTCGTCGCTACCGCCCGGGCAGCGGAAAGTACCACTGGTGAATGGCCATAGCTGGGCGAGGCTGCGCAGCAGCGTCGACTTGCCGCTTCCCGACCTGCCGGTGATGACCATTGTGTCGCCTGCATTGAGCCGTACATCCAGCGGGTCGATCAGCTGCTGCCCGTCGGGGGTGCGCACCTCGACGCTGTCGAATTCGACCAGGCAGTCCCTGCTGGGTGTGACGGTCAGCGACGGCAGCGCACGGCCCTCCTCGTTGGCGGTCACCAGGCCGTCCAACCGGATGATCGCGGCCCGCCACCCGGCGAAGTAGTCGTAGGAGTTCCGGAAGAACGACAGTCCGTTGACGATGCTTCCGAACGCCGTCGCGGTTTGACTGACGTCGCCGAACTTGATCTCGCCTACGAACATCCTGGGCGCCTGGACTGCCCATGGCAGCGGGACGATGGTCTGGCTCACGGACAGATTCCAGCCGTTGAAACCCATCATCCGGTTGATGTAACGCTTGTAGTTGGCAACGATCGGGTCGAACCTGCGTTCGCAGCTGGAGCCGCTCGGCCACCTCGCCGCGGTAGAACGCCACCGCCTCGGCGGCAGTCACGCAGGCGCACTAGCGCGTACCGGAATGCCGCGTTGTACCTCTCGTTGTCAAAGGTCAACCTGGTGAGGGGCTTGCCGATCCAGAACGCGATGATGGTGGCGACGAACACGTAGCACAGGCCGATCCAGAACATCGACCGCGGGACGGTGAGCCCGAAGACGTGCAGATCGCCGGACAGGTTCCACAGGATGGCGGTAAAGGAGATGACCGAGGCAATCGACTACACCGCACCCAAGAGCAGCGTGTTGGAGCTCATGTAGTTCGGAAGGTTCGGGGAACGGTCCGACGCCGGCGGTGAAGATGTCGATGTCGGCTTGGATGCGCTGGTCGGGGTTGTCGATGGTGTCGTCGATGAACCGGCTGCGATAGAAGGCACGCCCGTCGAGCCAGTCGCCGGTGAGCCGGTCGGTCAGCCAGCGCCGCCAGGCCAGCATGAACCGCTGGGTCATGAAGAGATCCAGCATGACCCGCGCGACGTGGATCACGGCCATGACGCCGAAGATCGCCAGCGACGACCAGAATCCTTGCTTGCCGGATTCCTGGACGGCCTGGTCCCCGCTGCCCAATCCCTCGCCGAAGATCTGGATGGACGTCATCATGTCGTTGCCCTGGTAACTGAACAACACATCCAGGCGTACGCCGACGATCACGGACAAGCAGCAGCGTGCCCAGCCACAGCCATACCGTCACGCTGTGCGGGCCGTGGAAGTAGGCGCCGGTGATCCGCCAGAACTGACGCCCCCAAGGGGTATAGCGCAGCACCAGGACCAGGAACACCATCGTGCGGCGGCGGCGATCGACCACGCTCTTGCCGATCCAGAACAGGGACCGGACCAGTTCGTTGCCCCAGTCGAGCGACGGAGTGAACATTTCCACCCCGGCAACCTACCGTGAGAATGCGCCGCCTGCGCTTTGCGGTCCGGTGACGATCCTGCGCTCGGACGCACGGGGAACCCGAGCCCGCATGGCTAGGCTTCGGCCCATGAGCAACGCGGCTCCCGACCACAGTGTGCCCGTCGGCCAGCTGATCGCCCGGCGGTTGCGGGCCAGCGGCATCGACATCATCTTCACCCTGTCCGGTGGCCACCTGTTCTCCATCTACGACGGCTGTCGCAGGGAGCACGTGCGGCTGGTCGACACCCGCCATGAACAGACGGCGGCCTTCGCCGCCGAAGGCTGGTCGAAGGTCACCCGGATTCCGGGCGTCGCGGCGCTCACCGCGGGACCCGGCGTCACCAACGGTATGAGCGCGATGGCCGCCGCCCAGCAGAACCAGTCGCCGATGCTGGTGCTCGGCGGACGCGCGCCTGCGCAGCGCTGGGGGATGGGCTCCCTGCAGGAGATCGACCACATCCCGTTCGTGGCGCCGCTGACCCGATACGCCGCCACCGCGAGCCGGCCGGAGTCGGTTGCGTCGCTGGTCGACGAGGCGCTGCGGGCCGCCGTCGGCGCGCCGTCGGGCCCGGCGTTCCTCGACTTCCCGATGGACATCGCGTTCTCGACCGTGCCGGGTACCGACCCACCGGCCGCCGGCGAACCCGGGGCGCTGGGCACCCTGCCGGAGCCCGCGCTCGCCGAACCCGACGCTGTGCAGCGCGCCCTCGATCTGCTCGGTGTCGCGCAGCGCCCGGTCATCATGGCGGGAAGCAATGTGTGGTGGGCGCATGCCGAGACACAACTGCTGGCGCTGGCCGAAACCGCGCGCATCCCGGTTCTGATGAACGGGATGGCCCGGGGTGTGCTGCCCGCCGACCACGAACTGGCGTTCTCCCGGGCACGGGCGGAGGCGTTGAAGCAGGCCGACGTCGCGCTGGTGATCGGCGTGCCGATGGACTTCCGGCTCGGTTTCGGCGCGGTGTTCGGAGCGGACACCACATTGATCGTGGCGGACCGCGGCCGGCCCGGGCGCGAGCACCCACGACCGGTGGCTGCCGAGCTCTACGGCGACCTGCCGGGCACGTTGAGCGCATTGGCCGGGGCCGCAGGGCCGTCCGGCGCCGGGCGTTCGGAATGGATCGCCCGGCTGCGGGCGGTGGAAGGTGCAGCGCGTGCGGCAGAAGCGGCGGAGTTCGGCGACGATCGCACCCCGCTGCACCCGATGCGGGTGTACGCCGAGCTCAAACCGCTGCTCGACCGCGACGCCGTCATCGTCATCGACGGGGGCGACTTCGGTTCGTACGCGGGCCGGGTCATCGACAGTTTCGTGCCGGGCGCCTGGCTGGACAGCGGTCCGTTCGGTTGTCTGGGTTCGGGACCGGGCTATGCGCTGGCCGCCAAGCTGGCCCGGCCGGACCGCCAGGTGGTGTTGTTGCAGGGCGACGGCGCCTTCGGGTTCTCCGGCATGGAATGGGACACCCTGGTGCGCCACGGGGTTCAGGTCGTCTCGGTGATCGGCAACAACGGGATATGGGCGCTGGAGAAGCATCCGATGGAGTTGTTGTACGGCTACTCCGTGGTCGCCGAGCTGCGTCCGGGCACGCGTTACGACGAGGTCGTGCGGGCTTTGGGCGGTCACGGCGAACTGGTAACCTCCCCGGCCGAACTAGGCCCGGCGCTGCGGCGTGCGTTCTCCAGCGGGCTGCCCGCGGTCGTCAACACGCTCACCGACCCGGCGGTGGCCTACCCGCGGCGGTCGAACCTGGGTTGAGGGCGCGGCGGCCATCGAGGTGGCTGGGCGCGCCCGACGCTGACACCCGCGCAGCCCCGCGTACGGTGAACGTGTGGCACGCACCCCCAAGACCACTTCGAAGACCACAACGGGCAAGCCCGGCAAGGTGACCGGCCGATTCTGGAAGTTGCTGGGCGCCAGCACCGACAAGAACCAGGTCCGGTCCATGGCCGAGGTCCGGGCCGCGGAGGCGTTCTCCGGCAAGGCCGCCGGGCTCGACGACGAGCAGCTGACCAAGAAGGTGAAGCTGCTCGCCCTCGACGGCCTCGCCGACTCAGCGGACATCCCGCAGTTCCTCGCGATCGCCCGTGAGGCGGCCGAACGCGCGACCGGGTTGCGTCCCTTCGATGTGCAATTGCAGGGCGCGCTGCGGATGCTGGCGGGCGACGTCGTCGAGATGGCCACCGGCGAGGGCAAGACGCTCGCCGGCGCGATCGCCGCCGCGGGCTACGCGCTGGGCGGACGGCACGTGCATGTCATCTCGGTCAACGACTACCTTGCCCGGCGCGACGCCGAATGGATGGGGCCGCTGCTGGAGGCGCTGGGACTGACCGCCGGCTGGATCACGGCCGACTCGACACCCGCCGAGCGCCGCGTGGCCTACCAGTGCAACGTCACCTACGCGTCGGTCAACGAGATCGGGTTCGACGTGCTGCGCGATCAGCTGGTTGCCGATGTGGAGGACCTGGTGTCACCGGAACCGGATGTCGCCCTCATCGACGAGGCCGACTCCGTGCTCGTCGACGAGGCGCTGGTGCCCCTGGTGCTGGCCGGAACCTCGCACCGGGAGACTCCGCGGCTGGAGATCGTCGAACTCGTCGGCGCGCTGACTCCGGGGCTGGACTATGCCACCGACGCCGACCGCCGCAACATCCACCTGACGGAGGAGGGCGCGCAAAAGCTCGAAGCTGCTCTCGGCGGCATCGACCTCTACTCCGAGGAGCACGTCGTCAGCACCCTGACCGAGGTGAACGTCGCCCTGCACGCTCATGAGCTGCTGGAGCGGGATGTGCATTACATCGTCCGGGACGGCGCGGTCCACTTGATCAACGCCTCCCGTGGGCGCATCGCCGCGCTGCAGCGCTGGCCGGACGGGTTGCAGGCCGCGGTCGAGGCCAAAGAGGGGATCGAGACCACCGAAACCGGCGAGGTGCTCGACACCATGACGGTCCAGGCAGTGATCAACCGCTATCCCACGGTGTGCGGGATGACCGGGACCGCGCTTGCCGCCGGCGAGCAGCTGCGCCAGTTCTACTCGCTGGGCGTCTCGCCAATCGAACCGAACACGCCGAACATCCGCGACGACGAGGTCGACCGCGTGTACATCACCGCGGCCGCCAAGACCGACGCGATCATCGAGCACGTCATGGAGGTTCACCAGAGCGCCCGGCCGGTTCTGATCGGCACCCACGATGTCGCCGAATCTGAGGAATTGCACCGCAGGCTCCGCAAGCGCGGAGTGCCCGCCGTCGTACTGAACGCCAAGAACGACGCCGAGGAAGCCGCCGTCATCGCCGAGGCGGGGGCACTGAACGCGGTGACGGTTTCCACCCAGATGGCCGGCCGCGGCACCGACATCCGGCTGGGGGGCTCCGACGAAGTCGGTCGTGACGAGGTGGCGGACCTCGGCGGCCTGCACGTGGTGGGCACCGGACGGCACAACACCGAGCGGCTCGACAACCAGCTGCGGGGACGCGCAGGTCGCCAGGGCGACCCGGGTTCCTCGGTGTTTTTCTCCAGCTGGGAGGACCCGGTCGTGATCTCCCACCTTGAACCGGGCAAGCTGCCCCTTGACACCGATGAGGACGGCCGGATCACCGGCTCCAAGGCCGCGGGCCTGCTCGATCACGCGCAGCGGGTGGCCGAGGGCCGGATGCTCGACGTGCACGCCAACACCTGGCGCTACAACCAGCTGATCGCCCAGCAACGCGCGATCCTCGTCGAGCGGCGCACCAAGCTGCTGGCGACGCCGACAGCCCGCGACGAACTCAAGGAACTCGCGCCGGAGCGCTACGAGGAGCTCAGCGCCACGCTTACGGAGGACGGGCTGGAGCGTGTCTGCCGGCTCATCATGCTGCATCACCTGGACCGCGGCTGGGCGGACCACCTGGCGTATCTCGCCGACATCCGGGAGAGCATCCACCTCCGGGCGCTCGGCCGCCAGAACCCCCTCGACGAGTTCCACCGGTTGGCCGTCGATGCGTTCGGCTCCCTTGCCAGCAACGGGATCGAGGCCGCTCAACAGACCTTCGAAACTGCTCACCTAGATGAGCACGGGCCTGGATTGGACTTGTCGAAGCTGGCCCGCCCCACGTCTACCTGGACGTACATGGTGCACGACAACCCGCTGCACGACACGCTGTCGGCGCTGAACCTGCCCGGCGTCTTCCGATGACGTGGCAGATTCCGAACAGCTGGATCCCGGTCGGGCGTCACCCGAACTAAGGTTGGGCGACATGAACGTCCAGCGGGAGGACACACGAGATCGTGTGCTGACCGTACCGAACGCCCTCAGCGTTCTGCGGCTGATCCTGATCGGCGTCTTCGTCTACCTGCTGTTGTGGCGGAACGCCTACGGGTGGGCCGTGGTGATCTTGATCCTCGGCGGAGCGTCCGACTGGGCCGACGGCAAGATCGCCCGGCTGATGGACCAGCACTCCCGGTTGGGTGAACTTCTCGACCCCGCCGTGGACCGGCTGTACATGCTGGCGGTCCCGCTGTCGTTCGCCCTTGCCGGCCTCCTGCCGTGGTGGGTCATCGGCGTCCTGGTCGTGCGGGACGGCCTGCTGGTCGCGATGCTGCCGTTGTTACACAGCCGCGGCCTGACCGCGCTGCCGGTCACCTACATCGGCAAGGCCGCGACGTTCGCGCTGATGTCGGCGTTTCCGCTGATCCTGCTCGGCCAGTGGGACACGCTGTGGAGCAGGGGCCTGGGCGCGTGGGGCTGGGCATTTCTCATCTGGGGACTCGGTATGTACGTGTGGGCGTTCGTGCTGTACCTGATCCAGCTCGTCATGGTGATGCGGCAGCTACCGAAAGTCCGCAAGCGGTGACCGACGGAATCGGAGGACGCCGCATGCTTGGTGGCTACGACCCCCGCGCCGGTCTGAGCTCCCGTCAAGCGGCGCATGCTCAGGAACTGCCGGTTCCGTCGTTGCTGCGGTCGCTGCTGTCCGAACATCTCGACCCCGGTTACGCGGCGGCGGCGGCGCGCCCGCCGGCTCAACGACCTCACCGGCGCTGGGTATGGCAGGCTGCCGCGGCCATGCTCATCGCGGCCGTGTTCGCCGCGGCGGTTGCCCAGGCAAGAACGCTGGCGCCCGGTGTGACGAAGGCACAGCGACTGCTGGCCGAAAGCGTGAAATCCGCCGAGCACATCACCGGTGCACTGGCTGCGAATCGGGATGCCCTGTCGGTTCATGCCGACGAGGTGGCGCGCACTCGGCTGCGCGACGACACCGAAGGCAGGCAACTGCTGGATCGCCTGGACGCGATTGGCCTGGCGGCCGCCAGCACGCCGGTTATCGGGCCGGGCCTCACGGTGACGGTGGCCGATCCCGGCGTCGGCCGTGACCTCTCCGACGTGTCAAAGCAACGGGTGCCGGGCAGCAGGCAGGCGATCCTGGACCGGGATCTGCAGTTGGCGGTCAACTCGCTATGGGCATGTGGCGCCGAGGCGGTCGCCGTGGGCGGTGTGCGGATCGGTCCGAATGTGACGATCCGGCAGGCCGGCGGGGCGATCCTGGTCGACAACCACCCCGTCTTCAGCCCGTACACCGTTCAAGCGATCGGCCCGCCCAAGGGCATGCGAGACGCCTTCGAACACAGTCCGGGCCTGCTGCGGCTGCGACTGCTCGAGACGTCGTACGGTGTCGGGGTGGCCGTCAGCACCGGCGACGGCCTTGCCCTTCCGCCGGGCACAACCCGGGACGCAACGTTCGCAAGGCAGCTCGGTCCCTGAGAGCGTGATTTGAAAACGAATGACCGCCGTCCGTCGATGACGAAGGACCCCGATGATCGGAATCGTCGCCCTGCTGGTCGGCATTGTGCTCGGGCTCGTGTTCCATCCGAGTGTGCCCGAGTCGGTTCAGCCGTACCTACCGATCGCCGTGGTCGCCGCGCTGGACGCGGTGTTCGGCGGCTTCCGGGCATACTTGGAGCACATCTTCGACGCCAAGGTGTTTGTCGTGTCATTCGTGTTCAATGTGCTCGTCGCCGCGCTGATCGTGTACGTCGGTGACCAGCTCGGTGTGGGCAGCCAGCTGTCAACGGCGATCATCGTGGTGCTCGGGATTCGAATCTTCGGCAACGCGGCCGGGGTGCGCCGCCGCCTGTTCGGAGCGTGAGCAGTATGGCTGAAGCGCAAGACCCGGCGAACGCCGGCGCAGCCGACGGCGCAGAAACCGAGGCTGCGCCCGCAACCTCCGGACGCAGCCGGTCGCAACTGGTCTTCGTCGCCCTGGGTGTCGTGCTGTGCCTGTTGCTGGGCATCGCCATCGTCATCCAGGCCCACCAGACCGAGTCCGGCGACTCTCTCGTAACGGCCCGTCCTGCAGACCTGCTGGTCCTGTTGGGTTCGCTGCAACAGCGCGAAGCCGCGCTGAACACCGAGGTCGCCGAACTCCAGCGGACTCTGGCCTCCCTGCAGGCGTCGGGCACATCCGACCAGGCCGCCATCGACAACGCGCGCGCGCGGCTGGCCGCACTGTCCATCCTGATCGGGACGGTCGCCGCCACCGGGCCGGGAGTGACCATCGCCATCGATGATCCCGCCACCGGCGTGGCGACCGAAACCCTGCTGGACGTCATCAACGAGCTACGTGCCGCCGGAGCCGAAGCGATCGAGGTCGAGTCCGACAATCGGGCCGTCCGGGTCGGTGTCGACACTTGGGTCGTCGGAGCACCGGGCTCGCTGGTGATTGACGGTCTCACGCTGGCATCGCCGTATTCGGTTCTGGCCATTGGCGATCCGCCCACTCTGGCCGCGGCTATGAACATTCCCGGCGGCGCGGTGGACAGCGTCGAACGGGTGGGTGCGACGATCACCGTGCAGCAGTCCGAGCATGTCGACATCACCACCTTGCGGCAGCCCAAACCGCGCCAATACGCTCAGCCCGTCAAGTGACGCCGTCGCCGCAGACCTGGTGCCACGCAGAACATAGGGAGAACAGTGACCGAAGTCCCGTCCGATCTGCACTACACCGTCGAACACGAATGGCTGAGGCGTATCGGCGACGACACGGTGCGAGTCGGTATCACCGACTTCGCGCAGTCGGCGCTCGGCGACGTGGTGTTCGTACAGCTCCCCGATCAGGGCACCGAGCTGACAGCCGGCGCATCTTTCGGCGAGGTTGAATCCACCAAGTCCGTATCCGACCTCTACGCGCCGGTTTCGGGCACGGTGGTCGCCGTCAACACCGAGCTGGAGGGCAGTCCCGACCTGGTGAATGCCGATCCGTACGGTGCCGGCTGGCTGGTGGAGCTGCGGGCGGCCCCCTCGACTCTGGACGACGGGCTCGCCACTCTCCTGGATTCCGACGCCTACCGGGCAACCCTGACCGAATGATCTGTTGTTAGGGTGCCAACGAACCGCCGGTTCCGGCCCTGATGCCACCGCCGACTACGATCGCACGGTACGGTCGAGGCGGCGGCGGTCAGGGAGGGACGCGGGTCCGGTAACCGATATCGCCAAAGCAAGCCAGTGAGGAGCGGTGCGTGACAGAAAACGACAGTACCTCGAGGATCGAGCGCACTTCCGATGAAATGACCGTGGAAACCACGTCGGTCTTCCGCGCTGATTTCCTCAACGAACTCGACAGCCCGGCCCCTGCCGGCGCCGGGGGTGCCGTGTCCGGCGTCGAAGGCCTTCCGGCTGGTTCGGCATTGCTCGTCGTCAAACGAGGCCCAAACGCCGGTTCCCGCTTCCTGCTGGACCAATCCAGCACATCGGCGGGCCGTCACCCCGACAGCGACATCTTCCTGGATGACGTGACAGTCAGCCGCCGGCACGCGGAGTTCCGGCTGGAGGCCGGGGAATTCCAGGTCGTCGACGTGGGAAGTCTCAACGGAACCTATGTGAACCGCGAACCGGTCGACTCGGCGGCGCTGGCCAACGGCGACGAGGTGCAAATCGGGAAGTTCCGGCTGGTCTTCCTGACCGGGCCGAGGACCGACGACGGGGGACCGGCCAGCTAGTGAGCGCTCCCGATTCCCCCGAGTTCGCCGGGATGTCGATCGGAGCGGTGTTAGATCTGCTGCGGCCCGATTTCCCCGACGTCACCATTTCCAAGATTCGGTTCCTGGAGGCCGAGGGACTGGTGACACCCGCTCGGTCGAGTTCGGGTTATCGGCGATTCACCGCTTTCGACTGCGCGCGTCTGCGATTCATCCTCACCGCCCAGCGCGACAACTATTTGCCGCTGAAGGTGATAAAGGCCCAGTTGGACGCGCAGGCCGACGGCCGGTTACCCGACACCGCATCGCCCTACCGCGGGCCGCGTCTGGTCCGCGAAACCGACGACGGTACCGCCGATGGGTATCTGCCGCCATCGGCCGTCGGACCAACCCGGGTCAGGTTGAGCCGCGAAGACCTTCTCCAACAGTCCGGCATCGGTGATGACCTGCTTACCGCACTGGTTAAGGCCGGGGTGATCACAACCGGGCCGGGCGGGTTCTTCGACGAGCACTCGGTGGTGATCGCCCTGTGCGCGCATGCCCTGGCCGCCTACGGTGTGGAGCCCCGGCACCTGCGGGCTTTCCGTTCCGCCGCGGACCGGCAGTCCGACCTTATCGCTCAGATCGCAGGCCCACTGGTCAAGGCGGACAAGGCGGGTGCTCGCGACCGCGCCGACGATCTGGCACGTGAGGTTGCCGCGTTGGCGATCACATTGCATACCTCGTTGATCAAGTCGGCTGTGCGCGACGTTCTGCGCCGTTGAGGACTAGAGTTGTCCGTGGACGCTCGGGCTTGGAGGAGCAGACGCTGATGGGTGAAGTTCGTGTGGTCGGCATACGCGTCGAACAACCGCAGAATCAGCCGGTTCTGCTGCTGCGGGAGGCTCACGGCGACCGCTACCTGCCCATCTGGATCGGGCAGTCTGAGGCGACCGCGATCGCCCTCGAGCAGCAGGGCGTCGAGCCGTCCCGTCCGCTGACGCACGACCTCATCAGGGATGTCATTGCCGCCCTCGGGCATTCGCTCAAGGAAGTGCGCATCGTGGACCTGCAGGAAGGCACCTTCTATGCCGACCTCATCTTCGATCGGGATATCAAGGTGTCGGCGCGCCCGTCGGATTCGGTGGCCATCGCGCTACGGGTCGGTGTGCCGATCTACGTCGAGGATGCGGTGCTGGCCGAAGCCGGCCTGCTGATCCCCGACGAGAACGACGAGGAATCGTCGGGGACCGTGCGCGAGGACGAGGTCGAGAAGTTCAAGGAGTTCCTCGACAGCATTTCGCCCGACGACTTCAAGGCGAGCTGACCTCCACGCCCCGCACCGTCGGCCCCAACCGTCGCAGGGAGATTGTCACGGATGCGTCTCAACTGGCCTGCGGTATCCGACACGCCAAGTGCGTGCCCGGGCACCGACCGCGCGGCATCCATACTTGGACCACAGAAGTTGGGTCCGGGATGGCCTCGGGGGCCGAACGAGAGCGTATGCTCATCAACACTCGGACCTCGGAGTGGGCGCGACCGTGAAGCGGTTCGCGGCCGCCGGGAATGACGGCGAGAGGAATCAGGGTGGGCGAAGAGCCACGGCAGGAGCAGCTGGATCTGGGAACGTCCGCGACCGCTCAGCCGTCCCATCCCGATGCGGCCACCGCCGGCCCGATGCAACCCGGACTGTTCCCCGATGATTCCGTTCCCGACGAGCTGATCGGCTACCGAGGACCCAGCGCCTGTCAGATCGCCGGCATCACCTATCGCCAACTGGATTACTGGGCACGCACGTCGCTGGTGGTCCCGTCGATCCGCGGCGCCGCCGGCTCCGGCAGCCAGCGGCTGTATTCGTTCAAAGACATCCTCGTCCTCAAGATCGTCAAGCGACTGCTCGACACCGGCATCTCGCTGCATAACATCCGGGTGGCGGTGGACCATCTGCGCCGCCGCGGCGTCGAGGATCTGGCGAACATCACGCTGTTCTCGGACGGCGCGACTGTCTACGAGTGCACCTCAGCCGAAGAGGTCGTCGACCTGCTGCAGGGCGGCCAGGGCGTCTTCGGCATCGCGGTGTCCGGTGCCATGCGCGAGCTGACCGGCGCGATCGCCGACTTCCCCGGTGAACGCGCCGACGGGGGCGAGTCCATCGCCGCCCCCGAGGACGAACTGGCCTGTCGTCGCAAGAGCCGCGACCGCAAGATCGGCTGACCCCTGCCGTCGGCCACAGGGTAAACTGGCAAACGCATCGCCCCAGCGCGGGAGAGTTCCGTGGCCCCCAGTCACGGACGCCGAAGGAGCAACACCTCTCCGTCAACCTCTCAGGCCCCCGAACCGCGTCAGGCCCCGGTGTCTCTGGAAAGCGGTGGACGCTTCAGCGGCCGCCCGCCGACGGGGAAAGGTCGCCCAAGTGGGGCCGAATCTCTCAGGCGCCCGGTTCGGGTGGACGACAGAGGGGGAGGACGACATCGCTTCGTGCTGTCCCGAGGAGTCCACGCTTTGACCGAGATCGCCTTTGCCGACCGCCACATCGGACCTTCCAACCGCGACGTGGGCGCCATGCTGGACGTCATCGGAGTCGGCTCACTCGACGAACTGGCCGCCAAGGCGCTGCCGCCGGGCATTCTCGACACGCTTACCGCGGCCGGAGCTGCGCCCGGCCTCGACATTCTTCCGGCGGCGGTGTCCGAACACGCCGCGCTGACCGAACTGCAGGCGCTGGCCGACGCCAACACGGTCGCGGTGTCGATGATCGGTCAGGGCTACTACGACACCCTCACCCCACCCGTTCTGCTCCGCAACATCCTGGAAAATCCCGCCTGGTACACCGCCTACACCCCGTACCAACCCGAGATCAGCCAGGGTCGGCTCGAAGCCCTGCTCAACTTCCAGACCATGGTGGCGGACCTGACCGGCCTGGAGATCGCCAACGCATCGATGCTCGACGAGGGCACCGCGGCCGGCGAGGCGATGACGCTCATGCGCCGCGCCGTGCGCGGACCGGCCAACAAGCTCGCGGTCGACGTCGACGTATTCGCCCAGACGGCGGCCATACTGTCCACCCGGGCCAAGCCGCTGGGTATCGAGATCGTCACCGCCGATTTGCGCCGTGGTCTGCCCGAAGGTGAGTTCTTCGGGGTCATCGCACAACTGCCGGGATCCAGCGGCCGGGTGAGCGACTGGTCGGGCCTGGTCGCCGAAGCACACCAACGCGGCGCACTGGTGGCGGTCGGGGCCGACCTGCTCGCGCTGACGCTGATCTCACCGCCCGGAGAGATCGGCGCCGACGTAGCGTTCGGCAGCGCGCAGCGATTCGGTGTGCCGATGGGCTTCGGCGGTCCGCACGCCGGATACCTTGCGGTGCACGCCAAACATGCGCGGCAGTTGCCGGGCCGACTGGTCGGAGTGTCACTGGACTCCGATGGCAACGCGGCGTATCGCCTGTCGCTGCAGACCCGCGAACAGCACATCCGCCGCGACAAGGCGACGTCGAACATCTGCACCGCCCAGGTGCTGCTGGCCGTGATGGCCGCGATGTACGCCGCCTACCACGGCGCCGAGGGATTGACCGCCATCGCCCGGCGGGTCCATCGTCACGCCGGGACGATCGCCGCGGCGCTGGGTGACGCGCTTGTGCACGACGCGTACTTCGACACCGTGCTCGCCCGCGTTCCCGGCCGTGCCGACGAGGTGGTGGCCGCCGCCAAGTCGGCGGGCATCAACCTGTGGCGGTGCGACGCCGACCACGTCAGCGTCTGCTGCGACGAGGCCACCACCGACGCACACGTGGCGGCGGTTCTGGCCGCTTTCGGCGTCACGCCCGCCGAACCCCGCTGCGCCGGGATCAACACCCGCACCTCGCCGTTCCTAAACCACCCGGCTTTCACCACCCATCGGACCGAAACGGCGATGATGCGTTACCTGCGTTCGCTGGCCGACAAGGACCTGGCACTCGACCGCACCATGATCCCGTTGGGGTCATGCACGATGAAGCTCAACGCCGCCGCCGAGATGGAGGCGGTGACATGGCCCGGCTTCTCCCGCCAGCACCCGTTCGCGCCCGCGTCCGACACCCCGGGCCTTCGGAAGCTGATCGCCGATCTGGAGACATGGCTGACCGGGATCACCGGATACGACGCAATCTCATTGCAGCCCAACGCGGGGTCACAGGGGGAGTACGCCGGGCTTCTGGCAATTGCCGACTATCACGCCGCGCGTGGTGAGACACACCGCGACGTCTGCCTGATCCCGTCGAGCGCGCACGGAACGAACGCTGCCTCGGCGGCGATGGCCGGCATGCGGGTGGTCGTCGTGGCCTGTCGTAACAATGGTGACGTCGACCTGGACGATCTGCGCGCCAAGGTCGCCGAGAACGCCGACAGGCTGTCGACCTTGATGGTCACCTACCCGTCGACGCACGGCGTCTACGAGCACGACATCGCCGACATCTGCGCGGCCGTCCACGACGCGGGCGGCCAGGTCTACGTCGACGGCGCGAATCTGAACGCCTTGGTCGGGCTGGCGCGGCCGGGCAAGTTCGGCGGTGACGTGAGCCACCTCAATCTGCACAAGACATTCTGCATTCCGCACGGCGGCGGCGGGCCGGGGGTCGGCCCGGTCGCGGTTCGGTCCCACCTGGCGGCCTACCTGCCCGGCCACCCGCTGGCACCCGAACTCCCCGGTGGCCATCCCGTCTCGTCAGCCCCCTACGGTTCGGCGTCGATCCTGCCCATCACCTGGGCCTACATCCGGATGATGGGCGCCGCGGGCCTTCGCTCGCGCCACCTTGATCGCGATCGCGTCGGCCAACTACATTGCGCGCCGCCTGGACGAGTACTACCCGGTGCTGTACACGGGCGAGAACGGCATGGTGGCCCACGAATGCATTCTCGACTTGCGTGGCATCACGACAGCCACCGGCGTGACCGTCGACGATGTCGCAAAACGGTTGGCGGACTACGGCTTCCACGCTCCAACCATGAGCTTCCCGGTGGCGGGCACATTGATGGTGGAGCCCACCGAGAGCGAGAGCCTGGCCGAGGTCGAGGCGTTCTGCGAGGCGATGATAGCCATCCGGTCCGAGATCGACCGGGTCGGGTCCGGACAGTGGCCCGCAGACGACAATCCGCTGCGCGGCGCCCCCCACACCGCCGAATGCCTGCTGGTGTCGCGGTGGGAACATCCGTACACCCGCGAGCAGGCGGCCTACCCACTGGGCAAGAACTTCCGCCCCAAGGTGTGGCCTCCGGTGCGCCGGATCGACGGTGCGTACGGAGACCGCAACCTGGTGTGCTCGTGCCCCCCGGTGGAGGCATTCGCCTGACGGAGTCGTGCGCCGGAGGGTGCCGGGTGGTGGCTCTGTGTCGCCGCCCGGCGCACGCGTGGCGGACTGCCCGGGCGGCGGTGGTTCAGCCGAGCAGTTTATCGAGTGCGGCCACCATCTCCGGGGAGGCCGAACTCGCCACCTTCTGATAAGTCCCCCCGGTGATCTGTGCCACCGCTTCCCAGGTATGGCCGTCGGGATCGTCGCCGACGTCGACGATGTTGACGGCGACGGGACGGGCGGGGTCGGCGCTGGACCGCAACATCTCCTGAAGGCCCGCCGAGTCCAGCGAGTGATCCGTGTGCGGGCCCGAGGTGATCACCAGCACGGAATTTGCCTGCCCGGCACGGAAATTGGTCTTCGAGTCGGCGTAGACATTGCGCAGCGTGGTGAACGACACCGCACCGCTGGCACCCGGACCGAGGCTGTTCAACGTACGGGTGAGCCGCTGGCCGCGAGGTTCGCCGTCAAGCGGATCGCTGATCGGGCCCACCGTCACCAGCGTGGCGCCTTGCGCACCGTCGAAGGCCGTGAGCCCGACCGCCGACGTCGGCGGCATGGCCGCGATACGGGTGTTCAGCGCATCGACCACGGGAGTCAGGTTCAGGGAGCGGTCCAGCATGATCGACGTCGCCTCTCCTGCCTCCTGCGCACCGATCGCATTGGCGACGGCAACCCGCGTATCGTCGCTTCCGATCGTCAGCGTGGACGACACGGGTGCGAATTCAAGTAACTCGCTGCTCGGCGGATCGCCGCCCTCGGTGCGAAATCCTGCTTTGGCCAGTTCCGCCAACTGCTCGGGCTTGCACAGGAAGCGTTCGAATTCGCTTGCCGCACTGGCCTGCTCGTGGCTTATCCAGTCGCCCGCGAGCAACACCGCGGGAAAGTCGGCGACGGGCCGCGGACCGGGCGGGACCCATGTCGCGACCGCACTCGTAACGTCCGTCAGCGTCGCCGCGCGGCGGAAGAGTTGCTGCTCGGTGGTGACCACCGCATGCACCGGCGCCGAGCCGGGCTCGCCGCTTTCGAGAAGGCGCTTGAAAGCCTCGTCGAGCGAGTTTCCGTCCAGCTCGGGCTGACCGCGGAACAGGGCGTTGGCCGCACCGATGCCCGCTGTGACCGGTGCCCCCGGCGGCGTGGCCGCTGCGGCGACCGCCTCGGCCGCCAAATAGGAGGCCTCGCTGTCACCGGCCTTGGGCATCGCCAGCCGCAGCGATCCCCAGCCGGGCAGGTTCAGCTCGTCCAGCGAAGCCGGGTCGTTCTGCAGGGCCGGCAGGGTCGCCCAGGTCTGTTGCTCCAACGCGGGCTTCAATGCCGGGCGCACGGCCAGCAGGACGGGGGAGGTCGCCAGCGACTTGGGCTCGCTGACCGCTTTGGGACCGTCGGCGGCCTGCAGCCGGGCGTACGACACCGAGCTTGCAGGAATCCACAGCGCGGGCTTGCCGCCCAGCTCGGCCGGCCAGGTTCCGGCCAGGCCGTCGATGACCGGTTGGGAGTCGGCGCGGTTGACGCTGACCGACGCACACATATCTCCGACCGGGCCCGCCGAGTCGTTGAACTTGCCGGCCAATGCGGCAAGGGTGTCGGTGATCCCGGGGTCGGCCACCACCTTGACTTCGGCCGTACCGCCGAGACACCGGTCTGCTGCGGAACTGGACCGGCTGGACAGCGCGTCGCCGAAAAACCGCCACACAATCGCGCCGGCGACGAGCAACACGACTGCCGCGAGCGCAGCGATCACCCCCACGCTGACGCCGCGGCGGCGGCGATCGATCACCCGGTGGCTGCCGGTCCAGTCCGCGCTGGTGCGGCCGGACGAGTCCGAGTGGTCGGACTGCTGCCCACGACTGGCTTTACCCGGCTCGGGAATGCTGTGTCTACCCATCGCCGCGCCTAGCCGTTCGCACTGACGCCGGCTTTGAACTCGCGGCGCCGCCGGTGCAGGATCGGCTCGGTGTAGCCGTTGGGCTGCGCACCGCCCTGCAGGATCAAATCCTCGGCGGCTTTGAACGCGATGCTGGAATCGAAATCGGGTGTCATCGGCCGGTAGGCCGGATCCGCGGAGTTCTGCCCATCCACGATCGGCGCCATCCGCTCCAGGCCGGCCCGGACGTTCTCGGCGGTGATGACTCCGTGCCGAAGCCAGTTGGCCAGCAGCTGGCTCGAGATCCGAAGGGTGGCACGGTCCTCCATCAATGCGGTGTCATGGATGTCGGGCACCTTCGAACAACCCACGCCCTGGTCGATCCACCGGACGACATAGCCGAGGATCGATTGGCAGTTGTTGTCGATCTCCTCGCGGATGTCTTCGTGGGACCAGGTCAACGAGCGGTCCGCGAGCGGAAGGGTGAGCAGTTCGTCGATCGTGGTCCGCGTCTTGCCCTGCAACTCCCGTTGAACGTCGAAGACGTCCACCTGGTGGTAATGCATGGCATGCAGGGTGGCAGCGGTCGGCGAAGGAACCCACGCGGTGCTGGCACCGGCACGCGGCTGGGAGATCTTCTGCTCGACCATGTCGGACATCAGGTCGGGCATTGCCCACATACCCTTGCCGATCTGGGCTCGGCCGGAAAGTCCGGCGGCAAGACCGGCATCGACATTGGCGTCCTCGTAGGCCAGGATCCATGGCCGGCTCTTCATCGTTCCCTTACGAACCATGGGCCCGGCTTCCATCGAGGTGTGAATCTCGTCTCCGGTACGGTCCAGGAAGCCGGTGTTGATGAACACCAGCCGGTCGGCGGCAGCCTTTATACATGCCCGCAGGTTCGCCGAGGTGCGGCGCTCCTCATCCATGATGCCGACCTTGAGCGTGGCCTCCGGCAGCCCGAGCACGTCCTCGACCCGGCTGAACAGCTCACAAGTGAAGGCCACCTCATCGGGTCCGTGCATCTTCGGCTTGACGATGTAGATCGACCCGGTGCGGCTGTTGACCAACGGGCCGTTCTCGTCGCTGCTGTTGAGCCCGTGCAGGGCGATCAAGCTGGTGAACAAGGCGTCCTGAATACCCTCGGGCACCGCTCGTTCTTTGCCGCCGTCGGCGACGGTGACGATCGCGTCGTTGGTCATCAGGTGCCCGACATTGCGGACGAACATCAGGCTGCGACCGGGCAGCATCAACTCCCCGCCGTCTGCAGCGGTGTAGGTGCGATCCTCGTTGAGGATTCGGGTAAAGGTCTTTCCGCCCTTGCTGACCTCCTCGGTGAGGTCGCCCTTGTTCAGGCCGAGCCAGTTGCGGTAGCCGACGACTTTGTCCTCGGCGTCGACGGCGGCGACCGAGTCCTCGAAGTCCATGATCGTGGTGATCGCGGACTCCAGGATGACGTCGGCGATGCCCGCCGCGTCGGTCGAGCCCACCGCGGAGTCCGGGTCGATCAGGATGTCGATGTGCAGCCCGTGGTTGACCAGGAGGATGGACGAGGGGGCGTCCGGATCGCCGGCGTATCCGGCAAGCTGCCCAGGATCGCAGAGGGCGGTCTCCGCCCCGCCGTCGAGAACCACCCGCAGCGCGGCTCCGTCATCTGCCGAAACGACCGTCAATATGCGTCGCTTCCGCCCAGGAACCCGACGCCAGCGGTGTTGCGTCATCGAGAAACCGGCGCGCATACGCGATCACCAGGTCGCCGCGTACCCGGTTGTAGCCGTCGCCCTTCTGGGCGCCGTCAGTCTCCGGGATCACATCGGTGCCGTAGACGGCGTCATAAAGCGATCCCCACCGCGCGTTGGCGGCGTTGAGCGCGAACCTGGCATTGAGCACCGGAACCACCAGTTGTGGTCCCGCAACCGAGGTGATCTCGCGGTCGACGCCCGAGGTCGTGATCGTGAAGTCCGGTGGCTGCGGGAGCAGGTATCCGAGGTCGGTCAGAAACTGCCGGTAGGCGACGGGGTCATGCGGCTCGAGGACATGGTGGCGGTGCCATTTGTCGATCTGCGCTTGTAGCTCGTCACGGCGGCCCAGCAGGTCCTGGTTGCGAGGTGTGAGGTCGGCAACCAGCTTGTCGGCACCCGACCAGAAGGTTTCCGTTCCGATACCGGTGCCCGGCAACACTTCGTCGGTGATGAAGTCGTACAGCACCTTGGCTACGCGCAGGTCGCCCACCACTACGCGGTCAGTCATCTTTCCTCCTGGGCCCCGTCTCGTGGGCTGGCATCCCGTCAATCCTACGGGGTGATGGCCAGGATCTTCCCGGGACTGATCAGCAGGGCGGCGCGCACAACGCCGCACCCGTCTTGGCGGGCGGACCGGCGGTCGTCGGGCGCCACCAGGGCAGTCGCGGCGCCCCGGCACCGAAGGTTTATCGGACTGCCTGTAAGCGTCGGCGCCGATTCGGCCGAGGCGCGCATCACTCAAGCAGTTTGAGACTGCGGGACAGGCGCATATCGAGGAAGGTGCTGCCGGCAGGCCCTAAAACCGGGCCGTAAACTGCTCGGCCAGCTCGGCCAGATGTTTCAGCGAGTTGTCGAGGTGGCCGGCCGAACGGCGGGAACTCGATGTCGCGATGGTTCGGCGGCACTCGCGACCAGTCGTAGGTCAGCGTGACCTCGGTTTGGTCGACACCGATCGGTTCGAGGTCGTAGCGCCAGACCCACCCGCCGTACTCGATAGGGCCGTCGTCGGGACCATGGCGACCGGGGATGTGTCGGGGTTCCGCTCCGGGCTGCCACGCGATGGCACGTGGTCGGTCGAAAACCTCGACCCGGTTCGCCATTTCGTTGTGCTTGTTGGGGTGTTTATCGTGGTACATCCTCATCCGGAAGATCTGGCCGGTCTCGGTCAGGCGCTTGCCGTCGACAGGTTGCCGCACCCATCCGGTGCCGTCGATCGCCACGTGGGTCAACGGATCTGCCAGCAGGTCGAACACCGTTTCGGCCGGCGCGTTGATGACGGCCCCCACGACCATGGCTTCGTCAGTCATGCCTATACCGACCGAGCTGAAGTTGCCCGCCACCGGTGGCCGCACCGAGCTGCAATGGCCGATGTCGAAGACCATGCCGGCCGAGTTGTCCCAGCTGCTGACCGGCGTCAGCTTGGCCAAACCGCTGTCCGACATCGCCACCATTCACACCCTGCGTGAGCGCTACCGGATGACGGACAAAAAGACTCTGGTCGCCGAACTCGTCGACGACCATGTCGAGGCCGTCGCGGCCGGGCGGGTGTTGTCGTGGCGGGAACTGGAGGTGGAACTCGGACCGGACACCGCGGCGCCGCCCAAGCGGCTGACCAAGCGGCTCAAGGCTGCCGGCGCCCGATCGTCGCGGTACTCGTCCAAGCTTGCCCATGTGGTCCGCCCGCCCCGGCCGGACTAAAGCGCTCGCCGGCCGGGCGGGCCTTGGCGCGCTACGTGACCGCGCAGATCGATCAGATCGTCGCCGGCGACATGGGTCTCCGGCGCGGGCAGGATCCGATTCACGACACCCGGGTGGCGATCCGGCGGCTGCGCAGCACGCTGCGCGTCTTCAGCAAGGTGCTGGACCAGTCCGGGGTCGGGAACATGGACGAGGAGCTGAGGTCGGTGTTGCGGCACTGGCGAAGTGATCCTCCGGTGGCCGACGACCTCGATCGGTGCGCTGATGAAGCGAGCGCGACGTGCCGAACGCAAGGCAGTTCGCCGGCTGGTGGCGGCCATCGACTCCGATGACGACGCCATGTTGCACAGCGCCCGCAAGGCGGCCAAACGGGCCCGGTACGCGGCCGAATTGCGAACGGCTGTGGGCAAACCCAAATCGGCGAAACGAGCGGCCAAGCACTACCAGCATATTCAAGATGTGCTTGGCTCCCACCAGGACGCCGTCGTGGCCTCCTCGGCGTTACGCCAATCGGCACGGCAGCCGGAAATACTGTCGGCGAAAACGGCTTCACATTCGGTCTGCTCTACGCACGAGAGCAGCACATCGCTCAGCAGTGCCGACACGATGTCCGGGCCCTGGCCTGAGTAAAGGTGCCTTGTGAGCCCTACCCGTTGACATTTGCCGTAGGAGTCCACCGACTTGAACACCAACACAACAAGACTGGCCGTTCTTCTCCTCCTCCTGATAATACTGCGAGGATCGGTCATTGTGGCGGGTGCGGCGAGGTACAAGGGCTATCGGTTTCCGGTTGAGGTCATCGGGCATGCGGTGTGGCTGTATCACCGGTTTGATTGAGCTTGTGCGATGTTGAGGAGCTGCTGTTGGCTCGCGGTGTGGTGGTTGTTGAGCGTCTCTGGGAACAACGGCCACGGCGGAGGTTTCCGTCATCCCGTTTGACGACGGGCCGTTGCGGCGCGGATGACGATGCGCCGGTGGTCGTTCATCACCAGCGTGCCCACGATCGAGGACGCCCTGATGGGGAACCTTGGCCGGGTCGGCGCGTCCGAATCCGGACGGACGTGCCGACCCCGCGTTGCCCGTCGGCACAACCGATGACGCTGTGTGCCGAAAGCGGTTGCGGCCAAAACCAAAACCAACTGGCCCAATCCAGCCCAGGTGTGGTAGTCAACGCTGGTGAGTCGTGAACCCAGCGAGCTGCCATGATCGTGATCCGAAACCCACAGGACACCGCCGAGTTCCTGGCCGGCGACGGGATGCGGTGCCCGCCTCGCCGGGGCAGGTCCAACGGTTCCTGTACTCGTTTGGTTATATCCGTGGCCATTTTCGGCCTCGTCGTCACCTGGTGAGCGCACCCCATTGGCGAAGCGAGAGGGCCGATCGCTTCGAAGTCTGGGACGCAATCTCCGCCGCTGCGGCGGCGTGAAACCCCACTGCCAGCCAACACATCACGGCTTCTGAGTCACCAACAACGACTGCGCCCAACCATTCTCAAACAATTTGACGATGCCCGCCAACGACCAGATCGACCAGGCTCAGGAGAAACCGAACGCTGTCTCGTAAGAGACGACATACGAGAGTCTCAAAACTTCGTCTCGGAGATGGCACAGCGATATGACGGACATCGCTGACCAGCGGTGACACGATACTGACGTGGACGGCACTGAGGACGGTCGCGGTGCACTGACAGCAACGGGGCTGTCTTGTCGGTCGTGTGGCACGGAACTGTCACCGAACTCCAAGTTCTGTAACGAGTGCGGTGCACCGGTCACACCGGGCAGCCGATCAGCGGAGTACAAGCAGGTGACGGTGCTATTCGCCGATGTGGTGCGGTCGATGGACCTCGCAGCTGCGTTGGATATGGAGCGGTTGCGCGACATCATGACCGAGGTCTTGGAGCGCTCGGCGGCGGTGGTGCGGCGCTACGGCGGGACCGTGGAGTACGCCGGCGACGGGGTGATGGCGATCTTCGGCGCCCCGGTGGCGTTGGAGGATCACGCTTTTCGGGGGTGCCTGGCCGCGCTGGCCATCCAGGAGGAGACGAACCGGTTGGCGGCCGAGGTGGCCCGCCGCGACGGTGTGGCTCTGCAGTTGCGGGTGGGTCTTAATTCGGGTCGGGTGATCGCCGGTGAGATCGGCTCGGGGCCGCGGGGCTACGCCGCGACCGGCAGACGTCGGATTGCGCAGCGGATGGAATCGGTGGCGCCCCCAGGCGGGGTGATGCTCAGTCGAGTCGACCGCTCAGTTGGTCGAGCACGTCGTGGTGCTCGCCGAACCGAGTGGTGTCGATCAAGGGCCAGGAAGAACCGGTGCGGGCGCGCCGAGCTGGTGGGGATCGGCCGCGGAATGGGATGGTCAGGCGCGCCGAGGCGCGCCTGATCGGTCGGCGCGGGGAGATGGCGGCACTCGACGCCCTGGTGGTCCGCGCGATCGGTGGTCGCGGTGGTGTCGTGAATGTGGTGGGACCGCCGGGCATCGGCAAGAGCCGAGTCGCCCGAGAGGCCGCGGCGGCTCGCGGCAGGTCGCGGGAGTCGAGGTGTCTTGGGCCTTCTGCGAATCCCACGCCCGTGACATCCCCTTTCATGCTGTGACGCGGCTGTTGCGGGCGGGCACCGGGGTGGCGGACCTCGACGGCCAAGCCGCCGCACCCGGGTCCGGGAACAAATTCCCGATGCCGACCCGCAGGATCTGCTGCTGTTCGATGATCTGCTGGGCATCGCCGACCCCGACGTGGCGCTGCCCCAGATCGACCCGGATGCGCGGCGGCGACGGTTGACCGCACTGATCAACTCCGCGTCGCTGGCCCGTACCGACCCGGTGCTCTTCATCATCGAGGATGCGCACTGGATCGATTCGGTCAGCGAGTCGATGCTGGCCGACTTCCTGTCCGTCATTCCGCACACCCCGTCGATGGTGCTGATCACCGCCCGCCCCGAATATCAGGGAGTGCTGACACGGGTGCCAGGGCGCCCAGGCGATAGCGCTTGGCCCACTGGGTGATTCGGACACCACAGCGCTGCTCGGCGAACTGCTCGGTTCCGATCCCTCGGTCGGCGAGTTGGCCGCGATCATCGCCGAACGGGCCGCCGGGAGCCCGTTTTTCGCCGAGGAGATGGTGCGCGAGTTGGTGCAACG
>CAWJYB010000049.1:0-25762 GCA_963846905.1 uncultured Actinomycetota bacterium
GGCCGATAGGGGACCGTCTGGCACGCACCCCCTTCGCGGGCGTATGGCATATGGTCCGGTTCCACGACATCCTTCTGCGGATGAACCGCAGCGATGTTGTCTACGTCGCTGCGATCAACGGCTCGACCATGGGGGGCGGCTGCGAACTGTCACTCGCCTGCGACCACAGGATCATGGCCGCAGGCGATTACGTCATCGGTCAGCCGGAGGTTCTGCTCGGATTTCCGCCGGGGGCCGGCGGCACGCAGCGGCTGGTCCGACTGCTCGGCGTCGCCAAGGCGCTCGAGGTGGCTCTTGACGGTATGCCGCTGAGCGCCGAGCGAGCGCTCGAGATCGGCTTGGTGGATGAACTTGTGGACCGCGGCGAGGTCGTCGCGCATGCCATCGCGTGGGCCGAGCGGATCGCAACCCGTCCACCCGCGGCGCTGGGGGCCGTCAAGCGCGCCGTGTATGAAGGCGGTTCGATGCCTTTTTCGGCAGGACTCGCCCGTGAGGCCGCCGAGTTCGCAGCCGCCGCCGGCACCACGCGCTCCAAGGAGTTGATGGCCACCTACGTCGAGCGGCTGCAGCACACCGGGGCTCTACCTGCCTATGATCGCGGGGCGTTAGCGCGCTTCGCGCAGTCCGGAGAGTTCGACTAGGCCAATCGGATTCGATTCAACCGCTGGCGAAAGCCGTTGGACTCGGCGCAGTCAACATTAAAATGCCCCTCACCTGCATCGACAGGTTCGGGGCTATGGCGGTGGCGGAGGGATTTGAACCCTCGGACGGGGATTACCCGTCACACGCTTTCGAGGCGTGCTCCTTAGGCCGCTCGGACACGCCACCGTGTCGGAGCTTACCGGCCGATCGCGGCTGACCCTAATCACCGCCGGCGGGCGAAGAACGCCTCCAGCGGTGCGGCGCACTCGGCCACCAGCACACCGCCACGCACTTCGGGCCGATGCGTCAGACGCCGGTCGCGGACGACGTCCCACAATGACCCGACTGCGCCGGTCTTGGGTTCCCATGCGCCGAAAACCAGGCGCGCCACCCGGGCCAGCACCAGCGCACCCGCGCACATCGTGCAGGGCTCGACAGTCACCGCCAGCGTCGCGCCGCAGAGCCGCCAGCCGTCTCCGGCGACCTTGGCCGCGGCGCGCAACGCGAGGATTTCCGCATGCGCGGTCGGGTCACCGGACTCCTCCCTGGCGTTTGCCGCGCGCGCCAGCTCAACACCCTCGGCATCGACGACCACGGCGCCAATCGGCACGTCACGCGGATCCGCTGAGGTCGCGGCGACCAAGGCGGCGCGGATCAGTTCTTCGTCGGAAATCACCGATCAAGCTTGTCGATGACGGCAGCCATCTCCTCGGCGAAACCCATCTCGCGGGCAATACGAGCCAACTGCTCGTCAGCGAACAACTCGGTGTCGGACATGATCACGCCGAGGACATCCTCATGCAGGCCGACATCAGACAGCAGCCCGAGGTCACCCTCTTCGAAGGGGTCGGCCTCCTCGAGTTCCCGCTCATCGATCTCGATGTCAAGTTTCTCCAGCACCTCGGCGGCGATGTCGGACTCCAGCGCCGCCGTCGCGTCCGACAGCAGCAGGCGGGCACCGGCGGGCGCGGGGCGCACGATTATGAAGCAGTCGTCGTCGACGTAGATCAGACCAAACACCGGCTCCGGCGCTGCGAAGTTCTCGCAATTCGGTTTCGGCAGCAGACAGGCTGGTCAGCGCGGCGGGACGCATCGCCGAACAACGCCACTTGCCGTCCTCACGAACGACTGCGATGCCGAACGCCTCCGGGCCGTCCTGGCCGGGCGGGGGCTCCGGTTTCGAGGCCCGCTGTGGTCCCATGTTCGCTAACGCTAGTACCCAGCCAGGCCGCTTGACCAGGCATTCGACACGGCCGCGGAGGTATGTGTCAACCTTGGACTGTGACACAGACTCCGGTGTGCGTGTTGGGGCTAGGTCTCATCGGCGGTTCGGTGCTGCGCGCGGCCAAAGCCGCCGGATGGAGCGTTTTCGGCTACAACAGGTCGGTCGACGGCGTCGAGGCTGCCCGGCAGGATGGATTTGACGTCACCGCCGACCTCCCGACTGCGCTAACCCGAGCAGCGGAGTCCAGCGCCCTCATCGTGTTGGCGGTTCCGATGCCGGCTACGCCGACACTGCTCGAACACATCGCCGAGATCGCGCCTCACTGCCCGATCACCGACGTCGTCAGCGTCAAAGGCGCCGTACTCGATGAAGTCGAGGCGGTCGGCCTTCTGGCGCGATTCGTCGGCGGCCATCCGATGACGGGCACCGCACATTCGGGCTGGTCGGCCGGCAGCGAAGAGTTGTTCCGCGGAGCGCCGTGGGTGGTGAGCGTCGACGACCACGTCGACCCCGAGGTGTGGTCCCTTGTCGTGAATCTCGCCCTGGACTGCGGTGCGTTCGTGGTGCCGGCCCGCTCCCACGAGCACGACGCCGCGGCAGCGGCAATATCGCATCTGCCGCATCTTGTCGCCGAGGCACTCGCCATCACAGCCGCCGAGGTGCCGCTGGCGTTCGCCCTTGCTGCCGGCTCCTACCGGGACAGCACCCGGGTAGCGGCAACCGCACCCGACCTGGTACGCGCCATGTGCCACGCCAACTCCACGGAGGTAGTTCCCGTGCTGGACCGGATGGTCGAATTGCTGACACACGCTCGGGCCGGCCTCGTTGACCGGGGAACCGTCGCAGAGTTCGTCGAGGCCGGACATGCCGCCCGCACCTGCTACGACAGCTTCTCCCGGCCAGACATCATCACAGTTGTCATAGGTGCCGACGACTGGCGCCACGAACTGGCGGCCCAGGGCCGGGCGGGCGGCGTGATCAGATCCGCTCCGCGAGGCCTGGATAGTCCACGATGAAGCCGTCGACGTCGACCGTTATCGAGGTGTCAGCGGCCGGACTGCGCAACCTGATTGGGCCACCCGGCGTCCCGTCGCTTGTGTAGGTGATCGTCGCCGGCTTGACGGTGAGGCCGGGCAGCCAGACGTATACCACCGGCACGTTCACCGAATCACTGTGCCGGTACAGGCCGATCCGCCGGATCGGCAACGCGTTGAAGAACGGGCTGAATACCACATCGACGTCCAGCGCACCGTCGAAGGCGCCGCGGGACGTCTGCCCGCTGTGTTCCTGCAGCACCCACATGTTCTCCTCGTCGCGGGCGATGGAGAGTTGGCGTTCGCGTTCGGCGAGGGTGACGGTCAGCGACAGTCGCTTGGTCCCGCCAGACTCGTCGGTGACCAAGTCGTAGGACGCGCTGAACGCCGGTGTCGTGTCGGAGGCCGCAGAAACGATCCGTCCGTAGGCCTTCATCCGGTTGCCGCTCAACTGCACCCGCACGGATTCCATTCGCGGCAAGTTGTGCGCGCGCCAGGTTAGTATCGCCGGCCAGGTGCTTTGCTGAGGGTCATGGGCAGCACTCACCCATCTACCGTATGCGAACCATCGCCTTGTCTGGAGCCAGAGCGAAAACTCCGCCGGGATTCCGCCACCGGAGCACCGGAGCCGAGGGACTGCGGCACCGGCGCAACCAGTCGCTGGAGTCGTCCCGAGCCCGGGACCGACACCCACACCGCGAAGGCGAGCGCCCCGTCGAGGAGCAGAGCCAGGAGGGTCACCATCAGCGCACCAACCAGTGCGATGTGGAACTGGCGCACCTTGATGCCGTCGATGAGGTAGCGGCCAAGCCCGCCCAGGCTGGCGTAGGCGGCGATGGTTGCCGTCGCGACGACCTGCAATGTCGCGGTCCGCAGACCCCCGAGGATCAGCGGCATGGCAATGGGCGTCTCGACCCGCACCAGGACGCGCGACTCCGTCATGCCCATCGCCCGCGCCGCGTCGACAACGGCCGGGTCGACATTGGCGATGCCCGAGTACGTCCCGGCAAGCAGGGGCGGGATGCCGAGCAGCATCAACGCAACCGTCGGCGGCACCAGCCCCAACCCCCACGTCAGCACGGCAAGCAGCAGCACCCCGAGCGTCGGCAGGGCGCGCAGCGCGTTGACTCCCGTCACCACAAGGAACACGCCGCGGCCGGTATGCCCGATGAGCATCCCGGCCGGGATTGCGATCAGTGCCGACACCGCGACGGCAACGGCGGTGTACTGCAGGTGCTCGAGGATCCGCGCGGTCAGTCCGGCGGGGCCAGTCCAGTTCGCCGCATTGAAGATGAAGGACAGCGCCTGCTGGAGGAAGTTCATCTCCGTGCCCCGATCCCGGCAGGGCTCGGCCGTGTCGCCCTGACCCACGGGGTGATGGCGCGTCCTGCCCCCATGATCAGGATGTCGATCACGATCGCCAGCACGAAGACGGCGATGATGCCGGCGAGGATCTGATCGCTCTTGTCCGCCTGATATCCCTCCGTGAACCACGTACCCAACCCACCGATGCCGATGACCGAACCCACCGACACCATTGAGATGTTGGTGACCGCCACTACTCGCAGACTTGCGACCAGCAGTGGAATGGCCAAGGGCAGATCAATTTTCAGCATCCTGGTCAGCGGCCGGTAGCCGACCGCCGTCGCCGCGTCGCGGACCTGTGCGGGCACTGCGTCGAGCGCCTCCGGCACTGCCCGCACCAGCAATGCGGTGGTGTAGAGCGTCAATGCCACGATCACGTTGGCCTCGTCGAGGATCCGCGTCGGGATGATCAGGGGCAGCACCACGAACAGTGCCAGCGACGGGATGGTGAAGATGATGCTCGCGGCTACCGTCGACAGCCGGCGCAGCACCGTGGTGCGCTGTATCGCAGCCCCGAACGGCACAGCGATGATCAGCCCGAGGGCGACCGGGATCAGCGACAGCCTCATGTGGATCAGCGTCAGCGCCCAGGCGTCGTCGAGGTGATTCAGCAGATAGCGCATCAGGCGCGTCGCTGTTCTTCCAGCAGCTGCAGCACATCATCGGACCTGACCCCGCCGATCACCCGGTTGTCCTCGTCGACGGACACACCGAGTCCCGACGGCGACGACAGCGCAGCATCCAGCGCCTGCCGCAATGTTCCGCCCGGCGGGAAAAGCGACCCACCGGCAGTGGTGCTGTCATATAGCGACGAGCCGGCGCGATGCAGCGCCACTCCCCCGGCATCGACCCAGGCATAAGCTGACCCGTCCGGTTTGGTCACCAGCGCCCACTCACCGTCGCCGAGATTCAGCCCGTCGATACCCTCCTCGCTCACCTGCCGGATTTGATGCAGCGGCAGTCGCCCCGCGTCACGGAACTGCAGGCCCCGGTACCCGCGATCGGCGCCGACGAAGCCGGACACGAAATCGTTGGCCGGATTGGACAGCAACCGCGCGGGCGCGTCGTACTGTTGGAGCACGCCACCCGGGCCGAAGACCGCGACCCTGTCTCCGAGCCGGAGTGCCTCGTCGATATCGTGAGTCACGAAGACGACAGTCTTGCGCAGTTCGTCCTGCAGGCGCAGGATTTCGGTCTGCAATCCCTCCCGTACCACCGGGTCGACGGCGCTGAAGGGCTCGTCCATCAGCAGGATCGGCGGGTCCGCGGCCAGTGCCCGCGCCACCCCGACACGTTGCTGCTGACCACCGGACAGCTGTGCCGGGTACCGGTTGGCCAGAGCGGGATCCAGTCCGACCCGCTCCAGCACTCCGTAGGCGGCCCTGCGCGCCTCGCGACGAGACTGGCCGCGCAGCACAGGCACGGTTGCGACGTTGTCGATCACCCGCTGGTGCGGCATGAGCCCGGCGCTCTGAATGACATATCCGATACCCAGGCGAAGTTTGACGGGATCGACCTTGGTGACATCGCGCCCGGCGACATTGAGTGTGCCGGATGTCGGTTCAATCATCCGGTTGACCATGCGCATCGCGGTGGTCTTGCCGCAGCCCGACGGTCCGACGAACACCGTCAACGTCCCTTCGGGCACATCCAGATTCAGTGCGTCGACAGCCAGCGTCCCGTCGGGGTACTGCTTGGTGACCTTGTCGAAGTTGATCATCGTCTGTTCATCCGCCGGGAATCGGTTTGTCGAATCCCTTGCCCTGCAACCACTTCTGCGATGCGTCTTTCGGATCGAGTCCTGAGTTGCCCGACACCGCGGCATTGAGTTCGACAAGGTCTTGCGTGGTCAATTTCGCCGACACCGCATCGAGGACGCGTTTCAATTCGGCGGACATCTTCTGTGAACTGGCCAGCGGAACCACGTTGGCGGCCGGAAAGTTGTTCTCGGGGTCCTCGAGCGCCACGAAGTTGTTCTGCGGAATTGCCGGTGAGGTGGAGAAGATGTCAGCCGCGACGACCGTGCCGTCCGCGAGAGCGCGCACGGTGGCAGGACCTCCGCCGTCGCTGATGGCCACGAAGTTGTTCGGCGAGATGTCCAGACCGTAATTTGCCTTGAGCCCCGGTATGCCTTCGGTTCGGTTCAGGAACTCCGATGGCGCCCCGAATTTCACTTCGGCGGAGTGAGGCGCCAGATCCGCGATGGTCTTGAGATTCCACCTCCGGGCTGTCTCCGCCGAAACGGTGACGGTATCGACATCGGATGCGGGCGATGGTGTGAGCAATGCAAGGTCACCGGGAAGTGTTCGGTACAACGCCAATTCGACGGCGTCGGGCGCAGTCGCCATCGCCTGTGGATCGAAGTACCTCAGCAGGTTGCCGGTGTATTCGGGGATGAGGTCGATGGAATGGTCCTGCAGCGCAGGGATATACGTCTCGCGGCTGCCGATCCCCAGCTGACGTCCCACCGTGAAGCCGTTGGCTTCCAACGCCTGCGCGTAAATTTCGGCCAGGATTTTCGACTCAGGGAAATCTGCCGAACCCACGACAACGGACTTCAGGTCGCCTGAAGCGCTACCACCGCCGAGCGGATTCGAACTTCCGCACCCTGCCATCACCAGCACGGTGAACGCCGCAAGTGCCAGTGACCGGACCGGCGCACGAAGTCGCAGCCTGATCATCACCCGACGAACGGCGGCGATTTCTGCCGCCGGTTCACCGAGACCGACGTGGCGACGTTGATGGAGGCGATCAACGCGGTGCGCCCGCAACTGTGGGCGGGCCGGGGCCGCGATCTGCTCGGCCCGATCGCGTACCTCGACGCCGACGGCACCATCGCACCCACCTGCGGCGAGCGCAAGGCCGGGATGGACATCTCCTACGAGGGCATCTGGGGGTACGCGCCGCTGATCGTGTAGCTGGCCAACACCAAAGAGGTGCTCTACCTGGTCAACCGGCCCGGCAACGCGCCCAGCCACGCCGGGGCGGCGGCCTGGATCGACAAGGCGATCGAGCTGGTCGCCCCGCACACCGAGCGGGTGTGCCTGCGGGGGGACACCGACTTCTCGTGACCGCGCACTTCGACGTTGGGCCAGCGGGTCGATTTCGTGTTCGGCATGGACTGCAATGCGGCGCTGCGCTCGCGCGCCGAGGCGCTGCGCGAGGCATCTGGGTGCCGCGGAGCGGCCCGACCCCGCCACGCCGCGCAGCGGGCAGCGGCGCCAACGCGAACCCAACCACAAGCGGCGCATCGTCGCCGAACGCGGCTATGTCAACCTCGAACTCACCTGCGAGGACGTCGCCGAGTTCACCTACCGCCCGGCAAGTGCGACCGACCCTACCGAGTGATCGCGCTGCGCAAGAACATCAGCAAGAGCCGCGGCGAGCAGGCCCTCCTCGAGGAGATCCGCTACTTCTTCTACATCACCACGCGCACCGACCTGACCGCTGCCGAGGTGGTCGCCTGCGCCAACGAGCGCTGCGACCAGGAAAACGTCATCGAGCAGCTCAAGAACGGCGTCAACGCGCTGCGGGTGCCGCTCTACGACCTGGTCTCCAACTGGGCCTACATGGTCATCGCCGCCCTGGCGTGGAACATCAAGTCCTGGTTCGCGATGATGCTGCACCACAAGACCGACCGACGCGACTGGATCGCCATGGAGTTCCGCCGCTTCTGCACCCACTAGCGGCGTGGCCGAAGCGGTGCCGCGCTTTGACTCGGCTGCGAACCCGCCACGAAGGTTGTCGCATCTTTTCCCGAATGGGCGTTGCACCGTTTCCCGATCGACGATGATGGCATTCATGAGCAGCGAACCGTCCGTGCCACCTGCCTCCGACCTGCCGCCCGCGTACGCGCCCGAACCGGCCCACGGCGTCACGCGTGCAGCCGCGATGTGGGCAGCACTGATCATCGGGTTCCTGGTTCTGATCGTGTTGCTGGTCTTCATCGCGCAAAACACCGCGACGACACCGTTCCAGTTCCTCGGATGGCATTGGACCCTGCCCTTGGGAGTGGCGATCCTCTTCGCCGCCGTGGCCGGTGGTCTGATCACCGTGTCCGTCGGAGCGGTGCGGATATTCCAGTTGCGCAGGGTGGCGAAACGCGCCCGCGGCCGCTAGCGCAACGAGACCAACTCCGTCACGGAGTCCGCGGGTAGTTGCCCGTCGACTACCGCGGTCACAGTGCAGTTTTTCAGTGTGATCGCACCCTTGTGGTTGTCGAGGAAGGCCGTGTCGGCGGCATCTCGCCCGGTGGCGATGCGGACCATTGCCTGTCGCGGCGCCAGGCAGGTGGCGTCCACCACCCGCCAAACCCCGTCGACGAAGGCCTCCGCGACAGCGTGAAAATCCATCGGCGCACAGCCCGGCGCGTAGACGGCGACCAGTCGCGCAGGAACATTTACCGCGCGCAGCAGCGCCACGACCAGGTGCGCGTAGTCACGGCACACGCCGGCGGCGGCCAGCATGGTGTCGACGGCGCCATCGATCGGATCGCTTGACCCGGGCACGTAGTCCAGCCGAGTTCCCACCCACGAGGAAACCTTCTCCAGCAGCGTCGGCGAGTCCGCGAATTCACCGAATTCGGTCGCGGCGAAGCCGAAGAACTTATCCGCTTCGGCGTAGCGGCTCGGCCGAAGGTAGGTGCACAGGTCGATGTCGGTCACGGGGGCGGGTTCGGCCTGTCCGATGACCGTCGCCGTGTATTGCGCCCTGAGATTGCCTTTGCCGGCGTGCAGTTTGTGGATTCGGTTGCCGTGTTCACCGGTGATCTCGGTGGGTGCGACGGTTTTGCCGTTCAGTGTGAACACCAACTCCTCGGTGACCTGCGCCCCGGGATGTGGTGCGACAGCTATCTGAAACTCGAGGGTCGTAGGCGCCGTCACTTCCACATCGAGTTCTGCACTGACGTCACGTTTCATCGGGGCACGCTTTCTTCGGTAGTCCAAAAGTTGGCACGCGGGGCTTTACCCCGTGCCGGGGAACGACAAACTGTGATCTCGGCGTCATCGGCGCCTGTTGCGGGGCAGCAGATCCCATACGGCCATCCGGGCCCACTCCTCGGGGAATTCGGAGCGCAGTTGTTCGATAGGCACGTAGGCCTGGGCACCTTCCGATACGCGTGCACGGCCTCGATAACCGCGGTCGGGGGTCGGCTCTCCATTTCTGCTGTTGTACACGAATTGATGTCGCCGCGGACGAACGGCGCACACAGCACAACGCCCACCGCCCGGCCGTTTTCGGGTCGGGGCACGGGAGCCCCCCGCAGGAGTGGACGATGGATCCACATGGATCGAAATGGATCCGAATCGACCCGACGGCGCTTACCGAGGAGTGACAAGTTGCTGAGTAGAAGGCCCGCGTTGCGGCCCCGCACAACCCTGGCATTCCGATGAGGTCGGGGATACCGGATCTCGTGCCGGTGCTGCCTGCCCACCGCTTCGATGAAGCGGCGCTGGCCCGCTATCTGCTGGACAGGTTGCCGGCCTTCGACGGCCAGATGGAGATCCGCCAGTTTCAGGGCGGGCAGAGCAACCCGACATTCCACCTGCGGACCGCCGGAGGCGACTACGTCCTTCGCAAGAAGCCGCCGGGCAGGTTGTTGCCCCGCGCGCATGAGGTGGAGCGCGAACACCGCGTGATGTCGGCGGTCGCCGGCACCAACGTTCCGGTGCCGCGCATGCGCCTGCTGTGCACCGACGATTCCGTCATCGGCACAGCGTTCTTTGTCATGGACTACGTGGCGGGCCGGGTGTTTCCCGATCCGACGTTGCCCGACCTGGAACCCGCCGAGCGTGCGGCCATCTTCGAGGACCTCGCGCGCGTGCTCGCAGCCTTGCACCGCGTGGACTGGCGGGTGGCAGGCCTCGACGGGTTCGGAAGGCCGGAAGGCTACATGCAACGGCAGGTGGCGCTGTGGACAAGGCAATGGCAGGCCGCCCGCATGGAGCAGATGCCGGAGATGGATCTGCTGGCGGACTGGCTGCCGCAACACCTACCGCCGGACGAAGGAGTGGCGTGCATCGCCCACGGCGACTACCGGCTGGGCAACGTCTTGATTCATCCGACCGAGCCGCGGGTAGTGGCGGTGCTGGACTGGGAGCTGGCGACCATCGGTCATCCGCTGGCCGACCTCGGCTATGCCTGCCTTGCCTATCACGTCCCGGCAGGCCCGGGTGGGACGATCGGCGTGGCGGGTCCGGGCTTGGCCGGCAGCGGCATCCCGGACCAGCAGGAATTCGTCGCGAGCTACTGCCGGCATGCCGGCCACGACATGCCGGACTCACTGGACATATTCGTCGTGTTCTCCTTGTTCCGCCTCGCCTCCATTGCCGCCGGTGTGTGGCGGCGCGGGCAAGATGGCAACGCGGCCGATCCCCGCGCCGCGACGACCGCCTACCGGGACCGCTACCGGGGCTTGGCGGCACTGGGCTGGGCGTTGGCGCAACGAATCTGAGCTGCCTCCGGCGGGCACCGATCGCGGAGTGCAGATGCGGTGCTTCGAATCGGGTTCTCGATGCAAGTGCGCGCTCCGCGGCCAATCACACGTCTGCTGCGAGTGGCAGGCGCACGACGAATTCCGTATTGCCCGTCACGCTGTGCACCTCGATGGTGCCGTGGTGTGCCTTGACGACCGCCGCAACGATGGCCAGACCAAGCCCGGTGCTGCCCCCCTTGCGCGACCGCGACGAATCCCCGCGCGCGAACCGTTCGAAGATCTCCGACTGCAGACCAGCCGGGATGCCGGGACCGGTGTCGGCCACCCGCAGTCGTGCGCCGCGCCCGTCGGTCGCCAGCGACACGTTGACCACGGTTCCGGGCGGGGTGTGCACCCGCGCGTTGGCCAGCAGATTGGTCAGCACCTGGTGCAGCCGGGCCGCGTCGCCTTCCACCAGCACCGGATCATCCGGAAGGACGAGATCCCAATGGTGATCCGGGCCTGCCACATGGGCATCCGATACGGCGTCGACAGCCAGCCGCGACAGGTCGACAGGCTCGCTCTCCAACGGCCGGCCCGAGTCCAGACGCGCCAGCAGCAGCAGGTCTTCGACGAGGTGCGTCATCCGCCCGGCCTCGGACGCGACCCGGCCCACGGCGTGCGCGACTTCGGATGGAACTTCGCCGCGGCGGCGCTGCGCAAGTTCGGCATAGCCCCGGATCGCGGTCAGCGGGGTGCGCAGCTCGTGACTGGCATCGGCAACGAACTGCCGCACGCGAGTTTCACTGGCCTGCCGCGCCGACAGCGCCGCGGCGATGTGGTCCAGCATCCGGTTGAGTGCCGACACCATCTGTCCCACTTCGGTATTGGGGTTCGCATCGCGTTCGGTGATCCGCACCGGCAGCGCCACCTCGCCGCGGTCCAGCGGCAGATTGGCCACCTGGCCGGCGGTCGCCGCCACCCGGGTCAGCGGCATCAGCGCACGGCGGATGATCACGACCCCGAGTGTCGTCGATGCGGCAAGTGCCACACCGGCGACGATCGCCAGGATCACCAGCACCCGCAGCATCGTGTCGTCGACATCAGACATCGGCAGACCGGTGACGATCACCTGGCCGCTACGGTTGTAGATGGCCATCAGTCGATATCTGCCCAATCCGTCCAGCCCGACGGTCATCGGATCGTGGTGGGGCGCAACATCGCCGACCTGGAGCTCAGCGATACCGCTCAGCGCGGCGCGTTGACCGTCGGTGGTCAGCACGCCGGCGTTGACCTCTCCGTCGACGTTGACGACGGCGGCGACGATACCCACCGGCTGAGCCGGTGCGTCCAAGAAATCCGGACCCGGCCCAGGCCGGCGAACAGGCCGGGGCCTGTCGTGCATCGGGGGCGGAGGCCCTCCCGACATCATGGCCGAGCGGTGTGCGGCCTCGTGCAGTTGAACGTCGAGTTGGTCGACCAGGTACTGACGCAATGCCAGCTCCGTGACTGCGCCGATACCGAGGCAGGCCAGCGCCAAGAGGAGCACCTGACCCACCAGTAGGCGAGACCGCAGCGACCACGCCCCGGGCGACCAGCGCTGCGCGGCCGACGGTCGCGCTCCCTGCGCCGGCTGCGCTGCTCCCGACTCGCGCTCAGTTGGCCGGCTTGAGGACATAGCCCGCCCCCCGCAGGGTATGGATCATAGGCTCGCGTCCGGTGTCGATCTTCTTGCGCAGGTAGGAGATGTAGAGCTCGACGATGTTGGACCGCCCGCCGAAGTCGTAGCTCCATACGCGGTCGAGTATCTGGGCTTTGGAAAGCACCCGCTTGGAGTTGCGCATCATGAACCGCAAGAGTTCGAACTCGGTGGACGTCAGGGTGATGGACTGGCCGGCGCGACTCACCTCATGGCTGTCCTCGTCGAGCACCAGGTCGCCGACCACGATCTGCGCGCCGCTGTCCTCCGTGGTCACCCCGGTGCGGCGCAACAACGCGCGCAAACGCAGCACCACCTCTTCGATGCTGAACGGCTTGGTGACGTAATCGTCGCCACCCGCGGTGAGCCCGGCGATCCGGTCCTCGACCGCATCCTTGGCGGTCAGCAACAGCACCGGCAGCGCCGGGTTCTGTTCGCGAAGCCTTCGCAATACTTCCAGTCCGCTCATATCCGGCAGCATCACGTCGAGCACCACAACGTCAGGTCGCGCCGTACGCGCCGCCGTGATGGCCGCGAATCCGTCGTCCGCCGTCGTGATGTCCCACCCTTCGTAGCGCAAGGCCATCGAAACCATCTCGGCCAACACCGATTCGTCGTCGACGACAAGAACGCTGATGGGGTTTCCGTCGGCACGGCGCATCACGACTCGTTCGACAGCTCCAGACGTCATGCCTCCAAGTATTCGGATCCCGATGGGGCGTCCCTGTGCCGATCCTATGTGCCGGCTGTGAAGTCGACATGCGCCTCGCCTGCCACACCTGCCTGTGACGCACCCCGGCCCCGCATGTCCGCTGGTATTCCGCGTTCGCCAACTTGGCTCATTTCCCGCCCCGCGTCGTTAACCTGCACGTCATGCAGATGATGTTCGAGCACATCCAGACCGTCGGCGACATCGTCGACGTGGCGGGCGTGGCGGTCATCGCGCTGGGCGGCGTGGTGGCCCTGGGAGTGGCGTTGGGCCGGTTGCTGCACCGCTCCGGGGACGCGTATTTCCTATTCCGCGAAGAGTTCGGCCGGGCGATTCTGCTCGGGCTCGAACTGCTGGTGGCCGCCGACATCATCCGCACCGTCGCGATCACTCCCACCAGGGAGAGCGTGATCGTCCTGGGGGGCATCGTCTTGATCCGGACTTTCCTGAGTTTCTCGCTGGAGGTGGAGATGACGGGTCGGTGGCCATGGCAGCAACACGCGTCACACTTCCCTGCGAGCGCAGGCGGCCGGGGCGAGAAAGCAGGGACACAGCAACGCCATCCTGACGACGGTCCGCAGCGGCGACACGTACCTGACCGCTCCGCACCACCAACCAACCGGTAGGTTCAGTGGGCGTGGAAGACCTCGACAAGATCGCCTCCTGGATGTCCGATCGGGGCCTCGGTTACGGTCCGCTCGAGCACGTCACGGCCATCGGTGGCGGCACCCAGAACATTCTGGTGAGGTTCGAGCGCAGCGGCCGCCCCTACGTGCTGCGTCGTGGTCCGCAGCACCTCCGGCCGGTGAGTAACAAGGTGATCCTGCGTGAGACGAAGGTCCTTGCGGCACTCGCCGACACCGATGTCCCCCATCCGCACTTGATCGCGGTGTGCGATGACCCCTCGGTGCTCGGTGACGCTGTGTTCTACCTCATGGAACCCATCGATGGGTTCAACGCCGGCGAGCGACTGTCCCCGCTGCACGCGACCGACAGTTCGGTGCAGTTCAAGATGGGCATCTCGATGGCCGATGCGTTATCCCGACTGGGCGCGCTCGACTACCTGAATGCCGGGCTGGCTCAGTTCGGCAAACCCGAAGGCTTCTTGGAACGCCAAGTGCCGCGCTGGCTTTCAGAACTCGAGTCCTACTCGGCCTTCGACAACTATCTCGGACCGGACATCGGCAACGTCGACAGTGTCACCAAGTGGCTCAACGAATACCGGCCCACCCAGTGGACCCCCGGGATCATGCATGGCGACTATCACGCCGCCAACGTGATGTTCTCCCACACCGGACCCGATGTCGTCGCGATCGTCGACTGGGAGATGTGCACCATCGGTGACCCTCTGCTGGATCTGGGGTGGATGCTGGCGACTTGGCGTTATCCGGGGCAGGATACCGTGTTCGGCCATCCGTTGATGGACGTCGAAGGGTTGGCCACTCCCGCTGAGCTGGTGGCCTGCTACGCACAGAACACCACACGTGATCTTTCCAGCATCAATTGGTATGCGGTGCTCGCCTGTTTCAAACTCGGAATCATTCTCGAGGGGACACATGCACGGGCAGCTGCGGGTCTGGCACCCCCAGATGTCGGCGATCGTCTGCACGCTGCCACACTCCGACTGTTCGAGCGCGCACAAGAGCTGATGGAGTCATAGCCGTGATCGACTTCGAAATACCCACTCAGACAGCCCGTCTGCGCGATGAGATCAGCGCGTTCGTCACCGAGCACGTCGTTGGATACGAAACCGATCCGCGAATGAGCAGGCACGGCCCGAACGAGGAGTTGCGCAACGAACTGGTGGGCTTGGCCCGCAACGCCGGATTGCTGACCTTCCAGGCGCCGCGGCGGTTCGGCGGACGCGAGCCCTCGCACGCCGAGCAGGCCATCCTGTTCGAGGCGGCGGGGTGGTCGACGCTGGGGCCGGTCGCGCTGAATTGCGCGGCACCCGACGAGGGCAACATGTTCCTGCTCACCAAAATCGCCGATGAGCAGCAAGTCGAGCAATTCCTCGTCCCGGTGATCGAGGGCCGGCAGCGGTCGGTGTTCGCGATGACAGAACCCGGCGGCGCCGGATCGGACCCGAACCAGCTTGCGACCGAGGCCGTTTTCGACGGCCGCGACTACGTCATCAACGGCCTCAAATGGCTGATCACCGGCGCAAACGGTGCGCGGACGTGGATCATCATGGCGCGGGTGGCACCGAACGCTCACGGCCCGGAGGGTCCCACGCTGTTTCTGTGCGACGGACACACACCGGGGATCGAACTCGAACGCGTGATGAACACGATGGACCGCAACTACGTAGAGGGCCACGGAGTAGTTCGCTTCAACGACTTGCGGCTGCCTTCTTCGGCCGTGCTCGGCGAGGTCGGCCAGGCGCTTCGTTACGCCCAGCTACGGCTGACGCCCGCCCGGCTCACGCACTGCATGCGCTGGCTCGGTGCGGCGTCACGTGCGCAGTCGATAGCCATCGAACACGCCCGCACCCGAACGGGTTTCGGTAAGCCCCTGGGCGAGCACCAAGGCGTGGGGTTCATGATCGCCGACAACGAGATCGCCCTGCAGCAGTGCCGACTGGCGATCTGGTGGGCCTGCTGGCTGCTCGACAACGGCGTCAAGGGGCGACACGAAAGCTCGATGGTGAAAGCGTACGTCAGCGAGGAACTGTTCAAAGTCGCCGATCGCTGCGTCCAGATCCTCGGCGGGATGGGCATTTCCGACGAGACGCCGGTCGGCATGATCTTCTCCGACATGCGCGCCTTCCGGATCTACGACGGCCCGACCGAGGTGCACAAGTATGCGATCGCCCGACAGGTGCTGAGGAGCCCCCGATGAGCGTGCTGGATCTGTTCAAGCTCGACGGCCGGGTGGCGATCGTCACGGGCGCCTCCTCAGGCCTGGGGGTCGCGTTCGCACAGGCACTCGCCGAAGCCGGGGCAGACGTCGTGCTGGGCGCCCGGCGCGTCGAGAAGATGTCCAGCACAGCGGCCCGCGTCGAGCAGGCGGGGCGGCGTTCCCTGTCGGTGATGACCGACGTGGCCGAACCCGCACAGTGCGCGGCGCTGGTGGCTTCGGCGATGAAAACCTTTGGCCGCGTTGATATCCTGATCAACAACGCCGGGGTCGGAACGGCGGTCCCCGCCACCCGCGAGACCACCGATGAATTCCGCAGGGTCATCGACGTCAATCTCAACGGGTCGTACTGGATGGCCCAGGCGTGCGGGCGGGTGATGGCGCCGGGCAGCTCGATCATCAACATCGCCAGCATTCTCGGTGTCACCACTGCGGGCCTGCCGCAAGCGGCCTACAGCGCATCGAAGGCGGGGGTGATCGGTCTGACCCGAGACCTGGCCCAACAGTGGGGCGGCCGTAAGGGCATCAGGGTCAATGCTTTGGCGCCGGGCTTCTTCCTGAGCGAGATGACCGACGAGTACAAACCGGGTTACCTCGAGAGCCAAATGCCGCGGGTGGTGCTGGGCCGTACCGGCGACCCGGCTGAGCTCGCCGCGACCGCGGTGTGGCTGGCCTCACCGGCCGGCGGCTACGTGGTGGGTCAGACGATCGTCGTCGACGGCGGGGTGACGATCAGCTGACCGGGCCGAAGCAACCTGGCCCTCGACCCCAATAGCGCCTTGCGCCGATAATCACACGAGTACCATCTGCAGGCGATGACCCCGACACCGCGGCGCAATTTCAACGAAGTGGTAACGCGATTCTGGAGCCTGGCTGCCCCGGCGTACGATCTGCCGTTCCTCCAGAGATGGGTTTACCGGCCGGCCCAGGATGAGGTCATCGACGTCCTGCGAACGCACGGTGCCCGAAAGGTGGCCGACGTTGCTTGCGGTACCGGCATTCTCGCCGACCGGATCGAGAAGGAACTCAAGCCCAAACAGATCTACGGCGTGGATATGTCGGAGGGCATGCTGAAGGAGGCGAAGGCACGCTCGCAGGCAGTGCAGTGGTTGACGGCACCGGCCGAGCAACTTCCGTTCGACGACGGCGCACTCGACGCCGTCGTCACCACGTCGGCCTTTCATTTCTTCGACCAACCCGCCGCGTTGCGCGACTTCCACCGCGTGCTGCGGTCCGGCGGGATCGCGGTTGTGGCGACCATCGGGTCATGGCAGCCGTTCCCGCTGTCGCGGCTGTCAATGGAGCGAATCAGCCCCGCATTCAACCCGACTCCGCGACGGATGCGCGGCCTGTTCGAGGATGCGGGATTCACCGTCGGGGAGCAGCATCGGGTGAACCGGCCGCTATGGACGCAACTTCTCTCTGATCTAGTCACAGTGGGCACGAAAGAGTAGTACCGGCTTTCTCGTGGTCACTGCCGCGACCACTTCAGACCAGAATGACGGAGTCCGGCAAGGTTTCCTGCTGCGGTGCCGACGTGCCCGGGGGGATGACCCCGGCGCCGGTCAACCGGCCGACGATCTGCGCGACCGTGTTCGTCGCCACGTAAAGACCGTCGCCGCCGATTTGGACCGGCACCACAACCACCAAAGCGAGAGCGCTGACGAGGATCGTGAAGTCGCGCCGCGACGCCACAGCAGCCAAGCGGTTCTTCCGCAAATTGCTCAAGGGCCTGCGGCATGTGCCGCGGGTGGTCGTCACCGACCAGCTCGGCAGCTATCAGGTCGCTCACCGCGAGGTTTTGCCGTCGGTGACCCATCGCCGCTCGAAGTACCTCCTCACCCTCTTCGATGAATTCCTCTGCCTCCTCACCGCTTTCGGTGGCCGAGAGCAGCCAGGACGGGTTGTAGCGGGAGAAGATGTCGATGATGACGTACAGGTGGTACCAGACGCCCTTGGCCGGGCCGCGCAGTTTGGTGATGTCCCAGGTCCAGACCTGGGAGGGGCCGTGGCGAGCGGTTCGGGTTTGACCTTCGCCGGGTGAGTGGCCTGGCGTCGCCGTTCCCTGGTTTGGCCTGCGGCTTTGGCGATGCGATACATGCTCGATGTCGAGCACAGGTAGTTCCCTTCGTCGAGTTCACGCGCCCAGATCTGGCAGATCGCCAGGTCGGCGTACTTCGGTGTGGTTGATCAAGGCGAGCACCTGCGCGCGTTCGGTGTCGGTGAGCGCCTGACCGTTCTCCGGTGCCTTACGCGGCCGGGCAGGGCCCTCAACGGGTGCTCTGCGGTGTCGGTAGTGGGTGGCGCGTGCGCGGCCGATCAGGGCGCAAGCGCCACGCACGGGTACCTCGGCGGCCCGCAGGTCGTCGTAGGCGACGGTCATGGCTTGGTCGGTCGCGGCGGTGTGCCCGGCCTCTCGGAGATCGACTCCAAGAGACCGTGCAGTTTTCCCATGATCTCCAGCGCCGCCTCCGTCTGGAGCAACTGCTTGGTCAGGCGGGCGTTCTCGCGGGTGAACCGGGCCGAGAACTCCCGTCAGCCGACCAGAATCCGGGAACGGGTGATGAAACGCTTCGCCTCACCTGGGCAGGCCCAACGGTTCCTGTTTACGTTCAGCCCGTCGAGGGTGCGGGCTATGTCAACGAAGAGATCGAAGCGCAGGCCATGCTGGCTCGCGAATAGGCACACGCCAAAGTACCTGTGGACGAATGCTGTTCAACTCCAGGCGATCTTGTGAACGATTGGCGGGAACTCAACCGCTGCCCGCCCCGTGGGGCTACGGTCGCAGCAGGGGAAGTCCACACCGACGACAGCTGAAAGCGAGGGGCGACGATGCCTGACGGCAAGCCCAACATCCTGGTGATCTGGGGCGACGACATCGGAATCAGCAATCTGAGTTGTTACAGCGACGGCCTGATGGGCTACCGCACGCCCAACATCGACCGCATCGCCAACGAAGGCATGCGGTTCACGGATTCCTACGGTGAGCAGAGCTGCACCGCAGGCCGTGCCGCGTTCATCAGCGGGCAGAGCGTCTACCGCACCGGGATGAGCAAAGTTGGTGTACCGGGTTCGGATATCGGCTGGGCCGCCGAGGATCCGACCATCGCCGAGCTCCTCAAGCCGCTCGGATACGCGACGGGCCAGTTCGGCAAGAACCACTTCGGCGACCTGAACAAATACCTGCCGACGGTGCACGGGTTCGACGAGTTCTTCGGCAACCTCTATCACCTCAATGCCGAGGAGGAGCCCGAAAACTTCGACTATCCACACGCCGACCAGTTCCCGCGGCTGCACGACTTCGCCCTGCCGCGCGGCGTGCTCAAGTGCAAGGCGACCAACGATGTGTCGAAGGAACCCGATGATCCCAGGTTCGGGCCGGTCGGCAAGCAGACGATCGAGGACACCGGTCCGCTGACCACCAAACGCATGGAGACCATCGACGACGACGTCGCGGCCGCCACGGTCGACTACATCCGGCGCCAGCACGAGGCCGACACGCCGTTCTTCGTGTGGTGCAACTTCACCCACATGCACCTCTACACACACGTCAAACCCGAGAGCAAGGGGCAGGCGGGACTGTGGCAGTCCGACTACCACGACACGATGATCGACCACGACCGCAACGTGGGAACAGTGCTGGACGTGCTCGACGAACTCGGTATCGCCGAGGACACCATCGTCATCTACTCCACCGACAACGGCCCGCACCGCAACACCTGGCCCGATGGGGGCATGACGCCGTTCCGTAGCGAGAAGGACACCAACTGGGAGGGCGCCTTCCGGGTGCCCGAACTCATCCGCTGGCCGGCCAAGATCAAGGCCGGGTCGGTGTCCAACGACATCATCCAGCATCACGACTGGCTGCCCACCCTGTTGGCTGCCGCGGGCGAGCCGGACATCATCGAGAAGCTCAAAAGGGTCACACCGCCGGTGCCGACGGCAAGACCAAGTACAAGGTCCACATCGACGGGTTCAACCTGCTGCCGTATCTGACCGGCGAAGTGGACCACAGCCCGCGGCGGGGTTTCTTCTACTTCTCCGACGACGGCGACCTCGTCGCCATGCGGTTCGAGAACTGGAAGGCGGTGTTCCTCGAACAGCGCTGCCCGGGCACGCTGCAGGTGTGGGCCGAACCGTTCACTCACCTCCGCTTACCCAAGATCTACAACCTGCGCACCGACCCCTTCGAGTTCGCCGACGTCACCTCGAACACGTATTACGAGTGGCTGTTGCGCCATGACTTCTTCGTCTTCTACATGACCGCCATGGCGACACAGTTCCTGGAGACCTTCAAAGAGTTCCCGCCGCGACATGAGCCGGCCAGCTTCAACATCGACCATGCGGTGACGAAGCTGGAGAAGTTCCTGGCCAAAGACTGACATCTCCCATGCCGCCGAGAGTTGCGTTGTTGTACGCGTTTCGCGAGTAAGCCCGTAAACAACTCGACTCTCGGCGTGCACGATGTGAGTGGACTGTATGGCGGAACGTAGTGGCTGATTGTGTCTTTCATGCCGCTGCGGCGGCTGTGATGTCATCCCGGACCGCGAAGCGGTTGGTCATCTGGGTTCGCCATTGGGGTGCGCTGATCAGATGACGGCGGGGACGAAAGTGCTGCCGGATGTGGGCTGAACGCAAACAGGAACCGTTGGGCCTGCCCAGGTGAGGCGAAGTGTTTCATCACCCGTTCCCGGATTCTGGTCGGCTGATGGGAGTTCTCGGCCCGGTTGAGGAGGTACTTCGAGCGGCGATGGGTCACCGACGGCAAAACCTCGCGGTGAGCGACCTGATAGCTGCTGAGCTGGTCGGTGACGATCACCCGAGGCACGTACTGCAGGCCCTTGAGGAGTTTGCGGAAGAACCGCTTGGCTGCTGTGACGTTGCGGCGCGACTGCACGAGGATGTCGAGTACGTCGCCGTGCTGGTCGACCGCACGCCACAGGTAATGAGTGGCGCCGTCGATCTTCACGAAGACCTCGTCGAGGTGCCATTTGTCGCCGGGGGCGCGCTCGCCGCCGACGTAACTGGGTGGCGTAGTCCGGCCCGAACTTTGCACACCAGGGCCGGATCGTCTCGTAGGTGACCACGGGCCAATCCTGGCAGCACCACCCGGTCAACAACTTGACGATGCCCTCTGAGCTGCGCGCGCCCGAAGAGATTCGAACTCCCAACCTTCTGATCCGTAGGCACCGGCAGATGACGTGACGAGCCAGGATACGAGTTCTATTGTCGTGTAGGTGGGGGTGTCGGGAAGCCTGACTGTCGTCATCGTTGTCGTCAGAACTGTCGTCAGCTCACGGTGCGAAACAGTGGCATTCGACTCCCGCCGCTTCCTCATACCCGGCGATCCTGCGCTGACGATCGGATGTGTCAAGGGTGGCGAAGCCATCACGTAGTGACGTCGAAGACGCCCTTTACTCAGCCGATCGGGAAGTCAGACACTGCGGAATGAGACGGCTGGCCGCGGGGTGTCGAGCCCGGCGCTGTACATCGGCCAGCGGCGCGGCGACCTCACCTCAGCCATACGGCTGGTTGCTACTAGCGATGCTCAAACCAAGGTCGGACGCTCGGGCGGCGAGTCTGTCGTCAAAGGTGGCGATAGCCGCGCTGTGTTGCTCCGCGGTATAGAGCACGCAGCAGTCCGGCATCTTCAGTTTGGTAGTGGCGCGCAGCTCGCCCAGGCGGAGGGCGGCGCCGGCCGGAAGGTCCATACTCTCGATTTGCAGCTGCGCGAGTAGCTGGCGAAGTCGATCGGCCTGTCCGGCCCGGGCGGCTCCGGCGTAGACCTCGGCTAGGGTGATGACGCTGGTGGCGAACGACTCCAACAGGTGGGCTGTTAAGAGCGCGGTCGCGCCAGCGTGGTGCGCATCAGCCGGCTCGAAATGCCCGATCAACACGCTGGCGTCGAGGACGATCACTCGGGCCAGTCCTCACGCAGTTCGCTCAAGTAATCAGGTCCGAAGACGCCAGCCAATGCACCGGTGGTCGCTTCAACGGCTTGTCGTCGGGTCTGATCGGCGGCGGCGTGATCGTGCGCGAGAGTGTTCCGGCCGACGATAATGAGCTGACGCAAGAGTGCACCGGGCTTATCGGCAAGGTCGGGCCACGTTCGGCGCGCGATCTCCAGCGCGTTGCTGATGTCGTCGGTTTCTGTGATGGCGTGGCGCGGGTGGGTGGTCGGCATCCTCCAAGTGTAACACCGATTGTATCGGTGTCACACTCCGCCGAAGGGCGTTCGGACAGGTCATCGGCGCGCGGTCTCGTCGGGCACGCATTGCCGAGGGGACCCACGCATTCGCGGTTGCGCGTGCTTTGCCTCAGCGACCTTCTCATCGGAGACTTGCCCGGTCGGATGATGACACACTTCGATCCATGGACAGCGCGGTCGCGCTGCACCTCCGCGAGCTGACCTTCCAAAGACTCGCCGACATCTTCGCCGAACACGGTGCCGTCACACGACTGAACTCGAATCGCTTCAAGTCGGTAACGAGACGCGCCGCATCATCGATCCAAACCGAGGTATCTGGAACCCGAAAGGATCTGCTCGCCACGCTGTCGGTGATCTCGAATCCCGATGGACCATACGCCGACACTCATGGTGAGCGACTCCCTCTTCGCCTACACTGCCGGGCCGGCAGCACGGACGGCGCCAATCGAAGGATGCGTCGGGCTTGAGTTAGGGCTACCGATCATCTTGCTCCCCACGATCCGCCCCTGGCGTATTCGTGCCAGTGTTCTCGTGTACGTAGTGCTCGACGACTCCGCCAGGCGTCGGGTTCCTGCTCGCGCTCACGGCCTTCTGAATGGACGGCCGGCCCGCTGACCCTCCCGAAGCGACACGCTGACCGGCCGTCGAACAATCGCGTTGCGGAGCGATTCGACGAGTTCCGCTCGGCGAGCTGAAAAGTACGGCAGGACAAGCGAGAGCACGGCAGCTGTCGGACCTCACACCCTGACCTGAGAACCGATACACCCGACGCAGACCAAAGACGTTCAGCGTGCGACCACCTGACCGTCGGACAACTGGTCTTCCGGCGCCGGGAGCACCCGCCAGATCGTCAAACTGTCGTCAAAGAACCAATAGAGGCCCCTCCACAACTCCGGAAAGCGCCTCTGAGCTATGCGCGCCCGAAGAGATTCGAACTCCCAACCTTCTGATCCGTAGGCACGGGCGGATTGCCTGACTAGAGCAACGATACGAGTTCAGCTGTCGTGTAGGGGAAGGCGTCAGGAAGCCCGACTGTCGTCATCGTTGTCGTCAGAACTGTCGTCAGCTCACGGTACGAAACAGCGGCACTGCCATTGTGAGCGGTCATAAACTTCAGCTATCAGCCATACCTCAGTGTGATAGTGAAGTATGGGCATGTGCTGAAGTATGATGGTGCTATGTCCTCCGCCGAACGAGCTGTAACCGCGCTCGAAGCCGTGCTTCGGAGCGCGCTCGGCGCGCGGCCGGCGGAAGGGCCTCACCGCGACGTGGTCGTGACGCTGGGACGATGCCGACTTCTTGGTCCGATGGCTGTCCGTCGGCTGGCCACGGCAGGTCGCCGAGGCACTGCACGATCAACCACGGCCCGACGTATTGGTTGCACCGTTGATGTCACCCGGAGCTCGGAAAGCAGCGCGCGACGCGGGCGTCGGCTGGGTTAACAGCTCGGGCGCAGCAGATATCTATATTCGGGACCCGCTGATCGTCATCGACACAAAGGGCTCTCCACCCGTTCCGCTGGACACGCGCGTTGGGTGGCGGCCCGCCCGCCTTGGCTGTGGAGAGGCCCTCCTTGCCGGCGACGTGGAACCCGACCGTGCCTGGGTCGTGAAGGCCACCGGGATCTCGACGGGCAGTGTCGCGACTGCGCTGAAGTTTCTTGAACACGATGGCCATCTTGCGAGTAACGCAGCGCGCGGCCCCGGCGCAGCACGCCGGATCGTTGATCGGGACGAGTTATTGAACGCCTACGCCGCTGCCGCCGAGCGGCTTCGGTCGCCGATCTCTATTCACGTCGGAGTCCTCTGGCGCGACCCGATCGTAGGAACGATCGAGCTTGGTCGCACGTGGCGAAAGCACAATATCGACTGGGCCGCGACGAGCGCGCTGTCTGCGAGCAAGTTGCGCCGCGGCGCAGACCACAATCGCCCCAATGGAGATTTACGTGCCAGGACGAACGCCCAGCGATCTTCGCCGAGTCGCAACAGTCGGTGGCCTAGAGGAGATCGAAGGCGGCCGCCTCTTGCTCCGTCCGTTCCCTACCTCTGCGGGCGCCACATTGTCCAAGCAAGACCCGAAAGGTTTTCGGTCGATTCTGTGGCCCCGCGTCTACGCCGACCTCCGCACGACCGGCGGGCGGGCGGGGAGGATGTAGCGGATATCTACGCGAGCAGATGGATAGACATGAATGACGAGGACTCTGCACGATCGGCTGCGGCGCGGGCAGCCGCGGAACTTGCACTCGTGCGCGTGGTCCATCACTACGGCGGCCGTCTGGCCCGAGGCGATGTGGCCCTCGAAGCCATCGATGCCGGTTTGCCGCGACCCATGACGTGTTCGAAAGTCTTCCATTGAGAAACCTGGAAACTTGCTAGCACGAATCTCAAGATTTTCTATGTGCGGCAGCTGCGATCCTGCGATACTTCCGCCGACGCCGGTCCACGCGGCGGCCGCTGCCGCAACGGCGCATGAATGAGGGGAAAGCAGTATGACCAAACGTGCGTCCCTGCTGACCTTGCTGACCGCACTCCTGATTGGGCTCGGTCTGCTGGCACCCAACAACGCTAATGCCGCCGGCGAGCCGTATACCATCGCCAATCACTACACCGGGATGGTGGTAGACGTCTGGCAAGGCTCTATCGCTAACACACACACCGTGCTCTGGCCATATTGGGGTGGGGCCAACCAACAATTTGACCTCGTGTACGTCGATCAGAAATATTTCCAAATGAAGGTGCGACACGCGGGCAAATGCCTCGACGTCAACAATGCGAGCGCGGATGACGGTGCCATAGTCCAGACATTTGCCTGTCATGGAGGCCCCAGCCAGCTCTGGTTCACTCAGATGGTCACCGACCCGTATGTACAGTGCCAGCCTAATATGTTCTGCGACAACGCACGGATGACGATCCGCGCGAAGCATAGTGGCAAATGCCTCGACGCGCGCAACGGTGGCCCCTCCCTGGTGAATCGACCGAAACAGGGTGCCTATATTCAGCAATGGACGTGCTTTAACAACCTCAACCAATTCTGGGATCTCAACGGTGGACCGCCTCCGCCGGTTCATTAGGATCACAAAGCAATAGCGCATGAGCCTGACGCCCCATGCTCGTCGAGTTTGCAGACGGACGATCATCAGTGATTCGGGATGGCCATAGTCCACCGCGATGGATCACTGCACCGCAAGATGGTGGGGCGAACATCAGCGCAATAGGGTGCCAGTTGATTCGTCAGGTGAATCAACACCGGCATTGTCACCCATTGTCACCAATCCCGGTGGCCCATAGGTCATGGGCGGGATCAAGCATCGACCTTCCGCTCGCCGAAAACTTCGATGCCGCACGCGAGTGGTCGTGCATCGATCAGCTAGTCTAGGTGGTGGCCCGGACCACCCAGCGTTATCGCCGATTCCGACTGGCGTTGCCATGGATCTGCTGGGCTGTGTCGGTGTGACCCCGAAGGTGCCCCGAAGACATTCGAACCCGCGACCTTCTGATCCGTGGACAACATGGTCATCCGGTGCCGCGACCACCCATCAGATCGCCAAAACTGTCGTCAAACAAGCAATGGCGCCGTCTCCACAATGACGGAAAGCGCCTCTGACCT
>CAWJYB010000050.1:0-220560 GCA_963846905.1 uncultured Actinomycetota bacterium
GCCGCGCCAGTGCGTTGGCGCCGCTGGGCGTTGCGCACGGTGGGGGTGCGCCGCGTCTTGGGCCCCTGCGCGGTGGGCAGCCTCACTGCCGATCTGCGTCCGGGCGCACTTGTGGTACCCGATCAGCTGGTGGACCGCACCAGCGGGCGGCCGGCGACGTACTTCGACTCCGGCGCCGTCCACGTAGGCTTCGCCGACCCGTACTGCCCGCAACTGCGGGCCGTTGCGGCGCGCAGGCCCGCAGTGGTCGACGGCGGCACCATGGTGGTCATCGAGGGGCCGCGGTTCTCCACCCGCGCCGAGAGTCAGTGGTATGCGCGGCAGGGATTCACGCTGGTCAACATGACCGGACACCCAGAGGCGGTCCTCGCGCGTGAGCTTGAGATGTGCTATGCGGCAATCGCATTGGTGACCGACCTGGATGCCGGCATCGAAGCGGGTTCCGGTGTCAACGCGGTCGAGGTGTTCGCCGAGTTCGAACGCAACCTGGTGTCGTTGAAGAAGCTGCTGCGCGACACGCTGGCCGCGGTTCCCGCGCAGCGCACCTGCACGCACTGTCTGCCGCACAAGGGCGTAGCCCTGCCGTTCGAGCTGCCCTGAAGGTTTGCGCCGATCGGCCGGATTCGCGTAGCCGCCTACGCGTAATTGTCAGCGGCCTAACTGCTTTCCGGTTAAATGCCGCACGCGCTTCTTATTGCAGTATCTTTGCCTCGGCGAATTTCAAGCGATACCAGGAGGAATGTCATGCGGTTGAGACGAATCCCGGTATTCGACAACCAGTGGAATGTGATCGGACTCCACCACGCCGGTGCCACCGCGACGCCGCGCCTCAACGGCGGACAGGGTACCTGTCCGGCAAACGAGGCACTGCGCACAGATGCCATATGCGACGAACTCCAGAGACGTCCGCCAAAGCCGGAACCCGTCACCTGATGAGGTTCCAGCCTGCTGGGCTGAGACCCGGTGCGGGGCAGGCTCGTCCGCGTCGCGATACTGAAGCGGTGAAGACCCCGATCTGCGACCTGTTCGGTATCGACTTCCCGCTGTTCGCCTTCAGCCACTGCCGCGACGTCGTGGCGGCGGTCACCAACGCCGGCGGCTTCGGTGTGCTGGGCGGAACGGCGTTCACCCCCGAGAAACTGGACTGCGAGCTGCAGTGGATCGACGAACAGGTCCAGGGCAGGCCGTACGGCGTGGACATCATCGTGCCGGCCAGGTACGAGGGCAAGGGCGAGCACCTTTCCCGGACGCAATTGGCGGACCGCATTCCCGAGTACTACCGTAGATTTGTCGCCGAACTGCTTGCCAGCCACGGCATTCCGGCGGAGGACTCCTCCCGGGTCGGAGCTTCGAACCTCTCCGGCGACACCGGTCGTCAGCTTCTGGAGGTTGCGCTGGCACATCCCATCAAGCTCATGGCAAACGCGCTCGGTGTACCACCGGACTACATGCTGGAAGCGGGCCGCGAACATGGCATCCCGGTGGCGGCTTTGGTGGGCGCTCGCGAGCACGCGGTCAAACAGGTCCGGGCGGGTGTGGACGTGATCATCGCGCAGGGCACCGAAGCCGGCGGCCATTGTGGCGAGGTGTCGACCCTGGTGCTGGTACCCGAGGTCTTGGAGGCCGTCGCAACCGAATCCGACCGTGACGTCCCCGTCCTGGCGGCGGGCGGCATCGTCACCGGCCGGCAGATGGCGGCGTGTGTGGCGATGGGAGCTGCCGGCGCCTGGACCGGGTCGGTATGGCTCACCACCGAGGAGGCCGAGACCGCACCGTACACCGTTCAGAAGATGCTCGCGGCGACGTCCCGCGACACCGTGCGGTCGACGGGCCGGACCGGAAAGCCGTCCCGTCAGCTGGTGTCGGACTGGACTGACGCCTGGTTGCCGCAGGAGGGCGGGCAGCGTCCGCTGCCGCTGCCGCTGCAGTCGATGCTGTGCGAACCGGCGCTGCGCCGGGTCGACAAGCTGGCCGAGGCGGGCCATGAAGGGGCTCAGGCGTTGGCGACATACTTCGTCGGTCAGGGGGTGGGACTGATGAACAAGGTCAAGCCGGCCCGCGACGTGGTGCTGGAATTCATCGAGGACTACGTCAATGCCGCCGAGCGACTCGGCGGAACGCTGGACGTCTAGCTGAAAACGCGCTGCGCGGCGGGTTTCGCTGCCGCCGTCACGGGGTCCACGGTTGGAAGAAGCCGTTCGACTCGATCGGGCCGTCGACAACGTTGGCCCCCGCCCCATGGGTCGTAATCCATGGCATGTGGCGCCGGCGGGCGATGCCGCCATCACGGCGATACCGGCCATGAACCATTGACTACCGTTCTCCGGTATTGGTGACCGGGATGTGCGGGAGACATCGATGTGCGGAAGGCATAGTGGAGGCTTCGGATCCGAGCCGGGACGGCGAGCGCGACGGCGGTAACTCGCGCGGGGTGCGGGAGGTGGCGCTCGTGTTCCTTCGGCTGGGCACGATCGCCTTCGGCGGGCCGGCGGCGCACATCGCGTTGATGCGCGAGGAGTTGGTCCGCCGCCGGGGGTGGGTGACCGATCAGCGGTTTGCCGATTTGTTGGGCGCCACCAATCTGATCCCGGGGCCGAACTCGACCGAGCTGGCGATCCATTTGGGCTTCGAACGGGCGCGATGGCGGGGGTTGATGGCTGCGGGGGTGTGTTTCATCGTGCCGGCGGCACTGATGGTGACCGCGCTGGCGTGGGCCTACGTCCGTTACGGCCAGACACCCGCGGTGGAGGGCATCCTTTACGGCGTCGTGCCGGTGGTCATCGCGATCATTCTGTACGCCCTCGCCGGTCTGCTGCGCACCGTGATCACCGGGTTCTGGCTGGGCGTGCTGGCCGCCATGGCGTTGGTGGCCTACCTGGTTGGGATCAACGAGCTGATTCTGCTCGCCGCCGGCGCGGCGACCGCCGTGGCGGGGCACATGGCACGCCGCCCGGGTGGTGGCCGTCTACACAGCTTTCTGGCCGCTCCGCTCATCACGCTGGCCCAGCCGGTGTTCCCCGATCCAACCGGCGGTCAGCTGGCTCAGCTGTTCGCGACCATGCTGAAGATCGGAGCCGTGCTCTATGGCAGCGGATATGTCCTGTTGGCGTTTCTGCGCGGCGATTTCGTCGAGCGGTTGGGCTGGGTCACCGAGCAGCAGCTCATTGACGCCGTATCCGTCGGCCAGATCACCCCCGGGCCGGTGTTCACCACCGCAACCTTCCTCGGCTACCTCATCGCCGGCCCATTGGGAGCATTACTGGCGACCATCGCCGTCTTCTTGCCCTCATTTGTGTTCGTCGGATTGCTCACCCGGCTCACCGACAAGCTGCGTTCTGCCGCATGGAGTTCAGCGCTGCTCGACGGTGTCAACGCCACGGCGTTGGCACTGATGGCCGGCGTCACTTGGCAATTGGGCCGCGCCGCAATCGTGGATATGCTCACCGTCGGCATCGCCGTGGTCACGCTCGTGCTGCTGTCGCGGACGAAGTTCAACAATGTCTGGTACATCGCCGCGGGCGCCGGTATCGGATTGGCGCACACCGTGTTCACCTGACCAAGATCGGTGTGACGAGCGGGTTCCAGAGGGGGCAGGGGCGTCGGTTACCGCAGCCCGATGACGGCCGCATCGACGGGATTGGAGAACGCGGGCGACATCGACTGCCCTGTGCCTCGTTGGGAAGGGCAGGGACGTCGCCGTCAGAGTGTGGTGCTGATCGGTGCCGGTGTCGACGCGATCGCGTCCAGAACTTCGATGTTCCTGACGATGTCGCGGCTCTCGCGTTCGGCGATGGTCCGCACCGCCCACCTGATCAACCCGACGACACCCGGTGGGTCAAAGATCAATTCCGTCTGCCCCGCGACGTTGCGGTCCCGCACCCAGATGGTCGGTGGTCTGGCGAAGGACGGCTCCAGCGCGAGGATCGTCGCGAATCGCCATGCATCGTCGCGCATCGTTCGCAGTGCCTCGTTGATCACGAATATCTCATGGTCCATCAGAACTGTGTAGACATCCGCCAGCGCGGGGGAGAGCTCGTTCATGTCTCGCACGACGCCGTTCACCTGGCTGGCCAGAACGCCGTTGATGCGGTTGAAATCCTCTTGCAGCGCCAATACTGCTCGGGCTCCGCCGACCGTTTGAGTCGCGATTCCGAGGTCGAGCCCGATATGTGCGTTGATGGCGGCGAGGACGTGCTGCAAAATGATCGGCTCCGCACGGTCCGCCCCGTCGAACGCATTGTTCCAGGAGCGGGTCGGCTTGCCGAATTTCTCGGGGTGAAACCGGGCGTTGAGTGCGTCGAAATAGCGGTTGGCGAACGCTACGTCGAATCGCGCCATTCGCGGTCCGTCCTCGAAATCTCCGTCCGCAACGGCCTTTCGCACAGCGATGGTAATCCGCTTGTATACCGCCGCAAAGTAACCGAGCCGACTCGAAGCGGAAATGGACCAGCGGATGACCGAATCGATGGCCTCCACGACTTCGTCGAGCGTGGTGGCGGCGGGGACGGGTGGGAGGGGAACCGGTTGGCCTGGCATGCGGAGATTATTGTTCAGCACTGCCACGGTCGCAGCAGCCGGGTTCACATGCCGTCGGTATTTCATCGGATCGCGTCGCGAAGCCACGATGGGTCGCCCAGGTAGCGTTCGGCCAGCCGGGCGGTACCCGCGGCGAAGGTCGGGGCCAGGGGGATGGCAGCGTCGGCGTCAGGGTGTGAGCCGATCCAGGCCGACAGCATGATCCGACGCAGCATGACGAAGGTGGGGATCAATTCCGCATGTGCCGTCGCGAGTTTTCGATGCTGCCGGTATCCGTGCAACCAGTCGGCGACGATGCGCTCGGTGCCGGGGGAGTCCTCGATGAACGAGACGACGGCGCCGAGGTCTGCGAGAAACCAGGACCATCCGCTGTCGTCGAAATCGATGACGGTGATCGGACCGGCCGGTTCGTCGGGATCGATCATCAGATTGGCCATCCGCAGGTCTGCGTGAACAAGACCGAAACGGTCAGGACCACAACCGAACTCGGTCAATCGATGGTGAATCGTCGTGGCCGCCCGGCCGATCAGGCGGCATTCGTCGTCGGTCAGGTTGGGCGCCTTGCGCCAGTCGCCCCACCGTGCGCACGGTCCGAGCATCGTCTCCAGATTCCACTGGAATCGAGTGAACTGTGCCGGCGGTGTCCAGGCCTGGACGTGATCGTGCATCACGGCGGTGATCCTGCCCAGATCGTCGAACCCAACCGCCTCGGGCTTCTCCTCGGCGGTGCATCCCGCGACAAACGTCACCGCGTCCACATGCAGCACCTGGCCGCCGACCGACGCGGGCACCACCGCGCTGCCGTCGGCCGCGGGGATCGGCCGGGGCGTCGGTACCCACGTCTGGTCCCGCAGCGCCGCCATCCAGGTCAGCTCGGATTGGATCGCCACAAGCGAGTGGTAGCCCGGGCGGTGCACCCGGAGCACGATCGGGTCATCGTCTTCCACCAGATATGTCGCGTTCTCCGACAGGCTGAGCAGTCGCAGGGGGGCGCTGCGGTCGCGACCGAACTGCGGCAGCACCGCGCGGGCGAACTCCTCGTGGTTGGACGGTAGGGCGGTGGGCACCCAGACAGTCTGACAACCGCGCGGGTGGTGTATTCGCCCAGGGCGACGCCGCGGGATTGCGGTCATCCGAAGCGCTCGAGCAGAGCACGCCGGTCGATTTTGCCGATGCCGTGGCGGGGCAGCTCGTCGACGATGTGTACGTCGCGCGGCGCCGCGCTGCGCGGAAGAGTGTCGCCGACGTGGGTGCGCAGTTCTTCGACGGTCGGTGCCGGTGCCTCCGGGTGCACCACGATGGCCGCGACCACCCGCTGACCCAGGCGATCGTCCGGTACGCCGAACACGGCACATTCGGCGACCGCTGGATGTGCCGCCAATGCGGCTTCCACCGGCCCCGGAAGGACAGTGAGGCCACCGGTGCTTATCGCGTCGTCGACCCGGCCGAGCACCTGCAGGGCACCCGCGTCGTCGACGGCGCCGAAGTCGTCGGTCACGAACCAGCCGGGCTCGCTGAACGGGTCCGGGCGCTGGGGATTGCGGTGGCCGTTGGCCAGCGTCGTGCCACCGATGGCGATTCGTCCGTCGTCGCGGACACGCACCTGCACGCCGTCGAGCGGAACCCCGTCGTAGACGCAGCCTCCGCAGGTTTCGCTCATCCCGTAGCTGCGCACCACGGGAATGCCTGCCGCGGCGGCGGATTCGAGAATTGCCGGGGGAGCCGGTCCGCCGCCCAGCAGCACCGCATCCAGTTGCGCCAGTGCCGCGGCAGCGTCGGGGTCCTCCACTGCTTTGGCGAGTTGAGCGGCGACCAGCGAGGCGTAACGGCGGCCGGAGCCCATCGACGCAACCGCGGCAGGAATTTGCGCGGTGTCGAAGCCGGCCGACACGTCGAGCTCTATCGGGACCGTACCCGCCAGTACGCTGCGAACCAGTATCTGCATGCCTGCGATGTGATAGGCGGGCAGCGCCGACAGCCACACTCCGGTACCACCCAGCCTGTCATGGGTGGCCGACGCGCTGGCGATGAGCGCCGGCGCCGACAGCATCGCGCCTTTGGTTGTTCCGGTGCTTCCCGAAGTCGGCACCACCATGGCGACGTCGTCGGCGATCTCCTCGCCGACGCGCAACGCGGCGGCCAGCATCTCGGCTCGTTGCGGATCACCGCCCGGGACGGGCAGTACGGGCGGCTGGCGCCCGTCCAGCACCCCTTCGACAGCCGGCAGCATGGAGAGGGCGGAGGGCCGTGCCGGGACGACGAGAGCGCGCAGAGTGCCTATGCGTCGGCCTCGTCACGGGGATCGTCCAACGGCCACCCGAGGATCGCCAACCGCTGGCGCACCCGCTCGACATCATCGGGCGACGGCAGTTCGTCGGTGATACGCATGACCTCCGCGCCGATGTCGATCTCGTCGAAGTACGGCCGGCCGCCCAACTCGTGTGCGACCAGCTTCACCTCGTCAGGAGTGAGCCGGCGTGCCAACAGCGCGAGCAACGGAATGTAGTCGTTTTGCGGCACACCTTCGGGATAGCCGGCGCGCAGCCATTCGACGACCTTGTTGATAAACCCGTTCACCAGTATCGACTCCTGCGCACTCGGCAGCCAGGGGAGGTTGCTGGTGGGAAATACTACTTGTGCTTGGCCCCGAGGATGTACCAGCCGCTATGGTGCCCGATGAAGTCGCGGGCGATGAACAGCACCCCCACGACGACCACGGTCAGCGCCAAGGCGAAGATCGCCCAGCTCACAGCGACCAGAACGGGGTTGCGCCGGGTGATGCTGCCGCCGTGTGCCGCAACGCCGGCGCCTTCGGCGTTGATCCGGACTCCGATGGCGAACAGTGCGGGCAGTCCCGCACCGACGATCAGACCGGCGACGAGAATCTGGTAGATCGCTGTGAGGTTGATCCAACTGTTGTGCAAGGGTCTCGGCCTTTCGGTGCGGAAGGTCAGCGGGCGGTCGGCTGGGTGGCCTTGGCGGTCACCTCGGCGGACGAAGCGGTGGAACCTGATTCAACATCGCCGCCTGGTCCGCCCGGCCACTCGTCGTTGACGTTCTTGTGGGTGACAGGCGCCTTGCGGGACCGGTGGTAGATCAGGCCCGAGGTGATGATCAGGAGTGCGAGGCCGATGAGCCCGCCGGCGAGGCCGCCGATCGAATGGACCAGGTAGTAGGTGATCGCACCGACGGTGCCCGCCGCCGGCAGCGTGATCAGCCAGGCGGTCGCCATCCGGCCGGCGACCCCCCAGCGCACTTCGGCGCCGGGCTTGCCTACGCCGCTGCCCAGGATCGAGCCGGTGGCGACGTGGGTGGTGGACAGCGCGTAGCCGAAATGGCTCGACAGCAGAATGATCGCGGCTGAGGAGGAATCCGCGGCCATGCCCTGCGGGGACTTGATATCGACCAGCCCCTTGCCGAGGGTGCGGATGATCCGCCAGCCGCCGAGGTAGGTACCCAGCGCGATGGCTATCAGCGCAGGAGACGATGACCCAGAGCGGGGGCACGGTCTCGGATTTGTCCACTGCGCCGTAGGAGATCAGCGCCAGGAAGATGACGCCCATCGTCTTCTGAGCGTCGTTGGTCCCGTGGGCCAGCGATATCAACGACGCAGAGCCGATCTGGCCGTACATGAAACCTTTGTTGGTGCGTTCCTCGGGAACGTTGTGCACGGTGCGGTACACCAGCCAGCTGCCGACGCCGGCGACGATCCCGGCGATCAGCGGTGCCAGCATGGCCGGCACTAGCACCTTGGACGCCACGCCACTCCAGATGACCCCGTGCCCACCGACGGCTGCCAGCATTGCCCCGATGATGCCGCCGATCAGGGCGTGCGACGAGCTCGACGGTATGCCCAGTAGCCAGGTCAACAGGTTCCACACGATCCCACCGACGAGGCCGGCGAACACCAACTCCAGGGTCACCAGTCCCGACTGGACCAGACCCTTGGCAATGGTGGCCGCCACCGCGGTGGAGAGGAACGCACCGACCAAGTTGAGCGAGGCGCACAGCGCCACGGCGGTTTTCGGTTTGAGCGCCCCGCTGGCGATCGAGGGGGCCATGGCATTACCGGTGTCATGGAATCCGTTCGTGAAGTCGAACGCCAATGCCGTCACCACGACGATGATCAAAAGTACCAACTGAACGTCCACGGGAGGATTGTGGACACAGTTGGGCGGGCCTGTAAAACCGATTGGAGAAGAAAATGCGGTATGCGGGCGAGTCGTCGGCCAAAGTTTCCCTGCCGTTAACCGCGGGGGTCGTGTCGGAGGGGATGATCCTCTGGAATCTGAACAAAAATGAGGGTGACACCGTCGGGATCCGTGACGTGCATTTCGTGCAGTCCCCATGGTTCCCGGCAGGCTCGGCGTGCAATCGGGACACCGCGCGACTCGAGTTCGGACTGTGTTGAGTAGACGTCGCGGACTTGAAGCCACAGGGCACCGGGAAAGGGCGGCGCGCCGGGTTTTCGGGCACCGTGGCCGGCTATCTCGATCAGCGACTGCCCCGCGTAGAACACGATGCCGGCACCGTATTCGCGGGCGATCGCCAAGCCGATCCGGTCGCGGTAGAAGACAACTGATCGTTCATAGTCCTCCGGCCGGAACAGCACGCGGCTGGCGAGGATCTCCATGGCCCCGTGTCTACCCGCACTCGGCTGCGTGCGGGTGCCTGCGCAGCGCGACACGCCGGTTGGGGAAACGTAGACGTCGAACAGTCTCAGAAGTAGCGGGGGAACGGGCTCCAGTCCGGATCGCGCTTCTCCAGAAAGGCGTCGCGCCCCTCGACCGCCTCGTCGGTCATGTAGGCCAGCCGGGTCGCCTCGCCGGCGAAGAGCTGCTGGCCCACCAGGCCGTCGTCGAGCAGGTTGAACGCGTACTTCAGCATCCGTTGTGCCTGTGGTGACTTGGCGTTGATTGCGGCGGCCCATTCCAACCCGGCCTTTTCCAGGTCGGCGTGGTCGACGATCTCGTTGACCGCTCCCATGCGGTGCATCTGTTCGGCGTTGTAGACCCGGCCGAGGAAGAAGATTTCGCGGGCGAATTTCTGTCCGACCTGGCGAGCCAGGTACGCGCTGCCGTAGCCGCCGTCGAAGCTGCCGACGTCGGCGTCGGTCTGCTTGAAGCGGGCGTGCTCGCGGCTGGCCAGGGTCAGGTCGCACACCACGTGCAGGCTGTGTCCGCCGCCGGCCGCCCATCCATTGACCAGGCAGATCACCGGCTTGGGCATGAACCGGATGAGTCGCTGAACCTCGAGGATGTGCAGCCGCCCGGCCCGTGCCGCATCGACGGTGTCGCCGGTGTCGCCGGACGCGTACTGGTAGCCGGTTCGGCCGCGGATACGCTGATCGCCGCCTGAGCAGAATGCCCAGCCTCCATCCTTGGCCGACGGCCCGTTACCGGTCAGCAGGACGACTCCGACATCAGGCGACATCCGGGCGTGGTCCAGGACGCGGAACAACTCGTCGACAGTGTGCGGCCGGAACGCGTTACGCACCTCGGGCCGGTTGAAGGCCACCCGCACGGTGGGCAGTGACGTGCCACCGGCGACGTGGCGGTGATAGGTGATATCGGTCAGGTCGGCGAAGGAGTCGACCGGCCGCCATGCCGTGGGGTCGAACGGATTCTCGCTCACGGGATCACACGGTAACGGGATCAAACCCCGACACCGCGCATGGTTCCACCGGCGGCGGCCGGCTCAGTCCCTGAACTCGATGCCCTGCTGGTACGCCTGCACCCACTCCGCGGACTCGACAACCTGATGGGTGTCGTACTCGAGCAGGTGGCCAAATTTGCTGGGGCCGTCGAGCAGGTCCGCGGGATTGTCGGTCTCGACGACGAGCAGCCCTCCACTGCCGTCCACCCGGAAGACGAATTGGTGGATCGTCATACTCGCCGGCGGCGTCCACTTTGCGTACAGTTCCATGCCCCGCCGTATCGCCTCGTCGTTTTCCTTCGCCGAGCCGTTGAGCCGCAGTGTCCAGCTGACGACGTACTTCATGATTTCCTCCCCGAGAACCATCAACCACGTGCGGGATGCCCGCACAGAACCAAGTATGCTATCCGGCGGCGTCGCTGACTGGCGAACCGCAAACGTTCCGAGCGCCGTCGTCTGCGGGGTGTCGCCGCGTCCCCACGGACCTGCAAACGGGGGCCGGATATCGAACGCGATGTTCGAACCTACGTCTGTTCGGAGCCGGGCTTTCGCCGTGGGGGACAGTGTCGTAACGGTGTCGCCGCCCCACCAGAGGTCGGTGTCGCGCCGGGCGAACCCCGTCGCGCGGCGCGACACTACCCCCAACAGGCCGCTGGGAGTCGATTCGGCGACGCGCCGGAGACCGCGGGGTCTGTCGTCGAGCCGGAGTCAGGTGAGCGGTGACGCTGCGGCGGGGTCGAGCAGCAGGTCCTCGACATTGATGATGTCACTGACGTCGAAGCCGTCCATGTCGGCTGCGAATCCCGGACTGGCCATATACGCGGTGGTGACCTCGGTGGGGTTTGCTCCCTCTGGGTAGGAGATCAGGGCGAGGAGGCGGTGTGCGTCGTTGTCGTGTTGGGTCCAGATCCCGTGAGTGGTGACGCCGAAGGCGTCCAGGCTGGGGATGTGGCGGGGCCAGTGCACGGTCGCGTAGCGCTCGAGTGTGTCGCGGGTCCGCAGGGTGTAGATCCTGAGTTGATACATGATCGCGATGAACCTTCTGGTTGCGTTGATGGGTGCCGATGGTGGGGAAAGGCGAGGCCGGTCAGCTGACGAGGCTCACGCAGAGCGCCGCGGTGGCCAGGCCCTGCAGAACGCCCTCGGGACGATGACGCGGTCCCAATCACGTTGCAGTGCGCGGGCGTTGGCCGGTGTCTCGTGGCTGTCGGCGGCGGCGGTGAGTGCGCGGTTGATCGGTGCACTGACGCGCAGGTAGAGCAGCAGCCAGACCACCAGCAGTGCCAGTCGGCTCCCGCGGTGGCGGAGGCGATGGGCCGGCCGTCCAGTGCGGCCAAGACGGACGCGGCGGCCGCGCCGAGGACGCCGAGAATCCCGGGGGCGGCTAGGCGCCCGTCGCCGAAGCGATGCACATTGCCCATGACAGCGGTGAGCGCGGCGTCGTCGACACGGGCCAGGCGGGGCGATGGACCAGCGCGCAGAACACGTCGGTGCCGTAGATCACCCCGGTGCTGAGCACCGCGATGATGGCGGCCAGCTGGGCGAGGGGCATCACGACTGCGCCTCAGGGCCGCCGCCTAGGGGCGGCAGTGCGCCCATCTGCTGGAACAGCTGCAGCAGGTTCAGCTCGTCCCAGTGTTCGACGAACATGGCGTCCTCGACCCGCCAGATGTCGATGGAGCGCATCTCCACCGGATTGCCGCTGGCGGGGATACCCATCAATTCTCCGGTGTGGGTGCCGCGGTAGACGAAGCGGCCCACCACCCGGTCATCGGAGATCACCAGATCCTCCATGGTCGCGCTCAGATCGGGTAGCGCGGCGAAGAACGCGGTCCAGAACTGGCGGTTCGCCACGCGCCCGTCGGCGACGAACGCATTGTGGTTGACGTAATCCTCGGCCACGAACTGGTCCACCAGGTTCGGATCATGCGTGTTGAGCATCGCGAGGTAGGTCTCGGCGAGCTGCTGTGCGTCCATGTTGTACTCCTTGAACCGTTGGTGTTAGCAACGCTAACCCTAGGAAGGAGGTATGTCAATAGCGTCGCTAGAGATCGTAGCAGTGCTATCATCCAGGCGTGTCCATTGCGGAGCGTCGGGTGCGTGATCGCGAGGCTCGTCGCCGGCTGATCACCGCGACGGCGCGCACTCTGGCCGAGCGGGAGGGCTGGGATGCGGTCACCACCCGTCGGTTGTCCACAGAGATCGAGTACAGCCAGCCCGTGCTCTACAAGCACTTCGCCTCGATGGAGGACATCGTCGAGGCTGTCGCCCTGGAGGGCTTCGGGGAATTCGCTGAGGTACTCGGCGCGGCCCGTCGCGGTGCTGCTGGCTCCGACGAGGCGTTGGGCCGAGTTGCTCACGCGTTCAACGGCTTTGCCACCGAAAACTCGGCGCTCTACGACGCTATGTTCACCCGCGCCACGCGACTGCGATTCGGCGCCGAGGACACCCCGGCGCCGTTGACGGCGGCATTCGCTGAGCTACGCGAGGCCGTCGCCGCCGTCGTCGTGGGTCAAGACGTCGACACTCTCACCGAGGTGCTGTGGGCCGCACTGCACGGACTGATCACGCTCGGCCGCGGCGACCGGCTACGCCCGGGCCGTGAAACCGATCGCATCGAGCTCCTCGTCAACCAGTTCCGCGCCTTCGGTTCCTGAAAGCTTCGGTGACAAATTGGGTCTCGATTCAGGCACGTGCGCTCGTGAGTTAGCAGTTGGCGTGGACACTCCGATCACCCCATCCTGTTACAGATTAAGCTGCGCAGGTGCGGGGCCAGGTCGCGGTTGACCCACGCTTGGTACGCCGCGGGGCCCATCCGCACCGACCGGCCCGTCGGCGCGGTCAGCCGACCGAACGCGCCGCCCCTTCCCAGAACCGCGCCCGCACGGCCTTCTTGTCCGGCTTGCCCAGCCCGGTCAGTGGCAACGTGTCGACCACCACCACCTGCTTGGGCACCTGCACCGATCCCTTGCGGTCCTTGACGGCGGCCTGGATCTCGGCCGTCATCGCCGCGACCGACGCATCGTCGGTACCCGCATCGGGGCGCAACACGACGACGGCCGTGACGGTCTCGCCCCACTTGTCGTCCGGGGCGCCGACGACGCACACCTGCGCGACCGCCGGATGCTCGGCGACCACGTCCTCCACCTCACGCGGATACACGTTGAAGCCGCCGGTGACGATCATGTCCTTGACCCGGTCGACAATGAACCAGAAGCCGTCTTCGTCCTCGCGGGCCATGTCTCCGGTGCGCAGCCAGCCGTCCTTGAAGGTGTCCGCGGTCTGCTCGGGCAGCTGCCAGTAACCCCCCGACAGCAGCGGCCCGGACACGCACACCTCGCCGACCTCACCCTGCGGCACCGGGTTGCCCGCGGCATCCAGCAGGGCGCAGCGGGCGAAAAGGGTCGGGCGCCCGCAGGAGCTCAGGCGCTTTTCGTCGTGGTCGTTGCGGCCCAGATAGGAGATCGCCATCGGGGCCTCGGACTGCCCGTAGTTCTGCGCGAAGATGTGGCCGAACCGGCGTATCGCCTCGGCCAGCCGCACCGGGTTTATCGCCGACGCGCCGTAGTAGACGGTCTCCAGCGACGACAGGTCGCGCGTGTGCGAATCGGGGTGGTCCATCAGCGCGTAGAGCATCGCCGGAACCACGAAGGTCGCGGTGATCTTCTTCTCCTCGATGACCCGCAGCGCCTCGCCCGGGTCGAACTTCGCCATGACGTGCATCTCCCCGCCCTTGACCAGGGTGGGCAGGAAGTACGCGGCCCCGGCATGCGAGAGCGGGGTCAGCATCAGGAAGCGCGGGTTATCCGGCCACTCCCACTCGGCCAGCTGGATGGTCGTCATCGTTGTGGTGGCCTGCGTCGTCATCATGACGCCCTTGGGTTTGCCGGTGGTGCCACCGGTGTAGGACAGTCCGCTGACGTGGTCCAGCGGCAGGTCGGCGGCAACCAGCTGTCGCGGCTCGTACTTCGCTGCTTCGGCGGTCAGGTCGATGACCGTGGCTCCCGCGGCGGCGCCCGCCTCGGCCAGCTCCGACGGCACCGACCCGATGGTGAGGATCTGAGTGAGTGCGGGGACCTTGGCCAGCAGGCCGACGGCGCGCTCGACGAACATCGGGTTGGGATCGATGATGAGCGTGGTCGACCCCGAGTCGGTCAGCACATAGGCGTGGTCGTCGAGGGAGCCCAGCGGGTGCAGCGCCAGCCGGCGGTAGCCCTGGGTCTGTCCGGCGCTGGTGATCATCAGGACCTCCGGCCGGTTCAGCGACAGCAGACCCGCGGTGGCGCCGCCGCCGGCGCCCAGCGCCTCGAAGGCCTGCACGTACTGGCTGATCCGGGCGGCCAGCTCGCCGCCGGTCAGCGTCGTGTCGCCAAGGTGGAGCACCGGACGGTCCCGGTGGCGTTTGAGTGCACCGATCAGCAGATGGCCGGAGTGGACGGGATGGCGCAGCAGTTCGTCGCTCATGACAGCCACACTAGAACGTGTTGCAGTTCGAGTCGGCAACCCCCTTCGTGAACGCGCCATTCGCGGCGAACCGGCCTCCTGGTGGGCGCGTCGTGGCAGTCTCGTAAGCGAAAGACAGGAGATACCGATGACCGCACCGCAGCCGCGCTTTCTCGATGACCGCCTCACCCACTGGGCACAGACCAAACCGGACGAGGAGGCCTTTGTCTACCTCGACCGGACCTGGACCTGGGCGCAGTGGAACGACAGAGTGCGCCGGCTGGCCGGGGCTCTCGCCGGACTCGGCGTGGGACGCGGTGACATCGTGGCGTTCCTGGACAAGAACCATCCCGCGGGCGTGGAGCTGACGATGGCGGCCGCGTCGCTGGGCGCCGCGACCGCCATCATCAACTTCCGGCTCGCCGGCGACGAACTCGACTACGTCCTCAACGACTGCGGCGCCAAGGTGTTGGTCGTCGGAGCCGAACTGCGGCCCACCATCGACGGGATCGCCGACCGGTTGACCGCGAATCCCCGGCTGATCGAGGTGACACCAGAGGGTGGCGACGGCGACGAGTACGAGGCGCTGCTGGCCGCAGCCACACCCACCGGCCGCGGCGGCCGACGTCGACCCCGACGACGTCGCCCTGGTGATGTACTCCTCGGGCACGACAGGCCGGCCCAAGGGGGTCGCGCTGACGCAGAACAACATGATCGCGCACACGTTGAACGCAGGCGACGGCATCGAATTCGACGAAGGCGACAAGAACCTGGTGGCGATGCCGCTGTTCCATGTGGGCGGTACGTCCTACATGCAGTTCAGCATCCACGACGGCGTGCCCAGCGTGATGACGCGGGAGGTCGACGGCATGTCCCTGGCCGGGGCGATCCTCAAGGGCGCCAACCGGACGTTCCTGGTGCCTGCGGTGCTGGCGAAGGTGCTGGACTCCGGTCCCGACGCGGTCAAGCTGTTCGGCACGCTCAAGACATACATGTACGGCGCGTCGCCGATGCCGTTGCCACTGCTGCGTTCGGCGATCGAGGCTTGGCCCACAACGGATTTCATCCAGGTGTACGGTTTGACCGAAGTATGCGGGGTGGTCACCCATCTGATGCCCGCAGAGCATCGCGACGACGAGCATCCCGAGCGCCTCGTCAGCGCCGGGACATTGGTCCCCAACGCAGAGTTGCGCGTGGTCGACCCCAATACGCTCGAAGATGTGCCGACCAATTCCCAGGGGGAATTGTGGTTCCGCACACCGCAGTTGATGAAGGAATACCTGAACCGGCCGGAGGCGACCGACGAAGCGATCACCGAGGACCGCTGGTTCCGCACCGGTGACATCGGCCGGATCGACGAGGACGGTTACGTGTTCGTCGAGGACCGGATGAAGGACATGATCATCTCCGGCGGAGAGAACATCTACTCCATCGAGGTCGAAAGGGTGCTCGCCGAACATCCGGCGGTGACCGAGGTCGCCGTCTTCGGAATCCCCGACGAGAAGTGGGGCGAATCGGTCAAAGCCGTGGTCTCACTGGGCGAAGCGGCCAACCCGCTGAGGAGTTGATCTCCTGGTGCCGTGACCGGCTGGCCCACTACAAGTGCCCGCGCAGCGTCGATGTCCTCGATGAGCTGCCTCGAAACCCCACCGGCAAGGTGATGAAGAAGGAGCTGCGACAGCCGTATTGGGAGGGCCGCGACCGGACGGTGTGACGGGAACATCACCGACACCGCCCGAGTTTCGGTTGCCGAGGAGCGCCAAGACGTTGGCATGGCCGACGCTGGCAGACCTGCTTGAGCGCACGCACGTCGTCGCGCTTCCGATGCGCGTTCGGTTTCGCGGCATCACCGAGCGGGAGGCTGTGCTGATCGACGGGCCGGCCGGGTGGGGTGAATTCAGCGCGTTCCCCGAATACGGCCCCGGCGAAGCGGTGCACTGGCTGGCTTCGGGTATCGAATCCGCTTACCACCCGACGCCGCCACTGGTGCGCGACCGCATCGAGGTCAATGCCACGGTTCCCGCGGTTCCGGCCGAACAGGTACCGGAAATGCTGGCCCGCTTCCCCGGCGCACGCACCGCCAAGGTCAAGGTCGCCGAGCCCGGTCAGAGCCTCGCCGACGATGTCGCGCGGGTGAACGCCGTCCGGGCTTCGATTCCCGCGGTGAGGGTCGACGCCAACGCCGGCTGGAGTGTGGACGACGCGGTGGCCGCGATCGGCGCGCTGACCGCCGACGGACCCCTGGAGTACGTCGAGCAGCCATGCGCCACGACGGCCGAACTCGCCGAGCTGCGTCGTCGTGTCGCGGTGCCGGTGGCCGCCGACGAGAGCATCCGCAAGGCGGACGACCCGCTGCGCGTCGTCGCGGCGGGCGGAGCCGACATCGCGGTGCTCAAAGTTGCTCCGCTGGGCGGGGTGTCGGCCCTGCTGCGAATCGCGGGGCAGATCGGGGTTCCGGTGGTGGTCTCCAGTGCACTGGACACCGCGGTGGGTATGTCGGCCGGATTGCATGCCGCGGGCGCGCTTCCGCACCTCGGGTACGCCTGCGGGCTGGCTACCGGCGGGCTGTTCATCGAAGACGTGACCGAACCCGTCATCCCTGTGGGCGGCTACTTGCCGGTGCAACCGTGTGCCCCCGACCCCGGCCGGCTCGCCGCGCTTCGTGCCCCGGCGCAGCGCCGGAACTGGTGGGTACGCCGGGTGCGGGAATGCCATGGGTTGCTGACATGAGGGCGTAGACGCCGGCGTGTGCTTGGCGCGACGATAGGACCATGCAGATCGCCATCGTCGTTTATCCGGGCTTCACGGCACTGGACTTCATCGGGCCTTACGAGGTGTTGCGCTACCTGCCGGGTGCCGAGGTTCGATTCGTCTGGCATCAGGCCGGGCCCATCACCGCGGACTCTGGCGTACTTGTCGTCGGTGCCACGCATTCTTTCGCCGAAACCCCGTCGCCGGACCTGATTCTGGTGCCCGGTGGATTTTCCACGATGGAGCATGCTCGCGATCAGGTTCTGCTCGACTGGGTGCGCGCCGCCCATCGGACCGCCAGATGGACGGCCTCGGTCTGTTCCGGGTCGATCATCTTGGCTGCCGCGGGACTGCTGAACGGGAAGCGTGCCACCTCGCACTGGATGGCGCTGGCCGCCTTGAAGGCCCTTGGGGTCCACGCGGTCGGCAACGAGCGGGTGGTGGTTGCCGATAACGATGGGAAAGTCCTGGTCACGAGTGCAGGGGTGTCCGCCGGCATCGACATGGCGTTGTGGCTGGCGGGCCAGATCGCCGGGCCGGAACGGGCCAAGGCCATACAGCTGTCGATGGAGTACGACCCGCAGCCGCCGTTCGATTCCGGCAGTCTGTCGAAGGCATCGGCGACAACCAAGGCCGCGGCGGTCGCCATGATGAGCCGGGAACTCGCCAGCCCGGTGCAAGCCAAGGCTCTGGCGTCGCTGGTGTGGAGTCACGCCGCCGACGTCGCGAGGAGCAGGCGCAACCGCCGTCGGGTACGGTCGCGTGGGTGATCGCCCTTGCCCATGACGACCGGGGAACCGGAGAACCGGTGTTGTTCATCGCCGGCCGCGGCGGCGCGGGGCGAACCTGGCACCTGCATCAAGTCCCGGCGTTTCTGGACGCCGGTTACCGGGTCATCACCTTCGACAACCGCGGCGTCGGCGCGACGGAGAACGGCGGCGGGTTCACCACCGCCACCATGGTCGGCGACACCGCGGCGCTCATCGAGAAACTCGTGGGCGGCCCCGTGCGTATCGTGGCGGTGTCGATGGGGGCGTTCATCGCCCAGGAACTGATGCTGACCAGGCCCGAACTGGTCAGTCAGGCAGTGCTGATGGCCACCCGCGGCCGACACGACCGCGCTCGCGCCTCCTTCGTCGCGGCCGATCGAGCACTGCTGGATTCCGGTTTGTCGCTTCCGCCGGCCTACGACGCGAAAATTCGTGCGATGGAGAGCTTCTCTCCGAAGACGTTGAACGACGAACGGGCGGTGGGGGACTGGCTGGACATGTTCATGATGTTTCCCATCAAGGCAACGCCGGGCCTGCGGGCTCAGCTCGATGTCGCGCCAGTGGGGAACCGGTTGCCGGCCTACCGGGCAATCACCGCCCCGGTGCTGGTGATCGGCTTTGCCGACGACCTGGTATTGCCGCCGCACCTGGGCGCCGAAGTCGCTGCTGCGCTCCCGAACGGCCGTTACCTCGAGATTCCCGACACCGGTCACCTCGGTTTCGTCGAGGCGCCGGGCATGGTGAACGCCGAGATGCTGAAATTCTTCGCCATTACCCGGATGTGACAGGGTTTACCGGTGAACGGATCGACGCTGCAGGCGCGCATAGTCGTCGACGAATTGATCCGCGGTGGGGTCGGCGATGTGGTGCTGTGCCCCGGTTCGCGTAACGCCCCGCTGGCCTTCGCGCTGGCCGACGCCGACCGGGCGGGCCGCATCCGGCTGCACGTACGTATCGATGAGCGCACCGCGGGTTACCTGGCGATCGGCTTGGCGGTAGGGGCCGGCGCGCCGGTATGCATTGCGATGACGTCAGGAACCGCCGTCGCAAATCTGGGGCCCGCGGTCGTGGAGGCAAACTATGCGCGGGTCCCGCTGATCGTGCTGTCGGCAAACCGCCCCTATGAGTTGCTGGGTACGGGCGCCAACCAGACCATGGAACAACTCGGCTACTTCGGCAGCCAGGTCCGCGCCGCCATCAGCCTGGGACTTCCCCCGGAACAGCTCAACGCCGACCACGGCGGCCTGGAAACCCTCAACGCGAAGTGGCGTTCGGCGACGTGCCGGGCGTTAGCGGCAGCCACCGGCGCTCGCACCGCCAACGCCGGGCCGGTCCAGTTCGACATCCCGCTGCGCGAGCCCCTCGTGCCCGACGGCGACGCCGCCCCGGTTACGGCCGGCCGGCCTGGCGGGCGGGCGTGGACGTTCACTCCTGCGGTGACGTTCGACCAGCCCCTCGATATCGACCTCACCCCGGACACGATCGCCGTCGCGGGCCACGGTGCCGGTGTACATGACAACCTGGCGGTGGTGCCCACGGTCGCCGAGCCGACTGCGCCGGCCCCCGCCAATCCGCTGCATCCGCTGGCGTTGCCGATGCTGCGGCCCCGACAGGTGATCATGATGGGCCGTCCGACGCTGCATCGTCCGGTGTCGGCGTTGCTGGCCGACCCGTCGGTTCCGGTCTTCGTCCTGACCACCGGGCCGCGCTGGCCGGACGTCTCAGGAAACTCGCAGGCCACTGGCACCCGGGCGGTGACCACCGGGCGTCCGGACCCAGCGTGGCTGCGCCGCTGCGCCGAGGCGCACCGGCATAGTCTCGATGCGGTTCGCGGGCAACTGCGGGCTCACCCACTGATCACCGGACTACACGCCGCCGCCGCGCTGGCAGCCGCGCTGCGGCCAGGTGATCAGCTGGTGCTTGGGGCGTCGAACCCGGTTCGGGACGTGGCATTGGCCGGCCTGGACACCCATGGAATCACGGTACGGTCCAACCGCGGGGTCGCCGGCATCGACGGGACGGTGTCGACGGCGATCGGGGCGGCGCTGGCGCACGACCGGGTGTCCGGTGGCCGCACCGTGGCACTGATCGGAGACCTGACTTTCGTCCACGACGCATCCGGGTTGTTGGTCGGTCCCACCGAGCCGATGCCCCGGCAGTTGGCGATAGTTGTGTGCAACGACAATGGCGGCGGAATCTTCGAACTCCTCGAGCAGGGTGACCCCCGATTCTCCGATGTGTCGTCGCGGGTGTTCGGCACACCGCATGACATCGACGTCGGGGCATTGTGCCGGGCATATCATGTCGAAAGCGCCCAGGTGGAGGTCGACGGCCTGGCCGCTGCGCTCGACGAGCCGTTTACCGGGATGCGAGTGATCGAGGTGAAGACCGACCGGTCCTCGCTACGCCGGCTGCACGCGTCGATCAAGGCTGCGCTTTAGTGCGGCTGCCCGAGGTCTCGCTGAAGATGTTGTGGCGCAACCTGATTCACGGACCCAGTGGTGAGGTGTCGGATACGATGGCAGGGCGGGCATTCCGGTGGACACGCATCGCCGTGTTGCTCATGGCCGGGGTGATGACGATGTCGGCGGTGTTGCTGGTGGCCGGCGCGTGGCGCAACGACATTGCGATCGAAAGAAATATGGGTGTGGCTGCGGCCGAGGTGCTCAGCGCGGGCCCCCGCCGCTCCACAATCGAGTTCGTCACTCCGGACCGGGTGACCTATCGTCCCGAGCTAGGTGTGCTCTACCCGTCCGAATTGGACACCGGAATGCGAATTTACGTCGAGTACGACAAGTTGAACCCCGATCTGGTCCGGGTTCAACACCGGAACGCGTCGCTGGCCATCATCCCCGCCGGATCGGTTGCAGTGGTCAGCTGGCTGGTCGCAGCGGTCGCGCTGTTGGCACTGGCGATGCTGGAACGGCGCTCCGAAGCCACATACGTAGTCACGAGACCGGACGCGGGAACCTGATGCCGATCCAGGCGAAGACAGGGACAGGGGAGTTTCGAAGGATCTTCGACGCGGCTGAACCGAGAACTCGGCAGCCGCAATCGTCGCGATTTCCGCGCCGACCATCGAGAAGATCACCGTCACCACCCCGACGAACATTCGTTCGATCTGCACGGAAAACAGCGAATTCGGGACGGTGTTAAGCACGGCGTTGATGCCTTCGTCCATCGGACACCGGCACCACGACTCGGGGCGGAAGGGAGACCCGACTAACACTGGGTCAGGACGTGTGATTTGCCCGACATTCGGGGGTGAAGCGCGGAAGAATTCTTAATGGGAAAAATCGGCCGACGATCGGATTGCATTAGCCCATGATGGGGGTGCCAGTGCAGGTAGAAGCTATTTGTCTGCTGCTGGATGGGCCAACGGCACAATTGTGTAACAATTTTTCCTGAGCGAATTCTGAGTGATGTCTGGCAATTGGCGAAAGTGGCTGACTTCGTCAATTTTTCACACGGATTTGGTCGGTACGATCGATACCTGTCAGCGCCGTTGTGGCACGTAAGTGTTGCCACTTCCGGCCGCGCAAGGCCCACTCGAAGGAGGTGCGGACAATCATGGCAAACGAGACGTCTGGTGTGGAGAGTGCGATGAAAGCGATGCGCGGGGTCTTGGCCGAACGTGCGGGGACTGATCCGCGCGCGCAGACTGCCGCGATCGCGGCGAGAAGGCGCCGCGCCCATGCCGTCCGGTCCGGCCGACGACATGCCCGTGAGGATCAACTCGGCCTCCACTCCGGAGCAATGAGCCCACTCGTCGAGACCGACACATCACCGGGCTTCTCGGCCATGCGTCTTGTCGCCGTCGGGCGGGGACCCATCTCGGACATGAGTGTCGATCCGCATGACGGCCTGCTCTACGTCGCCAACCATGTTGACAACAGCATCTCGGTGCTCGACCCAGACGGACTGAACGTGGTCTCGACCATGAGCGCTGCCGGTGAACCCTTCGCGGTCGCCGCGGTCGGCGGTCGCGCACACGTCAGTACCGTCGCAACGGCCTACGACACCATTTCGGTGATCGAAGCCGCCGATGACGCCACGGACGTGAGAAATCTCCCGGTCGCCCATTCGGTGCGCGACCTCGCCGTCAGCCCACGAGGTCAATACGTCTATGCCGCACGCAACGGGCGGCACGGCGCCGACCTAGCAGTGGTCGATACCACCGACGGCCGGGTCACCAAGGTCAACCTCGGCACCCGGCCAGGAGCGGCAGCCGAGGCCATCACGCTCAGTCCGGACGGAAACCGGGTCTACGTCGCCACCGCCGACAACCTGGGTGGGGAACTGGTCGCCGTCGACACCGTGACGTGCCGAGTGGTGGGCGGACTGGCCCTCCCGTGGCCGCTACGCGACGTCGTCACGAGCCCGGACGGGGCAACCGTCTTCGTGGCCAGTTGTGATCCCGCAATCGGCGGTGTCATCGATGCAGTTGATGCCCGCAGGCTGGATGTTGTCGACAGCATCGACGTGGGCGGGGTCATCACCGAGCTGGTGGTCAGCGCCGGAGGTGAGCGCCTCTACGTGGCAAACGGCGATCGCATCTCGGTGCTGTGCACCATCACAGGGGAACTCCTCGACGACATCACTGTGGTGGCCGAGCCTTCATGCATCGCCGAAAGCGCAGACGGAAGGCAGCTGTTCATAGCCGACTACCACGGGACCGTGACAGTACTGGGGATCTCATGGACGACGGAATCTGCTGGCGAAGATGTCGGCCGATGTCATCGATGTTCCGATGCTGGAACTTGACTACGCGGGCGTTTGACCACGTCATCGCCCGCCGCAGTTCAGCGAGACCGAAACCGACCTGCTGACCACCGCCTCGACCAGCACCGTTTCACCGCGGCGACCCAGCACGGGCCCGACGGCCGGCACCCACTGGGTGATCGTCTGGGGGTTCCGCACACTGGTCACGACGCACGTCGACATAGGTCCAGTGCCGATCCTGTCGATATTGACGGTGTAGCCCTCGGACTGCAGGTCTTCGATTGTCTGCTGAGCGGACTTGGCGGGCGCGGCCAGACCCGCTGGCGCACCGAGTGCACCCCAAGTCGCTATGGCAACCGCTGCAAGTGGTATCGCGGTCCGCATAACGCCGCCTTTCTCCACAGCACTCGCTGAATCCGCTATTCCAAGTACATCATGCGCCATGGCTAACGGTGGGTGAGCGCATCCCGTCAGGACTCATCTCCAGAAAGGCCGGTAATCGCCGGGTGGCCTTAGCCGCCGGATCGTCATCGGCGTTAGCGTAGGGCTGGTTCCTCCACGACTGAACAGGCCGGTGAACGATGCAGAGCACAATGCAGGACTTCCCGTTGACCATCGCGGCGATCATGCGTTACGCCGCAACCGTGCACGGCGACCGGACTGTCACCACCGCGACCGGAGACGGCGGCTACCGGCACGCCACCTACCGGCAGATCGGCGACCAAGCGGCCCGGTTGGCCAACGCCCTGCGGGCGTTGGGCATCACCGGCGACCAGCGGGTCGCGACGTTCATGTGGAACAACCAGGAGCACCTCGAGGCCTATGTCGCCATTCCGTCGATGGGTGCGGTGCTGCACACGCTCAACATTCGCCTGTTCCCCGAGCAGATCGAGTTCGTCGCCTATGAGGCCGAAGACAAGGTGGTGATCGCCGATCTGATCCTTGCGCCGGTCCTCGCTCCGATCCTGCGATCGATGGAGACCGTCCATACGGTCATCGTCGTAGGCGAAGGCGATGCGTCCGAATTGGACAGTGCCCGGCAAGCAGCTACTGCGCTATCACGAGATCACCGGGGCCCAACCCGACGAGTTCGACTGGCCTGTGATCGACGAGCGTTCGGCGGCGGCGATGTGCTACACCAGCGGTACTACCGGACACCCGAAGGGCGTGGTGTACGGCCACCGCTCCAGCTATCTGCACTCGATGGCCGTGTGCAGTGGTAACGGGATGGGGCTGGGATTCTCCGACCGGGTGCTGCCGGTCGTACCGATGTTCCACGCCAACGCCTGGGGCTTGCCGTACGCGGCGATGATGGCCGGGGCCGATCTGATTCTGCCCGAGCGTTGGCTCGACGCGGCGTCGATCGTGAACCTCATCGAGACGCAGCGGCCAACCGTCGCCGGTGCTGTGCCGACGATCTGGAACGACGTGATGAACTACCTGGAGACGCACGGCGGCCACGACGTCTCGTCGCTGCGCCTCGTGGCATGTGGCGGCTCGGCGGTACCGGTGTCGCTGATGAAGACGTTCGAGGAAGAGCACGGTGTCGGCATCCGCCAGCTCTGGGGAATGACCGAGACCTCGCCGATGGCCACGTTGGCCTGGCCGCCGCCCGGGATGGACGAGGACAGGCATTGGGCGTTGCGCGCCACGCAGGGCCGGCCGATGTGCGGCGTGGAGACGCGCATCGTCGACGATGACGGCCGCCCGCTGCCCAACGACGGTGCGGCGGTCGGTGAGTTGGAGGTGCGCGGGCCCTGGATCACCGGGACGTACTACCGCGATACCGATCCGTCGAAGTTCGATTCCGGCTGGCTGCGGACCGGCGACGTCGGACAGATCGACTCACAGGGTTACGTCACACTGACCGATCGTGCCAAGGACGTCATCAAGTCCGGCGGCGAGTGGATCTCGTCCGTCGAACTTGAAAACCACCTCATCGCGCACCCGGCGGTGTTGGAGGCCGCGGTCGTCGGTGTCCCCGACGATCGCTGGCAGGAGCGTCCGCTGGCGGCGGTGGTACTCAAAGAAGGTGTCCGGGCGACACCGGAGGAGTTGCGAGCGTTCCTGGCCGACAAGGTCGCGCGCTGGTGGCTGCCCGAGCGATGGGCGTTCGTCGACCAGGTGCCGCGTACCAGCGTCGGCAAGTACGACAAGAAGGCGATCCGCGCCCGTCACGCCGAGGGAGCCTACGAGGTGATCACGCTCGGTTGAGCGTCGCGCACCGTTTGCTCGCGCCCTCAGCGCAACTCCGCGGGCGGCTCAGCGCAACCCGCGTCGCTCAGCGCACCGCGCGCTGATACGCCGTGACGACGGCCGCGCCACCCAAGCCGATGTTGTGCTGCAGGGCCGCGAAAACGTTGTCCACCTGCCGCTTGTCGGCGGTGCCACGCAACTGCCAGGTCAGCTCGGTGCACTGCGCCAACCCGGTGGCACCCAGCGGGTGGCCCTTGGATATCAGCCCGCCTGAAGGGTTCACCACCCAGCGGCCGCCGTAGGTGGTCTGGTTGTCGTCGATCAGCTTGGGGGCTTCGCCCTCGCCGCACAATCCGAGCGCCTCGTAGAGCAGCAGTTCGTTGGCGGAGAAACAGTCGTGCAACTCGATCACCTGAAAGTCGTCCGGGCCGAGCTGGGACTGCTCGTACACCTGCTGAGCTGCCTGCACGTTCATGTCGTAGCCGATGATATTGCGGGCGCTGCCGTCGAATGTGGACGCGAAATCGGTCGTCATCGCCTGCCCGACGATCTCGATGGCCTGGCCGGCCAGATCGTGTTTTGCCACGAAGTCTTCGCCGGCCAGCACGACCGCCGCCGAGCCGTCCGACGTGGGCGAGCACTGCAGTTTGGTGAGCGGGTCGGAGATCATCTTGGCGGCCAGGATGTCGTCGAGGCTGTACTCGTCCTGGAATTGCGCATACGGGTTGTTGACCGAATGCTTGTGATTCTTGTAGCCGATCTTTGCGAAATGCTCGGCGGTGGTGCCGTACTTCTTCATGTGCTCGCGGCCGGCGGCGCCGAACATCCACGGCGCAACGGGGAAGCCGAACTCGTCGATCTCGGCCAGCGCCTTGATGTGGCGGCCCAGTGGTGACTCGCGGTCCTGCGCGCCGCCGCCCAGCGAACCGGGCTGCATCTTCTCGAACCCCAGGGCCAGCACGCAGTCGGCCAGGCCGCCGCGAATGGCCTGTGCGCCCAGGTACAGCGCGGTGGAGCCGGTGGAGCAGTTGTTGTTCACATTGACGATCGGGACGCCCGTCATGCCCAGCTCGTAGAGCGCGCGCTGGCCCGATGTGGAATCGCCGCTGCAGTAGCCGACGTAACCCTGCTGGATCTCGGAGTACTCGACGCCGGCGTCTTGCAGTGCCTTGGTGCCGGATTCCCTGGCCATCTGGGGATAGTCCCAGCCCTCCCTGCGGCCCGGCTTCTCGAACTTGGTCATCCCGACGCCGACGACGAACACCTGGTTGGGCATTTGATCTCCTCTGATCTCGGCAGGCCCGATCACTCGAATGTAGGCGATGCCCATGCCGGTTCTCGAGGCCGGCCCGCCGTCGTGGAACGGCGACCCGCCGCACGTCGGCACGCCGGCGTTCGACCGGGTCGCGACCGGCCGCCGGGCAGACGCAAGAATGTGCCCATGACGCTGAAGGTGGTGCAGTGGGCGACGGGTGGGGTTGGTGTGGCCGCGATCCGGGGTGTGCTCGACCACCCGGACCTGGAACTGGCGGGCTGCTGGGTGCATTCGGAAGCGAAGAACGGCAAGGACGTCGGCGAACTGATCGGTACCGGCCCGATCGGGGTTACCGCGACCAACAGCATCGATGCGATCCTGGCGCTTCCGGCGGACGCCGTCATCTATGCGCCGCTGATGGCCGAGGCCGACGAGGTCGCCGCGTTGCTCCGGTCGGGCAAGAACATCGTCACGCCGGTGGGATGGCTTTATCCGAGTGACAAGCAGGCCACTGCGATGCGCGCTGCCGCGCTGGAGGGCAACGCGACTCTGCACGGCACCGGCATCGCGCCGGGCGGAATCAGTGAGAAATTCCCGCTGCTGCTGTCGGCGATGTCAACCGGTGTGACATTTGTGCGGGCGGAGGAGTTTTCCGATCTGCGTAGCTACCATGCGCCCGACGTGCTGCGCTACGTGATGGGATTCGGCGACACCCCGGAAAAGGCGATGACCGGCCCGATGCAGAAGATGCTCGACGGCGGCTTCATCCAGGCCGTCAAAATGGTGGTCGACGCTGTCGGGTTCAATGCCGATCCCAGGATCCGTGCGAGTCAGGAGGTCGCGGTTGCCACCGCCGCTATCGACTCTCCGATGGGCTCCATCGAACCCGGCCAGGTTGCGGCCCGAAGATTCCACTGGGAGGCGCTGATCGACGACCAGCCGGTCGTCCGGGTCACCGTGAATTGGCTCATGGGTGAGGAAAACCTTGATCCCGCATGGGCTTTCGGGCCAGCAGGTCAGCGCTACGAGATCGAGGTCAAGGGTAACCCTGACTTCACCGTCACCATCAAGGGATTCCAGGGCGAGATAACCGAGGATGGCTCGGCGGTCGAGACAGGCATCATAGCCACCGCTGCACATTGCGTGAACTCCGTTGCTGCCGTGTGTGCGGCACCCCCTGGCATCGCCACCTATCTGGATCTCCCCCTCATCTCCGCGAAAGCCGCACCCGGGTTGTGCGTCTAGCGTCGACGAAATCAACTGACTGACAGGTCGCTAGTGGACCGCAGCTCAGCCGCGGGAGACCGACCCGCGATCGAACTCGCGCCGTTGGACGCAGGTGGTCAGGTTGGTGGGTGGGCACCGTTGTCGAGCGAGTCCAAGGCTGCGATCGCAAGTTCTCGCCCGATGTCGATCACCTCGGCTGCCCGGTGAAACTCCAGGCTGCGGCACACGTTCCGTGGAACCTCGATGAGCAGATCGGGCGGATACGCCGCGAGAATGTGTCGCGCCAGCGCGGTTTGTGCGATCTCGATGGTGCGGTTCATCACCTCGAAGCCGCTGAGCCTGGGCAAGGGTTGTTCGGGCGCGATCGGTGATTCCTCGACTTCCTCCGGATTTGCAAACCGACCCAGAACGGCGCGTCCGGTCGGCGTGTCGAAGAGCGACTTCGCCGCTTTGGAGTCGAGCAACGTGGAGGTGCTGCGCCACATCCGGTTGATCCACTCGGTGGCGGGATTCAACTCCCGTTCCCGCCCGGTCTGGGAGTCGTCGCCGGTGAGGCTGATCGCGATGGTGAGGTCTGCGTTCACCGCCGCGATCGGCGCCATCGGAATGGGGTCGAGGATTCCGCCGTCGGCGAGCAGGCGATCATCGAGAATGTGCGGCAGGATCACCCCGGGAATGGCGATCGACGCCCGGATCGCGTCAATGACCGGTCCGCGTTGCAGCCACACCGACTTGCCTGTCAGCAGATCGGTGGCTACCGAAGTGAAAGGTATCGGCAATTCCTCGACGGTGACGTCACCGAGGATCTCGCGCACCTCCAGAAGGATCTTCTCCGCCCTCAGCACCCCGGCGGACGTGATGGAGGGGTCGAGCAGTCGCAACACCGCTCGCTGCGTCAGCGAACTTGCCCACTGGGTGAATTGGTCGAGCTTTCCAGCAGCCTCGAGGCCACCCACCAGCGCACCCATCGACGAACCTGCGATCCCGACGATCTTATGGCCGCGCGCGTGAAGTTCCTCGATAACGCCGATGTGGGCGTATCCACGTGCTCCTCCGCTGCCGAGAGCAAGCGCCAATCGCATACAACGTATTGTGAATGACGTTGCCGTCGACGGTGACCGTTGGGGCATTATCTGGGCGAAAGACAGCGCGAACCGCGTGTCTATTCACGGGATTTGTTCTGCTAGATCGAAATTCAGCCGCACTGCTCATCCGCGGCGGCGATCACCGCCATGATCACACCGGCCTGTTGTCCCGGGGCGAGCTGAGCCCATGGGGTGTTGAAGTTGCCAGGCCCGGTGAAGGCGGAGTTCTGGAGAATCGTCAGATAGTGCTCGATGAGCGCGTGCGGGTCACCGCCCCGATCGTCCATCCACATCTTCGCGGCATGGCAGGCCTGTCCATATTCGGATTCCGTGGCTTCGGCAGGCGCGTCCACTCTGGTGGTGACGCCATCTGCCGATATGCCGTAGGGCCCGGGCGGGGGTGAATTCTCCGGGCTCAGCGGTGTTAGCTGGACACCAGATTCGGCTTTCGGCGTCGACAGGTCCGGTGCCGATTTCTCGTCCGACGAGCACCCGGCCAGCGAAACCGTGAGCATGGCGACGCACATCGCGGTGCTGTGCGGGAGTCTGGGCATGGTGTCAACCTATGCAAGACTTGCCGCCATGACAGGACGAATCGGGTTCCGGGAGTGTTGCCGGCCGCGCTGAGCGAACCGACCGAATACCCGTCCGACCCGTCCTGTCTGGAGTTCTCAGATGTCATCCCTCGTGTTATCGGCACCATCGGCGAAGTCGGCCTCGCGGCCCACCAGACTTCGCGTAGCCGACCTGCTGCAAACGACTGACCGCTTCGCCGACGACGTATTGTGCGGTGCCCACGATCGGCTGTTTCCGGCTCGGGGACTGCCCACCGATGAAAGATGGTTCGCCCGGCTGCACGGTGACGACGAACTCGACGTGTGGCTGATCAGCTGGGTCCCTGAGCGTCCGACGCAATTGCACGATCACGCGGGATCCTTGGGCGCGTTGACCCTGCTGTCCGGAGCGCTCTCTGAATACCGTTGGGACGGAGATCAATTGCGGTACCGTCGGCTCGAGGCCGGCGACCAGGCGGGTTTTCCGCTAGGTTGGGTTCATGACGTGGCCTGGGGGCCGCCTTCCGCCGAGGTCACCGGCCCGACGTTGAGTGTTCATGCTTACTCGCCGCCGCTGACCGCCATGTCCTACTACACGGTAACTGCGCGCGGTCGGCTGCGCCGCGAACGCACCGAACTGACCGAGCAACCGGAAGGTGGATGAGCAGCCGCATCGACGGCATGCTTGCCGGTGCGCGCTCCCGGCTAAACCGCCTCCGCGCCGAGGAGGTGTACGGGGCTGTGCGCCGGGGGGCGGTGCTGGTCGACATCCGCCCGGCCGCACAACGGGCCTGTGAGGGTGAGATGCCCGGGGCGGTCGTCATCGAACGCAACGTCCTTGAGTGGCGCTGCGACCCCACCAGCGACGCGCGGTTGGCTCAGGCGACGGGCGACAGTGTGCAGTGGGTGGTGCTGTGCTCGGAGGGCTACACATCGAGCCTGGCGGCCGCCGCTCTGCAAGACCTCGGGTTGCACCGGGCCACGGACGTCATCGGCGGGTACCGGGCGCTGGTGGCAGCCGGGCTGGTCCTGTCGCCGGACGATGCCGGTGCGTCGGTGAGGGATGAGGGCGACGACTAGATGGTGCCCGGCGATGCGTCGGACGCGGGCTACTCGCCTTCGTCGGGCTGCATCAGCGTGCGCAGTTTCTCGGTCTTGGCCGCTGTCCAACCGGGCGGCTGCAACACCGCGGCCCAGCCGTTCGCGACATCGCGACCATATTTGTGGCCGTGGCCGTCCGGCACATCGATCGCCACCGCCATGTCCGCGGACACCTGCAGGAAGGTGACCACTGGAATCCAGAACACCTTGGGCAGAACGTCATAACCGCGGGGCTCCTTGAGCCAGTCCGGTTCGCGGAACAACAGGTCGGGGTTCCACCATGCGATGGGATCTGACGCGATGCTGCAGGTACACGATGCGGGGATTGCCCCACGCGCCCTCAGGCCGGGCCAGATCGGCGGGCCGTGCCACGAAGCGCACGTTGTGACCGCCGTCGTAGATCGGCAGCCACATCGGCGAGCCCTTGTCGCGGGTGCGAGTCAGGTCCGTCCAGACCGTGTTGTTGAAGGTAGGCCCGGAGAACAACGCACCGTCGGTGCGGGCGACCAAGTTGTTCAGGGCGAGGAAGGGTGCTTCGCCCCCGAACGATCCCAGGCTCTCGCCGAACACGACGAGCTTGGGCCGGTCGGCTTCGGGCATGGCGCGGACCAGTTCATCGACGGCCTCGAACAGGGCCTGGCCGGCTTGGCGGGCGTTCTCTCTGTCGACCAGGAACGACAGCCAGCTCGGCAGGAACGAGTATTGCATCGACACGATGGCGGTGTCGCCGTTGTACATGTACTCCAGCGCGTCGGCTTCGGCCTCGTTGATCCACCCGGTGCCGGTGGTCGTCGCCACGGCGACGACCTTGCGGTTCAGGCCACCTTCACGCTGCAGTTCCCGCGCGGCCAGAACGGCCGTCGCGCGGATGCCGTCCGCGGAATTGAGGCCTGCGTAGGCGCGGATGGGCTCCTGCGCGGGGGTTCCGTTGAACTCGGTGAGCTCTTGGACAGACGGTCCCCCGCCGATGAAGATGCGGCCCTGGTGACCGAGCGAAGACCAGGTGACCAATGACTGCGGGCTGCCCGACCGAAGCGTGCTGGTCGGTGGTGGATTGTCCGGGTTCTGCTCGTTGTTGACGGCGGCGAATGTGGTGTTGAGGGTGTGCATTGCGAACTTCACCACGACGCCGTTGAGGAGGGCAATCGTCAGCGCCACCAGGAGCCCTACCGCTATCGCCCTCGAAACACGTGGCGGCGCAATACGATTGAGCTGTCGGGCCAGCGACCGCACCATCATCCGCACCAGCTGCCCGATCTCCACGAGAACGAACAGGACCGCGATCGCGATGAACGCCGCCAGAGGGTGGTCGTGCCAGTCCAAGCGGGGCACGCCTATCAGATCGCGGAGCGCGTCCTGCCAGCGATGGAACCATGCAATCATCAGCAGCATGCCGATGGCGGCGACGACGGCAAGTACCCCCCATGCCCATTGCGGCGCCGGGGGACTGGTCTCCTTCGAGCGCATGTAGCGGACCAGCCACACTGCGAACACGCCGAGCATGTAGCCGATGGCGCCGCACGCCCCGCTGACCAGGCCCTGAAACAGCGGTCCACGCGGCAACAGAGACGGCGTCATCGACAGCCAGATCATGACCAGGCCCAGCAACGTGCCCAGGAACGTGTAATGGCGCTCCCAGAGCGGTCGTCTGCGCTGGTCGAGAATCTGGACGGAAGGCCCAGTTTGCGACGGGCCAGCAGGTGCGGCGACTTCGTGCGCGCCGACGCGGCTACCGCCGACCGATCCGGTTGACTGACGCCCACTCTCCAGGTCGTCCACCTCCGTCACCCTAATGGTGCTTGAAGTTCGGGGCGCGCTTCTCGGTGAACGCGGCCATCCCTTCCTTCTGGTCGTCGGTGGCGAACGCCGAATGGAATAGCCGGCGTTCGTGCAGTAGGCCCTCGGCGAGGCTGGACTCATATGCGCGGTTGACCGCCTCCTTCGCCATCCGCGTCGCTGACAGCGACATCTGCGAGATCGTTTTCGCGACCGTCTTGGCCTCGGTCAACAGGTCCTCGCCGGGGACTACCCGTGACGCCAGGCCGGCGAGTTCGGCCTCCGCGGCGTCCATGTTGCGTCCGGTCAGAATCATGTCCATCGCCTTGGCCTTGCCGACAGCGCGGGTCAACCGCTGGCTCCCGCCCATTCCGGGCAGCACACCGAGCTTGATCTCGGGCTGGCCGAACTTCGCCGTGTCGGCGGCGATCAGCAGGTCGCACATCATCGCCAGTTCGCAGCCGCCGCCGAGGGCGTAGCCGGCCACGGCCGCGATAGTGGGAGTGCGTACTGCGGCGAACTCGCCCCATTGGGCGAAGTAGTCGGCGCCGAACACGTCGGCGAAAGACAGATCGGCCATCTCCTTGATGTCGGCTCCCGCGGCGAACACTTTCTCACCGCCGGTGATGATGATCGCGCCGATGTCCGGGTCGTCGTCCAATTCTTTTGCCGCCGTCGTGAGTTCGCTCATGACCTGACCGTTGAGGGCGTTGAGCGCCGTCGGCCGGTTCAGGGTGACGATGCCCACGCGATCCTCGCGCTCGACGATGATCGTTTGATAGGGGGTGGGGTCGGTGGTGCTTCTCATGTCGGCTCTCTCTCAGAACGTGAGGTCGGGATCGGCGGGGAGGAAGTACGCGTCGACGTCGGCGGCTGTGACGGCCGACGGGCTGGCCGGCGACCACTTCGGGTTGCGGTCCTTGTCCACCAACTGTGCGCGGATGCCCTCGACGAAGTCGTGCGATCGTGCCGACGCGCAGGACGCCCGGTACTCCTGAACGAGGACATCCTCGAGGGTGTCGAGTTCGGCGGCGCGGCGAACGGATTGCAGCGTCACCGCCAACGCGATGGGAGAACGGCCGGCGATGACATTCGCGGCGTCATCGGCCGGGCCTGCGTCGTGGCCGCGCAAAGTCGCCACGATGTCGGCTACGGTGTCACCCGCATAGCATTCGTCGATCCAGCGGCTTTGCGCGACGAGTTCACTCGGGGGAGGCGCGACAGCATGCCGGTCGAGGGCGGTCTCGACGTCGTGGTCGGAGATGTCCTGGGTGAATCGGGTCAGACTCGCGTGTGGGACGAAGTGGTCGGCGAATCCGAGTGCGATCGCGTCCGCCCCGGTGAACGGGGCGCCGGTCAGTGCTGCGTGCATGCCGAGTGAACCCGGCGCGCGTGACAACAAATACGTTCCGCCGACGTCCGGGACGAACCCGATGCCCACTTCCGGCATTGCCATCCTCGTCGTGTCGGTCACCACACGGACATTGCCGTGTGCACCCACGCCGACACCGCCGCCCATCACGATGCCGTCCATAAGTGCCACATACGGCTTGGGGAAGTGGCCGATCAGCGCGTTGAGTCGGTATTCGTCGAACCAGAACTTACGGGCGTCTCTGCCATCGGCGCGGGCGCTGTGATACAACGCCACCACGTCACCGCCCGCACACAGCCCGCGTCCGCCTGCGCCGTCGAGGACCACGGCTCGGATACCGCTGTCGCCCGCCCACTCGGTCAGGACTTCGGCCATCCTGTCCACCATCGACTGCGTCAGCGAGTTGATCGCCCTCGGACGGTTGAGCGTCAACAGCCCCACGCCGTTTTCGGACCTCGTCAAGATGTCGGGTTGGGTCACACGAGTTGCCGTTCTGTGCACGAAGGTTGGATGGTCCAAGGAATTATGGTCCGCACGGCGACACGGTTGTTCGAGGGGATGTTGTTCCCGGATTCGGGAACCGACGACGGTAATGCTTCGTTGAACCAGTGTTCGTGTAAGACTTTCAGGTACTTCACAGGGAAAGGATTCCGACGGTGCGGGAAAGCAGCAACCCCGTATTCCGCTCGTTGCCCAGGCAACAGGGCGGGTACGCGACATTCGGCCCCGGCGTCGCCGGCGCCACAGCGGCGCAGGTGCGTCAGGGTTATCAACCACAGGTAGGCCAACAGCGCGGCGTCTCGCGGCCGTTGACAATCGACGACGTCGTCACCAAGACCGGCATGACCCTCGGGGTGCTCACGGCTGTGGCGGCCGTCACCTACTTCCTGATAGCGCAGAACCTGGCGCTGGCCATGCCGTTGTGGCTGGTCGGCATGCTCGGTGGCATGGGCTTGGTGCTGATCGCCACCTTTGGCCGCAAGCAGGACAACCCGGCGATCGTACTGGGGTACGCGGTGTTCGAGGGTCTTTTCCTCGGCGCGTTCTCGTTCATCCTGGCGAACTTCATGGTGTCCGGCGTGAGCGCCGGTGCGCTGATCAGCCAGGCGATTATGGGGACACTCGGCGTGTTCTTCGGAATGCTGGTCGTCTACAAGACTGGCGCCATTCGCGTCACGCCGAAACTCACCAGGTTCGTCGTCGGAGCCATGTTCGGGGTCATGGCGTTGGCATTGGGCAACTTCGTGCTCGCGATCTTCAACGTGGGTGGCGACTTCGGCCCGTTGCGCAGCGGTGGACCGTTCGCATACCTCTTCTCGCTGGTGTGTATCGGTCTGGCGGCATTCTGCTTCCTGCTCGACTTCGATCAGGCTGACCAGGCGATCCGCGCCGGCGCGCCGGAGAAGGCCGCCTGGGGTATCGCCCTGGGCCTGACCGTCACGCTGGTCTGGCTCTACACCGAAATCCTGTGGCTGCTGAGCATGTTCAACAGCGATTAGCGTCTCTACGAAGAAGGCCCGGCGCACTCTCCAGCGCGCCGGGCCTTCTTTCATGTTCAGATGGCACTGAGAGCGCCAAATCGCCGAGTTTGTCGCTCTCAGTGCCATTTCAATGCCATCTCGGCGCACCTGTGGATGCGCGTCGGCGTGGTTGCTCAGTCCCTGACAGCGTGCGGACGCATGTCGCGGGCATTCATCGGTACTGAGGCGCTGGCGGCGGGTGGCGTCACCAAGTACGACTTAAGGGCGCGCTATCAGCGGGTACTGCCAGGCGTTTATGCGCCGAAGGGCCCGATTTCGCTACACGATCGCACGGTTGCGACATGGCTGTGGTCGCGGCGGCAAGGCGTCATTTCCGGGGTTGCTGCTTCTGCGCTGCACGGAGCGAAGTGGGTGGCCGACGAGTCGGCGATCGAAATGAACTGGCCGGACCATAAATCGCCTGACAAGGGGATTGTCACGCGCAAGGAGCTGCTCTTGCCCGGCGAAGTGGAAGTCTGCTACGGAGTACCCGTGACCACGGTCGAACGGACGGCGTTCGATCTCGCGCGACGCGGTCCCGTCGGCCGGGCAGTCGAGCGCTTGGACGCGCTGGCCCAGGTCGCAAACTTCAAGTCCGGTGACGTGCTGCGACTCAGCGAACACCATCCGCACGTGAGGGGTTTGCGGCGTCTACCCCGGGTCCTCGGCTTGGTCGATGCCGGCGCGCAGTCGCCGAAGGAAACGTGGCTGCGCCTGTTGCTGATCGATGAGGGCTTTGCGCCTCCGCAGACTCAGATACCGGTGCTCGGGCATGACGGTTATCCTCGGTACTTCCTCGACATGGGCTGGCGGGACGCGATGGTGGCCGTCGAGTACGACGGTGAGCAGCACCGTCTTGACCGGGACACTTACCGCGCCGACCTCACCCGTTCGGAATACGTCGCCTGGGTAGGGTGGCGCCGGGTCCGGGTGATCGCCGGCGACCGGCGGCTCGACATCGTGCGTCGTGTTCGCCGCGCTTGGAATTGAGGTGGCACCCAGAGCGGCAAATCGGCGATTTTGTCACTCTGAGTGCCACCTCGAAGCGGTCCCTGGGTGCCAACTCGAAGCGCCCCGGGGTGTCACCTCGAATCGGCTAGGACAACCGCTCCACGACCATCGCCATACCCTGCCCACCGCCGACGCACATCGACTCGATGCCGAACGTCTTGTCGTAGGTGCTCAGGTTGTTCAGCAGGGTGGCGGTGATCCGCGCGCCCGTCATTCCGAACGGATGTCCCAGCGCGATCGCCCCGCCGGATACGTTGAGCCGGTCTTCGTCCATGCCGAGCGCTCGCGCCGAACCAAGGACCTGGACCGCGAACGCCTCGTTGATCTCGTAGAGGTCGATGTCGCCGAGCGCCATGTTGGCGTTGGCCAGCGCCTTCTTGATCGCCTCTATCGGGCCCAGGCCCATGATCTCCGGCGACAGCCCCGACACGCCCGTGGACACGATGCGGGCCAGCGGGGTCAGGCCGAGCTCCCTGGCCTTGGTGTCGCTCATGATCACGACGGCCGCACCGCCGTCGTTCAGCGGGCAGGCATTGCCCGCGGTCACCGTGCCGTTCGGCCGGAACACCGGCTTGAGCTGGCTGACGGCCTCGTAGGACGTGCCGGCGCGAGGACCGTCGTCAGTGCTCACCACAGTTCCGTCGGGCAAGGTCACCGGCACGATCTCGCGTTCGAAGAATCCGCTCTTGATGGCCTCTTCAGCGCGGTTGTGGCTACGGACACCCCAACGGTCCTGGTCCTCCCGGCTGATCCCGGTATGCAGAGCAACGTTCTCCGCGGTCTGCCCCATCGCGATGTAGATGTCGGGAACCTTGCCGTCGTCGCGGGGGTCCTGCCAGTCCCCGGCCCCGGCGGCCTGACTGGCGGTGCGCTCCTGAGCCTCGGCGAACAGGGGATTCTTGGTGTCGGGCATGCCGTCGGCGCTGCCCTTGCCGAACCGCGACACCGTTTCCACGCCCGCAGACACGAACACGTCACCCTCGCCGGCCTTGATCGCGTGGAAGGCCATGCGCGTGGTCTGCAGCGACGACGAACAGTACCGGTTGACGGTGGTGCCGGGCAGGAAGTCGTAGCCGAGTTCGACGGCAACCGCCCGGGCGATGTTGTAGCCGGCCTCGCCTGCCGGCTGCGCGCACCCCATCATCAGGTCGTCGATGTCGTGCGGATCCAGCGCGGGCACCTTGTCGAGGGCGGCACGCACCATCTGCGCGACGAGGTCGTCCGGCCGGATGGTGGCCAGCGAGCCCTTGACGGCCCGGCCGATCGGGGAACGAGCGGTGGCGACGATGACAGCTTCGGGCATGGCCAACTCCTTGACGATTGCTGCGATTTCCGCGTCGAAACCAAAACGCTAGCCCGCCGATGCCACGACGGGCGCGGGCACCCCCGTGGTACGCCTGGGCGTGCGCCGCGCCGCCATCCGCAGCCGGTCCACCACAGAGGGGTGCTGCGCGGACTTCGAGATCCATGGCAGTTCGTCGGAGGATTCTCCGAGCGCGTGAGCCAGCGCGGGAAGCAACTGCTTGGCGGCCAATGCGTAACCCGCCGCCGATGGGTGGAACATGTCCTCGGCGAACAGCACATCCGGGGCGTGGAGAAATTCCGGGGCCAACAGATCCGCCAGCGGCACCGGCATCCCGCCGGCCGCCCGGACCGCCGCGGTCTGGGCGTGGGCCAACCGCAGCCCGCGGTTGTGCGCGACCCATCGCAGCGGTTGAGGGATCGCGGTGATGATGCCGAAGTCCGGGCAGGTGCCCACCACCACGACGGCGCCGCTGGCGCGCAAGCGCTTGACGGCGTCGCCGAGGCGCCGCGCCGACTGCGGGACACTGTTGAGCACGGTGACGTCGTTGGCGCCGATCATGATGACCGCCGCGTCAGGAGGTGGCCCGGCCACGAACATCGCGTCGACCTGACCGGACAGTCCCTTCGATGTGGCACCGACAATCGCCTTGGTGCTCAACCGAATTCGCTTTCCGGATTGTTCGGCCAGGCCGCGGCTGAGCAGCACCCCGGGCACATCGTCGGCGCTTTTGCAGCCGTAGCCGGTGGCGGTGGAGTCCCCGAACACCATCAGGTGAAGGTCGAACGGAACGCCGCGCTGCCAACGTTGCACCGAGCCGCCTCCGGGTGAGTAGACGCCGTCGGCGCGCGGTGGAACGTCCCAGGCCCTCGGGATGATCTCACGGGCCTGCCGCGCTTGCCCGGTCAGCAGATTACGGGTTCCCACCGCGGAAGACGCAAGCGCGCCTGCCGCCAGGACCGCGATGCCGCATCGTTGCGGAAAAAGTTTGCCCACGACTCCAGTTTATTCGTCCGACCGCAGCGAGTCGCGCATGGCTGCCGCCCAGTCGCCGTTCGCCCGGGTCACGGTCACGTATCGGATCCGGTACCAATTGAGACTTTCGACAGTGATGAAATTCGAGCAGCTGCCACGCTAAGGTATCCCGGTGTTGGCTGCGAACGGCTGACACGGGCAATGTTTCAGAGCACGGGCCGCTACATCGACGTAGGGGAGTGGACATGATCGCACCGAACAGATATGCCGCCGCATCCGGAGAATGTGTCGTCACAGCCGGTGGCCATCGGCCACGGACGTTCCCGGTCAGCGACGGTGCCCCGGTCGAGATCATGGAGGGTGACCCGAGCGTGATCGGCCGGCTCGCATCCGTGGCTTGCCGGCTGAGCTTCCGGCCTACGCTGGCCGTTTGCAGCCATGTTCCGAACCTGCCGTGGCCGTGGGGGTTGCTCGATTTCGTCTCTCGTGCGCTGGTGCCCGCGTCCGGAACCGTGCGCGCAACGATCGGCTTGCCCAACGCCGACGCGCAGTTGGTTCGTGCTCCGGGGGTCCTGCCGGCCGACGGCAACCGCCGTGTGGTGCTTTACATGCACGGTGGGGCGTTTCTGACCTGCGGGGTGAATTCGCACAGCCGGATCGCGGCGGCCGTGTCCAAGTACGCCGACTCACCGGTCTTGGTGGTCAACTACCGGCTCATCCCGAAGCATTCGGTGGGCATGGCCGTAGATGATTGCTACGACGCCTACTGCTGGCTGCGTATGCGGGGGTACCAGCCCGACCAGATCGTGCTGGCGGGCGATTCCGCAGGCGGTTATCTGGCGTTGACGCTCGCACAGCGCCTGCAGGCCGAGTACGAGGGACCGGCGGCCCTGGTGGCGATATCGCCGTTGCTGCAGCTCGCCATGGAACCCAAGCAGGCCCATCCGAACATCCATACCGATGCGATGTTCCCGCCCAAGGCGTTCGACGCCCTGCTCGGGCTCATCGCGCGGGCTGCCGCGACGAACCCGGTGGACGGCGAGCCCGAGCAGATCTATGAGCCGCTGGATCACATCGAACCGGGTTTGCCGCGCACTCTGATCCACGTTTCGGGCTCGGAGGTGCTGTTGCACGACGCGAGGCTGGCGGCCAGTCGGCTTGCCGCTGCGGGCGTGCCGACCGAGGTCCGAGTGTGGCGGGGACAGGTCCATGACTTCCAGTTGGCCATCCCTGTCATCCCGGAGGCGAAGCGGTCGTTGCGTCAAATCGGTGAGTACATCCGCGAGGCCACCGGCTGAGCAGGGCGTCAGTAACTGCGAAGATGAACGCCATGCGGATCGCGCGGCATGTCAGTGAGCTCATCGGCAATACCCCTCTGGTCCAGCTCAACTCGGTTGTTCCAGAGGGTGCGGGCTCTGTCGTGGCCAAGGTGGAGTACCTCAACCCCGGCGGCAGCAGCAAGGACCGCATCGCGGTAAAGATGATCGACGCCGCCGAGGCCGAGGGATTGCTCAAGCCCGGGGGGACCATCGTCGAACCTACGTCGGGAAATACCGGCGTCGGCCTGGCTCTGGTGGCCCAGCAGCGGGGATACAAATGCGTATTCGTCTGCCCCGACAAGGTCAGTGAGGATAAGCAGAACGTTCTGCGTGCATACGGCGCCGACGTCGTCGTCTGCCCGACGGCGGTCCCGCCCGAGCACCCCGACTCCTACTACAGCGTGTCCAACCGGCTGGTCGAAGAGATCGACGGGGCGTGGAAACCCGACCAATACTCCAACCCGAACGGCCCGCAGAGCCACTACGAAACGACCGGGCCGGAGATCTGGGCAGACACCGACGGGAAGGTGACGCATTTCGTTGCGGGCGTCGGCACCGGTGGCACCATCACCGGCGCGGGCCGCTTTCTCAAGGAGGTGTCCAAGGGAGGCGTGAAAGTCATCGGCGCCGACCCGGAGGGCTCGGTGTATTCCGGCGGGACCGGCCGGCCCTATCTCGTCGAAGGGGTCGGCGAGGACTTCTGGCCGGCGGCATACGATCCGTCGGTGCCGGACGGGATCATCGCGGTGTCGGATGCCGATTCGTTCGATATGACCCGGCGACTGGCGCGAGAAGAGGCGCTGCTGGTCGGCGGCTCATGCGGGATGGCGGCGGTGGCGGCGATCGAGGTCGCGCAGAAAGCCGGGCCGGATGCGCTGGTGGTGGTGCTGCTGCCCGACGGCGGGCGCGGTTACATGTCGAAGATATTCAACGACGCGTGGATGTCGTCCTACGGCTTCCTGCGCAATCGGCTGGACAGGTCGGCGGAGCAGTCGAGCGTAGGCGACGTGCTGCGGCGCAAGTCAGGCATAATGCCGGACCTGGTCCACACCCACCCGTCGGAGACGGTGCGGGACGCCATCGGCATCCTGCGGGAATACGGGGTGTCGCAGATGCCCGTCGTCGGCGCCGAGCCACCCGTGATGGCCGGCGAGGTTGCCGGCAGCGTCTCGGAACGCGAACTGCTGTCGGCGGTCTTCGAGGGCCGCGCGAAACTTGCCGACGCCGTGTCCGAGCATATGAGCCCGGCTTTGCCGCTCATCGGCTCCGGCGAACTCGTCAGTGCCGCTGTCAGTGCGCTTCGCGAGTTGGACGCCGTCATGGTCGTGGAAGAGGGCAAACCAATCGGTGTCATCACCCGCAGCGATCTGCTGGGGTTTCTTTCCCAGTCGCCCCGTCGCAGATAACAACGATGACCGGGTCGACATGTCATCGCCGAAATTTGCCGATCCTCGGCTATCGTGATGCCGTTTGCGTCTGCCGATCAGCCAACGTAAGTGGAGACCACCATGACAGAACAACCGCCGGTCGGCCGTCAACCAGAGTCTGCGCAAGGCGGCGGGTTTCTCCCGCCACGGTCCTCGGCGGCGGGCCATCCACCCCCGCCCATGGCCGGGGGCTATCCGCCGCCGCCGCCCCCTGCGGGCGGGTACCTGCCCCCGCCGCCGGTACCGGCGATCGGCGTGCTTCCGCAATCTGCATACACGCCGTGGATCACGCGCGTCCTGGCGTTTCTCATCGACTACCTCCCGATCATGATCTTAGGGCATCGGCGGCGGGATCATGCTTGCCCTGTCGGGTGGCCCCGAGTGCATCTACGACTCGTACGAGGTGGGCGGCGCCGGTTATTGTTCGCAGACTTTCCCGGTCGGTGCTGCGTTCGCATCGGTGGTTGCCGGCCTGCTGGCGCTGGCGTTCGCGGTCTGGAACTACGGCTACCGTCAGGGCACCACCGGCTCGAGCATCGGCAAGTCGGTCATGAACTTCAAGGTGGTCAGCGAACGGACCGGTCAGCCCACCGGCTTTGCCATGTCGCTGGTGCGGCAGCTTGCCCACTTGCTCGACGCGTTCCTGCTACATCGGTTATCTGTTCCCGTTGTGGGACCACAAGCGGCAGACTTTGGCCGACAAGATCATGTCCACGGTCTGCCTGCCGACACGGGCCTGAAACGCCGCCGCGGATGCGCGTGACGGGCGTGGGTCAGCAGTTGTGATCGCTGCACCGAGGCGTCGATCCACCGGCTCACCCGACGCCGTTAGGCTCACCGGATATGAGTGAGCAGCGCAGCCGAGGCCACCGTTCACAAGGATGTGGGCCTGGCCACCAAGGCCATCCACGCCGGTTACCGGCCGGACCCTGCCACCGGGGCCGTCAACGCGCCCATCTATGCGAGTTCGACCTTCGCGCAGGACGGGGTCGGCGGCCTGCGCGGCGGCTTCGAGTACGCCCGCACCGGTAACCCGACCCGGGCCGCATCTCGAGGCGTCGCTGGCGGCGGTCGAGGACGGCTCCTTCGGCCGGGCCTTCAGTTCCGGGATGGCGGCCAGCGACTGCGCGCTGCGGTCGCTGCTGCGCCCCGGTGACCACGTCGTCATCCCCGACGACGCCTACGGGGGAACGTTCCGTCTGATCGACAAGGTGTTCACGCAGTGGGGCGTGCAGCACACACGCGGTGGCGCTGTCCGATCGTGGACGCGGTGCGCGCGGCACTGACCGACCGCACCCGGCTGATCTGGGTGGAGACGCCCACCAACCCCCTGCTGTCGATCGCCGACATCGCCGCGATCGCCGAACTGGGCACCGCATGCGGTGCGAAGGTGCTGGTGGACAACACCTTCGCGTCGCCGGCGTTGCAGCAACCGCTGACGCTGGGCGCCGATATCGTGCTCCATTCGACCACCAAGTACATCGGCGGGCATTCCGACGTCGTCGGCGGCGCGCTGGTGACCAACGACGAGGAACTCGATGCCGCATTCGGTTTCCTGCAGAACGGCGCGGGTGCGGTGCCCGGGACCGTTCGATGCCTATCTGACGATGCGCGGACTCAAGACGTTGCCGTTGCGGATGCAGCGGCACAGCGAGAACGCCGCGGCGGTGGCCGAGTTCCTGGCGGGCAACCGTCGGTCAGCCGGGTGCTCTACCCGGGACTGCCCGATCACCCGGGCCACGACGTCGCCGCCCGTCAGATGCGCGGCTTCGGCGGGATGATCTCGGTCCGGATGGCCGGCGGTATCGAGGCGGCACGCCAATTATGTTCCCGGACAGGTGATTTTCATCCTCGCCGAGTCACTGGGTGGGGTGGAATCGCTGATCGAGCATCCGGGTGCGATGACGCACGCGTCCACGGCGGGCTCGCAACTGGAGGTGCCCGACGACCTGGTGCGGCTGTCGGTGGGCATCGAGGATGTCGCGGACTCTGATCGGCGATCTGGAGCAGGCTCTAGAGGGCTGAGCGGCGCGGTTCAGCTCAGTGCCGGCCGGATCGCGGCGGTGGTGACCGCCAGGTTGACTTCCGGAAGCCGGCCGATGGATTCGTTCACCCAACTGCCGCTTGCGATTTCGGCCGCCCGGCCATTGACCCACTGCCAGCCGCGGGCATCGAGCGACAGCAGGGCGCGCAAGCCGTCCACGGTGTGCAGCAGCGAGATGATCGCCGCTGTCGGCGGATCGGGCGGTTGACCGTCCAGCAGCGCCGATATCATCGAGGCACGGGCTGCCGCGGGCCGGCCGCGGTCGGTCAGCGTCCACGCCTCGTGACGGCGGAATCCCTTGGTGTACAGCCGAATACGATGGATATAGCCGCTGGTGCCAGGTGCTCCAGCAGCTGGGGCTCGACGCGGCGGCGCAAGCTTGGCGATCGCATCGGCCGGTGGTTGTCGGCTTGCGTGACAGCAGCCCGCAGGGCGGGCACCAGCGCGGGGTCGGCGGGACCCGGATCCATCAGCACCACCAGGCGAGCCCGGCGGGGCGGGCTCGCCAGGTTCGGACGGTCGGATGCGACAGGTGTGGGCCAGATCCAGCAGTACCGCGGCACTGAGCAGACCCGCTGCCGGCGCGATTCGTCCAGTGCGGGCCGCGCTGAGGCGTTGTCCAACAGCAGTAGCAGCAGGTCCTCGGCGATTCGCGCCATGAGCGGCCGCTGCGCCGTCGGCTCTAGGAGTGGTAGGGCTCCGCGCTGACCAGGGTGACCTTGACGGTGCTGCCGTTGGGCACGGTGTAGGTGCGGGTATCGCCGACCTTGGCGTCGATCAGGGCGCCGCCCAACGGGGAAAGGGGCGAGTACACCTCGAGGCGCCGCCGCCGTTGACACCCTGCTCGCGGGTGCCGATCAGGAACGTCTCGGTGTCGTTCTGGTCGCCGTCGTAGTAGACCTTGACGACCGAACCCGGGCAGCGCCACGCCGGACTGCTTGGGCGCCTCGCCGACCTTGGCGTTGTTGAGCAGGTCCTGCAGCTGACGGATCCGCGCCTCCTGCTGGCCCTGCTCCTCGCGGGCGGCGTGGTAGCCACCGTTCTCGCGCAGATCGCCCTCTTCGCGGCGGTCGTTGATTTCCGCGGCGATCACCGGGCGGTTGGCGATCAGCTGGTCGAGTTCGGCCTTCAGCCGGTCGTACGACTCCTGGGTCAGCCAGGTGGTCTGGGTGTCGGTCATGGTGTCGCGCTCCTCGATCTCGTTGGTCTGCGCTTGTGTCGCGGTCGGGCAAGTCTGGTGTCACTCGTCGCTGCCGGGAACCCTGGCGGTGCTCGCCGCGTGTATTGCCATCCAGAGCGGCGGTCGGGCGCGCTAGAGACGCAAGACACGGTCCCAGCAGGAACCGTGTGTGACCCAGCATACCACCGCCGTTGCGCAACACGATTTCATCGTTTGGACGTACCCCGTTTGTTGCGCATTCCCCACGGTCCAAATCGTCATGAGGGTGCGACGAGGTAGGCCGGAATGTCGGTTCCGCAGCCGTAGACATCGCCGGTCACCGGCGGTCGGCTTGTTTCGACCGGCACTGTGACCTGCACCGTTGCCTGGTCGGACGGTGCGACCAGGATCTCGCGGCGGCCGGTCTCGCTGCCGTCCCTGGACCGTGCCCGCACGATGCACACCACCGGCCGCGACGGGTCGGCCCGGGTGACGCTGATCGTCACGTCGACCGTCTGGTCGTCGATCAGTCGGTACCCGCCCAGCTTGCCCTCGACCTCGGAGCTGCCGAGCCGCTGGTAGCCGGCCACGGCGACCGCGATCCCGGCGGCGACCGCCAGCACGGTCAAGGCGATGATCACGCCGCGCCGCGGACCTCGCCGGACAGGCGCTGGCGCCCGTAGCGGTCCTCGGGGCGTTGGACTGACATGGTGTGGGGTATGTCTCTGCTCGGGGATCGGGTTATTAACGACGATCGCGGGGATGGAACTATTGGACTGGCAACTCTATGCAACCCCGAACGAGCGAAGTGAAGGCGGACGGTGACCGAGCTGCGGTTGATGGCGGTGCACGCCCACCCGGACGACGAGTCCAGCAAGGGCGCTGCGACCACGGCGCGCTATGCGGCCGAGGGGCATCGGGTGCTGGTCGTCACGCTCACCGGCGGGGAACTCGGCGACATCCTCAACCCGGCGATGGACCTGCCCGAGGTGCACGGCCGCATCGCCGAGGTGCGGCGCGACGAGATGGCCAAGGCCGCCGAGATCCTGGGCGTCGAGCACACCTGGCTCGGCTTCCACGACTCCGGCCTGCCCAGCGGGCGATCCGCTGCCGCCGCTGCCCGAAGGGCTGCTTCGCCCTGGTGCCGTTGGAGGGTCCCACCGAGCGGCTGGTGCGGGTGATCCGTGAGTTCCGCCCGCACGTGATGACCACCTACGACGAGAACGGCGGCTATCCGCACCCCGATCACATCCGCTGCCACGAGGTCTCGGTGGCCGCATACGAGGCGGCCGCCGACTATCCGGCGGTTTCCCGACGCGGGTGAGCCGTGGAGCGTCGCCAAGCTCTACTACAACCACGGCTTCCTGCGCCGGCGCATGCAGATGCTGCAGGACGAATTCGCCAAGCACGGGCGCAAGGGCCCGTTCGACAAGTGGCTCGAACACTGGGACCCCGAGATCGACGTCTTCGAGGGGCGGGTCACCACACGCGTCGAGTGCTCGGACTTACTTCTCGCAGCGCGACGACGCCCTGCGCGCGCACGCCACCCAGATCGATCCGCACGGTGACTTCTTCACCGCGCCGATCGAATGGCAGCAGCGGCTGTGGCCCACCGAGGAGTTCGAGTTGGCGCGCTCCCGGGTCCCGGTGACGCTGCCCGAGACCGACCTGTTCGCGGGGATCCGACCCGTGACGCCGCTCAGCGTGTCTGGCGCTGAGCCGTGCTGGCGGACGACACACCCCGGCAACACCGGGCCGGACTTCGGTAAGGCCAGCCCGTTCGGGCTGCTCGTCGTGGTCCTGCTGCTGATCGCCACGTTCGGCCTGGTGTGGTCGATGAACCGGCACCTCAACAAGCTGCCCGAGTCGTTCGACCGCGACGCCCCGGGCCTGACCGGGCCAGCCGACGAGGGCACGGGTCGGACGGCCCCGCACGACGACGAACCCCGCTCAGGAGCCGGTGGCCAACCGACTGGCTGAGGCCACCAGCCCCTACCTGCGCCAGCACGCCGACAACCCGGTGCACTGGCAGCAGTGGACGCCCGAGGCGCTCGCCGAGGCTGCGCGGCGCGATGTCCCGATCCTGCTGTCCATCGGCTACGCGGCCTGCCACTGGTGTCATGTGATGGCCCACGAATCGTTCGAGGACGCCGAAGTCGCGGCGGCCGTCAACGCGGACTTCGTGTGCATCAAGGTCGACCGGGAGGAACGCCCCGACCTCGACGCGGTGTACATGAACGCCACCGTCGCGCTGACCGGGCAGGGCGGCTGGCCGATGACGTGTTTCCTGACGCCCGACGGCAGACCGTTCTTCTGCGGCACCTACTACCCGAAAGCCGCAATTCCTGCAACTGCTTTCGGCGGTCAGCGAAACCTGGCGGGAACGCCGCGGCGAGGTGGAGCAGGCCTCCGACCAGATCGCCGGCGAACTGCGCAAGATGGCGGCCGGACTGCCGAACGGTGGCCCGCCGGCCTCGGCGCGAACTGTGCGACCACGCGGTGGCCGCCGTGCTGCGCGACGAGGACACCGTGCGCGGCGGGTTTCGCGGCGAGGCGCACCGAAGTTCCCGCCGTCGGCACTGTTGGAGGCGTTGCTGCGCACCTACGAGCGCACCGGGTCGGCCGATGCGCTGGGCGCCGTCGAGCGCACCTGCACGGCGATGGCCCGCGGTGGCATCTACGACCAGCTGGCCGGCGGCTTCGCCCGCTACAGCGTCGACAACGCCTGGGTGGTACCGCATTTCGAGAAGATGCTGTACGACAACGCGCTGCTGCTGCGCGCGTACGCGCACTGGGCGCGGCGCACCGGATCGGCGCTGGCGCACCGGGTCGCGGGGGAGACCGCCGACTTCCTGTGCAACGACCTCGCCGACGGCGATCTGTTCATCTCGTCGCTGGACGCCGACGCCGACGGCCACGAGGGCTCCACCTACGTGTGGACGCCTGCGCAACTGCGCGATGTGCTCGGCGACGACGACGGACGTTGGGCGGCAAGCGTTTTCGGTGTTACCGACGGCGGGCACGTTCGAGCACGGCGCGTCGGTGCTGCAACTGCCGGTCGACGCCGATGACGCCGGACGGCTGGACCGGGTCCGGGCCGCTCTGCTGGCGGCCCGCGGCCGGCCGCGTCCAGCCGGCCCGCGACGCCAAGGTCGTCACCGTCTGGAACGGGCTGGCGATCACCGCGCTGGCCGAGGCGTCGGTGGCACTGGACCGGCCCGAACTGCTCGAGGCCGCCGGTCCGTTGCGCGACGGACCTGCTGGCCTCGCACCTCGTCGATGGGCGGCTGCGCCGGGCCAGCCTCGGCGGGGTCGTCGGCGACAGCGCCGCGATCCTCGAGGACTACGGGGCGCTGGGGACGGGCCTGGCCACGCTGTATCAGCTCACCGGCGAGCAGCACTGGCTGACGGCGGCCGTCGGGCTGATCGACACCGCGCTGGCGCATTTCGCCGACCCCGATCGAGCCGGCCGATGGTTCGACACCGCCGACGACGCCGAGGCCCTGATGGTGCGCCCGGCCGATCCCGTCGACGGCGCGACACCGGCGGGTGCCTCACTGATCACCGAGGCGATCATCACCGCCGCCCACCTCGTCGACGCCGACCACGCCGAGAGGTACGTCGCGGCCGGCGACGCGGCGCTGCGGGCGCACACGCCGCTGCTGGCGCGGGCCGCGCGTTCGGCCGGGCACTGGCTTGGCCGTCGCCGAGGCGACGGTTCGGGGTCCGCTGCAGGTCGCGGTGGCCTGCGATGCCGCCGACTCGCCACTGTTGACGGCGGCACGCCGGCTGGCGCCCGGGCGGCGCGGTCGTCGTCGGAGGTGCGACTGAACTCGTCGGAGTTGCTCGTGGGCCGCGACCGGATCGCCGGTGCCGACGCGGCCTATGTGTGCCGCGGGCGGGTGTGCGATCTGCCGGTCACCAGTGCGGGGGACCTCGCTAGCGCGCTGAGTCCGCGCCGTGTAGCGTGCGGGCCATGAGCCTGGACGCCGCCGCCCTGGAAGGCCTCGTCAAGCGCTACCTCGACACCGTCGCCACCGGCACCGCCGCCGACGTGGCGGCCCTGTATGCCGAGGACGCGACCGTGGAAGACCCGGTCGGTGGTGGCGAGGTGCACATCGGGCGGCAGGCCATCGCGGGGTTCTACAAGAACATGGAAGGCGTCGACGCTGAAGACCGAGTTGCTGACGTTCCGCGTCCGGCGGTCACGAGGCGGCATTCGTCTTCGCCATCACCGTCGCGGGGTCGATGCGCATCGAACCGATCGAGATCATGAATTTCAACGGCGACGGCCAGATCACCGCGATGAAGGCCTACTGGTCGCACGGACGACCGCTCACGCAGCATCTGCCACGCCTAGACGCGGCCTCAGAACACCGCGAACCACATCGCGATGTAGTGGCAGATCGCCGCGACCGCGGTGCAGGCGTGGAAGAACTCGTGGTGGCCGAACGTCGTGCGGCCACGGGTTGGGCCACTTGAGCGCGTAGAGCACGCCGCCGATGGAATACAGCGCACCGCCGACGATCAGCAGCACCACGGCCGCCACGCCGGCGCCCTGCATGATCGGCCCGATGAACCACGCCGCCACCCAGCCGAGCAGGATGTACAGCGGTACCCCGAGCCAGCGCGGCGCCGACGGCCACAGCATCTTCAGCGCCACGCCGGCCAGCGCGCCGCCCCACACGATCCAGAACAGCAGCCACCCCCGGTCCTGCGGCAGCGCCAACAGTGCGAACGGCGTGTAGCTGCCGGCGATGAAGACGAAGATCATCGAATGGTCGAGGCGCTTCATCCATTTCCGCGCCGTCGGTGATGTCCAGTTCACGCGGTGGTAGGTGCCGCTGACGGTGAACATCGCGACGATGGTGATCGTGTAGATCAGCGTGGCGATGCCCGCCCGCGTCGATTCCACCGACCACGACACCGCCACCAGGGCCGCGCCCGCGATGGCGGCGATGATCGCGGCGTAGACGTGAATCCAGCCGCGCGCCCGCGGCTTGCCGAGGAACTCGGCAACGCCGTCGACGATGGCCTCGGGAAAGTCTTCGGCCAGATCGAGCTGGGTCAAAGGTCTCTCGCGGGGGCCTTCGGTGTTCATGGGGGCGGTCATGTCATCTCCGTGCCCGGACAGATCCACAGGATCGCAAGGGGTATTCCGGCTTCCACAGTAGTCTGGTTCGTCGTGGAGTTCATTCCCCCGCGCCTCAAGGAGCCCATGTACCGGCTCTATGAGATGCGGCTCCGTCAGGACCTGACGAGGTCCAAATCACAACTGCCGCGCCATATCGCGGTGTTGTGCGACGGAAACCGCCGTTGGGCCCGCGACGCCGGGTACGACGACGTCAGCATCGGCTATCGCATGGGTGCGGCCAAGATCGCCGAAATGCTGCGCTGGTGCCAGGACGCGGGCATCGAGATGGCCACCGTCTACCTGCTGTCCACCGAGAACCTGCAACGCGATCCCGACGAGCTCGCCGCGCTGATCGAGATCATCACCGACGTGGTCGAGGAGATCTGTGCACCCGCCAACCGGTGGAGTGTCCGCACCGTCGGCGATCTGTCGCTGCTCGGCGAGGAACCGGCGCGCCGGCTGCGCGAGGCCGTCGATCTCCACCCACCAACTCGACGGGTCGCCGCCGTCGTTCCACGTCAACGTCGCCGTCGCCTACGGCGGCCGCCAGGAGATCGTGGACGCCGTGCGCGCGCTGCTCAACAAGGAACTGGCCAACGGCGTGACCGGCGAGCAGCTCGTCGAAGCCGTCACCGCCGAAGCGATCTCGGAGAACCTCTACACCTCCGGCCAGCCCGATCCGGATCTGGTGATCCGGACATCGGGGGAGCAGCGGCTGTCGGGATTCCTGTTGTGGCAGAGCGCTTATTCGGAGATGTGGTACACCGAGGCGCACTGGCCGGCGTTCCGGCGGGTCGACTTCCTGCGTGCGCTGCGCGACTACAGCCAGCGGCACCGCCGTTCGGGCTTTGGACATCGTCAGACCGGTGATCGATTGCACTCAGAGCTTGCGCAGTCGCAGCCGGTTGATGGAGTGGTCGGCGTCCTTGCGCAGCACCAGGGTGGCCCGCGGGCGGGTCGGCAGGATGTTCTCGATCAGGTTGGGCAGGTTGATCGACCGCCAGATGTCGCGGGCGGCGAACACGGCCTGCTCGTCGGTCAGCGTCGAGTAGTGGTGGAAGTGCGACGCCGGGTCGGCGAACGCTCCGGCGCGCATCGCCAGGAACCGCGACACGTACCACTGCTCGATGTCCTCGATGCGGGCGTCGACGTACACCGAGAAGTCGAACAGATCCGACACCATCAGCGTCGGGCCGGTCTGCAGGACGTTGAGCCCTCGAGAATCAGGATGTCGGGGTGCCGGACCACGTGCTTCTCGACCGGGCACGATGTCGTAGAGGAGATGTGAGTACACCGGCGCGCAGGCGACCTCGTCCGCGCCCGACTTCACCGCGGTGACGAACCGCATCAGCCCGCGGCGGTCATAGCTTTCAGGAAAACCCTTGCGGTGCATCAGGTTTCGCCGGGTCAGCTCCGACGTTGGGGTAGAGGAACCCGTCGGTGGTGACCAGGTCGACCCGCGGGTGGTGCTCCCAGCGGGCCAGCAGCGCCTGCAGCACACGGGCGGTGGTGGACTTGCCGACCGCGACGCTGCCGGCCACGCCGATGACGAACGGCACCGGCCGGTCCGGGTTCTGCTGCGGTTCGCCGAGGAACTCCGCGGTCGGCGGCGTAAGAGCCGCTGCCGCGCCGCGACCTGAAGGTGGATCAGCCGGGCCAGCGGCAGGTAGACCTCTTCGACCTCGAGCAGGTCGAGCTGCTCGCCGAGGCCGCGCAGCCCGACCACTTCTTCTTCGGTGAGTTTGAGCGGCGTCGACATCCGGAGCGCACGCCATTGCGTCCGGTCGAACTCCACATAGGGACTCGGCTCGCTCAGCCTCGCCATGGCGGTAAGTCTTACAGCAATCCGCCACGTCGTGGGCGCGTGGGGTCGCCGCAGGTACCGTTGGCGGACATGGAGCCGGCACCTTGATCCGCGAATACCTGCTGCTCGGTTTGCGGTTCGACCGCATCGAAGAGGGCTACGTGGACTCCTTCACCGGCGATCCCGGCAACTGCGTGCCATGGTCGCCGACGAACCCACGCCCGACCCCGCCGAACTGACCCGCCAGGCGCAGCGACTGCTCGACGCGCTGCCGCAGGTGCCCCGCGACGGCGGCATTCGACGACACCCGCGCCGCGTACATCGCCGCGCACCTGCGCGCGCTGGCCTGCGCCGGCCGCAAGTTCGCCGGCGAGGACAGGTCGGGTTCGTCGACGAGGTGCGCGACTATTTCGACGTCACGATCGCCAAGGGCGATCAGGACCGCTATCGGGAGGCGCACCGTCAACTCGACCGGGTGCTGGGCGGCGAGCGGGTCGCTCGCCGACCGGATGCAGGCGGATCGCGCGCGCCGAGGAGATCCCACCGGAACGGCTCGGCGAGTGCATCGAGGCGTTCTCCAGCGCGCTGCGCGACCGGGTGCGCGCCGAATACCCGCTGCCGGACACCGAGATCATCACCTACGAGATCGTCACCGACAAGCCGTGGTCGGGGTTCAACTACTACCACGGCGACTACCGTTCCACGGTGGCCGTCAACGCCGACCTGCAAACAGCAGATGTCGAATCTGCCGTCGCTGGTGGCCCACGAGTCCTACCCCGGTCACCACACCGAGCACTGCCGCAAGGAGGCCGGTCTGGTCGAGGGCCTCGGTCAGTTGGAGCAGACGATCTTTCTGGTGAACACCCCGCAGTGCCTGATGGCCGAGGGCCTGGCCGACCTGGCGCTGTACGCCACGATCGGCCCGGACTGGGGCGTGTGGGCGCAGGAGATCTACGCCGACCTGGGTCTGCGGTTCGACGGCGAACATGCCCAGGCGGTGGCCGACGGCGATGAACCACGCTTGCCGACGTCCGCCAGGACGCTGCGCTGATGCTGCACGACGAGCACCGCGACGTCGACGATGTCGTCGGCGTTTCTGCAGCGCTGGCTGCTGGTCGACGACGACCGGGCCCGGCAGATGCTTGCGGTTCCTGTCTTCTCCGCTGTGGCGCGCCTACACCAGCACCTACGTCGAGGGGTACCGGCTGCTGCGCGGCTGGCTGGACGCCCGGCCGGCGTCGGAAAGCGTGACCGCCCGGTTCGGGCGGTTGCTCGACGAGCCGTTGATTCCGTCGAGCGCTGCGTGCCGAGTGTCGCGTGAGTCCGGTGCGCTCGCGTGTGGGCGATCCCCGGGGCTTTTGCCGGGGATTACGCTCTGAGCCCATGGCTGCTGACTGACCGTGACCAGCACCTCCTCCGCTCCGGGCGCCGAATACGCCGACGCGGCCGGCGAGCACCGCATACCGCTCGATGCTGCAGGTCATCGAGTCGGTCGAGCCGCGCATCGCCGAGGCGACCCGCAAAGAGCTTGCGGACCAACGGGATTCACTGAAGTTGATCGCCAGCGAGAACTACGCGTCGCCGGCGGTGCTGCTCACGATGGGCACCTGGTTGTCCGACAAGTACGCCGAGGGCACCGTCGGGCACCGGTTCTATGCGGCCTGCCAGAACGTCGACACCGTCGAGGCGGTGGCCGCCGAGCACGCACGTGAACTGTTCGGCGCACCCTATGCCTACGTCCAGCCGCACTCGGGCATAGACGCCAACCTCGTGGCCTATTGGGCCATTCTGGCGACCCGGGTGGAAGCGCCGGGACTGGCCGAGTTGGGCGCCAAACACGTCAACGACCTTTCCGAAGCCGACTGGGAGAACCTGCGCGCCAGGCTGGGCAACCAGCGCTTGCTGGGTATGTCGCTGGACACCGGCGGTCATCTGACGCATGGGTTCCGGCCCAACATCTCCGGCAAGATGTTCCATCAGCGCAGTTATGGGACCGACCCGCGAACCGGCCTGATCGACTACGCGGCCGTCGCCGCCGCCGCACGCGAGTTCAAGCCGCTGGTCTTGGTGGCCGGTTACTCGGCCTACCCGCGACGGGTCAACTTCGCCAAGATGCGCGAAATAGCCGACGAGGTCGGCGCGACGCTGATGGTCGACATGGCGCACTTCGCCGGCCTCGTCGCCGGCAAGGTCTTCACCGGTGACGAGGATCCGGTGCCGCACGCTCACGTCACCACGACCACCACGCACAAGTCGTTGCGCGGACCACGCGGTGGGCTGGTGCTCGCGACCGAGGAATATTCGGACGCCGTGGACAAGGGCTGCCCGATGGTGCTGGGCGGACCGCTGTCACATGTGATGGCCGCCAAGGCGGTGGCTCTGGCCGAAGCGCGCCAGCCGTCGTTCGGCGCGTATGCCCAACTGGTCGCCGACAATGCCAAGGCGCTGGCCGATGGGTTCCTCAAGCGCGGCGCGCGCCTGGTCACCGGAGGCACCGACAACCATCTGGTGTTGCTCGACGTCACGTCTTTCGGGCTGACCGGGCGCCAGGCCGAGTCGGCGCTGTTGGACTCCGGCATCGTCACCAACCGCAATGCCATCCCCGCCGACCCGAACGGCGCGTGGTACACCAGCGGCATCCGGCTGGGAACGCCGGCTCTGACCACCCGGGGTTTCGGCGCCGACGACTTCGACCGGGTGGCCGAGCTGGTGGTCGAAGTGCTCGACAGTACCGAACAGAGCACCGGGCCGAGCGGGCCGTCGAAAGCCAAGTACGTCCTCGCCGACGGCACCGCGGACCGCGTTCACGCCGCTGCGGCCGAACTGCTGGCGGCCAACCCGCTCTATCCCGGCCTCATTCTGTGAGATCTTGACGCGCCGGACGGCAATTTCAAGAAACATGTGAACCCGGGTTACAGTTATCTCCATGGCCGACCGGATTGTTGCCAACACTCTCACCATTGAACTCGAGCCGGTGGTCGGCGCCAATTTGCAGCGCCATCTCGACACGGCCGACGACCTGGCTGGCGCACGACTACGTGCCGTTCGACGAGGGCGAGAACTTCGCGTTTCTCGGCGGCAAGGACTGGGATCCGTCCCAGGTCACGCTGCCGGAGGCGGTAGTCGATGCGCTGGAGGTGCTGCTGATCGACAAGGACAACCTAGCCGCCTATCATCGCGAACTCGTCGAGCACTTCATTCTGGAATGGAAGTGGGGGCGCTGGCTGGGCCGTTGGACGGCCGAGGAGCACCTGCACGCCATCGCGCTGCGGAATTACCTCGTGGTGACCCGCAACTTCGACCCGTCCGCCAATGAGGACGTCCGAGTCGAGCACGTCATGAAAGGCTTCCGTGCCGATCGATTCACCCAGATCGAGACGCTGGCGTTCATGGCGTTCTTCGAGCGTGCCCGCAGCGTGTACTGTCATCGCCTGGCCGAGCGGATCGACGAACCCGTGCTGAAGTCGCTCACGGAGCGGATCGCGGCAGACGAGGTTCGCCACGCGGTGTTCTTCGCCAACCTGGTGCGCTGGTGCCTGGAGTTCGACGAAGCCGAAACGGTTGCCGCGATCGCCCGGCGCGCCGGCGGTTTGCAGGTGGTCGGTGCCGACATCGATGCCTACCGGGACAAGGTCAGCAACATCGCCGCGGCCGGCATTTTCGGCACCGGGGAGTTGCGGCGGGTGATCTCCGACGAGATCGTGGCCCTGGGGCTCGACGACCGGCCCGAACTGCGGGAGTTCATCTCCGCGTAGCATGCCGAAGCGGCGCGCCTGCCGGGCGGGATCAGTTCGGCGAGGGTAGCGTCGCCGATGATGGCTAGCGACATGCTCTGCTGTCCGGGCGGCACCTCCCGTAGCCACTACGGCAGGACCGGTCCCGGTCCTGGTGCCGCTGCGCCCGCCGATCTACCTCCGCGGGGCCGCGCGGGGTCGAGGAGCGCCACGTGACTGTTTCGCCGCCGGCTGGGTCGGATCGGGCACCGGAGCAAGTCCGGACCTATGTGCTGGACACCTCGGTTCTGTTGTCCGATCCGTGGGCGTGTACCAGGTTCGCCGAACATCAGGTCGTCGTGCCACTGGTGGTGATCAGCGAGTTGGAAGCCAAACGCCACCACCACGAACTCGGCTGGTTCGCGCGCGAGGCGCTGCGTATGTTCGATGATCTACGCCTCGAACACGGGCGCCTCGACCAGTCGATTCCCGTTGGGACGCAAGGCGGTACGCTGCATGTCGAGCTGAACCACAGTGATCCCAGCGTGCTGCCCGCAGGTTTCCGGACGGACACCAACGACGCCCGCATCCTGACGTGTGCGGCCAACCTCGCCGCCGAGGGCAAGTGCGTCACTTTGGTCAGTAAGGACATTCCGCTGCGCGTCAAGGCCGGGGCGGTCGGACTGTCGGCCGACGAATACCGCGCGCAGGATGTCGTCGTCTCCGGTTGGACGGGCATGGCCGAACTCGACGTGACATCCGAGGAGATCGCCGCCCTCTTCTCCGGCGGCGAGATCGAGCTGGAGTCGGCCCGAAACCTGCCATGTCACACCGGGATTCGGCTGCTGGGCGGCACATCCCACGCGCTGGGCCGGGTCAACTCCGAGAAGCGGATACAGCTGGTCCGGGGTGACCGGGAGGTGTTCGGCCTGCGGGGCCGCTCAGCCGAGCAGCGGGTCGCGCTGGACCTGCTGCTCGACGAATCGGTGGGCATAGTGTCGCTGGGCGGAAGGGCCGGAACCGGCAAGTCGGCGCTGGCACTGTGCGCCGGCCTGGAAGCCGTGCTGGAACGCCGCACGCAGCGCAAGGTCGTCGTTTTCCGTCCGCTGTACGCCGTCGGTGGCCAAGATCTCGGCTACCTGCCCGGCAGTGAGAGCGACAAGATGGGGCCGTGGGCGCAGGCGGTGTTCGACACGCTGGAAGGCCTGGCCAGCCCCGCGGTCCTCGATGAGGTGCTCTCACGCGGGATGCTGGAAGTGCTCCCGCTGACCCACATCCGTGGGCGCTCACTGCACGACTCGTTCGTGATCGTCGATGAAGCCCAGTCGCTCGAGCGCAACGTCCTGCTCACCGTGTTGAGCAGGTTGGGAGCCGGATCCCGGGTCGTGCTCACCCACGATGTGGCCCAGCGCGACAACCTGCGGGTGGGCCGCCACGACGGTGTCGCCGCGGTGATCGAGAAACTCAAGGGCCATCCGTTGTTCGCGCACATCACGCTGCTGCGCAGTGAGCGTTCGCCGATCGCCGCGCTGGTGACCGAGATGCTCGAGGAGATCGGCCCGGGCACTTTGCCGTGAGCGGTGGCTCCCGGCGGCGAGGCAGGAACCCTGCATATGCTTCGGGCGTGCCGCGACATGCCCCGAGGCGATCCCTCCGAACGGCGGTGCTTGGCGTGTGCGCTGCGGCGCTGACGGTCGTGACGTCTTCCTGCGCTCCCCACCGGGCCGGGAGTTCCGCAGGCGAATCGACGAGCGTCGACTGCGCGACGGTCAAGTGCGTAGCCCTGACCTTCGACGACGGACCCGGCCCGTTCACCGACCGGCTGCTGAAAATCCTCCGGGACAACGACGCCAGAGCGACGTTCTTCCTGATCGGCAACAAGGTCGCCGCCAACCCCGACGGTGCCCGTCGCATTGCGCAGGCGGGCATGGAAATCGGCAGCCATACCTGGGAACACCCGAACATGACGACGATCCCGCCGGAGGACATCCCGGCCCAGTTCGCCAAGGCCAACGACGCAATTGAGGCGGCGACCGGACAGCGGCCGGGCCTGGTGCGCACCGCGGGGGGTCTGATCAACGACGAAGTGCTCGCGGAGGCCAAAAAGCAGGGCCTGGCCGACATCAATTGGGACGTCATTCCGTTCGACTGGGCCAACGACTCGAACCCAGCGGCCACCCGCAACATGTTGATGACCCACATCAAACCGAACTCCGTGGTTCTGTTGCACGACGTGTATTCGTCCACTGTCGACCTGGTGTACCAGTTCATCCCGGTGCTGAAGGCCAATGGCTATCACATGGTGATGGTGAGCCAGATGGTGGGTGTGCGCGAGCCGGGGACGAGCTACGGCAGCCGGGAAAACGGGCCTCCCGTCAACGAGCTGCACGACATTCCCGCCGACCGGATACCCACGCTGCCGAACACCCCGTCACCGGCGCCGATGCCCAATTTCCCGATCACCGATATTCCGAACCAGAATTCGGGGGGGCCCAACAACGGCTCCTGAACTCCTATCGGATGAGCCCCGGCAGCGGCCACCCGATGCCGACGGTCACAACTCGCGGTCGCTTTCGTGGCGGACGCCGCGACCCAGCAGACCGTCCCGCCGTGCCTTGGCGAAATTCACCATGACCCGCTCCAGCAGCGTGTTGAAGGCCTCGCCCGCATCGGCGAGATGCGCCAGCCCCTGCCGCCGCAGGAACGCCTCGAGCCGCCGCTCGATCGGCCATTGCGTATAAATCCTACTTGCGAATTCCGAACCCAGAAATTCAAGCGCACACTCATCGAACCGGTGAGCAAGGTTGAGGGTCGACTCAGCAGCCTTCACGAATCCCAGTGTGCCAGTTCACATGGCCGAGTTGGGAAAAAGTGCTCATTTGTTTCCCAAATCTTCAGCGACTTCTCACGTGGTTCCCAGGTACGCCGGGACGGCCGGGCGTGCGGCGTCGTCGGCCGAAGCGACACCGCCCGTCCGCTGCACGGTCGCAGGTCGCGGGTGGGCCTACCGGCCGTCACGCACGTTGGCCATCGCCAATACGTCGAGTCGCCTGTCGAGCTCTTCCTCGGAGAGCTTGTCGCCGATCAGACCCCGTTCGATCACTGTCTGCCGGATCGTCTTCTTCTGGGCGAGCGCCTGCTTGGCCACCTTGGCGGCCTCCTCGTAGCCGATCGCCGAATTGAGCGGCGTGACGATCGACGGCGACGACTCGGCGAGTTCGCGGAGGCGCTCGTCGTTGGCCACCAGGCCGTCGATACATTTCGCAGCAAACAATTTCGACGCGTTGGCCAGCAGCGTGAACGATTCCAGCACATTGCGCGCCATCATCGGGATGTAGACGTTCAGCTCGAAAGCACCGTTGCCGCCGCCCCACGTGACCGCGGCGTCGTTGCCGATCACCTGTGCGGCCACCTGGGTGACCGCCTCCGGGATCACCGGGTTGACCTTGCCGGGCATGATGGAGCTGCCGGGCTGCAGGTCGGGGAGCTGGATCTCGCCGAGTCCGGTGAGCGGTCCCGACCCCATCCAGCGGATGTCATTGGCGATCTTGGTCAGCGAGACCGCGATGGTCTTGAGCGCGCCGGAGGCCTCGACCAGACCGTCACGTGCGGCCTGCGCTTCGAAGGAGTCGACAGCCGACCGCAATTCGGCCACACCAGTCTGCGCCTTGAGCACCTCTACCACCCTGGCGCCGAACCCGTCCGGGGCGTTGAGCCCGGTGCCGACGGCGGTGCCGCCGATGGCCAGCTCTCCGAGTCGAGGAAGCGTCGCTTTGACCCGTTCGATACTCGCCTCGACCTGGCGGGCGTAACCGCCGAACTCCTGGCCGAGGGTCACCGGAACGGCGTCCATCAGATGGGTGCGGCCGGACTTCACTGTGGTGCGCCACTGCCGCGCTTTGCCGGCCAGTGACTCGTGCAGCACTTCCAGCGCCGGGATCAGCTGGCGCACGGCCGCTTCGGTGGCGGCGATGTGAGTGGCTGTGGGGAAGGTGTCGTTCGACGACTGTGACATGTTGACGTCATCATTGGGGTGCACGGTCACCGGAGGATCGAAGCTCGCCGCGATACTCGCGATCACCTCGTTGGCGTTCATGTTCGAACTGGTGCCCGAACCCGTCTGGAAGACGTCGATCGGAAACTGGTCGTCGTGGCGGCCGTCGGCGATCTCGGCGGCAGCGGCGATGATCGCGTCGGCCTTTTCGGCACTCAGCAGACCGAGATCCTTGTTGACCTGTGCGCAGGCTCCTTTGAGCAGGCCGAGCGCCCGGATCTGGGTACGCTCCAGCCCGCGGCCCGAGATCGGGAAGTTCTCCACGGCGCGCTGAGTCTGCGCGCGCCACAGAGCCTTCGCCGGCACCCGGACCTCGCCCATGGTGTCGTGCTCGATGCGGTATCCGCCTTCGACGGCGCTGTCGGTCATGAAGTTCCTTACTTCTCGGTTGCTACGGAAGCGGATAGGCCGCGGTCAGATCCCCGGTGAAGTCCACCGCGGAATACTCGTTGAGCTTGGACAGCCGGTGGTAGGCGTCGATCATGCGCACCGTCCCGGACTTGGAGCGCATCACGATGGATTGCGTGGTGCAGCCGCCGCCGAAGAAGCGGACACCCTTGAGCAGGTCGCCGTCGGTGACCCCGGTGGCGCAGAAGAACACGTTCTCCCCTGACACCAGGTCTTTGGTCGTGAGTACTCGGCCGAGGTCGTATCCGCGATCGAGTGCCTTCTGCCGCTCCGCGTCGTCGGTCGGTGCCAGGGTGGCCTGAATCTCGCCGCCCATACAGCGGATGGCCGCGGCGGTGATGATCCCCTCAGGGGTGCCGCCGATGCCCGCCAGCAAATCGGTGCCGGAGTCGGGCCGGCACGCTGATATCGCACCTGCGACGTCACCGTCGGAGATCAGCCGGATGCGGGCGCCGGCCGCGCGGACGTCGGCCATCAGCTTGGTGTGGCGCGGCCGGTCCAGGATGCACACCGTGATGTCGGAGACCGATGCCTTGCGCACCTTGGCGATGCGTTGGACGTTGGCGGCGATCGGCGACGTGATGTCGATGAAGTCGGCGATGTCGGGTCCGCCGGCGATCTTGTTCATGTAGAACACCGCCGACGGATCGAACATCGCGCCCCGCTCGGCGACGGCGAGCACCGCTATGGCGTTGGGCATGCCCTTGCTCATCAGCGTGGTGCCATCGACGGGGTCGACCGCGAAGTCGCACTCCGGCCCGTCGCCGTTGCCTACCTCCTCGCCGTTGTAAAGCATCGGCGCGTGGTCCTTCTCGCCCTCGCCGATGACCACGACGCCGCGCATCGACACGGAGTTGACCAGCTCGCGCATCGCGTCGACCGCGGCGCCGTCGCCACCTTCCTTGTCGCCTCTGCCGACCCAGCGGCCCGCCGCCATGGCCCCGGCTTCGGTGACCCGCACCAGCTCGAGTGCGAGGTTTCGGTCTGGAGCCTCGCGGCGCTTGGCCGGGGCGGCTTGGTCAGTCATGCGGCCGATTGTCCCAGAAGCGGATGGCGTGTCCGGACCTGGGATACTGGACGAGTGAGCATGCAGCCACAACCCGGTCCGAAGCCACAGAAAGCCCGGTTGCTTCAGGACGGCCGCGATATGTTCTGGTCGATGGCGCCTTTGGTGCTGGCCTGCATTCTGCTGGCCGGATTGGCGGGAACATGCGCGTTTGCGCCGCTCGGAGCGCGGACCGGAAAAATCCCCGAATACGACGTCGTGACGGCGCTGAAATCCGATGCTCAGGGTCTCGGCTTCCCGATCCGGTTGCCCAGGCTGCCCGATGACTGGCAGGCCAACTCCGGCTCCCGCGACGGTCTCGAAGGTGCGCGCACCGACCCGGGTACGGGCCAACAGGTGCGTGCCAAGGTTTCCAGGGTCGGTTACATCGCCCCATCGGGCATGTATGTCAGCCTCATCCAGAGCAACGCCGACCCGGACAAGCTGCTCCGCTCGCTTCGGGCCGACACCTACCCGCGGGAGACCCGCGATGTCGAGGGCGTGAAATGGGTCGTATACGACGCCTCGCCGGACATCGACGCGGGCAGCGAACCGATGTGGACGACCCATCTCGACGGCGCCGACGGGGGATCTCAGATAGCGATAACCGGCGCCGGTACTGTCGACGAATTCCATACGTTGGCCGCTGCGACCCAGACCGAGCCGCCGCTGCCTGCGACCGGCCGCACCAGATGAGGACCCACCATGACGCCCGCCCCCAGCGCCGATCTCACCGGATGGACATGCAAGCCATTCACGGGTGGCGGATATACCCATGACGTCTATCGCAAGGGGGATGGCCCGGGTGTCGTACTCATCCCTGAGATGCCCGGCCTGACGCCCGAAGTGCTGGCGTTGGGAAACCACTTGGTGGACAACGGCTTCACCGTCGCGGCTCCGTCGCTGTTCGGCAGGCCGGCGGTGCCGCTCGGGTTCGGCTCACCCATGGTGGCGGTGCGTGGCTGTGTGTCAAAGGAATTCGCGGCATTCGCCTTGAACAAGGACAGGCCGGTGGCGAACTTCCTGCGCGCCCTGGCGCGCGACCTCAACGAGCACACGCGTGGCAGGGGCGTCGGTGTGATCGGGGAGTGCTTCACCGGCGGTTTCGCGTTGGCGGCTGCCGTCGACGACAGCGTGCTGGCGCCGGTGCTCAGCCAGCCCGTGCTGCCGGTGCCGCTGACGCCTCGACGGCGTCGCGACCCCGGCCTGTCGGAGCGTGAGCTTCGGGTCATCGAGCGGCGTGTGGCCGATGACGGACTCTGCGCGCTCGGCCTTCGCTTCAGCAAGGACCCGATGGTGCCGGCCGAACGGTTCAAGACCCTGAAGGACCGGTTGCAGGACGCGTTCAAGGTCGTCGAGATCGATTCGGGCCGGGGCAATGCGGGCGGATTCGGCAGAATGGCGCATTCGGTGCTGACCGCCGAGGTTCGTGAGGTGGACGGGCACCCGGCCTATGAGGCCCGCAAACAGGTGGTCGGCTTCCTCAGGGAACGGCTCATGGGGTAGCAGCCGGAAGCCCCGGCGGGGTGTCCGCGGATTCGGAGCCGACGGGCTGGGTGGGCGCGGGCTTCTTGGCGCGACGGCGTAACCAGTTTCGTTTGGCAGTTGGGGCGGGCGCGTGGTGTTCCATCGCCACGCCCCGGTAGACCTCCAGGTAGACGCTGATGGTCGTGACGATGATGATCATGATCACCGGACCGAGCACGATCCCCCAGAACCCGAACATGCGCAGGCCGGCGAACACCGACAGCAGCATCAGGGCCGGGTGCAGGTGCGCCTCATTGGGGACGAGGAACGGCCGCAGCACGTTGTCGATGCTGCTGACCACCAAAATGTGGAAGAGCACGATGAACACCCCACCGATCACGTTGCCGAACAGCGCCATGCCGATGCCCACCGGAATTGTCACGATGCCGCTGCCGAGCGGGATGAACGCCAGCATCGTCAGGAGAATGACGAACATGAAGAACCCGTCGTGGAACCCGGCGATGTAGATCGAGAGCGCGCCGGCAATGCCCTGGCACAACGCGATGATGAACTGCCCCCGCACGGTGGCCTTCACCATCGCACCGGCCTTGGCCAGGTAGAGATCGGATACCTGCTCACCCAGGGGGTTCATGTGCTTGAACAGCGTCAGCACCTTCGATCCGCCGGTCAGCAGGGCGATGAAGATATAGACGAAGATGATCGACAAGGCCACCGTCATCGCCAGGCCGCCGACCGATTCACGCAGGAAATGCAATACGCTGTGGCCGCCCGTCTGACCGAGTCGGGCGATCGCGGCGCGTACCCCTTCTTGGGTCAGCTCGATGTTCGCCAACGGTATCTTGTCCAGCACCCCGTTGACGGAGTCCAGCAGTTGTACCCCCAGCTTGCTGAGATCGTTGTTCGCCAGCCAGTTCCCGATCTGGTTGATCATCTGCGAAATCTGGAGTACGGCGAGAAAAATCGCCAGGCCGATCGGGGTCGCGACGATAGCGGCGACCGCCAGCAGGGTCAGCGTGGCCGACAGTCCCACACCGAAACGGCGTTGCAGCCGTCGATAGAGCGGCGTCGACAGGTAGGCCGCCACGGCGGCACCGACGATCAGGACGAAGTAGCTGCGCAGGAAGTACGCCCCGAAGGCCAAGGCGACTACCGTCAACACCGCCAGCGCGCGCTTCTGGGTCTGCGTGAACTCTTCGAGCACGGTCAAATCCTAGGCCGGATGCCCTTCATTCTGGCCGGGTTCGCGCTACCCGGTCGTTGGAGGCTCAAGCGGGTGGCTTTCCCGGGCGGGGGTCGCCCCACTTGGCTTCGATGGTTCCCCACGGATCGGCGTACTGATTGGTGGTGCGGTAGTAGGGTCCGCGGCGCTTGAAGAACTCGTGGGTCAGCGGCGCCGCCAGACGAATCAGGTGCCTCGCCGGACCGGCTTTGCGGGCCGTCTCCCGGAGCATGTCCGGCCACGAATGACGTTGGAAGTCAAGGGCTTCCTGCGATCGTGTGGTATCCATCCAGTCGGTGGCGAACCAGTCGGTATCGCTGTCGGGATTGCCTTTGAGCCCTTTGGGGAGCCCGCCGACCAGGCCCATCGCACCTGCCAGCGACTCGGCGATGTCACCCTGCACCAGCCGGTGGGACGGGTCGCCGCCGATCAACAGTGTCTCGCCGGTCACCGCGGCCGTGGTGGCGGATGAAAAGGCCCGGGCCACATCACGGACATCGACGGTGCTGATCCGGTTGTCTACGGGCAGCAAATTCTCGAAGTACATGCTGTCGAGGTTCATCAGCGCGGTGGGGTTGACCGTCATGACGCCGCCCAGCCGAAGAATCACCCAGTCCAGGTTCGACGCCCGGACAAGACCCTCGGCCGCGACCTTGTGAGCGCCGTAGATGTCTGCCGGGTTGACCGGTGTCTGCGCGGTCAGCAGGCCCTTGATCCTGTGGGGGTTGCGTGGGCCGTAGACGGCGATGCTGGACGCCATGACGAAGCGCGGCGGGTTCGGCTGCGCTTCTGCCGCAGTGAGCAAATTCTCCGTGCCTCCGATATTCACCTTTTGCGCCAGCGGCGGCCGCATATAGCAGACCGGGGGTATGACGGCGGCCAGATGGATGATGACCGCGGGGGACACCTCCCCGACGGCTTCTTGGACTGCGGCCGGATCGGTGAGATCGGCATAGCGCACGGTCACCCCGTTGGGCAGCTTCCCGGCGGCTTTTCGATTTGCGGGCAGGTCGAGGTCCGTCGCGATCACTTCTCGCCCGTCCGAAACGAGTTGCTTGACCGTTGCGGACCCGACCAGGCCGAACGCTCCGGTGACCAGTACTTTCATCGAATCTCCTCGATGCTCGGTTTTGTTACCAGCTGATCCTGCCCCAAACGGGTATCCCGCAGGCGAATTTCGTGGATCGCTAAACAGTTCCAGGCAGGCTCGGGTTCTGCGGGCAAGCGGCGGCTGTGGTTGTGGCGCCCGACCCTCATCACGGAGAACCGCGGACAGCTCACTCGGGCTAGTCGTGTGGTCCGTCCGGCGTGGATACGCACCTGAACCCGATATGACTCATGCCGGTGTCGGTCATCTGCGGTCGGCGGGCTGCCGGACGATACCGCATGCAGTAGCTGTCGGCGCACAGGAACGATCCGCCCTTGATCACCTTGCGCGGGGTCTTGAATTGCGGCTGGGCCGGGTCGTGGCTGTCGGCTGCGCAGCAGGGCGCCGTCAGGCGGTCGTTGCCGTACCAGTCGGTGGTCCACTCCCAGACATTGCCGGCCATGTCGTAGAGCCCGTAGCCGTTCGGTGGAAAGCTTCCGACCGGTTTGGTTGTGCCGTAACCGGTTTCGGGCAAGTACGGAAATTCGCCGTGCCAGTAGTTGGCCAGCCGCCGGCCTGCTTGTTCGGGCTCGTCGCCCCAGGTGTATCGGGCACCGTCGAGTCCGCCGCGGGCGGCCACCTCCCACTGCGCCTCGGAGGGCAGCGTCAGCCCCGCCCATTCCGCGTAGGCCCGGGCGTCCTCGAACGCGACGTGCACCACGGGGTGGTGATCGCGGCCCCGCACCGACGACCGCGGTCCCCGGGGGTGATTCCAGCAGGCCCCCGGTGTCCAGGTCCACCACAGGTTGATGTGACGCAGGTCGACCCTGCCAGCGGTGCGGGTGAACACCATCGAGCCCGGCACCAGGTTCTCCGGCGGCGCATCCGGATAGTCATCTACGTTCAACCGCCGCTCGGCAACGGTGACATACCCGGTGGCGGAAACGAATTCGGCATACTGCGCGTTGGTGACCTGGCGCGGCTGAATCCAGAAGGCGTCGACACTGCATTCGTGTGTGGGCGCCTCTTCGGGGTAGTGATCATCGGATCCCAGCGTCGTGGTCTGTGCGGGTATCCACACCAGACCCTCACTGGGCGAAGACGTTCGCCCAGTCATTCTTGATTCCGGCCACGATCCAGCCGTTCGCACCTGCCTGGTCGAGCGCCTCCTCAGCGCCGGCGACGTAATCGAATTCGCGGTCGGCGTCGTCGTGCAGTATCAGCAGCGACAGCGACGGCCCGTCCCCTGCGTCGGTGTACTGCAGCATCTGGATGTCTCCGTTGGAGTTGCCGGCCGCGAAGATGGGACGGCGGCCGGTGCGGCCCCAGATGCGCACGGCTTTGACCGCACCGTCGTTGAGGAACTCCGGTGTCGAAGTGGTGCGCAAGTGCCCGTCGTCGAAATCCAACCCGACCGAACTGCCGATGACCCGTTCCGGCGGTATGCCGTACATCGGCACGGCAATCGGTCGCATGAAGTCGCGGCCCCCTCCGGAGACGATGTAGTTGGTGAAGCCGTTGGCTTCCAGGTAACGCAGCAACTCGACCATCGGCAGGTAGGCGCATGCGGTGTAGGGCCGATTCAGCTTCGGGTGTGTGGCGTCGGCGAAAAATGCCTTCACCCGTTCGGCGTGGTCTTCCACGGTCAGGCCCGCATACGCCGAGAGTATGCCCGCGGTGAGGAATTTGAGATGTGAGTCGTCGCCGCGGTAGTGACCGATCACGGCATCGCCGAACCAGCCGAGGTCACCGGCCGCCGCCGCCCGATAAGGCTGCCGATCCGCCATCGACGGGTCGGCCGCGGCCTGCTCGGCCAGTCGGCGGACCAGGAAGTCGAGTTGGATGTATGCGGGCTTCTCGCACCACAGCGTCCCGTCGTTGTCGAACACCGCGACCCGGGCCGCGGGCGCCACGAAATCCGGGCCACCTTCGGTGGTGACCCGGCTCACGAAGTCGACGATCGCCGACTTCGCAGGCCCTTCGTTCCACGACTCCAACGACTTCAGCCCTTCCCGAGGAAGTGGTGCAGTTTCTCCACGGCCGGGTCGATGCTGAAGCTGGCCGGTGGGTGCCGGGGCGGGAATTCCTCGAAGGTGTCCAGGAATTTCGCGGCCATCAGGGTGAACAGCTTCGGTACCAGCAGCTGTGTGAACGGCTCGGCCCAGATGCGCATCGTGCCCTGGCAACGCTGCTCCATGAACACCGCTTTCCAGTTCCCGAACCGCATGGCGACCAAGTCACCGTCGTCGGAGAAGTAGAAGAATCCGCTGCTCGGGCTATGCTCCACCTCGCCGGTGAGATAAGGCAACTCGCCCTCCTCCCGAATTCGTGCGCCCCGGCCCGTTTTCGAACATAGCTCACGACTTCGGCATCCACCGGCGTTCTGCGGTTACCGGGGCCGGGTTCACTGGGATTCGAGGAAGGACCTGAGCTTCTCCACTGCGTTGGTGATGGTGAAAGACGCCGGTTCACGCCGTGGCGGGAATTCCTTGAACGTCTCCAGGAACTGGATCACCAGGGCGTTGGCCATGAATGCGATGTAGTCGTGGTCGAAGAACCAGTCCCAGTAGGTGTTGGACGTGACGTCGGCGCGCTCGTACGGATCGGTGCGCAGGTTGAACAGCTTCGGTGCGCGCAGCGGGGTGAACGGTTCGAACCAGATCTGCAGCGTGCCTTGGCAGCGCTGCTCCATGAACACGATCTTCCAGTTGTCGACCCGAACTCCGAGAACGTCGCAGTCATCGGAGAAATAGACCATGCCGCGGCGCGGGCTCTTGTCGACCTCACCGGTCAGATACGGCAACAGATTGTAGCCGTCGATATGAACTTTGAAGTTCTTGTCACCCTGCGGTGTAGCCCTTCTTGAGCTTCTCGACCACGTCGGGCTCGCCGGCGACCGCCAGGAAGGTCGGCAGCCAATCATGGTGCTGGACAATGTCATTCGAGACAACACCGGCGGCGATCTTGCCGGGCCAGCGGATGAGCTCCGGAACCCGGAAGGCGCCTTCCCAGTTGGAGTTCTTCTCGCTGCGGAACGGTGTGGTCGCCCCGTCCGGCCAGGTGTTGGCGTGCGGGCCGTTGTCGGTGGAGTAGATGACGATGGTGTCTTCGGCGATGTCCGAGCTCGTCGAGGACGTCGAGCAGCTGGCCGACATTGCGGTCGTGGTCGATCATCGTGTCGTGGTAGCCCGACTGCCACCGCCCGGCCTGGCCCACGCTCGCCGGCTTGGTGTGCGTCCGGAAATGCATGTGGGTGGTGTTCATCCAGACGAAGAACGGCGTGCCCGCATCGTGTTGGCGTTTGATGAAGTCGATGCATGCCGCGGTGGTCTCGTCGTCGATGGTTTCCATGCGCTTCTTCGTCAGCGGTCCGGTGTCCTCGATGCGCTGTCTGCCGACCGGGCCGAACCGTTCGTCGACCTCGTCGGATTCCTCCTCGGTCGCCCAGGAGTGCACAACCCCGCGCGGCATAAGCGCCTGGCGTAGCTTCGGCGCCTCCTCCTCGGTGGGGTAGTCGGGGTGCTCGGGTTCCTCCTCGGCGTTGAGGTGATACAGGTTGCCGAAGAACTCGTCGAAGCCGTGTGCGGTGGGCAGGTACTTGTTCAGGTCACCGAGGTGGTTCTTGCCGAACTGTCCCGTCGCGTACCCGAGCGGCTTGAGCAGCGCTGCGATGGTCGGGTCCTCGGGGGACAGGCCGACGTCGACTCCGGGCATGCCCACCTTGGACAGCCCGGTGCGATACACGCTCTGCCCGGTGATGAACGACGACCGCCCCGCCGTGCAGCTCTGCTCGCCGTAGGAGTCGGTGAACAGCATGCCTTCGCGGGCGATCCGATCGATGTTGGGCGTGCGGTAGCCCATCAGGCCCATGCTGTAGCAGCTGAGGTTGGAGATTCCGATGTCATCGCCCCAGATGACGAGGATGTTGGGCTTGGTGTCAGGCATTTGTTGCCTCCTCGGTTCGCTGTCGCGGGGCGCTTTCGACCGTAGACGAACGCCTATCCCCGTGTCTGCGTGTTTAGGCGGAAGGCGCCGACCGCCCCTTCACGCCGGGAGTTGAGATGGCACTGGGAGCGAGAATTCCGCGAAATCCTCGCTCCCAGTGCCATCTCAACGCGGCTCGGCCGGTTGACACGCCGCGCCGGCGAGCAGGCCCGTCGGATCGTCAGCTCAGGTGGGCCCGTTCCCGCCGCTGTCGTCGGCGGCGAGCGCGTCCTCGATGCGGCGGCGGGCGCCGGCCAGATGTTCCTCACAGCGCTTGGCCAGCTTCTGACCCCTCTCCCACAGCTCCAGCGACGTGTCGAGGTCGAGGCCGCCCTGCTCAAGCGTCTGTACCACTTCGACGAGTTCGTCGCGGCATTCTTCGTACCCGCGCTCGCCGATGTCGCCTGGACCGTTTGTCTCAGTCATCGGACGCCCCCTGACTCACGGCGGCCACCGCACCGCTGGCCATCCTGATCCTCAACTGTGTGCCCGCAGGGGCGTCGGCAGCCGATCGGATCACCCGAGTGCCGATGCTGACCACCGAATATCCCCGCGCCAGAGTCGCGCCCGGGCCCAACGTCGCCAAGCGTGCCGACAGGTGCCCGACCCGGTCGGTCTCGGAGGTGACGAGTCGGGTGATGTCGCGACGTATCGCAGCGGTCGCCCGCTGAATTTCTTCCGACCGTGCTGTCAGCATCCGCCGCGGCTCGGCCAGCACCGGCCTGCTGCGCAGCTGTCGGAGGTGACCTTCTTCCCGCAACACCCAGCTTCGCAATGCGCGGTCAGCGCGTAGGCGCAAGTCGGCGACAAGGGCCGATTCGGCGGCGGCGTCGGGCACGATCCGCTTTGCGGCGTCGGTCGGTGTGGCTGCCCTCAGGTCGGCAACCAGATCGCACAGCGGGTTGTCGGGTTCATGCCCGACCGCGCTGACGACCGGGGTGGTGCATGCGGCGATGGCGCGGCACAGCGTTTCATCGGAGAACGGCAGCAGGTCTTCGACGCTTCCCCCGCCGCGCGCGATAACGATGACGTCGACATCCGGGTTCGCGTCCAGATCGTTCAGCGCCTCGACGATCTGCGCCACCGCGTTGGGTCCCTGCACCGCCGTGTTGCGGACCGCGAATCGCACGGCGGGCCACCGTGCTGCGGCCACCGTCGTCACGTCGTGTTCGGCGGCGCCGCCGCGCCCGGTGATGAGGCCGACCGTCCTCGGCAGGAATGGGACGGGCCGTTTGAGCCTGGTGTCGAACAGGCCTTCGGCATCGAGCAGTCGCCGCAGACGCTCGATGCGTGCCAACAGTTCCCCGATGCCGACAGCGCGAATCTCGCTGACGCGCAACGAAAATGTACCCCGGCCGGTATAGAACGTGGGCTTGCCGAGCACCACCACCTGGGTGCCTTCGCGCAGCTTCACCGGCGCCGCCAGCACAAGGTTGCGGGGGCAGCTGATGCTGAGCGACATGTCGGCGGCGGGATCGCGCAACACCATGAACACGGTGGCCGCGCCGGGTCGAATGCTGAGTTGCGCGATCTGGCCCTCGACCCACACCATGCCGAGTTTGTCGATCCACCCCGCGACCCGGATTGCGACGGCGCGCACCGGGAAGGGATTTTCCGGTGAGGCGCCCAGCGCGGCCCCGGTCAATGCGGAGTCACTTGGCCGAGGCGCGGATGATCCTGTTGGCCAGCAACGTCTGGAACGGAGCGCGAGACCTGCCTGCCTCCTCGTATGCCAGCAATTCCTCCAGTTCGCCGACCGAGAGCGACTGCACGCGCGCACGGAGTTGGGCGAGCGTCAGGCTGTCGTAGTCCAGGTCGGTGGCGATGGCCGGCGCTTCCGGCCCCAGTGCGGGCTCGGGGCCGGAACTCGCCGGACGAGCGGCCGTCCCGTTCTCGCTGTCGGCCGACTCAGGCATCGTGTACAGCGCGAAGCGGCCCTCGGTGCGACGCTTTGCACCCTCGGTGGCGGGTGCTGCGTCTTCGAGATCTTCGTCGAATTTGGCCCACGGCGGCTGCTCATCTTTCGGCGGGAACAGGCTCTCGAGGGTGGTGTCCCCCTTGATCGCCAGGTCGGCCAGGTCCTGCTGGAATTTCATCACCAGTTGGGCCAGCTGACTCGCGAGTGTCATCGGGTAGGTCAGGATCGTGTGCGGCAGCTTCAAGGTTTCCTCGATGGCGGTTGCCGCAACGCCGACCAACAGCCGGACCCCGTACGGTGCGTTAGACATGGCTGCCAGACTACTTGCGGTTATGGCGGGTGGCCTCGCGCCATGGCGGGAACGTAACCTGGAATCCATGCCGGCAACCGTGGACATGGGTATACCCGGATCCTCCCGCTCCGCCGGGACGAGCGCGGTGCGGGCCTCCGACGGCGGTAAGCGGGTTCTACTCGCAGAGCCTCGTGGATATTGCGCGGGAGTCGACCGCGCGGTCGAGACAGTCGAGCGTGCCTTGGAGAAACATGGCGCTCCGGTCTACGTCCGCCATGAGATCGTGCACAACCGGCACGTGGTGGAGACGCTGGCAAAAGCCGGCGCGGTTTTCGTCCGCGACACCGACGAGGTACCCGAGGGCGCGATTGTCGTGTTCTCGGCACACGGGGTCGCGCCGACGGTGCACCAGTCCGCCGCAGAGCGCGGCCTGCGGGTTATCGACGCCACCTGTCCGCTCGTGACGAAGGTGCACAACGAGGCCAAGAGGTTCGCCCGTGACGACTATGACATTCTCCTCATCGGTCACGAGGGCCATGAGGAGGTCATCGGCACCGCCGGTGAGGCGCCGGATCATGTGCAACTCGTCGACGGCCCGGAAGCGGTCGACGAGGTCACCGTGCGTGATGAGAGCAAGGTGATTTGGCTGTCGCAGACGACGCTGTCCGTCGACGAGACGATGGAGATCGTGCAGCGCCTGCGGGAACGTTTCCCCAACCTGCAGGATCCTCCCAGCGACGACATCTGCTACGCGACCCAGAACCGACAGGTCGCGGTCAAGGCGATGGCGCCGGAATGTGAGCTGGTGATCGTCGTGGGGTCCCGCAGTTCGTCGAACTCGGTGCGACTCGTCGAGGTGGCGCTAGGTGCCGGTTCACATGCCGCGCACCTGGTGGACTATGCCGAAGACATCGACCCGGTCTGGCTCGACGGTGTGACGACTGTGGGCGTGACGTCGGGTGCGTCAGTACCCGAGGTGCTCGTACGTGGCGTCTTGGATCGCCTCGCCACGTACGGCTACCGGACCGTGCAACCGGTGACCACAGCGAACGAGACACTGGTGTTCTCGTTGCCACGCGAGATCCGTCCGGCGCGTCGCAACTGACTGGTCGGTCCTAAGCATTTCGGGGGCGGCGGTACTTCTTGTTCTGGTCGCCGTTCCCGTTGTTCTGGTCGCCGTTGCCCGCGCCGCGATAGCGGACATGGGAGAACGGGTGGTGCGTGCTCGGTGGCGACGGCGGGTCGAATGATTCCGGTTCGTAGGGGTCGTACGAGTCTTCATACCGGCTCGGTCGCCGGGGCCGGGCAGGCGGGTCCATGGGTTCCCACGTGCGCTGGTGCCGGGTCGCGCGCTTGCCCGGGTCCCGCGGTTCTCGGCGCCGCCGCGACGGCGGGGGAGGACCGGGGCGCTCGCCGTGGTCACGGGCGTAGTCGATGTAGCGCCCTCGTGGGGTCGGCACCGGGCGGGCGGGATCGTCCATTGGAGGCCGCACCTGCCGAGACCGAGATGACGTCGTGCGGCGTGGACGGCCGTCCCCGGCCGATCTGGGCGGGCCGGCCTCACGACGCGTGGTGTGTTTGCGCGATGGCCGTAAGGCTTCGTCGCCGTCGCCGTCGCCGTCGCTGTTCGTCGAGCGGCCCAGCAGGGTGTTGACTTGCCGCGCGATCCATAGTGACGGACCCGCGGCGCCCGGAATGGCCTCACCCAGGTGGTCGGTGCTGCCGAGGTACCACCGAGCCAATCCGATCAGCAATACCAGCAGCGAGGTGATCAACATCAGCGGGAAGCGTTGAATGAGCGGATATCCGCAGTTGATCAGAACGTCCTTGACGCCTGCGATTTCCGCTCGGTGGAACAGGTAGTACGCCGTCGGGACGGCGATGAACAGGATCAGCGGCGGCTGCACCATCGCGGTGAAGAGGGCGGACCGGCGGACCACCAGCACCGCGGCCACACAACCGATCAGGTAGAGCGCGGCGCAGACGTTGGTCAGTTCGCGGAGGCCGGAACTCGCATCGATCGCGATTCCGGCCAGGGTGGTCGTCGTGGCGATGAGAACCGCTCCCCACCACGGAACACCAGGGACATCTGGGCGACATTCAGCCGCGGCCGTCGACCTCGCCCGCTGCTCTGACACATGTAGACCGTACCGGCTGAGTCCCCCGGGCGACTGCCAGCCCGCCCCGTGCATGTCGTTTCTCCTAGACTCTGGACTTCGTGAGCCTGAACCTGGGAATCGTCGGCCTGCCGAACGTAGGCAAGTCGACATTGTTCAACGCCTTGACGCGCAACAACGTGCTGGCAGCAAATTACCCGTTTGCGACGATCGAGCCGAATGAAGGCGTGGTGCCGCTGCCCGATCCGCGTTTGGACAGACTGGCCGAAATGTTCCGTTCCCAGAAGACCGTGCCCGCGCCGGTGACGTTCGTCGACATCGCCGGCATCGTGAAGGGAGCATCGGAAGGTGCCGGGCTCGGCAACAAGTTCCTGGCCAACATCCGGGAAAGCGATGCGATCTGCCAGGTGGTCCGCGTGTTCTCCGATGACGACGTGGTGCACGTCGACGGCCGGGTGGACCCGAAAAGCGACATAGCGGTCATCGAAACCGAACTGATCCTGGCTGATATGCAGACCCTGGAGAAGGCGCTGCCGCGGTTGGAAAAGGAAGCGCGCAACAACAAGGACCGCAGGACGGTGCACGAGGCGGCGGTGGCAGCCCAACGGGTGCTCGACGGCGCTGCGACGCTGTTCGGTTCCGGTCAGGATTTCGGCGTGCTGCGCGAGCTGAACCTGCTGACCACCAAGCCCTTTCTATACGTCTTCAATGCCGACGAGGCGGTGCTCACCGATTCCGCGAGGGTAGCGGAGTTGCGCGACTTGGTGGCTCCGGCCGACGCGGTGTTCCTCGACGCCAAGATCGAGGCCGAGTTGGGCGAACTCGACGACGAGTCCGCGGCCGAACTGCTCGAGTCCATCGGGCAGACCGAGCGTGGCCTGGATGCATTGGCGCGAGCCGGTTTTCACACACTGAAACTTCAGACCTACCTCACCGCGGGGCCCAAGGAGGTGCGGGCGTGGACGATTCATCAGGGTGACACGGCGCCCCGGGCCGCCGGGGTGATCCATACCGACTTCGAGAAGGGATTCATCAAGGCCGAGATCGTGTCCTACGACGAACTGATCGCGGCGGGGTCGATGGCCGCGGCGAAGGCGGCGGGCAAGGTCCGCATGGAAGGCAAGGACTACGTGATGGCCGACGGCGACGTGGTCGAGTTCCGGTTCGGAACAACGTCTACGAGCAAGCAGTCGCGATGATCCACCGCAATGACAACGAGTCAATCGTTGTCTCAGGTGGCGTGGTTCCATACGATCCGACGATGCAGTCGCTCCTGTTCGCCCTGGGCCTGATCCCTTTTCCTTCTCGGGCTCATCACGGGAGTTGCGGTCCCGGCGGTAAAGAATCCGCGCATGGGACTCGCCAGTCACCTACAAGGCATGACGAACGGTCCGATCCTCATCGTCGTGGGCTTGCTGTGGCCTCATGTCAATCTGACTCACGTTTGGCAGATCGTTTCTGTGGTCCTGTTGGTGTATGGCGCATATGCAAACTGGTTGGCAACTCAGCTCGCAGCGATCTGGGGTGCCGGTCGGAAGTTCGCGCCGGGCGCGGCGGGTGACCACGTGGCATCTGCCGTCAAGGAGGGCCTCGTCAACTTCCTGCTGGTGTCGCTGGCGCCCGCGATGATCGCAGCCACCATCATTCTCATCGTCGGCGTCTTGCGCTGATGCCGTCGCCCTTGTGCCCGGGGCGCTCGGTTGAGTGGTGACGTGGTCGAGTTCCGGTTTCAAACAACGTTGGTGGCAAGTCGACATCATCGAGCTTCCTGGCAGCCATTCACCATTCTTGTCGCGGCCACGGGGTCTCGCGGACGTCTTGGTTCCGTTGGTGTAGTGGTCAACGGCAGATCTTCGGCTACGCCCCACGAATCGCGCTAGAATTCGGTACATGACAACGCTTCCCTTGGCCGAGGTTCGAGCGAATCTGTCCAAGCTCGTCGATGAAGCGGTACGCACTCATCAGCGGATCGAGGTCACGCGGCAGGGCCGTAGGGCGGCGGTGATTCTGAGCGCTGACGATTACGACTCGATCATGGAGACACTGGCGATCCTGAGTAATCAGGATTTGATGCGTGAAGTCCGTGCGGCCGAGGCGCAGGCTGCGGCTGGTCAGGTCTACACACTCGACGAGGTGACAGAGGAGATGCGCGCCGTCGGGCGACTACCGCGGTGACCTATCGCATCGAACTCACCACCGCCGCAAAGAAGGCGCTGACCGAAGTGCTTCCCGAGGCGGTGGCCGTCGCCTGCTGGGAGTTCATTCGAGGTCCATTGGCGGAGAACCCCCACCGCGTCGGCAATCCGCTGCGCGATCAACTGGCCGGAAGCTATTCGGCACGGCGTGGCGAATTCCGGGTGATCTACCAGATCTTCGAGGACCGAGTCGTCGTCCGCGTAATCCACATCGGGCACCGCCGCGACGCTTATCGGTGACGTGGTCGAGTTCCGGCATGGATAATATGTGTAGCTTGCGAATGAGGGCTATCTACGGGTAATGCCGGGTTCGCCGCTGCCCGAGAGGTGTCCAGCCATCGTGGCCGCGATGATCACCAGTCAACGTGCGAGACGGAGATGGGGTTGCAAATGAGCAAGGTTCCGAGCCGTCAGGCTCGCTTGGCGCACGCCGCCAAGCACGCGGAGTTGTGGAATGCGGGTCGCAAGGACGAGTGGGTCGCGTCGTGGCGGACGATCTGCCCCGGTGACGTCAGTATGTTCGATCCAGTCGGCACGGAGGAGAAGCATGGCTTCGCTGCCGCCACATCGGACGCGTTCGACATGTTCCAGTCGATCCTCAAGATCAAGATGATCACCGTCCAGGTCAACGGGAACGAGATGGCCTGGGTGTGCGAGAACCACTTTGGCACGGAGCCCGACGTGCAAATGGCGCACAGCATCGAGACGTTCGCCTGGGACGACGACGGAAACCTGCTCATCAAGACCTACTACCCGATGCCGGAATCCGTTGGTGCCGATGCCGATCCCTACGCCCATCTATTGGAAGGGCAGAAGTAAGCGACGCAGACGGCGATGTGGTCGAGTTCCGGTTCAACGTGTAGGCGCCGCTGACGACGCAGGAGGCAGTCATCGACCTCGCTCACGGCCGAGGCCCCGTCCACGTAAACGGACGTGACGATATCCGAGCGCCTCGAACGTCCGTGCTGACTCGTCTGCCCGGGGATGCGCGTTTGCGCCCGACAGACGCAGTTCTGCTGATCGAAGACAACTTCGTGGAGCACTTGGTGCTTTCGGCTGATGGTGCAGTTGCGGCCCATCGGGACCTCGCTCGTGCCGGTGTTGCGGGTGTGGCGACCTATGACGGCTTGGTCGCCCTGGCGGCACGCGAGCACGATGCGGTGCTTGTCACTCGCGATGCGCGTGCTCGGCCCACGTACGAGGCAATCGGCGTGCGGGTGGAGGCGATCGTGGCATCGAGCGGGCGGGAATGAACGTCATGCACGGCGACCGCTGGATTCTCGCCCTGTCGACCGCGCAGTGCGTCGACGCGGTCCGGCGTCAGCTCCAATGAGATCGTGTGCGGCCTAGCATTGACCCCGTGAGCTTTGTCGTCCCGCCCGATGCATATGCGCGCTTCATGGGCCGTTATGCCGAGCCGCTTGCAGAGGTCTTCGCGGCATTCGCCGGGGTTGGTGAGGGTGACAGGGTGCTTGACGTCGGCTGTGGGCCGGGTGCGCTGACGGCCCACCTACGGTCGGTGGGGGCCGAAGTCGCGGCGATCGATCCTTCTCCGCCGTTCGTCGACGCGGTCCGCGTGAGCTTCCCCGAGGTTGACGTGCGTCGAGGCACCGCGGAGGAATTGCCCTATGACTCGGGCGCGTTCGACGCTGCTCTCGCGCAGTTGGTTGTGCACTTCATGACGGATCCGGTCGTAGGCCTCGGACAGATGGCGCGCGTGACTCGGCGCGGCGGTGTCGTCGCGGCATGCGTGTGGGACGGCCCGACCGGTGCGCTGGCGCCGTTCTGGGATGCGGTTCATCTGATCGACCCTGAGGCACAGGATGAAGCGCTGCTCTCCGGGGCGCACAAGGGGCACCTGACTGAGCTGTTCGAAGCGGCTGGCCTGCGCGATGTGGTCGAAGAATCGATTGCGGTCGATCGCGTGCACCCGACGTTCGAGGAGTGGTGGGAGCCCTACACCTACGGTGTCGGACCCGCCGGTGACTACGTTCGTCGTCTCGATGAGGATGCTCGCGCCCGTCTGGAAACAGTGGCTCGCGAACATATGGGTGACGGACCGTTCACCGTCACCGCTGTTGCATGGGCCGCGCGCGGGACGGTGTGACTGCGACGCGGTCGCAGTCAGGTATTCCCATGTTCGACGGTGTCGAACTGGTCGCGCACGCCATACTCGTAGCGACCGACGCCGCAAAGGCGTAGCAACGATTCGCTTTTGCTCTCAAAGCCAAATCTGTTCCTTCGATGTCTGAACCCGGGACGGGTGCGGCTCGTGCCCTTCTACGACAAGGCTTATCGATGCAAGGGGGCCACCATGCATATGCCGGTTCGGTCGTCTCTTTCCGCGGGAGTTGCAGTGGCGGTGACCGGAGCCATGGCGGTCGCCCTACCACCGACTTCGCCGGCTTCCTCCGTGGGCAGGGTCGCCGATGTGCGGCTGACCGCGGACCCGGTTCCGGTCGGCGGGCTGATCACCAGTTTTCTCGGTAATCAGGTCATCTATTGCTCGATCATCTGCCCCGACGTGGTGAAGCTCGTCATCACCGTTCCGGCGGGCGCAGTGGCGGCACCGGTGGCCTTCGTGGAGGCGCTGCCGTCAGGCAATGTTTTCAAGGCGATCGGTGGTGCGGCCGCGTCGGTGACCAACCCGCTCGACGCGGCCTTCGACCCGATCATCACCAACGATCTCAACCTCGTGCTGCCGCGGGCCCAGAACGCACTCGAGGTCGGTGTGGTGGGCTTGCTCAATATCGCCTCGTCGACGCCGTCGGGTCTCGCCGACGCGGTCCAGAAAGCCAGGCAGACCACCTTTGACGCGTTGAACGACACCATCCCGCCCTCTCTGACTTCACCCAACCCGCTTGGACTGGTGCAAGTGGTTGCGGTGGAGGCGATCGAGGTCGCATCGTCGGTGGCGTTCCAGGCTTTCGAGGAGGGTCTGCTCGGCGTCGTGCAGACCGTCGACGTGGCTGCGACCACGCTCGCCGACACCGGCAATCCCGTCGCGGCGGCTACAGCCGGCGCGCAAGCGGCCCAGGCTTCGGCCACCAAGTCGCTGACCTACATCGTGAACGCGGTCGATGATGCCGTCACCAATATCTCTGCGGCATTGCACGATCCAGCGTCGATGACCGTCCAAGAGGTGAAACCGGCGAATGAGGGCGCCAAAGGCGCTGCGAAGCAGACGGCTTTGCGGGCACCGAGGGGATTTCATATGTCACGAACACTCGCCCGGCAGGCGGGCAGCGGGCCGGTAATGCGCCCGCGGGCCGAATTTGGTCAGGCGGTGGGGCATGCGGTCACCACAGCCGGCGAACATCAAATCTCGAAGGAGCCCAAGACCCTGAAGCAGCCCAAAGCCCCGAAGGAGCCCAAGACGCTGAAGCAGTCAAGAGCCCCGAAGCAGCCCAAGGAGTCGCAGAGTTCGAGGGCCGACACAGGTCATGACCGGCTATCCCGGCGAGCGGGCCAGAGGTGAGCGGATTCGAGGTCCGCGTGTCCTGAAGGCAGTTCGAGCTGTATTTCGATGAGCCAATCCGAACGATCGGCGTCGTCGGTCTCCAAGTAGACCTCGCGCCACCGGCCCACCTCCAGGCTGGGCTTGTGATGGTGGCTTTCGGCCCATCGGGCGATCGCCTCGTGCCCTTCGTACATGCTGTCAACAGGACCTCGCCGTAGCAGCGATGCCACGGTGACCATCGGTAACATGAAGACTTCCAGGCCCGGCACCACCGCGGATTCAGCCAGGAATCCGGCATAGACGTGGTTTGTCTCGTCCTCGTCGCTGTGCCAGGAGATCGGGTGGGCACGATCTGCCGCAGCGGCATCCATGAAGGCGATGACTCGCTCGAAGAGCGCCTCGACACCGGGCGCTCCGTCGGCCGTGGGAACGGCCGAGGAGAGTCCGATAACACGTTGTGGCGCAACGTTTTCAACCTCGATTCGATTCGCGTCCATGACTTCCTTCCGCGCGGATACGGGTTGTTCGACCGTGCCTTGCCCGCGCGTCACCGGCGGGGCGGTTGTCCCAATTCTGCGCCGGCAGTGCCGGAGAAAGCCGCCTGGGCAGAAGGGACCGCCACGGATTGTGGCGCGGGCCCTGGCGGAGCTCAGTGGACGCCGAGAGTTGCGTGGCAGGAATCGAGTAGGTGCAGCGCTTGGTGCGTTTTTGGACTTGGCTAAGCAAAATCTCAGATCTCGTGTGAGGGTTGGGCACCGAGACATACGAGGTCCCCTGGGGTGTTCGCAATATCGTTGTTTCACCTGCGCAAAGCGCGATGAAGGCGCGGCAGATAAGGGGCCACGTCGGTCATGCACGATGCAGAGGCGGTGGTATGCAATTTTGGCAAACATCAGTTCCTGTTAACGGTTGGTAAACACGCCGCTGTTCAGCTGACTGGGAATGCACGTCAGACGCTCTGACTGGGCTGATGCACAAACTTTGAGGACGAAACGGTGTACGTAGGTACTAGGGGTTTCGTCGATTTGAAGCAGCAAAAATCCTTGACGCGCCGCTCAGCAAAAGTATAGGTGCGTCGGTTTTCCTCGGATACCGCAATATCTGCTGCGAATGACAGCGGATCACTTCGAATGGGGGCGTTTGACATTGCTAAAAAATCCAAGCACAGGTCACGCGGGGCGAAGATGCCGGCTCGCAAACTGTCAGCACGGGAGTCGCGGGAGCGGCGATGGTCGGGCTCGGCGTCCTGCTCGCTATCCTCCGGGCGCACCGGCGCCGACACGCGCGACGTACAACTCACATCACGGGTTTGCGTTCCGCTGGCCCGTCGGATCCGTTGGGGTGGTTGGGTGATGGAAACGGCAGCGATCTGTTCGGGTTGAGCGGCTCACACGCCACGCTCACCGCTCTCACGCCGACGCCTCCTTCAACCGATCGTCGGTCCGGGTGGCTGGCTGATCGGCGACGGGCTCGACGCTGACCGGCGACTGCACAGCCCCTGTAAGGGTCCGTAGAGAAATAATCTATGGTGCTTCGGCGTGTCGTTGCTTCGGGTGCAGTGTGTAGTTCCATCGCCATGGAAGTTGTGGCGAGCCAGAACGCGCGGTTTCAAGGGCTTTCATCTGGGTGTCGGGGATTTTGACGCCGGTGGGGTAGGTGCTTGTCGAGTTCGGCGTGAACGGTCAACCGGTGCTGGTGGTGGTGGCCGCGATGGTCTCCACGATCACTTCATGGCTGGTCAGAGGTCGCCGCGCCAGTTCATCGAGATGTGGGAGAACAGGCGGTGCTCGATTTGTTACTTGCTGGTGCCGGCGGAGTGGCACACGGTGATCGTCAGCCGGCGTCGGTGGCCAGTGCCGCCAACTCGGTCTCCACAGCCGGGTGCGATACCGTTGGAGCCGCCGCCATCGGCGCTGATCATCAGTCGGGTTGCGTGGGGATGCAGAATCATTCCGGCGTCGCGCACAGGTTGCGATGGTGTTGACTGCGAACGCGGCGGTGTCGTGGTCGGTGCCACCGACACCATCCGGTGTTGGCGCCACGTCGTACACCCCGTACGGGTTGGCTTACCAACTGCTTGTCGATGAAGTCATGGACCTTCACCTGTTCGGGCTCGCCTTGGGATGCCACTCCGGCCGGTTCTTGTAGGCCCGACCAACTCTTTCTTCTTGGTGTCCACACTGATCACCGCGTCCCGGCCGCCAGGTGCACGGTCGCCTGCTCGTTGAGGTAGGCGAACTGGGCTCGCGATCGACATGCTGGTGACCTCGGTGGTCTTGGCGTGCTGCAGACTGTAGCCCGCTCACGCAGCATCGACGCGTCACCATGGCGGTGACCTGGTGGCCTCGCTCCCGCAACGCCGGGTCAGGACCGGATCGACTTCGACGTCCACCGCAACGGCGACATCGGATCGCCCCGGCTGCGGATCGATCAACGACTCCAGCGTGCTCACCAGCCCGGATCGTGCTCCTCGGCCCGTTTACGTCCACCACCAGGTCGACGCGACCGGCCGCCCCGGGACCGCCCGGCATCGGCCTCGGCGCGCCCCCGCCGCACCGTGTCGGCCGCGACTCCGGTCGCCCGGCCACCACCGCGACACCTCCGGCCGCAACTCGGCCGCCTCCGCGCCAGCCACAACCGACGCTGGAACTCCGACAAAAACGGACGCATCACCGCATACCGTCGCGCCAACGTGTCAGCCAAATCCGCCATAGCACAACATAGTGCCAAAATCGTTCAAAACGATGTTATTGCGCTACGAGCCTAACGGCGGAAACGGCGGGCTCCTGTGGGGCAACGGCGGCAACGGCGCCCTGGGCGGCAACGGCGGTAACGCCGGCTTCTTGTTCGGTAACGGCGGTAACGCCGGTAACGGCGTGAACGCCGTATACAACGCGGACGGAACACTGAAATCCCCGGCCACCGCGGGCGGCAAGGGCGGCGACGCCAGTTTCTTGTTCGGCAACGGCGGCAACGGCGGCAAGGGCGGCTGGGACAACCCCGGTCTCGCTGCTGCAGTCCCCAGCGTCAAAGGCGCCGACGGCGGCGCCGGCGGCAGGGCCGGCTTCCTCGGGGGCAACGGCGGCCACGGTGGCCCGGCGGCACGGCGGTGACCGGCGCAGATGGGGACGCCACCGCTGGCGCCGGCGGCGCCGGCGGCATGGCTGTCTTCGGCAACGGCGGCTTCGGCGCCTACGGCGGCGACGCGCGTGGCAAAAATGCCACGGCCGGCGCCGGTGGGGCCGGCGGTGGAACGGTCTTGGGCAACGGCGGCGTCGGCGGCGACGGCGGCGAAGCGCTTGGCAAAAATGCCACGGCCGGCGCCGGTGGGGCCGGCGGCGGAACGGTCTTGGGCCGCGGCGGGGACGGCGGCGTCGGCGGCGATGGGGCCGGCGCGAACGGCGTGGGCCACGGCGGCGCCGGTGGGGCCGGCGGCTCGGCGTTCCTCTCCGGCGACGGCGGTTTAGGCGGCAACGGCGGCTTCAGCATCAACGACGCAGCGTCCGACACGGCAGCCGACAATGACATCGTCGGCGCCCCCGGCGGTGCCGGCGGCGGTGCGGGCATCCTCAGCGGCACCGGCGGCTGGGGCGGCGACGGCGGCTACGCCGAGTCCAGCGTTGGGAACGCCACGGGCGGCGTCGGTGGTATCGGCGGCGCCGCAAACAACGGCACCGGCGGTGACGGCGGTTGGGGCGGCGCAGCGTACGCCAACGACACCCTAAAAACCGCCACGGGCGGCGCCGGTGCGGTCGGCGGCGCATCTGGCACCGGTACCGGCGGCTGGGGCGGTACCGGCGGGAAAGCGACTGCATCCGGCGGCGCAAACGCTACCGGCGGCGCCGGTGCGGCCGGCGGCAAAGTAACCGTCGGCACCGGAGGCAACGGCGGCTGGGGGGGCGACGCGGAGATCACAGCAGATGCCCGAGGTGGGAACGCCACGGGTGGCGCCGGCGGCGTGGGCGGCGACGTGGGCGTCTCCGGGACAGCCGGCACCGGCGGCGACGGCGGCGGCGCGAACTCCTCGAATACGACTATCGGAAGTGCCACTGGCGGCAAGGGCGGCAAGGGCGGTTCCGGCGGTATCGGCGGCATCGGCGGCAAGGGTGGTTTCGGCGGCCTGGGGTCGGTACGCAACCCCACTGGAAAGGGCACCGGCGGTGACGGCGGTGACGGCGGTGACGGCGGTGTCGGCGCTCCCGGCGGCAAGGGCGGCAACGGCGGCAACGCGACAGCGCCTTCGGTCGCCAACGCCACGGGCGGAAAGAAAGGCAACGGCGGCAAGGGCGGCCTGGGCGGCTCCAACGGTGCTGACGGCAATCCCGGTACGGGCACCGCTGCTCCGTAGGCGATAGACGGCCCAAAGACGTGGCAGACCGTGGTGCGGGCGCCGACTACCTCGTAGCGGCGCCCGCACTGTTGAACCGTTCGCGGACAAACTAAGAACACGTTCTAGTCTTTCCCGCATGGGATTTGTCAAGCCGGATCTGCCCGTCGTGGACTTCGACGAGTGGAGCAAGGGCACCCGCGCCGAGAAGATCCGCCCGATGGCGCGGCACTGGGCCGAAGTGGGGTTCGGCACCCCTGTGGTGCTGCACCTGTTCTACGTCGTCAAGATCTTGCTCTACATCTTGGGTGCCTGGCTGTTCGTGCTGGCGACCGACGGCATCGACGGGTTCACCGCTGTCGGATCATGGTGGACCGAACCCATCGTGTTCGAGAAGGTCGTCCTGTACACCATGCTCTTCGAGGTGGTCGGTCTCGGATGCGGCTTCGGGCCGTTGAACAACCGGTTCTTCCCTCCGATGGGTTCGATCCTGTACTGGTTGCGCCCCGGGACGATCCGGTTACCGCCGTGGCCCGACCGGATTCCGTTGACTCGCGGTGATGCCCGCACCCGACTGGATGCCGCCCTGTACGGCGCGCTGCTGGTGATGCTGCTGGTGGCGTTGCTCTCCGACGGCACCGGGCCCGACCCGGCACTCGGCACCACCGTCGGTGTGTTGCCGGACTGGCAGGTCTGGACCGTCCTGGGCCTGCTGGCGGTCGCCGGCCTGCGCGACAAGGTCATCTTCCTGGCGGCCCGCGGCGAGGTGTATGCATCTTTTGCGGTGGCGTTCCTGTTCCCGGGTGCCGACCCGATCGTGGCGGCCAAGCTGGTGTGCCTGGTGATCTGGATGGGTGCGGCGACCTCCAAGTTGAACAAGCACTTCCCGTTCGTCATCTCCACGATGATGAGCAACAGCCCACTGGTGCGGCCCCGCGCGTTCAAGCGAAAGTTCTTCGAAAAATTTCCCGACGATCTACGGCCGGGTTGGCTTTCACGGTTCATCGCCCACCTGAGCACCGCGGTGGAAATGCTGGTTCCGGTGGCATTGTTCGTCGCCCACGGTGGCTGGCCGACCGCGGTCGCGGCATTCGTGATGGTTTGCTTCCACCTGGGCATACTGACGTCCATACCCATGGGTGCGCCGCTGGAGTGGAACGTCTTCATGATCTTCTGTGTGCTGACGCTGTTCGTCGGCCACGCCCACACCGGGTGGACCGATATGACGTCGCCGCTGCCGGCGCTGCTGTTGCTGGTTCTGGCGGGCACAGTGGCCCTGGGAAACCTGTTCCCGCGCAAGGTTTCCTTCCTGCCCGGGATGCGCTACTACGCGGGCAACTGGGACACCACCCTGTGGTGCGTCAAACCGTCGGCGGAGGCGAAGATCGCCAGCGGGCTGGTGTCGATCGCCAGCATGCCGCAGACCCAGCTCGAAAGGTTCTACGGCAGCCCGCAAGCCGCGCAGATCCCCATCTATCTCGGATACGCGTTTCGCGCGTTCAACACCCACGGCCGCGCGATGTTCACGTTGGCACACCGTGCCATGGCCGGCCAGCGCGAGGAAGACTACGCCATCACCGACGGGGAAAGAATCTGTTCCACGGCCGTCGGGTGGAATTTCGGCGACGGCCACATGCACAACGAGCAGCTGATCGCCGCGATGCAGAAACGTTGCCACTTCGAGCCCGGCGAGGTGCGGGTGGTGCTCATCGACGCCCAGCCCATCCATCGGCAACGACAGCGCTATCGGCTGGTCGACGCGGCCACAGGTCAATTCGAGAGCGGCTACCTCGAGGTCGCCGACATGGTCACCCGGCAGCCGTGGGACGACACCTTGCCCGTCCACGTCGATCCCGTCGACGGGCCCGGCGCAACCGCGTCGCCGTAGTGATGAACGAAAGCCGTTTTATCGGCCGCCCAGGATGAACCGACCGGATCGGTCTGGCCGAATCCGACCCGGAGGGTTCGCCGGCCCCCGATGGTGCTATGAACGAACCGTCAACCAACTGACTTGTTGAGAGGTGATTTTCATGGCTGAAGCCGTGATCGTCGAGGCGGTGCGCTCCCCGGTAGGCAAGCGAAACGGCGGTCTGTCGGGCATCCATGCGGCTGAACTCTCCGCGCAGGTGCTCAACGGCCTCGTCGAGCGTGCCGGTATCGATCCCGCGATCGTCGACGATGTCATTTGGGGCTGCGTCATGCAGGCCGGCGAACAAGCCCTCGACATCGCCCGCACCGCCGTGCTGGCTGCCGGTTGGCCCGAAACGGTTCCGGGCGTCACCGTGGACAGGCAATGCGGCTCCAGCCAGCAGTCGATTCATTTTGCCGCCGCGGGGGTCGCGGCGGGGCACTACGACGTGGTGGTCGCCGGTGGTGTCGAGTCGATGTCGCGCACTCCGATGGGTTCGTCACTGGCCAATGGCGGGCACCCCTACCCGCAGGCCTTCCGTGACCGGTATAACCGGACGCCGAACCAGGGCATCGGCGCGGAGATGATCGCCGAGCAATGGGGCTTCAGCCGTGGCGACCTGGACCATTACTCGCTCGGATCCCACGAAAAGGCAGCCGCGGCACAGGATTCGGGTGCATTCGACGATCAGATCGTGCCCATCAAAGATCAGGATGGTAATGCCGTCGTCAAGGACGAGGGCATCCGCCGCGGCGGCACCTTGGAATCCATGGCGGCGCTCAAGCCGGCCTTCAAGGAGAATGGTGTGATCCACGCGGGCAACAGCTCGCAGATCTCCGACGGCTCGGCGGCGCTGCTGTTCATGTCGGCCGACAAGGCGAAGTCGTTGGGACTCAAGCCGATCGCGAAGGTGCACACCGCCGTGCTGGCCGGGACGGACCCGGTAATCATGCTCACCGCGCCCATTCCGGCCACGCAGAAGGCGCTCAAGAAGTCCGGCTTGTCCGTCGAGGACATCGGTGTGTTCGAAGTCAACGAGGCATTCGCACCGGTGCCGATGGCGTGGCTCAACGACATCGGCGCGGAGGAGAAGAAGCTCAATCCCAACGGCGGCGCGGTCGCGCTCGGGCATCCGCTGGGCGGTTCGGGTGCCCGCATCATGACGACGATGCTGTATCGCATGCGCGACAAGGGAATTCAATATGGACTGCAGACCATGTGCGAGGGCGGTGGTCAGGCCAACGCCACCATCGTGGAGCTGCTGTGAGCCCAACCGGCATAACGGGCCCCGCTGTGCTGACCGAGCGGCGGGGCAACGTCATGATCATCACCATCAACCGCCCGCAATCCCGCAACGCTGTCAACGCAGCGGTGAGTGCCGGTGTCGGCGACGCACTGGATGAGGTGCAACACGATCCCGATCTCTGGGCGGTTGTCGTCACCGGTGCGGGGGAGTCGTTCTGTGCGGGCGCTGACCTGAAGGCCATCTCGCGGCGGGAGAACATTTTCCATCCCCAGCACCCCGAGTGGGGATTCGCCGGCTACGTACGGCACTTCATCGACAAGCCGACGATCGCGGCGGTCAACGGCACGGCCCTGGGCGGAGGCACCGAGTTGGCATTGGCGAGCGATCTCGTGGTGGCGGAGGAGCGCGCGCAGTTCGGTTTGCCGGAGGTCAAACGCGGCCTGATCGCAGCCGCGGGTGGCGTGTTCCGCGCGATGGAACAACTGCCCAGCAAGGTCGCCGCGGAGCTGATGTTCACCGGAGAACCCATCAGCTCGGCCGACGCGTTGCGCTGGGGTCTCATAAACCAGGTGGTGCCAGATGGCGCGGTGGTAGAGGGCGCGCTGGCCCTCGCGAGTCGTATCACGGTCAACGCGCCGCTCGCGGTGCAGGCCAGCAAGCGCGTGGCGCGGGGCGCCGACGACGGGGTGATAACCGATGACGAACCGGGCTGGTCACGCACGATGCGCGAAATCGGGGCGCTGATGCGCTCCGAAGACGCCAAGGAGGGGCCGCTGGCCTTCGCCGAGAAGCGACCGCCGGTGTGGAAGGCGCGCTAGCCGCAGCCGATCAGGCGGTTGCGGCGGTCGTCGTCGGGGACGCTGACGCGGTAGGTGGCAGCGGGGTAGCCGGATTGGTCGCCGGCGTGGTGACCGCCTCCGTGGTGGAAGCCTCCGATGTTGTCGGCGCTGCCGTCTCCGACGCGGGGCTCGGCGACGTCGTGGTCGGTGATGTGGTCGTCGCGTCCGCCGCCGGGGCGTTGGCCGGGCTGAGCACGGTGTCGATCATGTAAAGCTTGGCGCCTTGTGCGGAAATGCCGCCGCATACCACCTTCGCGGTGTCGTCGATCGCGATATCGCCGCCCTTGCCCACGACGGTGATCTGATTGCCCTGCTGGGTGGTCAGCCTGCCGTGCACGTCATCGGGTCCGAGCATGCCCAGCGCCATGTGGTAGTACAGGACGCTGGTCAGCTCGGCGGGATCAGCCTTGAGCGCCTGGAGGTCCGCGGGGTCCATTGCGGCGAACGCTTCGTTGGTGGGGGCGAAGACGTTGTACGGGCCGTTGTCGAGCACGCTGACGAGATTCACGGCGGGGTTCCACTGACCTGAGATCGCCGCACTGAAATCGCTGAGGTCGGGATTTGAGGCGATGGCCTGCGACCCGTTCTGAGTCGCCATGCTCGCAAACGAGCCGGCTCCGGCGGGCAATGCCTTGTTATAGGCGCCACAACCCGGGCCCTGCGGGTCGGGAATCCGTGCGACGGGAAACGTGATGGCCGGCGTGCTGGGCGCGGGAGTGGCCGCAGGGGCGGGCGCGGGAGCGGGCGCCGGGGTCTCGTCATCGGCGAACGCCGTGACCGCGGTAGGGATGGACAACGCGATGGCGGCCAATGCCGACGTGGCGCCGATGGTCTTGATGCCGGTCTTCATGTGTGCCTTTCGAGGGGTCGGGAGGCTGCTCGTTGCCTGCTGCTCCGTATGTATGTCTCGTTATGTCGTCGCAACGCCGCTCGTCGTTACCGGATCGATATCGGGTCCCACCCATGCAAGCCGCGACAAAGCGCCCCGAATGGTAAGCACAGCTCTCGTGGGAACACCAAAAATCGCTGCTCACAATGCCGTGGATGTTCCCGCAGGCCTGAATGGGAGCTGCACTGCCGATCAGCGCGGACATTGGGGGCCAAAACCAGCCAGGGTGCGTGGCGGCTCGAACTACGATGTGGGCCATGTCAGAACCGCTTCTTGTGACCCTCAAGGGGCGCGGTCCGCAGCTGCATGCCGAGTCGTGGGTGGCACCGAACGCCACCCTGGTCGGACAGGTCAGCCTGGCGGCGCGGGTCAGTGTCTGGTATTCGGCGACGCTGCGTGCCGAGGCCGAACCCATCGAGATCGGCTTCGGGACCAACATTCAGGACGGAGTCGTCATCCACGCCGACCCGGAGTTCCCGGTCAGTATCGGAGCAGGCGTTAGCGTCGGTCACAACGCCGTGCTGCACGGTTGCACGATCGGCGACGACGTGCTGATCGGAATGGCAGCGATCGTCCTCAACGGTGCCGTCATCGGTGCCGGTTCGCTCATCGCCGCGAGCACCGTGGTGCCGCAAGGGATGGTGGTGCCGGCCAGGTCTATGGTCGTCGGCCTTCCGGGCCGTATCCGCCGTTCGCTCAGCGACGCCGAGGTGTCCGCCAACCGGCACAACGCGGTGGTCTATCAACGTTTGATCGAGGTGCATCGAGACGCCTGCGGCCAATAGCTCCAACAAGATGCGCGCCCTGGTCACCGGTGCGACCGGCTATATCGGTTCACGGCTGGTGACTACGCTGCTTGATGCCGGTCACGACGTAGTCGTCGCCGGTCGCGATCTCGAAAAGCTCGCACGATACGGCTGGATCGATCGGGTGCAGGCGATCATGTTCGACGCCGCGGACGCTGAGGGGGTGGCGGCGGCCCTGAGAGTCGCCGCGCCGATCGACGTCCTCTACTACCTGATATACGACGTCGGGCAGGGGGAAGCGGAAAACCGGGTCGCAGCTCTGGTGGCCAAGGCGGCGGCCGATTCCGGGGTGGGCCGGATTGTGCATCTCGGCGGTTTCGCGCCCCATGACGAAACGGCGTCGGAGCATCTGCTCGGTCGGGCCGAGGTGACCGCGGCGCTACAACTGCCCGGCGGTCCGCCATTGGTCTGGTTGGGCGCAGCGATGATAATTGGTGCGGGGTCGACATCGTTCGAGATGTTGCGCTACACCGCCGACCGGTTCGTGCTGATGCCGATGCCACGGTGGGCTCGGCACCCGGTCGACCCGATCTCCATTCAGGACGTTCTCTACTACTTACTTGCCGCCGCCGACCGCGACCGGGTACAGCCCGGAACGTACGACCTGTGCGGGCCACGAACCACCACCTATGGCGAGTTGATGCACAGCTATGCGCGGTTGGCCGGGGCATGGCGCGCCCGGCTTGCCGTTCGCGGCCTGGATGCCGAAGCGGTATACCGGGTCACCGGTATGGCATTGCCGATACCGGGGCCGCTTGCGGCGGACCTCGTTGCCTCCCTTGACCGCCCGATGACGGCCTCGGATGCCCGGTTGAGCAAGGTGGTTTGCGATCCCCCCGGCGGGCTGGTCGACATCGACGACGCCATCGGCAGAGCGCTGGTCGCGCCGGCCCCGAAACCGGTTGATCAACTCGATGATCCGCACCACCTTGCCGACACCGACGCGGCCTGGGCCGGCGGTGATGCGCTACGTATCCAGCGGCTGGCGGCAGCGGTCACGCCGCCGTTCGCCCGGCCTGCCCTCGGTTGGCTGTCCGCTCTGCCCAAGCCGGTTGCGGGTGCGGTGCGGGCGGGCCTGGACGCGGTGGTCGAGCGCATTCCCAAGCCGGGCTCGTCATGACCGCGATGGGCCGGGAGGTTTTGGCCTGCGGCCGCTGTTCGGGTTGTGAATGGCGATGGTCGCCGGGCCGGGGTCCGGTGTCCAACGATTTTCCCGCCATCGGAGGCAGGGTTCACGTGTCAGTGAACGTCGGTTCCCGCTTCTCCCGGAACGCTCTGATGCCCGCGCGGAAATCTTTGGACTTCAGCAACAGAAGCTGGCCCGCCGTCTCGCGGGCCAGGGTGGCATCCAGTTCTGCCAGCGTCGCACCGTTGATGGCCTGTTTCGTCTTCGCGTAGGCCACCGCAGGGCCGGTCAGCAATCGGTCTATCACCGCGTTCGCCTGCGACTGCAGTTCCCCGGCCGGATGTACGGCGCTGACCAGGCCGGCAGCGAAAGCCTCTGCGGCGGAAAGGCGTTCGGCGAGCAGGGCCAGCTTCATGGCGCGGGTTCGCCCGATCGCCGCAGCCACCAGGGCCGAGGCCCCGCCGTCGGGCATCAGCCCGATCTTGGTGAACGCCAACATGAAGAACGCCTTCTCCGACGCGATGACGAGGTCGCACGCCAGCGCCAGCGAAACCCCCACGCCGGCGGTCGGGCCCTGCACCACGGCGACGACGGGCCGCGCCAGGTTCACGATCGCGCGTACGGCGCGGTTGGCCGCGAGCAGCGTCTCGACCGGATCGGCTGCGACCCCGTCGTCGGCACCGATACCGGCACCCGAGCTGAACGCGCGGCCGCTGCCGCCCAGCCGGACCACCCGGACCCGCGGGTCGCTCGCGGCGCGTTCGAGCGCCCCGGCCATCGCTTCCAGCACCGGCGCAGTCAGCGAGTTCAGGCTGTCCGGACGGTCGATGGTGATCGACAGCACGCCGCCGTCGAGGCCGACGAGCAGGCCGTCGGCAGCGGTGTAGGTATCCACCGCGGAATCAGTCGTCGTCATGGACACACCATAGGAACCTCATTGCGCGGTACGCCAACCCACCCGTCGGTTGGCGCGAAGAGGTTGAGAGGATGCACACGTTCACTGAGCCGACTGATGGGGCAGATCATGGCCGGACCACTGCAGGGATTACGTGTCGTCGAGTTGGCCGGTATCGGGCCGGGACCGCACGCGGCGATGATCCTCGGCGACCTGGGCGCCGACGTCGTGCGTGTGGAGCGGCCCTCGAAGAACCCGAATCCCGTGCGCGACGCGATGTTGCGCAACCGGCGTTCGGTCGCCGCCGACCTCAAGTCCGCTGAAGGCAAGCAGCTGGTGCTTGATCTGGTCGCCAAGGCCGATGTGCTGATCGAAGGGTTCCGGCCGGGCGTCACCGAGCGGCTCGGGCTGGGACCCGACGATTGCACCAGGGTCAACGAACGCCTGATCTACGGGCGGATGACGGGCTGGGGCCAGGTCGGCCCGCGCGCCCTGCAGGCGGGGCACGACATCAACTACATCTCCCTCAATGGCGTCCTGCACGCGATCGGCCGCAAGGGGGAGCGGCCGGTGCCGCCGCTGAACCTGGTCGGCGACTTCGGCGGTGGATCGATGTTCCTGCTGGTCGGGATCCTCTCGGCGCTCTACGAGCGGCAGACCTCCGGAAAAGGACAGGTTGTCGACGCGGCCATGGTCGACGGATCCAGCATGCTCGCGCAGATGATGTGGGCGCTCCGCGCAGGGGGCGTCTGGTCGGACGAGCGGGGCGTCAACATGCTCGACACCGGCGCGCCCTACTACGACACCTACGAGTGTTCCGACGGGCGTCACGTCGCCGTCGGCGCCATCGAACCGCAGTTCTTCGCCGAACTGCTCGACAAGCTGGGCCTCGACCCGGCCGACGTCCCCGCCCAGAACGATGCCCCCCGCTGGCCCGAATTGCGAACAGTCCTCGCCGATACCATCGCCAAACACGGCCGTGACCATTGGGCCCAGGTGTTCGCGGCCTCGGACGCCTGCGTCACGCCGGTGCTGTCATTCGCCGAGGTGCTCGACGAACCGCACATCGCCGAGCGCGACACGTTCTACGAGGCGGGCGTCGACGGCCTGCAGCCGCGGCCCGCGCCTCGGTTCTCCCGCAGCGTGCCGCAAGACCCGACACCGCCCAGGGCGCCGGGAGCCGATACCGAGGCGGTACGGCAGGACTGGGCGTGACGCGCGGCTGGTAATGTCCCGACCAACCAGTAGGTTGACCGAAAGGATCATCGCAAGTGGAGATAAAGGACTCGGTGGCGGTGGTGACCGGTGGCGCGTCGGGCCTGGGTCTGGCGACCACCAAGCGGCTGTTGGACCGGGGCGCCTCGGTGGTGGTCATCGACCTCAAAGGCGAAGACGTCATCAAGGTTCTCGGTGAGCGTGCTCGTTTCGCCCAGGCCAATGTCACAGATCCCGAGCAGGTTGCCGGCGCACTGGACGCGGCGGAGGAGATGGGGCCGCTGCGCATCAACATCAACTGCGCCGGTATCGGAAACGCCATCAAAACGGTCAGCAAGGGCGGCCCGTTTCCGCTCGACGAGTTCCGCAAGGTCGTCGAGGTCAACCTGATCGGGACGTTCAACGTGCTGCGCCTGGCGGCCGAGCGGATCACCAACACCGCGCCACTGGAGGGGCCGAACGGCGCGGAGCGCGGGGTGATCGTAAACACGGCTTCGGTGGCCGCCTTCGACGGCCAGATCGGTCAGGCCGCCTACTCGGCGTCCAAGGGCGGTGTGGTCGGGATGACTCTGCCGATCGCCCGAGATCTTTCGCGTGGGCTGATCCGGGTGGTGACGATCGCTCCCGGGTTGTTCAAGACGCCGCTGTTGGGTTCGCTCCCCGAGGAGGCCCAGCAGTCACTGGGCAAGCAGGTGCCGCATCCGGCACGGCTCGGTGACCCCGATGAGTACGGTGCCCTGGCCGTGCATATCGTCGAGAACCCGATGCTCAACGGCGAAGTGATCCGCCTCGACGGTGCGATCCGGATGGCTCCGCGATAGGCGCGGGCCCACAGACCACGAGGAACCGGGAGCCGAAATGACGATCACCACGAAATTCACCACGACCTTCGGCGTCGAACACCCCATCGTCCAGGGTGGCATGCAGTGGGTCGGACGTGCCGAACTCGTTGCCGCAGTAGCGAATTCCGGTGCGTTGGGTTTCATCACCGCGCTGACCCAGCCCACTCCGGCGGAGCTGGCCAACGAGATCGCCAGGACACGGGACATGACCGACAAGCCGTTCGGGGTGAACCTGACCATCCTTCCGGCGATCAATCCGCCCCCCTACGACGAATACCGCCGGGTGATCGTCGACGCCGGCATCAAGATCGTCGAGACCGCGGGTTCCAACCCGGCGCCGCACCTGCCGATGTTCCACGACAACGGCATCAAGGTCTTGCACAAGTGCACGTCGGTCCGCCACGCCGTCAAGGCGCAGAGCCTCGGAGTGGACGGCATCAGCATCGACGGCTTCGAATGCGCCGGTCACCCCGGCGAGGACGATATTCCGGGCCTCGTCCTGATCCCCGCCGCGGCGAACAAGATCGAGATCCCGATGATCGCATCCGGCGGCTTCGCGGACGCGCGGGGTTTGGTGGCGGCCCTGGCGCTGGGCGCTGACGGCATCAACATGGGATCGCGGTTCATGTGCACCGCCGAATCGTGCATCCACCAGAACGTCAAAGAAGCCATCGTCGCGGGCGACGAGCGCGGCACGGAACTGATCTTCCGAACCCTGCACAACACCGCACGGGTGGCCCGCAACGCGGTGTCACGCGAGGTGGTGGAGATCCTCAACCGGGGCGGTCAGTTCGGGGAAATCAAGGATCTGGTCGCCGGTGCCCGGGGGCGCCGCGTGTTCGACGAGGGCGACGTCGACGCCGGCATATGGACGGTGGGCACTGCCATGGGCCTGATCAACGACATCCCGACCGTCGCAGAGTTGGTGTCGCGGATCGTGGCCGAAGCGGAGGATCTGATCGCGGGCCGGTTGGCGGAAATGGTTTTCGACGAAGAAGACGATCTGGCGAAGGAATGGGCATCCTGAAAGGACGCCTGACTTAACTACGACATCGAGCGGCGACAGATGGTGTCACCGGGGCGATGCCGGTCGGTCAACTGGCGAGCAGGTGGCCGTCTTCGATCTGCTCGGAAGTGTCGCCCTCGACCAAGACATCGCCGTGATAGAGCGCGTCAAAGTCAACTTTGATGACATCAGCGTTGGTGTCGTCGATCCACATGCCCTGAGCCTAGGGGCCTCGATTAAGGAATCATTGAGTCACGTTTCGGAAAATGGTGGCAATTATTACTCTTCGGTAGGAAGAGCGCGTGTGTGCCGCCACACAACGGGGCTCGATGTGAGCTACGTCCGACGTCGGGTGCAGATACCGGCCAGTAGCCCCCACTCGGTCGCCACGCCGTTCATAGCTGTTTCCGGCTAACTTACTGACGAGGAAGTTCGATCGGCTGCAGCGGTCGCGCCGACCATGGATCTCGGCACTTGAGCCGGTCGGGCGGCCGCCGGTGTGTGAGGCTTACCACTGAACGACGTGGGGTTGAACGCTGGACCGTGCCGGGTCGTGTTTTAGGAATGTCAGCGACCCCGATGCGTTTGCCCGATGGGAGCGACTGAATGCTGCAGCGGATCGCCCTGCTGGCCATCGCCGCGCCCCGTCGCATCGTTGCGCTGGCGGCATTGGTCATGGTGGGTGCCACCGTATTCGGCTTGCCGGTCGCGGGCAGCCTGTCCGCCGGCGGGTTCCAGGATCCGACTTCGTCTTCGGCTCGCGCAACGCGTCTGCTCACCGATACCTTCGGCCAGGCGGACATGCAGTTGGTGTTCACGGTGACGGCATCCGACGGGGCGGCCAGTCCGGCCGCTCGGGCCGCCGCCCTCGACATCGTCGACTACATCTCCGCCGCGCCGAACATCGCCGGTGTCCAGTCGGCGTGGACGTCTCCTCCGCCGGCCGCTGCGGAGTTGACCAGCAGGGACGGCCGATCGGGGTTGATCGTCGCCGGCATCACCGGCGGTGAGAAGGACATGCAGACGCGCGCGAAGTCCGTCGCCGATTACGTCGAGGATTCCTTGTCGCCCCGGCACAGCGGGGTATCCGTGCTTTCCGGTGGCTCGGCGTTGGTCTATTCGCAGATCAACGAGCAGAACGAGCGCGACCTGTTGCTGATGGAATCGATCGCCCTGCCGTTGAGCTTCGGTGTGCTGGTCTGGGTGTTCGGTGGCCTGTTGGCCGCAGCCCTCCCGATGGCACTAGGCGCTTTGGCGATCATGGGGTCGATGTCGGTGCTTCGCCTGGTGACTTTCTCCACTGACGTGTCGATATTCGCCCTGAACATCGTCATGGCGATGGGACTGGCACTGGCGATCGACTACACGCTTTTGATCATCAGCCGCTATCGTGACGAGCTCGCCGACGGTGCCGATCGCGACGAGGCACTGGTCACGACCATGATGACGGCGGGGCGAACCGTGCTGTTCTCTGCGACGACGGTTGCCCTCTCGATGGCCGCCACGGTGATATTCCCGATGTACTTCCTCACCGGAAGCGTCGTCATGCCAGTGAAGGCACTTGTGCTCACCGTGCTTTCGCTGTCAGCCACGTTCGGCGCGCTGGTCTGGATATTCCAGGACGGCCATCTGGGCGCGTTGGGCACCACGCCCACCGGCACCATCGTCGCCAACATCCCAGTGTTGCTGAGAACTGCGGATTTTGGATGCGCCGATCAGCGGTGCCCGTGGTCGCCGCCGTCCATTCCAGAGCCGCTGCCATACGTCCCAGGTCCGGGGCGCAGGGACGCCATTGGCATGGGTGTCCGCCACAGCGCATCGACCGTCGATCGCCACTTGGACCTCCTGGCACGCTGTGGTTCGACTTCCGGCTAATCGAGAAGGGCCGGCAACCGTTGAAGCAGGACCGGTAGCGCCGTGGAGGCGCTCTCGCGGATGGAAATGGTCGCCGAAGCCGACAGTGGCGTGGGTTCCGGGTTGACCTCCACGACCACTGTGCCGCGGGCCAGAGCCAGCTCGGGCAGGCCGGCGGCCGGGTAGACGATGCTCGACGTGCCGACAACCACCAGCAGGTCGGCGCCGAGCACTGCGTCGAGCGCGGCATCCCACGGGCCACTCGGCAGCGCCTCACCGAACCACACGATGTCGGGACGGATCAGGCCGCCGCACCCACACCGCGGTGGTGTGGCCTCGAGCGCCGGCTCGGGCATCTCCTGCAGCGGTCCCGCGTATACGGTGTCGCACAGATCGCAACGAAAGGCGAACAGACTGCCGTGCAGGTGGTGTACGCACGCGCTCCCGGCGCGCTCGTGGAGGTTGTCGACGTTCTGGGTGACTATCTCGACATCAGCGTGGTCCTGCCAGGCCGCCAGCGCGCGATGCCCGTCGTTCGGCTCGACGCGCCGTACCAGGTGATGACGCCACAAGTACCACGCCCACACCCGCTCCGGGTGTTTCGACCAGCCCTGCGTGCTGGAAAGCTCGTAGGGATCGAAACGGGTCCACAGCCCGTTTCGATCGTCGCGGAAGGTGGGCACCCCGCTCTCGGCGGATATTCCAGCGCCGCTCAGCACCGCTATGCGCATCCCCTCAAAATAGCCGCCCTGCCCGATACTGAGTTGGTGGACGTGGCCGAATGGATACAGGTCGACCCGCGAGGCGACAACCCGTTGTTCGACCAGTTGCGAACCCAGATCATCAACGGGATTCGAGATGGCCGGCTTGCGCCGGGCACCCGGTTGCCGACGGTGCGCGATCTCGCGGCGCACGTGGGGCTGGCCGTCAATACCGTCGCACGGGCATACCGCGAACTGGAATCGGCGGGTGTCCTCGAAACCCGCGGCCGCTTCGGCAGTTTCGTCGCGCGGGTCGACCCGGCCGACGCGGCGATGGCGGCTGCCGCAAACGCCTACGTCGAATCCGCCCGGGCGATGGGCCTCGGCAGGGCCGAGGCTCTGACCTACATCGACGCGGCGTTCGACCGGATCGACTGACGCGTGCGGGACCTGACGACCGGGCGCTAACTGCTAACCGAATTCGATCAGGGTCAGTAATCCGCGCAGACCCGCCAAAGTCGTTTGCCGGTGGACGGTGCGCAGCGCGCGGTTGAACAGCATTCCCCGGCCTGGCGGCATCGCCAGGTCATGCACAGCTTCAATTACGGGCACCGTGTCGGCCAGTCGGGCGGCTTGGTCGACGTCACAGTGACGGGCATGGGCGGTACCCGAGGCCCTCCGCGGTGACGAACACTCCCGGGGAGGCATCCACCAGGTCCATCAGCCGTAGTCCAGAGCCGACTGGGCCACCATCGAGATTCGGGGGGAATGTGGCAGCAAGTGTTTGCGAAGCTCGATGATCGGACCCAGATCGACCGTGAGCCAACGGAACCGGGCATCGGCAACTGACTCCTGCAGGCGCCAGAAGCTGGTCTGGAGGCCTCGGCCAGTGCCATGATCGTTCCATCGTGGGGCGTACACGGCCGCACCAGAGCGATGCTGCCCGGCGGCAGCCCACTTCCAACAGCCGGGAAGAATCCCCGACCGGCGACGTGTGATGCCCCGGTGGTAGACAAAGTAGGCTTTCGAAGATGACCCGCCAGGTTTTCGACGACAAGCTCTTGGCCGTCATCAGTGGCAACTCGCTCGGCGTGCTCGCCACCATAAAGCGGGACGGACGTCCTCAACTGTCGAACGTTTCCTACCATTTCGATCCACGCACGGTGGCGATCCGGGTGTCGATCACCGAGCCGCGCGCCAAGACCCGCAATCTCCGCCGCGACCCCCGCGCATCGATTCTGGTGAGCTCCGACGACGGGTGGTCTTATGCGGTCGCCGAAGGGGATGCGGTGCTCACCCGGCCCGCGGCTGACCCGGATGACGGCACGGTCGACGCATTGGTGACCTTGTACCGCAACATCGCCGGCGAGCATCCCGACTGGGACGAGTACCGTCGGGCGATGGTCACGGACCGCAGGGTCTTGCTGACCCTGCCGATCTCGCACCTGTACGGCATGCCGCCGGGCATGCGCTGAGCGGCCCCGTTTGCGCGAGCACGCAGTCGTGCCGACTCGCGCTCGTTTAGGCTTGCCGTCATGGCCGAAGATGAACAGCCGGAGGACGAGACTCGCAAGAAATTCCGCGACGCTCTCGAACGCAAGAAAGCCAAAGCACTGGGTGGCGCCGCGCACAAGGATGGCGGTGGCAAGCAGTCGAAGGCGCACGGTCCGGTCGAGGGCCGCCGGGAGTTTCGCCGTAAGAGCGGCTAAGCGTTCTTTGTCCGGTGCAGTCGGCTGACGCGATGGCATTCGACCTGCGCGGGCGCGGCCGAAGGTCGTCATGGTGACTTCGGCGGTCGTCAATGCCGTCGGCGAGGAGCTGTTCTTGCGGGATATGTTTGCCGCGGCGTTCCCGGCGAGCGGCTTTGGGGCATGTGGCGGCCGCTCGCCGGCTTTTCGCTGTGGCATTTGGCGCCGCAGGTCATTCTGCCGTCGCGGCACGGCCGCTGGGGCTTCACCGCGGGTTGCTTTCCTGGCCGGATTGGGACCGGCCGTGGTGGTGTTCCGTACTGGTGCGGTGCGCACGGTGCTGCCCGCGCAAATCGCCGTTGACGCCTGCGGGGTCCGTGCGGCGGAGCTCCGGTTGAAGCGCCAAGCGGTTGTGGCGCATTAGTATTGGCGCCGCTGCTGAGCACAGGACCGCAACCACGCAAGCGTGGCCACCGCAGGGCACGCCACCGCAAAAAACCAGCCCGGCGGGGCGATGCTCAGTGCGCCACGGCCTTCTCTGCGCCGACTCCGGTCAGTGAGCGCACCTCCATTTCGGCGTTGCGGGCGGGGTCGCCCCGGTCCGGTGAACTCAGGGTGCCGACGATGCCGAGCAGGAACGCAAGCGGAATGGACACGATCCCCGGATTCGCCAGCGGGAACCAGGCGAAGTCCGCGCTCGGAATCATCGATGTCTTCGCGCCCGATACCGCCGGGGAGAAGACGATCAGCACCAATGTGCATATCAGCCCGCCGTACATGCTCCACAGCGCGCCGCGGGTATTGAAGCGCCGCCAGTAGAGCGAATACAGGATGGTCGGCAGGTTGGCCGCGGCAGCGATCGCGAACGCCAACGCGACCAGGAATGCGATGTTCTGACCGTTGGCCAGAATCCCCAGGCCGATCCCGAAGAGGCCCAGCACCACCGCGGTGATCCGCGACACCCGTACCTGCTCGTCCTCGGTCACCTGGTGGCTCTTCATCACGCTGGCATAAACGTCATGGGCGAATGACGCCGACGCGGTGATGGTCAGTCCTGCCACCACCGCCAGGATCGTCGCGAACGCCACCGCGGAAATGATCCCCAGCAGGATCACGCCGCCCAACTCGAACGCCAACAACGGGGCGGCGGAGTTCTGCCCGCCTGCGGCGGCCAGAATGCGGTCGGGGCCGACGATGGCCGCCGCGCCGTACCCGAGCACGAGCGTGAAGAGGTAGAACGTGCCGATGAGCGCTATGGCCCACACCACCGAGCGGCGGGCCTCCTTGGCTGTCGGAACGGTGTAGAACCGCATCAGCACGTGCGGCAGGCCTGCGGTGCCGAGCACCAGGGCAAGCGCGAGCGAGATGAAATTGATCTTCGATGTCAGCGAGCCTCCGTACTGTGCGCCGGGCGCCAACACATCCCGCGCCGCAACCGCTTTGGACTCGCTGTCGGAGATCGCCGCCTGCGCCGAGCCGAGGATTTCCGAGAAGTTCAGACCGTAGCGGGCAAGCACCAACGCCGTCATCGCGCCCGCGCCGGTTATCAACAGCACGGCCTTGATGATCTGCACCCACGTGGTGCCCTTCATTCCACCGACGAGGACATAGATGATCATCAGTACACCGACCACGGCGATCACCAGCGACTGGCCCGGCCTGGATTTGACGTTCAGCAGCAGCGCCACCAGGCCACCCGCCCCGGCCATCTGCGCCAGCAGGTAGAACAGTGAAACTGTGAGCGTCGAGGTGGCGGCGGCAATCCGGACGGGATGCTGTCGCAGGCGAAAGCTCAGCACGTCGGCCATGGTGAATTTGCCTGTGTTGCGCAGCAATTCGGCGACCAGGAGCAGCGCCACCAGCCAGGCCACCAGGAATCCGATGGAGTAGAGGAAGCCGTCGTAGCCGTAGACCGCAATTGCGCCGGCGATGCCCAGGAAGCTGGCCGCCGACAGGTAGTCACCCGCGATCGCGATGCCGTTCTGGGGGCCGGAGAACGCGCGCCCGCCGGTGAAGAACTCGGTGGCGGTGCGGTTGTTGCGGCTGGCGCGGATGACGATCACCAGGGTGACGACGACGAACAGTGTAAATATCGCGATGTTGGCGGCCGGATTGCCGACCGTCTCCGCGGCCAGGTTGACGGTCATCGTGCCTGCCCTTCGAGTTGCGCGCGGATCGCCGCCGCCCGCGGATCGAGTTCGCGATTGGCGAACCGGACGTAGAGACCCGTGATGACGAACGTCGACACGAACTGGCCCAACCCGATCAGCAAGCCGATGTTGATGTTTCCCCAGACCTTTGTCGCCATCAACTCATGTGCGAACGCACCGAGCAGGACATAAACCCCGTACCAGACAAGGAAGAACGCCGTCATCGGAAAGACGAAGCGACGCAACCTGGTTCGAAGTTCGGCGAACTCCGGTCCAGCCTGCGTGGCGATGATCTGTTCGCGGGTCGGTACCGGCGAACGGTCGGTGGTGGACACCTGGACACTCCTCATCGATGATGTGCAATGCTTCCCGGCGAGTTCTCGGCCAGCCTATTGGCCTTCGGCCGAACTCATGGGATTTCCGGGGCGAGCCGGGGTTCCGTGGCGGGGCGCATACACTGACCTGCATGTCTGCTCTGCAGCTCGTAGGGGATCCGGCCGCCGACGCGTTATTGGAATCGAACCCGCTGGCATTGCTGATCGGGATGCTGCTGGATCAGCAGGTTCCGATGGAGACCGCCTTCGCCGGGCCGAAGAAGATTGCCGACCGCATCGGCGATGTCGACGCCGATCGAATCGCCGACTACGACCCCGACGAGTTCGCCGCATTGTGCGCCAAGACACCGGCGGTGCACCGGTTTCCGGGCTCGATGGCCAAGCGCATACAGGAGCTGGCACGCATCGTCGTCGATGAATACAACGGTGACGCTGCGGCAGTGTGGCTGCGGGGCAACCCCGACGGGCCGGAGGTGTTATTGCGCCTCAAGCGCCTTCCCGGGTTCGGTGAGCAGAAGGCGCGTATCTTCTTGGCGCTGTTGGGTAAACAGTATGGCCTGACCGCGGTTGGCTGGCAGGAGGCAGCTGGCGAATACGGCAACGCGGGAAGCTACATCTCCGTCGCCGATGTCCGCGACCGGGGCTCGCTGGAGCGGGTCCGCAGTTACAAGAAGCAGCTCAAGACGGCCGCCAAAGCCGCGAAGACCGCCGGCGGGTAGCAGGCACACCTAGCTGCCCATCCGGCCGCCTCGCGGGCGGTCCACTTCTTGATCAGGGCACCACTGTCGAGCCGATGGTCGGCATGAACTGGCATTGCTTGTCGATTGTCGTGACCTGGCCGAAGATCGTCGACATGATGCTGCCCGAACCGGTGTCGACGATCGCCGTCAGCGTCGTCGGGCCCTCCGGGTTGATGTCTGGCCGTGTCTTGAGCGTCACGGTGCCCGACTTACCGGTGGTCAGGTTGACCCAGGTGACGTTGAGCGGAAGTTTCTGTTCGGCTGCCGGCGCCGAAGTGCCTACCGCGGTGAACACATAGGCGGTCTGGCCAGGCACAGGGCCCGGCGCCGGTATCTTTGCGGGCCCGGCCACCGAGATCGCCGTTGCGATGGAGCTTCCGCCGTCGGCGAGGCAGCCGTTGCCGAGCGAGGGGTACATGAAGTCCTGGGTCACAGGTGCATCCGGGCCGAATCCCGGCGCAGCCGCAGCCGCAGCCGCAGCCGCGGCAGCTGGTGCCGGGGCAGCAGCTGGTGCCGGGGGTGCTTGGGGAGCAGCCGCAGCCGCAGCCGATTGGGGAGCGGGTGCCGGAGGAGCTACCTCGGGCGCCGGAGCGGCTTGGGGTGCTGGTGCCGGGGGTGCTTCGGGTGCGGGTGGTGCCGCAGCCGCTTGGGGAGCGGGTGCCGGAGGAGCTACCTCGGGTGCCGGAGCGGCTTGGGGTGCTGGTGCCGGAGGAGCTGCCTCGGGTGGTGCCGCAGCGGCTTGGGGTGCTGGTGCCGGAGGAGCTACCTCGGGTGCCGGGGCGGCTTGGGGTGCTGGTGCCGGGGGTGCTTCGGGTGCGGGTGGTGCCGCAGCCGATTGGGGAGCGGGTGCCGGAGGAGCTGCCTCGGGTGCCGGCGGTGCTGCGGGAGCCGGTGCCGGAGCAGCTTCGGGTGCGGGAGCGCCCAGCGGGGCGGCCTCTGGCGCCGGTCCGGCTGCGTGTACCGGGTTGATACCCGTCGGCAAGTGCGCATCGGCGCCGGGCACCACGCCCATCGGCGGTAGGTGATCGATCGGCGCAGATTGCGGCGCAGGCAGCGGATCGGCCGCGCGGGGTGGGGCGAGGGCGGGTTCGGACACGAACTGACTGACTGCTGATGCCAGGTTCTTGGAATCAATCGGGAAAGCCGGGTTGCCGGCGAAGGCCGCGGCGGCGGTCATGAGCATCGACACAGCGTTGGCCGGGTCGGCCGCGGCCTGCTGTATCGCCGGGCTGAGCGTTTGGATGGCCGCCAGGCCGGGTGCCTGGAGGCCACTTATCGGGGCAGGCAGCGGTGTCGCGGGGTCGGCGCCCGCGACACCGCTGAGGAGCAATGTCGCCGACGAGCCGAGCGCGACGGAGCTGGTCACGAGAAATGACCTGGTGCGGGACATCGGATCGTCCAATCGTGGGTTAGGTGGCGGTCAGGGCAGGGCGGAGGTGGGAAACAGCGTTCCCAGACCGGCTACGGGTGCCGTCGCGGCCGCAGCGGGTGCCACGCTCGGCTGACTGATGGCAGATCCGGTTGCGCCGGGCATCAACGCCGCAAGGTCGTCTGGAAACGTCAGATGATGCGGCAGGGGAATCGGTAGCCCCGGCACGGTGGGGAGGTTCACCTCGCCGGTCGGGATGAGTCCGGCGAGCGGCGAGGTGCCCGGGATGCCGGCTGCCGACGGGACGGCTGGGAGGAACAACGGAAGGGACGGCGCGGCAGGCGCCACTGCAGGCTGAACCCCGGTAAGCGAAGCGCCGGGGTTCAACGAAGGGAGGCGCGGCAGGTGCCACTGCAGGCTGAACCCCGGTAAGCGAAGCGCCGGCCGGCGTCACGCCAGGCAGTGACTGCTGCGGCAGTGTCACCGCCGCACTGGCCACCGGCGGCGCCGTAACCGAGGCCAGGGCCGCTGGCGCGCCGGTCAGCAGCGTCGCTGCGCTCTGCAGAAGTTGGGGAGCCTTGGCCGGGTTGACCAGGTCCTGGATCATGCTCAGGCCCGGCACAGCCGGTGCCGGAGCCGGCGCGGTATCGGCCTTGGCGATGCCGCCCGTCAACAGCGCGGCTGATGATCCCATCAGGATGGCGGTGGTGGATAACACACTTCTGACCCGTGACATGGCGCTTTCCAATCGATTTGGCGGCTGGTACGGACCGACGCTAGCCGGTTACTGATGTGACTCAAGTGACACATGTGGCATTTATTCAACCGTTACCCAGACGAGTGCCGACGGTGACCGTCCGTCCGCGGTTGGGTGCTCGGGCCCGATAGGGTCGCCCCCATCGACACCACCGGCCGGACCCCGGCGACCGCCCGTAGGCTGGCGCCTGTCCTGTTGGCGGCCAGTGTCGGGGTGCGCCTGTGCTGGACGTATCTGGTGCCGAACGGTGCGAACTTCGTCGACCTGCACGTGTACCTCGGTGGGGCGGAGGCGCTCAACCAGGCCGGCGCGCTGTACAGCTACTCCTACGCCGATCAGACGCCCGATTTCCCGTTGCCGTTCACCTATCCGCCGTTTGCCGCGGTGGTGTTCTACCCGCTGACGTTCCTGCCGTTCTGGCTCGTGGCGGCCGGTTGGCAGCTGGGTATCGTCGCGGCGCTCTACGGCGTGGTGCGCGTCAGTCAGCGCCTGCTCGGCATCGACGGTGGCGTTCGGACCGCGATGCTCTGGACCGCCGTATCGATCTGGCTCGAACCGCTACGAAGCACGTTTGACTACGGTCAGATCAATGTTGCGCTGGCCTTCATGTCGCTTTGTGCGGTGTACAGCAGCCGATGGTGGGTTTCGGGACTGCTGCTCGGGTCCGCTGCGGGCGTCAAGCTCACTCCCGCGATCGGTGGTCTGTACTTCGCCGGCGTCCGGCGCTGGGCCACGGCGGTGTTCTCGGTCGTGGTGTTCGCCGCGACCGTCGGCGTCTCCTGGCTGGCCGCCGGCGAACAGGTCCGCTACTACTTCACCGAGCTGCTCGGGAATGCCGCCCGGGTGGGCCCCATCGGGACCTCGTTCAACCAGTCCTGGCGCGGAGCCATCTCGCGGATCTTGGGTCATGATGCCGGCTACGGGCCGTGGGTCGTCGCCGCCCTCGCCGTGACCGCGGTGCTGACCTGGCTTGCCTGGCGAGCGCTCGCGTCGGAGGCCGATGAGCCGGATCGGCTCGGACTCATGGTCGTGGTGCAACTGTTCGGCCTGCTGCTGTCCCCGATTTCGTGGACCCACCACTGGGTCTGGCTGGTGCCGCTGATGATCTGGCTGGTGCACGGGCCCTACCGTTATCTTCGGGAAGCGCGTGCGCTGGGCTGGGTCTGGCTGGCGCTCACCCTGATCGGGGTGCCGTGGTTGCTCAGCTTTGCCCAGCCCGACATCTGGCAGATCAGCCGGCCGTGGTATCTGGCCTGGGCGGCCCTGGTCTACCCGGCGGCCGCGGTGGCCACGCTACTGTGGATCGCCACGGTACGGGTCAGGCACCCGAGCGGCCGACGATCGCGTCGATATCGCCTGCCATAGCGATGTCTTTGTCGGTGATGCCGCCCGCGGAATGCGTCACAAGCGCGAAAGTCACAGTTCGCCAGCGGATGTCGATATCGGGATGATGGTCGCGTTCCTCCGCGCGCTCCGCGATCCGGCGAACCGCCTCGATGCCCGCCAGAAACGACGGGAACCTGATCGCGCGGCGTAACGCCCCCTCGGATCGCTGCCAGCCGTCCAGATTCTCGGCGGCGGCGTCCACTTCCTCATCGGTCAGCACGGCCATGGTTCGACGGTATACCGTCATTGGCCGTGCCGGTTCGAATCGTCGTCGCCGGTGCGCTGATAGCCAACGGTGCGCTGTTGGTGGCCCAGCGCGCCCGTCCGCCCGAGTTGGCCGGACTGTGGGAACTGCCCGGTGGCAAGGTCGCCGCCGGCGAATCCGAAGCCGCGGCACTCGCCCGCGAACTGCGCGAAGAACTCGGCGTCGACGTCGAGGTTGGCGCCCGGTTGGGTGGTGATGTCGTTCTGGCCCCGCGGATGACCTTGCGCGCCTACCTGGTGACACTGACCGGTGGCAGTGTGCGTCGCCGCGACCATCAAGCGTTGCGGTGGGTGACCACCGCTCAACTCGGGGATATCGAGTGGGTGCCTGCCGACACGGCGTGGTTGCCCGACCTGGAAGGGGCGTTGGCCCGGGCAGCGCTGTCCGAGGAGTGACCCGGTCGGCCGCTGCGTGAGCGGCCTCGCAGCGGCAGCGACCGCGGCCCCGACAGCGACGGAGTGGTCCACTGCGTCCACTGCACCTGTCCGGCCAGTTCGTTGCGGATGGGTGCAAGCCAGTAGCGGGACGGTCGCAGCATCGCACCGGTTTTTCGTTTCGCGCACCCGCACTGGGACAATCTTGCGCGTGCACTCCATCCCCAGCTTCCGCAACGTCGCGATCGTCGCTCACGTCGACCATGGCAAGACCACCCTGGTCGACGCGATGCTTCGGCAGTCCGGGGCGCTGCATCACCGTGGTGATGACGCCACTGAACGCATCATGGACTCCGGTGACCTCGAGAAGGAAAAGGGCATCACGATCCTGGCCAAGAACACCGCCGTTCACCGGCATAACGCCGATGGCAGCGTCACTGTGATCAACGTCATAGACACCCCGGGTCACGCCGATTTCGGCGGTGAGGTCGAGCGCGGACTGTCCATGGTCGACGGGGTGCTGCTGCTGGTGGACGCCTCCGAGGGTCCGCTGCCGCAGACCCGCTTCGTGCTGCGCAAGGCGTTGGCCGCGCACCTGCCGGTGATCCTGGTGGTCAACAAGACGGACCGGCCCGACGCCCGCATCGGCGAGGTCGTCGAAGCCAGTCACGACCTGCTGCTCGACGTCGCGGCGGACCTGGACGACGAGGCTGCCGCGGCCGCCGAGCACGCGCTCGGCCTGCCGACGCTGTTCGCATCCGGTCGCGCCGGCGTGGCCTCCACGACGCAACCCGCCGACGGTGTCGTTCCGCCGGGCGACAACCTCGATCCGCTCTTCGATGTGCTGATGGCGCACATCCCGCCGCCGGCGGGTGATCCGGACGCGCCGTTGCAGGGGCTGGTGACCAATCTGGACGCTTCGGCGTTCCTGGGCCGGCTGGCACTGATCCGCATTTACAACGGCCGGCTCAAGAAGGGTCAGCAGGTGGCGTGGATGCGCCAGGTCGACGGCCATCCGGTGATCACCAGCGCCAAGATCACCGAACTGCTGGCGACCGAGGGCGTGGAACGTACCGCCACCAACGAGGCCGTCGCCGGGGACATCGTCGCGGTGGCGGGTCTGCCCGAGATCATGATCGGCGACACGCTGGCCGACCCCGAGCACGCGCACGCGCTGCCGCGCATCACCGTCGACGAGCCGGCGATCTCGGTGACCATCGGCACCAACACGTCGCCCCTGGCCGGCAAGGTCTCCGGACACAAGCTGACCGCGCGAATGGTGAAGAGCCGCTTGGATTCCGAGCTCGTGGGCAACGTGTCGATCCGGGTCGTCGACATCGGCCGACCGGATGCCTGGGAAGTCCAGGGCCGTGGCGAGCTGGCGCTGGCGGTGCTCGTCGAACAGATGCGCCGAGAGGGCTTCGAGCTGACCGTGGGCAAGCCGCAGGTGGTCACCCGCACGATCGACGGCGCCGTGCACGAGCCGTTCGAGGCGATGACGATCGACTGCCCCGAGGAGTACGTCGGCGCGGTGACGCAGTTGATGGCCGCCCGCAAGGGCCGCATGGAAGAGATGGCCAACCACACCACCGGGTGGGTGCGGATGGACTTCGTCGTGCCCAGCCGGGGCCTGATCGGCTTTCGCACCGACTTCCTCACCGAGACCCGCGGCACCGGTATTGCCAACGCGGTCTTCGACGGCTACCGGCCGTGGGCCGGTGAGATCCGGGCGCGGCACACCGGGTCGTTGGTGTCGGACCGCACCGGCAGCATCACACCGTTCGCGATGATCCAACTCTCCGACCGTGGCCAGTTCTTCGTCGAGCCCGGCCAGGACACCTACGAGGGCCAGGTGGTCGGGATCAACCCGCGCCCGGAGGATCTCGACATCAACATCACCCGGGAGAAGAAGTTGACGAACATGCGGTCGTCGACGGCGGACGTGTTCGAGACCCTGGCCAAGTCCCTGGAGTTCGACCTCGAGCAGGCGATGGAGTTCTGCGCCGGCGACGAATGCGTCGAGGTCACACCCGAGATCGTCCGGGTGCGCAAGGTCGACCTCGACGCCACCACCCGGGCCCGAAACCGTTCGCGAACCAAACGGCAGGGCAAAAGCTGAAAGCTGTGCGCGCCAACAGGGCATAACGTGGGCAGGTCGATACCCTGAATGGCGTGCCGTCTCGTATGTCGCCGCGGGCCAGCCGCCTGATGGCGACCGCGGCGCGGATGTCGCTGCTGTTCAGCCTGGTGTGCCAGGCGTGCGCGGTCGACGCACCGCCCGCGCCGCAAAGCACTGACACCACGCAGAGCAGTTCGGCTCCGCCGCTTCGTGCGACTCAGATCATCATGGGCATCGACAACATCGGCGCCGGCTTCAACCCGCACCTGCTGTCGGATCAGTCGCCGGTCAACGCCGCGATCAGCGCCCTGGTGCTGCCCAACGCATTCCGGCCGGTGCCCGATGACCGCAGTCCTTCCGGATCCCGCTGGGAACTCGACGGTTCGCTGTTGGTGTCTGCGGACGTGACCAATCCGAACCCCTTCACGGTGACCTACAAGATCCGGCCGGAGGCGTCCTGGACGGACAATGCCCCGATTGCCGCCGACGACTTCTGGTATTTGTGGCGCCAGATGGTCAGCCAGCCCGGTGTCGTCGACCCTGCCGGCTATGACCTGATCACCGGTGTGCAGTCGATCGACGGCGGCAAGACGGCCGTCGTCACGTTCTCCCAGCCTTACCCGGCCTGGCGTGAGCTGTTCAGCGACATCCTGCCCGCGCATATCGTCAAGGACGCCCCGGGCGGCTTCGGGGCCGGCCTGGCGCGGACGATGCCGGTGACCGGAGGCCTGTTTCGTGTCGACAGCATCGACCCGCAGCGTGACGAAATCCTGCTGGCCCGCAACGACCGGTTCTGGGGCCCGCCCGCCAAACCAGACCAAATCCTGTTCCGCCGGGCCGGGACACCCGCCATGCTTGCCGACTCGATCCGGAACGGTGACACGCAGACGGCCCAGGTCCATGGCAGCGCGGCGGCCTTCGCGCAACTGTCGGCCATCCCCGAGGTCCGTACCGCGCGCATACTCACCCCGCGAGTCTTGCAGCTCTCACTTCGCGCACGACAACCCAAGCTTGCCGACCTGCATGTCCGCAAGGCTCTGCTCGGGTTGCTCGACGTGGACTTGCTCGCGTCCGTCGGCGCCGGAAGTGACAGCACCGTCACGCTGGCGCAGGCACAGGTGCGGGCGCCTTCAGATCCCGGCTACCTGCCGACGGCGCCGCCGGCGATGACCCGCGAGGCGGCGATGGCGCTGCTGAACGACGCCGGCTACGTGATCGACACCAATGCCGGGGCTGTTCCCTCGACCCCCCCACCGGCCAGATCGGTCATTCCGACCGCAGCAACGTCCACCCATTGGCGGATAAGGAAAGACGGCCAGCCGCTGACCCTGTTGATCGGGGTCGCCGCCAACGACCCGACGTCGTTGGCAGTCGCCAGCACAGCGGCCGACCAACTGCGGAACGTCGGCATCGTGGCGACGGTGTCGGCACTGGAACCCGTGGTGCTATATGGGGAGGCGCTGGCCAACAACCGGGTTGACGCGGTCGTGGGTTGGCATCGGGCCGGCGGTGATCTGGCAACCGCGTTGGCTTCGCGGTACGGCTGCCCGGCATTGGAGGCAACACCGGTAACGACGCTGGGGTCGCCCCAGAAGGCACCGGCCCAGTCCCCGGCTTCTCCTTCAGCCGCACCCGAGCCCGCACCTCCGACGACGCCGAACACTCTGGCGCCACCCGCGCCGCCGGCCGAGGGCGGTGCGCTGCTACAAGCCCCGTCGAACATCACCGGGGTCTGCGACGACAGCGTGCAGGCGAATATCGATGCGGCTCTGGATGGTTCGAAGAACATCGGCGACGTCATCGACGCCGTCGAACCGCGGTTGTGGGCCCTGTCGACGGTTCTGCCGATTCTTCAGGACAACACCATCGTGGCGGCCGGGCCCGGTGTGCAGAACGTCAGCTTGAGCGGGCCGATTCCGGTGGGCATCGTCGGAAACGCGGGTTCGTGGGTGAAGACAGTCCGGTAGCCGGGGTCTCCCGGGGCTACCTCGGATCCGACTCGGATCAGGCTCGGCTCGGGTCAGGGGCCGTCTCATCGCGGGATGCCGCGCATGCCAGGCTCAGCGCCAGCCGGGGAACCGGCCGGTCCCAGCGTGCGCCGCACCGGACTGCTGCCCGCCACTCCGTCCAGCAGCGTGCCGAACGAATAGTGGAAGGTGAGGTGCTCGACCCAGTGCAGCAGTACGGCCGTCATCGCCCCCGCGACCCCGGCCGGCAGACCGATCAGCAGGACGGCACACACGAAATCGATGTGGCGGCGAATCACCGGCTGACTGTATGCGAGGAAGCACGCTGATTCGCCGGATGAGGTCCGGATAAGGTGGGCTGATGCCGGCCGAGGCCCCACGTCTGCTGTTCGTCCATGCGCATCCCGACGACGAGACAATCAACAACGGCGCGACCATCGCGCACTACGCGGCCCGAGGCGCCGACGTGCACGTCGTGACCTGCACCCTGGGCGAGGAGGGTGAGGTGATCGGTGAGCGCTGGGAAATGCTCGCCGCAAGCCACGCCGATCAGCTGGGCGGTTTCCGCATCGGCGAACTGTGTGCGGCCCTGCGCCTACTGGGCGTCGGCGATCCCATTTTCCTTGGCGGGGCAGGTCGTTGGCGGGATTCGGGAATGGCGGGCACACAGCCGGTTTCGCGCACACAGCCGTTCGTCGACTCCGGTGCGGAAGCGGTCGATGCGCTGGCCGACATCATCCGGGGGATGCGCCCGCATGTGGTCGTCACCTACGACCCCCACGGGGGATACGGGCATCCCGACCACATCCGTGCGCACGAGGTCACCACCGCCGCCATAGCCGCAGCGGCATCCTACGCCCCGGCCACCCTGGCCTGGACCGTGCCGAAGTTCTACTGGACGGTGATCTCGACGAGTGCGTTCGTGGCGGCGGGGCACACGCTCAGCGCAGGCGATCTGTTGCCGCACTGGAAATTGCCGGAATTGGGCGCCGACGGCTTCGGCTACGCCGACGCCCGGATCACCACCCGTATCGACGCCACCGACGCGTTGCCGGCCAAAATCGCCGCATTGCGTGCCCACGCCACCCAGGTCGTTGTCGGCCCGACCGAACGTGCCTGTGCCCTGTCGAACGATCTGGCGCTGCCGATCCTGGGCCTCGAGCATTACGTCCTGGTGGCCGTTGATTGCGGTGAACGCGGTGATCGGGGTTGGGAGTGCGACCTGTTGGCTGGGTTGGACGTCGGGTGAGGCGGACGACCACGCTGCGATCGGTCGACGAATTGTGACCCGGCAGGGCTGTGCGCGGGGTAAGCTGCCGAACACACCGTAGAGCGGAAGGGACGGCCCATGGATCAGGATCTGGACCCGAATCTGCAGCATTGGCAGGACCGCTTCGACAGCTTCCAGTGGGTCCTCGGTTCGCTTGTGTCGGTGTTGGATAGCATTCCGACCTGACTGGCGAGAAACACTTCGCCCCGGTGATCGGGGCCGCTGTTCTGGCTCTGCTCGCTGTCGACGGCGTCGTCAATTCGCTGGTCGCGGTGCTGATGCTGCCGTCCTACCTGGGGTTCGTGTGGTTTCCGCTCAGCGCGGCGATCGCCGGGCTGGTCAACACCGCGCTGGTCTGGGCCGCTATGCAGTGGACGTCGTCGGATCGGATGGCGGCACTGCCGTTGATCTTGTGGTTTTTGACCGTCGGCGTGCTGGTTATCGGCGGACCGGGCGCCGACGTCATGTTCAGCGGCATCGGCAGTGCGATTCTGTTGATGGTGTGCGGCGGGTTGCCGCCAGCATGGCTGCTCTCACGCCGTGGCGGGCATCAGCACCGCCCGACCGCCGAAGCCATGCACCGCTAATGTGGTTGCCGTCAGGGATGGTGGCGAGGTCCAGATTGTGAGGCGTGCGGATGAATCTGGCAGCTCCACCGGTTACACGACTGTGGATTTGAACACTCGCCGCGCCGTACTGCCGACCCCGGTCGTCCCCGTCAGAACGGACCGGCCCGGGGCGGCGGGGATGCGGCGGGTGTTGCGCCGTGCCCGCGACGGCGTGGCGTTGAATGTCGACGAGGCGGCGGTCGCCCTCACCGCACGTGGCGACGACCTGGCCGACCTGTGCGCCAGCGCCGCGCAGGTGCGCGACGCGGGCCTGGAGTCGGCGGGCCGGCGCGGCCCGAACGGTCGGCTGCCGGTCAGCTACTCGCGCAAGGTCTTCATCCCGATCACCCACCTGTGCCGCGACAGCTGCCACTACTGCACGTTCGTCACCGTGCCGGGCCGACTGCGGGCGCAGGGCCGGGGTATGTACCTCGAACCGGACCAGATCGTCGCCATCGCCGCAGGTGGCGCTGAATTAGGTTGTAAAGAAGCACTTTTCACGCTCGGTGACCGCCCTGAGGCACGGTGGCCGGAGGCCCGCCAGTGGCTTGACGAGCGCGGCTACGAGTCGACCCTGGACTATGTGCGCGCGATGGCCATTCGCGTACTGGAGGAGACCGGTCTGCTGCCGCACCTCAACCCGGGGGTGATGAGCTGGTCGGAAATGTCGCGCCTCAAACCGGTGGCTCCGTCGATGGGGATGATGCTGGAGACGACCTCCCGTCGCCTCTTCGAGACGAAGGGCGAGGCGCACTACGGCAGTCCCGACAAGGATCCTGTGGTGCGGTTGCGAACCCTGACCGACGCGGGCCGGCTGTCGATCCCGTTCACGACCGGCCTGCTGGTCGGAATCGGCGAGACGCTGATCGAGCGCGCCGAGACCATCCACGCGATCCGCAAGCTGCACAAGGAGTTCGGCCATGTGCAGGAAGTCATCGTGCAGAACTTCCGGGCCAAGGACCAAACCGCGATGGCCGCGGTGCCCGACGCCGGGATCGAGGATTTCCTGGCTACGGTCGCGGTGTCGCGGCTGGTGCTGGGCCCCGCGATGCGAATCCAGGCGCCGCCGAACCTGGTATCGCCACAGGAGTGTCTGGGCCTGGTGGCTGCCGGTGTGGACGACTGGGGCGGGGTGTCGCCGCTCACGCCGGACCACGTCAACCCCGAACGGCCCTGGCCTGCGCTGGACGACCTGGCCGAGGTGACGGCCCAGGCGGGCTACGACCTTGTGCAGCGGCTGACCGCGCAGCCCAAGTACGTGCAGGCGGGTGCGGCGTGGATCGACCCGCGGGTGCGTACGCACGTCGACGCGTTGGCCGATCCACGGACCGGCTGGGCCCGGGACGTGAACCCGGTCGGCTTGCCGTGGCAGGAGCCCGATCAGGCGATGGAGTCGCTGGGCCGCACCGATTTGCACTCGGCAATCGACGCCGAAGGACGGCTGACCCAGACCCGCAGCGACCTCGACAGTGCGTTCGGCGACTGGGAATCGATCCGCGCGCACGTCAACGAGCTGGCGGCCGCCGCCCCGGAACGCATCGACACCGACGTGCTGGCCGCGCTGCGCAGCGCCGAGCGGGACCCGGCGGGCTGCAGTGACGACGAATACCTGGCGCTGGCCTGCGCCGATGGCCCCGCACTGGAAGCCGTCACGGCCCTTGCCGATGCATTGCGCCGTGACGTCGTCGGCGACGACGTCACGTTCGTGGTGAACCGCAACATCAACTTCACCAATATCTGTTACATCGGCTGCCGGTTCTGCGCGTTCGCCCAACGCAAAGGCGATGCCGACGCCTACTCGTTGTCCACCGGCGAGGTGGCCGACCGCGCCTGGGAGGCCCATGTCGCCGGTGCCACCGAGGTGTGCATGCAGGGCGGCATCGACCCCGAACTGCCAGTGACCGGCTACGCCGATCTGGTGCGTGCCGTCAAGGCCAGGGTGCCGTCGATGCACGTGCATGCGTTCTCCCCGATGGAGATCACCAACGGGGTGACCCGCAGCGGGCTGAGCATTCGCGAATGGCTGATCAGCCTGCGGGAGGCCGGCCTGGACACCATCCCCGGCACCGCCGCGGAGATTCTCGACGACGAGGTGCGCTGGGTGTTGACCAAGGGCAAACTGCCGACGTCGATGTGGATCGAGGTGGTCACCACCGCGCACGAGGTGGGGCTGCGGTCGAGTTCGACCATGATGTACGGCCACGTCGATGCCCCGCGTCACTGGGTCGGACACCTCAACGTGCTGCGCGGGATCCAGGACCGCACGGGCGGTTTCACCGAGTTCGTGCCGCTGCCGTTCGTGCACCAGTCCAGCCCGCTGTACCTGGCCGGTGCCGCGCGACCCGGCCCGACCCACCGTGACAACCGATCGGTTCACGCGCTGGCGCGAATCATGTTGCACGGCAGGATTTCCCATATCCAAACCAGCTGGGTCAAGCTTGGTGTGGAACGCACCCAGGCGATGCTGCAGGGTGGTGCCAACGACTTGGGCGGCACGCTGATGGAGGAGACCATCTCCCGGATGGCCGGTTCCGAACACGGCTCGGCCAAGACGGTCGCCGAGCTGGTGGCCATTGCCGAAGGCATCGGGCCGGCCCGCCCGGCAGCGCACCACCACCTACGGCGTGCGCGCGGCCTGAAGTCGGGCGCGGACGCGTCTCGCCGTCCCGGCCTCTTCAGAACGGTTCGGCGTCAGGTGGCCTGATCGGACTCACACAAATCGACGAGGGCGGACAGCAACTCCTTGCCGTGACAGGAAAGGCGTTCGTGGTCAACGGATTCCAGTAAGTGACGTGCAGCTGATATCCGCTCGACGGCGTCGTCCTCGTGAAACTGTGCCGTCATTGCGCGTGCTCGGGCGAGGTCGACGACATGTTCGATAATGTCAGGCGCCATCTGCCAAGCGGTCGTGGCACATTCGAGGAAGCGATCGTAGGCGGTCATGGCGTCTTGGCCGCGGCCCAACGCCTGGTAGAGGTCGCCGAGCTTGTTGTGGGAGACCGACAGGTCGCGCTGGTAGTCGGCGCGGCCGGGTTCGGCGGAGACTCGTGCCGCGCAGCGGGCCAGGTTGTCCTCCGCCAGCTCGACGGCTCTGCCGGTCAAACCCAGCACCGCCAACGCCTGAGCCGCGTAGTCGGCAAAAAGGTGAGCTGACGGGTGCGATCCGGGAAGTTCACCGCTGACCCGGGTGGCGAAGGACAACAGCAAGTGCATCGAGGAGTGATTCGGGTCCCACAAGAACCCGGCCACGCTCAGACCCAGCTCGGCGGCATCGTCCCACCCCTGCGCATCCAGGAAGTTGTCGGTGGCCTCGATGGCGTCGGCAAGCTGTCCCGACTTGTCAAACAACGTGCGGCGTAATTGTGCGGCGCGGCGAGCCCGCGCCGAAAACGCCGCGGGGTCTTGACGTTCGCGCAACGCGGTCGCGGTCCACCGGTGCACCCACACCCCGTCGCCGGTGTCGGTGAGCAAGGTGAGATCCACCAATCGAGCCACCGCGGGTCCGACCTCGTCACTTCGGCAGACACCGGCCCGGTCCAACACACCGGCGAGGTCGTCGAGGGGAACGGGCAGCCCAGAAACCGCCACCTGCAACAGCACTTCGGTTTCGGGACCCTCGAGCAGGCCGATCAGCTCATCGACCACGATATCGGCAGCGGCTAGGCGCACCGCCTCGCCGATCGCGTCGGGCACCGATCGCTCGCATTTCAGGTCGACCTGCTGTTGGCGCGCCAGGTTGCGCAGCTTCGGCAACACGGTCGGGGCACCCATGCCCTGCCGTAGCAGCGCGTCCACGAACTGCAATGCCCTCGGATGGCCGCCGATGAGCCGGTCGATCAGCCCGCGGTCTTCGGGCCCGAGATCACCCAGACCGGCCAGCCGAAGCTGCAGGCGCCGTGTCTCATTGCCCGATGTCATCCCCGGCTTCGATCTCCCACACGTCTAGCCAGGCGTCGATCCCGCCTTCTTCCCGGAGTCGGGTGACAAATGGCCTCACACGCTCACTGTCGGCATGTGCATAACTGCAAAACACCCCCCGGGGCGCCGCAGGTTCAGCGGACGTCATAGCGCGCAATCCTTACCCAGAACAGATGCCGGGTCAAGGTGTTTCGCTGTTGGCAGCAGGCATTATCCACGGGTGAGGAACGAGAACCGCTCCCGCATTTCCCCCGTGTCGATCCCGAAGTCATCGGGCCGGTAGTGGTGGCGTCCGTGGGTATCCCGGGGTTGCGAATTGCGGTAGGCATCGGCGAACTGGTCGGGCTCCGCGGGCGGATCCATATCGGCGGCGGTGTAGATCGTCGACAAACTGTCGGCCGGGCGCTCGATCAAATCCCGGTAATCCAGGTCGACGAATGTCGCCGCATCGCGTGCCACCGATGAACGGACATCGCGGGCTCGGCGCAGCCACAACTCGGTCTGATCCATCTGCTGCCGGGCCACCTCGGCAGCTTGCACGTCGTCGCTGTAGGTCGATTGGTATAGGGCGAACAGGCTGGTACCCGATGTCAGCATGTCGACGATGTCGCGGTGGATCTCCACGACGACGACGCGGGGAAATGTGTCGATGAGGTGGTCCAGTTCGGCCGTGTGCGCCGGCGCCTTGAGCACGAACCTGCGGCTGTCACCGAAGGCGAGCAGTCGCAGCACATCCCGATAGCGCGCATACGTTCCGGTGAAGTCCTGGCCAGCGAGCCAGTTCGCATAGGAGGGCAGCCGCAGCATCGACGTGAAGCCCCAGTTGCGAAGATCGGTGCCCATGCCCAGCACGCATTCCTCGGGAAGCGTCGGGCCCGACGGGTGGACGAATGTCATGTCGGGATTGAGGGTATGGAGCAATTGACTGGCCGCCGAGGTGATTTCGGAATTCCCGAGACGATTCGGCCCGGCGAACAACCACGGCGATACGAGTTCGGCGGGCAGTGGGGCGTGCAGTCGGGGATCGGAGCCGAGCAGCCGGAACAAGAACGTCGTCCCGGTCCGCCATCCGCCGACGATCACGATCGGCGGCGCTATCGGGGTGTCCGCAATCTCGGGGTGCTCGTCGAGATGGCGCGTGATCGTCGCACCCGCCATCAACCTGCCCGCCGCGGTCTGCAACGCCATCCGTGCGCCGACGGCGTTGAGCCGGCCTTCCTGATCCGCCGACCGCAGAAAATGGTCCAGGCCGGTCCGCCACCCGTCGGCGAACATCGACGCGGCAACGCCGTCGCGCCGGAGCGCCCGTTCGACGACCATGTCGGCATCGAGGCGGTATCGCTCGGGACGCTCTACCCGATCCTGCTCCGCGGCGGCGTAGATCGCCTTGCCCGCGGCGGTCCGGGCCGGGGGCTGCCACGTCACAGGGCCGCGCCGACGTCGTCGAGGGCTACCCGGCGAACCTGCGGCAGCGTCGGTTCAGAGCGGGGTTGCAGAAACCGCATCACGAACAGCCCGAAGGGCCTGCCTTCGGTGTCGAGCCAGTCATAACCGGGTAGCCCGGGATCGCGACCGGCGAGCACGAAGCGGTACTGCCCGTCGGTGACGGTGCTGGTGGCCGCGGAGCGTGCGACGACGCGATGGCGGTAGTCGAGGGAATTGAGAAACCGGTTGTACAGCAGGATGTTCCAGTACCGGCACGGCGCAATCCTTCCCTCCAGGATCAGGGCCTGGTGGTGCTCGAGTCGCCACGCACCGCGCACGTAGTGGATCCCTGGTTCGGTGAACGCAGCGCCCGCAGCCATCGCCGTCCAGTGCCGTACCGTGTTGGGGGCCTGGCGGTCCGCGGCAGTGGCCATCTCGAAAACCTGCGGCATGTGGGACATCGCCGACCCGAGCCGGGATAGGTCACCTGCGAAGCGTTCGGGGTTCGGCGCCGGCACGGTGGCTCCACGTTCCAGCGGCTCGATGCGACACCAGCCGGCGGGGTCGTCCTCGGCGCGGTCACAGATATAACGCACCCACACCGACGTGGAACCTTCGGGCAAGGCGAGCCAGGTGCGGGTGCCGGATGCCTTGGGGGACAGTGCTACCTCGAAGTTGCCGTCGGCGTCGACATCCATTTCATCGGTGTCGATCCGGGACGCGGCAGCGCTATCGGCGATCCCCCTCCCGGTGTAGACCGTGATCGATTGGTAGACCGAGACGCCGATGTTCCCGGTGATCCGGTAGGCGCGGTCATCGCCGATGTCGGTGATCCAGTACCGGAAGTCGGGGTTGTCCATGAAGAACTTCTCACGCCAGCCGTTGAAGGGTGTGAGCTCCGGGCTTTGCCGATCGATCTCGAACCGCCCAAGCAGGTTGTTCAAGCCGCGCAGAAGCGCGAGATACCCGTCCGTGCGTTCTGCGGGGCTCAGATCTGCGGTGCTCGTCTCGAGGTGCCGGCCGGCGGCCAGCAGACCCTCGGCCAGATCCGTCCATGCTTTGCCGGCCGACATGTGCTCCCTTCCCGCGGCGTCCGCGACGGGCGGCGCACCAGACACGAGTCTTGGCCGTCGTCGGGCGGGGTGTCAACGGCGGGAGTCGGGGCGGGAGTCGGGGGATTACAGCCGGGCGGCCAGCTGGCGTGTCACCGTACAAACACGCGCGCTCGCGTCGAGCGGCGGGAGTGAGGGCTACAGCCGTGCCGCCAACTCGATGCCCTGGCGGATGGCGCGCGTGGCATCGAGTTCGACCGCGAGCGCGGCGCCGCCGATGATGTGCGGGATTATCCCGTTGTCGCGCAGGCCATCTTGGAGGTCGCGCACCGGCTGCTGGCCCGCGCAGATGACGATGTTGTCGACCGCCAGCACCCGGGGCCGGCCATGGTCGGGCCCGAAGCTGATGTGCAGGCCCTCGTCGTCGATTCGTTCGTAGTTCACGCCGGAGAGCTGGTGGACTCCCTTGGCCTTCAGCGACGCGCGGTGCACCCACCCCGTCGTCTTGCCGAGCCGCTTCCCCTGCGGACCCTTGGTGCGCTGCAGCAGGTACACCTCGCGCACAGGCGGAGTGGGGATCGGCGTGGTGAGCGCGCCGCGGGCCTCCTGCGGGTCGGCAACACCCCACTCGGCCTTCCACTCCTTGAGGTTCAGTGTCGGGGACTCGCCGGTGACGAGGAGCTCACTGACGTCGAATCCGATTCCGCCCGCGCCGATTACGGCGACCCGCTTGCCGATCGGACCGGACACCGTAGATCGCCTCGGCGTAGCTGAGCACCATCGGATGCTCTATGCCGGGGATGGCCGGCATCCGCGGAGCGACACCGGTGGCCAGCACCACGTCGTCGAATCCGGCGAGGTCGCCCGCCGTCACCCGCAAGCCGAGCCGCATGGTCACCCCATGCTTGTCCAGCATGGTCGTGAAGTAGCGGATGGTTTCGCTGAACTCCTCCTTGCCGGGGATGCGCTGGGCCATATCGAACTGGCCGCCGACGAAGTCGTTGGCATCGAACAGGGTCACGCGGTGACCCCGTTGCGCTGCGCCGACAGCAGCTGCCAGTCCGGCCGGTCCCGCGCCGACCACCGCGACTGATCGTGTCTTGCGGGTCGGCTCGAGAGCCAACCGTGTCTCGTGCCCGGCCCGCGGGTTGACCAGGCAGGAAACGCTCTTGTGCGCGAAAGCGTGGTCCAGGCAGGCCTGATTGCAGGCGATGCAGGTGTTGATCTCATCGGCCGCATCAACCGACGCCTTGGCCACCCAGTCGGGATCGGCCAGCAGCGGCCGCGCCATCGATATCAACTGAACGTTTGTCTCGGCGAGGATCTGTTCGGCGGCCTCGGGCATGTTGATCCGGTTGGACGCGGCCACCGGGATGTGTACGTGTTCGGCCAGTGCGCTGCTGATGTCGACGAACGCGCTGTTGGGCACGGACGTCACGATGGTGGGCACCCGTGCCTCGTGCCAGCCGATGCCGGTGTTGATAAGTGTTGCCCCCGCTGCCTCGACTTCGGTTGCCAGCGCGACGATTTCATCCCAGCTCTGGCCGTCCTGCACGTAGTCGGCCATCGACATCCGGTAGCAGATGATGAACTTCGGCCCCACCGCCGCCCGGGTGCGTCTGACGATCTCGACCGGCATACGTCGGCGCTTCTCGGGTGTCCCGCCCCACGCGTCGGTGCGTTTGTTGGTGCGAGGGGCGAGGAATTGGTTGAGCAGGTAGCCCTCGCTGCCCATGATCTCGACGCCGTCATACCCGGCGTCGAGAGCCAGCTGCGCGCAGCGCACGAAGTCGTCGATGGTCTGCTCGACCCCGCGGTCAGACAGCGTGCGCGGCCGAAAAGGGGTGATGGGGGCCTTGATCGACGAGGCACTGACGGAGAACGGGTGATAGGCGTAGCGCCCGGCGTGGAGGATCTGCAGCAGGATTTTGCCACCGGCATCGTGCACGCCGGAAGTGATGAGCCGGTGCCTGCGGGCTTGTGATGACGATGCCAGTTGTGCGGCGAACGGCAGCAGCCATCCGGCGCGATTGGGTGCGTAGCCCCCGGTGATGATCAGCCCGACACCGCCGCGGGCGCGTTCGGCGAAATACTCGGCCAGTCGTGCGGTGTCACGGGCACGGTCCTCCAGGCCGGTGTGCATCGAGCCCATGATGACCCGGTTCCGCAAACTGGTGAAGCCGAGATCCAGCGGTGAGAGCAGGTTTGGATACGGGTTGCTCACTGGCGCTTCCCACCTCGCTGGCGTTGGCCGAGGCCGACATCCCCGAGCCGTGCACCCACGGTATCACCACCGTCGTCATCCGGATCAACCACGCGCTCAACGCAATTCCGTGTGACGAGCCCGGCGGCCGCCCCAAAGCCACTGATCTGAAACCGCCCCGGCGAGTGCGCGGGTAAGCGCTTCGCCGGGGCGGTTCAACCGAGCTCGCCACGTCACGGATTCAAGTTCACCGTGTGGGTGTTCTGCATGTTGGTGCCCAGGTCCGCGCGTGCGGCGTTGACGAGATCCCACGTGTTGGTTCCGATCGACACGCACGAGTCGAATTTGGCGTGCGGATTGACGTACATCCGCGGTCCGGTCGCATCGCCCCACCACCGGCCGTCGACAGCCCGGGCGTAGAAGAACGCGTATCGATTCGTCGTCGAGATGACGGTCTTCGCCTCACCTGGATTCAGATTCCACCAGCCGTGGGTCGCCCAACCGCCGAAACTGCCGCAGGCGGCAGAGTCGAGTTGCATCACCGCGACCGAAAGCGTCCTGTTGTCCACGTCGTCTTGGCCACCGACGCCAACCGGGGGTGACCGACCACCGGTGAGCGATGCCTGGGTGCGGCACGCCGAAGCGATGACCCGGACTGCGACCGAGACCACAACTGTTGGGCGTTTTGTATATGCAACGGCTAGTGTCAGTAACTGCGGTCCTGGCGAGTCGGGACCGCCATCAGGGCGCACTGGTACACGTGTCCGGTCCAGCACCGGATACTGGCGAGGGGCCCAACGAGACACCGAACCGCAGCAGCCCGCTGGAACAGGAGCCGAGGAGAGTTCTGTGACATACGTGATCGCTCAACCCTGTGTCGACATCAAGGACAAGGCGTGCATCGAGGAATGCCCGGTTGATTGCATTTACGAGGGCGCACGGATGCTGTACATCCACCCCGACGAGTGCGTGGACTGTGGCGCGTGCGAGCCGGTCTGCCCCGTCGAGGCGATCTACTACGAGGACGACGTTCCTGACCAGTGGTCCAGCTACGCCCAGGCCAACTCGGACTTCTTCGAGGAACTCGGCTCACCGGGCGGGGCTTCGAAGGTCGGGCAGACCGACAACGACCCGCAGGCCGTCAAAGATCTGCCACCCCAGGGCGAGGACTGAGCCGGCCGATGCCCCGGCGGCCGGTGTCCGCATACCTACCGGTGTTTCCCTGGGACACTCTTGCCGATATCACCGCTAAAGCCCGCCAACATCCCGATGGTCTGGTCGATCTGTCTGTCGGAACTCCGGTCGACCCCGTTGCGCCCGTAATCAGCGAGGCACTTGCTGTTGCAGGTGCCGCGCCGGGCTACCCGGCCACCGCGGGCACGCCTGACTTGCGGCGGGCGATCGTCGACGCTCTGCGGCGCCGGTATGGCGTCACCTGCCTGCCCGACCATGCGGTGCTTCCGGTGATCGGCACCAAGGAGCTGATCGCCTGGCTGCCGACACTGCTGGGACTGGACTCGGGCGATCTCGTCGTCGTCCCGGAGTTGGCCTACCCGACCTACGATGTCGGCGCCAGGCTGGCTCGCGTGCGGGTGGCCGCGGCCGATTCCCTGACCCAGTTGGGCCCGCAATCGCCCGCCCTGGTGTTCGTCAATTCGCCCGGAAACCCGACCGGACGTGTCCTCGGCGTCGCCCATTTGCGCAAAGTGGTCAGCCTGGGCGCGGGACCGCGGTGCGGTGGTCGCCTCCGACGAGTGCTACCTGGGTTTGGGCTGGGATGTCGAACCGGTATCGATCCTTCACCCGTCGGTGTGCGACGGCGACCACACGGGGCTCCTTGCGGTGCACTCTTTGTCGAAAACCTCGTCGTTGGCCGGTTACCGTGCCGGCTTCGTCGCCGGAGACCCGGTGCTGGTAACCGAACTGCTCGCGGTGCGAAAACACGCCGGGATGATGGTGTCGACACCGGTGCAATCCGCGATGATCGCGGCACTCGATGACGACGCCCATGTGCAGGAGCAGCGCGACCGCTACGCCCGCCGCCGAGAAACGCTGCTGCCCGCGGTCCGTGCCGCGGGATTGACGGTGGAGCACTCCGAGGCGGGTCTGTACCTATGGGCCACCCGCGGTGAGCCGTGCCGCGACAGCGTGGCCTGGTTCGCCGACCGCGGAATCCTCGTCGCGCCGGGCGAGTTCTATGGCCCGCTCGGTCGCAACCACGTCAGGATCGCGCTGACGGCAACGAATGAACGGATCGCCGCGGCGGCGAGCCGCCTCTCCTGCTGAAACCTGCCGAAACAGGCTTACGGTTTCGGCGGTTTGGACGTTGCCCGCAAGCTCAGCGAAAGCAGCAGCCGCACATCGGGATCGGCCATTGAGGCCGACAGCACCGTCTCGAGTCGACGCACCCGGTAGCGCACGGTATTGGGGTGTACATGAAGCCGGCGTGCGGCCGAGGCGACATCACCGAAGCAGTCCAGGTAGGCGCGCAATGTTTCGGCGGACACCGAATCGAGCTTGTGGATTCGGGGATCCACCAGCCGGGGGTCGGCCGCCACCATCGTGACGATCTCGTCGAGCAGCACGGTCGTTCGAGCTTCGGCCAGCGACGTCACCTGACCCAGCGAGCCGGGATGGCGGCCGGCGCTGTCAAGCACCCGGTCCACCTCGGTGCGCGCTGAGGCGGCAAGTTCGAGCCCGGCGATCGGCGCCGCGACCACGGCCCGCAATTCCAGGCCCAATTCGGTGCGCAACGCTCCCACGGTGCCCCGCACCCAGGACGTTACCGCCGTTGCGTTCCCGGCCGCCGGCAACAGCACATATACGCGCGAATCGGTCGTCGCGACCTGCGCATCGCGGTGAAAGGCGCTGGCGCTCAATGCCAGAACATCCGACAGCCGTGGGTGGGGCGTGGTGCTGTCGAACCCGATCACTGCCGCACGAGCGTTGGCGACGATTCCGAGCTCGCGGGCGATGCCGGCGGCGTGCTCGCCGGTGTCGGCGTCGCGCAAACCCAGCAGCTGCTGAATCCGGACCGCATGCGTCGACGGTGCCGCGGCTAGTCGGGCCAGGATCCGTGCCGCCAGCACCGCCGCACCGCGCAGCACCTCATCGGTATCGTCGGCCAGCGGCCGCGAACCCTGCTGGACCCAGATGGCGCCAGCGAACGCAGGTGCGCGCCGGTGATCCGCCGCGGGTCGGTGGATGCCGATTGCCAGCCGAGGCCTCAGGCCCAGCTCCGGGCGCTCATCGACCCGCACAACGTCGGTGCTGACACGCAGCGCGTCGAAGATCCCCCATTGACCGAGCCACTGCAGGTGCTCGGGCGGGCCTGCACGGCCAAGGATGGACAATCGGCGCAGTTCGTCGGCTTCCTCGCCCAAGGCCGAGTACGCCAGGACATGCGACACTTCGTCCTCGATGCTGACCATGCCATGGGTGCGGTCGGCGATCGACTGCGCAAGACCGAACAGGTCGGTGCTCGAGTCATAGAGCGGGCTGCCGCGGTCGCCGTGGTGCTCGAAGACATGATTGACCAGCCGGTAGAGCCGTTCCCAACGGACTTGTGGCTCGACGGCGACAACCGCGGTGCCGGCGGCCACCGCGCGGGCCACGACAGCGGAGGACGGCTCCTTGACGAAGATCGCCGTCGGCGGTCGGGTGGCGGCCTGCCGGTCGATCCAGCGCAGCGCGTCGGACGTGGAAACGCCCAGCAGGAAAAAGAGATCGGCCGACCCCGCCCTGACCGCCAGACCGAGACGAACATCGTCGGGATCGATCAATGCCGCGGACGCCACCGGCACATCGAGCCCGCGTGGCGCCCTGACCAGTGTGACCAGGGGCGCATCCAGTGCAAGCAGCAGCTGGCCAAGGCTCACGCCGAAGGTCGGCATGTTGTGCGATTCTACAAGCAGGTCACCCGAGTGTTATCCGATTAGCCAACGGTTTGACGGCTCCGGTGGGAGATTCTTGTCGGCATGGACGCGATCACCGACGTACCCCCGCCCGTCAATGAACCGGTGCACGATTACGCTCCGAACTCTCCGGAACGCGCACGCCTGACCGGGGCCCTCAAACGCCTGACCGCAGGCCGTTTCGAATTACCCCACGTCATCGGCGGCAGGCACGCGATGGGTAATGGGCAGCGGATCGATGTGGTCCAACCGCACAACCACCACGAAGTGCTCGGCACATTGACCAACGCGGAGCACTCCGACGCCACAGCCGCTGCCGAGGCCGCGATGGCGGCCAAAGAAGCGTGGGCGGCATTGCCGTTCGACGAACGCGCCGCCGTCTTTCTGCGCGCCGCCGACCTGCTGTCGGGACCGTGGCGGGAGAGGATGGCGGCTGCGACCATGCTCGGTCAGTCCAAGTCGGCCTACCAGGCCGAGATCGATACGGCGTGCGAACTCATCGACTTCTGGCGATTCAACGTCGCGTTCGCACGGCAGATCCAGGCTCAGCAGCCGGTCAGCGGCGGCGGTGTCTGGAACCGGACCGACTACCGTCCACTGGAGGGCTTCGTCTACGCGATCACGCCGTTCAACTTCACCGCGATCGCCGGCAATCTGCCCACGGCTCCTGCCTTGATGGGCAACACCGTCATATGGAAGCCGTCTGTGACGCAGACCTTCGCTGCGTACTTGACGATGCAACTGTTGGAGGCGGCCGGGCTGCCGCCCGGCGTGATCAACCTGGTCGCCGGCAACGGCCACGCGGTATCGGACGTAGTGCTCGCCGATCCGCGACTGGCGGGCATTCACTTCACCGGTTCGACCGCGACCTTCCAACACCTGTGGCGCGAGGTCGGCACCAACATCGACCGCTACCACACCTATCCGCGGCTGGTCGGCGAGACCGGAGGGAAGGACTTCGTTATCGCGCACTCGTCGGCGCGTCCGGACGTGTTGCGCACCGCGCTGATTCGCGGTGCCTTCGATTACCAGGGCCAGAAATGCTCGGCGGCGTCTCGGGCCTTCGTCGCCGGTTCGGTGTGGAAGCAGATGGGCGACGACTTCCTGGCGACAACCGAAGATCTGACCTACGGTGACGTCACGGACCTTTCGAACTACGGTGGTGCGCTGATCGACGAGCGGTCGTTCGCCAAGAATGTCAATGCCATCGAGCGCGCCAAGGGCGCGCCGGGTGTCACCGTGGCGGCAGGTGGCGAATATGACGACAGCACAGGGTATTTCGTGCGCCCAACCGTGCTGGTGTCCGACGATCCGACCTACGAGGCGTTCTCGACGGAATACTTCGGACCGATCCTGGCCGTACACGTGTTCCCCGACGACCAGTTCGACGACATGCTAGGGGTGGTGGACCGCGGCGCGAAGTACGGCCTGACCGGTTCGATCATCGCCGACGACCGCGCTGCGGTACTGAAGGCCGCCGAGCAACTGCGCTATGCGGCCGGCAATTTCTACGTAAACGACAAGCCGACCGGCGCGGTGGTCGGTCAGCAACCGTTCGGCGGCTCGCGGGCATCGGGCACCAACGACAAAGCCGGATCGGCGCTGAACCTGTTGCGGTGGACGTCGGCCCGGTCCATCAAGGAGACGTTCGTCCCTCCCACCAGCCATCGCTACGCCCACATGGAGTCCTGACGGTGGCCGGCCTGTTCAATCGCTTCGCCCGGCCGGCAATTCTGGCGGCCAGTCGATCCCAGGGCCTGCGCCGCGCCGCTGAACGACTTCCGGTGACGCGCGACGTCGTGAAGCGGTTCGTCCCCGGGACGACGATTGACGACGCGATCAACACGGCTTCGGCGCTACGGGATTCGGCACGATATGTGACGATCGACTACCTCGGCGAGGACGTGACCGACACCGCGGCTGCCGACGCCACGGTGCGGGCGTATCTGAATCTGCTCGGTGCGTTCGAGCGCAGTGCGGCTGGGGCGGGCGCCAACCGCGACGGCCCCCGCGCGTTCGAGGTGTCGCTGAAGTTGTCCGCTCTCGGGCAGGCAGTGCCGGGTGACGGGGCCAGCATCGCACTCGATAACGCACACACCGTCTGTTCGCGGGCACAAGACATCGGGGCCTGGGTGACGGTGGATGCCGAGGACCACACCGCCACCGATTCGACGCTGTCGATCGTTCGCGACCTGCGCGCCGAATTTCCCTGGCTCGGAACGGTTCTGCAGGCCTACCTGAAGCGGACCGAAGAGGACTGCCGGGAGTTCGCCACCTCCGGGGCCCGTATTCGGCTGTGTAAAGGCGCCTACGACGAGCCGGCATCTGTGGCGTACCGAGACCGCGGCGAGATCACCGCCAGTTACCTGCGTTGTCTGCGCGTGCTCATGGTCGGTACGGGCTATCCGATGGTCGCATCGCACGATCCGGCGATCATCGACGCAGTTCCAGATTTGGTACGTGAAACCGGTCGCGGCGCCGACGATTTCGAGTATCAGATGCTTTACGGCATCCGGGATGCCGAACAGCTCCGACTGGTCGGCGAGGGTAACCACACACGGGTGTACGTGCCGTTCGGAACCGAGTGGTACGGCTACTTCGTCCGGCGATTGGCGGAGCGTCCGGCGAACCTCATGTTCTTCCTGCGCGCGCTCGCCGAACGCGGGCACTGACGAAAACCCGGGCGGGCGGATCGGGTTATCGGATTCAGGCCGGAATTGCGGCGACCGGGATGGTGACGCTGCCGCGGCACGCGCCGGTGGCGATGTCGGTATGCCAGATGCCGCGCAGCGAGCCGTCCGACTGGGGTGTGTAGAACGTGAACGACTGCGCCGGACTCCGCTGCGACTGTCCGCCACCGCCCAACGGGCATTGCCACACCCATTCGTACACCGACTTCCACTGCTGACCGTCCCACTGGTAGGTCAACAGATTGGGGACCGTCGTGTTCGACGATGCGGGCCCGTTGGCGGTGGCCGCACACACCCTCGCCGAGCACGCGGTAGTCAGTGTGAACACCGCACTGAAATCCGATTCCGGAAGCCGTGCCGCGGCGCTGGTTCCGGCCTTCTGCGACGCATAGGTCACCATCGAGTAGGTCCCCGTCCATGCCTGTCCGGCCGCGCCCGCGGTTGTCGTGCCGCCGATGGCACACACCGCGGTGAGGGTCACCACGCCGGCCACGCCTGCATACGCACGACACGCGGACATGGCCTTCCTTTGCTCGATCGGGGGAACATCAGCAAACCAAGACTAGCGTCGAATGCGGACCGTGACGGACCGGTCCGGGCGCCACCTCGGGTAGTTATTGCATTGATACCGAGTCGATGCCGAGTCGGCGTCGAACCCAGAAAACTAACTACGTTCTCGCAGAGCCAGCAAAGTCCATGCCGCGATCGACTGGGCATCGGTGATCACCCCGGTCCGCATCATGTGTTCGACCTCTGCGCGGCCGAACCAGGCGAAGTGCATGTCCTGCTCCTCGTGTTCGCGCTGCGATTCTCCCTCGGTGATCCCGGTGGCCAGGAATACCCGGCCGCGTTGGCTGCTCATGCCGGGCGCCACGTCGAGCAACCCCAGCAGCGTCATGGTCTGCGCGCGCAGGCCGGTCTCCTCGCGAAGCTCGCGCGCGGCCAACGCGGCGGGTTCGATATCGGTGATTCCTACAGAGCCCTGCGGGAACTCCCAGCGCCGCAATCCCAACGGGTAGCGAAACTGTTCGACAAGTGCGAACCGATCACCGTCGGCACCGTCGCGGCGCGCGATCACCAGCGCGTAGTCGGGCTTGTCGACGACACCGTAGATGCCGTCGGTGCCGTCAGGGCGCCGGATCGCGTCCTCGCGGACCGTGATCCAGGCGTTGGCGTACACCTGCCTGCTCGAGATGCGCTCAATCCGCGACATCGGGTAAGTATCGGGCAAGTATCGTCGCTGGCGTGCTATTGGCGTCGCTGAAATCCGCCTCCGTGCCCGATCTCGCCGATGCCGTCCGGATCGACGGAATCACGATGTCGCGCAGCGATCTGGTCGGGGCCGCCACCGCGGTGGCGGAGCGGGTCGCGGGTGCGGCGCGTATCGCCGTGCTGGCGACTCCGACCATGTCGACGGTCTTGGCCGTGACCGGTTGCTTGATCTCCGGGGTGCCGTTCGTCCCGGTGCCGGCCGATGCCGGTGCCGCCGAACGGAACCACATCCTGACCGACTCGGGGGCGCAGGCGTGGCTGGGTCAGCGTCCGAATGACGCTGCGGGCCGGCTGATGGGCTTGCCGCACATTCCGGTTCGACCGCATGCGAGGTCATGGCACAGCTATGCCGAACCGCCGTCCGGTGCGCCGGCCTATGTCATCTACACCTCCGGAACCACAGGTGCGCCCAAGGGCGTGCTGACGAGCCGGGCGGCGGTGGCCGCCGATATCGATGCGCTGGTGCAGGCGTGGAGGTGGACCGCCGACGATGTACTGGTGCACGGCCTCCCGATGTTCCATGTGCACGGATTGGTGCTCGGCCTGCTCGGCTCGCTGCGTGTGGGAAACCGCTTCGTTCACACCGGCAAGCCCACACCCGCGTCCTACGCGGCGGCCTGTGCGGCCGGCGGGACGCTCTTTTTCGGCGTGCCCACGGTGTGGAGCCGACTGGTCAGCGACGCCTCGGCGGCGGAGTCATTACGCGGGGCGCGATTGCTGGTATCGGGCAGTGCCCCGCTTCCGGTGCCGGTGTTCGACGCTCTTGTCCGGCGGACCGGGCATGCACCCGTCGAGCGGTACGGAAGCACCGAATCTTTGATCACGCTCAGCACTCTCGCCGGCGGCGAGCGCCGGGCCGGCTGGGTCGGGCGCCCCTTGGTCGGGGTGCAGACGCGCTTGGTGGACGAATCCGGCGCAGAAGTCGCCCATGACGCGGAAACCATCGGACGACTGCAGGTTCGGGGGCCGATGTTGTTCGACGGATACCTCGGCAAGCCCGACGCCACGGCGGACGTGTTCGACGCAGAAGGCTGGTACCGGACCGGCGACGTCGCCGTCGTCGATGCCGCCGGAATGCATCGGATCGTGGGCCGCGAGTCGGTCGACCTTATCAAGTCCGGTGGTTTCCGGGTCGGCGCGGGGGAGGTCGAGGCGGCGCTGCTGGGCCATCCGGGTGTGGCCGAGGCGGCGGTGGTCGGCGTGCCCGACGACGACCTCGGGCAGCGGATCGTTGCGTTCGTGGTCGGCGATGCCGACCCCGAGACGTTGATTCAGTATGTCGCCGAGCGGCTTTCGGCACACAAACGACCGCGCGACGTTCGCCGGGTGGACGAGTTGCCGCGAAACGCGATGGGCAAGGTGCTCAAGAAGGAACTGTTGACCTGGCACTGAGATTATTCACCGATATCACCGACAAGGGGGTGGTCACCGAGCGAAACGTTCCCCAGATGGATTTGGGTGCGACCACGAGCACGACCACGCCGGTGCAGTGCTCCTCACCGAGATGGCGGCCCCCCGTCAACGGGGGCAACGACAAGTAGGTGGCCGGAGGCAATGCGGCATTTCTTCAGTTGGCGTGCAAAGCTTCGTTCAGCGTGATGCCGTGCCCGTCACGGGCTACCACTTCGACCGCCCCTGTCACCGAATTGCGTCGGAACAGAAGGTTATTTGCGCCCGACAGATCGCGGGCCTTGACCGATCCGCCGTCGGAGGTACACACCTTGGTGCCCGCGGTGAGATACAGGCCCGCCTCGATCACACAGTCGTCACCCAGCGAGATGCCCAACCCCGAGTTGGCCCCCAGCAGGCATCGTCGCCCGACGGATATCACCTGGCTGCCGCCACCGGACAGCGTCCCCATGATCGACGCGCCGCCGCCCACGTCGGAGCCGTCGCCGACGACCACGCCTGCGGAGATCCGGCCTTCCACCATCGACGTGCCGAGCGTTCCCGCGTTGAAATTCACGAAGCCTTCGTGCATCACCGTTGTCCCGGAGGCCAGGTGCGCACCGAGTCGCACACGGTCCGCGTCTGCGATGCGCACACCGGGGGGCAGGACGTAGTCGACCATGCGGGGAAACTTGTCGACGCCATAAACCGTGACCGGGCCCCGCCGGCGCAGCCGGGTCCGGACCGTTTCGAAGCCGTCGACGGCGCAGGGGCCGTGGTTGGTCCACACCACGTTGGTCAACAGAGCGAAAAAGCCGCCGGTGTTGAGGCCGTGCGGCGCCACCAGCCGGTGGGAAAGCAGGTGCAGGCGCAGATAGACGTCGTAGGCGTCGGTGGCTTGATGGGACAGATCGGCGATCTCGGTGCTGACGACCACCGTCTCGGTTTCCCGATCGGCGTCCCGGCCTGCCAGGCCGGTCAATTCGGTCGGTGCCTCGGCGGACGATTGCCGAACCGTGCCCGAGCCGGCGATGTCTGCGAGTTCTGGTGCGGGAAACCAGGTATCGAGTACCGATCCGTCGGACGCCAGCGTCGCCAACCCGATACCCGAAGCTCCCGTCACGAAGTTAGAGGGTACCCGGCGGCAAGAACCGGAGCCGCGCGACGCCGGCCGTTTGTGGGCATCGCGTCGGCTGGGGAGTTCGGATACGGCACGACATCGGCTCCACGGCGGTTGCGTGCGTGAGTTGACAGGCGTGCGGTGACCGAATTCGATGGGCAAGTTCGTCGGTCCGCTCAGTGCGGTCGGTGGTTTACAGGGTGCAGGGCGGGTGCGGCGTCGGTGAGGCGGTCGCCGTCGTCCTCGGCGCGGATCGGCTCGGAGAACAGCTGCCAGTCCTGACGAGGCGCACCCAGCAGTGCGCAGATGATCGGGATCGGGTAGGGGCGGGCGATGTCGGTGACCACGTCGAAGACCCGGGGTAACCTGACCCTCGTGCTCGACCTCCACGGCGACCCGATCGCCCTGACGAGGGCTCTGGTCGACATACCCAGCGAGTCCCGCGACGAGGGCCGCATCGCCGACGAGGTGGAGGCCGCTCTCCGCGCTCAGACCGAGGGCTTCGAGGTCGTCCGTAACGGCAACGCAGTCCTCGCCCGGACGGACCTGGGCCTGCCGAGCAGGGTGATCCTGGCGGGGCATCTCGACACCGTCCCAATCGCCGGGAATCTGCCCAGCCGGATCGGCGGCGGCCAGATTCACGGCTGCGGTACCTCCGACATGAAGTCCGGCGACGCCGTCTTCCTGCACCTGGCCGCCACCATCGCCCGGCCCGCCTACGACCTCACCCTGGTGTTCTACGACTGCGAGGAGATCGAAGCCGCCGCCAACGGGCTGGGCCGCATCGAAAAGGAGCTGCCGGACTGGCTGCGGGCCGACCTTGCAGTTCTCGGCGAGCCCACCGGCGGGTTCATCGAGGCCGGGTGTCAGGGCACGATGCGCGCGGTGCTCCGCACCACCGGAACCCGCGCCCATTCGGCGCGATCATGGCTGGGCGACAACGCCATTCACAAACTTTCGGACGCGCTGGCCCGGTTGGCGACCTATCGGGCGCGAACCGTCGACATCGACGGCTGTGAGTATCGCGAGGGCCTCTCGGCGGTGCGTGTCGACGGGGGAGTGGCCGGGAACGTGATCCCCGATGCGGCGTCGGTGACAGTCAACTTCCGGTTCGCTCCCGACCGTACGGCGGCGCAGGCCCTGGCGCACGTCCGTGAGGTGTTCGAGGGCCTGCCGGTCACAGTCGAGCAGACCGATGTCGCCGCTGGGGCACTGCCCGGCCTGGACCGGCCCGCCGCCGCGCGGCTGATCGACGCCGCAGGAGGTCAGGTCCGCGGCAAGTACGGCTGGACGGATGTGGCGCGTTTCGCTGCACTGGGCATCGCGGCAGTAAACTACGGCCCGGGAGACCCGAACCTGGCGCACCGGCGTGACGAGCGGGTGGAGGTCGCCCGGATCACCGCCGCGGCCGAGATGCTGCGCGGTTTCCTTAGCGTCTAGACGCAAGGCCGGGAAGCTGCACCTGAACCGGTCGCTGTGCGCACCGCGCCGAGGCCGCATTGGACGCGTGCGACGTGTTCGCGATGCTGACAGAGCAGCAACTGCACACGGTGCCGATATCGGCCTCTGCAGCCCAGCGGGCTCCCACGGCTTGTGAAATTTCGCGTTTCGCGGTACCGGCAGCCGGCAGTTCCGGACGCGCATCTGTGCATCGCGGGAAACAGGCGGGAAATAGGCTTCGCGTGTGCGGGACCAATGGGCTGTTTGCGTGTACTGCGCGTCGGGGCCGACGCATCCGGATCTGCTTTCACTGGCGACGCGGCTCGGTCAGGCGATCGCGGACCGGGGCTGGACGCTGGTGTCCGGCGGCGGAAACGTCTCGGCAATGGGTGCTCTGGCGACGGGTGCCCGGTCCCACGGCGGCCACACTGTCGGCGTCATTCCGAAGGCGCTCGTCCATCGTGAACTTGCCGACGTCGACGCTGCCGAGTTGATCGTGACCGACACGATGCGTGAGCGCAAACAGATCATGGAGGATCGATCCGACGCTTTCATCACCCTCCCCGGAGGTATCGGCACACTGGAAGAGCTGTTCGAGACCTGGACCGCGGGCTACCTGGGCATGCACCATAAACCCGTCGTCATGCTCGATCCGGCCGGACACTACGACGGTTTTCGGACCTGGCTGAACGGTCTGGTCGAGAGCGGCTACGTCAACCCCGCAGCCATGGATCGACTGCAGGTGGTGTGCGACCTCGACGCCGCGCTGAACCTTTGCGCAGCCCGGTGAGAGCGACCACTAGGCTGGCATCTCAGTGTCCGGGCGAGGTGCCTCACAAGCAGTCAGTCTGACCAACTGACCACGCTGTGGCAAAGGAGAAGCAGATGTCGGAAAACGGAACATCGGTTGGCTTGCTGGAGATTGCCAAACACCTGCCGGCCGTTCTGAAGGACGCGCCGTCCATCGTCCGCGGCGTGACGACAGGCTTCCTTGCACGCCCGTCGTCACGGACGTCCATCGGCAAGGTTTTTCAGGACCGCGCCGCGAAATACGGGGATCGGACGTTCATCACGTTCGGCGGGCAGTCGCTGACCTATGCACAGGCCAACGCCCGGGTCAACGCCTACGCCGTCGTTCTGGCCTCGCGCGGGGTGGGGCACGGCGACGTCGTCGGGATCATGTTGCGCAACTCACCGAACGCGGTGCTGATGATGCTGGCCACCGTCAAGTGCGGCGCCGTCGCGGGCATGCTCAACTACCACCAGCGCGGCGACGTCCTGCGGCACAGCATCGGTCTGCTCGACGCAAAGGCCGTCGTCGCCGAATCGGATCTCGTCGCCCACATCGTGGAAAGCGGCGCACAACTGCCGCCCGACGTCATCACCACCATCGAGGAGTTCGAGCGGCAGGCGGAGAACGCGCCGACCGAAAACCCGGCTTCGGTGTCGGCGGTGCGGGCGAAGGACACGGCGTTCTACATCTTCACCTCGGGCACCACCGGGAACCCGAAGGCCAGCGTCATGACGCACTTCCGCTGGTTGCGGGCACTGGCAGCGTTCGGCGGGCTGGGGTTGCGCCTCAACGCAAGCGACGTGCTGTACTCCTGCCTGCCGCTGTATCACAACAACGCCCTGACGGTCGCATTGTCCTCGGTGATAAACGCGGGAGCCACGCTGGCGATCGGCGAGAAGTTCTCGGCGTCGCGCTTCTGGGACGAGGTGATCGCCGCCGACGCGACGGCGTTCATCTACATCGGGGAGTTGTGCCGGTACCTGCTCAACCAGCCGGCCAAGCCAACCGACCGCGCACACAAGGTGCGCCTGATCGCCGGCAATGGGCTTCGGCCGGAGATATGGGACGAATTCACCAAGCGATTCGGCATCAAGCGGGTATGCGAGTTCTACGCCGCCAGCGAGGGCAACACCGCGTTCATCAACATTTTCAATGTCCCTAGAACAACCGGTATCAGCCCGATGCCGCTGGCCTACGTCGAATACGACGCGCAGACCGGCGAGCCCAAGCGCGACGAATCCGGCCTGGTGCGCAAGGTGGCGTCCGGCCAGCCGGGTCTGCTGATCAGCCCCGTCAATCGGTTGTCACCCTTCGACGGCTATACCGATCCCGCAGCCAGCGAGAAAAAACTGATCCGCAACGCCTTCCGCAACGGCGACGTCTGGTTCAACACCGGCGACGTCATGAGTCCGCAGGGGATGCGTCATGCGGCATTTGCAGACCGGTTGGGCGACACATTCCGCTGGAAAGGCGAGAACGTCGCCACCACCCAGGTGGAAGCCGCGATTGCGGCGGACCCACAGGTCGAGGAGTCCACGGTGTTCGGTGTGGAGGTGCCCGGTACCGGCGGCCGTGCCGGCATGGCCGCCGTCATGCTGCGCAACGGCAGCGACCTCGACGGTGCCAAGCTGGCCGACGCGCTCTACAAAGAATTGCCCAGCTATGCCATCCCGTTGTTCATCAGGGTCGTCGACTCCCTGGAGCACACGTCGACGTTCAAGAGTCGCAAGGTCGATCTGCGTGAGCAGGCCTACGGTCCCGCCGTCGAAGACCCAATGTTTGTGCTCGCCGGGCGGGCAGAAGGCTACGTCCCCCACTACGGGTCGTACGCCCAGGAAGTCGCCGACGGACAACGCCCCAAGGGCTGACCGATCGCCACCTACCCTGGATGACGTGCTGTCGACGTTTCTGGGCAAGCCGGTCGCCGGCGATCGTGCGCTGATCATGGCCATCGTCAACCGCACACCCGATTCGTTCTACGACCGCGGCGCCACCTTCGCCGACGACGCAGCAAAAGCCGCAGTGCACCGCGTCATCGCGGAAGGCGCCGACATCATCGATGTGGGGGGCGTGAAGGCGGGACCGGGCGAGTTCGTGGACACCGACGAAGAGATCGACCGGGTCGTGCCGTTCATCGGATGGCTACGCGCCGAATACCCCGATCAGCTGATCAGCGTCGACACCTGGCGCGCCGGGGTCGCACGCGCGGCGTGCGCCGCGGGCGCCGACCTGATCAACGACACCTGGGCCCGGGCCGATCCTGACCTCCCCGGGGTGGCCGCGGAGTTCGGCGCCGGCATGGTCTGCTCGCACACCGGCAGGGCCGCCCCGCGTACCCGCCCGTTCCGGGTGAAGTACGGCACTTCCACCCGGGGCGTGGTCGACGATGTGATCGCGGAGGTGACCGCCGCGGCAGAGGAGGCTGTGGTAATCGGAGTGGCCCAGGATGCGATCCTGATCGACCCCACACACGATTTCGGCAAGAACACTTACCACAGCCTTAGTTTGTTGCGACACGTGGAAGATCTTGTTAAGACCGGATGGCCCGTCTTGATGGCCCTGAGCAACAAAGACTTTGTCGGGGAGACTCTAGGTGTGGAGCTTACCGAGCGTCTGGAGGGCACCCTGGCAGCCACCGCGCTGGCGGCCGCCGGCGGAGCGCGGATGTTCCGCGTGCATGAAGTCGCGCCCACCCGGCGCGTACTGGAAATGGTGGCGTCGATCCAGGGCGTTCGACCACCGACCCGCACGGTGAGGGGACTGGCATGACGACGACGCCGGAGCTGTCCACCGAGAGTCTTTTGCCAGGCGACGCCTGGCTGGTCGAGCACAGCTGGAACCGACCCTCGTGGACGGTCGCCGAGCTGGAGAGCGCCAAGGCCGGCCGGACGATTTCGGTTGTCCTCCCCGCGCTCAACGAGGAAGAGACCATCGCCTCGGTGATCCACACCATCACACCGATGGTCGGCGGACTCGTCGACGAGCTGATCGTTTTGGACTCCGGGTCGACCGACGACACCGAGATCAGGGCGGTCGCAGCGGGTTCGCGGGTGGTCAGTCGCCAACAGGCGCTTCCCGAAGTATCGCCGCGGCCCGGCAAGGGCGAGGTGCTGTGGCGTTCCCTGGCCGCAACAACCGGCGACATCGTGGTTTTCATAGACTCCGATCTGATCGACCCGGATCCGATGTTCGTTCCACGCTTGGTCGGTCCACTGCTCACCGGCGACGGCATTCACCTGGTCAAGGGCTTCTACCGGCGTCCGTTGACGGTGAGCGGACGCGAGGACGCCAACGGAGGCGGCCGGGTGACCGAGTTGGTGGCCCGGCCACTGCTGGCAGCGCTCCGGCCCGATTTGCGCGGCGTCCTGCAACCGTTGGGCGGTGAGTACGCCGGCACCCGTGAGCTGCTCACATCCGTGCCCTTCGCGCCTGGCTACGGCGTCGAGATCGGGTTGTTGATCGACACCTATGACCGCCTCGGCCTGAACGCCATCGCGCAGGTGAACCTCGGCGTGCGTGCACATCGGAACCGGCCGTTGCCCGAGCTGGGGGCGATGAGCCGACAGGTCATCGCGACCTTGCTCAGCCGCTGCGGTATTCCGGACTCAGGCGTGGGTTTCACCCATTTCTTCACCGACGGGGACGGCTTGACGCCGCGCACATCGACTGTGTCGCTTGCCGACCGGCCCCCGATGAACACCCTGCGTTGAGTCCCTGACCTCACCCTGTCGTACCGATCGGGCAGTATCGACACGTGACATTGGTTCTGCTGTATCTCGTCGTGCTGATTCTCGTCGCGGTGGTCCTGTTCGGTGTGGCCGGCGTCGTTTTTGGTCGAGGCGAGCGGCTTCCTCCTCTTCCCCGCGCCACCACCGCCACCGCGCTGCCCGCCTCCGACGTCACCGGCGCCGACGTGGAGGCGGTCAAATTCGCCCAGGTGTTCCGTGGCTACAAGACCAGTGAGGTCGACTGGGTGCTTGACCGGCTCGGTCAGGAATTGGACTCGCTGCGGGGGGAACTCGCGATGTTGCGTGGCCTTGACTCTGCTTGCGCCATTCCGAACGCGTTGGGGGAAAGCCGGTGACCGGGCTCACCGCGGAGCTGGTTCGGTGCGCGTGGGCACCCACCGACGACACCGCTGATGGCGCGCTGTACCGCGATTATCACGATAAGGAGTGGGGCCGCCCACTGCGCGGACGCACCCTGCTGTTCGAACGGATGAGTCTGGAGGCATTTCAAAGCGGTCTGTCGTGGCTCATCATTCTGCGCAAGCGGGACAACTTCCGGCGCGCGTTCGATGGCTTCGACATCGAGACGATAGCGTGCTACGGCGAGACTGATGTCGCCCGACTCCTAGACGATCGGGGCATCGTGCGCAACCGCGCCAAGATCGAGGCGACGATCGCCAATGCGAGGGCGACCGCCGATCTCGATATCGACCTGTCCGAACTGTTGTGGTCGTTCGCCCCACCGTTGCGTCCCAGACCGGGCACGATGGCCGACATACCCTCGGCGACGGCGGAGTCGACGGCCATGGCCCGGGAGCTGAAACGCCGGGGATTCCGGTTCGTCGGCCCCACCACGGCGTACGCGTTGATGCAGGCCACCGGGATGGTGGACGACCACGTCATCGACTGCTGGGTTCCGTTCTGTGGGGTGCAGGAACAGGTCCCTGACACGGCCCATCGGACGATAGGGAACAATGGACGCTGAATCGGCAGTTGGCGCGAACAGGTCTGAGAAAAGCGGGCCGGCTAGACGCGGAGGGAGCACTCGATGGCGGCCATGAAGCCCCGGACCGGCGACGGTCCTCTAGAGGCAACCAAGGAGGGGCGCGGCATTGTGATGCGGGTACCGCTTGAGGGCGGTGGCCGTCTCGTGGTCGAACTCACTCCTGATGAGGCCGCCGCTCTCGGCGATGAACTGAAGAACGTCACCAGCTAACCAACCGCCGAAGCCCGCCCGCGCGGCAGCGGGGTGGGGGTTCATACAAGCCGTTCGGGCCGGGGGAGCACGGTGTGCCCGCTTCCGTTGCCGTCGTGACTACGACACCTTTTGGTAGATTCCGATGGTCTTCTCGGCGATGTGTTGCCAGGAGAATTCCTCGATGCAGCGCTGCCGGCCCGCTTGTCCGAACCGGGCGGCTTTGCCCGGGTCGGCGACCAACGCATTGACGGAGTCGGCCAGACCCGCCTCGAAAGCACCCAGCTGATCCGCGTCGTAGTGCACGAGCAGACCCGTCGAACCGTCGGAGACAACTTCGGGAATCCCGCCCACATCCGAGGCGACTATCGCCGTCGCGCACGCCATCGCCTCCAAATTCACGATTCCCAGCGGCTCATATACCGACGGGCACACAAAGACATTTGCCGCCGAGAGAATTTCGCGGATCTTCTCGATCTGCATCATCGCCTGCACCCAGAACACCCCGGTACGGACAGCAGACAACTTATCGACCGCGGTGGATACTTCCGCCGCGATCCCGGGGGTGTCGGGCGCCCCGGCACACAGCACCAGCTGGATTTCGGGTGCGAAGCGGTGTGCGGCCGCCACCAGGTGCGCCACTCCTTTCTGGCGGGTGATCCGCCCGACGAACGCGACCAACGGCCGAGTCGGGTCGACCCCCAGTTCGGCGAGTACCGAGTCGTTCGGGCCGGGCTTGGCCGGATACCAAACATCGGTGTCGATCCCGTTCTTGACGACGTGCACCCGCTCGGGATCAAGGGCGGGATAAACGCGCAGTACGTCGTCGCGCATACCTGAACTGACCGCAATCACAGCGTCAGCGGCTTCCATTGCCGTCCGTTCGACCCAGGACGACACCCGGTAGCCGCCGCCGAGCTGCTCGGCCTTCCACGGCCGCATCGGTTCGAGGGAATGCGCGGTGACAACGTGCGGTATGCCGTAGAGGAGGGCGGCGAGATGACCCGCCATCCCGGTGTACCAGGTGTGCGAATGCACGACGGTGGCCGACGCGGCGGCGTTGGCCATCGCCAGATCGGCCGACAAGGTGGAGAGGGCCGGATTTGCGTCTTTGAGCGCGGGGCTGGGGTGGTGCACGAACGCGCCGGGCCGCGGAGCGCCCATGCAATGGACATCGACCTCACACAGGTGACGCAACTGGGCGACGAGTTCGGTCACGTGGACCCCCGCGCCGCCGTACACCTCAGGGGGATACTCCCGGGTCATCATCGCTACCCGCATGGTCATGACGCTAGTGGGACCGGGGTCTTGTCGCACGCCCTTCCGGGTTCATCGCGCAAACACTTCGGCTAATCGACCGATAGCCTTGGCCGGGCCGTGACTGCCCGTTAGGTTTGTTCCATGAGGGAAGCGCCACACGTGCTGGGCATCGTCCTGGCCGGCGGGGAAGGGAAGCGGCTATATCCGCTGACCGCAGACCGGGCGAAGCCCGCTGTTCCCTTCGGAGGGAGCTACCGCCTGATCGACTTCGTCCTGTCGAATCTGGTCAATGCGCGCTATCTGCGGATTTGTGTGCTGACGCAATACAAATCGCACTCCCTGGACCGTCATATCTCGCAGAACTGGAGGCTGTCCGGTCTGGCGGGCGAGTACATCACCCCGGTCCCGGCCCAGCAGCGGCTCGGCCCGCGCTGGTACACCGGCTCGGCTGACGCGATCTACCAGTCACTTAATCTCATCTATGACGAGGATCCCGACTATATCGTCATCTTCGGAGCCGATCACGTGTATCGGATGGACCCCGAACAGATGGTTCAATGCCACATCGAAAGCGGTGCGGGTGCCACCGTTGCCGGTATCCGTGTGCCGCGTGCGGAGGCGTCGGCGTTCGGGTGTATCGACGCCGACGAAGCCGGAAACATCCGCGCCTTCGTCGAGAAGCCGGCCGACCCACCCGGCATCCCCGACGACCCCGAACGGGCCTACGTCTCGATGGGCAACTACGTCTTCACCACGAAAGTGCTCATTGACGCCATCAAAGCCGACGCCGATGACGACCACTCCGACCACGACATGGGCGGCGACATCATTCCGCAATTGGTCGTCGACGCGCGCGCCGCGGTCTACGACTTCAGTGACAACGAGGTGCCCGGGGCCACCGCTCGCGACCACGGATATTGGCGCGACGTGGGGACTCTGGACGCGTTCTACGACGCGCACATGGACTTGGTCTCGGTGCATCCGATTTTCAACTTGTACAACAAGCGCTGGCCGATCCGCGGCGGGTCGGAGAATCTGGCGCCGGCCAAGTTCGTCAACGGTGGCTCGGCCCAGGAGTCTGTCGTGGGTGCGGGCAGCATCATCTCGGCGGCGTCGGTGCGCAATTCGGTGCTGTCATCCAGCGTCGCCGTCGACGACGGCGCCATAGTGGAAGGCAGCGTGCTGATGCCCGGAGTGCGGGTCGGCCGTGGTGCAGTGGTGCGTAAGGCCATTCTGGACAAGAACGTCGTCGTCGGGCCTGGAGAGATGGTCGGCGTCGACTTGGAGCGCGACCGCGAGCGCTTCGCCCTCAGCTCGGGAGGCATCGTGGCGGTCGGCAAGGGTGTATGGATCTGAATCGCCCGCCAGCACCGGGTGACAACGACGCTCACCACACTCTAGGGATCAGGCGGTGCCGCACCTTCTGCGTGTATTCGGCGTAACCGGGCAGCTCCTCGGCAAGCATCTTCTCCTCGTCGAGGATGCGCGCTACCAGCAGGGGTAGTGCCGGTATGGTCGCCAACAGGCCGTAATAGGAGTCCAGCGCCGGTGGAATGCCGAGCATCATCACCAGCGCACCGAGGTACATCGGGTGGCGCACAACGCCGTATAACCCCGTTGAAACAAGTCGCTGGCCCGTCTCGACGGTCAGGGTCGCGGCTGCGTAGCTGTTCTGGACGATGACGTACTGGGACAACAGCAGCCCGACGAACACCGCCAGATTGCCGAGAACCACAGCCGCTGTGGGAACGTCGGACCAGCCGAACCGGTGATCGAGTGCGCTGAGAACGAACACTGCCGACATCGCCAGCCAGATTGCCGAAATGATGATCCGCTGCAGGGGACGTGTTTCCGCGGTCGGGCCGGCGTGCATGCGCCGGCGCAGGGCAGCTGGGTCGTGTATGGCCAGATAGGTACTGGGGCCGATCGTTGCGAGAATCAGTACGGCGATGAAAACCCATGCCTGCCAGTAGTTCACGGTCCCTGCGGGAACGAATAACGTCAGACCCATGAAAGCCAGTCCGAGGACGGTTGAGGCGAAGGCCGGTAGTAAGAGCTTCATGATGTCTCCTCAGCGTAGATCACGATGGCGAAATGCGATGACGCCCAAGGCAATCAGCGAAACGTCGATTGCGATGAGCCAGCACAGTGGGGTCGCGGTGAACGTGCCGATGCCAACGTGTGGTGTGTGCGAGTAGGGCTGCAGATCCGTCAGGCCGCTTGGGAAGGTGGGCAGCGAGCCGAGCATGTACAGCGCGACGAACCCCACCAGCACCGCCCACGACACTGGGGTGAATCGCGGCAACAGCCCGAACAGGGCGACGGTTACCGCCGCGGCCAGCCACACAGCGGGCAACTGCACCACCGCGGTGCCCACCACCCTGGGCAGCGTGCCGCCGATATCGCCCGCGGCGATACCGTAAGTCAGCCCCGTCACCAGGCCCGCCATCGTCATGGCGACAGCCGACACGGCGATCGCGATCACCGTCCGGCTTGCCAGCCACCAGGTTCGGTCGACCGCACCGGCGAGGATGGTTTCCGCGCGCCCCGCGACTTCCTCCTGATGCGACCGCAGGGTCATCGAGATGACGAACGCCGAAGCCACCATGGCGAGCATGCTGAATGCGACCGCGACGAACGCCTGCTCGACCGCGCCGGTCCCCCCCAGCCGGGCGACCATGTCGCGGGCGATTCCGCTGTCGCCGATCTGGTCGCCGACACCATGGACGACACCGCCGATCAGCAGCCCGTAGAGGCACAACCCCGTCGTCCACAGCAGTGCCGCAGCCCGATCCGTTCGCCACGCCAGGCCTAATGCGCCGCTCAGCCGCGCCGATGCGCTGGAAGGCCCAGCCCGCTCGGCGAGGAGGCCGGCACCGACGTCACGGCGGGCCAGCAGCCGGTAGGCAAGGACGGTCAGCATGCCGGCGGCAACCAGGTGCAGCAGCAGCACCCACCATCGCTCGCCCGCGAATGGCCGGACCTGCAGTGACCACCCCAGTGGTGAAAGCCAGGTCAGCACGCTCGACCCGGTCGCCGATCCGGCGTCGCCGACGGCGCGCAGGCTGAACGCGGCCGCGAGGACCGCGAATGCCACGCCTCTCGCTGTGCGGGCACTGGCTGTCAGCTGCGCGGCGACCGCTGCCACGGCGGTGAACACAATGCCCGACCCGGCCAGCGCCAGGCTGAACGCCAGCGATCCTGCTTTCGGGATGTCCGTCGTCGACAGGCCGGCGAAGGCGATCAATCCGGTCAGGACACAGGCCCCGAAACTGAACAGCAGGGCGGCGGTCAGCCCCGCCTGGCGCCCGATGGCGGTCGAGTCGAGCAGCTCGGTACGTCCGGCCTCTTCGTCTGCTCGGGTGTGGCGGATGACGGTGAGGATCACCGCGACCGCGATCAGCACATGGAACATGCCGGCTTTCCAGACCCCCACCGCGCCGAGGCTGTCGTTGTAGACATTCCCGTACATCGCGCGCTGTGCGGGACTGGCCATGATGGAAGCGACTACGCCCGCGCGGTCGGCGGCGGTGGGGTACACCGCGCTCATGCTGCCGACGTAGACCGTCGCCAGCGGCACCGACAGCAGCAGGATCCACAGCGGAGCGACGACACGGTCACGGCGCAGGTAATGTCGTAGAACACCAAGTGTCCCAGTGAAATTCAGGAACGCCGATGCCGTGTGGCGGACAGGGCGCCAGCCGAGTGCGGCGGTGATTCATCGGTGCACCGCCTCTTCATCAGGCCGCGACCCACTGCGGCCGACCTCGTAGTGGCGCAGGAACAAATCTTCCAGCGTCGGCGGCCGGCTGACCAGGCTTCGTACGCCGGCGTTGCCGAGCGCTCGGATCAGTTCGCCGAGACCGTCGCCATGGACCTGCGCCTTCAGTGTGTTGCCGTCGAAGCTGACGTGTTCGACGCCGGGTATTCGACCAAGATCACCAGGATTCCGGGACATCTCCGCGGTGATGGTCGTCTGCGACAGGTGGCGCATCGAGTCCAGTGTTCCGCTCTCGACGGTCCGGCCTTCTCTGATGATGGTGAGGCGATCACACAACGCCTCCGTCTCCGCCAGGATGTGGCTCGACAGCAGGATTGTGACGCCGCGGTGGCGGGCATCGTTGACACAGTCCTGGAAGACGTTCTCCATCAACGGATCCAGACCGGTGCTCGGCTCGTCGAGCAACAGCAGTCGTGCGTTGGACGCGAATGCGGAAACCAGCGAGACTTTCTGGCGGTTGCCCTTGGAATATGCGCGGGCCTTTTTCGTCGGGTCGAGGGCGAAGCGCTCCAGCAAGTCAGCTCGTCGCCCGGAGTCGAAACCGCCCCGCATCCTGGCCAACAGGTCGATTGTTTCTCCGCCGGTCAGTGATGGCCACAGGGTGACGTCGCCGGGCACGTAAGCGAGTTGGCGGTGCAGGTCCACGGCATCAGTCCACGGGTCGCCGCCGAGCAACCTCACCGCACCCCCGTCGGCACGGATCAGTCCCAGCAGAATGCGGATCGTGGTTGATTTGCCGGCACCGTTAGGGCCGAGGAAGCCGTGCACTTCGCCTTCGCCGACTGTCATGTCCAGACCGTCGAGCGCGCGCACCGATCCGAATTTCTTTGTCAGGCCGTGAATCTCGATGGCAGTGCCGACGTCGTTGCGGCGGGCGCCCGTCATTTCGATACTCCTCTCGCGGGGGTGGCGTTCGTTGTCAGGGGGCCGTTCTCGCGCCGTCGCAGGAACGCCTCGTACATGGCCGAGTCGGTCATCAGACCGTGTGAGTAGATTTCGAGCGCGGGCAGGACCATGTCCTCGGCATAGTCGTGCAGCACGGCGCGCAGGTCGGTCGGGTTGTCGTGCAGTTGCAGATACAGCAGGAATGCGCCCCCGCTGCACATCGACAGGTAGAACGCGCGTGCCTTGGGGTCCGCGCTGGGCTTGATGACACCGGATCGAACGCCTTCCTGCAGGTATTGCTCTGCGTTGTCGATCATGTGCCGCCATAACGTCTTCGCCAGATCTCCTCCGGCATGCATGCTCCGAACCAGGTAGGCCATCAGCGGGGCGAACGCCTCGATCTCGGCGATGGCGGACAACCACGCGGCCGGATCGGCGTTCTGCAGCGATTCGGTTTTGGACTCGCGGATGGATTCTGCGACGTAGTCGTCGCAGGCTTTCCGCAGGCCGTCCTTGGAGCCGAAGTGATGGATCACGAGTCCGGCGCTCACGCCGGCGGATTTCGCGATGGCCCGCACGCCCACTCCGAATCCGTGTTGTCCGAACTGCTCGATGGCCGCGTCGCGAATCCGGGCGCTGGCCGTCAGGTCAGTGACTGAACGCATGTTCAGTACGCTAAACACTTGTTTGGCAGACGGCAAGGGGTGACCGTCGAGATTCCGCAAAGAGCTGACATGCGGGAGAGCACGGATGCCGCCGAAGAAAGGCGGTCAGGGAAGCGAGGGAGGTGAGGACGAGGTGAGGGGGTGAGTGAGGTGAGGAAAAGTCAGTCGCGAACTGCGGCGAGAATCCCGTCGCCGAGCGGAACGAGGACGGGTGTGAACCGCTCATCCTCGGCGATCAGCCGGGCTGCTTCCCGCACCGCAACCACCTCGGTGTCGTTGGCCGACGGATCGCCCGCACGGCCGCCGAGGGCGACTCGATGCACCACGATCACACCGCCGGGACGCAACAGTCGGATGCCCTCCACCACGAACGAAGCTTGGTCGGCGGGGTCCGCATCGATGAACACCAAGTCGTAAGACTCATCGGCCAGTCGGGTGAGGACCTCTTGCGCCCGTCCGGTGATCAGCCGTGTGCGTGACGGGCCGACGCCCCCCTCGGCGAACGCCTGCTTGGCCATGCGCTGGTGCTCAGGCTCAATGTCGATGGTGGTCAGCACCCCGGCTTCGCGCATGCCCGACAGCAGCCACAATCCGCTCACTCCGGCGCCGGTGCCGACCTCCACCACTGCCTTGCCGCCGCAAAGCCGGGCTAGCAGGCTCAGCAGTGCGCCGACCGCCGGTGTCACCGCGCCGGCCCCGATGTCTTCGGCGCGTTCACGGGCCGCCGTCAGTATCGCGTCCTCGGTGATCGAACCCTCCGCATGCGCAACCACGGATTCGGTACGGCTCGGTCGGCTGTTGCCGGGCGATTCGTCAGCTGCCATGCCCGCAGCGTAGAGCCAACCCGGGCGGCACCGCATCGTCTCGGTCACGACACGCCCGTGGCGCCATCGTGAAATAGCCCGGGTTTCGACCACATCGCCGCACCTTGGACCGATCGGCCGTGGCTTTCTCAGGAAAAGTTCAGTTGGCTCATATGCCCGCCATACCCCGATGCACCACGGTGGTTCGCATGGAGTTCGGTGCCCGTTGGCCCGGGAATATTCGCGAGTATGTCCACGTTGCCGAGTCCGAGAGTTTGCCGCGACTGGGCGGCGTCTTGGACCAGGAGGATCCGACGATCAACACCCTGATGGCACCGGTCAGCATGTCGCATCTGGATCAGTACAGCGACAGCGGCTGGGTCGAGCCGTCCGACGAACTGCAGGGCACCGCCGTATTCGATGCGACCGGCGACAAAGCGACCATGCCGTCATGGGACGAACTCGTTCGCCAGCACGCCGACCGGGTCTACCGACTGGCCTACCGCTTGTCCGGCAACCAGCACGACGCCGAGGATCTGACGCAGGAGACGTTCGTCCGGGTGTTTCGGTCGGTGCAGAACTACCAGCCCGGAACGTTCGAGGGGTGGCTGCATCGCATCACCACCAACTTGTTCCTTGACATGGTCCGCAGGCGGAGCCGCATCCGGATGGAGGCGTTACCCGAGGATTACGACCGTTTGCCGGCACCCGACCCCAACCCTGAGCAGATCTATCACGATTCGCGTCTGGGTGCTGACCTGCAGGCAGCACTGGACTCGCTGCCGCCGGAGTTTCGTGCGGCCGTCGTGCTGTGCGACATCGAGGGCCTGTCCTACGAGGAGATCGGTGCCACGCTGGGCGTCAAGCTGGGCACCGTGCGCAGCCGCATCCACCGTGGCCGCCAAGGCATTCGTGACTACTTGGCTGCCCACTCCCAGAGTCAGGGTTCATCGCGGCGGCCTGAATCCGTCTGCTGGTGATTCCGCGCCGGACTGGGATTGCCGTGACAGGCGCGCTACATTCAATGTAGTAAGTCCAGACAGGAAGGAGCGGCGCGATGGCTGATCGCGGACAGGTTTTCCGCCGCGCATTCTCCTGGCTGCCTGCCCAATTCGCATCCCAGAGCAACGTGCCGATTGGCGCCCCGCGCCAGTTTGGCTCGACCGAGCACCTGTCCCTCGAGGCTGTGGCGGCGTTCGTGGATGGTGAACTGCGTATGAATGCGCATATGCGTGCCGCCCATCATCTGTCGTTGTGTACGGAATGTGCGGCCGAGATAGAAGCCCACACGCAGGCACGCGAGGCCTTGCGCGATTCGAATCCGATCAATACGCCATCAGCGCTGATAGGGCTGCTGTCCCAGATCCCTTTCGCGGCCATGACCAACACCGCTGAGACGCGTGACAACGGCGCCGGCCGGTTGCCCGACGAGACGACGCGGGACGGCCGCCGTCGCCGGTAGGGTGACAGCCGAAGGTGCGGCTGACGTAGCCGTCTTTCCGAGTGCCGCAGATACGAGGAAGACTTGAGTTCCAACGAGAACAACTCCGGCCACGGGGCCAGCGGCCCGCGTCTGGCGCCGCGCCCCGTTTCCCGCCCGCCGGTCGACGACGAGTCGCGACGATTGTTCTCCCGGCCAGCAGGGGTCGATGGTTCCTTCGTAGCAGAGAACTTGGGATCCCAGCAGTATCGCGATGGCGCTGAGTTTGCTCCGCCCGGCCGGCCTTCGGATCCCGTGCTGGCGGAGGCGTTCGGCCGGCCTTACCCCGGCAGCGAGTCGCTGCAGAGGCATCCCATCGACGCTGGAGCGCTGGAAGCCGAGATGCTCGGCGCTGCACCGGAGGAGTCGGAGGACCCGTGGCGTAACCCCTCGGCGGGCGTGGTGCTGGGTGCACCGGCCGTTTCCGAGTCGGCGCCCGCTCCGGTCGCCGGATTCACGGGCAGGTTGGGCGTCCGCGACGTGCTGTTCGGCGGGAGGGTCTCGCATCGGGCACTGGCCATCCTCGGAGTGGTGGCTCTGCTGATCGGCATGGTGGGCGGCTGGGTGGGTCGTAAGACCGCGGAGGTGGTCGAGGCGTTCACTACCTCGAGAGTGACGCTTCGTACGTCGGACGGCGGCGATCTGCCGCTGGGGCGGTTCGCCAAAGTCGCGGCTTCGGTCGCCGATTCGGTGGTGACCGTTGAGTTGGTGAGTAACGACCATGGCTCGCAGGGTTCTGGGCTGGTCATCGATGGCGCGGGCTACGTCGTCACCAACAACCATGTCATCTCCGATGCCGCCAACAACCCGAGCCAGTACAAGACCACGATTGTGTTCAACGACGGCAAGGAGGTTCCTGCGAACCTGGTTGGCCGCGACCCGAAGACGGACTTGGCGGTACTCAAGGTCGACAACGTCAATAACCTCACCGTCGCGCGACTCGGTGACTCGGACAAGGTGCACGTCGGCGAGGAGGTCATCGCGGCGGGTGCCCCTCTCGGCCTGCGCAGCACAGTCACCCACGGCATCATCAGCGCGTTGCACCGCCCCGTTCCACTTTCTGGCGAAGGCTCCGATACGGACACCGTGATCGACGCCCTCCAGACCGACGCGTCCATCAACCACGGCAACTCGGGCGGGCCGCTGATCAACATGGAGTCTGAGGTCATCGGCATCAACACGGCGGGCAAGTCGTTGTCCGACAGTGCCAGCGGCCTGGGGTTCGCGATTCCGGTCAACGAGGTGAAGGCCACCGCCGAGACCCTGATCAAGGATGGCAAGATCGCACATCCGACGCTGGGCTTGAGCGCCCGGTCGGTCAGTAACGACGTTGCCTCGGGCGCTCAGGTCGCCAACGTCAAAGCGGGCGGGCCCGCATCGAAGGCCGGCCTTCAGGAAAACGACGTCGTCGTCAAGGTCGGTGACCGCACGGTGGCTGACGCCGATGAGATGACGGTTGCGGTACGGCAGTTGGCGATCGGGCATCCCGCACCGATCGAGGTAGTGCGTGAGGGTCACCACATCACCCTGACGGTGACGCCGGCATCGGACGCCTGAAGGCGTGTTCACCAACATCGGCTGGGCCGAGATGCTGGTGCTCGTTGTAATCGGCCTTGTTGTGCTCGGTCCAGAACGGTTGCCCGGCGCGATCCGGTGGACTGCTGGGACGTTGCGTCAGGTACGCGACTACATCAGTGGCGCCACCAATCAGTTGCGTGAGGATCTCGGGCCGGAGTTCGAAGACCTGCGCGTACCACTCAGTGAGCTGAACAAGCTGCGTGGAATGACGCCGAGGGCCGCGATCACCAAACATCTTCTCGACGGTGACGATTCGTTCTTCACCGGGAAGTTCGATTCGGCCGCAGACCCCGTACCGCCGGCTCCGGCCCCAGCGGCAGAACCTGACGCCAAGCCTGCAGCCACACCGTTCGACCCCGACGCGACCTGATCCGGCGTTTCGCCCGAGCGAAGTTCGGGTGGACGGTCCGCGAGGCAAGGCGCACCCGTTACCTTGCGCCCGGGCAGGGGGCAGTCAGCGCCGACCGGGGTCCAAGCCCAGCGACATGCCGGCCAGTCCGCGCCGCCGCGCTGAGAGCCGGTCTGCGATACTCCGCAACTCCTTGCCCGCTGCCGACTCCGGAGCCGAAAGCACCAGTGGCACACCGGAATCCCCGGCCGTTACGAGCGCCGGATCCAGCGGCACCTGACCGAGCAGCGGTACCTCGGCCCCCACTGACCGCGACAGCCGTTCGGCCACTTGCCGGCCACCGCCCTTGCCGAACACGTTGATGGTCGTCCCGTCGGGCAACACCAGGCCCGACATGTTCTCCACCACGCCGACGACGCGTTGGCGGGTCTGCAACGCGATCGCCCCGGCCCGCTCGGCAACCTCGGCGGCGGCAAGTTGAGGCGTGGTCACCACGATGATTTCCGCACCCGGGATCAACTGCGCCACGGAAATCGCCACATCACCGGTGCCTGGCGGAAGGTCGAGCAGCAGCACGTCCAGATCGCCCCAGTACACGTCGACCAGGAACTGTTGCAGCGCCCGGTGCAGCATCGGCCCGCGCCACACCACCGGGGTATTGCCCTGGGTGAACTGTGCGATCGAGATGACCTTCACGTCGTGTGCGATGGGCGGAAGGATCATGGAATCGACCTGCGTGGGCCGATCATCGGTGCCCATCATCCGTGGAACGGAATGGCCGTAGATGTCTGCGTCGAGCAGGCCGACGGACAGTCCACGGGTCGCCATGTAAGCGGCGAGATTGACGGTCACACTGGACTTTCCGACACCGCCCTTGCCTGACGCAACGGCGTACACCCGCGTCAGCGAACCAGGCTGGGCGAATGGGATCACAAGTTCCGGCGCATTCCCCCGCAGTCGCTTGCGAAGTTCGCTGCGCTGCTCGTCGCTCATCACGTCCAGGCTGACCGAGACGGGGCCCGTCCCCGGCACATCGGCCACAGCCCGGGTTACCAGTTCCTTGATCTCCGATTTTTTCGGACAGGCCGCAGTGGTCAGGTAGATCTCGACGTGCACGGCGCCGTCCACGCGGACGTCGACACCTTTGACCATTCCGAGTTCGGTGATCGGCTTGCGCAGTTCTGGATCGATGACATTGGCAAGCGCGACGCGCACTACGGTGGTGAGGTCGCTGCGTTCAGGACTGTCAGACATCACCCCGAGTCTAGGCGTACGACGATCCCGGCTTGGTCGGCCCGCGTGAGGAGGTCGCCTCAGGCGATCGGAGCGGGCAGCGGTCCAGCCGGCTGCGGCGCCACGGGTTCTCCGGGCGCGGGTGCCGGGAAGATTTCGGCGGGCGGGGGCGCTGGCGCAGGCTGTGGCGCGGGTGCCTGCTGGACGGGCCCGGGTGCCGGACCGGTCGGTAGGGGGATGACCGGTGCTGCAGGTGCCCAGGGGGAGGGGGCCGCCCACGGCGCCGGTTGTGCCCACGGGGCGGGCACGGCGGGGGTTTCCTCGCCGATGCAGAAGATGCTGCAGGGCGCGTTGAGCGGGTTGGCATGCGTGGCCGTGTCGACCGGTCCCGGGGGCACCGGCAACTGATTGGCAACATCGCTCTGGCCGAGGTCGAACTCCGGCATGTGAGCCAGTGGGTCGCTGACCGGTAGGCCGGGGCCGAGGCCGTGTGCGTTGGCATCCAGATGTGTGTCGGCGATCCCCGGAACCGGTCCGGTGATCGGTGGCAGGTTGACAGGGACAACGCCGGTCGTGTAGCCACCGGCCCAGCCGAGGACATTGCGCGCGTACGCCACGGAGTTGTTGTAACGCAGGATCGCGGTCATCACCTGTGATGGATCGCGGAGGTTGAGACCGCCGCCGCACAGGTAGCGCGCGGCCGCCAGGGATGAATCGTATACGTTCTGCGGGTCGGCCTTCCCGTCGCCGTCGCCGTCGGACGCATACCTCGACCATGTGCCCGGCAGGAACTGCATCGGCCCCATCGCGCGCGCATAGGTCACCCGGCCCAGTTGGCTGCTGGCGACGATGATCTCGTTGCCAGGCAGGCTGCCATCCAGGGACGGTCCGTATATCGGACTCAGCGAAGTACCGCGCGTATCGGTGGCTCCATTGTTGGCGTGGCCGGACTCGATGCGGCCGATACCCGCCAGCAGGTTCCAGCTGACCCCGCAGTTCGGGTTGGTGCGGGCCATGATGCCCTCGGCACTGCGGTAAGCGCTCAACGCGATGGCGGGGATGCCCAGTGCTCCGGGTGCCGACACCACCGCGGCCGGCGGCGGCGCCGACACCGTGGCCGCGGCAATATGCAAGCCGGCGGGCGGCTTGGCCGCCGCAACCACTGTCGGTCCGGTCATGTCCTGAGCGGTCGGGGCCACAGCCGCCAACGGCGTGGCGCGGTCCGACCGAACCGGTTTCGATGGGCTGGGGCCGGATGCGGCCACCGCCGCTGCCAGCATGAGCGGTGTGATCACGGCAACGCCGATTGCGGGTTTGCGCACTACGCGAGCCAGGCGGTCGCGTGCAGGATCCCGCGGAGTCGCCAGGGCCGGGTCTGAACCCATGCCTCCCCGAATACGCACTCGACCGTCCTAGCACTCCAGTGGTGCGTGCGCACCGAGCCAAACCTTCTGGACCAAGTCACCATACATATTTCGGAGACGGCGGGTGCCGTAATCGGCGACCTCGGCTGACGGATTCTCAGGCCGGGTCTTTGTCAAGCTCGCTGGGTTCCGCCTTGCCCGCCGCGGATTTCTTCTTACGCGGGGTATCCAGCCGCTCCCGCAGCTCTTCGAGTTCCCGGCGCAGATAGTCCCGGGTGGCAACCTCACCGATGGCCAGGCGCAATGCGGCCAGCTCGCGGGCGAGGTATTCGGTGTCGGCCTTTGTCTGTTCGGCACGGCGGCGGTCTTCTTCCAGGGCTACCCGGTCCCTGTTCTCCTGTCGGTTCTGAGCCAGCAGGATCAGCGGCGCCGCATAGGCGGCCTGTGTCGAGAAGGCGAGGTTGAGCAGGATGAACGGGTATGGATCCCACCGCAGGCTGATGGCAAAGATGTTCAGCGCAACCCACACCATCACGCAAACGGTCTGCCAAAGCAAGAACCGCCCGGTACCCAGGAACCGTGCGATGGCCTCGCTGTACCTGCCTACCGCCTCGGCGTCGACGTTCCATCGAGGGCGCCGCGAAGTGCGGGGGGTATCGAGCCGTGTTCGCGCGGCTATGTCGCTCACGGGGCCGGATCCAGTTCCAGCTCTTCGGACCTGGCACGCCAGTCGGGCGGCAGCAGATGGTCGAGCAGGTCGTCCACGGTGACCGCGCCGAGCAGGTGATTCTGTGCGTCGACCACGGGTCCGCACACCAGGTTGTAGGCGGCGAAGTAGCGGGTCACCGCGCCCAGTGACTGCTCGGGCGCCAACGTCGGGAGATCGTCGTCGATGACACCGCTGACCAAAGACGCCGGTGGTTCGCGCAGTAGCCGCTGCATGGGCACGCAACCCAGGTAGCGGCCGGTCGGGGTGGCTGTCGGCGGGCGCACGACGAACACCAGCGACGACAGGGCGGGCGTGAGATCGGGGTCGCGCACGCGCGCAAGAGCTTCGGCCACGGTGGTGTCGGGCGCCAGCACCACCGGCTCGGAGGTCATCAGACCGCCCGCTGTGTTGGGGGAGTGCTTGAGCAATCGGCGCACCGGATCGGATTCTTCGGGATCCATCCTTGCCAGCAGCGCCTCCGCCTGTATGGGATTCAGCACGCCCAGCAGGTCGGCGGCGTCGTCGGGATCCATCGCCTCCAAGATGTCGGCAGCGCGCTCGGTGTCCATCGCGAGCAACAGCTCGGACTGCTCGTTCTCGGACAACTCCTGCAGGATGTCGGCGAGTCGCTCGTCGTCGAGTGCGTTGATCACTTCGGTTCGGCGCTTGGTGGGCAGTTCCCGGATCGCGTCGGCAACTTCCACGGCACGCTGGCCCTCGAACTGATGCAGCAGTTGGGCCACACCCTGCCCGGGCATCGCCAGCGCAGACGGCGTCAGGCCCTGCACGTGTTGCCAGTCCACGATGTGGACCGAAGCGCGGCGCAAACGTCGTTGACCGCGTACCGCGAAGCGGGTGACCAGCCAGTCGCGCGTGCGGGACTGCTCGATTGCCAGATCGACCACGACGAAGTCCATGCCCGCCAGCTGGGGAAGCTCCGGATCCTCCACCCGTACCCTGGTGTCCAGTACCTGGCCCAGCACCAGCACCTCGCCGGGGCGCTGCGCGAATCGCCGCAGCGACACATTGGCCGTGGTGAGTGTCACGGCGTGTGGCTCGAAGGCGGTCAATCGCAGGATGGGAACAAAAATCCTTCTACGGGAGAGCAATTCGACAACCATGCCCAGGACACGCGGTTGTTGCCGAATGATGCTGAGGCTGATCACTACGTCGCGCACGCGACCAAGGGACTCGCCGTCCGGGCCCAGGACCACCAGCCCCGTGAGCCGGGCCACGTACACCCTGTTGACCGACGCCATACCCCAAAGGGTAGGAGTGGAAGCGTGAACGACGCGTATCGCCCCCGCCGAACTTGCTTGTCGGTACCTGGCAGCAGCCTGAAGATGATCGACAAGGCCAAGGGATTGTGTGCCGATGAGGTTTTTCTCGACCTTGAGGACGCAGTTGCACCGGAGGCCAAGTCTGCTGCCCGAGCAACAGTGGCCGCAGCGCTGGCGGAGCGGGGGTGGGGCGGACAACTGCGGGGCGTGAGAGTAAATGCCTGGGGCACTCCCTGGACACACCTGGATGTGATCGAGGTGGTCGCGGGTGCGGGCGGACAACTCGACGTGATCGTGCTCCCGAAAGTGACTGACGTGTCGCATGTGCAGGCGTTGGACCTGTTGCTCACCCAGTTGGAGACGTTGCACGGTTTGACGGTCGGCGGCATCGGCATCGACGCTCAGATCGAAGATGCGCGGGGACTTGTGAATATCGGCGCGATCGCCGCGCATCCACGGGTGCACGCGTTGGTGCTCGGGCCGGCCGACATGATGGCCAGTCTCAATGTGCCGGCCCTGGTCGTCGGAGAACAACCGCCCGGTTACGACGTCGGTGACGCCTACCACCACGTGTTGATGACGATTCTGATCGCGGCGCGGGCGCACGGCATCGCCGCGATTGACGGTCCCTACCTCAAGGTCCGCGACGTCGAGGCTTTCCGTCGGGTCGCCGGCCGTTCGGCTGCGCTGGGATACGACGGCAAGTGGGTGCTGCACCCGGATCAAATTGCCGCGGGCAATGAGATTTTCAGTCCTCGTCAGCGGGATTACGACCGCGCGGAACTGATCCTCGAGGCCTACGAATGGCATACCTCGAAAGCGGGCGGAGCGCGCGGTGCGGTGATGCTCGGTGACGAGATGATCGACGAAGCCAGCGCCAAGATGGCGTTGGTGGTCGCCGCCAAGGGTCGTGCAGCGGGTATGCAACGACTCGGCGAACCGTTCGCGCCGCCGCGCTGAGAGTTCGCAGGACGCATGCCCGGCGGCTGTTCGCCCGCGTTGTCGCGTGGTTTTTCACGCGAGTCGCCGCCGGTAGGTGTCATGCTGTCCAATAGCGTAGGTGCTGATTGAGCAGGTGGTGTCGGGGAAGCGGTCCGGCACACCCATGCCGAGCAGCGGAGAGGACATCCGATGACGAGTCCGTTCCAGCCCGGCCCCGACCCGGGCAGGTCCGCGGGCAATCCGCGCGCGCCGCGCCGTGGGCCTGTCGGCCTGCCGGTGCCACCCAGAGGATGGCCCATCGGGTCCTATCCGACCTACGCCGAGGCGCAGAAGGCGGTCGACTACCTGTCCGATCAGCAGTTCCCGGTCCAGCAGGTCACGATCGTCGGGGTCGACCTCATGCAGGTCGAGCGCGTGACCGGGCGGCTCAGCTGGCCCAAGGTCCTCGGGGGTGGCGTAATCACCGGTGCCTGGCTGGGTATCTTCGTGGGGCTTGTGCTGGGCTTCTTCAGCCCGCATCCGTGGGGGGCATTGCTCATAGGTCTGGTCTCCGGAATCGTCTTCGGACTGATCACTTCAGCGGTGCCTTACTGGATAACCAAGGGCACCAGGGACTTCAGTTCGACGATGCAGCTCGTGGCCGGGCGCTACGACGTGCTCTGTGATCCGCAGAACGCCGAGAAAGCGCGGGACATGTTGGCGCGACTCACGCTCTAGCGCATCCTCAGTTTGCCGTTGCCAGGGTATAAGGGATAGCAATGGCCGACATCGTGCTGGACGGGATATGCAAGAGCTTTCCGGATGGGGCAATCGCTGTGAAGGATCTGTCGCTGACGATCCGAGACGGCGAGTTCGTCACTTTGGTGGGCCCATCCGGTTGTGGTAAGTCCACGACTCTGAACATGATTGCCGGCCTGGAGGGAATCTCGGCGGGCGAACTGCGGATCGGGGGCGAGTGCGTCAACGACAAGCCCCCAAAGGACCGTGACATTGCGATGGTATTTCAGTCGTATGCGCTGTATCCGCACATGACGGTCCGCCAGAACATGGCGTTCCCGCTGACGCTGGCCAAGATGGCGAAAGCCGACATCGCAGGCAGGGTCGAGGAAACCGCGAAAATCCTTGACCTGACCGACTTTCTGGACCGCAAACCGGCGCGGCTGTCCGGGGGCCAGCGGCAGCGGGTGGCAATGGGCCGTGCGATCGTGCGCAATCCCAAGGTGTTTTTGATGGATGAGCCGTTGTCCAATCTCGATGCCAAGTTGCGCGTGCAGATGCGCGGTGAGATCGCCCGGCTGCAACGGCGGTTGGGCACCACGACCGTCTACGTGACGCACGATCAGACCGAGGCGATGACCTTGGGGGACCGGGTGGTTGTGATGCACGCCGGTGAGGTCCAACAGATCGGGACGCCGAATGAGCTTTACGAGCGGCCGTCCAATCTCTTTGTGGCCGGGTTCATCGGATCTCCGGCGATGAACTTCTTTCCGGCCGCATTGACCGCGACGGGCGTCGGTTTGCCTTTCGGCGCCGTCATGTTGCCGCCACAGATACGTCAGCACATCGCGATGCACCCCCGGCCGAACGCGATCATCGCCGGTGTCCGGCCGGAGGATTTCAAGGACCAGTCGTTGATCGACGGGCATCGCCGGATCGACGCGTTGACGCTCACAGTCGAGGTGGACCTCGTGGAGGCACTGGGGGCCGACAAGTACGTGTTCTTCAGGCGGCCGGCCACCGGCGTGAACTGCGCCCGGCAAGTCGAACTGGCCGCCGGACCCGATGTCGGTGCAGGGTGCGTGGCCCGGTTGTCCGCGGGCTCGTCGGCCGTGGTGGGTGAGACGGTCGACCTGACCGTGGATGCTGCCAAGATTGTGGTGTTCGACGCCGATTCCGGGGTGAACCTGACCAGCCCTCCGGCCGCGGCGTGACGCAGGTTCTCGACGAAGTTCGCGCGCACCTGCGCGAGCAGTTCGCGGCGATGGGCTTCAGCGCCGAACCCGGCATGGCCAGCGTCACCTTCCTGGGCGTCGAACGTATCGACATCCTGCGGTTCGGGCCATTGACGAATCCAGCCGTGCGCAGAGTCGTGTACTACGTCTCGCTGGGGTGCGCCCGCCATCCGATGGGCGATCCTGCCGCGGTCGCCAGGGATCCGCTGCGCGGACCGCGCGCGGAGATCGTCGTGTGCCTGCGTGACAGCGGCGCGACGCCGGGTCTGGCCCGCAGCGTGGCGGTGCTGGCGGCTACGCCGGCTGTGGACGGTGTGGTGCTCACCCGGGACGCCCTTGTCGATTTCGGGGTGTCGCTGTGGCACCGGCGCAGGGGCCTCTCGCCGTTCAGCGCGGTCCTTCTCGGGCGCAGCGACCTGTCCGATGTTGTGCTGGCCGCGCCGTGCGACCCGGTGGTGTTCCTGCAGGCCGTCCCGATCACGGCCAACGAGGCTGCCTGGGCGCGACTCAAGGGTGTCGACGCGCTGCGCGCCGCCTGGCTGCAGGACCGCGTCGACGTCACCGACCCCGAGCGGGCCGCCGGTCAGCCGACCTGACTGCGGTTCGTGCCGGGCTGCTTCGTAACGAACTCACAGCCAGTGATTGCGGCGAAAGTTCCGGTACAGGAACCCGCATACGGAAATCATCATGATGAGCACCATGGGATAGCCCCAGTGCCAGGTCAGCTCCGGCATGTACTGGAAATTCATGCCGTACACCCCGGCGATCATCGTCGGAACGGCCGCTATCGCCACCCATGCCGAGATCTTGCGCATGTCGGTGTTCTGCTGCATGCCGACCCGGGCCTGGGCGGCTTGGACCAGCGACGACAGCAATTCGTCGTAGCTGTTGATCCGGTCTGCGGCATGTGTCTGATGATCGATGACGTCACGCATGTATCGCAGGACTTCCTTGGTCAGCAGGTCCTTGTGGTCGGAGTTGATCCTGCCCAGCTCCAACGACAGTGGGCCGACGGACCGCCGCAACTCGACGACCTCGCGTTTGAGGAAGTAGATCTCTTCGATATCGGTCTTGGCGGTCGGTGAGAACGCATCTTCCTCGATGGCGTCGACGTCACACTCCATCAATCGGGTGACCTCTAGATAGCTGTCTACGACATGGTCGGCGATGGCATGCATCACCGCGTACGGCCCGAGTGCGAGCTGCCGGTGTTCGTCTTCCATCTTCTTGCGCACTACGGCCAGGCCGGTGTGGTCACCGTGGCGGACGGTGATGACGAAATCCGGGCCGACAAAGACCATGATCTCGCCGGTCTCGACGATCTCACGGGCCAGTGCCACCGACTCGTGATGGACGTAGTTGACGGTCTTGAGCACCAGGAACAGGGTGTTGTCGTACCGTTCCAGCTTCGGCCGCTGGTGGGCGTGCACCGCGTCCTCGACGGCCAGCGGGTGTAGGCCGAATACCTCCGCCACAGATTGCATCTGGCGTTCGTCGGGTTCGTGCAGGCCGATCCAGACGAACGCCTTGTTACCGTCGGCCTCCAGTTCGTGGACCGTGTCGAGGGCCGCGGCGTGGGTGTACTTGCCGGGCAGCCGTCGACCTTCGAGGTAGACGGCGCAGTCGACCATCGCGTGGGCGACGGGCATGTGGACCGGTTTGACCTCGGGCGCCGGTTTGGTGCGCGTGACTGCGAATATCGAAGGAGGTATCTCGCGAAACGACGGCATAGCTCGACCTCCTGTTGCAGCCCAGGCCAGACTCAGGCTCGGGTAATGCTACGCGCGGGACCTGGCAGACCGGCGTTTTGAGCTTCACGCCGGTGCAGTAGTTTCGACCCCGGTAATTCCGTCTTCCCTAGGAGCCTTCGACGTGAGCACTTCTCCCCTCAAGGTCGCGGTCACCGGAGCCGCCGGCCAGATCGGCTACAGCCTGCTGTTCCGCTTGGCGAGCGGCTCGTTGCTGGGCCCTGACCGCCCGATCGAGCTCCGTCTGCTCGAGATCGAGCCTGCGCTGAAGGCGCTCGAGGGGGTGGTGATGGAACTCGACGACTGCGCGTTCCCGCTGCTGTCCGGTATCGAGATCGGCGCGGACGCCAACAAGATCTTCGACGGTGTGAACCTCGCGCTGCTGGTCGGCGCGCGCCCGCGCGGACCCGGCATGGAGCGCGGCGATCTGCTCGAGGCCAACGGCGCCATCTTCACCGCCCAGGGCAAGGCGCTCAACGAAGTCGCCGCCGACGACGTCCGCATCGGTGTCACCGGTAACCCGGCCAACACCAACGCGCTGATCGCGAGGACCAACGCCCCCGACATCCCCCAGGAGCGGTTCTCAGCGCTGACCCGTCTCGACCACAACAGGGCGATCAGCCAGCTGGCGAAGAAGACCGGCGCTGACGTCACCGACATCAAGAAGATCACCATCTGGGGCAATCACTCGGCGACCCAGTACCCCGACATCTTCCATGCGGAGGTCGGCGGGAAGAACGCCGCCGAGGTCGTCAACGACCAGGACTGGATCGAGAACGACTTCATCCCGACCGTCGCCAAGCGCGGCGCGGCGATCATCGACGCCCGCGGCGCCTCATCGGCCGCCTCGGCCGCGTCGGCCACCGTTGACGCCGCCCGCGATTGGCTGCTGGGCAGCGCCAAGGACAACTGGGTGTCGATGGCGGTCGTCTCCGACGGCAGCTACGACGTGCCGGAAGGCCTCATCTCGTCGTTCCCGGTCACCACGAAGGACGGCAACTGGTCCATCGTTCAGGGCCTGGACATTGACGACTTCTCCCGGGGCCGGATCGACAAGTCGACCGCTGAACTCGCCGACGAGCGCAACGCCGTCAAGGAACTCGGTTTGATCTGACCGGTTGGTGTCGGCCAGGCCGCATGGAGTCTGGCGGCGCTGCAAAGGATAGGGCTGGAGTCGACGGTGACGTCATTTGATCTGAAAACAAGTCGATTAGGTTACCTACGGGTTCGTAAGTAACGTGATATCCGTGCCGGAGAAGCCAGGGGACCTGCAGATCGCCGTCACTGACGAGGAGATCTTCGAGGCGCATATTTCGGGCAAGCTCTCCGTAGAGCCGAAGTCTCCGCTGGACACGCAGCGCGCGCTGTCTATCGCCTACACCCCAGGGGTGGCGCAGGTCAGCAGGGCGATCGCGGCCGACCAGACCCTTGCCGCCCGCTACACGTGGGCGAACCGCCTGGTCGCCGTGGTCAGCGACGGCAGCGCGGTGCTCGGGCTCGGCGATATCGGTGCCGCGGCGTCACTGCCGGTAATGGAGGGTAAGTGCGCGCTGTTCAAGGCGTACGGCGACCTCGACGCGATCCCGATCGTACTGGACACCAACGATCCGGATGAGATCGTCGAGACCCTGATCCGGCTGCGGCCGACGTTCGGGGCGGTCAACCTCGAGGACATCTCGGCGCCGCGCTGCTTCGACATCGAGCGGCGCCTCATCGAAGCGCTCGACTGCCCGGTGATGCACGACGATCAGCACGGCACGGCGATCGTCGTGCTCGCCGCGATGTTGGGCGCCACCAAGGTGCTCAACCGCGAACTGTCGTCGTTGCGGGTGGTGATATCCGGCGTCGGAGCGGCGGGTGTGGCGTGTGCGAACATCCTGCTGGCAAAGGGCGTCGCGGACATCACGCTGCTGGATTCCAAGGGAATCGTGCACTCGGGCCGCGACGACCTCAACGCGTTCAAGGCCGAACTGGCGGCCCGTACCAATCCGGCGGGCCGCACCGGCGGCGTTGCCGAAGCGCTCGTAGGCGCCGACATGTTCCTGGGTCTATCTGCGGGGGTGGTGCCCGAGGAGATCATCGCCACGATGGCGGCGCAGTCCATCGTGTTCGCGCTGTCCAACCCCGACCCCGAAATCCACCCTGAGGTCGCCAAGAAGTATGCCGCCGTGGTGGCCACTGGGCGCAGCGACTTCGCCAACCAGATAAACAACGTGCTGGCGTTCCCTGGGGTGTTTCGCGGTGCACTCGATGCCGGAGCCCGGCGTATCACCGAACGGATGAAAGTCGCGGCTGCAGAGGCGATCCACTCGGTCGTCGGCGACGACCTGTCGGCGGAGTACATCGTGCCCAGTCCGCTCGATCCGCGGGTGGCGCCCGCTGTCGCGGCAGCGGTAGCGTCGGCGTCCCAAGAGGCCGGCGCATAGTCTGCGCAGACTCACATTCGGGCTGTTGATCGCCCTGCTGACCGCCTGCGGAGGCCACCAGTCGGGCAGACCGGCCCCGCCGGCCCACCCCTCCCTGGCGGTGGGCGCTGCCTCCGATCCCGAATCGGTGTTGCTGGCAAACCTTTACGCCGCGGCATTGCGCGCTTATGGAACTCCCGCAACCGTTGCGGTGATGTCCGACCCGCTGGCCGGGCTGGACTCCGGTACCGCGAGTGTCCTGCCTGGCCTCACCGGGCGGCTGTTACAGACCTTCCAGCCCCGAGCGGCGGTCAGGTCGGACGAGCAGACCTACCGGGCGATGGTCGGGGCTCTTCCGGAAGGTGTCGCGGTCGGCGACTACACCACCGCGGCGCAGGACAAGCCGGCCCTCGCAGTTGCCGGGCGGACGGCGAAAGCGTGGGGCGGCGATGACCTGCTCGCAGTGGTCGCACGTTGCGCGCACGTGACGACCGGGGCGGTCCGGGGTGCGCGGACACCCACTGCGATAGGTCGGTGCACATTGCCGACAACCCGCGAATATCCCGACCAGGCAGCACTGTTCGACGCACTCCGGTCGGGCGAGGTCGAGGCGGCGTGGACGACGACGGCCGACCCCGGGGTGCCCGATGACGCGGTGTTGCTGGCCGACGGCGAACCGGCGTTGATCCAGGCCCAGAACATCGTCCCGCTGTATCGTCGCAACGAGTTGACCCCTCAGCAGGCGCTTGCCGTCAATCAGGTCGCGGGTGTGCTCGATACCGCCGCCCTGAAGGCGATGCGCCGGCAGGTCGCAGACGGCGCCGACCCACGGGCGGTCGCCGAGGCGTGGTTGGTCGAGAACCCGCCGGGGCGCTGACCGCGCCGGCCAACCGGTAGGTCAGTGCACGTTCGGCATGAACCTCGATATCACGCCCGAAGCCAGGGTCTGGTAACCGGAGCCGGTAAGCCGGACGATCACGTCCATCGCCTTGGCATCGGGACCCACCAGCACGCGGGCCTTCTTCTTACGAACGGCCGTCAGAATGATCTTTGCGGCGCGCTCCGCGCTGGTGTTGGCGAGCCGCTTGTCGAAGAACTGCGCCAGCTCGTCCTTGTCGAAGCCCTCCGCGGTGGTGGAGTTGCGCGCGATGGCGGTCTTTATGCCGCCCGGATGCACCGTGGTGACCGCGACCGGACGTCCATTGGCGGTCATTTCCTGTCGGAGGGCCTCGGTGAAGCCGCGGACCGCGAACTTGGCGGAGTTGTACGCGGCTTGGCCGGGTACCGAGAAGATGCCGAACAGGCTGGAGACGTTGACCACATGCCCGTCGCCGGACGCGATCAGGTGCGGCAGGAACGCCTTGGTCCCGTTGACGACGCCCCAGAAGTCGACATCCATCACCCGCTCGATGTCCTTGAATGCGGTGACCTCCACATCGCCGATGAACGCGATTCCGGCGTTGTTGTAGATCTGGTTGACCTTGCCGAAATGCTCCCGGACTTCGTCGGCGTAGACCAGAAAAGCGTCGCGCTCGGTCACGTCGAGCCGATCGGCTTTCACGTCCACGCCGATGCGCCTGAGCTGCTCCGCGGTCTTGGCAAGGCCCTCGGTGTCGACGTCGCTGATGGCCAGCCTGGCGCCGGAGCGGCCCAGTTCGACGGCCAGTGCCCGACCGATGCCCGATCCGGCGCCGGTGACGACGCAGACCTTCCCGGCAAAGCCCTCCATCAGCCGCCTCCTTGCTGCTCGACCTGCGACGACCCTAGCCGATACTCGCGGTATCGAATGGCCCCGGGTACCCGGTACCGAAAGATTCCGCCGGCACCGGCGCCGCCGGCCGTTACCGACACCCCGCGGGTAACACACGGCCCAGCGCCTACGATGGGCAGATCATGCAACGTAACCGCTGTGCGGCCGTGGTGCTGCTGACCGTGTGCGCCGCCGGGACGGGTATAGGGGGCGCGAGCCCGGCGCAGGCCGATTCAGGCGACACCTTTCTGGCGTCCCTGGCCGACGCCGGAATAACCGGCATCGATCCCGCCTCGGCGGTGGCGGTCGGTCAGCAGGTGTGCCCGATGCTCTCTGAGCCGGGTCAGCGGTTGGCCGATGTCGCCGCCACGGTAGCCGACGCGGTCGGCAAACCTTTGCCCGCAGCAACCATGTTCACAGGCCTGGCGATCTCGGTCTTCTGCCCGGGCGCTGTCGCCTCGCTCGCCAATGGCCAGTCGCCGGTTCCGCTGGGACTGTTGGATGCCTTGCCCAGCCTTGCCGGTATCGGCGCCGGCGACCGCTAGGCGAACGCCTCGTCGAGAAGTTCCTTGTGTTCGACGGCGTGTACCTTCGACGACCCCGATGACGGTGCCGACATCGCGCGCCGGGAGATGCGTTTGATCCCGGCGAGCATGCTCGGGCAGCAGCTCGGGTAGCGCAAGACCGAATGTCGGCCACGCGCCCTGGTTCGCCGGCTCCTCCTGCACCCAGAAGTGCTCGGTGACATTCGGGTAGTCACCGAGCACCCTGCCCAGCCTGCGGGGTGGAAGCGGGTAGAGCTGTTCGACACGCACGATGGCGACGTCGTCGCGCTTGTCCTTTGCTTTGCGGGCCACCAGCTCGTAGTACACCTTTCCGCTGCAGAGCAGGATGCGGGTGACCTTGGCGCGGTCGCCGGTGCCGAGTTCGTAGGTGGGCTCTTCGAGGATCGACTGGAACTTCTGCTCGGTGAATTCCTTGATCTCGCTGATGGCGGCCTTGTGGCGCAACATCGACTTCGGGGTGAAGACGACCAGCGGCCGGTGAATGCCGTCCAGCGAGTGGCGGCGGAGCAGGTGGAAGTAGTTTGCCGGTGTGGACGGCTGTGCCACGGTCATCGAGCCCTCCGCGCACAGTTGCAGGAAGCGCTCGATGCGGCCTGAGGTGTGGTCGGGTCCCTGGCCTTCGTGCCCATGCGGCAGGAGTAGCACCACATCCGATGTCTGCCCCCATTTGGCCTCGCCTGAGCTGATGAACTCGTCGATCACCGATTGTGCCCCGCTGAGAAAGTCGCCGAACTGGGCCTCCCATAGCACCATCGCTTCGGGGTTTCCCACCGAGTAGCCGTACTCGAAGCCGACGGCGGCGAACTCCGACAACGGCGAGTCGTAGACCAGGAATTTGCCGCCACTGGGAGCGCCGTCCTCGTTGGTGGCCAGCAGTTGCAACGGCGTGAACTCGTCGCCGGTCTTGCGGTCGATGATCACCGAATGCCGTTGGGTGAACGTGCCGCGGCGGGTGTCCTGGCCGGACAGCCGGATCAACTTACCTTCCGCGACGAGGGATCCCAGCGCCAGCAGTTCCGCGAATGCCCAGTCGATCTTGCCCTCGTAGGCCATCTCGCGGCGCTTGTCCAGCATCGGCTGTACCCGCGGGTGTACGTGGAAGCCCTCCGGCAGCGCCAGGTGCGCGTCACCGATCCGGGCCAGCATCGCCTTGTCGACCGCGGTGCTCATACCCTTCGGAATCACCTGGTCGGATTCCACCGATTCGCTGGGTCCGGCAATGTACCTCTCCAGGTCACGCACCTCGTTGAAGACGCGTTCGAGCTGGCCTTGGTAGTCGCGCAGGGCGTCCTCGGCCTCCTTCATGGAGATGTCACCGCGGCCGATGAGCGCTTCGGTGTAGGTCTTGCGGACGCCGCGCTTGTGATCGATGACGTCATACATCGCCGGCTGGGTCATCGACGGATCGTCGCCCTCGTTGTGTCCGCGGCGGCGGTAGCAGAGCATGTCGATGACGACGTCTTTCTTGAACTTCTGCCGGAAGTCGACGGCTAACTGGGCCACCCAGACGCAGGCTTCCGGATCGTCTCCGTTGACGTGGAGGATCGGCGCGCCGACCATCTTCGCCACATCGGTGCAGTACTCGGCGGAGCGGGAATGTTCGGGCGAGGTGGTGAATCCGATCTGGTTGTTGACGATCATGTGGATCGTCCCGCCGACCCGGTATCCGCGCAGCAGCGCCAGGTTCAGGGTTTCGGCGACGACGCCCTGACCGGCGAAGGCCGCGTCGCCGTGCAGCATCAGGGGCACGACCGAGAAGCCCTCGGCGGTGTCGCCCTTGTTCAGCAGGTCCTGCTTGGCCCGCACCAGACCCTCCAGCACTGGATCGACGGCCTCCAGGTGCGAAGGGTTGGCGGTCAGCGATACTTCGATATCGTTGTCGCCGAACATCTGGATGTAGTTCCCCGAGGCGCCGAGGTGGTACTTGACGTCACCCGATCCGTGTGCCTGCGACGGATTCAGGTTGCCTTCGAACTCGGTGAAGATCTGCGCGTAGGGCTTGCCGACGATGTTTGCCAGCACATTGAGCCTGCCACGGTGTGGCATCGCGATGACCACCTCGTCGAGCCCGTGTTCGGCGCACTGGTCGATCGCGGCATCCATCATTGGGATGATGGTTTCGGCGCCCTCCAGCGAAAATCTCTTCTGTCCGACGTATTTCGTTTGCAGGAAGGTCTCGAATGCTTCGGCGGCGTTGAGTTTCGACAGGACGTACTTCTGTTGCGCCACCGTCGGCTTCTCATGTTTGACTTCGACGCGTTCCTGAAGCCATTGTTGCTGTTCAGGTTCGAGGATGTGCGTGTATTCCACGCCGATGTGCCGGCAGTACGCGTCGCGCAGCACAGACAGCACGTCGCGCAGCTTCTTGTACTGCTGGCCGGCGAACCCGTCGACCTTGAACTCACGGTCGAGGTCCCAGAGCGTCAAACCGTGGGTCAGCACATCGAGATCGGGATGGCTGCGGAAGCGCACCTTGTCGAGGCGCAATGGGTCGATGTCGGCCATCAGGTGTCCGCGGTTTCGGTAGGCCGCGATCAGCTCGATGACGCGCGCGTTCTTGTCGGCGATCGAGTCCGGGTTGTCGGTGCGCCAGCGGACGGGCTGATAGGGGATGCCGAGTTCGAAGAAGATCTCGTCGTAGAAGTCGTCTGCCAGGAGAAGCCGGTGCACCGTGCGCAGGAAGTCGCCGGATTCCGCGCCCTGGATGATGCGGTGGTCGTAAGTCGAGGTCAAGGTGACCAGCTTGCCGATGCCGAGGTCGGCGATGCGTTCCTCGCTGGCGCCCTGGAACTCCGCCGGGATACTCCATCGCTCCGGCACCGATGATCGCGCCCTGGCCTGCCATCAGCCGTGGCACCGAATGGACCGTGCCGAGCGTGCCCGGGTTGGTCAGCGAGATGGTCACGCCGGAGAAATCCTCGGCAGTGAGCTTGCCGTCACGTGCCCGCCGAACAATGTCTTCGTACGCGGCGATGAACTGGCCGAAGGCCATCCTCTCGCAGCCTTTGATCGCGGCCACCACCAGCGAACGTTTGCCGTCCCTGCCGGGCAGGTCGATGGCCAGCCCGAGATTGGTATGACCCGGTGTGACGACGTTGGGCTTTCCGTCGATCTCGGCGAAGTGCCGGTTCATGTTCGGGACGCTCTGCACCGCATGCACAATCGCGTAGCCCAGCAAGTGGGTGAAGCTGACCTTGCCGCCGCGGGTCCGCTTCAAGTGGTTGTTGATGACGATGCGGTTGTCGACCATCAACTTGGCCGGAATGGCACGCACACTGGTGGCGGTCGGTACCTCCAGTGATGCGTTCATGTTCTTGACCACCGCGGCGGCCGCGCCGCGCAGCACCTGCGACTCGTCTGCGGGCGTCGTCGCCCGGGCCGAAGGTGACGGCGGCACAGTCTTGGCTGGCGGCGGGGCAGCGGCCTTGGCGGGTGCGCTGGCCCGCCCGGCCGAAGCCTCCGGGGGTGCGGGGGGCGCAGTGGCCGTTTCCGGAGGGGACGGATCCGGAGCGACGGGCCGACGGGCGGGCGTGGTCGGGGCCGTGTCGGCTTGCTGGTCGTGCTGGGCGCCACCATAGGTGGCAGGCGAGGACTCGCTCACCGGTTCTGGGTTGTAGTCAACCAGGAATTCGTGCCAACTCGGATCGACCGAGGACGGATCGTCGCGGAACTTCCGGTACATTTCCTCAACGAGCCACTCGTTCTGGCCGAAGGGTGAAGTGGTACCGCTCACGGCAGTTGCTCGCCTCGATTCATTCGTCAGTTCGGCAAGCGTGCGTTGCGGCATGCTCGCGACAATTTCGTCATGCCGGTCTGGATGCCTTGACTACGCGGGGCGGCGCCCGGCCTTTCCGCCGCTTAAAGGCTAACCCTTGGGCGGTGACACGGACCACATGGGCCGACCCCGTTGCCTACTGTTTTCCGTCAGTTCCCCAGGCCGGGAACCACGTGCAGCGGGTTGGGCCAGCGGGAGGGCGCCGTGCCGAAAGCCCCGCGGGCGTTGTTGACGACCTTCTTGCCCATCAGACGATTCCCGACCGCGCCCACGGCAGAGCCGATGCTGACCGGCATCAGCTTGCCTAGAATAAGCGCGCCGCGTTTGATGGCGTACTTCTTGACGAAGTACCTCATCAGCTTGGAGTTGAGCTGCGAAAGTGCGGGCAGCGGCATCGTCGCACCTTCGGCGAGCCAGGCTCCCTTGGTGCGGCCCGGGCCCAGCAGTCGTCCCACCGCGTGTTTGCCGTCGTCACCGGCCAACGCGGCCAGCACCAACGACCGTCGCCGGATGCGGTCGTCCACCGGGATTCCATGCACGTCGGCAACACCGAGGATGAACAGTGAGGTCACCTCGAGGAACAGCGCCGTCTCGCTGGCGACGAGCGACAGCGCCGCCAGAGTCCCGACACCAGGTATGAGCGCTGCCGCGCCTACCGCGGCGCCGGTGGCCGTTACCGATGCAAGGTAGTGCTTCTCCATCTTGGAGACGATCTCCGCTGGTGTCGCACCGGCGTTCTGCTGCCGCAACTGCTCGACGTAGCGCCTGATCGCCGGCGCTTGCAGACGTGAGCTGACTTCGATGACACGTGAAAGTAGGCGGGCCGCAGCATTGGGATCTGCGTAGTCGACGGTGGGGGCCAGTTCAGCTGCGGACTTGTTCGGATCCGATCCCATGCGGTGCCTCCTGTCGTGACGACTTCTACAGGCTAGCTTCTCAGGGGCTTCGTCCCGCCGTGGTTGAGGAAAATGTGCCTGGGGGGGGGCGCTAGCTGCGGTCTCGTGCGTGGTTGTGCGGTTCCGCTCCCGGGGGCGATGCTGTCGGGGTGTTTTGGTCAACCCCGGTCGCTCCAGGTTGTCCGGGCGCCGACGGAGGTCTGCCTAGCGGACGGGTGTGTTGCCGATCAGTTCGACGCCGTTGCCGTTCCAGTGGAACCTCACGGTGCTGTCCAGACCCGTCCCGCTGGAATACTTCAACGCGACCGTGTCCCCGGTGCTCGCCGAAGTGTCTATGCCGTTGAATCCGAATGTGTCGGGCACACCGGACGGAATATACCGGCCGCGGTGGAACAGGACGGCGCGGGTATTCGGATTGTCGGCGTTGGTGTTGGCCTTGACGATGACCGCCGACAGCTGGGCGCATTCGTTGTAGTTTCCGCCGATCGGCTCGGTGTTCCACGGTTGCTTGCTGCGCGGGTCCTTGGGAAGTTCGGCGATCGTCCGGAGAACCGCCGGGGCCGTCAGATTGACCGCGCACGGGTCGGCTGGCGGCGTGGTGCTGGTCGGAGGCGGCGGTGGCGGCGGTGGAGCCGATGTTTGCGAAGTCGATGCGGCGGCCGTGCTGGTCGGCTCTGGAGTCTTGGCGACGGTCGAGTCACCGGACCCGCATCCCGCCGTCAGGACGGCCGGCAGCACAATCGCCACTGCTGCGCACCGTGCCCGCGACGCCCACATTCGCGCCAGGCTACCCGCTCGTCGCCCTGAGAACGGGCAGGCTTGTCCGGGGCACCACTAGACTCCTTCCCGATGACCATTCCCGACCCGAGCGAGCCGGGCTCTACCTCGGTTCCCTCCGGAACCTTCGCCGAACTGCAGATTCACCCCGACGTGCTGCAGGCCGTCGCCGATGTCGGCTATGAGACACCGTCACCCATACAGGCGGCCACCATACCGGTGCTGATGGCGGGCTCCGACGTGGTCGGGTTGGCCCAGACCGGAACGGGCAAGACCGCCGCGTTCGCCATCCCGATCCTGTCCAAGATAGATGTGGACAGCAAAGTAACCCAGGCGCTGGTGCTCGCGCCGACGCGCGAATTGGCGCTGCAGGTCGCCGAGGCATTCAGCCGATACGGCGCGAGGTTGCCGCACATCACCGTGCTACCGATTTATGGCGGTTCCTCATACTCCGTGCAGTTGTCCGGTCTGCGGCGGGGCGCTCAGGTCGTGGTGGGCACGCCCGGACGGGTGATCGACCACCTGGACCGTGGGACTCTGGATCTGTCGCACTTGGACTATCTGGTGCTCGACGAGGCCGACGAGATGCTGCAGATGGGCTTCGCGGAAGATGTCGAGCGGATTTTGGCCGACACCCCGGAGTACAAGCAGGTCGCGTTGTTCTCGGCGACCATGCCGGCGGCTATCCGCAAGATCACCGCCAAGTATCTGCACGATCCGGTCGAGGTCACCGTCAAGGCGAAAACCGCTACAGCGGAAAATATTTCGCAGCGCTACATCCAGGTCGCCGGACCGCGGAAGATGGATGCGCTCACCCGCATCCTGGAGGTCGAGCCGTTTGGGTCGATGATCGTCTTCGTCCGTACCAAGCAGGCCACCGAGGAGGTCGCCGAAAGACTGCGTGCGCGTGGCTTTTCCGCAGTGGCCATCAATGGCGACATTCCGCAGGCGGTTCGTGAGCGGACGATAGCGGCGCTCAAGGATGGCTCGGTCGACATCCTGGTGGCCACCGACGTGGCGGCTCGCGGGCTTGACGTGGATCGCATCAGTCACGTGCTCAACTACGACATCCCGCACGACACCGAGTCCTACGTGCACCGCATCGGAAGGACGGGCCGTGCCGGTCGTGCCGGCAACGCAGTGCTTTTCGTTTCGCCGCGGGAGCGCCACCTGCTCAAGGCGATCGAGAAGGCGACCCGATCAAAGCTCGTCGAAGCCGAGTTGCCGAGTGTCGACGATGTGAATGCGCAGCGCGTCGCCAAGTTCCGCGACTCCATCACCGATGCGCTGGGCGCACCCGGCTTCGATCTGTTCCGCGCGATGATCGAGGAATACTCGCGGGGCAACGACGTGCCCTTGGCCGATATCGCCGCGGCACTGGCCCTGCAAACCCGCGACGGCGCCGAATTCCTCATGGCGCCCGAATCCCCGCCAGAAGCGCGGCGCAGAGAAAAGCCCGACCGGCCGGCCAAGGCGGACAGGCCGATCCGGCGGGCCGACGGCGCGTTCGCGACCTACCGCATCGATGTCGGCAAGCGGCACAAGGTGATGCCCGGAGCGATCGTGGGAGCTATCGCCAACGAGGGCGGTCTGCACCGCAGCGACTTCGGCCACATCAGCATCAAGGACGACTTCTCGCTGGTGGAACTGCCCCCAACGCTTCCGCGGGACACCCTCGAGGCCCTCGAGAAGACGCGCATTCAAGGTCTTCCGATCAACCTCAGGCTCGACCGTGGCCCGGCCGGCCGGGGCCGGGAGTCCTTCAAGTCAGGTAACGAGCGGTACAAGAAGAAGCATCGCAAGCCGCAATGACGCTGTCGCGGAATCTGAACCGTATGGAGTTGCGGTCGGCATCCGCGCCCGGCCGGGTCGCTTCGCTCACCGGTATCCGCGCATTGGCGGCCACCCTTGTGGTGGCTACCCACGCCGCCTACACCACCGGTAAGTACACCCATGGCTACCTGGGCCTCGTTTGTTCGCGCCTGGAGATCGGCGTACCGATCTTTTTCGTGCTTTCGGGATTCCTCCTCTTCCGTCCGTGGGTCAAGGCTGCGGCGACCCGGCAGGCGGCACCTACGCTGAAGCGATACTCGTGGCATCGGGTCCGGCGCATCATGCCGGCATATGTCGTCACTGTGCTGCTGGCGTTTGTGATCTACCAGTTCCGGACTGCCGGCCCGAATCCCGGTCACACTTGGACGGGGTTGCTCCGCAACCTCACCTTGACCCAGCTCTATACCGATAACTACGACTATTCCTATCTGCACCAGGGTCTTACGCAGATGTGGAGCCTGGCCGTCGAGGTGTCGTTCTACGTGGCTTTGCCGCTGCTCGCCTACCTACTCGTCGTGGTCTTGTGCCGGCGTTCGTGGCGGCCCGGCCTGCTGCTCGCCGGGATCGCTGCACTCGGCCTGTTGACCCCGGCCTGGCTGGTTGTCGTGTACACCACGGACTGGCTGCCGGACGGTGCCCGGCTCTGGCTGCCGACCTATCTGCTGTGGTTTCTGTCCGGCATGGCGCTGGCCGTTCTGCAGGTGCAGCGTGTGCGCTGCTATGCGTTCGTGGCGCTACCGCTTGCGTTGGTGAGCTTTTTCATTGCATCAACACCGGTGGCGGGGGAGCCCACGACATCGCCGACGGGGCTGGCCCAGGCGATCGTCAAGGGCGTGTTCTACGCCGCGATCGCTTCGCTGGTCATCGCGCCGGTGGCACTCGGAGACCGCGGTTGGTACTCGCAGATACTGGCCACCCGGCCGATGGTCTGGCTCGGTGAGATCTCCTACGAGATTTTCCTGGTGCACCTGGTGATCGTGGAGATCGCGATGGTCGAGGTCATGCGCTCGCCGGTCTATACCGGTTCGGCTTGGCTGCTCTTCGTCCTCACGATGGCGATGACGATTCCAGTGTCGTGGCTGTTGCATAGGTTCACCCGTGTGCGGGATGCCGAACCGCCTCGAATATAGGTTATGCTGCCCTAACTAACGAAGGGCGGTCCAGATGAACGAGCCAGGGCCCACGCGCGGACTGCAGGGCGCATTGGTCAAGCTGTGGCGTGGCGCCGATTACGAGCTGACGGTGACAGGCCGCACCGAAATCAGCCCGCATTACCTGCGGTTGCACTTCGACTCCGGCTCACTGCTGCAAGATCGGCCCATCCATCCGACCATGTGGGTCCGCGGCTGGTTTCCCGACGGGGAAAAATCTCACCAGCGCGGCTATACGCTGGTGAATCCGGATCCCGAGGCGCGCACGGTCGATATCGACTTCGCCATGCACCACGGGCGGGCGACCCGATGGGCCCGCACCGCGGTGGCCGGGGACATACTGGAGGTGACAATGCTCGGCAGCAGTTTCACGCTGCCCAGCCCGGACCCGGCCGGATACGTGATCGTCGGCGACACTGCGTCCCTGCCGGCCGTCAATTCGTTGCTGGACGCGATCGGTGACTCACCGGCACAGGTCTTCCTCGAAGCCAGTCACGGCGACGACCGGGAGCTGCCGGTCGCCAGGGCCGCCGCAGTCACCTGGGTGGACCGCAAGAATGCCGGGCAGGCGCTTGTCGAGGCAGTGCGCACGGCGGCCTTCGATGCATCGCAGCACTTCGGTTGGGTGGCGTGTGACAACCGCACGACGCGCACGATCGCCAAGGTGCTTCACGAAGACTTCTCGATACCCCGCAAATCGATCAAGGCGCAGGCTTACTGGGTGGCGTGATCGCTTTTGCGAGCTACCGCCGGACCGACAAACTCCTCGATCATGGCACGCTCGTCGTCGGCGTCACGGCCCGGGAAGACCAGCAGTGATATCAGAATGCGCACCAACCACCGCGCCTTGCGTTCGATGTCTGCTGTGTCATCTGTCGGGCTCAGCGAGACCACGAACCCCGCGCTCAGTGCCTTGACCAGGTCGGAGTGCTCGGCGAACTCGGCTCCTATGGGCGTAGCGTCCGCCACGGCGAACCACGAATGCAGCGCCGGACTGCTGCGCACGAGGTCCAGCGATGTCAGCATGCCGGTGACCAGGCGCTCGTGCGGGTCGTCGATACCGGCCAACCGCTCGATCATCTGCATGTGCAGCGCATAAGCCTCGCGGTGGACGTACGCGGTGTGCAGTGCCTGGCGATTCTCGTAGTACCGGTACAGCGTGGCCCGCGAACAGCCTGCGGCCTCGGCGATTTCGTTCATGCCCACTGACGCGGCAGGCTGCCGGGCGAACAGTTCGCCTGCCGCGTCGAGGATCCGTTCGGCGGCCATCTCGCCGCGTTTCGACGCCAGCCAATCGTTGCCGGTCATCATTTCACCGTGAATGGAACCGACAGCGGCCGGCGGACGTAACTGCCGCCCGCCCAGACGATCCCGGACTCATCGACCTCGAAATCCGGGCAGCGGTCGAGCAATTCGGCGAGTGCCACACGCGACTGCATGCGGGCGGCGGCGGCACCCAGGCAGTGGTGTGCGCCGTTGCTGAACGTCAGGATATTTCGCGGCCGGCGGGTGACGTCGAGTTCGCTTGCGTCGGGACCGTATTGACGTTCGTCGCGGTTGCCCGAGCCGTAAAGCAACAGCACCCGCCTGCCCTCGGGAATCGTGGTGTCGCCGATCGTGACATCGCGCGTGGCGGTTCGGGCCAGCCCCTGTGCAGGCGATGTGAGGCGCAGGAATTCATCGACGGAATCCGGTATGAGCGAGGGGTTTTCGGCCAGAAGCCGGCGTTGGTCGGGTCGCTGATGCAAAAGCTGGACCGCCCCGCCGAGCATTCCGGTGGTGGTGTCGTTACCTCCGGTGACCATCGTGAAGGTGAAAGCAAGGATCGACAGCAGGCCGGCGATGTCGCCGTCTGCGCCCACGCCCGCAGCGACCAGGTGGGAGACGGTGTCGTCTTCGGGTTCCCGGCGCCGGCGTTCGACCAAGTTCGTGAAGTAGCCCATCATCGCGCCGAGTGCGTCGCCGACCGTCGCCAGCGCGCCGCCGATGCCGTCCGCGGTGGTGTTGGCCGCGACGATCGCCTCGGTCCAGCCGTCGAACTGGCCGCGGTCCTCTTCGGGCACTCCGAGGTAGTGCGCGACCACCATGGACGGCAACGGCTTGAACAGCTCAGAGACGATGTCTCCGCCGCCGCCGGAACGCAACCGTTCGATGCGTTCGACGACGAACTCGCGGACCTTGGGTTCGACGGCCTCGACCTGGCGTGGCGTGAATCCCCGCGACACCAGCTTGCGGAACTGCGTGTGTACCGGTGGGTCCTGCATGACCATCGGTGGATTGTCCTGCAGTCCGATGAGTTCCAGCTCGCCGTATTGCACGGTGAGACCGTGAGCGGAGGAGAACGTCTGGTAATCGCGGGCTGCGGCCCAGATGTCGGCGTGCCGGGACAGCACGTAATAGTCGTGTTGCGGTTTGTGGTCGGGTATCACGCGGTGAACCGGGTCGTGATCGCGCAGCGCTCGGTACATGGGCCAGGGGGCGGGCCAGGTGTCGGCGTTGCACAACGCGAACCGCGCCTGGGTCGAATGAGACATTGTTGATGTCATGTCTTATTGGTACGACGCACGGCCGGCTTTGTCAATGGTTGCTTTCCGGTGGGGCCGTGCCCCGGGCCGGCCACGAAGATCACAGGATCGCACCCGGGTTCAGGATGCCGTCAGGATCCAGGGCGGCCTTGATGCGGCGGTTCAGGTCCATGGCCTCCGGTCCGAGATAGCCGGCAAGCCACGGTTTCTTGAGCCGTCCCACGCCGTGCTCACCGGTGATAGTGCCGCCGAGGGACATCGCCAGTTCCATGATGTCGCCGAACGCCTGCTCCGCCCGGCGTGTCATCTCGGGGTCGGCCGGGTCGTAGACGATCAACGGGTGGGTATTGCCGTCCCCGGCGTGTGCGATGACCGAGATCGTCAAGCCGGTGTCGGCCGCCAGTCGTTCAATGCCGGCCACCAGTTCGGCCAACGCCGACAGCGGCACCCCGACGTCTTCGAGCATCAGCGACCCCTTGTCCTCCATGGCGGGTATGGCCATGCGCCGGGCGGCGACGAACGCCTCGCCCTCGTCCGGGTCGGATGTCGAAAACACTTCGCTGGCACCGTATTCAGTGAATACCGAGGCCATGAACTCCGCGTCTTCGGTTCCTGATGGCCCGCGGTCGTCGGAAGCGGCGACCATCATCGCGGACGCGCCGCGGTCGAGTCCCATCCTGAGTTTGTCCTCGACTGCGTTGACGGCAACCGCGTCCATGAACTCCAGCATCGCCGGGCGGATCTTTGCGATGATCGCCACAACGGCTTCTGTGGCGCCCCGCACGGACGGGAACGTCGCGACCACGGTGCAGGGCGGGCTTTGGGGAGGCAGTAGGCGCAGGGTCACTTCCGTGATCACTCCGAGGGTTCCCTCGCTGCCCACGAACAGCTTGGTCAGACTCAGCCCCGCGACGTCTTTGAGGCGCGGGCCGCCCAGGCGCACCGCGGTGCCGTCGGCCAGCACCACCTGCAGGCCAAGCACGTAGTCGGTGGTGACGCCGTACTTGACGCAGCACAGGCCTCCGGCGTTGGTGGCGATGTTGCCGCCGATGCTGCAGATCTCGAACGAGGACGGGTCGGGCGGATACCACAGCCCGCACTCCGCGACAGCCTTCTTGACCTCGGAGTTGAGCAGGCCGGGCTGCGCGACGGCCGTGCGGGTCACCGGGTCGACGACGATGTCGCGCATCTTTTCGGTAGACAGCACGATCCCGCCCGACACGGCGGTTGCGCCGCCCGAAAGCCCGGTGCCCATGCCTCGCGGCACTACGGCGATGCGATTGGCCGTGGCCCATCTCAGGACAATCTGCACTTCTTCGGTACGTCGGGGCCTTACCACCGCCAGCGGGGAACCCGCACGCCGGTCGGCCGCTCGGTCCTGGCGGTAGCTCTGCAGGATGTCGGGGTCGGTGACGACCATGCCTTCAGGAAGTGAGGCTGTCAGGCTGTCGATCGCCGCCGGAGCCATGGCTCGATCCTACGATCGGTCCACCCGTCTGAATTGCAAGTACCAGAAGAACGATCCGATGCCGCATTGCGCGTCAAGTCAGTTGGCTGTTGCGTCCAGTTCGTGCAGCGACGGGAGGAATACCGCGACGACCCCGATCGCCAGCATCGGCACCGACAACGCCAGGAAAGTGGCCTTCAACCCGGAGGCGTCGGCCAGCGGCCCGGCCACGATCAACCCGAGCGGACCCGCGGCGTAGGCCAGCGAACCCATCACCCCGACCACCCGGCCGCGCAGGTGCTGCGGAGCTCGGGTCTGCATGACGAAGTTGTAGATCGGTGCGATCGGGCCGTAGACCAGTCCGACGATCACGCACAGCGCCAGAATCAACGGCAGCGGTGGCAGGAAGGCGATGACCGTCATCGCCACACCCAGGGTCAGCACCGCGACCAGCATCGTAGTTCGCTTCTTCATGGATTTGCTGAGCACGGCGTAGCCGAGCGCGCCGATCAATCCGCCGATCGAGAGGGCCATCAGCACCCAGCCCAGCTGGGCGGGCTCGTTTCGATCGGTGAAGTACTTGGGGAACAGCACCGACTCCATCGGCATGTACAGGCCGGTGATGGTGAGGTCGATGAACGCGAGTGTGCGCAACACCTTGCTGTGCCACACGAACGCGATCCCCTCGGAGATTCCGGACCAGACGCCCTCGGGCAGCTGGCTGCGATCGGGTCGCCCGGCACCCTCCAGCCGAAGTGCGGCGATCGCCAGGATCGACAGGCAAAAGGCGCCGGCAGTGACCCACATGGTGTTCACTCCACCCATCGTCGCGATGAGCAGTCCGCCGATGCCCGGGCCCACGATGTAGGCGAGATTGAAGATCGCCTCATACACGCTATTGGCGTGGTCCAACGTCCAGCCGGCCCGGGTGGCGGCTTCGGGCAGCATCGTCTCGCGGGCGGTCATGCCGGCCGGGTCGAAGAACGAGCCGGCCGCTGCCAGGGCGGCCAGAGTCGCGACATTGACCACGCCCGGGCCCAGCGCCAGGGCGAGAACCGGAACCAGCGCGACGGAAAGGGCGGACAGGGCGTCGGAGATCATCGAGACTCGCTTGCGACCGAGGTAGTCGACGGCCGTGCCGGCGATCAGCGTCGCGACCAGCAGCGGTAGCGTGCCCGCCATCGCCACCAGGGAGGCGTCGACCGCCGAGCCTTCGCGCTGAAGCACCAGCCAGGGAAACGCCACCATCGAGATGCCGTTGCCCGCACCGGCCATCAGCGCAGCAAATAGGATCAGCAGCAGCGGACCGCGCGGGGTGATGGCCATGGCGCAGGAAATCTAACAGTGTGGGGGCACGATGGTCTCGTGCTTTTTCATCCGCGCACCGCACGACCGTTTGCCTCACCCGTAGCCGCCCGGCAGCGGGTGGCCCGGCGATTCGGCAACGCCGGAAACCGCCGTCGCACTCGACCGGGCCGCGGTGCTCGAGTTGGCGGACACCGTCGACGGCCTGCCCGAACTGGAAGCCCGCATCAGCGTCTGCCGCGCCTGTCCGAGGCTGGTCTCCTGGCGCGAAGAGGTGGCGCAGCGCAAACGGCGTGCGTTCGCCGACCAGCCGTACTGGGGTCGGCCGGTACCGGGATGGGGTTCGGCGCGGCCGCGCCTGTTCATTCTCGGGCTGGCGCCGGCCGCCAACGGCGCCAACCGCACCGGGCGGGTGTTCACCGGTGACCGCTCCGGCGACGAGTTGTTCGCCGCCCTGTACCGGGTCGGCCTGGTGAACCAATCCGTCAGCATCGACGCCGCGGATGGATTGCAGGCCAACAGGATTCGTATCGCTGCCGCGGTGCGTTGCGCACCGCCGGGAAATGCCCCGACGCCAGCCGAGCGGGCGACCTGCATGCCGTGGCTGGCGGCTGAGTGGTCGCTGATCGCACCACACGTCCGTGTCGTCGTCGCACTGGGCGGTTTTGCCTGGCAGGTGGCGCTGGGCCTGCTGGCCGGGACCGAGGCAAAGCCGAAGTTCGGCCACGGCGCGGCGGTGGAACTACCGGGCGGGTTGCAGCTGCTGGGCTGCTACCACCCCAGCCAGCAGAACATGTTCACCGGACGGCTCACACCGGCCATGCTCGACGACATCTTCGCCGAAGCCCGCCGCCGCGCCCGCCTCAAGTGATTTGTGGCGTCTCGCCCGCGCTCATCGCGGCTCAGACTCCACAAATCGCATTGGGCCGGCATGCTCACGGCGTTCGGTCTTCCAGTTTTGCCAGTGCGTTTCGAAGGATCGCCGCGGTGGCCTCGCGATCGGGGTCACGGCGCACGATGAGACCCTTGGCGAACGTCAGCTTGTCGCCGGTCTGGCGCGGAGCGACGTGTAGGTGAATGTGGAACACGCTCTGGAACGCGGCCTTTCCGTCGTTGATGGCCACGTTGTTGCCGCTGGCGTGCAGGTCCGAAACGCGGGCCGCCTGTGCGATGCGCTGCCCGAGGGTCACCATTCCGGCCACGGTCGGCGCCGGTGTATCGGTGAGGTCGACACTGTGCCGCTTCGGCAGCACCAGGGTGTGGCCGCGCACGATCGGACGGATGTCGAGGATGGCAAGGTAGTCGTCGTCCTCGTAAATGCGGATCGCCGGTGCCGAACCGTCCACGATGGCGCAGAACACACAAGACATTCGGCAACCCTATCCAGCCGACCGTTACGCTGCGCCGGTGGATTCCATCGACTTGGCATTCGCGGGCGCGGCCGAACAGGCCCGGCTGTTGGCGGCGGGCTCGGTGACCGCGCCCGCCCTCACCGAGCTCTACCTCGAGCGCATCAAACGCATCGATCCGGTATTGCGTTCCTATCGAGTGGTTTTCGCAGATACTGCCCGCAGCGCCGCGGCCGGGGCGCAGAAGCGCTTGGACGCCGGGGAACGACTGCCGCTGCTGGGCGTTCCCATCGCAATAAAGGACGACGCCGACGTCGCCGGTGAGATCACGACGTACGGGTCCACGGCGCACGGTCCCGCGCCGGCGGCGGACTCCGATGTCGTCCGGGTGCTTCGTGACGCCGGGGCGGTGATCCTCGGCAAGACGGCCGTCCCGGAGATGATGATTTGGCCGTTCACCGAATCCGTGTCTTTCGGGGCCACCCACAATCCGTGGGACATCTCGCGCACGCCTGGTGGCAGCAGCGGTGGCAGTGCGGCCGCGGTGGCCGCGGGTCTGGCACCTATGGCGCTCGGTTCCGACGGAATGGGTTCGATCAGGATCCCGGCGACGTGGTGCGGACTGTTCGGCATCAAGCCCCAGCGTGGTCGGGTTCCGTTGGCGCCCAGTGCCGATGTGTGGTGCGGCCTGTCGGTTTACGGGCCGTTGACTCGCACGGTCGAGGACGCGGCGCTGTTTCTGGACGTCACGTGTGACAAATCGATGCCCGGTCCGGCGGACGGCTTCGTCCGTGCCGCCTCGCGGCCGCCGGAGCGCTTGCGAATCGCCTTGAGCACAAAGCTGCCCCCGCTGCTGACCGCGTACCACGATGCCGAGAACCGGGCCGCCGTCTACCAGGCCGGCGCATTACTACGCGAGCTCGGCCACCGCGTCGTAGTGCGGGACTTCGACTATCCGCCGAACATGGTGTATGGACATGTGCTGCCGAGATTCTTTCGCGGTGTCCACGACACGGTGCGGGTGCTGCCGCATCAGGAGCGGCTGGATGCCCGCACCCGGGGGATGGCGCGCATCGGCCAGCTGGTTTCCGACAATCGAATCGCGAAAATCCGTGTGGGCGAACAGGAAATCGCAGCGAGGCTCCAAACCGTCTTCGACGACGTCGATGTCGTCATCACTCCCGCCACCGCCACCGGCCCATCGAAGATCGGCGCATATCGTCGGCTGGGCGCGATATCGACGCTGGCGCTGGTCGCGGCCCGGGTGCCGTATTTCGGGATGTTCAACGCAACGGGGCAACCCGCCGCGGTAGTGCCGTGGGACACCGACCGGGCGGGTCTGCCGTTGTCGATCCAATTGGTGGGCCGGCCATTCGACGAGGCGACGTTGTTGTCGCTGGCGGCCGAGATCGAGGCCGATCGCCCATGGGCCTCTCGGCGTCCATCCGTCAGCTGACCCCAGCGTCCACCCAACACAACACCGCCGGCGTGCGTGTTCCCGGCCGACACACCGAGGCCCAGAGCGGATCCGCGCACGCTCGCGAAGCCGCACGCGGTCGAGCCGGAAAAGCTCGAGCACCTGGCCCGGTCCATGGGGTCCCCGAACCCGGCGGTTCGTGACGAACGCCCACGGACGCATGCGCCAAAAGCGCCGGGTGGCCGCGACGCGTGTGAACCCGCTCGCAAGGCGCCGCCGCCTGGCATCCTGATGTCATGGCAGGCAACGAAATCGACCGCGACCGCGCCAAGAGTGCGCTGGAGGTCATCAGGCAGCACCCCGGGATGACGCTGTTCGTCGCGTCTCCGGCCCTTCTGGCGGTAGCGGCGGTGTGGTGGTTGTTCGGCGCCGGGTGGGCCATCGTGCTTCTGATTGCCGTGGTTCTTGGCGGCGGCTTCGTGGTGGTTCGCAAGCGCTGACCCGGTTTGTTCACCGGTGGTGAACGCAGTGGCCCACGGCAACTGCAACGGTGTAATCATGTAAGCATGAAAGCGACTTATGCATCAGGGGGTCACCGAGCGGATCCCGCCGAGGCCGCCGACTGGTTCGCCGGGCGTCTGCCGGGCGGGTGGTTCGATGGCGATCCCGATGTTGTGGTGGACCGTGAAGAAATCACCGTCATCGGGCGGCTTGCGGCGGTGGACGGCGACACGAATGCCCGCGTTGCGGGCCGGGTCTCGCGGTTCCGCGAGGAGACGCGCCCGGATCGGATGCGTATCGCGGACGAGGCCGAGGATCGGTTCGGCCGCAAGGTTTCCTGGGGTGTCGAGGTCGGTACGGGTGACGACGCGACACGGGTGATGTTCACCCACCTCGCCCTGCCTGTGATGACTCGGTTGCGCCAGCCCGAGCGCCGGGTGCTCGACACGCTTGTCGACGCAGGGGTGGCGCGGTCGCGATCCGACGCTTTGGCGTGGTCGGTCAAGCTCCTTGGCGAGCACGCCGAGGAGTGGCTGTCCAAGCTGCGCGACGCGATGGCAGAAGTCGACGAACTGCGCGCCCAAGGCCCCGACCTCTGACCCCGGTTCAGGCGTTCACCATCGCCCAGTAGGTGCCCCGGCGGCTCAGCAATTCGGTGTGCGTGCCTTGTTCGACGATCCGCCCGGCATCCATCACCAGAATGAGGTCAGCGTCGCGGATCGTTGAAAGACGGTGTGCGATAACGAAACTCGTCCGATCTCTGCGCAGTTCGGCCATCGCTTGCGCGATCAGGAGTTCAGTGCGGGTGTCAACCGAACTGGTGGCTTCGTCGAGGATCAGCAGCCGCGGCATCGCGAGAATCGCCCGCGCGATGGTGATCAGCTGCCTCTCGCCGGCACTGATGACGCCGCCTTCGCCGACAATGGTGTCGTACCCGTCGGGCAGGCGCTCGACGAATCGATCCACATGAGCGGATCGTGCCGCCGCGACGACGTCGGAGCGGGTGGCGTCGGGTTTTCCGTAGGCTATGTTCTCCGCGATCGTCCCGGCGAACAGCCAGGTGTCTTGGAGCACCATGCCGATCTGGGATCGCAGTGACTGTCTGCTGACCGTGGCCGTGTCGACGCCGTCGATCAGAATCTGCCCCCGATCGACCTCGTAAAACCGCATCAAAAGGTTTACCAGCGTGGTCTTGCCTGCCCCGGTGGGGCCGACGATCGCCACCGTGCTGCCAGACTCGGCAATCAGCGACAGGTCCTCGATCACTGGGATTCCCGTCCGGTAGCCGAAACTGACATGGCGGAATTCGACTCGCGGCGCGGATCGGCGTGTGGGCAGATCGACGTCGGGGTCAGCCTGCTGCTCGGGCTCGTCGAGGAACTCGAAAACTCGCTCCGCACTGGCGATCCCCGACTGCAGTGAGTTGTACATCCCGGCGACCTGGGTCAGTGGCTGGTTGAACTGGCGCACATACTGGATGAACGCCTGGATCGCGCCGAGGGTGACCTGTCCGGTGGCGACCTGAAGACCGCCGACGACGGCGACCGCGACGTAGCCCAGGTTGCCGACGAATATCGTTGCGGGGGAAACCAGCCCGGACAAGAACTGAGCGCCGAATCCGGTCTCGAATACGTCGTCGTTCAGCTTTCGGAACTGCTCGCGGGCCGTGGCGCTGTGGCCGAATGTGCGTACCACCGTGAACCCGCTGTAGGTCTCTTCGATGTGGGCATTGAGCCTGCCGATATTTCGCCACTGGGCGACGAACATCCGCTGTGACCGGCGGGCAATCACCCGGGTCACCCAGAGTGACAGCGGCACCGTCACCACGGCGATCAGTGTGAGCTGCAACGAGATAGTCAGCATCATCGCCAACACCGCCACGACGGTCAGCGCAGAGGTCAGCAACTGGCTGATGGTGATGGACAGCGACAGCTGTATGTTGTCGACGTCGTTGGTCACCCGGCTCATCAGTTCCCCGCGCAGCGCGGTGTCGAAGTGCGAAAGCGGGAGGCGGTGGATTTTGTCTTCGACATCGGCGCGCAGGGCCACCATGGTTCGCTGCACGGTGACGTTCAGCAGGCGGGCCTGGATGTAGACCATCAGTGCGGCAACAAAATACAGCGACAGCGCCAGGAGCAGGGTGCGTGCCACCGCGCCGAAGTCCACGCCCTGGCCGGGCACGGCGTTGGTGCCCGACAGCAGGTCGGCGACGGTGTTGTCCCCGCGTTGGCGTGCCGCGGCGATCGCCTGCTCCCTGGTCGTACCCGCGGGAAATTGCCGGCCCAGTACTCCGTTGAACAGCAGATCGGTGGCATGGCCCAGGATGCGTGGACCGATGACACTGATCATGATCCCGCACATCGAAAGCGAGATCACGGCGATGGCCGGCCACCGCTGTGGCGCCAGGCGCCGGAGTAGGCGCACTGCGGTCCCGGTGAAGTTCCGGGTCTGTTCGGTGGGTGCGTCCTGTGCCCGCTGCCCACTGCGTATCGCGAAGGTCATGACTGGTCTGCGGCCCCGATCCCGGCCGACTGAGAATCGGCGAACTCCGCGTAGGTAGGGCACTCGGCGAGAAGGCTTTGGTGGGTACCGGTGGCGACTATGTGTCCGTCGTCCAACACGATCACTTGATCTGCGTCGACGACGGTGGAGACCCGTTGGGAAACAATGATCACGGTCGAATCGGCGGCCACCTCCCGCAGGTGCGCGCGAACCCGGGCGTCAGTGTGGACGTCCAGCGCCGACAAGGCGTCGTCGAAGAGGTAGACGGCCGGCGAGCGGATGACCGCGCGTGCGATGGCCAGCCGCTGGCGTTGTCCCCCGGAAAGGTTCATTCCGCCCTGTGCCACCCGCATGTGCAGGCCCTCGGGGTGGGCGCGGACGAATCCGTCGGCGCACGCCACCCTCAACGCCTCCCACATCTGATCTTCGGTGGCATCGGTCTTCCCGTACCGCAGATTCTCGGCCACCGTCCCGGAGAACAGGTATCCCCGCTGCGGCACCAGCGATAGGGCAGACCACAGTCGCTCCGTGCGGTATTCCCGTACGTCGATGCCGTCGAGGCGCAGCGCGCCTGAGGTCACGTCGTAGAGCCGGCAGATCAGCGACACCAATGTCGACTTTCCCGAACCGGTGCTCCCGACGATGGCAGTCGTGGACCCTGGCAATGCGACGAATGAGACCTGCTCAAGCACCGCGCGATTGGCGCCGGGGTATCGAAATCCAACTGTGTCGAGTTCGACCACCCCGTTGGTGGCGCGGGCCGGCTCGCACGGGTGCGGGGGATCGGTGATCGCCGCCGGCGTCGACAGCACCTCGGTAATCCGCTCGGCGCACACCGACGCTCGCGGCAGCATCGCCAGGAAGATCATGGCCAACAGCACGGCGGCCAGGATCTGCATGAAATAGGACAGGAACGCGATGAGCGATCCGACCTGCATTTCGCCGGCATCGATCCGGTGTCCGCCGAACCAGATCAGCGCAACCGACGACAGGTTGATGGTCAGGGTGCTGACCGGGAGCATCAGTGCCTGCCACTGCCCGGTGATCAATGCGGTGTTCGCCAGTTCGTTGTTGGCGTCGCGGAACCTGTCGCGCTCAACCGGCTCCCTTGCGAACGCCCGCACCACCCGGATTCCAGACAGCTGCTCGCCCAATACCCGGTTGATGTTGTCGATCAGCGGCTGCATCCGGCGATAGACGGGCAGGATGTGCCAGATGATCCACCCGTTCGCCAGTGCCAGGGCCGGCACGCTCACCAGGAGCAACCATGACAGGGCGGCGTCCTGGTGCAGCGCCATGATGACACCGCCGACGCACATGATCGGCGCGCTGACCAGCACGGTGAAGGTCATCTGGACGAGGATCTGCATCTGAGTGATGTCATTGGTGGTGCGCGTGAGGAGGGTCGCAGCCCCGAACCGGGCAGTCTCGTGCTCGGAGAAGGTCGTGATGTGATGGAAAATCTCTGACCGCACATCACGGGCGAAGCCCATGCTGGCCCTCGAACCGAAGTACACCGCGCTGACCGCGCAAGCGACCTGGAGCGCGGTGACGCCGAGCATGACCCCGCCCAACCTGACGATCGTGCCGGTATCGCCAACGGCGACCCCGTCGTCGATGATCGCCGCGTTGATGGTCGGAAGGTAGAGCGAAGCGAGTGTGCTGATCAACTGCAATAAAACGACAACCGACGCCGTCCACCGGTACGGCCGCAGGAATTGTCGCAGCAGCGCCAGGGGCATTGCCTTACTGTCGCACATCCGGGAGATGCATCAAAAGGCCAGGTCAGTATGCGTGTCGGTGGTCGTGCCTACGGGGTGCCGCTACAGTGCATGCTGTGAGCAGCAACGGGTGTGCAGACCGGTGAACCGCAAAGTCAGGGCGCTGGCCGCCGCATCCGTGGCCGTCTTTCCCGTGCTCGCCGGATGCTCGAGCGACGGACCGGATCAGTCGCACGAGGCAACGCCGGCGCCGACGGCCGCGGTCGACGCCAAACACGGACCGATGTTTCCGGAGTGTGGCGGGGTCAGCGACCAGACCGTTCAGCAGCTCACCCAGATAGCCGGCTTGGTGAACACAACGAAGAACTCGGTGGGGTGCCAGTGGCTGGTGAACGGCGGCATTGTCGGCCCCCAGTTCTCGTTTTCCTGGTTCCGGGGCAGCCCGATAGGGCGAGAACGCAAGACGGAGGAACTTTCTCGCACGAGCGTCGAGGACATCAACATCGAGGGCCACGGTGGTTTCATCGCGATCGGCTCTGACCCACAGATGGGTGACAACCTCTGTGAGGTCGGCATCCAGTTCGACGACGACTTCATCGAATGGTCGGTAAGCTTCGCGTCCCAGCCGTTCCCCGCCCCGTGCGACGTGGCAAAAGAGCTGACCGCCCAGTCGATCAAGAATGCGAAATGAGGAAACCGTTGTCTGGTCAACGCCTTGTCGCCACCGCGGCCGTCGCGGCGGCGGCGCTGAGTTTGTTGGCCGGTTGTTCTCGTGCGGTCGACGGGGTTGCGATCAAGGAGGGCGCGGGCACGATCCCGCGCAACAACGAGTCCCAGCGGACCTACCCGAACTTGCTGAAGGAATGCGACGTCCTGACGGCAGACGTGATCGCCAAGACAGTCGGGGCCGACCCGGCTGATATCCAGAGCACGTTTGTCGGCGCGATCTGCCGCTGGCAGGCCGCAAACCCGGCCGGACTGGTCGATATCACCCGGTTCTGGTTCGAGCACGGCAGCCTCGACAACGAGAAGAAGGTCGCCCAGTCGCTCAACTACCAGATCGAGAACCGCAGAATTGCCGGTGTCCCATCCATCGTGATGAGAACGAGCGACCCCAACGGCGCCTGCGGTACCGCCAGTGACGCGGCGGGCGTGGTGGGCTGGTGGGTGAATCCCCAGGCCCCCGGCATCGACGCCTGCGGTCAAGCGATCAAGCTGATGGAGCTGACATTGGCGACGAATTCCTGACAAGGGATCCCTGCAGCAACAGGTCCCTTACCCGGGTCTCAGCGGGGCACGTGGAACTTCACCAGCGCTGCTCCGCCCGCCGCGAGTTCGCGCCACGGTCCGGTGATACGCAAGACCGCGATCGCCGAGGTCGGAAACTTCGTGGCAATGCGTGCGGCAGCGTCGGCGTCGCCATCCGCACCGTTCAACGCCAACGCCAAGTCCGACAGGGTCGGCTCGTGGCCCACCACCAGCAGGGAGCGTACGTCTGCGGTGAATTGGTCGTAGACGTTGTTGATCTCATCGATCACTGCGCCCGGCGTGCCGCCGTAGAGTCGATCGACGAACTTCGCCGGCGCGTCGATGCGAGTCCGCTGCAGCGTCTGGCGGGTGCGGGTGGCTGTCGAGCACAAAGCCCCCTGAATCCGGTCGACCGCAGCCGAACGCAACCAATCGCCGGCCAACCTGGCTTCACGCTCGCCGCGTGGCGCCAGCGGCCGCTCGTGGTCGGCGACCCCCGGGGGATAGTCGGATTTTCCATGCCGTAGCAGGACGAGGGTGCGTTGGTGATCTTTCACCCCCCTCACGTTAGGCCACATGCCGACCGACTTCCCAGATGTTGTCGGCGCCCGGTCTTACACTCGCCTGCACGACGAGCCGTCCAGCCACAGACAAGGGGGATCGAATGCGGTTCATACATACCGCCGACTGGCAGCTCGGCATGACGCGACACTTCCTGGAGGGCGAGGCACAACCCCGGTACGCGGCAGCTCGGCGGGACGCGGTTGCGGGTTTGCGGACCATCGCCGACGAGTCCGGCGCCGAATTCGTCGTTGTGGCCGGCGACGTGTTCGAGCACAACCAATTGGACCCCCGGGTGGTCAGTCAGTCGCTGGAAGCGATGCGGGCCATCGGAATTCCCGTCTACCTGTTGCCGGGCAACCACGACCCACTTGACGCGTCGTCGGTGTATACCACCGAGCTGTTCACCGCCGAATGTCCCGCGAACGTCAAAGTCCTCCACCGGGCAGGCGTTCATGAGGTCCGGCCGGGCCTTGAACTCGTGGCGGCACCATGGCGATCGAAACGCCCGACAACGGATCTCGCAGCGCAGGCGTTCTCCGGTCTTGCCGCTGACGGTGTGACCCGGATTCTGGTCGCACACGGGGGTGTGGATACTCTCGACCCCGACCCCACCAAGCCATCCCTCATCCGGATGACCACCGTGCGTGAGGCGCTGGACCGTGGCGCTCTCCACTATGTCGCCCTGGGGGACAAGCATTCTCGAACCGCGGTCGGTGATTGCGGCCGCGTGTGGTACTCGGGTACCCCTGAGGTCACCAACTACGACGACGTGGAGGCCGAGCCCGGCCAGGTACTTGTCGTAGACATCGAGGACGGGCTGGTGAAGGTGGCACCGCGCCAAGTGGGACGCTGGCGTTTCATGACCCTGAGTCGCCACGTCGACACCAACAGGGATATCGCCGACCTCGACATCAACCTCGACCAGCTCTACCACAAGGACCGCACCGTGGTACGGCTAGCACTGACCGGAACCCTCACCGTGACCGACCGGGCGGCACTGGACGCCTGCCTGGGCAAGTATTCTCGGCTGTTCGCCTGGATCGGGTTGTGGGACAGTCACTGCGATCTTGCTGTAGCACCCGCCGACGGGGAATTCGCCGATCTCGGCTTCGGCGGCTTTGCGGCTTCGGCGGTGGCGGAACTGGTTGACACCGCACTCTGCTCCGAGGATGGCACCGCGCAGGACGCCCAGGCCGCACTGGCCTTGCTGTTGCGACTGGCAGCGGCACGGAGCGCGGCATGAGGCTGCACCGGCTGATGCTCACGAATTACCGTGGAATTACTCACCGCGACATCGATTTTCCCGAATCCGGCGTGACGGTCATCAGCGGACCCAACGAAGTGGGGAAGTCCTCGATGATCGAGGCGATCGACCTGCTGTTCGAGTCAAAGGACCGGTCGTCGAAGAGGGACGTCAAGCAGGTGAAGCCCACCCACGCCGACGTCGGCTCGGAGGTTACAGCCGAAATCAGTACCGGTCCGTACCGATTCGTCTACCGCAAGCGCTTTCACAAAATGTGCGTGACAGAACTGACCGTGCTGGCTCCGCATCGCGAACAGATCACCGGAGACGAAGCGCACGAACGTGTTCGGGCAATGCTTGCCGAGACGGTGGACACCGGTTTGTGGCTGGCCCAGCGCGTCCTGCAGTCGGCGTCCACGTCGGCCGTCGACTTGTCGGGATGTGACGCGCTGTCGCGTGCCCTGGATGTCGCCGCCGCGGATTCGGGGCAGGTGTCGGAACTGTCCGGCACCGAGCCACTTCTGCTCGAGAAGATTGACGTCGAATACTCGCGTTACTTCACGGGCACAGGCCGGCCTACAGGGGAGTGGGCTGCGTCGACCGCCGCGCTGCGGACCGCGGAGGCAGAGGTGGCGCACTGTGAAGCGCTCGTGACCGAAGTGGATGACAGGGTACTCCGTCATGCCGAGCTGACCCGCGAGCTTGCGGAGCTCGAGGAAGGCGGTGACGCGGTGACCGCTCGGCTCGAAGCCGCCGAGGCGGCTGCCGGAAAAGTTGACGCGCTCTCCAACGAATTGCGTGCCGCTCAGACCGAAGCCGAAGCCGCCGCCGCGACCAGTGCCGCGGCAGCCATGGGTCAGCGCGAACGGTTGAGGCTGCGGGCGGAAGCCGATCACAGGGCCACCGCGCTGGCCGAGGCAGAGGCGGCCGAAGCGTCGACGGTAGCGGCTGTGGCCGAAGGCCGCGAGATCCTCGATGCCTGCGAGCGGGCGGTTTCCCTTGCCGACATCACCGTGCGCGACGCCCGGGCCCGTGCGGAGGCGGCCCGGCGCACGGTGACGGAGTTGTGCGAGATGGCGGAGGTGCAGCGGCTGACCACGCGACTGACTCGGATCGAAGACACCCGGCGTGAGTTGGAGGTTATCGCAGACCGGCTCCGGGAGATCCCATTGAGGGAGGGCGCTCTCCGCGGAATCGAGGCCGCCGTGGCTGCGGTCGAGCTCGCGCAAGCGCAGGTGGAGGCGGCCGCGCCCACTGTCGAGTTCACCGCCGAAGCCGATGTCGAGCTGATCGTCGGGCGGACCCGCATCACCGTGCCGGCCGGAAAAGCGCATCGGCTAACTGTGTCCGACGCAGTCGCGATCCGGATGCCCGGCGTCGGAACCGCGGAGATAAAGCCCGGAGCGACGGCGGCCGACACCCGGGCGAAACTGGCTGCGGCGCAACGATCTTTGGCAGGGGTGCTGGCCGGGGCCGGGCTCGCCGACGTCGGCGAGGCCCGTCGCCTCGACCACATTCGGGTGCAGAGTCTGTCGCGACGAGACCGATTGACCGCGACGCTGGCCGGTCTGCTCGGTGACGATGAGCTGCATGTGCTGTACGAGCGGCTGCAAGCGCTGAATGACCGTCTGGCGCAGGCCACCGGATCCTCCCTCGACTCCGGCGCCGCGCAGGCCGGACTCGAGAGGGCTGAGTCGGAAGTAAAAGAGGCTACGGCCAGTTGCGAGGTGCAACGCCGGCTGGCCTGTGCGGCACATGAACAGTACGTCGAAAGATCCACCCGGGCAGCTGTTCAGCGCGACAGATCCCACACAGCACGTAGCGAATGTGCGGCCGTCGCGAGCCGGTTGGCCGCGCAGCGAGCATCCGTTGCCGACGACGATCTCGCGGTGCAGGCAGCGGTCGCCGCCGAGCGGGCCGCTCATGCCGACAACCGCGTCGTCACGGTTTCTGCGCAGCTTGCGGCTTGGGCTCCCGAGGAGGTCAAGGCCCGGCTGGCTTCCGCTGATGCGGCCGCCTGTTCGCTGGCGGACCGCTGTGCCGAGATCGAACACATGCTGCACGCCATTGCGGTCGAACTGGCGTTGATCGGGACGGAAGGCCGTGCCGACAAGCTCGACGCCGCCTTGGCCCGCCGCGAGCACGCCGCTGCTCAGCACGCGCGCGTTCAGCGGCGCGCCCACGGCGCGCGGCTGTTGCGCGATGTGATGGCCCGTCACCGCGAGACCACCCGAGCGGGGTATGTCGAACCGTTCCAGGCAGAGCTGGAACGGTTGGGCCGCTTGGTATTCGGCGCATCGTTTCAGATCGAGGTCGACAGCGACCTGCGGATCAGCAATCGCACTCTTGACGGCCGTACGGTGCCCTTCGGGTCGCTGTCGGGCGGAGCGAAGGAACAGCTCGGCATCGTGGCCCGGCTTGCGGTCGCGGGGCTGGTCGCCAAGGAGGATTCGGTCCCGGTGATGATTGACGACGCCCTGGGAATGACCGATCCCGATCGGCTGGCGAAAATGGCCGGCGTGTTCGACGCAGTCGGATCGCACGGCCAAGTCATCGTGCTCACCTGTCAACCGGAGCGTTACCGGGCAGTGGTGGGAGCCCACACGATCGTGCTGACGGCATAGAATCCGGCTGGATATGCGAACGTGTGGCGATGCTCCCTTCACGCCGAAAGGGCATCGACCATCCGACGGGCTTGCAGTGCCTCGATAATCCGCTCGACAACATGGCGATTCCCCAGCATCCCGAGATGGCCGACGCCGCCGACAGTGATCTTTTCCGCTTGACCGTGCGCCGGCATCGACCGCAGCCCCGGTACGACGAGATCGAGCGGCGCGGTGAAGGCCAGCCACCGCACGCCTTCCGGTGGGGGTGCGCCGGCGAGCCTGCGCAATAAGGGCGAACCTTCCCGCAGGGCACGCGCAATCGCACCGAGCGGCAGCAACCTGGCCCACGGGGAGCCCCCGAATGGCGCCCCGAGGGTGACGACCGTGTCGACCCGTCCCTTCAGGCGCACGTCGGCGATGGCCTGTGCGATGAGAACTCCGCCGAGGCTGTGCCCCACGAGGTGGATCTTGTCTGCCCCTGTCTCAGACAGAATCCGCTGAACGTCGGTGACGAGTCGATTCGCAAGGCGCTCGACCGAAGTTCCGAATGGTGCGTAGGTGAAGGACCGGACGGCTGCACCCCGGGTTCGCAGCGCTTGGGCGACCACGGTCCAGCTTGCGTCGCTACCGCAGAAGCCATGGACGAGAAGAACCGGCCGAACCCGAACGGCGCTCGTTTCGGAGGAACCCGGCCGTCCACTCCGGATTGGGTTAGATGTGCTGCCCAGCAGGTACATTGGCGTTCTGGTTGCCGTCGATACCATCATCGTCAGTTCGGATGCGTGGACCATTGCGGCCCGCCCCAACGCTTCGACAGCTTTTCGGCTGTCGCCGATCGGACGACGCGCCCCAACTGGCTCCGGTCGTCGAGGATCTCGGCCGCCTGCCGCGTCCCCCTGCCTGATGTCCATGTGCACCGTCCTCACCGTCGTTTGCGGCGATTTCAATCAATTACGTTGCACACAGTGTCGCCGTTCAGTCAGGGCATGCGCGCGAGTAGCGGCCTACTCAAGAATCGGTGCGGCGATTACTTCCTACGCCGGATTTACGCTGCACGATGCCGTCCATCGGGTGGGCTCTGTCGTCGGCGGCCTCTGGCGGAAAACATGATCCACCCGCCCGGAAATCGGATGTGTGGGAGTTCGGGCGCGGTAGTGGGTATTGGTGTAACCGGGTGCAAACTTGCTTGTGGCAGTCAGAATGGGACGGGATGACTCTCTATGCCAAGCGGGTTCGGGCGCACTTTAGGCGGGCGTTGCCGGGTGTTCGCGCGGTGCGTCGGCCGGCCACGCCTGGCGGCCCGCAGGAGTTCGATCTGTGCTACGTGCGGACAGGTACACCGACCGCCCACCCTGTGGTGATCATCCCGGGCGGTCCCGGCTTGGCCTCGATCCAGCAGTACCCCAGCTTGCGCCGCCGGCTTGCCCGGCGCGGCTTCGACATTCTCATGGTCGAGCATCGCGGGATCGGGATGTCCAGAAGTGACGACACCGGAGCCGATCTGGCGCCGGAGGCGATCACCGTCGAACAGGTCGTCGACGACATCGCCGCTGTTCTCGACGATGCTCAGGTGGACCGTGCGGTTATCTACGGCACGTCCTACGGTTCTTACATCGCTGCAGGGATGGGGGTGCGTCATCCCCAGCGGGTGCACGCCATGATCCTCGACTCGCCGGTCCTTTCGGCTCACGACATCCATGCAATGCGTGACGCCGTCCGCGGTCTTTTACTCGACGGCACGAACCCGGACGGTGCACGGCTCGCGCCCAAGGCCCGCCGGCTCGTCGACATGGGCGTATTGACCTCGTCTTCGGTCGAGGCGGCCTCCACGCTCTACGGTTACGGGGGAGCCCGGCTGCTCGAACGCCAACTCGACCTGCTGTTGCGAGGCCGCACCCTGCTCTGGCGCGCCATGGAGCGGATGACGACGATGTCCACCCGGAAAGTGCCGTACTACAACGAGTTCGACCTGGTGGGCCGTATCGCGTTGCGTGAATTGGACTATGTCGGCGAGCCGGACGGGCTGCCGCTGGATCCTTCCGAGTCGATGAAGTTCATACGCGACGAGGTGACCGGTCCCGCAACGTATTTCGAAGCCGAGCCATACGATCTGGTGGCCGAGATGCCGCGGTTCGACTGGCCCACGGTAGTGCTCTCGGCTGGTCGCGACCTCACCACGCCGCCGCGGTGGCCGAACGGGTCGCCGCATTGATTCCCGGTGCCGCACTGGTACGGCTGCCGTCGGCGGCGCACAGCGTGATCGACTTCCGCGAGCGGGCAGCATCGGAGGTGATTGCGGCGGTTCTGCGCGGTGAGTACGCCCGGCTGCCACAGCGCTCTGCCGAACTCGACACCCTGCCGGAGAGTCTCGTCGTGCGGCTGTTGGTGTGGCTGATCGGCGCCGCGGCTGCAGTCGAAAGCGCGCTCCCGATTTGCGCTTACTTCGCGAAGCCCACTTTGGTGTAGTCCAGGTCGCCGACCCCGGCGGGGCCGAAGTTCGCGAGGGTGCTGCGTACGCCCATATTCCCCGGCGATTGTGTCAGCGGCAGGGAGAAGCCTTCCGCCCAGATCAGCCGGTCGAGTTCGTTCGCCAGCGCCTGTGCCTTGTCCGGGTCAAGCTCGTCGAGGACCTGCTCGATCTTGGCGTCGATGTCAGGTGAACCGATCCTGCCGAAATTGGAGACGGCGTCTGAGGAATAGATCTGGGTCAGACAGCACAGCGGGAACGCGTCACCGACCCAGCTGAACTGCGCGATGTCGAAGTCGCCGACGATTGATGTACTTGCTGAAAAAGCCGTTTCCGCCTTTGGCGTCGAGTTCCAAATTGACGCCGATCTGTGCCAGGCTGCTCTGGGCGATCTGAGCGAACTGCCGGGTGCTCTGTGCGTCGTAAAGCACATCACGGATCACCAGTTGGCGGCCGTCCTTCTCGCGGAACTGCCCATTGAGCCTCCAGCCCAGCGCATCGAGTTCGGCCTTGGCCTTCTCCGGGTCGTACGCCACCACGCCGCTGTTGTCCTGGTAGCCCTTCTGGCCCGCGACGAAAATATGGTTGTTCAGGGGCACGGGTTTGTCGACCAGTCCCCGCTGGGTGACGTCGGCGATTGCCTGGCGGTCGATGCCCTTCGCGATCGCCAGCCGCAGATTGCGGTCGGCCAGGATCGATCCCGGGGCACCGTTGAACGTGAAGTGGTACCAACTGGGGGCCGGCGCGCGTCGGATGGCTATGCCGGCAGTCTTGCGGGCGATGGTCAAGTCGTCCAGTGATGTCAGTCCGCTGGCGTCAATGGTGTTGTTCTGCAGCGCCGGCATCAGGGCTGCGGCATCGAGCACCAGGTAGGTGACCGAGTCCAGCAGCGGCGTGGCGCCCCACCACTTCGGATTCCTCGTCAGTGTGATCCGCTGCGCCGTCTTGTCGATCGCCGACACCATGAACGGCCCCGCTGAGGGTCCTGGCCCATTGAGCTGCGCGGTATTGAATGCCTCCGGTAACGCGGTCATGCCCTTCGGTTCCAGCACGCCGTTGCCCGCGAACATTCCACGCCATTCCACATAGGGTTTGGCAAATGTGATGACCGCCTGCCGGTCATCGACGCCGCGGGTCACAGACGCAACCCGATCGCTGCCGCTGGGGCTGGCGATCTGGAAGGCCTTGTCCTTGCCGCTGGTCGCATTGATCTGCGAGGCGATGTCCTCCCAGGTGATCGGTGTGCCATCGGTCCACACCGCATCGGGGTTGATAGTGTAGGTGGCAACCTGGGGGTTCGTGGACGTCAATTCGATGCTGGTGAAGTAGTCGGTGTTCACCGTGGTCGACCCGTCGGGGGACACCCGGAATGCCCGGGGCATTGTCCACTTGAGGAGATTTGCGAAGTCGGCCTGATTGCCGTCGATATGCAGTGGGTTGAAGTTCGAAGGATACGACGTCAGCGCCAGCCGCAGGTTGCCGCCCTGCCGCAACGACGCGGGATCCTGTGGGTTTATATCGCTGGTGGCTCCGACTTCCGCGTTGCCGCCGGCGGATGGCGGTACGGGTGTTCCGCCGGAGCACCCGGCCAACGTGATCACGGCGAGAATGAATGCGGCGCCACAGCGTCGAAACGTCATGGGCACCGATGTTAACCGCGGGACGCGGGACTACTGCGAGGGCTTCGGTTGCGGTACGGCCGCCAGCAACTTCCGCGTGTAGTCGTGCTGCGGGCGGGTGAAGACGGCGTCGGCGTCTCCGTGTTCGACGATTTTGCCTTTTCGCATCACTGCCACGGTGTGGGCCAAATGCCTGACCACCGACAAGTCGTGTGACACGAACAAGTAGGACAGGCCAAGCCTCTCCTGTAGATCGAGCAACAGGTTGACGATGCCGGCCTGGATGGACACATCGAGTGCGGACACCGGTTCGTCCAAGGCCAGAATTCTCGGTTGCAGCGCGAGCGCGCGCGCGATGCTGATCCGCTGCTTCTGGCCGCCGGAGAACTCGGCGGGGTAACGTCTTCCATCCGCACGCTGCAGGCCCACGATGTCGAGCAGTTCCGTCACTCGTGACTGGATACCGCCCTTGCCGGAACCGTTGGCCTGCAATGGTTCGGCCAGGATGTCGAATACCGGTAACCGCGGATCCAGTGCGGCGACCGGATCCTGGAACACCACCTGCAGGTCGTGGCGAAGCGCCCGCCGCCCCGCCTTGTCCAGGGTCGCAACGTCGCGGCCGAGCACGTCGATTGTTCCTGCTTGGGGCGGAGTAAGTTCGAGGACCTCATGCAGTGTGGTGGTCTTGCCTGACCCCGACTCGCCTACGATCCCCAGCGTCCGGCCGCGGTAGAGATCGAAACTGACGCCGTCGACGGCGCGGACCTCCCCGATCCGCCTGCGAAACACCACGCCTTTGGTCAACGGGTAGGTCTTCACCAGATCACGCACCGCCACCACCACATCACGGGAGGTTTCCGCGTGAGTTCGGTGCGGGGCGGTCGAAACCCCGTAGATGTCCGCGGCGCTACGCCCGGCCACATCGAGGGTTCGGATACAGGCCGCGGCGTGGTCGTCCGCCACGCTGACCAACCCAGGCTCCTCCGTTCGGCAGGCGGCGATGACCAACGGGCAGCGCGGCGCGAATGGACAGCCGGCGGCGAGCCCGGCCAGCGAGGGAGGTGCTCCGGGGATCGGAATGAGCCGCGTCCCCTGGCGGGAGTCCAGGCGGGGCACTGAGCCTAGGAGCCCGGCGGTGTAGGGCATCCGGCGGTCCCGGTAGAGGGCAGCCACCGAAGCCGTTTCGACCGCCCGTCCCGCGTACATCACCATCGCTCGATCGGCGAACTCGGCAACCACGCCGAGGTCGTGCGTGATGATCAGTACGCCGGCACCTGTTACGTCGCGGGCGGTCCGCAGCACGTCGAGGATCTGGGCCTGAACGGTCACGTCGAGCGCGGTGGTGGGCTCGTCGCAGATCAACAGGTCCGGATCGTTGGCGATGGCGATGGCGATCACCACACGCTGGCGTTCGCCGCCCGACAGCTGGTGGGGGAACGCCCGCGCACGATGCTGCGGCTGCGCGATACCCACCAGTTCGAGCAATTCGACCGCGCGGCTGGCGGCCGACCGGCGGCCGATCTCCGGCCGGTGCGCCCGGATGGCTTCGGCGATCTGATCGCCGACCTGGTAAACCGGCGTCAGAGCCGACATCGGGTCCTGGAAGATCGTGCCCATCGACGCGCCACGGATGCGTGACATTTCGGCGTCGGACATGCCCAACAGCTCGTTTCCGTGCAACCGCACCGAGCCCATGACGTCGGCGTACTCGGGCAGCAGTCCGACCACCGCCATCGCAGTGGCCGACTTGCCCGAGCCGGATTCTCCGACGATCGCCACTACCTCTCCGGCGTCGATTTGCAGGCTGAGGCCGCGCACGGCCCGAATCCGCGGCCCGTCGGTGGGGAAGGTGACCGTCAGGTCCGACACTTCAAGGAGGCTCACCGACGATTGGCCTTGCGTCGCAGCGAACTCGATCCCGGATCGACGGCGTCCCGCAGGGCGTCGCCGATGAAGTTGGCGCAGAACACGATCAGCACCAGCGCGCCTGCCGGAAACATAAACACCCACGGGAAGGTGGTGGCCGAACTCGTCCCGTCGGCGATCAACGTACCCAGCGAGACGTCGGGTGGCTGCACGCCGAAACCCAAGAAGCTCAAACTGGTTTCGGCGAGGATCGCAGCCCCGACATTCAGTGTGGTGTCGATGATGACGATGGAGGCCACGTTCGGCAAGATGTGCCGGACGATGATCTGCCGGCTTGGCACGCCCATATAGCTTGCGGCCTTGACGAATTCGCGGTCCCGAAGGCTCATCGTCATACCGCGCACCATCCGGGAACTGATCATCCAACTGAACGCCGCCAGCAGCGCGATCAGCGCAATGACGGTGCTGGACTTGTGGATCCGCGGTGTGACGATGGCGATCAGGATGAAACTCGGGACGACGAGCAGCAGGTCGACAATCCACATCAGTGCACGGTCGCGCCGGCCGCCGAAGTACCCCGCCGCCGCCCCGACCGTGGCGGCGATGGTGGTGGAGATCACGGCCACGCAGAACCCGATGAGCATCGACTTCTGCATCCCACGCAGTGTCTGGGCCAGCAGGTCCTGTCCAAGTGCCGTGGTACCGAACCAGTGCGAGGTACTGGGTGGCTGCTGCAGTGCATGGAAGTCGAGGTCGGTATAGGACCAAGGCAACAACGGCGGGAGGGCGTAGCACCCGATTGACATCGCCAACAACAGCACCAGTGAAACGGTGGCGGGCCGGTTGCGGAGGAAACGGCGCCACACCAGTGTGCGCCGGGAAGTGAACACATGTGTCCCGAGTTCGACGTCCGCCGCGGCCTGTTCGGTCATGTCGCTCGTATCCGGGGGTCCAGCGCCGCGTAGATGATGTCCGAGAGCAGTCCGGCCCCGAGGATGACGGCACCGGAGAACACCGTCACGGCGGCGATGATGTTGGTGTCCTGGGTGTCGATGCCCTGTACCACCCACTCGCCCATGCCGTGCCAGCCGAAGATCATCTCGACGAACACCGCACCGATCACCAGCCCGGCGACGCTGTAGGCGAAGAGCGTCGCCATCGGGATCAACGCTGTGCGCAGACCGTGGCGAAACAGCGCCTGTCGCCGGGTCAGCCCTTTGGCCCGAGCGGTGCGGATGAAGTCCTGGCCGAGCACATCGAGCATCGCGTTGCGTTGATAGCGGCTGTACCCGGCCATCGCCATCAGGATCAGCGTGAGGGAGGGCAACACCAGGTGCTGCATCCGGTCGACATACCTGCTCCAGGCCCCGCCCACCACATCCGGTGAGGTCTCACCGATGTACTCGAAGAGTTGCACGCCGAAGACCGAATTTACGTGTAGCGCAACGAGCATGAGTAGGGGCGCGATGACGAACACCGGTGAGGACAACACCAGCAGCGACAGCACCGTGATGATGCGATCGGAGAGCCGGTACTGCCGTATCGCGCTCCACGCCCCGAGCAACACCCCGAGCACGGTGCCCGACACGCTACCGATCACCAGCAGTCGCAGGCTGACGCCTATTCGCCGGCCCAGTTCGTCGGTCACCGGCTGACCGGTGATTGTGGTGCCGAAGTCGCCGCGTGCCGCGCCCGAAAGCCAACTGGCGTAACGAAGTGGGATCGGCTTGTCCAGGCCGAGTTCGGCCGCCTTGGCGTCGATGACCGCCTGGGGTGGGCGCGGGTTGCGCTGCATCAGGCTGTCGAGGGGTTTGAACGAGAATGACGTGAGGCAAAACGTCAAAAAAGACGCCACCGCGAGCAGCACAGCGTAGTTGAGCATGCGGCGGGCCAGAAACCGTGTCATCCGGCGCTGCCCCGACTCTGCTGCATGGGCACAGGGTAGAAGATCGCCGCCGCGACCCCGGGCTGACGTGCCGCAGACTCCCAGTTGGCTCTCCGCCCGCCGGCAGAAACCAGCTGTTCACTGGCGCCAAGCGGCCACGAAAGCGGTAGGACTCCATGGACGTACACGGCTCGCCGAAATGCCACGATGCTTGCGGAGCGAGCGGACACGGTCCTCGACCTTCGGCTGGCGCTCGGGGTATGTGGGCTTCCATCCAACCCCCGGCTTGACGTCCGGGGACCCATCCTGGTTCCATGTGGGTTGCGTCAATTAATTTGGTCAATCTAACCAACTTTATAAAGGAAGCGCTTTATGGCTACCCCTTTGGCCGCCGAGCCGGTCGCCGGGCAGTACGAACTCAGCCATCTTCGCTCGTTGGAGGCAGAGGCGATCCACATCATCCGAGAGGTCGCTGCCGAGTTTGAGCGCCCTGTCCTGCTCTTCTCGGGCGGCAAGGACTCCATTGTCATGCTTCACCTGGCGATAAAGGCCTTCCGGCCGGGTCGGCTGCCCTTCCCAGTCATGCATGTCGACACCGGGCACAACTTTGAGGAAGTCATCGCCACCCGCGACGAACTGGTCCAACGCAACGGCCTGCGACTGGTCGTGGCAAGCGTGGAGGAGGACATCGAGGCTGGCCGGGTTGTGGACAACGGTCCGTCGCGCAATCCGCTGCAAACCGTCACCCTGCTGCGCGGGATCCGGGAAAACAGGTTCGACGCCGCGTTCGGCGGCGCACGCCGTGACGAGGAGAAGGCGCGCGCCAAGGAGCGGGTGTTCAGCTTCCGCGACGAGTTCGGCCAATGGGATCCCAAAGCGCAACGGCCCGAGCTGTGGAACCTCTACAACGCCCGGCACCGCAAAGGCGAACATATACGCGTATTTCCGCTGTCCAACTGGACCGAGTACGACATCTGGGCCTACATCGGAGCCGAGGACATCACCCTGCCGGTGATCTATTACGCCCACACCCGTCCCGTCTTCCGGCGCGACGGCATGCTGTTGGCCGTCCACCGATTCATGCGGCCGCGAGAAGACGAACCGGTCTTTGAGAGCTCGGTGCGTTTCCGCACCGTCGGTGACGTCACGTGTACGGGCTGCGTCGAGTCCACCGCGTCCACTGTCGATGAGGTGATCGCCGAAACGGCCCTCTCCCGGCTGACCGAGCGCGGTGCCACCCGCGCGGACGACCGGATCTCCGAGGCCGGTATGGAAGACCGCAAACGGGAGGGCTACTTCTGATGGCATCGCCGACCACGCTGCTTCGCATCGCCACCGCCGGGTCCGTCGACGACGGCAAGTCCACCCTCATCGGCCGCCTGCTGTACGACTCCAAAGCGGTCATGGAGGACCAGCTGGCCGCGGTCGAACGCACCTCGGCCGAACGCGGCAACGACTACACAGATCTGGCGCTGGTGACCGACGGGCTGCGGGCCGAGCGGGAGCAGGGCATCACGATCGACGTCGCCTACCGCTACTTCGCAACGGCCAAGCGAAAATTCATCATCGCGGACACGCCCGGGCACATCCAGTACACCCGCAACATGGTGACCGGCACGTCGACCGCCCAGTTGGCGATCGTGCTCGTCGACGCCCGCCACGGACTGCTCGAGCAGTCCCGCCGCCACGCCTTCCTGGCTTCTCTGCTGGGTGTGGAGCACATTGTGCTGGCCGTCAACAAGATGGACCTGATCGACTGGGATCAGGCGAGGTTCAACGCCATCCGAGACGAGTTCCACGGCTTTGCCGCCCGTCTGGACGTGCACGACGTGACGACGATCCCGATGTCGGCACTCAACGGCGACAACGTGGTCACCAAGTCCGCCAGTTCACCGTGGTACGAGGGCCCCGCACTGCTCAATCATCTCGAGGACGTCTACATTGCCGGCGACCGCAACCTCGTCGACGTGCGATTCCCCGTGCAGTATGTCATCCGCCCACAGAGCCGCGACCATGCCGATCACCGCAGCTACGCGGGTACGGTCGCCGGTGGCGTCATGCGTCCCGGCGACGAGGTCGTGGTGCTTCCCAGTGGAAAGACCAGCCGGATCAAGGCAATTGACGGCCACGCGGGCTCCGTGCGGGAGGCTTTCCCCCCGATGGCGGTGTCGATCAGCCTGTCAGACGACATCGACATCTCGCGCGGTGACATGCTCGCCCGCGTCCACAATCAGCCCGACGCCACCCAGGAATTCGATGCGACGGTGTGCTGGATGGCCGATGACGAGGCACTCGAACCGGGCCGTGAATACATCGTCAAGCACACCACGCGCACGACGCGGGCCCGGGTGGTCGCGCTCGACTACCGTCTCGACGTGAACACGCTGCACCGCGACAAGAGCGCTACGGCGTTGAAACTCAATGAGCTTGGCCGTGTCACTTTGCGCACCCAGATTCCGTTGCTGCTCGACGAGTACAACCGCAATTCCGCAACGGGGTCGTTCATCCTGATCGATCCGGACACCAATGGCACCGTCGCCGCAGGGATGGTGCGTGACACCAGACCGGCCTCCACGCGCTCGGCAAGTCCCAACACCGTGCGGCACCGTTCCCTGGTCTCCGTCGGCGAGCGGCTGAGCTCCGGCCGCACACTGTGGTTCACCGGCTTGTCGGGTTCGGGGAAGTCGTCGGTGGCCGTGCTCGTCGAGCAGAAGTTACTTGAAATCGGAGTTCCCGCTTACATTCTCGACGGTGACAACCTGCGGCATGGCCTCAATGCCGACCTCGGCTTCACAATGGGCGACCGGGCCGAGAACCTTCGCCGCCTGGCGCATATCGCCACGCTGATGGCGGACGCGGGTCTGACCGTGTTGGTGCCCGCCATCAGTCCCCTTGCCGAGCACCGCGAGCTGGCGCGCAAAGTGCACAACGACCACGGCATCGACTTCTTCGAGATCTTCGTCGACACGCCTCTGGCCGACTGCGAGGCGCGGGATCCCAAAGGCCTCTACGCCAAAGCGCGCGCCGGGCAGATCACACATTTCACCGGCATCGACAGCCCCTATCAGCGACCGAAGAATCCCGACCTGCGGTTGACTCCCGGCCACACACCTGACGCGCTGGCCCAACAGGTTGTCGACTTGCTGGAGTTCCAGCCGTGAACGACCATGCGCTGGCCGCGCAACTGGCCACAGAAGCCGGCTCGCTGTTGCTGCGGGTGCGTGAGGAACTCGCCGACGCGTCTGCCCAGGAGCGAAAGTCTGCGGGCGACAAACGCTCCCACGAATTCTTGATGGCTGCCCTCGCGACACGACGGCCGGGCGACGAGGTTCTCTCCGAAGAGGGCGCCGACGACCCGGCGCGGCTCACGGCGCGGCGGGTGTGGATCGTCGATCCGCTCGACGGCACCCGTGAATTCTCCGAACCGGGCCGCGACGACTGGGCTGTCCACGTCGCCCTGTGGGACGGCGGAGAGTTGGTCGCCGGAGCGGTGGCGCTGCCCGCGCAGGGTTTCACACTGGCCACACCCGAGGTGGCCGCGCCGCCGCCGGCGCCGAACCAGCCGCGGATCGTCGTATCGCGCACCCGACCGCCGGCGATCGCGCTGGCGGTGCGCGACGGGCTCGACGGTGTGCTGGTCGAAATGGGCTCCGCTGGAGCGAAGGTGGCGTCGGTCGTGCAGGGAATCTCCGATGTGTACGTGCACGCGGGTGGTCAGTACGAGTGGGACTCGGCGGCGCCGGTGGCCGTCGCCCGGGCTGCCGGGCTGCACACATCGCGCATCGACGGTTCACCCTTGCGGTACAACCGAGGCGATCCCAAGCTGCCGGATCTCATCGTGTGCCGACCCGAGTACGCCGAGGCGGTGTTGTCGGTCACGGCCACTGGATAGCGTGGTGGGGTAGCCGTGCAGCCACACGCAAGCGCATCTGCAGCAATTGCGTTGAGGTGGCAGCCAGAGCGACGAAACTCGGCGATTCGTCGCTCTGGCTGCCACCTCAAAGTCGCCCGGCGCACCAACGCAGCGCACGCCGCGTCGGCTCTGCCTGATAACAATGGCGGCCCAGCGCCGCCGGTGATTCCCGGGTAATCCGGCCGGAATGGCAGAATTCAGGCATGCGAATGTCGGCCAAGGCGGAGTACGCCGTGCGTGCGATGGTCCAATTGGCCTCCGCCGCACCGGGCGTGCTGGTGAAGACCGATGACCTCGCCAAGGCGCAGGGCATCCCGCCACAGTTTCTCGTTGACATCCTTTCGGACCTGCGCACCGACCGGCTGGTGCGCAGCCGCCGGGGGCGCGACGGCGGCTATGAACTGGGGCGGCCCGCGGCCCAGATCAGCATCGCCGATGTCCTTCGATGCACCGATGGGCCACTTGCCAGCGTCCGCGACATCGGGTTGGGTGACCTGTCGTATTCCGGGCCGACGGTAGCGCTGACCGACGTTTGGCGGGCCCTGCGTGCGAGCATGCGCTCAGTGCTCGAACAGACCAGCCTCGCCGATGTCGCCTCCGGCGGGCTTCCTGCGCATGTGGTCAGACTGGCCGACGACTATCGGGACCAGGAGGCCAGCCGGGGTCATCGGCGCATGACTTGACGCAGTCCGGCCAACACCTGCGACATCGCATGCCACAATCGTCGGATGCGGGTAGGGATGACCATGCCGGTGGCGGAGCCAGATCTCGACGCCGACATTCTGCGTGCTTGGGCGACGACGATCGATGACGGACCGTTCTCGTCGCTGAGCTGGGGCGAGCGCATCGCATTCGGAAACCCTGACAGTCTGACGCTGCTGGGGGCGTTGTCGGCGTGGACCGATCGGGTGCAACTTGTGGCCACGGTGATCGTGCCCCAGTTGCACGACCCGGTGATGTGCGCGAAAGCGCTGGCTACCGGCGACATGCTGTCCGGCGGCCGGCTGACGGTGGGCATCGGTATCGGCGGCCGTCACGAGGATTACTTGGCGGTGGGCGCCGACCCGAAGACGCAGACGATGCGCGGAATGGCTGAGAGGGTCGCCATCATGCGACGGGTCTGGGCGGGGGAGAAGATCACCGAATCGGTGTTGCCGGTCGGGCCGCCCCCGGTTCGGGTAGGCGGCCCGCGGCTGTTGGTCGGGACGATCGGGCCCAAAACCGTCAGAAGTGCTGCGGCGTGGGCAGACGGTCTGGCGGGGACCACCCTCGATGTCAATCCGGCGGGCCAGAACGAGCTTTTCGACGTCGCGCGCGACGCATGGGCGCAGGCCGGCAAACAGGCTCCCTACCTGGCGACGTCGTTCTGGTTCGCGCTCGGGGACCCAGAACCGGCCCGCGAGCAAGTCCGCCGCCACCTGCTTCGGTACATGAACTGGATCCCAACGGAATACGTCGAGGCCATGGCACCGACAACCGGATGGTCAGGCAACGAGAGCGAGCTGGCTGCCGTCCTGCGGTCGTTCGAGGCCGTCGGCACCGACGAGGTGCATCTGATCCCGACGAGCTCCGATCTCGACCAGCTTCGCCGGGCCGCCGACGTGGCCCGGGATTTCCAGTGACCCTCAGGTGTCGTCGTCGAAGACGGCCTTGAACGGTTCGGTGGGCGTTTCCACCACGGCGAGTTTGGCCGCCGAATGCGCCTGATCCAGCCCGGTGCGGGTGCCCGCAGACGAAGCTGGGGTGCACGCACCGCTCACCCGGCGGCGGCCGGCTGCGGCGACGACCCAACGCGGGTCAGGTTATCGCCCGTCTTCGGGTCGAAGAGGTGGATCCCCGAGGTGTCCAGCCAGATGTCGGTCTTCCCGCCCGGTTGCATGCGGCTCGTCGGATCCAGCTCGACACAGATCTGCGTGCGCAGGTGCTCGCTGTCGAGGTCGTTGGCCAGCTGGGCCAGCTGCGCGGAGATCTCCGCCGGCGCCTCGTACGGTACGAATGCGTACTGCTCGTTGCCCAGCCACTCGGTGACGTCGACGTCGACCGGGAAAGTCACTCCGCGAGAAGCCTTCTCGGTATCGACCAGCGACGCATCCTCGAAGCTGCCCGGGCGCACACCGGCAAGCAAAGGCGTCCCCTCGCCGCCGGGCAGGTCCCATTCGGGGCGTACCGGAACGGAGACGAACGGCAGCTCGAGCCGGTCGCCGGCGATTCGGGCCGGGACGAAATTCATCGGCGGTGAGCCGATGAAGCCCGCGACGAACAGGTTGGCGGGTTGTTCGTAGAGCTCGCGAGGGCTCGCAACCTGTTGCAGCGCACCTCTTTTCAGCACAGCCACGCGATCGCCGAGCGTCATCGCTTCGGTCTGGTCGTGGGTGACGTAGACGGTCGTCACGCCCAACCGGCGCTGCAGGCGCAGGATCTCGGTCCGCATCTGGCCGCGCAGCTTCGCGTCGAGGTTGCTCAGCGGCTCGTCGAACAGGAATGCATCGGCTTGCCGGACGATGGCCCGGCCCATCGCGACGCGCTGGCGCTGGCCCCCGGACAGATTGGCCGGCTTGCGGTCCAGATGCTCCTGCAGTTCCAGCGTTTTGGCTGCGTCCTCGACCAGCTTGCGGATCTCGGCGTCGGAGTTTTTGCCGGCCAGGCGCAGCGGGAAGGCGATGTTCTCGAACACAGTGAGGTGCGGGTAGAGGGCGTAGTTCTGGAACACCATCGCCAGGTTGCGCTCGCGGGGAGCCTTGTCGTTCACCCGTTTCCCGCCAATCATGATGTCGCCCGAGGAGATGTCTTCGAGTCCGACGATCATGCGCAGCAGGGTGGATTTCCCGCAGCCCGAGGGCCCCACCAGGATCATGAACTCGCCGTCGGCGATGTCGAGGCTGACATCGTTGACGGCCGGGTAGCCGTCGCCATAACGCTTGACGACGTTGCGCATCGAGATTTCGGCCATGCTTATCCCTTCACTGCTCCGGAGGTCAGTCCCGCGACGATGCGGCGCTGGAAGATCAGTACGAGGACGACGATGGGGATGGTGACGACGACGGACGCCGCCATCACGTAAGGCACCGCGGACTGGAACATCGACGCCCCCTGGAAGAATGCCAGCGCCGCCGGCACGGTACGGGCATTGTCGGTCGAGGTCAATGAGATCGCGAACAGAAAATCGTTCCAGCAGAAGAAGAACGTCAGGATTGCCGTCGTGAAGACGCCGGGGGCGGCCAGTGGGACGATGACCTTGCGGAATGCCTGCCACTGGGTGGCGCCGTCAACCTGGGCGGCGTGTTCCAACTCCCACGGAATCTGGCGGAAGAACGCCGACATGGTCCAGATCGACAGCGGCAGCGCGAACGTCAGGTAGGGGATGATCAGGCCGATCCATGTGTCATATATGCCCATGTTGCGCCACATGTTGAAGAGCGGACCCACCAGCGCTGCCTGTGGGAACATCGCGATCGCCAGCGCCAACGACAGCAGCAGCTTCTTTCCCCGGAACTCCAGGCGGGCGATCGCATATGCGGCGAACATCGCGATAACCACCGAAAGCACCGTCGCGATCAGCGCGATGCCGATCGAGTTGATCAGTGCCCGGGTGAACAGCGGCTGGCCGAACACTTCGGTGAAGTTGGCGAAAGTCCAACTGGTGGGCAGGAATTGCGGACGGCCCGACACGATGTCCGACGGCGGTTTGAAGGCCAGGCTGATCATCCACAGCAATGGGACAAAGCTGTAGACGACAATGGCGATGCCGGCGGCGGTCCACCACCGACTCGACTTCACGGTGCTCATTCGCTCGCTCCTCCGCGGGCCTCGTCCCTCGGCCCGCATCGTCGGCTCACGGTGCTCATTGTTCCCCCCTCACCTGGGAGAGATCGGTCTTGAACACCTTGACGAAAATCCACGCTATAACCACCACGGACAGGAACAGCAGCACCGAGACCGCTGATCCCATACCGAGATTCACCAGGGTTACGTTCTGGCGGTAGGCCAAGAAGGAGATCGTCTCGGTGTTGTTGGCTCCGCCCGTCATCACGAACGGGTTGTCGAAGATCCGCCAGGCGTCCAGCGTGCGGAACAGCAGCGCCACCATGATCGCGGCCTTCATGTTCGGCAGTGTCACCTTCCGCAACCGCTGCCAGGCGGTGGCGCCGTCGACCTTGGCAGCCTCCTGGATGTCCTCGGGCACCTGTACCAGGCCCGCCAACAGAAGCAGCGAAATGAACGGCGTCGTCTTCCAGATCTCCGACAGGCAGATCACCACCAGAGCCGACCAGCGCTCTCCGAACCAGTTGAAATCGCCCAGGTTCAGCCACTGATTGACGAAGCCGGAGTCGATCGCAAAGGCATAGCGCCAAATGAACGCCGAGACCACCGTGACGATGCCGTAGGGGATCAGGATGGCGGTGCGCAACGGGCCGCGGCCGCGGAATATGCGCAGCATCACGAAGGCGAACACGAATCCCAGTACCAACTCCACCGCGACGGTGACGACGGTGATGAACAGCGTGGTCGCGAAATCGTTCCACCACACCGGGTCGGTGAGGATCACCCAGTAGTTGCGCAATCCCACGAACGACCGGCCCGCCGGATCGGTGAGCCGGTAGTTGTACAGCGACAGCACGACCGCGTAGACCAGCGGGTAGGCCGTCACCAGAATCATCACGGCGAAGGAGGGCAACGTCAGCAGCATTCCGAGCCGGCGTTCGCTGCGCATCCGTCCGCTGACCGTATTCCGTTGCGAGGCAGCAGGTCTGACGGTATTGTCGACGGTTGTCACAACAGCCTCCTTCCGGCCAACACGTCGGCCATGAATCGGTCCGCGCGGGCAGGCGTCTGTGCGTTGACCGCGGCCGGGGGATGCCAGGTCTGGATCACCGATCCGGCGACGTCGACGTAGTAGGGCGTGAGCGGCCGCGGACCCGCCTCGGCGATGGATGTCCGGATCAGGTCGGCGTTGGGATACTTCTCGCGAACGGTCGGGTCGGAGTAGGACGCCGCGTACGGCGACGGTTCGCCTTCGTCGAGCATGTACTCGGTGGCCTTGGGGAGCGCGTTGACGCATTCGACGAGTGCCACGGCCAGGTCCGGATGCCGCGAATACGCCCCGATGGCGAGGTTCGCCCCGCCCAGCGGGGGGGCACTGGCGCTTGTCGGGGAAGACCCGCGGGTAGCGTGCCCACCCGATGTCGTCGACCACCTCCTGGCTCAGCGTGCCCTCTTTGACGGCGCTTCTGGCGGCGGCCAGGACGTAGGGCCAGTTGACCATGAACATGCCGCTATCGGACTGGAAGGCGGCGCGCGCCTGTTCCTCCTGGGCCGTCGACAGGTCGGGTGCGGCCGCGGCGGAACGGGCGAAGTCGCCGATGAGCTGCGCGGCCTTGTCTCCGGCCGGCCCCGCCAAAATCGGCTTCGCGTTACGTCCGGCCTCGGGGTCGCTGATGATCTCACCGCCGCCGGAGACTACCAGCGCGTTCACCCAGACCATGTAGCCCTCATATCGGGCTCCCTGAACTCCGATCCGCTTGCCTTGTGCGACAGCGACTTTGATCATCTCGTCCCAGGTGAAGTCCGGGCTTTCGGGGTCGACTCCCGCAGCCGTGGCGAGCGACTTGCGGTACCACAGCAGCTGCGTGTTGGACTTGAACGGAGCGGCGTAAAGCGTGCCCTTCCACATCCCGGTTTCCACCGGCGCTTCCAGCATCCCGGCCGTCATCCGGGCCTGCTCATCGGGACTGTAGGGCCGTAGGAACCCTGCGTTGGCGAACTCCGCGGTGTAGACGACGTCCGTGCTGAGGACGTCGATGGACGAATCTTTTGCCGCGAGCCGTCGCACGAGTTGTTCCCGCTGTTGGGTGGCATTGTTCGGCAACGTCTCGACCTGAACCCGGTAGGCGGCACCCGAAGCGTCGGCACATTCTCGGGCCCTGGCGGTGGCGCCGCCGTTATCGGGCATCGCGAACCAGGTGAGCCTCGGCGGTCCCGCGCTGTCGCCACCGCAAGCTGTGAGCGGCAAGGCCGCCAAGACAGTCACGGACATGCAGGCACCGAGGCGTTGCATTCGCCCGCCCCAGCGATGGAGCTGCCTCATCGAACCTCCACGAGATGATCGGGGTCTCGCCTGTTCGGCTCGCGCTAGTGTGACACAGCGCATGTCCGTCCCGGCCGCGCGACGTGCGCGTTTGTCGGGGCGGCGGCGTTTTGCGCCGTGATCTGGAGAATGGCAGGTGGTCCCATTGGTCTCCCGGCGAAGGATCAGATGACCGACACGGAACTACGCGAAATCCCGCCGTCCCCGAAGCGGGCGTGGTGGCAGACCGCGGTCGTCTACCAGGTGTACATCCGCAGCTTCGCCGACGGCAACGGCGACGGGATTGGTGACATCGCGGGCATGCGGTCCCGTTTGCCGTACCTTGCGGCACTTGGGGTGGACGCGGTGTGGATCAACCCGTGGTACCCCTCGCCGATGGCCGATACCGGCTACGATGTCGCCGACTATCGGGACGTCGAACCCGCCTATGGCACGTTAGCCGAAGCCGAAGCATTCATCGCCGAAGCGCATGCTTCGGGAATCAAGGTCTTGCTCGACATCGTGCCCAACCACACGTCGGACCGGCACCGCTGGTTTCGGGCGGCACTGAACGGCGAGCCTGGTGCACGCGACCGGTACCTGTTCCGACCCGGCCGCGGACGGCGAGGACAGTTGCCGCCGAACGATTGGCAGAGCGTGTTCGGTGGTCCGGCCTGGACGCGGCTGGCCGACGGCTCGTGGTATCTGCACCTCTTCGCGCCGGGGCAGCCGGACCTCAACTGGACCCATCCCGAGGTGCGTGCGGAATTCGAGGGGGTGTTGGCGTTCTGGTTCGACAAGGGTGTGGACGGATTCCGCATCGACGTCGCCCACGGTCTGGTGAAGGCCGAGGGTCTGCCCAACCGCGGCAGGCGGACCAAGGGGGTACAGCACACCGATCGGCATCCGGCCTGGGATCAAGACGGTGTCCACGACATCTACCGCGGCTGGCGAGCCGTTGCCGAACGATATGTGCCGGAACGGGTTTACATCGCAGAGGCGTGGGTGCAAAGCAATGAACGGTTGGCGCGCTACCTACGGCCCGATGAGCTGCACACGGCGTTTCAGTTCGACTTCCTACGCGCACCCTGGCGGGCGGCCGGCCTCCGCGCGGTTATCGGCGACGCCATAGCTGGGGCCGACTCCGTGGGCGCGCCGCCCACCTGGGTGCTGTCCAACCACGATGTGACGCGCACAGTGACCCGCTACTCCCGCTCGCAGCCGGAACACCTGGTCGAGACGGATTGGGAGCGCGCCAGGTGGGCGCAGGAGGAAGCCGACCACGAACTCGGCCGTCGTCGGGCCCGTGCCTGTGCGTTGCTGCAGTTGGCGCTGCCCGGTACGGCCTATATCTATCAGGGCGAGGAACTGGGCCTAGAGGAGATCGAGAACCTACCCGACGAGGTGCGCCAAGACCCGATGTGGGCGCAGTCCGGGTTCGCCGACGTCGGACGCGACGGCTGCCGTATCCCGATGCCGTGGTCGGGTTCGTCTGCCCCATACGGCTTTTCTCCCGTTGTCATCCGGACCTGGTTGCCCCAGCCGGAGCACTGGGGCACGCACACCGTGTCGGCACAGGACGAGGATCCCGGCTCGTTTCTGAACCTGTACCGGTCGGCGCTCGCGTTGCGCCCGCGACTCTGGGTCGCCGGGGGCGAGGTGTGCTGGCTCGACCTTCCGGAGTCGTTGGTGGGCTTTTCCCGGGGTGCCTCCCAGTGCTGGGTTAATACGGGTGTCGCCGATGTCCCACTGCCGCAGGGGTTCTCGGTGGCACTGGCGTCGGCGGCCGGCGTGGGTCCGGTGCTGCCTCCCGATACCGCTGCCTGGCTGGTGCAAGCTTGCGATAGTTAGGACATGTCGCGGCCCTCGACGCGGGTTACCCGTTTGTCCGAAAAGCCAGGTCACATCGCGCGTGGCGCGTGGCTCGACAGCACGCCGCTGGCCACCGTGGCACTGGCGGGGACGGCCACCCGGTGCTATTTCCGACCGGTTTCGCCCGCGTCGGCGACGCGTTGGTAATCCACGGGTCGACTGGATCCACCTGGCTGAACGCGCTGTAATCCGTTGCGCCCGAGGCAGGTTCGGCTACGGCTGGAGGCGTGGCGGTGGCGCGCAGCGGGGTCGAGTCGTCGTTCGTTCCGTACCGCAGCGCCGTGTTGTTCGGGACATTCGAGAGGATCGCCGACTCCGACAAGCCGGGCTTCCTGGAGGCACTGACCGCCACGTTCATCCCGGGCCGGCCATGACGTCAAGGGCGAAACCGGCACCACCGGAGCCCCGCAGCGGCAGGATCGCACTAGCCGCCGGTGTCGGCGGCGGGAAAGCCACGACGTCTCGTCCGAGTGGCAACTGGTCGTGGCGCTGTCCGGTGTTGGCGCTGCTGATCGGAATCGGCTCCAGGGTGTCGTAATGCTTGAGGACGTCGGGCAGTGGTGGAGTCTGACCGGTGAGTTCGAAAGCATCGAACACGTAGGGCATCCCGTCGGCGAACACGACCGAGGGGCGATCGCTGACCTGGAAATGCAGATGGGGACCGCCCGTGGTGCCGGAGCTGCCCACATCGGCGATATGGTGTCCGCGCTTGACCCGCTCACCCGGGCGCACCACGATGCTGTCCTTGTGCAGATGGGCGTAGATGGCGAAGCGCCCGTCGCCGATGTCGATTACGACCCGGTTGCCGCCGGCGTTCTCCGGCGTCGGGTCTTCGCGGGCTTCGTTGACCCGCAGGTCCGGATTGCCGTCTACCGCGGCCACCACGGTTCCGTCGGCCACCGCGAAGACGGACTGACCGAAGGTGGGAAAACTGCTGGGCAGCAGAGGATCGCCGACGCCGGGCCGGTTCTGGGCGTCCAGTTGGTTGAAGTCGATCGCAAACCGTTGGGCGAGGTACCACCGTCCGTCGATCGGATAGGGCGCGCGCCGATGAGGGCCGTCGCAGCAACTGCCGAGGGCGGCCCAACCCGGCCCGGCCAGCGGAGGTCCGACGACGATCGGCGGTGCCTGATCCACCTGCGCACCGGACCCGGTGAACGTCCACGCAACGCCGGATGCCGGAGTGCCGGGCGGCGGATCGACGCTCAGCTGATGGGTAAGCATTGCCGGGACGGCGCCGCCGGTGAGCGGGATGTCGAGCCACACCACGGCCACCGACGACGGTGGCAGTACGACGGTCGGGGTGTCCGCAGAAGCCGCCAATGAGGTCGCCGCACGCAACGAGTTGCCGGTCAGCCGGATCAGCGTGGCTCCGCGAATCGGCGTTGTGCACCTCAACCCCGCTGAGCGTGACCGCCGCCGGCAGGACGTTGGTCAGCATCAGTTCGTAGACCAGGTGTGTCTTACCGTCGGTACCGGTGAACCAGCGGGGTGCCGACAGGGTGCTGTCCAGCAGCGGCGTGAGCTGGCCACCGGAGATCGCTTTCACCGGTGTCGGACTGGGGGTCGGCGGCGGTGCGGAACAAGAGGCCAGCAGCAATACGCCCGCGGCAAGGACGATCACCGAACCCTGCGAGCCTAAGAAGCTCAGCGCGAATCGGTTTCGCATGGCGCCGATTCGCATCGGCGGTTCAGTTCCGGTCATGTGCCGACGTCGGAAGTTGCATGCTCGATGGTATCCGGCACCGCTTGCCTGCCGGTACATCAGATCACCGGATCCTTGTGTGAACGATTGGGAGCGGCGCTCGGCGGTGGCCGCAGCAGGCGGCCCCGCACGCCGCCGCGCGGTGCGCACACCGACCAGCACCCAGGTGCCCAGCAGTCCGACATAGCCGCAGCCGCATACCGAAACGCGGGCAGGTGGGTGTGCAGTGCCCAGTTGGGTGATCCCGGTGACAGACCCTACGTGGTTCCTGGCTGACACTTTCGGGCAGCCGTGGTGATCGGCCACATCCCCCGATCGTGGGACATCGGATTCCTCCTGCGCATCCACCGGTTGCCCGACAGACAGGAACGTCATGGTGCGGTGTTGCCGGGCACTCAAAATGAACACGACGGCGGCACTTTCGGCGATAACTAACGTCGGTAGTTGGTGTGCAGGCTGACGGGGTGGTGTTCACGGTGACGCCGTGACAGCGGTTCGGTGTTCACGGTGACGCGGGCAAGCGCGCGCGCAGGCGCGTCGGCCCAGGCCGCGTGGGGCCGGGGCTGCAGGGCGAATTAGCCCGGCGCTGCCAGAAGCCTGCCGTGGGTGTGCAGGCCGATGAGGGTCCATAGGGGTTCGTTGATGCCCAGCCGGTGCTGCGTGCACCAGGCCGCAGCCGCCAGGACGGTGAGGGCGTCGCGCAGCCGGTTGCCGGTCCAGGCCAGCTGGTTGAACGCGTCGGCGTCGAGGCGGATGAGTGCTTGGGCGCCGCGCTGCCACAGCCGGGTCAGATGAGCATGCTCACGGGCACGGCGCAGCCAGCGGCGCACCGTCGACGGTGATCGGCCCAGCGCGGCGGCGATCTGCCGGCGCCCCATGCCTGCGGCTTTGTGGGCCAGGGCGGTGCCGATCACCGCGGTGGCATCGGCCAGGCGTGGCTGCAAGGCAGCCGGCAGCAGACATGGGTCGTTGTGCAGCCGGGGCAGCGTACCCGCCGCGGCCGCATGTCGATCGGGTCCGCGCTCAGGGTGCGGATATGCCGGCGGCGGCCGTATCCCCACCGCGCCAAGGTGTAGCCGCAGCCGCGGCGGCAGACGAGCTGACCCTCGGTCAGGGCCTGCTCGGCCGATTCGGCGGTACGGACGACGATCATCGGGTGCTCCGGTGCGCATGAGCCACCAGCGTGGTCTATCACGTCCTGGCCGGGAAGGGGTCAACTGGTGTTGATGTCAGACGGTTTGAAACCGGTTCTGCCCCAGCAGATCCCTTACGACTGCCACCGTCACCATGCTCACCGACATGGCTTCAGCCAGGCACCGGTTCCTCGGCGAATCCTGGTCATGGTCATCATGCCGCCGCACACCACCCGCCTGCTCGTCCTCACCCACAGTGACGCAGTGAGCCCCATACCGAGTGCCGTTCAACAGTGCGGAAGAGTTGGTTCTGCCCCGCGTGCGTGGGGCAAACACTTGTCAGCTTTTGGTCCGCGCATTCATGTACGGCTGGCGGTGCGGGAGGTGTACCACCGTTGCAGCAGCATCAACTGGTAGCCGCGATGCCACGCCTTCGCGAGCACCAGCGACCGGCCGGCATAGAGGTTGGCGGCGCCAACATTCGCAGCGCGGCCTGCCGCGAGGGCGCGCGTCGCGTCGTCTATCACATTCACTGCAAGTAAGTTCTGATTCTGGTTCAAAAGAAGAGCTCCCCGGCTGTCGGGGTGAGGTGCTCGCCCGTGCCCGCCCGGGAACAGTGACCCTTTCGTGGGCATCCACGGGCGGTGTCCGCGTGTCTCGGCCCGCACGAGTGCGGGCCGGGAGTCGCTGAGCTGAGCGGCGCGATCCTGGGTTTGCAGCCTTTGTCGTGGGCTGATCGGCGCTGACCCGGCCGTCTGGGTGTCCTGCCCGCGGGCGGGGTACGCGAGTGTCACCCGGCGCAGCCGCACCGTGGCCGATGTCCGAACGGGTGATTCAAAGTGCCGAAAATGCGCAGGGCTACCCTTACTTCGTGCCGTAGACCCGTTCCGCCATAGCGGTGTCCCCGAAGTTCTGGGCATTGACGACTTTGCCATCGCGGAAGGTGTACACATCGGCGCCGGCCGCGGATTCTCCGCCGGCGGTGACTTGGGAGAGGACCACCACGACATCGCCGTCGCCGAGGAACCGGCTGGGCGTCAGCGTATAGGGGTGCTCGGCCACCTTCGCGAAAAACTCCGTGAGCTCTCCTTTGCCGCGATACGTTCCGCTGATCGTGCTGTTGCCGGGCATAACAAGCTCGACGTCGTCGTCGTAGACGCTCAGCACCGTTTCGAGGTCGCCCGCGGCCATCGCGGCATACCCTTTCTTACACGTCTCGACATTCTGAGTTGTAGTCATAGTCACTCCTTTGTGTCTTCTCTCGGAGTCCCGTCTTCCCCAGACGGCGATTCCCCCACTGTGGTGGCAATGTCGTCGGCCACGCCTCGACGTTAGCGGCGCTCCGACCCCTCGTTACCAAACGCCAGTAATCGACCGAACGCCGGCCGACACCGGGTACCTGCCACGGTGGTCAGCTCACAGTGCAGGTTTCATCCCACTCGGCGATGGCGGCTGTGAATGCGTCGGTCAGGCTGCTCATGCCAGCCGCCCAGCCAGCAGCGACACCGGGATACGCCGGCGGCCCGCCGCGTCCAGGATGTAGCCGAGCTGCTCGGTGCGCACCAGGCGTTGAATGTCACGAATGGAGACACCGAGGCGTTCAGCGCTGGCGGCTCAAGCAACTCGCTTCACGAGGCGAGGGTTATTGGCTATTCGACCGCGTCACAGGCGGTCTCGATGTCGGCGAGGAAGTCTGCCGCGGTGTCCGTGTCGGCTACCCCGCTCGACGCCGTCGAGGAGTTCACTTCGGGCAAAATCGCCTGAGCCATGGCGACACGGGTAGGGGCACAAAGCCTGCTCACTGGGCGTTTGTGTAATCATGGGCGACATGGCGACTACGGGGGGTAAACAGTACGCCCGCCCCCCAGTGCGAGTGACGGTTTTCACCGTCTACTTCACACCGCTTAACCTCGACCTAGTACCGCAGCCGTAGATCGTGATCATTGGTGTTCGCGTGCCCGGTAGTGGGATAGGCGGGCTCGGTGTTGGTGTTGTCGTCGCCATCGTGACCAGGCCAGCAGGCTGGTGATGGTGTGTTCGGCGACGAGCAGTAGGGCGTCGAAGAGGCGGCGGAACTCGTTGACCGTCAATGTGATCAGTCCTTCTGGGGTGGGGTTGCGTGTCGCGTTCGATTGCGCAGGCGACGGCCAGGAAGGCGTGGGCGAGCATGGCCAGGGTGATCCAGCGATGCCAGGATCTCCAACGGCTCACCTGGTGCTGGTCGAGTCCGGTGAGTCCGTTGGCGGTTTGGAAGGATTCTTCGATGCGCCAGCGCTGTCCCCGCGACGGCGCACGAGGGTGTGCAGCGTGACTGGCCGGGGTGAGTAGCAGCGCAGGTAGGCCAGCTCGTCGGGTCTTGTCGTTGCGGCGGATCAGCAGATAGTGGTAGCCGGTGTCGGTGGCGTCTTCGGGCTCCAGCGAGATCCAGCCCCACGAGTAGTAGCGGTGCCCGTCGCTGCCCGCACCGGCGAGTGTGTTTGCGAGGCTCGATTCGGCAGCATCGCCGGGAGCCGATCGACGCGGGTTTTGCCGGCGGGGGTGGGCACATACCGGATGGCGGCGATGGCCAGCACGTAGCCCAGGTGGTGGCCGCGGATGGCGGCGCGCAGTGTCGGATCGGCGCCGTAGACCACGTCGGCGGCAACCAAGGACGCGGAACGTCGGCGCTGACGGCGCGGTCGAGCAGTGATCGTGCGAGCGCCGGTTTGGTAGCGAAATTGGTTTTTTCGGTCGGGATTCCGGCGTCGTCGCAACGATCGGGGAGCCTGCGCCAATGATAGTGGTAGGTACAGGCCACGGTCGATCAGGGCGTACCCGCGCGGGGCCGCGTAGGTAAGATAGACCGCGACTTGGGAGTTTTCGAATCCGCCCGGCAGTGCCTGAATACTGCCGTTGCACCCCGAACACTGAATGGGCGCCCTTCTTGAAGTCGCCGGGTTAGTCAAGCACGAGGACTGCGTACGGGGTTGCCGAAGGCGTCAATAACATAGTCACGCAGATCATCGCGCACTGCGTCGGCGTCCCATTTGGCCCGCGACAACAGGTGCTGCAACCCGTCCGGGGTGGCATCCCCGCGGTGCTCGGCGATCGTCCAGCAATTTTTGCGATCCATATCGAAACCATCCCGAGCATCAACTCAGCGGCATGGCGCAGCGGTTCATACCGTGCTGAAGCGCGGCGCGATGCGGTCGATCACCGCCGAGAACTCCGTCGGACCACCGATCAGGGTATACGCTATAAGCCGCGGTGGCCGCGGCAATCTCTGATGTTGTCACAAACTCTGAACGACTGCCCCAGTAACCGCCCCTACCAGCGCAGACACGCTCAACCACCCAGGTCACGAATTACGGCTGCGGTATAGCCGTCGTCACCCAACTCCGCAACAAGTGGGCCTTCCGCCTATCCCGGCTTTAAGCAGACGGCACCGAAAGGTCACCGACATAAACTGCTGCCGCCTGCCGACCTGTTCGCGTTGACGTGGCCCATGCCCGCAGCGCAGCTGGCGGACAGCTCGCTGTCGCGCACCCTCGCCTTCCAGTTCGACCGGCTTTCCTTGAGCTGGAAGTTCGATGCGGACGCCGGGGGTAGCAAATACCCCGGCTATTCCGTCCTGGCGGATGAGCTTATCGACCGGCTCACGGAGTTCGTGGCTGTCGTGGACTCTGCTTCCGACGACTCCGTGACCATCGATGGGTGCCAGTGCTGCTACAGCAACTCCCTGGACGGCATTGGCGGTCAGAACTGGCTCACCCAATTCTTGGACGGGAAGGCGAGCACCGTCGGAGTGCTCGACAACGTCATGCACTTTGGCTTCCGCGTGTCTCGTGAGGACGAGCTGGCCGGGATCAGGTGTGCGGTCACGGTTCAGCTCGATGAGGGCAAGGAGCAGCCGCCCGAAGTTGATATCTCGGTCGTTGCGGTGCCCCCGAAGCCGGGGATGGCTACCGGATGACCCGAGGGAACTGGCGCGAAAGTTAATGGATGCGGCGCACAACCTGGAAAATCAGACTTTCGAGTCCAGCTTCAGCGAGACCATGAAGAGGGAGTGGGAGGTTCGGTCATGACGGTTGCCGATGTCGTGCAGGTTGCGCGCCGCCATGCCGCTGTCCAGTATGCACTGGACGCCCAAGCCGATTCGTGGGATTCCGACGCCACTGCCAGCGCTCCTCCACCCGGCGAGGCGGCGAAGCGCGGCTATGCCGCGATAAACCAGTTCGTCGCCCAGCGCCACATCAGCGCGGGGATCGCGGCGCGGGGTAAGGAACTTATCAAGTTCCTTTTCAAGCCGAATACGGTGGACGCCTCCATTTCAACGAGTTGTGCTGGGCCTGCTGCTGCAAGGTCTGGCATTCCTCCAGCCGGGTCCTTCAGCCGAGGGTCCCCACGGGACTCCTACGCCTGCCGCGCGCTCGCAAGAGTGCTCATTGCCCGAGGATCTGGGACTCAAGTGCACACAGATGGCACGCCTACTCGCTCCCAAGTCCAGATATACCCTCTGAGCTGTGTAAACGCCTGGTGCCCCCGGCAGGATTCCAAGTAGCCGGGACGATAGGGTCGGGTAACCCGTCTACCTGCCCCGATGGGCGCATATGCCGAGGTCAGAGACATATCCTGCTGTTGGTTCTGTATAGCTCCGTATACTTGCGTGAATACCTATGTTCTCCGCCAATTCCCCGCTACTTCCCCGACGCCGACCCGAGGAACCACCGAATGCCGACCACGCCCGCCGCCCGCTCGACCAAGACGACCGCACCGCGCTCACCCCGCCGCCAGCGCCGGGGGTTCGGGCGGCTTCAGCAGCGAGACAGTGGGCGCTGGCAGGCCGCTTACGTCAACGGCATCGTGCTGTACCGCGCCCCGGCGACCTTCCCGACCAAGGGGATGGCCGAGGGCTGGCTGGCTGATGAGCGCCGGTTGATCGACCTCGGCACCTGGACTCCGCCCGCCGAGCGGGTGACCAGGGCGGCGGCGCGCAGGCTCACCCTGCGCGACTACGCAGCGCCGTGGCTGGAACAGCGCAGCCTCGCGCCACGGACCCGCGACAACTACAAGTACCACCTGGACCGCAACATCCTTCCAGCGCTGGGGGATCGGCGCTGGCCGAGATCACGCCCGAGGACGTTCGCGTATGGTTCACCGGCCTTGGCACCGAGCACCGGACCCGCAACGCCCAGGCGTATGGCGTGTTGCAGGCGGTGCTGAACACGGCGACCGACGACGGGCTGATCGACCGCAGCCCGGCCCGCATCAAGGGCGCGGCGGCGGTGAAGCACACCAAGCGCAGCGTCGTCCTGCTGGAACCCGACGAACTGGTGGCGCTGGCCGACCAAGCTGCCCGAGGCGCTGGGCCTGACGGTGCTGCTGGCCGGGTGGTGCGGGCTGCGGCGCGGCGAGCTGTTCGCGCTCGCGCGGGCCGATGTCGCCGATGACGGCTCGGCGCTGCGGGTCAGCAAGGCGGTGACCTTCCGGCGCGGCACGTTCGACGCCGGGCCGACCAAGACCAAAGAGTCGAACCGCACGGTCACCGTCCCGCCGCACCTGCGCCGGGTGATCACGGCCCACCTCGACCAGCACGTCGGCGAGGCCAGGACCGCGCTGCTGTTCCCCGACCCGGTGACCGGAGGCTTCTACGCCGAGGGCCGGTATCACACACCGTTCTTCAACGCCCGCCAGGCCATCGGCAAGGACGACTTGCATTTTCACGACCTGCGGCACTTCGGCGGCGTGATGGCGGCGGAGGCCGGTGGCACCACCAAGGAGGTGATGGCCCGGCTGGGTCACGTCACCAGCGGGACCGCCATGCGCTACCAGCACGTGGCTGCGGGCCGGGCCGACGTGCTTGCCGACCGGCTCTCGGCCCTGGCCGTACCGGCGGCGGGACCGGGCGAGACAGGCTGAGCGACAGCGGTATTCACAGGGCTCCATGCAGCCGGGTGCTTCTCTACCTGATTCATCGGATATATTGGTAAGTAGCAGGCCCGATCACGACCGGCCTCAACACCCTCGCTCCGTCCTCACCGCGCGGCCTTCCCCGGCCCGCTCCCGTCCGTCTGGCCGCGTCCCCCCTCAGCTACACCACACACCGGGGATCGCTATCCGACGGAGCCGATCAACCATGTCCATCAGCAACAACCCATCCCAGCCTGCCCGGCGGGAGTTCGAGTCGCTGCAACATGCAGCAGCGCGCTCGACTGCACGGTCCACACCCTGCGCGAGAAGATCAAGGACGGCACCCTTCCCGCGTACCGTTTCAGCGACAAGCCCGGATCGGGTATCCGCGTGCGCGTCGCGGATGTAGACGAGATGCTCAACCCTTGTCCCCCAGGGCATTTTCCCCGCCGCCGAAGGCAGATCTCTCATGAGCATCCCCTGGACCACCGTCGCGGTGACCGCGCTGCCGCCGGGCTGGGTGAACGTGTTCGATTACTCCGACGTCCACGGCTGGGCACTGGCCTCCGACCCGTGTCCCGCCATCCTGCTCCAAGAGCGCCGGGGCGACGACGGCGAGCGCGAAGTACGCACCGTCGCAGCGGCATTCAGCGGTGGGGGGCTTCATCCTGCGTGCGAAGACGGCCCCCTCACCGCCACGCTGCCGGTGACCGAGTGGGAGGCCAAGCGCGACGCCGCTGGTGCGAAGTGAGCAAGGATTATCACCCTACGGACGTTCCGACGCCGATGACGGTGGAAGCCTCCGCCCGGCTCAATCCGGTCTGGCGGGACATGCTCATCGACGATCTCAGCGGGATGGTGCTACTGGCCAGCATCCACCCCGACAACAATCGCCCCGAGGGCGACGAGGACGTGGTGGCCCGCGCCCTGATGTTCCGTCCCGATGGCGAACTGGGGCGGCTGACCATCCGGTCGGGAATGCTTCGGATGGCCGACGAAACATTCGTAGACGACCTGGGGGGAACGTGCTCGGACGCCACTCCGTGGGCGACGTTGAAACTCCTTCAGAGCTACTCCTGTCTCGCCATCGAGACGTTGCACGCGGTGATGAAGCTGCCGGTGATCACGCTGCCCAGCGCGAAGAACGGCAACCCGGTGAGGGCCGACCGAACCCGCGAAAATGCCTGCACAGGATTATGACGCCTACCAAGGTCGCCATCATGACGCCTAGCAATGTCGGTGTCGTGACATCCCGTTGTGTCGCAACACGATTCACGCAGGATACCGGCACTAAGTTGGTGACACCTGGCCTGAAACGTGAGACGGGGCCGAGGTGTGAACCCCGGCCCCGCACTCAACCCGATGACCCGACCAAAGGCCAAACATGCACCACCCCGACAAGGAAGGTACGGCGCAATGGTAGCGCAGACGAAGAACACCGAGGACGGCTCGAACAACGGGCAGGCGACCGACGCCGACGCACAAACGACCGCAGAGGCTGACGACGGCCAGGTGACCCACGCCAAGGTGTTCACGGGGCCGAGCGGCTTCCACGCTGCTCCGTGGAGGCTCTGGCGCGACGCCGCTGGTGCAAGGCCACCGCGATCGTCGCCGTCGGCCGACGACGAGAACGGCAACGCGAGCCACGGGCAGCCGACCGCAGAGGCCGACCCGAGCGCAGAGGCCGACCCTGACGCGGACGACACGGACGCTGGCGCGGACGACGCCAATCCGTTCGGCCCTGAGGCGAAACCGCCCAAGGACTGCACCGCCAAGGTGGTCAGCGCCGCCTACGCGCTGGCGCACTGCGACCGGATCAGCAAGCTCAACAAAAAGTCCATGGCGCAGCTGGAGTTACCGCTACGGATCAGCGACCTGATGGAGCTGCAGATGTGGCCCGCTCTTTCACAGACGCTCACCTACGGCGACGTGATGGACTGGCACACCAAGCAGAAGCGCGGCAACTGGACCCCGCCATCCAGCGACGACGACGACTACCTGAGCAAAGAGTGCGCCGCCTACGAAGACATCTTCGTGGCCGCACACGGCATCGACCCGACCGCAACCGTCGGACCAGTCCGATCATGGCGAGCCGGTATGACAAGGAGCGCCGCGCCGCCGTCGCCAGGGTGATCGAGGACATCACCATGCGTATCGAGATGATCGCCACCTTCGGGCGGCGCGACTCCGAGGCCAGCGGGGTCACGTACCCAACCAGCTACAGCCCCGGGCAACTGGTGCTCATGGATGTGCCGCTGGACACGGTCCGCGCCCTCGTGCGCCGATCCCTCGGCACATCGGGTACGGCGAATATCACGGCCACGGCGAGGATTATCAGGGAGTTGCTGAATGAGGCCCGCCACGGCCCCACGGCTGGCGGTCGTCCCCCGCGGTGGATGGACATTGACGAGATGGACGCCCAAGAGCCGCCGAAGATGCTCATCGAAGGCGTTCTCGCCGAAGGGTTCACACATCTCACCGGCGCATCACAGGCCCTCAAGACGTTCATCGCGCTCGACATGGCGCTGTCGCTGGTCACCGGCACACCGTTCCTCAACCACAGGCAGTTCGCCGTACCCGAACCGATGAAGGTGATGTTCGTGGCCGGTGAGGGTACCGCCGGGGTGCCTGGCCGGGTCCGCGTGTGGTGCCGGGAGCGCGGTGTGGACATGGCCGACCTCAAGGGCAGGTTCATCGTCCACCACGGCAGCGTGCAGTTCACCTCCCCGCAAGACATGGAGCACGTGCGAGCCAAGGCCATCGAAACCGGAGCCGGTCTGATCATCTTCGACACGCAGGCCCGGTGCGCGGTGGACGTGGACGAGAACAGCGCCTCATCCGTGGGCAGGATCGTGGCGGCACAGGAGAAGCTGACGCTCGACACCGGCGCGTCGGTGATGTTGCTGCACCACCCGACCAAGACCAACGACAAGACCGCCCGTGGGTCCAACGCGATGGAGGGTGCCGTCGACAACTGGCTGATCACCGTGCGCGACGGCACGAAGCTCGAAACGACGCTGACCGCCGCGAAGACCAAGGATGACGCACCGCCGCCGGAGATCGCCATGAAGGCCACCGCCGTGCAGATACCGGGGCGGCTGGAGGGCAAGACCTCGCTGGTGCTCTCCTACGTGGACCCGTTCACCGTGGACGCCGACCCCGACTTGCCCGTCGAAGACTGGGACGGCAACGGCAGCAACTTCGTGGTGCCGATGTTCAAACTTGCCCAGCGCCATTGCACGCCGGGTGACGGACTCACCAAGTACAGGCTCGCCGAGATCGCCAACGAGGTCATCGGCACCGACAAGACACAGCGGTACGGCAAGACGAAGCCGGTGCGCCGGGTGTGCAGTCGCGGCACCGCGAACGGGGCGCTGACCCTGTTGATCAAGCACGGGAAGCTGATCGTGTCCAAGAAGGACAACCTCGGCCACACGTTCTACGAGCCGTCCGACTGGCTGCCGCCGGACCCCGGGCGACCAGGCCATCATCGACCGGCTCGACGCGCCCTTGATGAAGGACCAGCCCGCCGCTTCCGGCGATGACGACTGAAACGGCCCATCACGCCCTGTGCGAGTTTCCGCAGGTCAGGCGGC
>CAWJYB010000051.1:0-74641 GCA_963846905.1 uncultured Actinomycetota bacterium
AGGTGTGGGCTGGGCTGGTGTGGCCGAGGTAGGCCGACAGCAGCGGTAGCCGCGCGGCGACGTCACCGCCATCGCGGTACCACTCGAGCAGGGTGTTCACCGTGAAGGTGTGGCGGGCGTCGTGGATATGTGGGCGCCTTGCGGCGCGGGCGGTACGACGCCGGCTTGGGAAAGCAAGTCCCCGAACGTGCACGACACCGTGGTCGCCGACAGTCGGGCGCCGGTGGTGGAGACCAACAGTGCGTCGGTGGCGCGGTCGGCACACAGCCGGTCCCGGCGGTGCTGGTAGCCGACCAGCGCGGCCACCGTTCGAGCGGTGCAGCGGAAGTCGGCGTGTCTTATCCAGCTTGGCTTGGCGGACGGTCAGTATCGCCGCTGCCGGATCCAGGTCGGCGTCGTCGAGGCCCAACGCCTCCCGCGGCGGATGCCGGTGGCGAACACCAACCCGATGAAGGCCTGCATGGTCGCCGCTGTCAACGGCGAGGGCAGTCTTGCTGCCGCGGCCATCAACGCCGCGATGTCGGCGCCGGAATACAGATACGGTGTTGCGCGTCGAGTGTGGGCCGGTAGCAGACCGTTTGGCGGACCTCGGTCGCCGGGTCCGTGGCGTGGCGCCACCTGGCGAATCCGCGTACCACGGCCAGGCGCCGCGCGTGCCAGGCCGGTAGCACACCGCGCGGCTCGGTGGCCCATTGCACCGCCAACGCCGTGGTAATGGTATCCGCGTGGTTGGCCTGCAGAAAGTCGATGAACTGCTCCAATAGCAGGCCGGCGTCATAGAGCTTGAATCCCAGCGCGCGCCGCAGCGCCAGGTAATCGCCAGCGGCTGCCCGCAACGTGTTCATCGGGCACCTGCCGCCGGCCGGGCCGCGCCAGTGCGGTCAAGGCCACCTGATCGACCTTGGCGTAGGCCGCGGTGTGCCGAATGTTCGCGTGCCGCAGAACTTGCTGGACTTCGCCGAATCCCGCCCCTGCCCGCAATAACTGGGTCGCGGCGAAATACCGGAGCCGGTGAGCGCTGACCCCGCTCAGCCCGGCCCGCCGCGCCGCCCGCCCGACCAGCGAGGACACCGTCGAAGCAGTCGGCGTGCCCAGCGGCGCCCGCAACGTGGTGAACACCCCTGGGCATTGGCATCGCGGCCGGCCGTAACGTAGCCAGCCCGCCACGGCCTGGCCCACGTCGGCGGGCAGCGGCAGGTGTTCCTGCCGGTTGCCCTTGCCGCGGACCAGGATCTGACCGTGGCGCCAATCCAGGTCAGCCGCAGCGCAGCGCGGCTACCTCCGGCGCGAAGCCCCAGCCGCAGCATCAACGTCAAGATCGCGAAATCGCGGCGACCGGCCGCGGTCCGGCGGTCGCAACGGCGCAGCAGCAGCGCAGCCTCGCCGGGATTCACCGCAGGCGCGGATCGAACCCGCGGGCCGATGCGCCGCCGCGGGCACCGCACCGTCTAGCGCCGTATCGGTGACCCCGGCAACGAACAGATACCGCAGCAACGCCCGCATCCCCACCACCACGTCTTTCACCGCGCCGCCACTGCGGCATGTGCGGCGCTCGGCCAGCACGAAATCGCTGACCTGCCCCGCCGTGACACCAATCAACCCGCCCTCGCCCGAAGCGCACCGGGCAGCCACGAACCGCCGCGCCACCCGCATGTAGTTCCTGACCACGTTTGCCGTCAGCCCGCGTTCACCCGTCAGGTAATCGCCATAACCCGCCAGCAGCGCCTCACCAGGATCCTGCGGTGGCAACGGCGCGGCGGGCGGGACGGCCCCAACCCGCCGCAGATACTCCAGCAGCGGCGACAGACCCGGCGTCACCGTCACCCACTCGCGACCTCCCGCCCGGCGCCTTTCGGCGACGAAACGCTGCGCGACATCCACCGTCAGCTGCCCGGCGGCCAGGCCCCGCGTCCGCAGCCAGCCTCAGGTGCGCCATCAACCGCAACTGGCCCTCGATCGAGGACGGCCGATAGACCCGCCTCGCCAGCGCCAGCCCAAACCCGTCGGAATACGCTGCCAGCGGACCACTGACCAGCACCCGACTCCTCGTCCTGTGTTGTTGCATGACCAACGCCTCCTCTCGAAACATCCCCCAGAGAAGAGTCAACCCTCAGCAACCGCCCCGATTATGCCGAGCGCGCGGAAACGAAACACCGCCCGCGCAACACATCTCGCCACCGGCTCGGCATAATCGGAAACTCGGGATAATGGAGCATCGAACCCGCCAACGCCACCGGCAAGCAGCTGCTCGGCGTCGGCCAGGCCCGCGACCGCCTCCGCCCGAGCCGTCGAGCGCACCGTGCCGTTCGGGTTCCTGTCCACACCCTGGTCATCGTCTGGTACGCGGGACACCGGCTACCACCCCGACGACATCACCGGCCGCCGCGCCGCCGAGCCCTGGTACGACCAGAAGACCGAACCCTCCTTCGAAGACACTGCTCGCCAAGCTCCGCCGCGCACTCATCGCCGCCCGATTTACCGCCGCTACACCAAAACGGCCCGACCCCAACATAATCCGCGACTACGAGCTGGCCTGCGCCGCAGCCGCCGCATAACTGCGAAAGTCGAGCTGTGTTGAGGTCCCCGTAAACTAAAGGTGGCAATTCAATGGTTTTCCCATGTTGTTGTTGTTGTTGTTGTTGTTGCTCGTCGTCGCCCTTGCCGTATGCCGGTCGAACTGCGGTCGGGGTCAAGGTGGAGCGCCCGCTGCGTTAGCGAGGACGAACGACCTTGACGCCGACGAGGTCGGCCGGATGCTGATAGGCGGCGCCGAGGAACTGAGAACGTTTCAGGTCATGTGCTGCCTCCTGCGGTGGGGCTTGGGCCTGTGGTTGCGAGCGTGCCGGCGCCCAGACTGGTCCGAAAAATAAAGGTGAGACGCGGCTGCCGAAGTGGATTTGTGGTTAGACGGCTACGGAATCGCCTTGCTCAGCTCCTTGTCCATGAAGTCGTGCACGTTCGTCGGCACCGGCAAGCCCTGGGCTGATACTCGCGCCCGCCGTTCGGCGAACTGGCCGAACCATTGCCTTCTTTGTATCGACCGAGATGACCTGCGGCGATGTGCTCGCCGACGCAGCGGATGAGGTAGCGAAACTGAGCGTACGGTCCTCATGCGGCTACCCGGCGATACCGCCGCATAACTGCGAAAGTCAGAACACCAACCACGCGCTCGAATTCAGTAGGGCATGCCGCATCCTCGTCGGCCGCGGGGTGCGGGCGTAGCCTGGCGCTTATGCGTTCTGACGGAGACGCCTGGGACATCACCACCAGCGTCGGATCGACGGCACTGTTCGTCGCCGATGCGCGGGCGTTGGAGGCCCGCAAGCCCCGCCCGTTGGCCGTCGACGAGTACGCCGAGGTGTTCTGCCGGGCGGTCGGTGGCCGGTGGGCCGACGTGCTGGATGGCAAGGATCCCGACAACACGCTGCTGACCGAGTTCGGTGCGCATTTCGTGAATTTCCAGGGTGCGCGCACCCGATACTTCGACACCTTCTTCGCGGCCGCCGTGCAGGCCGGGGTGCGCCAGGTGGTGATCCTGGCGGCCGGATTGGATTCGCGCGCTTACCGATTGGACTGGCCCAATGGCACCGTCGTGTACGAGCTCGACCTTGTCCGGGTGCTCGAGTTCAAACGCGACGTGCTGGCCACACGTGGTGACCAACCCCGGATCTCACGTGTCGAGGTCGCCGTCGACCTGCGTGACGATTGGCAGCAGGCGTTGGGCGATCACGGGTTCGATCCCGGCGAGCCGGCTGCATTCATTGCCGAAGGGCTGCTCATCTATCTGCCTGCCACGGCGCAGGGTGCGCTGTTCGAGGGCATCGACGCCCTGGCAGCGCCGGGCAGCTTCGTCGGGATCGAGGAGGGGCGAGCCGATGCCCGCTGCGATCTGGGAGGCTGCCAAGGTCGCGGAGCGCGCAGGAACCAACAGCAACGTCTTCTTCCAGCTGATCTACAACGAGCAGATCGCCCCCGCTGCGCAGTGGTTCGGTGAGCGCGGCTGGGACGCCATACCGACGCCGCTGGCCGACTATCTGCGCGGCGTCGGGCGCCCACTTCCCGGCCCCGATTCGGAGGCCTTCGGGATGGTAGAGATGAACACGTTGGTCACCGCCAGAAAGCGGGGTCCGCCAGGCCGCTGAGGATCGGTGGATACCGGTGGCATGACCGGAATTTTCCTTTCGCTGTCGCGGATCCTGCCGGACCGCTACCCGCTGGGCGCCGACGTCGACCTTACATCGCGGCCGAGCACGTTCGGCCGCGATGCTCGATGTCGGCGTCACCGTGCCCAGGCGTCACACTTCTACCCACTGGTGGGCGGGCGAACTTCGGATTCCGGGGCTTCAAGACCTGCTGCGCGGAGACGCCCCGGCGTACGCTTGGGATATCGACCGACGACACCCGGACGTAGTGGTTCGGCCCTCACGGCTGGCGCGCGCCGCTCGCTGGATCGTCCCCCGCCTTGGGCGTAGTCGAGCATGGCGTAAGTCAGGGACGGTCGGTCCGCGTCGATCCCGAGAGTTGGTGACCACCCGATCGGCCCGACGCCAGCGGTCGGGTGCCGCTACGAATTAGGCGTCAAGGTCTGGCTGGTGTGCTGACCCGTGCCCGGTCGAACTGTCATTCCGGGCAGCCGAGTATCCGCCGCCCAATCAAATAAATAGCGAGCCCGTCTTGATCACCGCGCTGAAGAAGTGCCTTCCACAGTTCACGCACTCCCATCGCTGCCCGGTGGCCTTGCTCGGGGCCGTGATCGGATAGGTTCCCTTATCACCGCAACGAGGGCATGTCGGACGCATCTACCGATGCTAGACCCGATCCTCATCTGCGGGCTCGGTGGCTGGCCTGCGACCGGGTCAATCGACCTCGTGAACACATCGTCGCCGCACGGCCTGCCCAGCTGAGCTCTGCCGCGAATAGACCGCCCGGTGTTTACCTTGCGGGCTCAGGTCACCGTCGGGACGTCCCGGCTGCGACCTTTACCTCTGCGAACCTACTACCCCGACCCCGACCCCGACCACGGGCGTGGGCGTAACCTATTGCAGATGTGCGGTGATCCGTGCAATGAGGAGCGGTGATGATGGCTGATCACGTCATGAGGGGCAGTCGCCTGGGCGCCGTGAGCTACGAGACCGACCGCGACCATAGCCTGGCACCGCGTCACATCGCGCGGTACCGCACCAACAACGGCCAGGAGTTCGACATACCCTTCGCCGACGACGCCGAGATCCCGGGTGCCTGGCAGTGCCGCAACGGCATGGAGGGCACCCTGATCGAGGGTGGGCACCCCGTCGAACCCAAGAAGGTCAAGGCGCCGCGCACCCACTGGGACATGCTGCGGGAACGGCGCTCGATCGAGGAACTCGAGGAACTGCTCACAGAACGCCTCAAGATCCTCGCGTCACGCCGCCGCGGCTAGCTTAGCCACCTGCCGGGTCACGACCCTCGTCCGGTATCGGTACCTCTGACGGAAAGATCTGACCTGATGATTCAGAAGATTTGCTTTGATTGCTTCCATAAGTTGTTCCCTGACAAGCCAGTTCAGAAGGTCACGTTGGGTCGGCAATGCGTTGTGTGCAAAGCGCAAACGGATCGAACCGAACAGATGATTCCTGTCGAGGCCCAAGACATTCTACTGGTTAAGTAGATGGCTCAACTGACCGGCGAACACGCGACTGGTTGGCGTGACGTCGGTGCTGTGTCGACTGCTGGCGAACCGTCCATCCCGTGTGGTTGTTCGCGTGTACGGGCTGGGAATCACCCGACGATCCTCGCGCGAACCCGAAATCCCGCTGGCGGATTCGCAACCAGGGCTCGGCGGAATTTCCGTGCTACCCTGAACATGCGCACATTTTGGTTGGCGCACTTGAAAAATGAGAGAAGTTCAGTAAATGGCACAGGGTACTGTGAAATGGTTCAACGGCGAAAAGGGCTACGGCTTCATCGCTCCCGACGGTGGGGCGGAAGATGTTTTCGTCCACTACTCGGAGATCAACGGTAGCGGATTCCGCAGCCTCGACGAGAATACTCGCGTTCAGTTCGAGGTCGAACAGGGCGCGAAAGGCCCTCAGGCCGTGCGGGTTTCGGCGATCTGACCGAGTGCCACGGCTGGAAAGCCGGTGTGGCGCATGCCGAAGTTTTCATCGTTTTGGGCGAACAAATCACATCTGTTGTAACCACATCGATATCAGAACCGTGATCCAGCCTGCGCGTCGTCGGTTACCATGACGTCTGGCCCGTAGCCCACCACTACTGTTGTAGTTGTACATGCTGGATGGCCGGGTTCAGGTCGCAGTGCTGGCGCATCTGCACGGGTAGGTTTCCGAGAGTGTCGCTGCCTCGATTCCCCGCCGTACGGAATCAGGGCGGCACGGCGGAAGGCCGCAGCTGGCATCTTCGCTCGGCTGAAGCCAACCAGTTTCGAGGATGCGCGTCTGCGCTCGACCGGTGGTGCAATCATCTTCCCGTCGGAACCCAGGACGCGCTGGTCAGGCATCCATCGGCCGGAATTCCGGTCGATGGATGCCGACCCCTGTTCACTCCCCCCGAAGCACGAAGCAGCGGAAGACCGAATAATCCTTGGAGCTCTGAATAGATGAATAATCCACGTCATACGTGCCGAAGTCCGGGCTGCACCGCCGCCCCCGCCGCCGGCACCCGTCGCTGCGAGTACCACGGCATCAAGCGGTTCACGAGGCGGTGAACACGGGTGCCGAAATCCTATATCGTAGACGCCGCTTGGCTGCTGAATTCTTTGTATGTCAGTGTTTTTCGCGATTCGTGTCCTCTTGGGCCGCGAAGTGTGGCGTTGTCATGATTGTCTCACGCTTCTGCTTGAGTGCCTTGCCGGATTTGCCTCATGGATTGTCGGGGAGAATTGTCTGACACCCGCTGGCCTTTTCTGCACGGGGCCTAGAGGCACAGACTTGGTGGTATTCGGTCGTGTGACCCTACCCAGGGACGGCGGTACGTGGGCCGCAGGTGTATTCGATGGACATCGATGCGGCTCTGCCGCGCGGGCGCCGTTCGTCCTCGGCAGGGTGTAGTGTCAAAGAAATTGGGAATCCAGCTAGTCCGGGATGTGTCAGTCGCACGCGGCGGGCCGCGCCGAGCATCCGCTCACGCCGGATATGCAGGTGCCAGCCCCAGTTGGGACATTTCATGAGTAGTTCATCCGTGTTGAGCACGATGTTTCCTGTTGCGCGTCAAGAACGTTCGGCCCAGCCGACGGTAGCGATCCTCAGTACGTATCCGCCGACGCCATGTGGGTTCGCGACCTTCACCGCGAATCTGGCCCGCGGTCTGGAGGACGAGGGTGTTGCCGTCAGCGTCGTGCGGATTTCTGACGGATCACCGTCCTCGAGCCCGCGCGTGGTTGGCGAGTTGAACAACGGTTGCCCGAAATCCGTTGCCGCCTGCGCCGAATCGCTGAACCAGTCCGATGTCGCTGTCATCCAGCACGAATACGGACTCTTCGGCGGCACCGACGGAGACGAGGTGCTCGATGTTGTCGACGGGGTGCGCGTCCCGCTGATCGTGATTGTCCACACCATCGACCGGGCACCGACTCCGCACCAGCGTTCGGTGCTGGAGGCGGTGGCGGCCCGCGCGGATCAGCTGGTCGTGACGTCGCAGGCCGCGGCAGAGCAACTGTGCGCCGGCTATGGTGTAGGACGGCGCAAGGTCACCGTGATCCCGCAGGGCCTGACCGTGCCCACCGGCAAGGCCGTGGTCCGTGGCGGCCGTCCCACCGTGCTCACGTGGGGCCTGCTGGGCCCCGGCAAGGGCATCGAGCGGGTGATCGAGGCGATGGGATCGCTGCACAGCCTGCCGGGCCAGCCCCGCTATCTGATCGTCGGCCCCACCGACCCCAAGGAACTGGCCGCTCACGGTGAGGCGTATCGCGACAGCTTGAAGGAAGAGGTGCGCCGCAACGGTCTCGAGGGATCGGTTGTGTTCGATGAGCGTCACCGCAGTCGTGGGACGCTGGCCGCGCTGGTGCAAACCGCGGCGGTCGTCGTGCTGCCGTACGACTCCACCGATCAGGTCAGCTCCGGGGTGCTGGTCGACGCGATCGCCGCCGGGCGCCCGATTGTGGCCACAGCGTTCCCGCATGCCGTCGAACTACTGGCCTGCGGAGCCGGCACAGTGGTCGGCCATGACGACCCGGAGGCGCTGGCCTCCGCGCTGTTGCAGGTGCTGACCCAGCCGCGGCTCGCCGGTGGGATGGCGGCCGAAGCGCGCCGGGTGGCCCCGGAAAGGAGCTGGCCGGTGGTGGCCGCTACGTATCACGGTCTGGTACGTCGGGTTCTCGCCCAGCGGCAACGCCGCAGCTGAATCACGGCTTCTCGCGCAGTCGCGAGCGCAGGAAATCGCTGAAATATTTGAAACCCAGAGACTTTTCGCTCAAAGACGGGTCCAACCGATTCATCTGGGCCTTCACCGCCGAATTGTGCAGGCAGTCGACATCGTCCTTTTCCAGACCGATCTGCAGAGCCCGGATCGCCGGGTAGCCGGGGGCCTGCCGTTCGCGCCTACGGCTGGAACACGCTCACCGAAGCCGTCGCAACGTTCGTCCTCGTGTTGTGGGTGCTGCGCTCGCCGGGACTCGAGGGCGGGGACCCTCGGTCCGCGGTTGGCGTACGCCGTGCTGTCGATCCGGGGCAAGACCAAAGCGGACTGGGCGTACTGCTGGGCGCCCGTCGTGGGCCCGCTGATCGGCGGTGGCCTGGCCGGACTACTGGACGTCGCGATGCTTGGTTGGGCCTGACCGGTCGCACTCGGTTGCCGCCTCGGTGTCCAGGAGCCACACCGTCCTTTCCCGGCCAACGGCACCCGCTGCGGGCACGTCGACGGCCGCTGCCCCACCGAGCGCCGCGGCCACCGCGCCGGCCTTGGCCTCCCCGGAAACCACCAGCCACACTTCGCGCGAGCACCGGATCGCGGGCAGCGTCAACGTGATTCGCCGTGGCGGTGGCTTCGGGGAGTCCGGTACTCCTACGACCAGCCGGCGGTCTTCGCGGACCGCGGGAGTGTTCGGGAACAGCGAGTTGACGTGCCCTTCGCCGCCCATGCCCAGCAGGTGCACGTCGAAATCCGGTGCTGGTTCGCCGTCGGTGCCGTACGCGGCCAGCAGTCGTTCGTAGGCCGCCGCCGCGGCGTCGAGATCCGCGCCGAACTCGTCGTCGGAGGCCGGCATCGGATGCACGTTGCCCGCCGGGATCTCGATCAGGTCTAACAGCGCCTCATGGGCCTGCTTGGCATTGCGCTCGTCGTCGTCCTCGGGCACATAGCGATCGTCCCCCCAGAACAGGTGCACGGCCGACCAGTCGACGTCGGTGCCGTGAGCTGCGACGTGCCGCAGCAGCGCAATGCCGGTGCCGCCACCGGTGAGGACGACAAACGCCCGGCCCCTGCTCGCGATCGCCGCTGTGATCGCGCCCACCAGCCGGCTGCCGGCAGCCGTGGCCAGTTCGGTTGCGTCGGCGTAGGTTTCGACAATGGTTTCCGAACCGTTCCCACTCATGCGTAGTGCACCTTGTCGAGTCCTTGAAGCGCGAGCTGGTAGATGTCGTCGGGATCGAGTCGCCGCATGTCCTCGGCCAGGCAGTCGCGGGTTTGCCTGCGGGCCAGGGGGAGTAGGGCGTCGGGGCGGCCGGTGCGCCGCAACGTCGCGGTCACGGCGGTCTGTGGACGAGACAGTGCGATGGTCTCCGACGCGCGGGTCAGCTCGACCTTCAACTCGCCGACGGCGCGTGTCACCGGGCCGTCGATCCGGCTGGCCAGCCAACCCGCCATGATGTCGATCGCGGGTTCGGATTTCAGCCCGGACACCAGCGCGGATTTGATCGGTTGATGCGGCTCCTGGTCGACGGCCGAGGTGAGCAGCGCCCGCCAATAGGTGATCCTGCTCCAGCACAGATCGGTGTCGCCAGGGGTGTAGCCGTGCAGCCGGCTTCTGATCGCTTCGAGCGGGTCCAGCCCGTTGGTGGCGTCGGTGATACGGCGGATCGCCAACCGGCCCAACGGGTCCTGTGCGGGAACATCGGGTGCGACGTCGGGCCACCACACCACGACCGGGGTGTCGGGCAGCAGGAACGGCATGACGACGCTGTTGGCATGCTTGGCCAGCGGGCCGGACAATCTCAGCGCCACGACTTCGCCCGCGCCGGCGTCGTGGCCGACCCTGATCTGGGCGTCGAGCCTCGCCTCGGAGGCCAGCCGGTCGGCGGGGCTGACCGCGATCACCCGGCAGGGATGCTCGCGGCTGGCGAAGTTCGCGGCCTCGATCGATTCCTCCAGCAGCGCTTCGGTATCGGGAACGATGACCAGCGTCAGCACTCGGCCGAGAGTGAGTGCACCGCCCTCTTCGCGGAGAGTGACCAACCGCTTGTTGACGTCGTTGGTGGTGGTGCACGGTAGGTCGACGATCACGTTCGCTGACTCCGATCCTGGCCGATTGCGCTCACGGGCGCCGCCACTCCCTGCCCGAGCGGCGCAGCATCTCGAACGCGGAGTCCGGCCCCCAGCCGCCCGACTCGTATGGGTCAGGGCCGGCCTGTGCCTCATCTAACCGGGCCCAGTACTCCAATGCCGGATCGAGAATCTTCCACGCCAATTCGACTTCTGCGTTGACCGGGAACAGCGACGGCTCGCCTAATAGCACGTCGAGGATCAGGCGTTCGTAGGCTTCCGGCGAAGCCTCGGCGAACGCCGAACCGTAAGAGAAGTCCATATTGACGTCTCGGACCTCCATCCTGCTGCCCGGCACCTTGGAGCCGAACCGCAGCGTGATTCCCTCGTCCGGCTGCACCCGGATCACCAGGGCGTTGTGCCCGAGTTCCTCGGTCATGGTGGTGTCGAACGGCAGATGGGGCGCCCGGTTGAACACCAGGGCGATCTCGGTAACCCTGCGGCCCAATCGTTTTCCGGTCCGCAGGTAGAACGGCACTCCCCCCCAGCGGCGGGTGTCCACCTCGAGGGTAATTGCGGCGAACGTTTCGGTGGTAGACGTCTTGGCGAACCCCTCCTCGTCGAGCAGGCCGACCACCTTTTCGCCGCCCTGCCAGCCCGCCGTGTACTGGCCGCGGGATGTGGTGAGGTCCAGCGGCTCCGCCAGGCGGGTCGCGGAGAGCACCTTGGTCTTCTCGGCCTGCAGTTCGGCAGGGGAGAAGCTGACCGGTTCCTCCATCGCGGTGAGGGCGAGAAGCTGCAGCAGGTGGTTCTGGATGACGTCACGCGCGGCCCCGATGCCGTCGTAATAGCCTGCGCGACCACCCAATCCGAGATCCTCGGCCATTGTGATCTGGACGTGGTCGATGTAGTGGGCGTTCCACACAGGTTCGAACATCTCATTGGCGAAGCGCAGCGCGAGCAGGTTCTGCACCGTCTCCTTGCCCAAATAGTGGTCGATGCGGAACACCGAGGACTCCGGGAACACGCTGTTGACGACGGCGTTGAGCGCTTCGGCACTCTTGCGGTCGTGGCCGAACGGCTTTTCGATGACGACGCGACTCCAGCTACCCTCCGGTTTGGTTGCCAACCCCGATGTGCACAGCTTCTCGCACACCAGTGGGAATGAGCTGGGCGGAATGGACAGGTAGAAGGCATGATTGCCGCCTGTGCCGCGTTCCTCGTCGAGCTTGCGCAGCGCGTCGGACAGCCTGACGAATGCCTCGTCGTCGTCGAATGTGCCGTGCACGAACCGGATTCCCTCGGCGAGGTGGTCCCACACCTCCTGGCGGAACGGTGTGCGCGCGTGCGCTGCGACCGCGTCGCGGACCACTTGGGCGAAATGCTCGTGGGCCCAGTCCCGCCTGGCGAAGCCGACCAGGGCGAACGCCGGGGGAAGCAGGCCGCGGTTGGCGAGGTCGTAGATCGCGGGCATCAGCTTCTTGCGCGCCAGGTCACCGGTGACACCGAAGATCACCACCGCACACGCGCCCGGGATGCGGGGCATGCGCTTGTCGCGCTTGTCCCGCAACGGATTCACCCAGTCACCCCGGGCGGCAGCGGTCATTTCGCCGCGGCGTCGAGCTGGCCCTGTGTCGCCTCGAGCAATTCCTGCCACGACTGTTCGAACTTCTGCACGCCCTCATCCTCCAGGACGTGGAAGACGTCGGGCAGGTCGACGCCGGCGGCCCCCAGCTTGTCGAACAACTCCTGTGCGGCGCCGGCGGTGCCGGTGACCGAGTCGGCGGGGATCTCACCGTGATCGGCGACGGCTTCCAGGGTCTTCTCGGGCATGGTGTTGACGGTGTTGGGAGCCACCAGTTCGGTCACGTAGAGGGTGTCGGAGTAGTCCGGGTTCTTCACGCCCGTGGACGCCCACAGCGGCCGCTGCGAGCGGGCACCCGCGGCGGCCAGCGCCGCGAAGCGCCGGCCCTGCTCGAAGATCTCCTGGTAGGCCGCATAGGCCAGCCTGGCATTGGCCACCCCCGCCTGTCCGCGCAGCGCGAGCGCCTCCTTCTTGCCGTGGTGGGCGGCGAGCTTTTCCAGCCGCTTGTCGATCTCGGTGTCCACCCGGGATACGAAAAACGAAGCGACGGAATGGATCTTGGACAGGTCGTGGCCCGCGTCGCGGGCCGCTTCCAAACCGGCCAGGTACGCGTCCATGACGGCGCGGTGCCGGTCGACAGAGAAGATCAGCGTCACGTTGACGCAGATGCCCTCGGCGATAACCGCGGTGATCGCGGGCAAGCCGGCCAGTGTGGCGGGAATCTTGATGAGCAGGTTGGGCCGGTCGACGATCTTCCACAGCTCGATGGCCTGCAGGATCGTCTTGTCGGTGTCGTGGGCCAGTCGTGGGTCCACCTCGATCGACACCCGGCCGTCGACCCCGCCGGAGCGCTCGTACTGCTTGGCGAGCACATCGCAGGCATTGCGCACATCGTCGGTGGTGACGGTGCGGATGGTGGCGTCGACGTCGGCCCCGCGTTCGGCCAGTTCCCCGACCTGGGCGTCATACGCGGTGCCCTTCGACAGCGCGGCCTGGAAGATCGACGGGTTGGTGGTGATGCCGACCACGCTTCGGGTGTCGATCAGGTTCTGCAGGTTTCCGGTCTGCAAACGTTCCCGGGACAGGTCGTCGAGCCAGACGGACACGCCTGCGGCGCTCAGCGCAGCCAGGTTCGGATTCTGTGTCATTGCCTTCGCTTTCGTTAGTTACCCAGTGTGCGAGCTACCCGGCTTGCGAGTTGCTCAACGTGCGTTCCGCGGCGGACACAACCGCTTCGGGGGTGAACCCGAATTCCCGGAACAACGTCTTGTCGTCGGCTGAGGCGCCGTAATGCTCGATCGAGACGATCTCGCCCGCGTCGCCGACGAGCCTGTACCACGGCATCGCGATCCCCGCCTCGACCGCCACGCGTGCCTTCACCCCCGGCGGTAGTACCGCGTCGCGGTAGGACTGCGGCTGCATGTCGAACCACTCCAGGCACGGCACGGACACTACTCGGGCGTTGACGCCCTTGCCGGCCAGCAGCTTTCGTGCGTCGACGGCCAACTGCAGTTCGGATCCAGTGGCGATGATGACGACGTCGGTATCGCCGCCGGGATCTCCGCCGCCGAGCACGTACGCGCCTTTGGCGACACCGTCGGCGGTGGTGCCTTCCAGGATCGGCACGCCCTGGCGGGTGAGGATCAGTGCGGACGGACCGGGTCCGTTTCCGCGTTCCAGGATGGCTTTCCAAGCGGCCGCCGTTTCGTTGGCATCACCGGGACGGACCACGGAAAGCCGCGGGATCGCGCGCAGCGCGGCCAGGTGCTCGATGGGCTGGTGGGTCGGCCCGTCCTCGCCGAGCCCGATCGAGTCGTGCGTCCAGACGTAGATCGTGTCGATGTCCATCAGGGCCGCCAGTCGCACGGCTGGGCGCATGTAATCGGAGAATTGCAAGAACGTGCCGCCGTAGGCGCGGGTGGGGCCGTGCAGCACGATGCCGTTGAGAATGGACGCCATCGCGTGCTCGCGGACGCCGAAGTGCAGCGTGCGCCCGTACCAGGTGGCGGTCCAGTCCGCGGTGGAAATCGCAGGCGGGCCGAATGAAAGGGCGCCTTTGATGGTGGTGTTGTTGCTGCCCGCCAGGTCGGCGGAACCGCCCCACAGCTCCGGCAGATTCGGCCCGATCTTGGCCAGCACCTCGCCGGACGCGGCACGGGTGGCCAGCGCCTTGGAACCCGGCTCCCATTGCGGCAGGGCGGCGTCCCAGCCCTCGGGTAGCTGCTGGGCCAGCAGACGATCCAGCAACCTCTTGCGTTCTGGCTCGCGTGCCGCCCACGCCTCGAACTGCGGCTGCCAGGCGTCGCGGGCCTGCTTACCGCGCTCCAGCAGGCCACGGGTGTGGGTGATGACGTCCTCGCTGACGACGAAGCTCTTGTCCGGGTCGAAGCCGAGCACCCGTTTGGTAGCGGCCACCTCGTCGGCGCCCAGCGCCGAACCGTGCACGCCGCCGGTGTTCATCTTGGTGGGCGCGGGATAGCCGATGATGGTGCGCACACTGATGAATGACGGCTTGTCGGTGACCGCCCGGGCCGCCCCGATGGCAGCCTCTATTCCCACGACGTTCTCGCCGCCTTCGACCTCTTGGACGTGCCACCCGTAGGCGCGGTACCGGTCGGCGACGTTCTCGGACAGCGCGATGTCGGTGTCGTGCTCGATCGAGATCTTGTTGTGGTCGTAGAACACGATGAGGTTGCCCAGCTGCTGGGTGCCGGCCAGCGACGACGCCTCGCTGGTGACGCCCTCCTCCATGTCACCGTCGGAGGCGATCACGTAGATGTAATGGTCGAACGGGCTCTCGCCGGGAGCGGCGTCGGGGTCGAACAGGCCGCGTTCGTAGCGCGCCGCCATCGCCATCCCGACCGCCGATGCCAGCCCCTGGCCCAACGGCCCGGTGGTGATCTCCACACCCCTGGTGTGCCCGAACTCGGGGTGCCCGGGGGTCTTGGAGCCCCAGGTGCGCAGCGCCTCGATGTCGGACAGCTCCAGGCCGAAGCCGCCGAGGTACAGCTGGATGTAGAGGGTCAGGCTGGAATGCCCGCACGACAACACGAACCGGTCCCGGCCCAGCCAGTGCGTGTCGCCGGGGTCATGGCGCATCTGCCGCTGGAAGAGGGTATACGCGAGCGGGGCCAGGCTCATCGCCGTTCCGGGATGCCCGTTGCCGACCTTCTGTACCGCGTCGGCGGCCAGCACCCGGGCGGTGTCCACCGCCAGGGAGTCGAGATCTGTCCAGTCGTCGGGATGATGCGGCGTGGTGAGGCTGGCGATCTCTTCGACTGTGGTGGTCACAAGCGAATCCTCCGTGCAGGTCAGGCTTGGCGGGGCGCTTCCTTCAACCCTAGTGCGCACGCGGTGCGGTGTGCAGGACGCCCCTTGCAATTCCCCCTGCGCTCATGCTGCCGGCCCGTGCGGGGTCTACCATCATCTGTAGTAGTAGCCTGCGAGGCTGCCGCGGGATCGCACGAATCACTGAGGAGTCAGCTGCGTGAGCATTCGCGATGGCCGCCTGAGCCGGGCGCCGAGCCGAATTCCGCCGACATTGCTGGCCTATCTCGCGCTGACCAAGCCGCGCGTGATCGAACTGCTGCTCGTCACGACGATTCCGGCGATGCTGCTTGCGCACCGCGGATTCGTCGACCCGCTGCTGATCCTGAACACACTCATCGGGGGGATGTTCGCGGCGGCCGGGGCGAACACGCTGAACTGTGTCGCCGACGCCGACATCGACAAGGTGATGAAGCGCACCGCCCGGCGTCCCCTGGCTCTGGCCACCGTCCCGCGAAGTCACGCGCTGGTGTTCGGTTTGGCGTTGTCCGTGGGCTCCTTCTTCTGGCTGTGGTGGACCACCAACCTGCTGTCGGCACATCTGGCGGGTGCCACCATCGCGTTCTACGTGTTCGTCTACACGCTGCTGCTCAAACGGCGTACCGCCCAGAACGTCGTGTGGGGCGGGGCAGCGGGTTGCATGCCCGTGATGATCGGGTGGTCGGCGGTCACCGGGACCATCGCGTGGCCGGCCCTGGTGATGTTCGCGATCATCTTCTTCTGGACGCCACCGCACACCTGGGCGCTGGCGATGCGTTACAAGGACGACTACAAGGCCGCCGGAGTGCCGATGCTTCCGGCGGTCGCCACCGAAAAGCAGGTGACCCGGCAGATCCTGGTCTACTCCTGGCTGACCGTGTTGGCGAGTTTGGCGCTGGCGCCTGCGACAGGCTGGCTTTATGCCGCGGTGGCAGTGCTGGCCGGTGCATGGTTCCTGGTGATCGCGCACCAACTCTACGCCGATGTCCGGCGCGGCGAGCCGGTCACACCGCTGCGACTGTTCCTGCATTCGAATAACTACCTCGCGGTGGTGTTCTGCGCGCTGGCGGTCGACTCCGCCTTGGCCCTGCCGACGCTGCTGCGCTGAGTTCCGGCTTGGGCCCGGGCGGCGGCAGCATGCTACGGCACCAGCACTATGGACCCCACTGTCTTGCGGTCCTGCAGGTCCCGGTGCGCCTGGTGCGCTTCGGCCAGCGGGTACCGTCCGCCGACCGTCACGGTGATCGAACCGTCGGCGATGGCGTCCATGAGTTCACCCGCACGCCAAGCGAATTCGTCGGAGCTGCGGGTGAAGTCACCGAGCTTCGGCCGGGTCAGGTACACCGAGCCCGCGGCGTTGAGGCGCTGCGGATCCACCGGCGCAACCGGACCGCTCGCCGCGCCGAACAGTGCGAGCGTACCCCGGACGGCCAGGCTGGCCAGGCTCGCGTCGAACGTGCTCGCGCCCACGCCGTCGTAGACCGCCGCGACGCCTCTGCCGTCGGTGAGTTCGCGCACCCGGCCTGCGAACTCGGCCGGATCCTGCGGGTAGTCGAGCACCTCGACGGCACCTGCCTGCCGCGACAGTTCGGCCTTCTGCGGGGTGGAGGCCGTGGTGATCACCTTGATGCCCAGGCTGGTGGCCCATTGGGTGAGGATCAGTCCGACTCCGCCCGCCCCTGCATGGACGAGCACGGTGTCGCGGGCTTGCACCGGGTAGACCGACTTGATCAGGTAATGCGCGGTCATGCCTTTCAGCAGGGCGGATGCGATGGCATCGGATGCCACCGCATCGGGCACATACGCGACGAAATCGGCGGGTGCAACGCAGTAGTCGGCGTAGGCGCCCTCGGCATTGGCGGTCACCACCCGGTCGCCGACGTTGAGCGCCGCGACGTCGTCGCCGACCGCCGCGACGGTCCCGCACACCTCGCTGCCGACGACGAACGGCAGCTCGCGGGAGTACAGACCAGACCGGAGATAGGTGTCGATGAAATTGACCCCGATGACCTCGGCCTGGATCAGCACCTCGCCGGGGCCGGGCGCCGGGCGCGCCTTCTCGATGTAGGCCAGGACCTCGGGGCCGCCCGTGCGACGGACTTCGATGACGTGCATGCGCACTATCATCCATCTTTGAAATGATGTTCGGATGAAGCTGGCGCGCCCCGATGTCTTCCATCCGAGGATCGTGCTCGCGGGTTGCCCGAAGCTCGTGCAGGGCGACGGCGACGACGCCGGCCTGATCGCCGCGTTGCGCAGCCGGGGCCTGCATGCGCGCTGGTTGTCGTGGGACGACCCGGCCGCATTGGACAGCGATCTGGTTGTTCTGCGCGCTACCTGGGACTACACCAAACGACTGGATGAGTTCCTGTCCTGGACCGCCCGGGTGCCCAACCTCCTGAATTCGCCGGCGGTGGTGGCGTGGAACACCGATAAACGCTACCTGCACGACCTTGCCGTCGCGGGTGTCCCCGTGCTGGAAACCGAGTTCTTCGCCCCGGGGGACATCGGTCCACCTGCCCGGCGGTGAAGTGGTGGTCAAGCCGGTGGTCGGCGCGGGGGCCGTGGGGGCGCAGAGATTCACCGACCACAACCTGGCTCGGGACCACGCCGCGAGCCTGCAGGACGCCGGGTCGGCGGTGATGGTGCAGCCCTATGACCCTCGGGTCGAGGCCGGGGAGACCGCGCTGGTCTTCGTGGGCGGTGAGCAGTCGCACGCATTCACCAAAGGGCCGATACTCCCCGAGTCGGGCGAGGCGCCGGCGTTGGACAGCTCGGAAACCTACGCCGAGGAGTTGTTGAGCCCTGCCGAGCCGGACGAGCAGCTATGGGAGATCGGCCGGCATGCGCTCGACGCCACCGCGGGACACCTGGGCATGGCGTGTTCGGACTTTTTGTACGCGCGGGTCGATCTCATCGGGGATGGGGCCGACGGGCAGTTGCTGGAGATTGAGCTGGTCGAACCCGGGTTGGGTTGGGGGCAGCTCGACGACCGGACCCGCGACCGGCAACAGCGCAGGTTCGCGCTGGCGGTGGAGTCAGCCCTGAGCCGCCTCGGCCTCGGTCCGCTGTCGCATCGACGCCCATAGCGCGGCCGTGGCTGCCGTACAAGTGGCGGCCCCCGCGACGTGTACGGCCACCAGCGCTGCCGGAACCCCGGTGAAGTACTGGGCGATGCCCACCGCGGCCTGTCCGCACACCAGCGCGACGAGCACGACGAGCCGTTTGCGCACCGAAGGGGCCGCCCGGACGGCTGCCAGCCCGAACCCCAAGCCCACGAGCAGCGCCAGGTAGATCTCCAACAGCGACGCGTGCGCATGCGCCAGCGTGGTGATTTCGACCTGCAGCCGTGCCACCGGTCGTTCGACGCTCTTGTCGCCGGCGTGCGGCCCCGCCGCCGTCACCAGCGTTCCGGTCACCAGCACCCCCGCCAGGGTGCCCGCGCTCAGCAGAGCCAGGCTGCGCAATGGCGCCGGCACGAGGCGCCGCGGGGTTCCGCCATCGGGTTCGCCGACCTTGACGTACAGCAGCACGGCCAGCCAGACCATCGTCATCGATGCCAGCAGATGGACGGCCACCGTCCACCACAGCAGCCCCGTGCGCACAGTGATGCCGCCGATCACCGCCTGCACCACGGTGGAAGCCGGCATCAACCACGCGTACACCAGGACTTCGCGGCGGCGCCGGGCGCGAGTGACGGCGAGGACGGCAGCGATCGCGGTGAGCACCACCGCGAAGGTGATCATTCTATTGCCGAATTCCACCGCCTGATGGATGCGGGGCACCTCGGCGTGGGCGACGGGGACGAAACTCCCCGGGAAACACTGCGGCCAGGTGGGACAGCCCAGCCCCGATGCGGTGACCCGGACGATGGCCCCGGTCACCGCGATGCCGCCCTGGGTCAGGATGACGCAAGCGGCGATGAACCGCTGGGCGCGCACGCTGGGGCAGGGAAGCAGGTCGACCACTCGCCGGAACACGGGCCCAGCGTAGCGACGCGCAACTACGTGGCGTAGTACGGCGGGGGCTCAGCTGAAACGGAACCAGCGCAGTGCGCCCAGCGCGCTCAGCACACCCCACCCCGCCAGCACGGCGATGCCGAGCCAGTCCACCGAAAGCGTCATTGCCTGTGACAGCGCCTCGGTCAACGCACCCGACGGCGTCAGCCGGGCTGCCCATTTCATGGCCGCGGGGACTGCCCCGCCCTCCAGGGTCAACGCGCCCAGTCCGGCGAAGACGAACCACAGCAGGTTGGCCAGCGCGAGCACGATCTCTGCTTTCAGCGTCCCGCCGAGCAGCAGGCCCATCGCCACAAAGCTCGCCGTGCCGAGTGCGATGATCGCGGCGCCCAGCAGCAGGCCGATCGGGTGGGGGCGCCAACCCAGCGCAAAACCGATGGCGCCCAGCAGCATCGCCTGCAGGATGACCACGGTGACGACGGCCAGCGCCTTGCCGGCGATGATGCCCCACACCGGGAGGGCGGTGGCTCCGAGCCGCTTGAGCGCGCCGTAACGGCGGTCGAAGGCCACCGCGATGGCCTGACCGGTGAACGCCGTGGACACCACGGCCAGCGCCATGATCGCCGGCACGAAGACGGCGACGCGGTTGCCGCCGAAGTCGCCCAGCGGCAGCAGCGTGCCCCCGATCAGCAGCGTGATGGGGATGAACATCGTCAACAACAGTTGCTCGCCGTTTCGCAGCAGCAACTTCAGCTCGAGCCCGAACTGCGCGGCCAGCATCTTCGGCACCGCCGCAGGCCGCGGATCGGGTGCGAATGTTCCGGCGGGGAAGTGGGTGCTGGTAGCGCTCATCGCAACTCCCGGCCGGTGAGATCGAGAAAGACTTCCTCCAGGCTGCGTCTCTCAACACGCATATCCGTGGCCAACACCCCCACCTGTGCGCACCAGGCCGTCACTGTTGCCGGCACCTGGGGATCGATAACGCCGTCCACGAGGTACTCGCCCGGTGCCACCTCGGCGATACGGTGTCCGGGCAGAGCCGATTCCAGCTGGGATAGGTCCAGCCGAGGCGGTGCGGTAAAGCGCAACTGGTCCTCCGCTCCGCCGCGCATCAACTCTGCGGGCGTGCCCGCAGCGACCGCTACGCCGTGATCCATGATGACGATCCGATCGGCAAGCTGCTCAGCTTCCTTGAGGTGATGGGTCGTCAACACCACGGTGACGCCGTCGCGGCGCAGGCTCTCGATCAGCTCCCACACCACCAGACGGGCATGGGCGTCCATCCCGGCAGTGGGCTCGTCGAGGAAAACCAGCTGGGGCCGTCCGACGATCGCGCACGCCAGGGCCAGCCGCTGCTGCTGGCCGCCGGACAGCCGCCGATAGGTGGTGCGGGCGGCATCGGTGAGCCCCAGCGTGGCCAGCAGCCAGTCCGGGTCGAGCGGGTTCGCCGCGTAGGCGGCCACCAGGTGCAGCATCTCGCCGGCCCGTGCAGCCGGGTAGCCGCCGCCGCCCTGCAGCATCACCCCGATCCGGGCCCGCAGCCGCGCGTTGTCGGCAATCGGATCGATTCCGAGGACCTCGATGATGCCGTCGTCGGGCCGCTGGAATCCCTCGCACATCTCGACGGTGGTCGTCTTGCCTGCGCCGTTCGGGCCCAGCAGCGCGAGCACCTCAGCGTGGCGCACCGAGAGGTCCAACCCGGATACCGCGGTCGTCGCTCCGAACCGTTTGGTGACTCGGTGGAGCCGTAACGCAACCGATTCGGTCGGCGTTGCCAGGTCCGGGCTCACGGGGATCCAGCGTATGCGCCCGACGGGCCGATCGGTGCATCCGCCGCCGGCAGACCGCGCCACGGCAGCCTTCTGTATCTGACGGCGATGAGCAAAACCACGATGATGAAACTGGCTAATGTGGCATCGACGATCTGGAACAACGCGAATCGGTCGCCATTGGCGGTCGGTCCGAAGATGCCCACGATGAGCGTGACCGCGATGGTGGCGATGCGAAAACCAGGCCGCGTCGCCCAGGCGGCCAGCGGAACGATCGCCCACAACAGGTACCACGGTTGCACCACCGGGAACAGCAGCACCGTTGCTCCCAGCGCGACGCCGAGGCCGCCGACGGGGTGCAGCCGTCCCCGCAACACCGCGAGCAGCAGCCAGCTGACCATGACCGCGATGACGGCAACACCGATGCTGCGGGTTAGCGACAGCACCGCCGTGGTGTGGTCTCCCAGCCCGAGGAGTATGCCCACCTGGCCGGTGCCCAGCGCCAACAGCGTGGGCGGCGACATCCAGCTGCGCACCACGTTGGCGGTGCCCAAGGTGAACAGCCAGCCGAACCCGAGGTCGCTGGCCCACCCGATGATCGCGATCACCGCCAGGGCCAGCGCTCCCAGCCCGAAGCAGGACAGGACGAGCGCCCTGACGTCTGCGCCCCAGCGGCGCGCCAGCGCCGTCGCGACAAATCCCATGGCCAGCAATGAGGGCAGCTTTACCTGCGACGACATCGCGATCAGCACTGCGCCGAGGACAAGCATGGCCAGTGAGTTCCATGCCGCTGATTCCGCGGCGGAACGTGGCCAGTGCACGGGACGCGGGACGAGACGCTGCGGCGACGCGATGCCGCGCAACGCGAACTCGGTGCCCGTGAGCATCAGGCCGAGCATCAGTGCTTCGTTGTGGATGCCTGCGACGAGGTGCATGAGGAGCAGAGGGTTGGCGGCGCCCAGCCACAGCGCGCTGACCTCGGCCACCCCGCAGCGGCGGGCCAGCCGGGGCGTCGCCCATACGATCAATCCCACGCCGGCCAGTACCACGACCCGGTGACACAGCACTGCGGCGACGACATTCTCGCCGGTCAGGGCCGAGATCCCGCGACCTATCCACAGGAACAGCGGGCCGTACGGCGCGGGCGTCTCGCGCCACAGGCTGGGCACCGACAGCGTGAAGACGTGGTCGAGACCCAGACCCGGAGCCGGACCGACGCGGTAGGGGTCGAGCCCGATGCGCGCGATCTGGCTCTGCGCGAGGTAAGAGTAGACGTCCTTGCTGTACATCGGTGGCGCCACCAGCAGCGGTAGCACCCACAGCAACAGGGTGCGGTCGAGCTGACTGCGTGACATCAACCGGCCGTTGGCCGCAGAATCCAGAGCGAAACGGCCCAGCATCAGCCAGGCGAGCGTCATCATGACCGCCCCGGTGGTGGTCATCGTCAGCGATACCGTCTGAATGCGGGACGGCAAGTTGAGCAGCCGCACCCCGAATGTCGGATCCTGGACGACGGGACGTGCGCCCGCGCCGAGCGCCCCGATCGCCATGAGGACCGTACCGGTGGCACCAAACACCCGGGTCCGCCTGAGGGCGAACAGTTCGGCTGCGTTGAGGGGGGAACCAACGGTCTGTTCGTCACCGTGCCAACGAGCGATCGACGAACTCAACGAGCGTCGGCCGGCTGCCACTCGTGCAGCGTAGCGGTCCCGGAATTCACGGCGTCCGGTGTGACGACGGTTACGCCGCCGAATAAGGGTTGCCTTGCTAGACCCACTTTCCGAATTGCGTCACACTGGTGTTGTGAAAATCGGTCCACAGGTGACGATCGGAGCCGCGTCCGCGGCGCTCGCGCCGTACCCTCAGGACGGGCATACCCGCAGCGCCATCATCAGGCTGATGCTGGAGTCGGGGCCGATCACCGCCAGCCGGATCGGAAAGCAGTTGGGGCTCTCCGCGGCGGGTGTGCGGCGACATCTGGACGCCCTGATCGAAGCCGGTGACGCCCAGGCCAACGCCGCCGCGTCCTGGCAGCAGGAGGGCCGCGGCCGGCCCGCCAAGCGCTACCGGCTGACCGCCGAGGGGCGGTCGAAGCTGGAGCACACCTACGACGACCTGGCGTCGGCGGCCATTCGTCAGCTGCGCGAGATCGGCGGCGACGAGGCCGTTCGCACCTTCGCCCGCAAGCGCATCGACACGATCCTGGCCGGCGTGACCCCGGCCTCCGGCCATGCCGACTGCGATGTCGAGGCGGCGGCGGGCCGCATCGCCGACGCGATGAGCAGGGCCGGCTACGCGACGTCCACCGCGCGGGTGGGCGGCCCCATCAAAGGCGTCCAAATCTGTCAGCACCATTGCCCGGTGTCGCATGTCGCCGAGGAGTTCCCGGAACTATGCGACGCCGAGCAGCAGGCGATGGCCGCCGTGCTGGGCACCCACGTCCAGCGGCTGGCGACGATCGCCAACGGGGACTGTGCCTGCACCACCCATGTACCGCTGAGTTCGGTCGGAAGCCAACCCAGCCTGACCGCAGGCCACAACGATCCCGGTGCGCAGCCCGCGCCAGGGGTCACGACGAGAGCAAGGATGGTGTCGCGATGACACTCACACCGGAAGCCACACCGGTTGCGCCACTGACGCAGGAGGAGGCCATCGCCTCGCTGGGAAATTACGGCTACGGCTGGTCGGACTCCGACGTGGCCGGCGCCAGTGCACAGCGCGGGCTGTCAGAAGCGGTGGTACGCGACATCTCGGCGAAGAAGAACGAGCCCGAGTGGATGCTCGACGTCCGCCTGCGGGCGTTGCGCACGTTCGACAAGAAGCCCATGCCCAACTGGGGTTCGAACCTCGACGGCATCGACTTCGACAACATCAAGTACTTCGTGCGCTCCACCGAGAAGCAGGCCACCTCGTGGGAGGAGTTACCGGAGGACATCCGCAACACCTACGACCGGCTGGGAATTCCCGAGGCGGAAAAGCAGCGATTGGTCTCCGGTGTAGCGGCCCAGTACGAGTCGGAGGTTGTTTACCACCAGATCCGCGAAGACCTTGAAGCGCAAGGGGTTATCTTCCTCGACACCGACACCGGCTTGAAAGAACAGCCCGAGCTGTTCAAGCAGTACTTCGGCACCGTCATCCCGGCCGGGGACAACAAGTTCTCGGCCCTGAACACCGCGGTTTGGTCCGGTGGTTCGTTCATCTATGTCCCACCGGGTGTCCGTGTCGACATTCCGCTTCAGGCTTATTTCCGTATCAACACAGAGAATATGGGACAATTCGAGCGGACGTTGATAATTGTCGATCGGGACGCCTATGTGCATTATGTGGAGGGATGCACCGCTCCAATCTATAAGAGCGATTCGCTCCATTCCGCGGTGGTGGAAATAATTGTCAAACCGGGCGGGCGGTGCCGCTATACGACCATCCAGAACTGGTCGAACAACGTCTACAACCTGGTAACCAAGCGGGCTCGGGCCGAGGCCGGCGCCACCATGGAGTGGATCGACGGCAACATCGGCTCGAAGGTCACCATGAAGTACCCGGCGGTCTGGATGACCGGCGAGCATGCCAAGGGCGAGGTGCTTTCGGTGGCGTTCGCGGGCGAGGGCCAGCACCAGGACACCGGCGCCAAGATGCTGCACCTGGCGCCCAACACGTCGTCCAACATCGTGTCCAAGTCGGTGGCGCGTGGCGGCGGCCGGGCGTCCTACCGGGGGCTGGTGCAGGTCAACAAGGGTGCGCACGGTTCGCGTTCCAGCGTGAAATGCGATGCGCTGCTGGTCGATACGATCAGCCGGTCCGACACCTACCCCTATGTCGACATCCGCGAGGACGACGTCACGATGGGCCACGAGGCGACGGTGTCGAAGGTCAGCGAGGACCAGCTGTTCTACCTGATGAGCCGCGGTCTCACCGACGACGAGGCGATGGCCATGGTGGTGCGCGGTTTCGTCGAGCCCATCGCCAAGGAGCTGCCGATGGAGTACGCGCTCGAACTGAACCGGCTCATCGAACTGCAGATGGAAGGCGCGGTCGGCTAGTGACGCAGGATTTGACACGCGCGGTAGAAGGAGCCGCCGCGGCCGGCACGGGTTCGGCGCTGGCGGTCCCCGGCTCGACCAAGGGCGAGTTGTTCGCTTCGTTCGACGTCGACGCCTTCGAGGTGCCCGGCGGCCGTGACGAGTTGTGGCGGTTCACCCCCCTCAAGCGATTGCACGGGTTGCACGACGGTTCGGCTGTATCGACCGGGGCCGCAACGGTGAAGGTGACGGAACAGCCCGGCGTGACCGTCCAGACCGCGCGGCGCGGCGACCCGCGTCTCGGGCAGGCCGGAATGCCGACAGACCGTGTTGCCGCGCAGGCATTTTCGTCATTCAACTCGGCGACGGTGGTCACCGTGGCCGCAGACACCCGGTGCGGTGAACCGATCGAGATCACGGTGACGGGTCCCGGCGCGGGCGCGGTCGCCTACGGCCACCTGCAATTGCGGGTCGAACAACTCGCCGAGGCCGTGGTCGTCGTCGATCTGCGCGGCAGCGGAACCTACGCCGACAACGTCGAATTCGTGCTCGGCGACGGCGCTCATCTGACGGTGGTGTGGATCGCGGACTGGGCCGACGACGCCGTCCACGTCAGTGCGCAGCACGCCCGACTGGGCCGCGACGCCGTCCTGCGGCACGTGGCGGTGACGCTGGGCGGCGATGTCGTCCGCACCGCCGCGACGGTGCGGTTCACCGCGCCCGGCGGTGACGCCGAACTGCTCGGGCTGTATTTCGCCGACGACGGGCAGCATTTCGAGTCCCGCCTGCTGGTCGACCACGCCAAGCCCAACTGCCGGTCCAACGTGCTGTACAAGGGTGCGCTGCAGGGTGATCCGGGCTCGTCCAAGCCCGACGCCCACACCGTCTGGGTGGGCGACGTGCTAATCCGGGCCGAGGCCACCGGAACCGACACCTTCGAGGTGAACCGCAACCTACTGCTCACCGACGGGGCGCGCGCCGACTCGGTGCCCAACCTCGAGATCGAGACAGGGGAGATCGTCGGCGCCGGGCACGCCAGTGCGACCGGACGCTTCGACGACGAGCAGTTGTTCTACCTGCGCGCCCGCGGCATCCCCGAGGACCAGGCACGCCGGCTGGTGGTGCGTGGATTCTTCGGGGAGATCATCGCCAAGATCACCGTGCCGCAGGTGCGTGAGCGCCTGACCGATGCCATTGAAAACGAACTGGCCATAACCGAATCGAGAACCTCCTAGCCATGACGACACTGGAAATCAACGACCTGCACGTATCGGTGACCTCGCCGGACGAGGCGGAGATCCCGATCCTCAAAGGCGTCAACCTGACCGTGGCCTCGGGGCAGACCCACGCCGTGATGGGTCCCAACGGGTCGGGCAAGTCGACCCTGTCCTACGCGATCGCCGGACACCCCAAATACACCGTGACATCGGGCTCGATCACACTGGACGGCGCCGATGTGCTGGCGATGAGCATCGACGAACGTGCCCGTGCCGGCCTGTTTCTCGCGATGCAGTACCCGGTCGAGGTACCGGGCGTGTCCATGTCGAACTTCCTGCGCACCGCCGCGACCGCCGTGCGCGGTGAGGCACCGAAGCTGCGGCACTGGGTCAAAGAGGTCAAGTCGGCGATGGCCGACCTCGACATCGATCCGTCGTTTTCCGAGCGCAGTGTCAACGAAGGGTTTTCCGGCGGCGAAAAGAAGCGTCACGAGATTCTGCAACTGTCGCTGCTGAAGCCCAAGATCGCCATCCTCGACGAGACCGACTCCGGCCTTGACGTCGATGCGCTGCGCGTCGTGAGCGAAGGGGTAAACCGGTATGCCGAATCCGAGCACGGCGGCATCCTGCTGATCACCCACTACACCCGGATACTGCGTTACATCCAGCCGCAATTCGTGCATGTATTCGTCGACGGCCGGATCGCCGAGTCCGGCGGCCCCGAACTGGCCGACCAACTCGAAGAGAACGGATACGAGCGCTTCGCCCAGTCCGTGGCCGGCGCTTAGGGAGGGCCCGAGATGACGGCGTCGGTGGACCTGGACCTCACCGCCATTCGTGCGGACTTCCCGATCCTGAGCCGGGTGATGCGCGGTGGAAACCGGTTGGCCTACCTGGATTCCGGCGCGACGTCGCAAAAGCCGCTGGCTGTGCTCGACGCCGAGCGGCAATTCCTGATCACGTCCAACGGCGCGGTGCACCGCGGGGCGCACCAGCTGATGGAGGAATCCACCGACGCCTACGAGCAGGGCCGCGAGGACATCGCGGAGTTCGTGGGCGCCGATGCCGACGAGTTGGTGTTCACCAAGAACGCCACCGAGGCGCTGAACCTGGTGTCGTATGCACTGGGCGACAGCCGATTCGAGGGTGTGGTCGGTCCCGGTGACGTGATCGTGACGACGGAGCTGGAACACCACGCGAACCTGATTCCATGGCAGGAGCTGTGCCGGCGAACCGGCGCCGAACTGCGTTGGTACGGCGTCGATCACGAAGGCCGCATCGACGTCGATTCGCTGGAACTCGATTCGCGGGTGAAAGTCGTTGCATTCAGCCATCACTCGAATGTCACCGGTGCCGTGGCGCCGGTCGGGCGTTTGGTGGCGCGGGCACAGGCGGTGGGTGCCTTGACTATGCTTGACGCCTGCCAGTCCGTGCCCCACCAGCCGGTCGACTTTCACGCGCTCGGAGTCGATTTCGCGGCCTTCTCCGGGCACAAGATGCTGGGGCCCACCGGGATCGGCGTGCTCTACGGCCGCCGTGACCTGCTGCAGTCAATGCCTCCCTTCCTTACCGGAGGCTCGATGATCGAGACCGTGACGATGGAGGGAGCCACCTACGCACCGGCTCCGCAACGGTTCGAAGCGGGCACGCCGATGACGTCACAGGTGGTCGGGTTGGCCGCTGCCGCAAGGTATCTCGGCGCGATCGGCATGGCGGCGGTCGAAGCGCACGAGGCTCAGCTGGTGGCCGCGGCCCTTGAGGGCTTAGCGGAGGTGCCTGGAGTCCGTATCGTCGGGCCGACATCCCTGGTCGGCCGCGGTTCGCCGGTTTCGTTCGTGGTGGACGGCATCCATGCCCATGATGTCGGTCAGGTGCTCGACGACGAGGGTGTCGCGGTGCGGGTCGGACATCACTGCGCGTGGCCGTTGCACCGCCGGTTCGGCCTCGCCGCCACCGCACGGGCGTCGTTTGCGGTCTACAACACCATTGCGGAGGTCGACCGGCTGGTGGCCGGCGTCAGGCGCGCCGTCGAATTCTTCGGGGACTGACGACGTGCGACTGGAACAGATGTACCAGGAAGTGATCCTGGACCACTACAAGCACCCACACCACCGCGGTCTGCGCGAACCCTTCGACGCCGAGGTGTACCACGTCAACCCGACTTGCGGCGACGAGGTCACGCTCCGGGTGGCGTTGGCCGATGACGGCGAGACGGTCCGTGACATCTCCTACGACGGGCAGGGCTGTTCGATCAGCCAGGCGTCCACGTCGGTGCTCACCGACCAGATCATCGGGCAGCTGGTCGGCGACGCGCTCAAGACCGTCGCCGCGTTCACCGAGATGATCTCGTCGCGGGGAAACATCGACGGCGACGAGGACGTGCTCGGTGACGGTGTCGCATTTGCCGGCGTCTCGAAGTATCCGGCACGGGTCAAATGTGCGCTGCTGGGGTGGATGGCTTTCAAAGATGCATTGGCTCAGGCCAGTTCGGAGGAATCATGAGTGAAACAGTCAGCGAAGAGCTGCTTGCCGACCTGGAGGAGGCGATGCGCGATGTCGTCGACCCCGAGCTCGGTATCAATGTCGTCGATCTCGGCCTGGTCTACGGCCTCAACATCGAGCAAGGCGATACCGGCAGCGTCGCACTTATCGACATGACGCTGACGTCTGCCGCTTGCCCGCTGACCGATGTCATCGAGGACCAATCGCGCGCCGCGCTGGTGGGTGCCGGACTGGTCAGCGATATCAAGATCAACTGGGTGTGGAACCCGCCGTGGGGCCCGGACAAGATCACCGAGGACGGCCGGGAGCAATTGCGCGCCTTGGGTTTCACGGTCTAGCCGGACCACCGGCAACCGGAAGGTTGCCCCCGGTTCGACCCCGCGTGCTGCGCAGCGCGCCGGCATCGTCCAGGTGTCGGTGCCTCGAACTAATATTCGATTATGGGTTCGGATGCCGTGGCCGCCGCGCTCGACGACTTGGAGGCGGCGTACGAAAAGTATGCCGCGCTGTCCTTGGACGGCTTGACGGTGCAGGAGCTGTTGGCGGTGCTGGCCCGCCGCGAGACCTTGGCGTGGCGGCAGCCGGCGGCTGACCATCGGGTGATCGCGCGACTCGCCGCGGAGTGCTCGCCGCGTGATCTCGGAGCGAAGAGCCTGACCGACGTGTTCGTGCGACGGCTGCGGATCAGCCGGAGGGAGGCGCTGCGTCGTATTGCCGAGGCCGAAGACCTCGGGCCGCGGGCGGCGATCACCGGGCAGCCACTGGAGCCGGTTCTGGCGAATACGGCCCAGGAGCAGGCGCATGGACGTATCGGGCCCGAGCACGTGAACATCATTCGGCGGTTCTTTGCCGGCTTGCCCAACCACGTCGACTTCGGCACCCGGGAGCACGCCGAATCCAACTTGGCGCAGATCGCCGCGGAGTTGGGTCCAGAGGAGCTCCGCGCCGCCGCCGACCGGTTGGCTGCCCTGCTCGATCCGGACGGCGAGTTCTCCGATACGGATCGGGCACGCAGGCGCGGCCTGACGGTAGGTCGCCAGGGAGCCGATGGGATGAGCCTGATCAGCGGATTGCTCGACCCGGAGGCCCGTGCCACGCTGGACGCCGTATTGTCCAAGCTCGCCGCGCCGGGGATGTGTAATCCCGAGGCGGCGGTGGGCCGGATGGACGGCGAGCCCACCGCCGAGGATGTCAACGACGACACCCGCACCTGTGCCCAGCGCAATCACGACGCCCTCAAAGCGGCCTGCCGAGGCCTGCTGGCCACCGGAGATTTGGGGGAGCACAACGGGTTACCGGCCACGATTGTCGTCTCCACCACGCTGGCGGAACTCGAGTCTGCGGCTGGCCATGCGGTCACGGCGGGCGGCAGCCTGCTGCCGATGAGCGATGTGATCCGGATGGCGTCGCATGCATTTCACTACCTGGCAGTGTTCGACGATCACAGCGAGATACCGATGTATCTTGGCCGGGCGCGGCGTACCGCTTCGGCCGGTCAGCGGATCGTGCTGCACGCCAAGGACCGTGGCTGCACATTCCCTGGATGCACCGCCCCGGGATATCAGTGCCAGGTGCATCACGCTGTGTGTGATTGGGTAGACGGTGGGCGCACCGACGTCGATGCTCTGACCCTCGCCTGCGGCCCCCACAACCGACTGGTCGCGCCCGGCGGATGGCGGACCCGCAAGCGCAAAGATGGCCGTACCGAATGGATCCCGCCGCCGGAACTCGACGCCGGCCAGGCCCGAACCAACCGGTATCACCACCCACAACGGTACCTGGTGGCTGACGATGACGATCATTGGTAGCGGGGGGCGATGATCGGTAGCCGGGGCGATGATCGGTAGCGGGAAATGGAATGCGTCGTGTCGTCTTGTCGGTCGTCCGTGGTTCGGGCTGAACCACGGCCGAACCGACCGGCCACCTTTCTCGCGCCGCCGGTCATCGTGTTGGTCTCCTGGACTGCGGCTGGCAGCCCTGCCGGCGTCAACACCGCGCGCTCGACGCGGCGGTGAGTTGATCGATGAAAGTGGTTTGGCTGCAGCCCCATTGGAGGAAGACTGGGCGGCGAGCAATCGGCACGGGCTGCGATTGCTTGCCGAGGTGCTGGGCCGCGCACCGCGCGTGGTTCCGGCGACGCTTGCCGAAGCCGTGGCCTGCCCTTCCAGCCCCGCCGAGCAATCCCTCGTCGGACACGTCATTCCACGGCTGTTCATGGTTGTCGGCGGCTGGCTCGCCGGTGAAGTACGCGCAGGACGAGGCCGCAACGTCTCACATTCCGCTGCGGATTCAGCACCTCATGGCGCCGATGCTGATCCGCCTGTCCATGCGGTCGGCAGCCGAGAATTCGGGCGTGGCCACGCCCACATACAGTGTGGTGTGGCGAAGGAAAAGTGCACTGAACGAGTGATCGACACGTCGATAACCCGCGCGGCTCGCCGGTGACCGAGCGGTACCGGCACTACGAATTTCCGCGGCTGGACATCACGGCATGACGGAGGTAATTGACTGCGCGGCCGGACTTCGCCGCTGGCTCATCGACTACCTGATCGACAACATCGGTTGCAGTCCCGACGACATCGAAACCGATGTGCCGATGAATGATCTGGGGGTAGGTTCCATCGACGCTGTCGTGCTTTCCGGTGAGCTGTCCGAACTGTTTGGCCGGGCGGTCTCACCGGTCGAATTCTGGGAGCCTCCGACGACCGATCGGAACTGGCCGCCCGACTTCGGCCACCAGGCTGGAGGCACTCCCGCCGGTGTGCGGCGATCAAACTCGCGAAGGCCGGACCCAATTGGACTCTCCGGCCGTCGAACAAGCCCGCGCAGCTCGGCTCCGACAGGGCTAGAACCGCCCGGCATGAACACCGGCGTGCCACGTGTTGCAGGCTGACATGGTGCGCGACGAACGACTGCAGGCCCTGTTCACGCCGATCGGCATTCGGTCAGTCACCATCCCGAACCGATTCGCGATGGCACCGATGACCCGCATGGCGTCCCCTGGCGGGGTTCCGGGCGCCGACGTCGCCGCCTACTATCGCCGCCGCGCCGCCGGCGGAACGGGCCTGATCATCACCGAGGGCATACGGCTGTCCGATCCGGCGGCCGGTTACCCGGCCAGCATCCCCACGCTGGCAGGTGACGAAGCGCTGAACGGATGGCGCGCGGTGACCGAGGCGGTACACGGAGAGGGTGCCGTGATCGCCGCCCAGCTTTGGCACCAGGGCGCCGAGCGTCGCGACCGCGACGGTGTCATGGCGGTGAGCCCGTCGGGAATCGACAGCGCGGGGAAGCGCAACGGCCGTGCGCTGGAGGCCAGCGAACTGCCGGCCGTCGTCGAGGATTTCGCGACCGCCGCCGCCAATGCCCGCGAGGCCGGCTTCGACGCGGTGGAACTGCACGGTGCACACGGCTACCTCCTCGACGAATTCCTATGGGAGGAAACGAATCAGCGTGCCGACGGCTATGGTGGCCCGCCGGCCGCGCGCAGCCGGTTTCCGGTTGAGGTGGTGGCCACCGTCCGCGCGGCGGTTGGCTCGGCCTTCCCGATCATGTACCGGTTCTCGCAGTGGAAGGCCAACCGCTATGACGCGGTGCTCGCCTCGACTCCCGCCGAACTGGCGGCGGTGCTGACACCGCTGGTGCAGGCAGGCGTGGACGTGCTGCATCCGTCTACCCGGCGGCACTACGCCCCCGCATTTCCAGACGTCGATGCCACCCTGAGCCTGGCGGGCTGGACGAAGAAGCTGACCGGAGTGCCGGTGATCGCGGTCGGCTCGATAGGCCTGCAGACCGAGTTCCGCGGCGGCAAACCCGAGGACCCGGTCCTGCCGGAGTCCGCGGAACGCCTGGTGAGCCAGTTCGGCAACGGTGAGTTCGACATCGCGGCGGTGGGTCGGGCGCTGCTGGCCGACCCCAACTGGGTCAATCGGCTGCGTGACGGAGAATTAGAGGGATTCACCGGCTACGACGCGAACACCGCCTTGGCGGCGCTGCGCTGAGACTGAGTCCGGGAACAGAAGCCGGACACCAGGCGTTAGGAGCAGCGTGGCTACCAGAGACCTCACTACAGCGGAGTTCAACGACACCGTCAACAACAACGACATCGTGTTGGTGGACTTCTGGGCATCGTGGTGCGGTCCGTGCCGTGCCTTTGCGCCGACTTTTTCGAAGGCTTCCGAGAACCATCCCGACGTGGTGTTCGCCAAGGTGGACACCGAGGCCGAGCAGGAACTGGCGGCGGCCGCACAGATCCGGTCCATCCCGACGCTGATGGTCTTCAAGAAGGGCAACCTGGTGTTCAACGAGGCGGGCGCCCTGCAGCCGGCCGCACTGGAGCAGCTGATCGCCCAGGTGAAGGACTTCGACCTCGACGCGGCGATCGCCGACCGGGGCAACGCGCAGGAAGTCTGACCGGACGCACGCGATAGCGTGCAGTCCGTGAGTTCCGACTACGTCCTGATCGATCGCCCGCGCCCGAATGTGGCGCTGTTAACCCTCAACCGCCCCGAGCGGATGAACTCCATGGCGTTCGACGTCATGCTTGCGCTGAAGCGGGCAGTGGGCGAACTCAATGACGACAACGCCGTGCGCGCTGTCGTGCTCACCGGTGCCGGGCGTGGGTTTTCGTCCGGAGCAGACCACAAATCCGCCGGGAGCATCCCCAACGTCGAGGGCCTGACCCGGCCGAGCTTCGGATTGCGATCCATGCAGGTGCTCGACGACGTCATCCTGGGACTGCGAAAGATGCACCAGCCGGTGATCGCCGCTGTCAACGGCGCCGCCATCGGCGGCGGGCTGTGCCTGGCGCTGGCCTGCGACATCCGTGTCGCCGGAAGCAGCGCCTATTTCCGCGCGGCCGGTATCAACAACGGACTGACAGCCAGCGAACTCGGGCTGTCGTACCTGCTACCCCGGGCCATCGGCACGTCGCGGGCGGCCGAGTTGATGCTGACCGGCCGGGACGTGGACGCACAGGAGGCCGAGCGTATCGGGCTCGTCTCCCGCCAGGTCCCCGATGCCGCGCTGCTGGAGACCTGCTACGCGATGGGTGAACGCATTGCGGCGCTCTCGCGACCGGGGATCGAGTTGACCAAGCGCACACTCTGGAGCGGACTTGATGCCGGTAGCCTGGAGTCGCACATGCAGGCGGAGGGTCTCGGCCAGCTCTACGTACGCCTGCTCACCTCGAACTTCGAGGAAGCGGTGGCTGCGCGCGCCGAGAACCGCGCGCCGGTCTTCACCGACGACAAGTAACAACCCGCCGAACCAGGCAGTAGGAGTTCACCGTGATCACCGCAACGGACCTGGAGGTTCGCGCCGGGGCGCGCACCTTACTGGCGGTTGATGGGGGAGCGCTGCGGGTGCAACCCGGCGACCGGATCGGCCTGGTCGGTCGAAACGGTGCGGGTAAGACCACCACGATCCGGATTCTGGCGGGGGAAGGCGAACCCTACGCGGGCAGCGTGATGCGCACCGGCGAGATCGGGTATCTACCGCAGGACCCCCGGGAAGGTGACCTCGACATACTCGCGCGGGACCGGGTGCTCTCGGCTCGCGGACTGGACACCCTGCTCGCCGATCTGGAGAAGCAGCAGGCGCTGATGGCCGAGCTGGCCGACGATGCCGGGCTGGACACGGCGGTCCGCCGTTATGGCCGGCTCGAGGAGAGGTTCTCCGCCCTGGGCGGATACGCCGGCGAAAGCGAGGCCGGCCGGATCTGCAGGAGTCTCGGTCTGTCCGAAAGGGTGCTGACGCAGCCGCTGCGCACGCTTTCGGGTGGGCAGCGCCGCCGGGTCGAGCTGTCGCGCATCCTGTTCGCGGCATCCGACACCGGCTCCGGGTCGGCCACCACGCTGCTGCTGGACGAACCCACCAACCACCTCGACGCCGACTCAATCGGCTGGCTTCGGGAGTTTCTGCGCACGCACCCCGGCGGGCTGATCGTCATCAGCCACAACGTGGACCTGCTCGCCGACGTCGTCAACCGGGTGTGGTTCCTCGACGCGGTCCGCGGCGAGGTCGATGTGTACAACATGGGCTGGCAGAAGTATCTCGACGCACGAGCCACCGACGAGCAGCGCCGCCGGCGGGAACGTGCCAACGCCGAGCGCAAGGCTGCCGCGCTGCGCACCCAGGCCGCCAAGATGGGCGCCAAGGCCACCAAAGCCGTTGCAGCGCAGAATATGTTGCGCCGGGCCGACCGGATGATGGCCGCCCTCGATGAGGCACGCGTCGCCGACAAGGTGGCCCGGATCAAGTTCCCCACGCCCGCGGCGTGCGGCCGTGTGCCGCTGACCGCCACCGGGCTCTCCAAGAACTACGGCTCCCTGGAGGTGTTCAGCGGCGTCGAGCTGTCCATCGACCGAGGTTCACGAGTGGTCGTGCTCGGTCTCAACGGTGCGGGCAAGACCACCATGCTGCGGCTGCTGGCAGGTGTCGAGACACCCGATTCCGGCCGGCTCGAGCCCGGCCACGGCTGCAAGGTGGGCTACTTTGCCCAGGAGCACGACACGCTCGACAACGCCGCGACGGTGTGGGAGAACATCCGCCACGCCGCACCCGACACCGGTGAGCAGGAGCTTCGGGGTTTGCTGGGCGCCTTCATGTTCAGCGGTGCGCAGCTCGAACAACCCGCGGGCACACTGTCCGGCGGCGAGAAGACGCGATTGGCGCTGGCGGGACTGGTCGCTTCCACGGCAAACGTGCTGCTGCTCGACGAGCCGACGAACAACCTCGACCCGGCGTCGCGTGAGCAGGTGCTCGACGCGCTGCGCAGCTATCGGGGTGCGGTGGTGCTGGTGACCCATGACCCCGGTGCCGCCGAGGCGCTCGCCCCCCAGCGGGTGGTGCTGCTTCCGGACGGCACTGAGGACTTCTGGTCCGACGACTATCGCGACCTCATCGAGCTGGCCTGACCGAATCCTCGCCCGCCCAGCACATTTCACAATTCTGATCACACCGCTCGGGCCGGCTCCTACTCTGAACGTGCCGGTGTTATCCGAAGCTGGGAGCCGTCGATGAGAATGCCCAACAAAGCGCGGGAGCAAATGCTCAGAGATCTCCGCAACGCGTACGAAGGCGGCGCCAGTATCCGGACCCTGGTCGCGTCGACCGGCCGATCGTACGGGTCGGTGCACAGCATGCTGCGCGAGTCGGGAACCACGATGCGCAGCCGTGGCGGGCCTAATCACCGCGCGCGCCAATAGGCCGCCGCCACAAGGCGTGAGTATCTTCGGCAACAGCGGTTATGCACCGGAAGCCGACGCCTGGCGTGGCCGGCTGCGGTGAGCGCATGCGCTTACCGCAGTGGGCGGCGCACCGAGTCTTCGACGAGATCGAGTACAGCGCAAAGTTTTTCGGGTGAATCGCCAGCCGCCAGCCTGGCCACCAACCCGTCGAGCACCAGGTCGAGATAGACCTGGAGTACATCGCTGGGCACGTCCTCACGCAATCGGCCGGCCTGTTTCTGCCGGCGCAGCCGGTCTTGTGTGGCGGCCGCGAGCTCCGTAGACCGGTCCGTCCAGCCCCGGTGAAATGCCGGGTCGTTACGCAGCTTTCGCGCGATCTCCAGCCGGGTTGCCAGCCAGTCGAACTGGTCCGGCGCCGCCAGCATGTCGCGCATCACCTGGATCAGGCCTTCGCGCGACGCCACGTCGGCCATGCGTTCGGCATCCTCGTGGGCCAGCTCCAGGAAGAGTGAATCCTTGTCGCGGAAATGGTGGAAGATCGCACCGCGCGACAGGCCGACCGCTCGCTCCAGTCGACGCACGGTCGCTTTGTCATAGCCGTACTCGGCGAAGCAGCGCCGGGCGCCGTCGAGGATCTGGCGGCGGCGGGCCGCCAGATGGTCCTCGCTGACTCGGGGCATAACGGGGTGCCGCGCCCTATGACCCGGATTTGAGCATGTTGCGCAGCACGAATTGCAGGATCCCGCCGTTGCGGTAGTAGTCGGCCTCACCGGGTGTGTCGATGCGGACCACGGCGTCGAACTCGACCGTGGAACCATCGCACTTGGTCGCCGTCACCTTCACCGTCTTGGGAGTCTTGCCGTCGTTGAGCGCTTCGATTCCGGTGATATCGAATACCTCGGTGCCGTCCAGCTTCAGCGACGCCGCGGACTCGCCGGCCGGGAACTGCAGCGGGATGACACCCATGCCGATCAGGTTGGAGCGGTGGATGCGTTCGAACGATTCGGTGATCACCGCGCGGACTCCCAGCAGGCTGGTGCCCTTCGCCGCCCAGTCGCGGGACGAGCCCGAGCCGTATTCCTTGCCGCCCAGCACCACCAGCGGAATCCCGGCGGTCGCATAGTTCTGCGCCGCGTCGTAGATGAAGGCCTGCGGGGCTCCTTCCTGGGTGAAGTCGCGGGTGTACCCGCCGGACACGTCCTCGAGCAGCTGATTGCGCAGCCGGATGTTGGCGAAGGTGCCGCGGATCATCACCTCGTGGTTGCCGCGGCGTGACCCGTAAGAGTTGTAGTCCTTGCGCTCGACGCCGTTGGACTCCAGATATTGCGCCGCCGGCGTGCCGGGCTTGATGTTGCCGGCGGGGGAGATGTGGTCGGTCGTCACCGAATCGCCGAGCAGCGCGAGCACCCTGGCGCCGGTGATGTCGCGAGACCGGTCGCGGCTCGGCCGGCATGCCGTCGAAATACGGGGGTTTGCGCACATAGGTCGACTTCGGGTCCCAGTCGAACGTCTTGCCGTCCGGGGTCGGCAGGTTCTGCCAGCGCTCGTCGCCCTTGAAAACGTCGGCGTAGTTCTCGGTGAACATCTCCTCGTTGATCGCCGTGGCGATGGTGTCGGAGATGTCTTTCGGAGACGGCCAGATGTCCTTCAGGAAGACGTCGTTGCCCTTCTCGTCCTGGCCGAGCGCATCGGTGTCGAAGTCGAAGTCCATGGTGCCGGCCAGCGCATAGGCGATCACCAGCGGGGGCGAGGCGAGATAGTTCATCTTCACGTCGGGGGAGATGCGGCCTTCGAAGTTCCGGTTTCCCGAGAGCACGGCCGTGACCGTCAGATCGTTGTCGTTGATGGCTTTGGAAATCTCGTCGGACAGCGGGCCACTGTTGCCGATACAGGTCGTGCAGCCGTAGCCGACCAGGTAGAAGCCGAGCTTTTTCAGGTACGGCCACAACTGCGCCTTGTCGTAGTAGTCACTGACGACTTGCGAGCCGGGCGCCATGGAGGTCTTGACCCACGGCTTGGCGGTCAGGCCCTTTTCGACGGCATTGCGGGCCAATAGCGCCGCGCCCAGCATGACCGACGGGTTGGAGGTGTTTGTGCAGGATGTGATCGCGGCGATCACCACCGCGCCGTGGTCGATCACGAATTCGCCGCGATCGGACGAGGACACCTTGACCGGCTTGCTCGGCCGGCCGTGGGAGCCGTTGGCGGCCGACGGCAGTTCGGCGTCGTCGTCGGCGAACGACAGCGACACCGCATCGCTGGCCGGGAAGGATTCCTCGACAGCCTCGTCGAGCTTGGTCTCCGGCGCCGGATGGTTCTGCTCGACGTAGTTGTGAATGTCCTTGCGGAAGGCCGTCTTCGCGTCGGCCAGTTCGATGCGGTCCTGAGGGCGCTTCGGGCCCGCGATCGACGGCACCACGAGCCGAGGTCCAGTTCCAGGTATTCGGAGTAGGCCGGCTCGTGGTCGGGGTCGTGCCACATACCCTGCGCCTTGGCGTAGGCCGCGACCAGGGCGAGCTGCTCCTCGCTTCGGCCGGTCAGCCTAAGGTAGTCAACGGTGACCTCGTCGATCGGGAAGATCGCTGCGGTGGAACCGAATTCGGGGCTCATGTTGCCCAACGTGGCGCGGTTGGCCAGTGGCACCTCGGCCACGCCTTTGCCGTAGAACTCGACGAACTTGCCGACCACGCCGTGCCTGCGCAGCATGTCGGTGACGGTCAGGACGATGTCGGTCGCGGTCACGCCGGGTTTGATCTCGCCGGTCAGCTTGAATCCGACCACCCTCGGTATCAGCATCGACACCGACTGGCCCAGCATCGCCGCCTCGGCTTCTATACCGCCCACGCCCCACCCCAGCACACCAAGGCCGTTCACCATGGTCGTGTGGCTGTCGGTGCCCACGCAGGTGTCGGGGTAGGCCACGTTCTTTCCATCGGTCTCGCGCACCATGATGGTGCGCGCAAGGTACTCGATGTTGACCTGGTGCACGATCCCTGTGCCGGGCGGGACCACCTTGAAGTCGTCGAAGGCGCCCTGGCCCCAGCGCAGGAATTGGTACCGCTCGGCGTTGCGGCCGTACTCGATGTCGACGTTGCGTTCGAACGCATCGGCGCTGCCGAACACGTCGATGATGACCGAGTGGTCGATCACCAATTCGGCGGGCGCCAGCGGATTCACCTTGTCGGGATCGCCGCCGAGTTCCGCCACGGCTTCGCGCATCGTGGCCAGGTCGACGATACATGGCACGCCGGTGAAGTCCTGCATGATGACGCGGGCGGGCGTGAATTGAATCTCGATGCTGGGCTCGGCTGAGGAATCCCAGTTGGCGATGGCTTCGATGTGGTCCTTGGTGATGTTGGCGCCATCCTCCGTGCGCAGCAGGTTCTCGGCGAGGACCTTGAGGCTGTACGGAAGTTTCTCGGTGCCCGGGACCGCGTCGAGGCGGTAGATCTCGTAGCTCTCGCCTTCGACGTCGAGCGTGTCACGCGCTCCGAACGAATTCATGCTGGTCACATCAACTCCCGGCGTTTAGCTGTCATCGCAGACGGGCTGTGTCGGCGATCCTCGATCATTCTAACAGTACGGTTGTCCTGTATAACCTTGGGCTCTGTCGCAAGTCTTCTCCTCTCGGGCGCGTGCTGCCACCGGAGTAGGAGGGCGTCGCGTACCGTGAATCGTCATGGCCGGGCCTCATGTCATTCCCGCACTCCCTGTGTTCCCGGTCTGGGTTCCCCCTGACATCGACGTCGAGGCCGTCGAGGCGCAGGTCGCCCAGGGCGGGGTGAGCGCTCGTCCCGCCGATCTGCCCGGTCTGCGGCAGGTAGTCGCCGATGCCCACAAAGATGGCGTGAATCTCAAGATCGTGGTCGTCGACGTGAATCCGCCGATCCACACCCCGTTGCGTGACATCGCCGCGGTGGTCGGGCACGCCCATCCGGGGTCGACGGTTCTGGTCATGAGCCCACTGTTCGCCGGAACCTACAGCGACACCGTCGATCGGGTGACCCTGGAGGCCGGCGAAGACGTGGCCAAAACGGGCAATCCGGTGCAGTCGGCCCAGAATTTCGTCAGCCAGTTGCACACGCCCCTTTTCCCGTGGACCGGACTGACAATCGGGCTCACCACCGCGGTATTGCTGGTCGCAGTAATCACCCGACTTCTGCAGGTTCGCAGCAAACGCATGCTGACAAACGACGGCACTTCGACAGCAGATGAGTTACGCCGCGGCTGAGGGACTGGCAAATTGTAAGAACTCTCATTAATTTGTCTTCCCGCGAATTACAATACTGTAATTTGTGGGAAGAGTTTCACTAGGGACAATTGTGACGTACGGTGCAGTAGATATCTAATGTGATCGGTGCGTCTCCTGTGACTCCTGGGTGGGGGCGCCCAGTCGAGTTGACCCATGGAGGAGACGTGAGTCGAATGAGACCCCTGCTGCCTGCTCGGGGCGCATCTCCGCTACTGACGCTCGCCTTGCTGTTGAGCACACCGGGGCTGGCCGATGCCGCACCTGACCCGGGTCCCGACGGCCTGGCCAAGTTGATCGCCGAGGTCGCCGAGGCCAACCAGCAGCTGCAGGACGTCGGCGCCGCGGTGCAGACCCAGCAGGAAAGCGTCAACAAGGCCATCCTCGACGTCCAGAGCGCCCGGGACAATGCGGCCGCCGCGCAGCAGCAGGTGGAGGCGAGTCAGAAGTCCGTCGTCGACGCCGGCGCCGCGATCACCGACGCGCAGCGCAAGTTCGACACGTTCGCCGCGGGCACCTATGTAAACGGCCCCGCAGGGTCGCTCATCACCGCCACATCGCCCGACGAGATCATCGCGTCGGCGACCGCGGGACAGATGCTGGTGATCGGTGTGGGCAACACGATGTCAGACCTGATGCGCGCACAGACCGAGGAGGTCAACCGTGAGTCGATCGCCCGCCTGGCCAAGAAGAAAGCCGACCAGGCCACCCTGGACGCGCAGGCCAGCCAGGACAACGCCGTCGCTGAGCTGAAAGCGGCCCAGCAGACCTTCGCCGACCAGCACGTGCAGATCAACCAGTTGGCCGCGCAGCGCGATCAGGCCAAGGCGAAGCTCGCCGCGGCCCGGCAGGCGGCGTCCCCGGGATCGGCCGGCATGCCCGTCGGTGCGTCAGCTGCCGCTCCTGCTGGGCCGCAGGTCTCCGCATCCGGACCGTCCGGGCCCGCCCCGGCGGGACCACCGCCGGCCGACTGGGACCGAAAGCCGGGCGCGGCCGCTGGTGCGCCGCCCTTCGGTGACGTCAGTGAGTGGGACACCACCCTGCCGATGATCCCGAGCGCGTTCGTGTCCGGCGATCCGATCCAGATCATCAACGCGGTTCTGCAGATCGGTTCCTCCTCTGCGCAGACGACTGCCGACTTGGGGCGCAAGTTCTTGCAGAAACTGGGAATCCTGCCCACCCCGACGGGCTACACCAACGACGGCGGCATCCCGCGCGTCTACGGAAGCCAGGCATCGGAGTACGTGATCAACCGAGCGCTGTCGCAACGGGGTGTTCCGTACTCGTGGGGCGGCGGCAACGCCGCAGGACCCAGCCGCGGCATCGACTCCGGTGCGGGCACGGTCGGGTTGGACTGCTCGGGTCTGATTCTGTACGCATTCGCCGGCGTAGGCATCAAACTGCCGCATTATTCGGGCTCGCAATACAACATGGGCCGAAAGATTCCGTCGGCGCAGATGCGGCGGGGTGACGTCATCTTCTACGGGCCCAACGGCAGCCAACACGTCACGCTCTACCTGGGCAATGGCCAGATGGTCGAGGCGCCCTACACCGGGTCGGTGGTTAAAATCTCGCCGGTGCGCACCAGCGGCATGACGCCGTACGTGGTCCGCTATGTCGAATACTGAACGGAAACGGGCCGGATTCAATGCGTCGCAAGCTGTCTCATTGGCTTAACCCCTTGGCCGCCGCAGTGCTGCTGGCGGTGACGGTCGGTCTGGCCGTCCCCGCCGCCGCAGACCCGGGCGAGTGGGATCCGACGCTGCCCATGCGGCCCAGTTCGGGTGCGCCGGGCGATGCGATGGCGATCGCCAATGCGTCCTTCCAGGTCAGCCAGATCGCCCTGCAGACCACCCAGAATCTGGGACACCAGTTCCTGGTCAGCCTCGGCCTGGTCAGCCCCGATGCCGCACCCGGTGCACGGGTGCGGGGACCGCAGGCCGTCGAGTACGTGATCCGCCGGGCGGGTTCTCAGATGGGTGTCCCGTACTCGTGGGGTGGCGGCTCGCTGACCGGTCCCAGCGAAGGCGTGGACAACGACGCGGGCAAGATTGGTTTCGACTGCTCCGGTCTGACCCGGTTCGCTTTCGCTGGCGTAGGTGTCCAGATCCCGAAGTATTCGGGCGACCAGTACGGCGCCGGCCGGGCTATACCGCATTCACAGGCCCGCCGCGGCGATCTCATCTTCTACGGCCCGGGCGGCAGTCAGCACGTCGCGATCTACCTCGGCAACGGAAAAATGCTGGAGGCCTCGGGCAGCGCCGGCCGGGTGACGATAAGCCCGGTGCGGACCGCAGGCATCTCACCGCATCTGACGAGGATCATCGAGACCTGACCCGCGGCGCCTGATTCGGGCCCCGCTGCGCGGGGGCGCGTCGACGGATCGCGTACCGCCTGGAATAGTTGAAGCGGCACCTCGGCAGAGGTGTCTTTGTCTGATCGCGTGGAAGCGCGTGGAAAGCCGGAGGATCTGTCGATGACGTCACCAAGCGGGTCGTCCAACTACACATCGGGCGCGCATGCGGCCCCAACGGTGAGTTCGGTGCCCGCCACCGCCGCCGGGGTTGGGGCGCCCAACGGGCTGGCCGCCGAGGTGCACACCCTCGAACGCGCGATCTTCGAGGTAAAGCGGATCATCGTCGGCCAGGACCAGTTGGTGGAACGCATCCTGGTGGGTCTGCTGGCCAAGGGCCACGTTCTGCTCGAAGGTGTGCCCGGGGTCGCCAAGACACTGGCTGTCGAGACGTTCGCCAAGGTGGTCGGCGGCAGTTTCGCGCGCATCCAGTTCACGCCCGACCTGGTGCCGACCGACATCATCGGCACCCGCATCTACCGGCAGAGCCGCGAGGAGTTCGACACCGAACTCGGCCCGGTGGTGGTCAACTTCCTGCTCGCCGACGAGATCAACCGCGCCCCGGCGAAAGTCCAGTCGGCGCTGCTGGAGGTCATGGCCGAGCGAAAAATCTCCATCGGCGGCAGAACCTACGAACTGCCCAAGCCGTTCCTCGTGATGGCGACGCAGAACCCGATCGAGAACGAGGGCGTCTATCCGCTGCCGGAGGCCCAGCGCGACCGGTTCCTGTTCAAGATCAACGTCGACTACCCGACGCCGGAGGAAGAACGCGAGATCATCTACCGGATGGGGATCACCCCGCCCACGCCCAAGCAGGTGCTCAACCCCGGCGACCTGCTGCGGCTGCAGGAGTTGGCCGCCAACAGCTTCGTGCACCACGCACTGGTCGACTACGTCGTGCGCGTCGTCACCGCGACCCGCCGGCCCGACCAGTTCGGCATGCCCGACGTGAAGTCCTGGATCGCCTTCGGCGCGTCCCCGCGCGCCTCGCTCGGCGTGATCGCCGCGGCTCGGGCGCTGGCGCTGGTACGAGGGCGCGACTACGTGATTCCTCAAGACGTCATCGAGGTCATCCCCGATGTGCTGCGCCACCGCCTGGTGCTCACCTACGACGCGCTCGCCGACGACATCTCGCCGGAGACGGTGATCAACCGGGTGCTGCAGACCGTCGCCCTGCCGCAGGTCAACGCCGTTCCGCAACAAGGTCATTCGGTACCTCCGGTGATGGCACAGGTTTCGGCCGCCGCGGCCGCCCAGTCGGTGGCGGCCGGCGGCCGTTGAGCGACCCGCATACGCTGCATCCGCCGTCGTTCGCACGCGGCGAGATCGGCGATCCGAAGCTGTCGGCGGCGCTGCGCACGCTCGAACTCACCGTCAAACGCAAGCTGGACGGCGTACTGCACGGCGATCACCTGGGCTTGATCCCGGGTCCGGGATCCGAACCCGGGGAGTCGCGGATCTACCAGCCCGGCGACGACGTCCGCAGGATGGACTGGTCGGTGACCGCGCGCACCGCCACGCCACACGTGCGTCAGATGATCGCAGATCGCGAGCTGGAGACGTGGCTGGTCGTGGACCTGTCGGCCAGCCTGGACTTCGGTACGACCGGCTGTGAGAAACGCGACCTGGCGGTCGCGGCGTCCGCGGCGATCACGTTTCTCAACAGCGGGGGCGGAAACCGCCTGGGGGCGGTGATAGCCAACGGCGCGGAGATCGTGCGGGTGCCGGCTCTGTCTGGCCGCCAGCACGAACAGACCCTGCTGCGCACGATCGCCACCACGCCGCGGGCACCGCTCGGTGTGCGCGGCAACCTCGCGACCGCCATCGACGCACTTCGCCGGCCTGAGCGCCGGCGCGGTATGGCCGTCGTCATCAGCGACTACCTCGGCCCGATCAACTGGATGCGGCCGCTGCGCGCGATAGCCGCCCGGCACGAGGTGCTCGGCGTCGAGGTGCTAGACCCGCGGGATATAGAACTTCCCGAGGTCGGCGAGGTGATCCTGCAGGACACCGAATCCGGTGTCACTCGTGAGTTCACCATCGACGCGCAACTGCGCCAGGACTTCGAGAAGGCAGCCGCGGCACACCGCGAGGAGGTCGCGCGCACGCTGCGCCGCTGCGGGGCACCGCTGCTGACGCTGCGCACAGACCGCGACTGGATCGCCGACATTGTTCGGTTCGTCGCATCCCGCCGACGTGGCGCGCTGGCCGGACGGCAATAGCGCAGCACTATGGACACGACGATTCGAACGGACACCGCAGAGCTCCCATGACGCTGCCATTGCTCGGGCCGATGTCGCTGCACGGCTTCGCACACCCGTGGTTCCTGCTGTTCATCCTGGCGATTCTGGGGCTGATCGGGTTCTACATCGCGGTGCAGCTGGCCCGGCAGAAGCGCATGCTCCGGTTTGCCAACATGGAGCTGCTGGAAAGCGTTGCGCCGGATCGGCCGACACGCTGGCGTCATCTGCCGGCGATCCTGCTGATCGCGTCGCTGACACTGCTGACCATCGCCATGGCCGGACCCACGCACGACGTGCGCATCCCCCGCAACCGCGCGGTGGTGATGCTGGTGGTCGACGTCTCACAGTCGATGCGGGCCACCGACGTCGAACCCAGCCGGCTAGCCGCCGCCCAGCAAGCTGCCAAAAAGTTCGCCGGCGAACTCACGGCCGGCATCAACCTGGGACTGATCTCCTACGCCGGAACCGCAACCGTGCTGGTGTCGCCCACCACCAACCGGGATACGACCAAGAATGCGATCGACAAGCTGCAACTGGCCGACCGCACTGCCACCGGGGAAGGAATATTCACCGCGCTGCAGGCGATCGCGACGGTGGGCGCCGTCATCGGCGGCGGAGACGAGCCGCCGCCGGCCCGCATCGTGCTGTTCTCCGACGGCAAGGAAACCGTGCCGTCCAACCCGGACAACCCCAAGGGTGCGTTCACCGCGGCGCGTACCGCCAAGGACCAGGGCGTGCCGATCTCGACCATTTCTTTCGGCACCCCGTACGGCTATGTCGAGATCAACGATCAGCGCCAGCCGGTGCCCGTCGACGACGAGACGCTCAAGAAAGTCGCCGACTTGTCCGGTGGCAACTCGTTCAGCGCGTCCAATCTCGAAGAGCTCAACCGGGTATTCGCCGACCTGCAGCAGCAGATCGGCTACGAGACCATCAAGGGCGACGCCAGTACCGGCTGGTTGCGGTTGGGTTCGCTGCTGCTGGCGTTGGCCGCACTGGCCGGGTTGCTGATCAACCGGCGGCTGCCGGGCTGAGTCGGTCCGGGCGGCCTCATCGCGGCCATCCGCCGAAATCGACGCTATGCAGGAGAAGGATGGGACGCAGGCAACATGATGTCGATATGACTTCGATCTCGGCGCGCGGTGGTGAGAGCCAATTCGGAGCGGGCGAGGTCAGGCACTAAGTTGACGGGCATGACGGATACCAAGACCGATTCCGGCGCCATCGACGCCGCCGCGCCGCTCGTCGGCGGGCGGCCACGGTTCGTTTCCCGCTCGGTCCTGGTGACCGGCGGAAACCGCGGCATCGGTCTGGCGATCGCGCGGCGGCTGGTCGCCGACGGGCACAAGGTGGCCGTCACCCACCGCGGGTCCGGGGCGCCCGATGGGCTGTTCGCCGTCGAGTGCGACGTCACCGACAACGACGCCGTCGATCGCGCCTTCAAGGCCGTCGAGGAACATCAGGGTCCAGTCGAGGTGCTGGTGTCCAACGCCGGCCTGGCCGCGGACGCGTTCCTGATGCGGATGACCGAGGAGAAGTTCGAGAAGGTCATCGACGCGAACCTCACCGGGGCATTTCGGGTGGCTCAGCGCGCCTCGCGCAGCATGCAGCGCAAGCGGTTCGGCCGGATGATCTTCATCGGTTCGGTGTCGGGGACCTGGGGCATCGGCAATCAGGCGAATTATGCAGCCTCCAAGGCCGGTGTGATCGGCATGGCCCGCTCGATCGCGCGGGAGTTGTCGAAGGCCGGAGTGACCGCAAATGTGGTGGCTCCGGGCTACATCGATACCGACATGACCCGTGCGCTCGATGAGCGGATTCAACAAGGCGCACTGGAGTTCATACCGGCGAAGCGGGTCGGCACCGCCGATGAGGTCGCCGGGGTGGTCAGCTTCCTGGCCTCCGAGGACGCCAGTTACATTTCCGGTGCCGTGATCCCGGTCGACGGCGGCATGGGCATGGGCCACTAGGAAGACACAGGCCAGAGGAACCGAGCTAGAGGAGAAGACACAGTCATGGCAGGGATTCTCGAGGGTAAGCGCATCCTCGTCACGGGGATCATCACCGACTCGTCGATCGCGTTCCACATCGCCCGGGTGGCGCAGGAGGCCGGCGCTCAGTTGGTGCTCACCGGCTTCGACCGGATGCGATTGATCCAGCGAATCGCCGACCGGTTGCCGTATCCGGCGCCGCTGCTCGAACTCGATGTGCAAAACGACAAGCACCTGGATACCTTGGCCGACCGGGTGACCGAGGTGATCGGCGAGGACAACAAGCTCGACGGGGTGGTGCACTCGATCGGGTTCATGCCGCAGACCGGGATGGGTATCAACCCTTTCTTCGACGCACCGTATGAAGACGTCGCCAAGGGCATCCACATCTCGGCCTACTCCTACGCATCGCTGGCCAAGGCGCTGCTGCCGATCATGAACCCCGGCGGCGGCATCGTCGGCATGGATTTCGACCCGACCCGCGCGATGCCCGCCTACAACTGGATGACGGTGGCAAAGAGTGCGCTGGAGTCGGTCAACCGGTTCGTCGCCCGCGAAGCGGGTAAGGTCGGCGTCCGCTCGAATCTCGTTGCGGCAGGGCCGATCCGCACTCTGGCGATGAGCGCGATCGTGGGCGGCGCGCTCGGCGACGAAGCCGGCGCGCAGATGCAGCTCCTTGAAGAGGGCTGGGATCAGCGTGCCCCGATGGGCTGGAACATGAAGGATCCGACACCGGTCGCCAAGACGGTGTGCGCACTGCTGTCCGACTGGCTGCCCGCCACCACCGGTACCGTCGTCTACGCCGACGGCGGCGCGCACACGCAGTTGCTTTGATGCGCCATGCAGCCGCGGTGGCGACCCACGCAACTGCGGTCATGGGCAGCGTGCAGTGCCGTGGACTTTGATGCCCTCCTGCTGTTGTCGTTCGGCGGACCCGAGGCGCCCGAGCATGTTCGGCCGTTCCTGGAGAAGGTCACGCGGGGACGCAACATCCCCCCGGAGCGTCTCGACGGTGTAGCCGAGCACTACCTGCACTTCGGCGGCGTTTCCCCGATCAACGGCATCAACCGCGCACTCGCCGAGCAGATACGTGCCGAACTGTCGGAGCGGCGGCTGGACATGCCCGTGTACTTCGGCAACCGCAACTGGCAGCCCTATGTCGAAGACGCCGTTGCGGCGATGCGCGACGACGGGGTTCGACGTGCCGCGGTCTTCACGACGTCGGCGTGGGGCGGCTACTCCAGCTGCGCGCAATACGTCGAGGACATCGCACGGGCGCGCGACGCGGCCGGACCCGACGCGCCGCACCTCGTCAAGCTGCGCCAGTACTTCGATCATCCATTGCTGATCGAGATGTTCGCCGACGGGATAGCCGCTGCCCGGGCGACACTGCCCGCCCGGGTTTGTGGCGACGCGCGGCTGGTGCTCACCGCGCACTCCATCCCGCTGGCCACCGACCAGCGTTACGGTCCCGGGCTGTACAGCCGGCAGGTGGACCACGCCGCGCGACTGGTCGCCACCGCCGCCGGCTGCGCCGACTACGACCAGGTCTGGCAGTCGCGCTCCGGGCCACCGCAAATACCCTGGCTGCAGCCGGACGTATCCGATCACGTTGCCGGCCTCGCGGACCGGGGGATTCCGGCCGTCATCGTATGCCCCGTCGGATTCGTCGCCGACCACATCGAAGTCGTTTGGGATCTCGACTACGAACTTCGGTTGGCGGCCGAGGCCGCCGGGATGGCGTTCGCGCGCGCGGCGACACCGAACTCCGACCGTCGGTTCGCGCGGCTGGCCGTTGACCTCGTCGACGAGCTCCGCAACGGAACTGTGCCGGAGCGGGTGGCCGGCGCCGGCCCCGCCCCCGGGTGCGGGTTCAGCACCGACGGACGGCCCTGCCGGTCATCAGCGTGGTGTGCGGCCGCTAGCGGCTAGCCGGCCCACGCCGAGCGCATGATCGTGCTGACGGCGGCCAGGCGGGCCGACCGGACCACCCCGGCAAGCGGACGCAATGCGTCGCCGGCGGTCTGGGCCTCGGACGACGACTGCGTGACGATCGGCATCAGTCCGGCACTCACGGTGATGATCGCGTCGACATGGGAGGCGTTCTCCAGCACGCGGATCGCGCGATGCGTGGCGTGATCGGGTGCCCGGTGCGCGCGTGCGAATTCCAGCCGCTGTTCGATGAGCCTTCTCGGATCGTCGATATCCAGGCCGGCCCTGCCGGCCCGCAGGCGGCTCAGCGCCTCCGCCGCCGAGCGCACCGCCGATCGCAACGCGTGTTCGGCCTCGCCGAGGTCGAGGTGTTCGGCCACGGGTGCGGCGGGCAGCGAGTACACCGTCCATGACAACGCGCAGGGGTCGGCACACTCGTCGAGCTCCGGTTCGGCGGGGTTGTCGACGCCGAATTCCTCGTATTCGAAGTCGGGCACCAGGCCGATCGGCGTTCCGCCCGCGGCGGTAACGACGACGGCCTCACGGGTGGCGACGGCATCACGGGCGAAACCGGTTCCCGCGGGCAGCCCACGGACGTCGCCCGGCACCGGGAGGGCAACGGCGAAGGGAGGTTCGCTTGCGGTGAACCGGCCTGCCGCGGCGCGCAGCGCCTGCAACAGCGACACCGCACCGGTCCCGTTGAGATCTGGCCAGGGCAGCCCCGTGCACCTGGCCGCAGGCGCGTCGTACGCGGTCACCGAATGTCTTGACGCCCATTGAGACAACGCGTCCAAAACGTCGTCGGGCGCGGCCCTGCCGGCGAGCCACGCATTGGCCCACACCGCCAGGGACGCACTGGGGCACCACATGTGCCCAGTGTAGTGGCAGCCGGGCCGGTCGGCGTGCCCCGCCGACGCATCCGCGCAGGATATCCTGACCACATGCCTACGGCGCTGATCTGGCTTGTCGTGGCTCTCGGGTTGGCCGGAGCCGAAGCGCTCACGGGTGACATGTTCTTGCTGATGCTCGGGGGCGGCGCGCTTGCCGCCGCGGCCAACAGTTGGCTGTTCGATTTCCCGCTCTGGGTCGACGGCGTCGTCTTCCTGGTGGTGTCGGTGCTGCTGCTGGTCGGCGTTCGCCCGGCGCTGCGGCGCCGGCTGCTGGCTGGCGCACCCGGCGACACCGGCATCGCGGCCCTCGAGGGCGCGCACGCGCTGGTCCTGGACCGGGTGGGCATGCACGAGGGGCAGGTCAAACTGAACGGTGAGGTCTGGACGGCCCGGCCGCTCAACGAAGACGACGTCTACCAACCCGGCGAACGGGTGACGGTAATGCGAATCGACGGTGCGACGGCGGTCGTCTGGAAGAATGCCTAGAAGGGACTGGACATGGATGGTGGAGCTATCGCGGGCCTGGTGTTGTTGTCCGTGCTGGTGATCCTGGCGATCATCATCGTGGCGAAGTCGGTTGCCCTGATCCCGCAGGCCGAGGCGGCGGTGATCGAGCGACTCGGCCGCTACAGCCGTACCGCGAGCGGTCAGCTCACCCTGCTGGTGCCGTTCATCGACCGCATCCGGGCCCGGGTGGACCTGCGCGAACGGGTGGTCTCCTTCGCCCCGCAGCCGGTCATCACCGAGGACAACCTCACTCTGCACATCGACACCGTCGTGTACTTCCAGGTCACCAACCCGCAGGGCGCGGTCTACGCGATCAGCAACTACATCGTCGGCGTCGAACAGCTGACGACCACCACACTGCGCAACGTCGTCGGCGGGATGACACTCGAGCAGACGCTGACCTCCCGCGACCAGATCAACGGACAGCTTCGCGGCGTACTCGACGAGGCCACCGGCAAATGGGGCCTTCGGGTCGCCAGGGTGGAGCTCAAAGCGATCGACCCGCCGCCGTCGATCCAGGAGTCGATGGAAAAGCAGATGAAGGCCGACCGCGAGAAGCGGGCGATGATCCTGACCGCCGAAGGTGTGCGTGAATCGTCGATCAAAGAGGCCGAGGGCCAGAAGCAATCGCGGATCCTGACCGCCGAGGGCGCCAAACAGGCCGCGATACTCGAGGCGGAGGCCGACCGGCAATCGAGAATCCTGCGGGCTCAAGGCGAGCGGGCCGCACAGTACCTGCAGGCACAGGGGCAGGCGAAGGCCATCGAGAAGACATTCGCGGCCATCAAGGCGGGCCGGCCCACGCCGGAGCTGCTGGCCTACCAGTACCTGCAGACCCTGCCGAAGATGGCGCAGGGGGAGGCCAACAAGGTGTGGGTGGTGCCCAGCGACTTCGGCGCTGCGCTGCATGGGCTTCACCAAGCTGCTGGGCGCCCCTGGTGAGGACGGCGTGTACCGCTACACACCCTCCCCGGTTGAAGCCGTCCCGGCCGATACCGATGACTCCGACGAGGTTGCGCACTGGTTCACCACGGCCGCCGACCCCGCCGTCGCCGCTGCGGTGGCCGAGGCCGAAGCCGAGGCGCGCGAATCGTCGATGCCGGCGATCACCGTTCCGCCCCTCGAGGTGTCCAGTGCGCGGGTTTATCCGCCGGCCGGCTGACCGCCTTCACCCTCACGGTCCACTTCGTCCTCGCGGTCGTTGCGCGCAACGGTAGCCGGTTCTCACACGCTGAGCGCTTCGCTGGGTTCACGTGGTTTCGCATGCTCGCGACGGTGCTTGCGGATCTCGTAAGCCAGCCCGGCCACGCCGGCCGCACCGGTGCAAACCGAAACCAGAGCCAGCATCGGGCTGACGTTGCCGGTGAACGCCTCGCCGAGGATCACCACTGCCGCTGTGCCCGGCAGCAAACCCACGATGGTCGCCAGCGTGTAGGGGACCGCTCGGACCGCCGATGCGCCGGCCGCATAGTTGATCGCGGCGAACGGAACCGCTGGTATCAGCCGCAGTGACAGTACCGCGAGCCAGCCGCGCTGGCGCAGCCGGGAGTCCACCGTTTCGATGGCCGGGTGGCTGACGAGTCGGGACAGTTGCCAGCCCACGGCGCGGATCAGAAACAGCGCGACCAGCGCGCTCAGGGTGCTGGCGGTGACGGCGATCAATACGCCGTAGCCGATTCCGAACAACAGGCCGGCCGCCAGGGTGAACGCCGTGCGTGGGAACGGGAAAACGGTGACGGCAGTGTGGGCGGCCAGGAACGCAAGGGGAAACCACGGGCCGAGCGACCGCGACCAGTCGCGCAGCTCAACGGCGGTCGGCAACGGGACAAGCAGGGCAACTGCGACGAGAATCACAACCGTGGCGGCCAGGATGAGGACGCGCCGTCGGGGCAGCTGGCGTGCGGTAGCGGTCACCCCGTTCGAAACATTGCGCAGGGTGCGGGTAATCGGTCCGGCCACGATCTCCCAGCGTACGGGCAACTTGCGAACGCGTCGTGGCCCCGGCGGCAGATGTTTGACCCCAGGTCGCCGACGGGCGCGATACCGTGGACGACGATCATTTAGCCTGGTGGGCGAGTGCCGGGGCGCGCGGTCGGCGCCACTCGGCCGCGATTACAGGAGTAGCCGGTGTCCCCAGATACCTCGATAGATACCTCGATAGCCTCGCCGTGCGACGATGCTCGGACCGACCTGGAGCTGCGGTGCGCCCGCTGGCGTGAGGCGGTTGCCGGCGTGCTGGCCAAGGGCCGCGTGCGGGAGCTGCCGGCAGACCCCGAACGTCTGCTCGATACGCCGACCTACGAGGGCTTCGCCATCCGCGCGCTCTACACCGCGCTCGACGCGCAGCCCGAAACGGCCCTGCCCGGCCAATGGCCGTTCACCCGGGGCGGGGATGCAACCCGCGACGTGCTGTCGGGCTGGCGTGTCATGGAGGCCTTCGGCGGGCCGGGACAAGACGTTGCCGACGGTAACGCCGAGGTGCTGGGGGCGCTCTCCGACGGTGTCAGCGGACTGGTGCTGCGGGTCGGTGACGGCGGCGCGCCGGTGGCCGGCCTCGCGCGCTGGCTCGAGGGTGTTTTCCTCGAGTTGGTGCCGATCGTGCTGCAGGGCGGGGCCGACTACGTGGCCGCTGCCGACGCTGTTCTGGGACTTGTCGACGAACTCCCGGCGGACAAGCGGGCCGCGTTGTCGATCGACCTGGGTGCCGACCCGCTGACCGCCCTGCTCAGCGGGCGATCGGCTCCTTCCGTCGCCGATGTGGTCGGTGTCGCAGCGCGGCTGGTGGACCATGGCGGCGCGGTTCGCTCGATCACCGTGGACGGCCCCGCCCTGCACAACCGGGGTGCCAGTGCGTCGTGGGAGCTGGCGGCCGCCGTAGCGGCCGGCGTCGATTACCTGCGGGCGCTCATCGCCGGCGGCCTGGACCCGGCCGCTGCGATCAAGCAGATCAGTTTCCGGCTCGCCGCCGACGACGACCAATTCATGACGATCGCGAAAATGCGCGCGGCGCGGCGGCTGTGGGCGCGGGTGGCCGAGGTGCTGGGAGCTCCGGATGCCGGTGGCGCCACGGTGCACGCGGTCAGCTCGCTGCCGATGATGACGCAGCGCGACCCGTGGGTGAACATGCTGCGATGCACGCTGGCGGCGTTCGGGGCGGGGGTCGGCGGTGCCGACACGATGTTGGTCCATCCGTTCGATGCGGCGATTCCCGGCGGTGCCCCCGGTGTCGCGCCGGGTTTCGCGCGCCGGATCGCGCGGAACACGCAGCTGCTGCTGCTCGAGGAATCCCACCTCGGCCGGGTTCTGGATCCGGCCGCCGGCTCGTGGTTCGTCGACGATCTCACCGAGGAGCTGGCCGCAACCGCGTGGGCGGGCTTCCAGTCCATCGAGGCGCAGGGCGGTTTCACCGCGGCGACCGACTTCATCGACGGGCGCGTCGCGGAGGTTGGCGAGCGGCGCCTGGCCGACATCGCGCACCGCAGGACCGCCGTCACCGGGGTCAACGAATTTCCGGACTTGTCGGAACCGCTTGTAGCGCAGGGCGGTTGGCTGTCCGGTGTGATGCGCTACGCAGCAAGATTCGAGGCGCTGCGTGGCCGTTCGGACGGCTATCTGGGCGACAGCGGCGTCCGGCCGCGCGTGCTGCTGCTGCCGCTGGGCCCGCTGGCCGAACACAACGTTCGCGCCACATTCATGACGAATCTGTTGGCCTCCGGCGGGATCGAGGCCGTCAATCCGGGCGGGTTGGACGCCGCAGGTGTCGCGGCCGCCGTGTCGGCGTTCACGGCTTCGCCGGCCGCCAGCCAAGCCGCGGTGATCTGTGGTACCGACGTTCGGTACGCAGCCGAGGTCTCAGATGTCGTCGCGGCCGCCCGGGGGGCCGGCGTCGAATGGGTTTACCTGGCCGGGCCGGAGCAGGCGGCCACCGGAGCGCAGAACCGGCCCGATGGGTATCTCACCGCCAAAATCGATGCGGTCGAAGCGCTTTCGACCCTTCTCACCCGATTGGGGGCATGATGACAGTGCACGACGTCGCCAGCCGGCTGGTTCCGGCGAGCGCATCCCCGGTGGTCGGAAGCTTCGCCGACATTCCCCTGCACGGCGAGTCCCTGCACCGCGAGCGTTCGACCCGCAGCGGCGACCAGCCTGCAGCGGTGACTCAGGCGGTCGCGGCCGCCGCCGAGGCGCACGGCCATTCCCCCGAGGAGCTGGTCTGGGCAACACCGGAGGGGATCGACGTAAAACCCGTCTACATCGCGGCCGACCGCGCCGCCGCCGCTGCGGAGGGCTTTCCCGTCGACAGTTTTCCGGGCGAGCCACCGTTCATCCGCGGACCGTACCCGACGATGTATGTGAACCAGCCCTGGACCATCCGGCAGTACGCGGGGTTCTCCACCGCCGCCGAATCCAACGCGTTCTACCGGCGCAACCTGTCCGCCGGGCAGAAGGGACTGTCGGTGGCCTTCGACCTGGCGACCCACCGCGGTTACGACTCCGATCACCCGCGGGTCGCCGGTGACGTCGGAATGGCCGGTGTGGCAATCGATTCCATTCTCGACATGCGTCAGTTGTTCGACGGGATAGACCTGTCGGCGGTGTCGGTCTCAATGACGATGAACGGCGCCGTGTTGCCGATACTGGCCTTGTACGTGGTGGCTGCCGAGGAGCAGGGCGTGCCGCCGGAGAAGCTGGCCGGGACCATCCAGAACGACATCCTCAAAGAGTTCATGGTCCGCAACACCTATATCTATCCGCCCAAGCCGTCGATGCGGATCATCTCCGACATCTTCGGCTACACCAGCGCCAAGATGGGAAAGTTCAACTCGATATCGATCTCCGGCTACCACATCCAGGAGGCGGGCGCGACCGCCGACCTGGAGCTGGCCTACACCCTGGCCGACGGTGTGGAGTACATCAAGGCGGGTCTGGACGCGGGCTTGGGCATCGACAAGTTCGCGCCACGGCTGTCGTTCTTCTGGGGCATCGGCATGAACTTCTTCATGGAGGTGGCCAAATTGCGTGCCGGAAGGCTGCTGTGGAGCGAGCTGGTCGGTGAGTTCGGTGCCAGAAGCGCCAAATCGCTTTCCCTGCGCACGCATTCGCAGACCTCGGGCTGGTCGTTGACCGCACAGGACGTTTTCAACAACGTGGCCCGCACCTGCATCGAGGCGATGGCCGCCACTCAGGGGCATACGCAGTCGCTGCACACCAACGCACTCGACGAGGCCCTGGCCCTGCCCACCGATTTCTCCGCCCGTATTGCGCGCAACACCCAGTTGCTGCTGCAGCAGGAGTCCGGCACCACCCGGCCGATCGACCCCTGGGGCGGTTCGTACTACGTCGAATGGCTGACCAATCGGCTGGCCCAGCGGGCCCGCGCCCACATCGCAGAGGTCGCCGAACACGGAGGAATGGCCCAGGCGATCGGGGACGGTATCCCGAAGCTGCGGATCGAAGAAGCCGCTGCCCGCACCCAGGCCCGAATCGACTCGGGCGCGCAGCCGGTGATCGGCGTCAACAAGTACCAGATCGACGAGGACCATGCGATCGAGGTCCTCAAAGTGGAGAACAGCAGGGTGCGCGCCGAGCAGATCGCCAAGCTGGCGCAGCTGCGCGCCGACCGGGACGAGGCCGCCACCCAGGCCGCCCTGGCCGAGCTCACCCGGGCCGCGGGTGCATCCGGGCATACCGGGCGGGACGGCTTGGGCAACAACCTGCTCGCGCTGGCGATCGATGCTGCCCGCGCCAAAGCCACGGTCGGCGAGATATCCGATGCGCTGGAGAAGGTCTACGGACGCCACCAGGCCGAGATCCGTACCATCGCGGGCGTGTACCGGGACGAGGTGGGCAAGTCTGAGAAGGTAGGTGCCGCCACGGAACTGGTCGAAAAGTTTGCCGAGGCCGACGGTCGCCGGCCACGCATCCTGGTTGCCAAGATGGGTCAGGACGGGCATGACCGCGGCCAGAAGGTCATTGCAACCGCCTTCGCCGACATCGGCTTCGATGTCGACGTCGGCTCGTTGTTCTCGACGCCCGAAGAGGTCGCGCGCCAAGCCGCCGACAACGACGTGCACGTTGTCGGCGTCTCGTCGCTGGCCGCCGGGCACCTGACCCTGGTACCCGCCCTGCGCGACGCGCTGGCCGGTGTGGGCCGTCCCGACATCATGGTTGTGGTAGGCGGTGTGATTCCGCCCGGTGACTTCGACGAGCTGTACGCCGCGGGTGCGGCCGCGATCTTCCCGCCGGGAACGGTGATTGCCGAGGCCGCGATCGACCTGCTGAAAAAGCTTGCCGAGCGCCTGGGATATGACCTGAGTTGAGCACAGCGGGCCTCGCCGACACCATCCGAGACGGCGACCGGTCGGCGTTGGCACGGGCGATCACGCTGGTCGAGTCGACTCGCGCCGATCATCGTCTGGAGGCGCAGGCGCTCCTGCTGGCGCTGACACCCAGCGCGGGTTCCTCGATCCGGGTGGGAATCACCGGCGTACCCGGGGTGGGCAAGTCGACGAGCATCGAAGCGCTCGGCATGTACCTCATAGCGAAAGGTCACCGGGTTGCGGTGCTGGCGGTCGACCCCTCGTCGACGCGTACCGGGGGCTCGATCCTCGGTGACAAAACCAGGATGTCGCGGCTGGCCGCGGCTCCGCAAGCCTACATTCGCCCGTCGCCGACGTCCGGGACGTTGGGTGGAGTCGCACGCGCGACCCGAGAGACGATCGTGCTGCTGGAGGCAGCCGGGTTCGATGTGATCCTCGTGGAGACGGTAGGGGTGGGGCAGTCCGAGGTGACGGTGGCCGGCATGGTGGACACCTTCGTGTTACTGACGTTGGCTCGCACGGGCGATCAGCTGCAGGGCATCAAGAAGGGCGTCCTCGAACTCGCCGACATCGTGGTCGTCAACAAGGCCGACGGCGAGCACGCCGTCGAGGCCGAGAAGGCGGCCCGTGAACTGGCGGGTGCGCTCCGGCTCATCCATCCGCGCGACGCCGCGTGGCGGCCACCCGTGCTGACCATGAGCGGGTTGGAGGGTACCGGCCTGACCGAATTGTGGGACACCGTCGAACGACACCGGCGGGTGCTCACCGAAGCGGGGGAGTTCGACGCGCGCCGTCGTGCGCAGCAAGTCGAGTGGACGTGGGCGATGGTCCGAGACGCGGTGCTCGACCGCGTGCTGGCCAGCCCGGCCGTCAAGGGCATCCGCGCCGAGGTCGAAAGGATGGTGCGTGCCGGCGAACTGACCCCCGCGCTGGCGGCCCGCCAGATCCTCGACGCCGCGGATTTAACAGATCGGTAACATTCCGCGAGTTTGCTGGCGGAAGGCGCGTACATTCGCCTGTATGATCCAGGAATTTCCCGGGAAGCGTAGCCCGGCGGCTTCCGGGGACACCGCACCGGGACTGCGGGGTGCGGCCGATCCGAATTTCGCCTGCGCTGTGCGAGCCTTCGCCGGCATGTTTCCGCATCACCGCTTCGGCGGGGGCGCGCTCGCGGTGTACCTGAACGGAGATCCCGTCGTCGATGTCTGGACGGGCTGGTCGGATCGCCGGGGCCGTCGGTTGTGGGCGGCTGATACCGGAGCGATGGTGTTCTCTGCGACCAAAGGTGTGGCGTCGACGGTCATCCACCGCCTGGTCGACCGTGGACTGATCGACTACGACACCCCGGTTGCCGAGTACTGGCGCGAGTTCGGCGCCAACGGCAAGGCCGATATCACCGTGCGCGAGATGATGCGCCACCGGGCCGGGCTGTCCCGACTGGACGGGGTGAGCAAGGCCGAGCTGATGGATAACGTCGTGATGGAGAAGCGGCTGGCGGCGGCGCCCGCGTCGAACCTGCGGGGCAAGCCGGCCTACCACGCGGTCACCTACGGTTGGCTCCTGTCCGGGCTGGCGCGAGCCGTGACCGGCAAGGGCATGCGGCAACTGTTCCGAGAAGAGGTCGCCGCGCCGCTCAACACCGACGGCATACACCTGGGGCGCCCGCCTGCATCTGCACCCACCCGGCCGGCCCAGATCATTCATCCGCAGCGCAACCTCCAGAACCCGGTGTTCAACTGGGTCGCGCCGCGGGCGGCCATGCTCCAGATGAGTCTGGGCTTCGGCGCGCTGTACTTCCCCGGGATGAAAGCCGTCGTGCAGGGTGACATTCCCTTCCTGGACGGCGAGATTCCCTCGGCCAACGGCGTCGCCACGGCCCGTGCGCTGGCCCGCATGTACGGCGCAATCGCCAACGGCGGCATGATCGACGGGATGCGGTATCTCTCGCCCGAGATCGCATCCGGGTTGTCCGGCCGGCCGAGCCTGCGCCCCGACCGCAGCGTGATCATGCCGTTGTCGTTCCATCTCGGCTATCACGCCATTCCCATCCCGGGTGTTATGCCCGGCTTCGGCCATGTGGGGCTCGGCGGATGCACAGGTTGGGCGATCCCCGATCTCGGTCTGTCGATCGGCTTGGTGCACAACCGACTGCTCACTCCGTTCGTCGCCTCCGATCAGACGGGCTTCGTCGCGATCGCCGCGCTGATCCGGCGTGGTGCCGCGCTCGCACGGTCCCGCGGATACGCGCCGGTAGCCGAGTTCGGCGCGCCGTTCTACGAAGAGGCCTCCGCCGCCGGCTGAACCCCGCCGGCGCTGCGCGGGGAACGGCGCGCCCGCCGCCACGCGGTAGGGTGACCGCGTGCCCGTCCCAACTCTGTACATCTTCCCGCACGCGGGCGGGTCCGCACGGTTCTACGTCCCGTTCGCGAACACGTTCACCACCGGCCTCAGGCGAGTGGCCGTCCAGTACCCGGGCAAGGGCGGTACCCACGCACTGGCGGCGTTCACGAGCATCTCCGACCTTGCCGACGAGGTGTGCAAGAAACTTCCGCCGACCGACGACACGATCGCGTTCTTCGGCCACAGTATGGGTGCTCTGGTGGCTTTCGAGGTGGCTCGCCGGTTCGAAGGCTCCGGGCAGCGGATCGGCGCATTGTTCGTGTCCGCCTCCGCCGCGCCCGGGCGCAGCGGCTACGACTACATCCCCGAATCGGATCGCGGTCTGCTCGACGCTGTCAGTCAGATGACGGGCGTCAACCCGGAGTTTCTCGAGAACGAGGAGTTTGCAGCGAAGATCCTGCCCACTCTGCGCGGATTCAAGGCCATCACGAACTACGACTGCCCCCCCGAGGCGGCGGTGTCCTGCCCGATCTTCGCCTATTACGCCGACGACGATGAAGTCGCCACCCGGGACAAAGTCATGCCGTGGGCGCAGCGCACGACATCGGAATTCGCCATCCGAGAGTTTGCTGGACATCATTTCTACCTGACCGAGCACCTTCCGGAGCTGGTGAAGGACATCGAGGATCGGATCTCGGCACTGGTGAGTGGTGACATTGGCTGACGTGGGGCTGCCGGTGCCAGGCGTACGAATGTGGTCAGGCCGTGACCAGTTGGGGCAAACTTACCTATAAGTTAGTTCGAACCGCCGAGAGGCCGATGAAAACGCTCGCCGGGCCCGCTGCGGGCGCTTTCCGGACTTGGAGATGACATCACTGCCCGTGCTCGGTAACGTGTGCCGTGCCTCAGGCGATGGAGTTGACGTGTTGTTTTATGGCAGCTCCCGGTCCCGCTGCAGGGCTCGCGGGTGGGTGTCAGGCGTGACTCAATCCGCGGTGCTAGCCTTCTGTGCGGAGGCCACGTCCGGAGGGTCGGGGGGTAGGGCAAATAGCCGTCACTCACGTGTTTCAGCCTGAACACGCCGGTTGAACTGAAGAAAGGTGCTGCGGAGGCCGTGGTCGGAACGAAAACCTCTATCCCTGCTGTGCTCGAATCGCGTGCGCGGAAGCAGCCGGATGACATAGCGTTCACGTTCCTCGATTACGAAGTCGACCCGGACGGGTTTGCTGAGGCGGTCACCTGGGCGGAGTTGTATCAGCGGGTGCGCGTCGTTGCAGCCGAGCTTCAGCAGTCCGGGTCGGTCGGAGACCGGGCGGCGATCCTGGCGCCGCAGAGCATGGAGTACATCGTGGCGTTCCTCGGTGCGATGGAGGCCGGTTTCATCGTGGTCCCGCTGTCGGTTCCGATGTTCGGTGCCCCGCACGACGAGCGCGTCTCGGCCGCCCTTCGGGATTGCGCTCCGGCGGCGATCCTGACGACATCGTCGGTGCTGGACGACGTCTTGCCCTACGCGCAGGACGTCCCCGGTGGATCGCCTGCGGTGATCGAGGTCGACGCGCTCGACTTCACCAGCCCCGTCCCGTCCGGTCCTGGCGGGGCGTCGAGGGCCAAAACCGCAGTACTGCAATACACCTCGGGTTCAACGAGCCAACCGCGCGGCGTCGTGGTGTCCCACCGCAACATGATCGTCAACATTCATCAGCTGATCACCGACATGTTTGCCCATCACGGCGGTTGGCCCCGGCCCGGCACTACGCTCGTCTCGTGGCTGCCCTTCTACCACGACATGGGCCTGGTGCTGGGAATCTGCGGGCCGGTCTACGGCGGCTTCCACTCCGTGGTGATGAGCCCGATGGCCTTCCTGCAGAAGCCGGCCCGTTGGATCCAGACGATGGCGCGGTACTCGACCACATTCACCTCGGCGCCCAACTTCGCCTATGAGCTTGCCGCGCGCCGTACCTCCGAGGCGGACATGGCGGGCCTGGACCTGGGACATGTCACCGGGTTCATGTGCGGTGCCGAACGCGTCCATTCCCGCACCGTCCGCCGGTTCACCGAGCGTTTCGCCGCCCACAACCTCCCGGAGAACATCGTCCGGCCCGCGTACGGCCTCGCCGAGGCGACGCTGTACGTAGCCGCGCTGACGCCCGGGCAGCCCGCGACCGGAGTCCGCTTCGACTACGAGAAACTGGCCGCCGGATACGCCAAGCGCTGCCAAGGCAAAGCCGGCTCCGAGCTGATGAGCCACGGCCCGCAACGCTCGGTCACATTCCGCATCGTCGATCCCGAGACCTGCACGGAGAATCCGGCCGGCAAGGTGGGCGAGATCTGGGTGAATGGCGAGAACGTACCCAGTGGCTACTGGCGTAACCCACAGCTGTCCGAGAAGGTGTTCGGCGGCTGGGTCGCCGACCCCGCACCCGGTACCCCTGCCGGTCCGTGGCTGCGAACCGGCGACCTCGGCGTCATCTCCGAAGGCGAGCTCTTCATCACCGGGCGCATCAAGGACCTGCTGATCGTCGACGGCCGCAACCACTACCCGGACGACATCGAGGGAACGGTCAGCGAGATCACTCGCGGGCGGGTCGCCGCGATCTCCGTGTTCGATGACGGTACCGAGCGGTTGGTGACCATCGCCGAGCTCAAGACCAGTGCGTCCAGACGAAGAGTCCGACATTCTCAAACACAAGGTGGCGTCGGCTGTCTCGACGCTCCACGGCTTGCGGGTGGCCGATCTCGTGCTCGTGGCACCGGGCTCGATCCCGATCACCACCAGCGGCAAGACCCGGCGCTCGGAGTGTGTCGAGTACTACCGCACCGGCAAGTTCGCCCGACTGGACACCGGCGTATGACGGTGTCTCTCGACGAGGGGGGGCTCCGGAACTGGTTGGTCGACTATCTGGTCACCAACATCGGATGCAGTCCCGACGACATCGATTTCGAGGCCCCGTTCAATGATCTGGGCGTCGGGTCGCGTGACGCCGTCGTGCTCTCCGGCGAGCTTTCGGAGCTCGTCGGCTCATCCGGTGTCCCCCGTCGAGTTCTGGGAACACCCGACCATCAACGCCCTGGCGGGGTTTCTTGCCGGAGCCGAACGCGAATCAACGGTCGAAGCCGGGCCGGATTGGGGGTACCGGGCCCTCGACGAGCCCGTCGCCGTCATCGGTCTTGGATGCAGATTCCCGGGTGGGATCGCCGGGCCCGATGCGTACTGGCAGTTCCTTGACCGAGAACCGGTCCGCGGTCGGGCAGGTGCCACCCGACCGGTGGGGGCCCTTTGTCGACGGTTCTCCCGAGTCGGCCGCGGCGATGTCGCGGACGACGCGCTGGGGCTCGTTCCTCACCGATATCGAAGCCTTCGACTCTGAGTTCTTCGATATCGCTCCCAGCGAAGCAGACAAGATGGACCCGCAGCAACGGCTGCTGCTGGAGGTCGCCTATGAGGCGATTGAGCACGCCGGAATTCCGGCCGGCTCCCTGCGGCACAGCCAGACGGGCGTCTTCTCCGGCGCGTGCGTCGGAGAGTACGGCTATCTGGCGACCAGCGATCTGAGTCAGGTCGACGCATGGTCGGGCACTGGCGGAGCGCTGAGCATCATCGCCAACCGGGTTTCCTATTTCTTCGACCTCCGTGGGCCCGTCGGTGACGATCGACACCGCCTGCTCGTCCTCGTTGGTGGCGGTTCACATGGCGTGTCAGAGCCTGCGGACCGGGGAGTCGAACCTCGCGCTCGCCGGGGGTGTCAACCTGCTGCTGTCACCGGCTATAACCCGCAGTTTCGATCGGGCAGAGGCCATGTCGCCGACGGGCCGGTGTCACGCATTCGACGCGCGTGCCGATGGCTTCGTCCGCGGCGAGGGATGCGGTGTGGTGGTGCTCAAGCGCCTCAGCGATGCGCAGCGCGACGGCGACCGGGTGCTGGCGGTGATCCGCGGATCGGCCGTCAATCAGGACGGCCGATCCAACGGGTTGATGGCTCCAAACCCGGCCGCCCAGATGGCGGTGCTGCGTGCTGCCTACTCCAACGCGGGCGTTGACCCGCGCGACGTCGACTACGTCGAGGCGCACGGCACGGGCACACTCCTCGGTGACCCGATCGAGGCGCGCGCGCTCGGTACGGTGCTGGGACGGGGACGCGCCCAGGACAGTCCACTGCTGATTGGTGCCGTCAAGTCGAACCTCGGTCATCTGGAGGCCGCGGCCGGGATCGCCGGGTTCATCAAGGCGGTGCTGGCCGTGCAACGCGCGCAAATTCCAGCCAATCTGGGCTTCGAGGCTCCGAATCCGCATATTCCTTTCGACCATCTGCGGCTGAAAGTCGTTGCAGAACTGACTGATTGGCCGAACGTCGATCGTCCGCGGCGGGCGGGCGTCTCGTCATTCGGGTTCGGCGGCACGAATGCGCATGTGGTGCTGGAGCAGCCTCCGGTCCAGCGGTCGACAGCTGCTGACGTGACCGGGATGCCGACGCGCGGTATGAGCACCCTTATCGTGTCCGGGAAAACGCCGGAGCGTATCGCGTCGTTGGCTGGAACCTTGGCGGACTGGATGGGCGGTGCCGGGTCCGAGGTGTCCCTGTCGGACGTGGCGCACACCCTCCACCACCACCGGGACCGGCATGCGAAGTTCGCGACAGTCGTCGCTGCCGATCGGTTGCAGGCCATCGCTGGATTGCGTGCGGTGGCCGATGGTCAGGCTGCTCCCGGAGTCGTGGGCCCGCACGAAGGCGTGTGCCGGCCGGGAACGGTGTTCGTCTATTCGGGTCAGGGTTCGCAATGGGCGGGTATGGCGCAGCGGTTGCTGACCGAGGAGCCGGCGTTCGCCGCCGCAGTCGCCGAACTGGAACCGGATTTTGTTGAGCAGGTGGGATTTTCGCTACTCAAAGTGCTGGAATCCGGTGAATCGTTGGTGGGGATCGACCGGATTCAGCCGGTGCTGGTGGGTGTGCAACTGGCGCTGACTGCGCTCTGGGAGTCCTACGGCGTGGTGCCCGATGCGGTGATCGGACACTCGATGGGGGAGGTGGCGGCCGCCGTGACCGCGCGCGCGCTGACCCCGGCCGAGGGGTTGCGGGTGATCGCCACGAGGTCACGACTTGATGTCGGCGCTGTCCGGCCAGGGCGCCATGGCGTTGGTGGAACTGGATGCCGCGGCCGCCGGAGACCTGATCGCTGGTTTCCCGGGTGTGACGGTGGCGGTTCATGCCTCGCCGCGTCAGACGGTGATCGCCGGTCCGCCGGATCAGGTGGATGCCGCCATCGCGGCGGTCGCGGCGCAGCGATCGGATGGCCCGCCTCATCGAGGTCGACGTGGCCTCTCATCATCCGATCATCGACCCGGTGTTGCCGCAGTTGCGGATGGAGCTCGCGGACCTGTCGCCTCATCCGGCGTCGATTCCGGTGTTCACCACAGCGCTGGAGGCCGCCGAACCCACGTTCGACGCCGATTACTGGGCGGCGAATCTGCGCAACCCTGTGCGGTTCAGCCAGGCAGTGACGGCTGCGGGTGCCGAGTACGGAACTTTCATCGAGGTAAGCCCGCATCCGTTGTTGACCTATGCCATCGATGACACGCTGGGGCGGGCGCACCATCACAGTGTGGGCACATTGGCGCGTCACACCGATGACACGCTCACGTTTCACACCAATCTCAACGCCACCCACACCATCCGGGCGCGCGAACAACCGCACCCACCCGAACCGCACCCGATAATCCCCAACACCCCCTGGCGTCGCACCCACCACTGGATCAGCCCGCGCGAACGCGTGAACACCGCCGGGCTGACGCCCAGGTTCGGGACGTTGCTCGGGGAGCACATCAGTGTGGCGACGTCAAAATTCGCGCACCTGTGGCGGGCACAGTTGGTGCCGGAACTAAAGCCCTACCCCGGCTCGTCACCTGATTCGGGGCGCCGAGGTGGTTCCGGTCTCAGTTCTGTTGCAGACGCTCCTGGTTGCGGCCGCCGAATGCGGAGCCCCTTATCTCGACGGTATCCGGTTCGAGTACCCGATCGTCGTCGACAAGCCGCGGTTGATCCAGGTCGTCGCCGATGGCGGGGACCTGACGCTGTGGTCGCGGTCCGCTGCCAAGGAATCCGGACACCGTTGGGTCAGACACGCCAGCGCCCAACTCTCGCAGTTCCCGTCAGGATCTGACATCCCAGGCGACGAATCGGGGCAAGGATCTGCCTGCGTCAACGGCTTTATCGGTGAAATGCCCTCGGCCGCTGAGCTTCTCGAGAAGTGGGGGGTTGAGGGGCAAGCCTTCTCCTGGTCGGTTGAAGCACTGCGGCAGACCGTGGACGGCCTCGTCGCCGACGTCCGCCTAGAAGAACCGTCGACAGTGGCCCTGCTGGACGCTGCGGCCCACCTCGCCCGGTTGGCCGACCGGGTAAACCCACGGCTCATGGTCCCGGCCCGGGTCGAAGCCGTGCGGTCGACCGCGGAACTCACCGAATCTTGCGCTAGCGTCCATATCCGCAGGCGAGGAGGCGAGGGACTGGTTGTCGACGTCGACCTCCGAGCACCCGACGGCACGACCTGTCTGCACGTTCGCTCGTTGTCTTTCGTCGACGTGGATTCCAGCCCGGCTCAGGCCCACGGCGGCGCGGAGCCCCGACAACTGGCGCACGAGATCGACTGGCGCCCGTGGGGCGTCCTTGATGCAGCGGCGCACACGGCATTTGGCCCATTGGCCATTGTCGGATGTGAGGCGGGAGCCGCGGACGCGCTGCGCAACCGGCTGGCCGCCGCCGGCTACCCGCCGGCCGATCTGTCCGCGGCGCGGTACGTGCTCTACGTCGCCGATCCGGAGCCGGCCGAGACCGACCTCGACGCGGCAGTACGCATGTCGGCCGAAGTCAGTGATCTGGTCCGGATGCTGGCGCAGCGGAATCATCGCGAGCCGGCGACGCTGTGGATCATTACCCGTGGCGTGTTCGAGGCCATGTCCGACACGGCGTTGCCCCAGTCCAGCCTGTGGGGGATCGCCGCGGTGATCGCGGCCGAGCAGCCGGAACTGTGCGGTGGCCTGGTGGACCTGCCGGCCGGCGACGACGTCGCCGCTCACGCGCCCGCGCTCTCGACGATGCTGTCGACTCCGAGCAAATGCGTTCTGGTGCTTCGCGACGGTGAGTTCCGCGCACCGACGATCGCACCGATCTCAGGCCGGCCGGTGCGCGATCCGGTGCGTTGCCGTCCCGACGCGGCCTACCTCCTCACCGGCGGGTTGGGTGCACTCGGTCTGCTGACGGCCGACTGGCTCGTCGACCTCGGTGCGCGCCGCCTGGTTCTCGCTGGCCGGACCGGGTTGCCGCCGCGGCATGACTGGGACCGCGACAGCGTCGACTCTGACGTGCGGGCCAAGATCGCCGCGGTCCGGGCACTGGAGATGCGTGGTGTCTCCGTCGACGTCGTCGCACTCGACGTCGGTTCGGGCGAGGCGGTCCGGGCGTTGCTGGGAAGCCGGGACCGCGACGGCGCGCCGCCGATACGTGGGGTGATCCACGGCGCGGGCGTGACGGCGAACAAGCTGCTGACCGACACCGCCGACGACGTGCTGCGAAATGTCATGTGGCCCAAAGTCGCCGGGGCACAGGCGCTGCACGAAGCGTTCCCGCCGGGCAGCCTCGACTTCTTCTTCCTGACCGCGTCAGCTGGCACGGTCTTCGGCATCCCTGGGCAGGGCGCCTACGCGGCGGCCAACGCCTACCTCGATTGCCTGGCGAGAGCGCGCCACCGCCGGGGCTGCCGCACGATGAGCCTGGACTGGGTGGCCTGGCAGAATCTCGGATTCGCTGCCGACGCAGAGATCGTCGTGCAGGAACTCCAGCGGCTGGGCTCTCGTCCGGTGAAACCGGATGAAGCATTCGCCGCGTGGGAGTATGTGGGCGGCTACGACATCGCTCAAGCGGTGATGGCTCCGATGCCCTCAGGCGAGCCACAGGAGTCAACAGGGTTCGTGGGGAATGGCACGCCGAAGCCCGTTCACGCGTGGTCCCAGATGACCGCCGAGCGCATGGTAGGGGAACTGGAAAGCGGCTTGCGGACCATCCTCGCCTACGAACTGCGTATGGCCGAAGCCGAGATCGACGCGGATCGCCCCTTCGCGGAGATGGGCCTCAACTCCGTGATGGCGATGTCGATCAGGCGAGACGCCGAGCAACTCGTGGGGATGGAGCTCTCGGCGACGATGCTGTGGAACCACCCGACAATCGCCGCCCTGGCCACATACCTGGCCGAGAAGCTCGCCCCGAAACCCGAACCGAAAGGTGTTGATGCAGTGCCAGATTCAACGGGCGGCTTATTGGACAGCTTGTTCGACAGCGTGGAGTCCTCGCCGGCCGGCTTCGAGGGCTGGCGCTGATGGCAAAGGCACTCTCCGGGGCAGCGCTACGAGAGTGGCTGGTTGACTACCTAATCACCAACATCGGCTGCGATCACAACGATATCGACCCCGATTCTTCGTTCTGGGATCTGGGGGTGGCATCACGGGATGCAGTGGTACTGTCCGGCGAATTAGCCGAGCTGCTGGGCCGGCCGGTGTCGCCGGTGGAGTTCTGGCAGCACCCGACCATCAACGCGCTCACCGAATATCTCACGGCGCCCGAATCGAAGACTCACGCTGACACGGCGGTCTCGGCCGATCGAAGGTGGGTTGATGAGCCGATCGCGGTCATTGGCCTCGGCTGCCGCTTTCCGGGCGGTATTTCCGGACCCGAGGCGTACTGGCAGTTCCTGTCCGACGGCCAGTGTTCGGTGGGCGCGGTTCCCCCCGATCGATGGCTTCTGTTTGATGACGGGTCCCATGACGCCACCGCGACCCTGGCGCACACCACACGATGGGGCTCCTTCCTGAGCGATATCGACGCCTTCGACGCGAAGTTCTTCGAAATCTCTCCGCGCGAAGCCGCCAAGATGGATCCTCAGCAGCGCTTGCTGCTCGAAGTGGCTTGGGAAGCACTGGAGCATGCGGGAATTCCCGCGGATTCTCTGCGCCACTCACAGACCGGGGTCTTCGTCGGAGCGTGCGTCAGTGAGTACGGATACCTCGCATCCGCCGATCTGCCCAACATCGACGCGTGGAGTAACACCGGCGGCGCGCTGAGCATCATCGCAAATCGACTCTCGTATTTCCTGGACCTACGCGGGCCGTCGATCGCGGTGGACACGGCGTGTTCGTCGTCGTTGGTGGCGGTGCATCTGGCGTGCCAGAGCCTGCGGCTACAGGACTCTCATAGAGCGATTGCCGCGGGAGTCAACCTCCTGTTGTCGCCGGCGGTTTCCAAGTTTCGATCAAGCCCTGCGCTCTCGCCGACGGGCCGCTGCATGCGTTTGATGCCAGGGCTGACGGTTTTGTGCGGGGTGAGGGCGCCGGGGTGGTGGTGCTCAAGCGGTTGGGTGATGCGCTGCGTGACGGGGATCGGGTGTTGGCGGTGGTGCGGGGGTCGGCGGTCAATCAGGATGGCCGTTCCAACGGGTTGATCGCCCCGAATCCGGCCGGCTCAGATGGGGCGTGATTGCCGCGGCGTGCGCCAACGCGGGCGTGGCGCCGCGGGAGGTGGACTACGTCGAGACGCATGGGACCGGAACGCTGTTGGGTGACCCTATCGAGTTCGAGGCGTTGGGAACGGTGCTGGGTCGCGGGCGTGCGGCGCACGCCCCTGTTGATCGGCGCCGCCAAGTCGAATCTGGGTCATTTGGAGGCGGCGGCCGGCGTTGCGGGTTTCATCAAGGCGGTGTTGGCGTTGCAACGCGGGCATATCCCGGCCAACCTGGATTTCGAGGATCCGAATCCGCACATCCCGTTTGACCAGCTGTCGTCCTGAAAGTGGTTGCTGAGCAACAGGAATGGCCGTAGGTGAACCGTCCGCGGCGGGCGGGGGTGTCGTCGTTCGGTTTCGGCGGGACGAATGCGCATGTGGTGTTGGAGCAGGGGCCGGATCCGGTTGCGGTGCCGGTGCCGGGTGCTGGGCCGGTGGTGTCGACGTTGGTGGTGTCGGGGAAGTCGGTGCAGCGGGTTGCTGTGTCGGCGGGGGTGTTGGCGGAGTGGATGGATGGTGACGGGGCCGCGGTGGCGTTGGCCGATGTGGCGCATACGTTGAATCATCATCGGGCCCGGCAGGTGAAGTTCGCCACGGTGTGTGCTCGTGATCGTGGGCAGGCGGTGGCGGGGTTGCGGGCGCTGGCGGGGGGGTATCCGGCGCCGGGTGTGGTGGGTCCGCATGAGGGGTCGTGTGGGTCTGGGACGGTGTTTGTGTATTCGGGGCAGGGTTCGCAGTGGGCGGGGATGGGTCAGCGGTTGTTGGCCGATGAGCCGGCGTTCGCTGCGGCGGTGGCCGAGTTGGAGCCGGTGTTTGTCGAGCAGGTCGGGTTTTCGTTGCGGCGGGTGCTGGCCGGCGGTGAGCCGGTGGTGGGTATCGACCGGGTGCAGCCGGTGTTGGTGGGGGTGCAGTTGGCGTTGACCGCGTTGTGGCGCTCTTATGGGGTGCAGCCGGATGCGGTGATCGGGCATTCGATGGGGGAGGTGTCGGCGGCGGTGGTCGCCGGGGCGTTGAGCCCGGCGCAGGGGTTGACGGTGATCGCGACCGGTCGCGGTTGATGGCCCGGCTGGCCGGGCAGGGTGCGATGGCGCTGCTGGAGTTGGATGCGGCCGCGGTGGAGGGGTTGATCGCCGGGTATCCGGGGGTGTCGGTGGCGGTGTATGCCTCGCCGCGCCAGACGGTGGTCGCTGGGCCGCCGGAACAGGTGGATGCGCTGATCGCGGTGGTGGATGGGCGGGGTCGGTTGGCGCGGCGCATCGAGGTGGATGTGGCGTCGCATCATCGGACTGTTGATCCGATCCTGCCGGAGTTGGGGGTGGCGTTGGCGGATGTGGTGCCGTCGGTGCCGGTGATTCCGGTGTTTTCGACGGTGGGTGATCGGTCGGGTGGTGTTGTTTTTGATGCCGGGTATTGGGTGGCGAATTTGCGTAACCCGGTGCGGTTCAGTGAGGCGGTGGCCGCGGCGGGTGTCGAGCATTCGGTGTTTGTGGAGGTCAGTCCGCATCCGTTGTTGATGCATGCGGTCGGTGAGACGCTGGCCGGGGTTCATCATCATGGTGTTGCGACGTTGCAGCGTGACACTGATGACACGGTGACGTTTCATACCGGGCTGAACGCGATCCACACCGACCGGCCGCCGGTGACGGGGCATCCGGCGGAGCCGCATGTGCAGATTCCCACCACGGCGTGGGAGCACACCCGGCACTGGGTCGCCGCATCCGCAGTGCCTGAGGTAGGGCGTCCCAACGGAATTCCGGCGCAAGCTGTCGCCGCGGCTTCACAAGCGGCCGGTGGCACAACCGACGATTGGTTCTACGAGTTGGCGTGGCCCGTGCGGGAACTATCCACCGGGGACACCGGAATCGACGGCTCATCGCTTGTCCTGGCAGACACCGACGAAGGGCTTGCGTTGGGACCGCTCGTCGGTGCGGGTTCCCGGGTTCTTTCGACCTCGGTGCTGGACGACGACGACGGCGGCAGGAGTGCCCTTTTGGACGCGCTCACCGGCGTCGACCATGTCCTCTACGTGCCGGCGGTCCCATCCGTCCATCTCGACGTCGTAGCCGGCTACCGCGTCTTCAACGTGGTCAAACGACTTACCGCAGTGCTCGCCGGCCTGCCGTCGCCGCCGAAACTGGTCATCGTGACCCGCAACGCCCAGCCCTTCGAGGAAGGCGACAGGGCCAACCCGGCACACGCAGTCCTGTGGGGGCTGGCGCGCACGCTGTTGCTCGAACATCCGGAATTCTGCGGCAGCATCATCGATTTCGACGACTCGGTGCCGCCCGAGTTGATCGGGTTCCATGTCCGTGCCGAGATGCGCGCCGGCGATGGTGAGGACCAGGTCGTGTACCGTGCGGGTGTCCGGCATGTCCCGCGCCTCGAGCGGAGAACACCGCCGGCCGCCGGAAAGAGGCTTGCGGGCGGCACGAGTCACCTGGTCATCGGAGCCACGGGCAACATCGGGCCGGACCTGATCCGGCAACTCTGCGAGATGGGGGCCGAAACGATCGTCGCGTTGTCCCGCCACGCCGGCTCGCAACTCGACGAATTGGCCTACAGCCTCGCCTCAAAGGGGACAAAGCTCATCGCTGTCGCTGCGGATGCGGCTGACGAAGCGGCAATGACGTTGTTGTTCAAGCGGTTCGGGGCCGACCTCCCCCCGCTGGACGGCGTGTATCTGGCCGCGTTGGCGGGGGGGGCCGCGCTGCTGAGCGACATGACCGACGACGACGTGAACACGATGTTCCGGCCCAAGCTGGACGCGGTGTCGGTGCTGCACAAACTCACACTGAAAACGCCCGTGAGCCGATTCGTCCTGTTCTCGTCGATCACCGGTGTCATCGGTTCGCGCTGGCTCGGCCATTACACCGCTGCCGGTTCATTTCTCGACACGTTCGCCTATGCACGCCGCGCAATGGGGCTGGCGGCAACGGTCGTGGACTGGGGATTGTGGGAGTCCTCAGCAGATGTTCAGCCGGCGACCTCATCGGCCGGACTGCAGCCGATGCCCGGCGAGGTGGCGATCCGAACACTGCCGGCTGTGCTCAGCCCGGAGGCCGGCGTCCGGCCCATTGTTGTTGCCGCAGATTGGGGTCGGCTCGCAGACGCCTACCGCATGCGGGGATCGCTGCGGGTGGTGGACCACCTGCTGTCCGGCGAAGGGGCCGGAACCGCGCCCACCGGTCAGGCGACCGAACCCAGATACGGCACCGTGCTCGGCATGCACGGGGTGGACTCCGCTGAACCACACGCACGCCTGTGGTGGGCACGGCTCGTGCCGGAGGCCAAACCATATCCGGGCGGCCATCGGATCGAGGGTGTGGAGGTCGTTCCGGTATCGGTGCTCTTACAGACACTTTCGGCCGTTGCAGCCGAATACGGTTCATCGGTAGTGCGTGACGTTCGATTCGAGTACCCAATCGTCGTGGACCGGCCACGGGTGATTCAGGTGCTCGCCGACGGTGACTCGGTGACCGTGTCATCCAGTAATTCCGACGATGCCGCCGCGCACCGTTGGGTCCGCCACGTGACCGCCCGAATGTCGGACCGGTTACCCGATGGTGTGGACGCCGGGGGAAGGCGGGACGTGCCAGACTACGACCCAGCCTCGGTGGCGCAAATGCAGCGGGCGTGGGGTATCGAGGGTCAGCCGTTCCGGTGGTCGATCGAATCGTGCATGTCGGTGTCCGGTGGATTGCATGCCGATGTCGGCTCGGGGGAAACATCGGCCGTCGCACTTCTCGACGCCGCGGTCCACCTGGCTCGACTGGTGGACAGCTCGAACCCACGGCTGATGGTTCCGGCTGCCGTCGAAGGAGTTTGTTTTGCAGCCGAACCCACCGACGCGAAGGGTTCTGTCGAGGTACTTCGCCGCGGCGGCAACGACGATGAACTCGTCGTCGATGTCACTGTCAAGGCGTCCGACGGTACTACCTGCATCGACATCCGCTCACTTCGGTACGCGGCGATGGATTCGGTCCTGGCGCAGTTGCCGCCCGAGACCCGAAATCCGTCAGCCGACGTGCCGGACTGGTCGCTAATGTCCGCGACCGAAACCCTCGCCGAGCTTCAGACCAGGCTCCAGGCGATCCTGGCCCGTGAACTCGGAATGCCCGCGGCGGCGGTTGGTATGGATCAGTCGTTTCCCGAGTTGGGGCTCGATTCGATGACGGCGATGATGGTTCTTCGCGAGGCCAAGCAGTTGGTGGGTCTCGAGTTGTCGGCCACGATGCTGTGGAACCATCCGACCGTCTCATCGTTGGCGGCGTATCTGGCGGAGTTGCTCGCGTCAGTGCAACAGCGATCGGACGACGACGAGGCCTTCGTCGACGTCGGCGATATGGACGACCCGGTTGACGGCGTGCTGGATGCCCTGTTCGACAGCGTGGAATCGGTTGGGGCCGGCAATGAGAGCGGTATCTGATGAGGACGACCTTCAGCAGGATCTCGGGCATGAACGACGCCCAGCGAAATGCCTTGGTGGAACAGTTCGACAAAGCGTCCCGTATCGCGTCAGCGGAACCCATTGCGGTGGTGGGCATCGGGTGCCGCTTTCCCGGTGATGTGGCCGGGCCGGGTGCCTACTGGGGGTTTCTTGCCGATGGCTCCGATGCGATCGGTGAGGTCCTCCGGATCGCCGGGATGCCGACGCGTTCTATGATCCGGATCCGTTCGCGCCGGGACGGATGGCCTCGAAGTGGGGCGGGTTCCTGTCCGAGATCGCCGGTTTCGATGCCGACTTCTTCGGGATATCCCCGCGCGAGGCGGAAGCGATGGACCCGCAACAGCGGGTGCTTCTTGAGGTGGCCTACGAAGCCCTGGAGCATGCCGGTGTCGCGGCGGACGTCTGGGCGGTATCCGTGCCGCTGTCATGATGGGTGTGTACTACTCGGAGTATCAAAGTCGTCGGCGGCGAATCCCGCACGATAGACGCCTATTGCGCACCGGCGGCGCCCACAGCGTCACCGTGGGGCGGATTTCGTATCTGTTGGGTTTGGGTGGTCCGGCGGTGGCGGTGGATACGGCGTGTTCGTCGTCGTTGGTGGCGGTGCATCTGGCGTGCCAAAGCCTGCGGTTGCGGGAGAGCGACCTGGTGCTGGCAGGAGGAGTCAGTCTCATTTTGTCGCCCGGAAACCAGATTGCGCTGTCCAAGTGGTCGGATGCTGTCGCCCCGGGGCAGGTGTCAGCAGTTCGATGCTGGGGCGGACGGTTTTGTGCGGGGTGAGGGCGCCGGGGTGGTGGTGCTCAAGCGGTTGGCCGACGCAGTCCGTGACGGGGATCGGGTGATCGCGGTGGTCCGGGGTTCGGCGGTGAACCAGGACGGGCGTTCGAACGGGCTCACGGCTCCGAATGCGCCGGCGCAACGGGATGTGATCACCCGGGCGTTGCGGTCCGGCGGTCTCGGCGGCCCGGTGAACTACGTTGAGACGCATGGCACGGGTACGGGCTTGGGTGATCCGATCGAGTTCGAGGCGTTGGCGGCCGTCTATGGCCGCGGCGACGGTCCGTGTGCGTTGGGGGCGGTGAAGACGAATCTGGGTCATTTGGAGGCGGCGGCAGGGGTTGCCGGGTTGATCAAGGCGGTGTTGGTGTTGCAGCGGGGCAGATTCCGCCGAATCTGCATTTCACGCGGTGGAATCCGGCCATTGATGCGTCGGCGACGCGGTTGTTCGTTCCTACGGGTGTGGCGTCGTGGCCCGAGGTTGAGGGGCCGCGGCGGGCGGGGGTGTCGTCGTTCGGCTTCGGCGGGACGAATGCGCATGTGGTGTTGGAGCAGGGGCCGGATCCGGTTGCGGTGCCGGTGCCGGGTGCTGGGCCGGTGGTGTCGACGTTGGTGGTGTCGGGGAAGTCGGTGCAGCGGGTGGCTGTGTCGGCGGGGGTGTTGGCGGAGTGGATGGATGGTGACGGGGCCGCGGTGGCGTTGGCCGATGTGGCGCATACGTTGAATCATCATCGGGCCCGGCAGGTGAAGTTCGCCACGGTGTGTGCTCGTGATCGTGGGCAGGCGGTGGCGGGGTTGCGGGCGCTGGCGGGGGGGTATCCGGCGCCGGGTGTGGTGGGTCCGCATGAGGGGTCGTGTGGGTCTGGGACGGTGTTTGTGTATTCGGGGCAGGGTTCGCAGTGGGCGGGGATGGGTCAGCGGTTGTTGGCCGATGAGCCGGCGTTCGCTGCGGCGGTGGCCGAGTTGGAGCCGGTGTTTGTCGAGCAGGTCGGGTTTTCGTTGCAGCGGGTGCTGGCCGGTGGTGAGTCGGTGAGTGGGTATCGACCGGGTGCAGCCGGTGTTGGTGGGTGTGCAGTTGGCGTTGACCGCG
>CAWJYB010000052.1:0-30096 GCA_963846905.1 uncultured Actinomycetota bacterium
ATTACCTGTGGCGTGCGGTCGACCAGGACGGCGAGGTGCTCGACATCCTGGTGCAGTCGGAGCGAAACAGGACCGCGGCCAAGCGGTTTTTCCGGAAGCTGCTCAAGGGCCTGCAATACGTGCCGCGGGTGTTGGTGACCGACAAACTGGGCAGTTACCAGGTCGCTCACCGTGAGTCGATGCCGTCGGTGCAACACCGCCGGTCGAAGTACCTCAACAACCGGGCCGAGAACTCTCATCAACCGACCAGGGTCCGCGAACGGGTGATGAAACGCTTCGCCTCGCCGGGGCAGGCCCAACGGTTCCTGTAGTCGTTTGGTCATATCCGGGGCCATTTTCGGCCTCGTCGTCACCTGGTGAGCGCACCCCGGTGGCGAAGCGAGATGGCCGATCGCTTCGACGTCTGGGACGAAATCACCACCGCTGCGGCGGCGTGAAACCTCACCGCCAGCCAACACATCACGGCTTCTGAGTCACCAACAACGACTGCGCCCCAACCATTCTCAAACAACTTGACGATGCCCTCATGGTGGTCCGCGGCGTGATCGCGGCAGATTCCGTAAAAGATCGCCGCTGCGCCGTCAAGAAACCGTTAAGGCCGGTGTCACGCCACTGCGCTGGGCCGATCCTGTTACAGGTCGCCGAAATCCGACGACCGTAAACGACCCGGAGTGACATGTCCGTAGTGGTTTTCATCGCGCTGACACTGGTGATCTTCGCCCTGCTCGGCCTGGTTCAGAAGTTGGTCGAGGGGCTGTGAGCTACGACAACCTCGTCGGCCTCATTCTGGCCGTCCTCATCGGTTTGTTCTTGGCCGCCGCGCTGCTCTTTCCGGAAAGGTTCTAGTGAGTACGACAACCGCGGGGATTGTTTTCCTCGTCTCGCTCGTCGCTGCGCTCGCGGCCGTGCATGTGCCGTTCGGCGACTACATGTACCGGGTGTACAACTCCGACCAACACTCTCGCACGGAACGGACCATCTACCGCCTCATCGGCGCGGACCCGAGGTCCGAACAAAGCTGGGGCGCGTACGCACGCTCAGTGCTGGCCTTCTCGGCCGTCGGCATTCTGTTCCTTTTCACCTTCCTGTTGGTCCAGGGCAAGCTGCCGCTGCATCTCGACGACCCGGCCACGCCGATGACACCGGCCCTGGCCTGGAACACCGCCGTCAGCTTCGTCACCAACACCAACTGGCAGGCGTACTCGGGTGAATCCACCATGGGACACCTGGTGCAGATGGCAGGACTGGCCGTGCAGAACTTCATGTCCGCCGCCGTTGGCATGGCGGTTGCGATCGCCGTGGTCCGCGGGTTCGCGCGCAAGCGCACCAGCGAACTGGGCAACTTCTGGGTGGATCTGGTCCGGGGCACCCTGCGCATCCTGCTGCCGGTATCGATCATCGCCGCGCTCCTGCTGATCGCCGGCGGCGCGATCCAGAATTTCCACGTCCACGACCAGATCGTCACCACCCTCAACGGTGCCGAGCAGGTGATCAATGGCGGGCCGGTGGCCAGCCAGGAAGCCATCAAAGACTTGGGCACCAACGGCGGTGGCTTTTTCAACGTGAACTCCGCGCACCCGTTCGAAAACCCGACCCCGTGGACGAACTGGATCGAGATCTTCCTGCTCTTGGTGATCAGTTTCTCATTGCCCCGCACATTCGGCCGAATGGTCGGCAGCGCTAAGCTTGGCTTCGCGATCGTCTCGGTCATGGCGAGCCTGGCCGCTGTCAGCTCCACCCTGGTGCTGTGGTTCCAGTTGCAACACCATGGCACCGTGCCCACCTCGGTGGGCGCGGCGATGGAGGGCGTCGAGCAGCGATTCGGTGTGGCCAACTCAGCCGTCTTCGCCGCGTCGACCACATTGACCTCGACCGGATCGGTCGACTCGTTCCACGATTCATACACGAGCCTCGGCGGCATGGTCCTTTTGTTCAACATGCAGCTCGGCGAGGTCGCACCCGGCGGTGTGGGCTCCGGTTTGTACGGCATGCTCGTGTTGGTCGTGATCACCGTGTTCGTCGCCGGCCTCATGGTGGGCCGCACCCCCGAGTACCTCGGTAAGAAGATCACTGCGCGCGAAATCAAGTTGGCCGCAAGCTATTTCCTTGCTACTCCGCTTATCGTGCTCACCGGCACCGCGGCGGCGATCGCCATGCCTGGCCAGCGGGCCGGCATGCTGAACAGCGGCCCGCACGGGTTGTCGGAGGTGCTCTATGCTTTCACCTCCGCCGGCAACAACAACGGGTCGGCGTTCGCCGGCCTCGGCGTCAACACCGAGTGGTACAACACCGCACTGGGCCTCGCGATGGTGTTCGGCCGCTTCCTGCCGATCGTGTTGGTGCTCGCGCTGGCCGGCTCACTGGCGGCGCAGGGCACCACGCCGGAGTCCATCGGAACACTGCCCACCCATCGACCACAGTTCGTCGGGATGGTCGTCGGTGTCACCGTGATCCTGGTTGCCCTGACCTTCCTGCCTGCGCTGGCCCTCGGACCCCTCGCCGAAGGAATTCATCGATGACCACGCCCACAATCGAATCCGCTGCGAACGCCCAGCGTAAGAGCCCAGAGCAGAAGCGTGTCCAGGGCGGTCTGCTCGATCCGAAGATGCTCTGGACATCGCTGCCCGACGCGCTGCGCAAGCTGGATCCGCGCAGGCTGTGGCGCAACCCGGTGATGTTCATCGTCGAGATCGGCGCCGTCTGGAGTACGGTTCTGGCGATCCTTGATCGGTCCTGGTTCGGTTGGCTGATCGTCGGATGGCTGTGGCTCACCGTGATCTTCGCCAACCTGGCGGAGGCGGTGGCCGAAGGCCGCGGCAAGGCCCAGGCTGAGACACTCCGAAAAACCAAGGCGCAGAACATGGCCCGCCGCCTCACCGAGTGGAAGCCCGGCGGCGCCGGAGATGAAGAGGAAGTGGCCGCACTGCTGCTGTGTCAGGGCGACATCGTCGTCGTCGAGGCCGGCCAGGTGATCCCGGGTGACGGTGATGTCTTGGAAGGCATTGCATCGGTCGATGAATCGGCAATCACCGGCGAGTCGGCGCCGGTGATTCGGGAATCCGGTGGCGATCGCTCGGCGGTCACCGGCGGCACCACGGTGCTGTCCGATCGTGTCGTCGTCAGGATCACGCAGAAACCCGGCGAGAGCTTCATTGATCGGATGATCGCGCTCGTCGAGGGCGCCAATCGGCAGAAAACGCCGAACGAGATCGCGCTGAACATCCTCCTGGCGGCGTTGACGATCATCTTCGTCTTCGCGGTGGTCACCCTGCAGCCGCTGGCGATCTACTCGAAGGCGAACAACCCCGGCGTACCGGACAGCTTGGCGCTCAACGGTAATGGCGTGAGCGGTATCGTGATGGTCGCGCTGCTGATCTGCTTGATCCCGACCACGATCGGCGCGCTGTTATCGGCCATCGGCATCGCCGGAATGGACCGCCTGGTGCAGCGCAATGTGCTTGCGATGTCCGGCCGCGCGGTGGAGGCCGCCGGCGACGTCAACACGCTGCTGCTCGACAAGACCGGCACCATTACCCTCGGCAATCGGCAGGCTTCGGCGTTCGTCCCGCTGACGGGTGTGACGGCCGATGCGCTGGCCGACGCGGCACAGCTGTCCAGCCTCGCCGACGAAACCCCCGAGGGCCGTTCCATCGTCGTATTCGCCAAGCAGCGGTTCGGGTTGCGCGCCCGCACACCGGGCGAACTCACGTACGCGCACTGGGTGCAGTTCAGCGCGTGCACCAGGATGTCGGGTGTCGACCTGAACGGGCATCTGCTGCGAAAGGGCGCGGCGAGCTCGGTCGCCGAGTGGGTACGAAACGAGGGCGGCGAGGTACCCGCCGAGCTCGGCGACATCGTCGACGGCATCTCCGCCGCCGGTGGGACTCCCCTGGCGGTCGGCGAGGTGCTCCACGGGAAGGCGAAAGTTCTCGGCATCATCCACCTCAAGGACGTCGTCAAGCAGGGCATGCGCGAGCGGTTCGACGAGATGCGCAGGATGGGCATCCGCACGGTGATGATCACCGGCGACAACCCGTTGACCGCCAAGGCCATTGCCGATGAGGCGGGTGTCGACGACTTCCTCGCCGAGGCGACGCCCGAGGACAAGCTGGCGCTGATCAAGCGCGAACAGGAGGGCGGCCGGCTGGTCGCGATGACCGGTGACGGGACCAACGACGCGCCTGCGCTGGCGCAGGCCGACGTCGGCGTGGCGATGAATACCGGCACGTCGGCGGCCAAGGAGGCCGGCAATATGGTCGACCTCGACTCCGACCCGACCAAGCTCATCGAGATCGTCGAGATCGGCAAGCAGTTGCTCATCACTCGGGGCGCGTTGACGACCTTCTCCATCGCCAACGATATCGCGAAATACTTCGCGATCATCCCGGCGATGTTCGTAGCGCTGTTTCCCGGCCTGGATGTGCTGAACGTCATGCGGTTGCACAGCCCGCAGTCGGCGATCTTGTCCGCGGTCATCTTCAACGCGATCATCATCATCGCGCTGATCCCGTTGTCGCTGCGGGGTGTGCGGTACACACCGAGCAGCGCGTCGAAGCTGTTGAGCCGCAACCTGTGCATCTACGGCCTCGGCGGGATCATTGCCCCGTTCATCGGTATCAAGCTGATCGACCTGGTAGTCCAACTCTTCCCGGGAATGTGACATGAACTTCTCCAATATCCTTCGCCAACACTGGGCGGCGATGCGGGCGCTGTTTGTGCTCACCGTCATCCTGGGCATCGCCTACCCCATCGTCATCTGGCTGATCGCGCAGTTGCCCGGCCTACGCGACAACGCCTACGGATCGATCATCGAGGTCGGCGGCAAACCGGTGGGCAGCAGCCTGATTGGTCAGTCCTTCACCGACAGCGACGGCAACCCACTACCGCAGTACTTCCAGAGCCGGCCGTCGGCGGCCGGAGACGGCTACGACCCGCTGGCCACCAGCGCCGGCAACCTGGGTCCGGAAAGCACTGTCGACTCCCCCGACGATCCGAGCCTGCTCACTCTGGTCTGCTCGCGCAGCGTAGCGGTCGGTGAGCTCGAGGGCGTCGACGCGAAACGGCCGTTCTGCACGGGTGACGGTGCCGGAGCGGTGCTTTCCGTCATCGGCCCGCGCGACGCGCGTGGCAATGTCATCCACCCGACGAAGGTGGTCAGCATCAACGAGCCGTGCGAGACGACACAGGCACCGTTCATCAACACCTACCAGGGTGTGCGCGTCGAGTGCGCCAGGTCCGGCGAGGACGACAGCATCGGCCAGATCGTGCCGGTGCGCGGCAGCGCCCCCGCCGACCCGCAAGTTCCTGCCGACGCCGTCACCGCCAGCGGCAGCGGTCTGGACCCGAACATCTCGCCCGCCTACGCCGACATCCAGGTGAACCGGGTCGCCGAGGCGCGCGGTGTCACGCCGGACCAAATCCGGCAGGTCGTCTCGGCGCATACCGATGGCCGGTTCCTCGGTTTCGTCGGTGAGCCACGCGTCAACGTGCTGGCATTGAACATTGAGCTCGACGATAAGTACCCGGGTGGATGATGGGCATGTGACCGACCGGCCCGGCTACCAGAAGAAGCGCGGTGAGCTGCGCATCTACTTGGGCGCTGCGCCCGGGGTCGGCAAGACGTACGCGATGCTCGGTGAGGCGCATCGCCGGCTGGAACGCGGCACCGACGTAGTTGCCGCGGTCGTCGAGACGCACGGCCGTAAGAAGACCGCGGACCTGATCGGGGGCATCGAGACGGTGCCCCCGAAGTTCATCCGGTACCGCGGCAAGCGTTTCGCGGAGCTCGACGTAGAAGCGGTGCTGCGGCGTGGGCCGCAGGTCGTCCTCGTCGACGAGCTGGCCCACACCAACACTCCGGGCAGCAAGAACCCCAAGCGATGGCAGGACGTCGGCGAGCTGCTCGACGCGGGAATCACCGTCATCTCAACGGTCAATGTCCAGCATCTGGAAAGCCTCAACGACGTCGTCACCCAGATCACCGGCATCGAGCAGCAAGAGAAGGTGCCCGACGAGGTCGTGCGTGCCGCCGACCAGATCGAGCTGATCGACATCACGCCGGAAGCGTTGCGGCGCAGGCTCGCACACGGCAACGTATACGCGCCCGAGCGGTTAGATGCCGCGCTGTCCAATTACTTCCGCAAAGGAAACCTCACCGCACTGCGCGAGCTCGCCCTGCTGTGGCTGGCCGACCAGGTCGACGCCGCGCTGGAGAAGTACCGCGAAGAGAACAAGATCACCGACACCTGGGAGGCGCGGGAGCGGGCGGTCGTCGCGGTCACCGGCGGCCCGGAGTCCGAAGCGTTGGTGCGCAGGGCATCTCGCATCGCATCAAAGTCCAGCGCCGAGCTCATGGTGGTGCATGTCGTTCGTGGCGACGGACTTACGGGTGTGTCCGCACCACAGATGGGCAAGGTCCGCGAGCTTGCCACCAGCATCGGCGCCACCGTGCACACCGTGGTCGGCGACGACGTAGGGAGCGCGCTACTGGATTTCGCCCGCGAGATGAACGCGACGCAGCTCGTGCTCGGCACATCGCGCAGATCCCGGTGGGCCCGGATGTTCGACGAAGGGATCGGCGCGAGTGTGGTGCAGCAGTCAGGCCCCATCGACGTGCACATGGTGACCCATCCGGAGGCCGGCAACGGGCTCCGGATCGCGCCTATCTCACCGCGCGAACGCCGCGTCGCGTCCTGGCTCGCGGCGATCCTGGTGCCGTCGGTCATCTGCGCGGTCACAGCAGGCTGGCTGGACCGGTTCATGCACATCGGCGGTGAGAGCGCACTCTTCTTCATCGGTGTGCTGGTGGTGGCGCTTCTCGGCGGCAAGTTTCCTGCCGCGCTGTCAGCGTTACTGTCGGGTCTGTTGTTGAACTATTTTCTGTCTGAGCCACGCGGCACCTTCATCATCAGCGACCCGGACACCGCCGCCACGATTGTTGTGCTGCTCGTGGTCGCGGTCGCCGTCGCGGCGGTGGTAGACAGTGCCGCCAGGCGCGCCCGTGAAGCCACCCGGGCATCGCAGGAGGCCGAGCTGCTGGCACTGTTCGCCGGTTCAGTGCTACGGGGAGCGGACCTCGATGCCCTGCTGGAACGAGTCCGTGAGACGTACTCGCAACGCGCCGTCAGCATGTTGCGTGTCACCGACGCCAACTCAGTTGGCGAGATCGTCGGGTGCGTCGGCCAAGACCCCTGCGTCAACGTCGAGACCGCCGACACCGCGATCGAAGTCGGTGACGACGAGTTCTGGATGTTGATCGTCGGCCGGAAGCTGGACGCTCGCGACCGCAGGGTGCTCATCACCGTCGCGAAGCAGGCCGCCGGACTGGTGAAACAACGCGAGCTGACAGCGGAAGTCGCTAAGGCCGAAATCATCTCACAGACCGACGAATTGCGGCGCTCGCTCCTGTCGGCGGTCAGCCACGACCTGCGCACTCCGCTGGCGGCCGCCAAGGCCGCGGTATCGAGCCTGCGCAGTGACGACGTCGACTTCTCCGCCGAGGACACCTCCGAGCTGCTGGCCACCATCGAGGAGTCGATCGATCAACTCACCGCACTCGTCGCCAACCTGCTCGACTCGTCACGGCTGGCCGCGGGAGTCTTGAAACCCGAACTGCGCCGGGTGTACCTGGAGGAAACGGTGCAGCGCGCACTTCTCGGAATCAGCAAGGGGATCAACGGTTTTCGTCGGCACGGACTCGACCGCGTGAAGGTCGAGGTCAACGACGTCGTGGTGTTCGCGGACGGCGGCCTACTCGAGAGGGTGCTGGCAAATCTCATCGACAACGCGCTGCGCTACGCCCCGGACAGCCCGGTGCGGGTGACCGCGGGCCAGGTCGGTGATCGGGTGCTCATCGCGGTCGTCGACGAGGGGCCGGGCATCCCGCGCGGCACCGAGGAGCGGATGTTCGCACCGTTTCAGCGGCTCGGTGACCAAGACACGAGCATCGGTGTCGGCCTTGGCCTTTCGGTCGCGCACGGGTTTGTCGATGCGATGGGCGGCGCAATTTCGGCGACCGACACCCCCGGCGGCGGCCTCACCGTCGAGATCGATCTGGCGGCACAGGCGAAGGACGAGTCGGCATGACATCCCCGGTGACCGGTCCGAAGACCAAAGTCCTTGTCATTGACGATGAGCCGCAGATCCTGCGCGCGCTGCGCATCAACCTGTCCGTTCGCGGATACGAGGTCGCCACCGCGGACACCGGTGCCGACGCCTTGCGCTCGGCCGCTGGCCACCGCCCCGACGTCATCGTGCTGGACCTCGGTCTGCCCGACATGTCGGGCATCGAGGTGCTCGCGGGCCTGCGCGGTTGGCTTAAGGTGCCTGTTATCGTGCTGTCCGCCCGCACCGACTCCTCGGACAAGGTCGAAGCCCTCGACGCAGGCGCCGACGACTACGTCACTAAACCCTTTGGCATGGACGAGTTTCTGGCCCGGCTGCGCGCCGCGGTGCGCCGTGCCGCGGCGTCTGACACCGACGAGCCCGTCGTCGAGACGTCGTCGTTCACCGTCGACCTGTCCGCCAAGAAGGTGACCAAGAACGGCTCCGAGGTCCATCTGACCCCGACCGAGTGGGGCATGCTCGAGATGCTGGTACGCAACCGCGGCAAGCTCGTCGGTCGAGAGGAGCTGCTCAAAGAGGTGTGGGGTCCCGCCTACGCCAAGGAAACCCACTATCTGCGGGTGTATCTGGCGCAGCTGCGGCGCAAGCTGGAAGACGATCCGTCCCACCCCGTCCATCTACTCACCGAAGCCGGGATGGGCTACCGCTTCCACCAGTGACTTTCTCCACCGAGCAGGAACAGAATCGCATTCCGGGCGCCCCCCGCCTCCGTTCTGACCTGCGCCCACCCATCCGGGGCATCCAGCGCACCGAATTCGGTATGTGCATGCAATGACCAAGCGCCGCTCCGTCGCAGTCATCGGAAGCGGCGTGGCCGGCTTGACGGCCGCCCACGTATTGGCCGAGCGGGACCACGTCACGCTGTTCGAGGCGGATACCCGGTTGGGCGGCCACGCCCACACCCATCATGTCGATGGCGGGGCGGGTGAGATCGTCGCGGTTGACAGCGCCTTCCTGGTGCACAACGACCGCACCTACCCGACGCTTTGCCGGCTGTGTCCAGGCTGCCCCGGGGTCCGTTGAATCCGGCGGCGGCCCGAATCGCGGCGGGCCTGTTGCGCCGCGCCGCTTTACGTCTGCCACTGCCCCTGGTGTATCCGGACCGCTCGGTGGTCGGCGCCGCCGACCCGACCCTGCCGACCCTCGCGCTGCGCCACCCCGACCGGCTGGCCCGTAGGGTCGGGCACAGTGGGCTGATCGGCTTCGGCGAGTCCTACATGGCCGGCGAGTGGATGTCCGATGACCTCGCCGGGGTCCTGACCGCGTTCGCGACGTCGATGGCCGATCTGGTGCCCCGGTCGCTGCAACGCATGCGTCCGATCGCGTTGACCCGTCAGCCCCGCTCCCAGCACAACAGCCCGGCTCAGGCCCGCCGCAACGTCTCCGAGCACTACGACCTGTCCAACGAACTGTTCGCCGAGTTCCTCGACGAGACGATGACCTATTCCAGCGCACTGTTCGAGACGATGCCGGCCAGCTTCGGCGACCTCGCCGGCGCGCAGTGCCGCAAGATCGACCGCCTTCTTGAGGTCGCACGGGTGGGTGCCGGCACCCGGGTACTGGAGATCGGCACCGGTTGGGGCGAGTTGTGCCTGCGCGCGGCCGCGCGGGGCGCACAGGTCCGATCGGTGACGCTGTCCGAGGAACAGCGCGCGCTGTCCACCCGGCGCGTCGCGGCGGCCGGGTTGTCCGACCGGGTCGACATCGAACTGCGGGACTACCGCGATGTCGAAGGACGTTACGACGCAGTCATTTCCGTGGAGATGATCGAGGCGGTGGGCTACGAGTTCTGGCTCAGGTATTTGCACACCCTCGACCGCCTGGTGACACCCGGCGGCCGGGTCGCGATCCAGGCGATCACGATGCCGCACTCCCGGATGAGGGCCAGCCGTAACACCCACACCTGGATCCAGAAGTACATCTTCCCCGGTGGGATGCTGCCGTCCACCGAGGCGATCCTGGGGATCACCGGGCGCCAGACCACGTTGCGAACCGTCGACATGTTCTCGCTGCGCCCGCACTACGCCGAGACCCTGCGGCTGTGGCGGGAGCGGTTCAGCGCCCGCCACGAGGCTGTGTCCGCCCTCCATTTCGATGAGGTCTTCCAACGGATGTGGGAGCTCTACCTGGCCTACTCGGAGGCCGGCTTCCGATCCGGTTACCTCGACGTCTACCAGTGGACGTTCGCGCCGACCGGGGGCCGATGGTGAACTTCGCAGCGCTGTCCGCCACTTCCCTCGCCGCACTGATCATCGTGTTCGGCGCCACCTTCCTGATCGGCAGGCGGATCGGCCGCTACAACGTCGTCGACGTCACCTGGGGATTGTCGTTCGTCGTGGTGGCGGCGATCGCCGCGGCACTGGGAAACGGAGACCTGACCCGCCGGCTCCTACTGCTGGTTCTGGTGGCTGTCTGGGGTCTGCGCCTGGCCTGGCATCTGACGGTCAAGCTGAAAGGCAAGGGCGAGGATCCGCGCTACCGGGCGCACCTGAAGGGCGACTTCTCGACCACCACTGTGCTGCGCAAGATCTTCGTCGTGCAGTGCGCGGCGGCGTGGTTCGTCTCGCTGCCGCTGCAACTGTCGACAACCTCCGGGCCCACCCCGGCGGCGCTGCTGCCGGTACTGGGCGTCGGTGTGGCGCTGTGGCTGGTGGGGTTGACCTTCGAAGCGGTCGGGGATCGCCAACTAAGGTGTTCAAGGCCGACCCCGCCAACAAAGGCAGGATCATGGACCGCGGGCTGTGGTCGTGGACGCGCCATCCCAACTATTTCGGTGACGCATGTGTCTGGTGGGGCCTGTGGCTGACCACCCTCAACGGCTGGCCGGCGCTGGCAACGGTGCTCTCCCCGGTGCTCATGACCTACTTCCTGGTCTACGCGACCGGTGCGCGGGTGGCCGAGAAGCATATGTCCGACCGTCCAGGGTTCCGCGAATACTGCTCACGAACTGCATTCTTCATCCCACGCGCACCGAGATGACCACCTCTGCCGCTAGGTTGTTGCACGTGACCGCGGATCTCGACGCGCTGCTACGCCGGGTGGCACGCCAAGATGCCGACGCATTCGCCGACTTCTACGACGCCACCCGGTCACGGGTGTTTGGCTTGATCACCCGGGTACTGCGCGACCGCGGCTACAGCGAAGAGACCACCCAGGAGGTCTACCTGCAGGTGTGGCGCACCGCCGACAGCTTCGATCCGGCCTCGGGTTCGGCGTTGGCGTGGCTGATGACACTCGCACACCGGCGCGCGGTCGACAGAGTGCGCTCCGAGCAGGCCGCCGGCCGGCGCGACACTCATTACGGAATGACCACCGTCGAACCCGCCTTCGACGTGGTCAGCGACTCCGTCATCGTGTCCGATGAACAACAGCGGGTGGTGGCCTGTCTCGACGGCCTGACCGATCTGCAGCGGGAGTGCATCGAGTTGGCCTATTACGGCGGTCTCACCTACCTGCAGGTGTCCGAGCGACTCTCGGCGAATCTGGCGACGGTGAAGTCGCGGATGCGCGATGCCCTGCGCGGACTGCGCAGATGTCTTGGGGTGCCATGACGACGGCCGACGATTCGCTGCTCGATCTGGCGGTGCCGTATGCCCTGCACGCGCTGACAGACGCCCAGCGCGACGGCATCGACAGCCGACTCGCGGACTCCGGAGCCGATGCCCGCGTGTTCTACGACGAGGTGCTTGCCGTCCGTGAGGCGATGGCGGCGGCATCCGCCGCGACCGCCGCCGAGCCGCCGGCGGCCCTGCGCGCCCGAGTGCTCGCGGCGACCCGGGACGCGAACCGCGCACCCGACTGGCGTTGGCGCGCAACGGTGCTCGCCGCCGCAGCCGCGGCGGCCATCGGGCTTGGGGTGGCCGGCGTCGGTATCGCGCTGCGGTCCGAAACAAAGCCGTCCACTGAACAGCAGATCTTCGCGGCGCTCGACGTCCGCACGGTCGGCGGGACCCTGCCCAACGGCGGTACCGCAACCCTGGTGTTCTCCCGCGACGAGCACGCCGGTGTGCTGGTGATGAACAACGTGCCTCCGCCGTCGGAGGGGACCGTCTACCAGATGTGGTTGATCGGCAGCGGCAGCGGCGCCACCTCCGCGGGCACGATGGACGCCGCGGCGGTCGCTCCGTCCACCACGGCCGTGCTGCTCGAGCTCGGCGATTCGACGGAGTTGGCGTTCACCGTCGAGCCCGGCACGGGCTCGACGCAGCCGACAGGTGAGGTATTCGCGCGGTTGATGTTGACCTGATCGGGTCAGTGCTTAACGCGTCCTTCACCTTCTCGCCGGCCTCCTTGAGATCGGACTGCCCTCGTCGAGCAGTTGGGCATAGATCGGCAACGGCGCCAGATCGACGAACCGATCTGTGTCCCCGGCGTCCTGCCGCTGATCGTGCTGACGCAGGTGGGACTGAACGTCGCCCTCGGTATCCTGCTCGACACATTCGTTGTCCGCACGCTGGTCATCCCGGCGCTGTTCGCGTTGATCGGCCCGGTTATCTGGTGGCCGTCCGGTACGGATGACCGCGCACCGCAACCGCCGCTCGGCCCAGCCCCGGCGACGGCGGGACGGCACCGCCGGTGAAACCGGACTCGGCGGATGACGCTCTGTCAACTCAGCTGATATCCGCCTGACGATATTGGATGTCGGAAGCGACGTCGGTGACAATAGTGATGATTGGCTAGCTGAACCGAACCGGCGCCGCGCGGGAGGTGAGACGACTGGCAGCTTTTCCCGATACAGCCACGCTTGAGAGGGCGTTGGACATGGCTGCGCGAGCGCCGTCCGCCCAGAACTCCCAGCCGTGGCATTGGCGGGTCAGCAGGGAGGGCGTGCATCTCTACGCTGACCGCAGTCGCCAGCTCGGCGACGCCGACTCCGACCGGCGTGACGTCCTGCTCGGCTGCGGCGCCGTGCTGGACCATTGCGTCGTGGCGCTGGCGGCCAACGGTTGGCACACCCGCCTCCGGCGCTTCCCCGACGCCTCCGACCACGACCATCTGGCCTTAATCGAAATCATCGAAGCACCGGCCACCGAACCCAGCAGGGAGCTGGCTGTTGTCATCCCACGCCGCCGTGCCGACCGTCGCCGTTACGGTGCGGGTCCGATTCCGTCCGGCACGCTGGAACTGCTCTATGTCCGCGCCGCCCGGCGCCAGGTCACGCTGGCCGTGGTCCCCGCCCTGAGATGGGCCCGCCGGGACGACGACGGTGTGGCGCTGGGATACGGCGGGGCGGCCGGCAGCGCAGACGCCGCGCACGGGGACGACGGTGTGCTGCTGGCGCTCGGAACCGACACCGATGACGACTTGATGCGGCTGCGGGCCGGTGAAACCATGAGCCGGCTCCTGTTGTCAGCCACCGCGTTGGGGCTGGTCACTTGCCCGCTGACCGACCCACTTAAGCAGACCCGCGACCGTCTGGCGCTCGCGTGCGAGGTGTTCGACGGCGACGGGTACCCACAAGCCCTGATCCGGTTGGGTCAAGCGCCGGCCGACAGCGACCCGCTGCCCGTGGTCGAGCGATTGTCGCTTGCCGAGACGACGCGCTGGGACAGGGGCATCCGGTAGGTTCGCGACATACACGCCGACCAGCAGTCCGGGAACCGTGCATCACGAACGGACGGCACGGGCGCCGTCGACTGATGACTGACTATTCCCCGCTCTGGTGGGCAGCAGCGTCCGACGATGTCGGCATGCCTGGCGGTCGCCGCCAGCACGGGGAGCGGACGGTGCACGACTGCCGGCCGTCGGATTGCCGCCTACCGTCCCGCACGAATTTCCCGTCACCGACGCACCCCGCTACCGGCGGGTCGCCGAGCGCTAGCTAGGCTAGGGCATGCTCGCCCATGAACAGGGGATAGAGGCCAATCACCAAGCCCAACAGTTAACTTGATAGCGCCCTCATGGCAATCACCGTAGCGACACGCCTCCGGGCGAAGCGACCGTATCGCTTTCGGTAGGCCAGGATCTGACCGACCTCACCCGGGTGGCGCGTCTCGGCCTGTGGACCAGTCGCCTCGCCGGCGTGGTGTTGCCCCCGGCAGACGAAGGTGCCTTTCGACGATCTTCGCACCGTGACCCATCCCGCCGATGGCGGCAAATCCCGAAGCGACTGCATCCGCGCCGACCGTCATCGTCATGGCGGACAGAATCTTGTCGCGCAGGCGGCCAACGGTGAGGCGGCGAGCGGCTAGTCGGGTGCCGCACCGGGCAATCTCCACCCTGCGGGCGACCTCGAACTGGTCCCGGCCGAACGGCACGACGCATACCGGTATTCCACGAGCGAGCGCCTTTTGGGTGATCCCCATTCCCCCGTGCGTGACCACGCAGACCGCCCGGTCCAGCACCGCCGAGTGCGGAACGAACCCCGTCACAGTCGCGTGACGATGTGCGTGTGGGTCGATGTCGAGAGCTCCCGCCGGAAGTGTTGCGACGATGTGCACGGGCTCATCCGCGAGAGCACGCAGCGCAGTGCGCACCAGAACGACATCGGCTTGGCGCACCGACGATGTCGTCACCAGGACGACGGGTAGCTCGATGTCGTCGAGCCACCCAGGTGGTTCTTGCGAAGGCGGCTCGAATATCGCCGGCCCAATCATGTGGACGGATGCGCCCCACCTGGTGTGCGGGTACTCGAGCGGTTTACCGGTGGCCACGAGGACTCCCGGAGCGCGGCGCAACAGCGCGTCTGCGGAGCGTACCGGAGCCAGGCGCAGATCGGCCCGTACCGGGTTGAGCCCGTGGCGGAACGGACGGTCGAAAACTGCACGGGTCACCGTCTTGACCCCGGCGTCTCGGATCTGGCCCACCCATCCGGTACGGGGCGCATAACCGGGACCGAACGGCGGCGATCCCGGCCCGTCGAGGTACGGGATGAAGGGGCTGAAAATGAGCCACGGGGTTTCCTGCGCCTCCGCCGCGGATATCGCGCCCCAGCAGTTGGCATCGACAAGCACCATGTCGGGGGTGACGCCGCTGATCGCCGCGTTGATGTCGGCCACCTCGAGAGCAGCCCGCTGCACCAATACCTCGACGGTCTTGCCGACCACCGACAGTGCACTACCGGTGGTCCAGTCGTCGCTCTGCAGGCATTCGATGCGGGGATCGACGCACTCCGCCGCAAAACCCAATCGCCGGCACAGGTTCACACCCGAGTCGAGGGTGCGGACGTGGACCTGGTGTCCGCGTGCGGCCAGTTCGCCAAGCAGCGCACAGAACGGGAAAAGGTGGCCGATGGCCGGCGAGGTGTAGGCCAGGACTACTGCCATCGCCCACCCCGGCGGACAGCACCGGATGGACCAATCCAACCCTGCGGCGGCAACGAATCGATCAATAGCATTGAATGAATGCCCTCCTATCCGGATGAGCGATATCGCGGTGGTGCCCATGAACTCCGTCAAGAGCCACGAGCTGGTCGTCCTTCTCGACGATGCGGGTCGCAGCATAGGTACGGCACCGAAGTCGACGGTGCATCACGACTCGACTCCGCTGCATCTCGCATTTTCCTGCTACGTCTTCGACGACGCGGGACAGGTGCTCTTGACCCGGCGGGCATTGGACAAGCGCGCGTTTCCGGGGATCTGGACCAATTCGTTCTGCGGCCATCCCACGCCCGACGAGTCGGTGGATGACGCGGTGGCGCGTCGGGCGCGCGAGGAACTGGGTATCGACGTCGTGGAATTGCGCTGTGTGCTGCCGGATTTCCGGTACCGCGCCATCGACGCCGACGGCGTCGTGGAGAACGAAATCTGTCCGGTGTTCTGCGCGCTCGTGGTCGGTTCGGTGGACGCCGACCCGAAGGAGATCATGGACTCCGCGTGGGTGCGGTGGGATCAGTTGCGGGCGTCGGCGAAGTTCCCGCGGGCGATCAGCCCGTGGGCGGTGGAGCAGGTCCCGCTGCTGCATGCCGCCGGGGTTCGATAGTTCAATCAGGACCTCAGCTCGAAAAGTCGTTCGGCGTACACCAAGTCGTCGCGCCACAGCCGCGTCGCCGAGCGTCCCATCAGGAATCTGATCACTGGGGCGGCGACAAGCGCCTTCCCGAAGTGGGGTCGATCGGAGTGCGCGATGACCGCCTCCAGCACTGCCGTACGCGGCCGTCCGTCGCGGCCGACACCGATTGGCGTGGCATGCGTTTCAACGACACTGCCCTGACCTTCGCCGTCGATGATGCGCATCACGACAGTTCTGGGACCGGGAGCGGTGAACTCGGCGGTCACCGGGACGCCGAGCCTGCCGATCCGGAACGTCACGGTGACCAGCATCCGGTCCTGATCTTCGCGAACGTCGTCGGCGGCAGCGGGGGCGCTGAGCACCTCGAGTCGGGTGAACGAATGGGGGTGAAACCACGAGCCGTGCCATGGATCCAACCTGTTGGCAACGATGTCACACGGCTCACAGACACCTTCGAGTGTGGCGACAGCGGCCAGTCGCGGATTGCGCGGGCGGACCGACGCAATCGGGGCGTCCGTCACGATCTCCCCGCCGACGGCATCCAGCCGCACCCAGCACAGCACACCGTCGTCGTGGGCGGGAAAGGGCTTCCAAGCGCCGTGGCGCCGGTCCGAGAGCCGCAGACCGTGCCATGGGCACACCAGCGTCCCGCACTCGACGGGCGCGGTGGAAAGGTCCGCGCCCAGATGCGGACAGGCACGCGGAGCCACCAGCAGCCCGCCGTCGGCGCCGCGCCACGCGACGATCTGCACCCCCGCCACGGTGGCACCCCAGGCCTTGGCGGCGATCTGCGAACTCGCGGCGAAGGCGTACCAGTTGCCGCCTGCCCGGCGCTGCGCACGGGCAAGTGCCGAACGGATCACAGCTGGGTTGGCGTCGCCGTAGGTGGGCTTCTGCGTCGACCAGTCGATCGGCGGGAGCGTGTGGAACGGCCAGGCTTTCGCCGCTTTGACACGCAGTTGCGACAACGCGTTCATCGACGGTCACCTCCCGTGCGGGCAGCCAGCCGGCGCAGCACCGCCGATCGGCCTTGGTTGGGAACGGTATGCACCGGGTGTCCGGCCAGACCGAAACCGCCAAGCAGATGGTTGGCGGCAACCCACCCGGTCGTCGCGGCACGCTCCATCAACGCCACCGGCAGGTCGATACGGATCCCGTCTCCCGCAAGGACCACGTTCTGGTCCGGCGTCTGCACGGTGGGCCGCTGGGCGAAGTCGCCGGGGGCGAAGCGGGGACAGTCCGCACGGTGCAACCGGCGCTCGTCGACGATCGTCGCGCCGACGGTTTCCGGGTACAGCTCGTGCATGCGTGCCACCAAGGCATCGCGCACGTCGTCGTCGGTGTCGGTCACTGAATAGGCGTGCAACTCCACCACCGAACCACCGGTGCGCGCGGCCCATTGCGCCGCCTCGCGTTCGTATCGCTCCAGCACGCTGACATTGTCCAGCGGTGGACGGCCGCCTGTCCCCATAAACGGTGCACGATCGGGCCGCACCGCGCGGTCCAGCCACAACCGCAGCACGACGAACGGCGGCGCGGTGTGCAGATCGGCGACCCGGCGGCGCCACTCTTCGGTGCCGAGGCCGGGCGAGCCGGCGACGATACGGCGCAGTCCGGCGACGTCGGTGGCCAACACCGCCGCGTCCGCGGTGAACCCGCTTCCTGCACCGCATTGCACTCGTACATCGGATGCAGAACAAACGCCGTCGACCGTCAGCCCGGTGTGAAAACGCACACCGTTGCCCTCCAGATACTTTCGCAGTGGATTCCACAGTGCCACATCGAAGTTCGCATTGACGACATCGAAGATCAGACCTTCGCTGGACCCGAGGAAGTAGATGTGGAACATCGTCACGAGCTCAGCCGCCGACAGCGACTGCGGCCTGGCGAAGAAGCTGCGGGCAAACACCTCGAACGCCAGATGCCGTGCGGCGTCGGGGAAGTTGATGTCCCGCAGGAAGGTTTCGGCGTCTATGTTGTCGAGATCGTCGTAGGTTCGCGGCACCGACACCGTCGCCAGCGGCGCGGCGGCCTTGACGTCGAGGCGGACCAGATCCCGCAGCCGGAACGTCGGGCTGCGCATCGCAAACACCAGCGCATTCAACGGTGGCGTTCGGGGCAGCCCGCGAAACGTGTCTCGGCGCCCGGCCGCGTCCATCAGCGGATAGTCGTCGACCGCCGTGAGCGCCGACAGATGCGGATCGGCCAGACGCAGCAGGTCCCGCAGGTTGTAGTACTGGCGGAAGAATGCGTGAAAGCCTCGGTTCATGGCCGTCACGGAACCGTCGGCCAGGGTGTCGGACCATCCGCCGACCCGGCCACCAAGGTAGTCACGGGCTTCCACGATGTCGACGCCGACTCCCCGCTCGGACAGCCCGGCCGCGGCCGCAAGCCCGGCGATGCCCGCTCCGACGACCACCACGCGCGGCACCCGTTCCAGGGCACTGGCGTTCGTCAGACCCGCCGGAGCCGGCAGCGTTTGGCGGTGCCGATCTGTCTGGTTCATCGCTGCTCAGAAACCTCGGGTCGGACCCGGCCACGCTCCCACAGCAGCAACACCGCGGTTACCAACGCGAAGCCGAAAAAGAAGTCCTCGATGGGAATGTCGAACGGGAAGCGGATACCGGTCGTGTGCCGGTTGTCGTAAATGACGATGGCCGCACTGAGCTTGGTCAGCCAGCCGTCGACAAGGACCTGGAATCCGAGCACGATCACCATCGAAATCCAGTACGCGGGACGGCGTAACAGCCCGGTACGCAAGAGCCCGACCTCCATTACGCAGACCGCGACCACCGCAAGGACCGCCGGAAGCGTGTAACCGAGACCGCTCACCCGCGTCTCACCCCCGCATGACCGCGCCGCAGCGCCGACAGCAGGGCGTCCACGGCCGAGTAGGTGAGCAGCCCACACAACGGAATCACCACGAAGAAGAGCACTTCCTCCAGTGGCAGGTCGCCGGGCGCGACCACGCCGAGGATGTAGCGCGGGTTGTACCACCACACGTGTGCGGCAACGGCGATGGCATCCCAGAGCAGGAACACCGCGGCGACGGGCAGGACGGCCGCAACGGCGCGCCGGGGTTGGCGATAGACGCCGCCGCCGAACAGTTCGAGGGGCGCGGTGATCAGAAGGCAGGCGCCCAACACGATCAGGTACTCCCAGCGATCCACGCTCACCTACTTCCGTGCCGCAATCGTGCGCCCCAGGCCCGGGCGATTCCCCCCGCTGCGACGGCGAGTCGCCGGGGGTTGCCGACTGTGGCGCGCCGGCTGAAGATCTCGAAGTCGATGTCCTCAACCCGCTGCAGTATCTCCGAGTACAGGGTGAGCGCCGCCGAGACACATGGACGTGACGCCGGGACGAGCATCGCGATGCCTGCCCGTGCCTGCCCGTAGACCTGCCGTGCAAGCGCATGTTGCTCGACCAGCGCCCGACGCACCCGGGGATCGGTGCGCCGCCGAGTGTGACACCAGCCCAACAGATCACGGTCGACACGGTGGGCCGCGAGTTCGTCTGCGGGGAGGTACACCCGTCCGCGCCGGAGATCTTCGTCGACATCCCTGATGAAGTTGGTCAGCTGAAACGCCTTACCGAGTGCAGCGGCGTGCGGCGCGGCGTCCTCCCGCGGACCGACGGTGCCCAGAATCGGCAACATCTGCAGTCCGATCACTTCCGCCGAGCCGTACATATAGCGTTCCAGCGCGGCGCGGTCCGGGTAGTCGGTGACGGTCAGGTCCATCTGCATCGAGGCCAGGAAGTCATCGAAGAGGTCCCATCCGATGTCGTACTTGCGCGCGGTATGCACCACCGCCGCCAAGGTGGCGTCGTCGCCGCACGGGTGGCCTTCCACCAGGCTGTTGAAAAGACGTGTCGACAGCTGCTGCAGTTGCTGCTGCACGCATGTCGAGGTCACGGGCTGCGTCGAAGTCGTCGAGGATGTCATCGGCCCGTCGGGCGAACCCGTAAAGCGCGTGCACGCCGGGCCGCTGCCTGGGCGCCAGCAAACGGGTGGCCAGGAAAAAGGTTTTGCCGTCGCGGGCATTGACCGCGCGACACCGACGGTAGGCGCCGCGCAACGATGGGTCGCGCACGTCGGCGGCGTCGAGTTCCGATCCGATCATCGCTGGAACACCTCCTGATTCGGGTGCCTTGCGGACACCCCGGTGATCCGGTCGGCAGCCAGCCGCCCGGACATGATCGCGGTGGGCACGCCCACCCCCGGTACCGTCGACGAGCCGGCGAGGACCACATTGTCCGCGCCGCGCACGGTGTTGGCCGGCCGGAACGGGCCGGTCTGGCCGAAAGTGTGTGCCAAGGCGAACGGGGTACCTGCTGCCATGCCCTGACGGGCCCAGTCTGCGGGCGTCACCACGTGCAACACCTCGGCGTCGTCGCCGAGTTGAGGCAGCCGCTCGGTGACCGCAGCCATCATGTCCCCGACGTAGGCAGCCGAGGTTGCATCCCAATTCACCTGTGCCGACTTGCGGTATTCGGTGCGGGAGCCAGGACGTAGAGCAGATCGCGGCCGGCGTGGCGCCAGACTCGGGTCGCTGGCGGTCGGTCGGGTCACCAGCAGCGACGGGTCTGCCATGACGCGCCCGATCATCGATGATGTCGCGGAAGGTCTGCCTCCAGGCGTCGCCGAACACGATGGTGTGGTGGGCGATGCTGTCGTCGGCCGCCCGGCACCCGACGTGGGCCACGACGGCCGACGGCGCCGGACGCAACCGCAGCAGCCGGCGCGGTGTGCGGCCCAGAAGTCGATACGTGTCGGGCAGCTCTGTGGTGAGCACCACCGCGTCCGCGGAGACCCGATGGCCGGCCTCAGTACACACCCCGGTCGACCCTCGAGCCGCTCCAGTCCAGCTCGGAAACCGTTGCGCCGTAGACGAATTCGACTCCGGCTCAGCTCGCGGCCGCGGCCATCGCGTCAGGCAGTGCCCGCATCCCGCCGCGCGGGAAGTACACCCCGGCGATGGTGTCCATGTAGGCGATCACCGCATACACCGCCAGCGCGCTCTGCGGCGGGACCCCCGCATAGAGCGCCTGGAAGGTGAAGACCCGAAGCAGCCGCTCGTCGGTCAAGAATCGCCGCATCACGTGCTCCCAGCGCCGGAAGCCGCCCAGCGCAACGAGCCGGGCCAGCTGTGGCGTCAGAAGCGACAGCGGTGAGTCGAAGTTGGCGCCGATGAATCCGTCGAATTCGGTCTGGTAGAGCTTGGTCAGCCAGGACCGCAACCGCAGGTAGGCGTCGGCCTCCGCCGCCCGGCGAACCGCTCGATCTCGGTCCGCATCGCCGTCGGTTCGGTGTGCACATCGAGCGCGCTCGCCGTCGGCGAACATCGCCTGATAGGCCGGCTGCACCGGCTGCAGTTCGAGGCGACCGGCCAACGTCTTCGCCGACCGCGGCGAAGGCGTCATCGATGAGATCGGGCATGGTCAGCACCGTCGGTCCGGTGTCGAGGCGGTAGCCGGCAATGTCGGCACGCCCGACCCGGCCGCCGGGGTGATCGCCGCGTTCGACCACGGTGACGCTGCGTCCGCGTCCGGCCAGCTGCAGCGCCGCGGACAGCCCGGACAGCCCCGCGCCGACGACGACGACCCGGTTGGTTCTTCCCTCGACGGTGCGCATCAGGCGGCCCTTTCGGTGCAGACGACCGCCATGTCTTCCAGTGCGGTACGGGTCGTTTCGGGGATGCCGACGGTATCCAGGCACTTCAGCGCCTGGGTCAGACGCTCGTTGATGAGCTGTTCGATCCACTGCATGGCGCCGCTGAGCGGTGATCAGGGCTCGCCAGCGTTCGGCGTCGGCGGGACCCAGCGCCGGGCTGCTCATCAGTTCCGTGAGCTGGCGCCTGCAGTCCGGCGTCGGCCAGTTTATGGGCGGCGACGACCAGGCTGGTGGCTTTGTGCGCCGCCAGGTCGGTGCCGACCGGATTTGCCGGTCACCGACTGTGACCCGAATACGCCGAGGAGGTCGTCCCGCAGTTGGAAAGCCTCGCCGATGGCGGAGCCGTAGCCGCCGAGCGCGTCGATGACCTCCGGTGAACACCCGGCCATCGCCCCTCCGATCTCGAACGGTCGCCGCACCGTGTAGTTGCCCGATTTTCGCCTCAGCACGTCAAGCACCGCGTCGAAGCGTCGGGAAGGAATGGGAATCGTTGACCAGATCGGCAAACTGGCCGATCGCCAACTCGATGCGCATGTCGTCATAGCGCGGCCACACCCGCGCGAGCGCTTCGGCGTCGACACCGCTCTCGCGCAGCATCTTCGCTGCCCACACCAGGCACAGGTCGCCGAGCAATATCGCCGCCGACTCACCGAATCGGTCCGACGACCCCGTCAGCCCGCGCTGCCGGTGCCACCGACCGAACGAAACGTGTGCCGACGGCCGCCCGCGGCGCAACGCCGATTCGTCCATCACATCGTCTTGCATGAGGGCAAAGGCGTGAAGCAGCTCAAGGCTGGCCGACGCACGCAGGGCAGCCTCGTCCTCCTGCGCACCACACAACCAGCCCAGGTACATGAACGTCGACCGCACGTACTTGCCGCCGTCGACGAAACCGGACAGCACCTGCCCGCAACATCGACCCTGGCGTTGCCGAGGTCGCTATGGCACTGACTCGCCACGAATTCGGTCAGCTGCGCCCGCACGACGGCGCGGACATCCTCACGCCAGTGGACGGGAACACCCGCGCCGGAGTGGCTTCGCTGCTCACGCACGCGCCGATGCGGCGGAACCAGGGCCCGCGTTCCGCCGCCACCAGCGCTCAACTGGCCCCTCAATGGCCACTCCAGGCACTCGACACGATCGATTTCGCATGTCCCACAACTCAACGATCCCCGGCGACCCATACTGTTCCCGCCTTCCTTCCGGCTGTCACGCCGTCGGCCCGCGATCGATGCAAGGCGTGTAACTGACATTCGTAGCCAAGGCGTGTTCGGACGGTTTGACGATGAAGAAAATTATGTCGGCGGCTCTGAGCATTGCTTTCACGACCGGGGCGCGGACGGATTCAGCGGTCACCAATCTTGGTGAAGGCGGACCAGCGATGCCGGCGCCCACCAGTTCCACCGCCCGAGGATGTGCATGAAGGCCGGCACCAGAATCATCCGGACCAGGGTGGCGTCCACCAGCGACTGCCAACGTCAGGCCCACCCCGAACATCCGCATGAAAGAGACCTGGGCGGCGATCAGCGCGGCGAACGAAATCGACATGACCAACGCTGCAGCCGTGACGACCCGGCCCGTACGGGCCAGACCCAGCGCCACGCTTTCGTCATTGTCGGCGGGGCAGCCGTTCGGTTGCCAGCCAGAATTCCCGGATCCGGGAGACCAGGAACACCTCGTAGTCCATGGACAGCCCGAACGCGATGCAGAACAGCAGTACCGGCATGTTGGCGACCAGCGTGCCGGTAGGCGTGGTTCCCAACGCGCCCAGATGCCCGTCCTGAAAGATCCACACCAGCGCACCGAATGCAGCCGTCAGCGAAAGCACATTGAGAGCAAGGGCTTTCACCGGCAGGACCACGCTGCCGGTCAGCAAAAACAGCAGCACGAAGGTGACGGCAGCGATCACCGTCAGCACCAGCGGCAGGCGCGAGGTGATGGCGCCGACACTGTCCCGGTTGATCTGGGCCATGCCGGTGAACTCCACGCTACGCCCGCCCGGCGTCGCGATCTGATGTAGTCGATCCAGCTGAGTCTCCGACGCCGCCGAGAACAGCGGCGCATTGCTGCTGACCGTCAGAAACCCACTTCCACCGGCCATCGCGGCCGCCGCTGCCGGTGGGCCGATTTGTTCCCGTCGGTGAAGGTGCCCGTCGGGCGCGCTGACCGCCGCGACATCGGCGACGCGCGACAGTCGGGCGGCGTAGCCCTCGAGATCGGCGGGCGTCAGCCCACGGCGTCGGGAATCACAATCGTCATCGCGGTTGCCGCATTGTCGGTGAATCCCTCACGCACCCGATCGCCGACCTGATGAGCAGACGCGGATGCCGGCAGCACACGATCGTCCGGGAAGCCCCAGGTGATTCCCGCGAACGGCAGGCCAAGCCGAGCAACACCGCGGAGCCGGCCAGACCGATCAACACCGCACGCCGCATCACCCATTTCGCCCACCTGTACCAGAACAACCGAGTCACCGGTTTCGACGCTGGTTCGTCGCGGTGAAGCAGCCGCCGCAGCCCGCGGCGGACGTCGTACGCGTCAAGCCGGGGGCCGAGCACGACGATGGCCGCCGGCGCGACGACGAGTGCGGCCAGCGCGCACAACCCCACGGTCGCGATGCCCGCGTAGGCGAACGACGTGAGGAAGTACATCGGGAACAGCGCCATCGTCGCCATGGACAGTGCCACGGTTGTCGCCGAAAACAGCACCGTCCGCCCGGCGGTGAGCATCGTGTGGATCAGCGCCCGCTCCCGTCCGCGCCCTGCGGCGAGTTCATCGCGGTAGCGGCTGACGATCAGCAGCGTGTAGTCGATGGCCAGTGCCAAGCCCAATGCGGTGGACAGGTTGAGCGCGAAAATCGAGACATCGGTTGCCATCGCGATCAGACGCAGCACCGCCATCGAGCCGACAATCGCCAGCCCGCCCACCACCACCGGCAGCGCTGCCGCCAGTAGACCTCCGAAAACCCACACCAGCACCAGGAAACTGACCGGCAGCGCAATCGACTCCATTACCAGCACATCCCGCTTGGTCTGTGAGGTGATCTGCGCATACACCATCGCCGGGCCCCCCGACAGCACCGTCACGTCACCGTGGCCGGGCAGCACCGACTGCGACACCTCGTCGGCCAGATGCTGCGCGCGCTGAGGGGCCAGCATCTCGCCGCCGGATATCCCCGCGACAACCAATCCGGACCGGCCGTCCTTGCTGACCAGGTCGGCGACCGCCTGCGGAGGCCCCGTCCACGCCGACACCACATCCACCACGTACGGCGCGTTATCGAGCAGGTCGACGATCTCGCGCCCCGCGGCGCGGGCCGAGGATCCACCGGCACCGCCGGGCGCGGTAACCAGGAACATCAACTGCAGGTCACCCTGCCCGAACTTCTCGGTGAGCAGCCGCGTGGCGCGCGAGGACTCCGCGGAGGGATCCTGAAACCCGCCCGCCGACAAGCTCTTCGCAACCGGCACACCGAAGACAGCGGCGGCCACCATCACCAGCGCGGCGACACCGAGCACCCGGCGCGGTGCGGCAATGGCCAGCAACGTGATCCGGTGCAGCATGATCAGCCTCCCACGGGGGTCTGTTCGACAGTAAATCCGATGCGCGACAGCCGCTCATCCCCGTGCCCATCGTGCCCTAACCACCGGCGGGGCAAATCAGATCGGCGGTTGCGCATCTCCACGCGCGTTCTGCAACGACTTGCTGGGCCACCCGGGGCCGCCCACACCAGCGCGCCGCTGTCATGGTCGACCACCACCATGTTCTTACGGATCTGCTGGAATTGGGCTTTGTCGAGGACGGGCTGTTGAGCCGCCCGGTCAACTCGGCGATCGGGTGAAAGTCCACCCCATGCCGTGTGAGAATTCGACGATGTCGGGGCTTCGGTCTGCGGCACCATGCCAGCGCGTCCCGGTGGCCATCGGGGCGCCCAATGCCGACAATGTCACGGCGATCACCATGCCTACCTCGGCCGTGGCGGTTGCCGGAGGCTGCTGCGCGCGGTCCATGTCCCGGTTGCGGTTTCGGTTTCGGCTGACCGCGGCCCCGGAACAGCCCAGCGTCGCAACGACACCGATTACCTCTCGACGGAAGGCGATCCGACGATGCGATGCTTGGTGACCGGTTCGACCGGCTATGTCGGTAGTCGCCTGGTGCCTCTGCTGCTGCAGCGCGGCTACGAGGTGCGAGCCCTGGCGCGTAACCCTGACAAGCTCGTGGCAGTGCCGTGGCGCGATAGAGCCGAAGTGGTCCGCGGCGACCTCGCCGACCCGGGTTCCCTGGAGCGGGCCTTCGCCGGCGTGGACGTCGCCTACTACCTGGTGCATTCGATGGGCACGTCGAACGACTTCTCCGCCGAGGAGCGCCGTTCGGCGCAGAATGTGGTGGCCGCGGCCCGCCGCGCCGGCGTGCACCGGCTGGTGTATCTCAGCGGATTGCACCCGGCGGGTGCGCCGCTGTCCCCCCACCTGGAGTCGCGTACCGCCGTCGGCGACATCCTGATGCGCTCCGGGATCGAAACCGTCGTGCTGCAGGCCGGCGTGATCATCGGATCGGGTTCGGCCTCGTTCGAGATGATCCGGCACCTGACCGACCGGCTGCCGGCGATGACGACGCCGAAGTGGATGCACAACAAGATTCAGCCGATCGCGATCAGCGACGTGCTCTACTACTTGGCCGAGGCTGCGGCGGTGCCGGTTTCAGACTCACACACCTGGGACATCGGTGGGCCCGACGTCCTGGAATACGGCGATATGATGCAGACCTACGCCGCGGTCGCCGGGCTACGACGCCGATTGATTGTCGTGCTGCCGTTCTTGACGCCGACCATCGCCAGCTTGTGGGTCGGTTTGGTGACCCCGATTCCGTCGGGTCTGGCGCGCCCCCTCGTCGAGTCGCTCCACTGCGACGCGGTGATGGCCGATCATGACATCGACACCGTGATTCCGCCCCCACCGGAAGGACTGACCGGATACCGGGATGCTGTCGCGCTGGCGCTGCACCGGATCAGCCAGGGCCAGGTCGAAATGGTCTGGACTGATACCACATCGACCCCTCCTCCCTCGGAGCCCCTGCCCACCGACCCCGACTGGGCCGGTGAGATCGTCTACACGATGGAGCGGTCGGCGTGGACACCCGTGTCGACAGACGACCTGTGGGACGCCATCGAAAGCATTGACATCGCGCACAAATGGCAGGTACAAGACCGGGAAGCTGGGCGATTGCTGCGCCTGCGCGGTGACAACGCCGCGCCAGGCAGTTCGTGGCTGGAGATGCGGGTGGCAACGGCATCCGTGCACGGCTGCACGTACCAGCAGCACGCGATCTTCTATCCCAGGGGAATTGCCGGGCGACTCTACTGGTACGGCGGTCTTCCGTTGCACCGCAAGCGATTTCGAGAACTCAGCGATGCCGTGGTGCACCGCGCCGAATCGGTGCGCCTGCGACGCCCGGCCTAATGCCGAGACGTTATCCCCCCGGACCGCACCCCGCTCCGCGTGCGGTATTGGCAAGCATGAACTGGGCGGGTATGTCGGTTGCCCGGCGGCGGCGGGGGGGGTGCGACGCGGACCGCGGGCATGTTGGCGGGTAGCTCCTCGCCTTCGGGGATGTCCCAGGTCAAGGCGTCCACCGGGTCGATGACACCGGCACCTACCAGATTCGATGGTGAACGTGCCGCGTTGTGTGCCGAGGCGACGATTCGGCTTGACGATTTGGCGGGCGCTCTGGTCGGGGAATGCGGAGCGCACCGATGCGGCGACGCCGGTCACATAGGCCGCGGCGAAGCTGGCCCCGTTCATGGGCACCAACGGCCCTTTGGTGGAGTGTTGGCCGTTGATCAGTGCGGCATTGGGCCCATTGCGCAGCGAGACGATGTGTTCGCCCGGCGCGCCGATCCCTACCCAAGGACCGGCCATGGTGAAGCCCGACGGTTGCCCTTCGGGTTGCTTCGCAGTTGTTTTCCGCTGTGTTTGCGGCTGCGGCCAACTACCACGATGTCCTTGTCGATCTTGGCGTAGCGCAGCGCGGCACCCATGGCGGCCTGGTCGACTTGCTGGGCGATGCAGTCGATCAGGGAGATGTTGATGACGCGGATGAAAAGGATGTCGGCGGCGTGGCGGAACCCGCGGGCCGAGGTGGCGATGTCCCCGGGCGGTCTTGATCTTCTGGGGATCACCCCCGCCTGCCCGCAGCTTGGGCGCCCACTGCGCCGGACGCTGCCGAATCGACACCAGTGACGCTTCTGAGGCCACACCGGAGAACCCGTCGGGCCGGGCTCGGCGGCGATGATGCCGGCCACCGCGGTGCCGTGACCGCCACTGTCGACCAGGCCGCCGGCTGAGGGTTCGATGTAACGCCGCCTGGATTGAGGTTGGGCAGCCACGTCTGCGGGGCCACTCCGGATTCGATGACGGCGACCGCCACTCCCCTGCCTCGCGAGGTCTTCCACGCCCCCGGCGACCGGACGGTGGTCGTGGCGGTCGGTGCGCACCAGATCGGCCAAAAGTTTGGCGTCGGCGGCATCGGATTTGGCCCCCGAGACATGGTGGCGGTCGCGGCAGAAGGTGTCGTCGTGGGTGGGCACCCGGCTGAACTGGTCACCGAGGCGTCCGTCGAGGGGCAATGGCGCGCCGTCGACGCGACCCAGCTGGCCGCCCTGGACCGCAATTACCGCCCGCACAGCTGGGATCACCTGGAGGCGGCCCATAAGAAAAGCGGCAAGACCCCCGAGGAGGGCTGCCTGTAAAGCATCCTCACTGGGAGTGCCCCGGCTGCGGCGAGATCATCGGGGTACGTGAGCTACATGGCCACCGCGGGTAGCTAGCCCTGTTCGGGCCAGTCGCCGTACGGGTCTAAGCCGCCGTCCCCGTCTTTCCAGGTTTCGCGTCTGCTGCGAGGGGCGATGATGCGCCGTCGTAACTCCAGCAACAACTCCTCGGTGGACACCTGCGACAGGGCATTGGGGCTGGTCGGGCGCAGTGCGTATCCCTGCGTCCGGGTCGAGGGACTGCTCTTGTGCAGTGTGGCCGCCACCTCGTTGGGTTCCCCGCCCGCCAGGATCGTCTCGATGCTTCCCGGCGCCCAAGCTAGTTTGTTTTCCAGGATGGCGTAGGTGCCGGGGCTGGCCTTACGCACACCGTGCTCGATGTCGGACAAGGTGCGCACGGTGAACTGCAAGCTACTGGCCAGGTCAATGCGGGTGCGGAAGCCCAGCGCCACCCGCCTGCTCACGACGTGGTGGCCCAGCCGTTCCAGGGCGCGTAAATCCATGCACGCATCATGGCGTATCAGGACGGGCAATGTCGAGTCGCCATACCCATTTATTTCCATCTGAAGCACGAAGCAGCAGAGATTATTTCCTGGACAAGCCCGCCAGTTCTGCCCTGACCTGGGTAACGGTGTCCCAGAACAACTCCTCCACCTTGTCCTTCGACGCCCCTGCCACCTCCACCCTGGGCATCCCGGCCACTTCCCGGCGCACCACCGTGGCCTCGGGCAAGGCGTCGCCGGTCCACCACTGCTGGCGGATGGCGAAGTCGTCGAAACGTTCCCCCTCATCGGTGTTGCGCAGCACGCTGCGCCGCTTGGCGACCGGGACACGCGCCCACCACTCCGCCCGCCAGTAGGGGCCGTCGTAGACCGACGGCGGGGCCCCGGCCTGCCATTCCTCCACCTGCACCGGTTCGATAGGTGCGATGCCGTTGTAAGCCCGGGCGAACCCATACGCCTGCTCACCATCGAGGTAGACCCGCTCGATGCGGTAGCTCTCGCCGACACCCGCCGTCACCACGTACACCGCCGCCATTCGCCGCCTCCCCGTCTCCGCTGATGGGCTTCAGTCTGACAGCACCCCGACGGCCCCGTCGGACAAACCATTACGAGACGCCAGGGGAGGTAACTGGCGGAAATCTATCCATAGGATTTTCTGATTATTCTTGCTGTGAGCCATCTCACTCGGCAATTGTTACCAGAATATTTACATGATTGCCGCTGGATTCCTACTATTGCAGGCATACCGCCGCTGGCCAGAGGGGTGCTAGCGGCGGCCCAAGACACAGAACGACATTCGGGCGAGAGAACCCCATGGGATCGCGCGACTGAATCCGCACCGAACGATCTCGACGCCCCGACGGGGCTAATACAAGTGCAGGAACCGAAGGGGAGGGGCATGTGGCCGAAAGTGCCGTACCTCTGGAGGAGGGTTTGATGCGGCCTCACAAGTCATCGGCAAGGACGACCAGTTTTGACCGCCGCCCGCAGCGCCCACCGTCACCGAGGGCGATGGGGACCGCTCCGTGGTGACGGGGTGTTCTCGATCAGCCTATGCGCTTGTCGATGTGCCCGGCCTG
>CAWJYB010000053.1:0-22232 GCA_963846905.1 uncultured Actinomycetota bacterium
ACACCTCCCACCTGACGGCATGCGCCACGAAGCGGTCATCGCCTACCTCGCCGATCACGTCGACACCGCCCGCCTGCCCAACCCGTGACACTTCAGGCGCCGCCGTGCACAGGTTCGCGCGAACATGTGCGCTTTCGCCAAGTACTGGCTGCGCGTCTTGTCGGAGATCAAGAACAGGGGCACCACCGATGTGTGCATCGTGGTGTGCGACGGCCTGAAGGGGCTGCCCGCCGCGATCGAGACCGTCTGGCCCCAGACGATCACCCAAACCTGCATTGTTCACCTGCGGGAACAGCTTTCGCTACGCGTCGAAGAGAGACTGGGCGGCGACCGCCAAGGACCTTAAGCGGGTCTACACCGCGGCCAGCGAGTCGGCGGCGTTGGACGCGTTCATCGAGTTCAGCGGGACCTGCGCGTGTTGGGCCTTGTCACCTACGGCAAGGTGAAGCTGGCGAATCTGCGGGCGAGGCCGCAGATTGCGGTGAGCTTCCGCAACGGCTGGCAGTGGGCGACCATCGAGGGGCGCGCCGGCCTCGTCGGACCTGACGACCCGCGAACCTAGCTCACCGAGCCGGCCGGGTTGCGTCTGCTGCTCCCGCGACCAGCGATCCAGCCGGATCTGGCTGACGACATCGAAGTACAGATCATCGCCAGACCGGTGCCCTCCCCCGCCATCAGCGAGACACAGGCCGCCGCGTCGCCGAACTCGCGGCGCAGCAGGGCCTTACGCGCGGCCAGCTCGCCAGGATCGGCGTCTTGGCGCGAGCGGAACACGAACAGGAACATGGTGCGATCCCCCCGCAGCGAAAACCGCCCGACCGATCGACCCGACCCGGCTCGCTGCGGGTCACATAGGACAGTTCATCGCGCGGCCGACAACCCTCGACGACGCACGCCGCGGCCAGGCAGCCCAAATAGTGCTCGGCGTCTGACCCGGGCCCGAACTTCTACCCGCGCACATTGGAGTGCGATCCGTCGGCGCCGATGACGAGGTTCAAAATCATGGGTCTTGGCCTGCGTGAAGCTCACACACGCCATCGCGGTCTTCGTTGATCGCGGTAATGGCATCGACGAACACGATGTCGACGTCGAGGTTCAGCAGGTGGCATCGTCAAGTTGTTTGAGAATGCTTGTGGTGCAGTCGATGTGAATGGATTAGGTGGCGAAAGGTAGTGGCTGAGTGTGTTTGTCAAGCCGCTGCGGCGGTGATGATCTCATCCCAGACCGCGAAGCGATCGGCCATCTCGGTTCGCCACTGGGGTGCGCTCACCAGGTGACGGCGGGGCCGAAAGTGCTCTCGGATATGGCTGAAGGCAAACAGGAACCGTTGGGCCTGCCCGGCGAGGCGAAGCGTTTCATCACCCGTTCGCGGACCCTGGTCGGTTGATGAGAGTTCTCGGCCCGGTTGTTGAGGTACTTCGACCGGCGGTGTTGCACCGACGGCATCGACTCGCGGTGAGCGACCTGGTAGCTGCCCAGTTTGTCGGTCACCAACACCCGCGGCGCGTATTGCAGGCCTTTGAGCAGTTTGCGGAAAAACCGCTTTGCCGCGGTCCTGTTGCGACGTGACTGCACCAGGATGTCGAGGGACTCCTTCGATGATGATGACGACGACCCCTACAACCCACTGGAGTTCATCGACGACGACGACGAGTTCTGACCGCCGCAGCGCCCGCCGTCACCGAGGGCGATGGGGACCGCTGCCGGTGTTGACGGGCGACGGCATACCCCAGATCGCACTGCGTTACCAGCACCTCGCCCAGGACGCTGATCAGAAGCTCGCCGTGCGGATGTCCCGGATGACGCGGGGCGAGTAGCCCTCAGTCCGCTAACAGCCCGGCCCATAGGAGTTTTGGAGTTGTCGCGCGCTTGGCGCCACGCCACAGGTCCACTGCGGCCTTCTTCCCTCAGGTCATTGCTTATAGCCGAGCGGTCGTCTACTGGACAGCTGACCGGCGACGACACCGAGCGGACGCTGATCGGCTGGCAACGCGGTGTACCAGTCACGGCAGCGGGTGAGTGCAGGGCATTGACGGCACAGAGCGAGCGCCTGCTCGCGGGCGTTCTGTACCACCTCAGGTCGGGCGCCCGCCGGGCCGTTGATGGTGCGGTCGAACAGCTGCCACTCATCACGGCAGGCAGCGCCGGGTAGCGAGGGCGCCAGGACATCGGCGAGTGAGTCGAGGTGCGGCACGTGTTCATGGTCTACTTCAACCGAGAAACGGGTCGAGGCCGACACGCTAAGCCAGCCGGGGTCGCTGAGATGGACGGGAAGGGGGTGGTTGCCTGGGTGGGGGTCATCAGCGGTCCCCACGGCGGATCGGTGGGCCAGTGGCACTCGCGCAGGCAGGCCGCACAAAGGTCGAACTCGATGGCGCGCTCGGTGATGCACAGGATGCACAGCTCGGTGATGGTCATGATTGGGGCCTCTCGTCGCGGTGGTGGGCGTCGATTGCTTCCCGCAGTGCCCGTATCTCGGCGCCGTGATGTGGCTGTCCACCCTGGACGGAATGGCCTGAGCAGCCACACCACAGGGTTGTGCCGGTGGCCCGGTCGTATTTCGAGACGATGCCCCGCTCGCGCCACATACCGGGAGATCCTGGAGCGCCGGGCAAAGGCGAACGGTATCGACTTCGTCGAAGGCGTGGCCACCGCGATCTCCCCCATTGCGTTTTTCGAGACCGTCATGGTCAAAAGCTATGAGACCCTCGTCGACTCGAACACCAAGGTCGATGTCAACACCGGCATCCTCGCGGCGGGTCGGCTGCAGTCGCTGATCGATTCCAGGGACTACGAGCACGAGTTGTTGCTGCTGAAGGTCCAGCTGGCCGCGATCTGCGCAGCGGTCAGGTCCACAGTGCCGCAAGAGATGTGGGGCGAGATCATCGAGAAGCTCGATGAGGCGGACCGCCACTCGGAGGCTCTCGACGTCGGCACCGACTCCTTCGATGACGATGACGATGAGCCTTACGACACCATGGAGTTCATCGACGAGGACGACGATGAGTTTTGACCTCTGTAACGCCTGCCCTCACCGAGGGCGATGGGGTGAGCTAGCCGACTGGGCGGCTCAATGCCACAGTTGGGCAGGAAGTGCCTTCGATCGGCAGGCTCGGCGTTCAGCAGTAGGGCGATGTCCTACCGCGAAATCCGCCGCATCCAACGGTTGGCGTGAAGAGCCAGGAAATTTGGTGGATTCATTGGGCCTTTTGTGACTTGAGATCGCGCCGCCGCCCGGCAACGTCGAACACCCAGCAGACCAGGCAAGCAACTACGAAGCTGCCGACGTTCATCCCCCACCAATGGCATTGGGCCGCTGGTTGACGCCAAAGTCGCAGCAAGTTCACAACGCCGGTCTGCGACCCATCGGGATCAAAAGTGGTGGTATGTAAATGTGCGACGGGACAAACGGGAGTTGCTCAACTTGGCAACGACTTCACAACGGGGTTTAGCGGCCCACGAGTCCCAACTAGTGGAGGTGCCAGATGGCCGAACCGACGAAGCCCGGAGAGGGAATTGTGGCGGCTCATTTCATCGTGTCCGCCGACGTCGAGCGATCTCGGCGCTTCTACACCGAAGTACTCGGTGGCAAGGTCGCTTTCTCCGGCGAGGGGGGTGACGAGGTGACATATGTCGCGCTAGGCGGCAGCTTTATCATCATCAACGTCGGCGGAGGCCCGACCGACGACAAGCCTGCGGTCACGCTCGAGACGCCGCGCGACCCCGACCGCGTCAGCAGCTTCCTCAATCTCCGGGTCGAGAACATCCAGGCCGTGTACGCCGAATGGTGCGCCAAGGGTGCTCTATTCCTGACGCCGCCGAAGCAACACAAGTACGAAATTCGTTGCTACATGCGCGATCCCGATGGTCATCTGATCGAGGTGGGACAGACCACCGACCCAAAGGGAGACTGGTCGCGATGGTTGTCGTCTCCAGCGGGGTCATGAACACCGCGACGGTCGACAACTCGGCGATCGCACAACATTCCTGTTCCTGGCGCTGGTGGTAGGGAGGCAGTCGATCGAGATGCCGTCAACCTTGCGCACCGAGTCGGCATCGGTTGTCATCGCGGGTGCCAAGCGTAGACGCAGTTTTTGTGGGCGCGTCTTTCGCACGGCTTGTCCGCCAGATTCCGTCGGACCGGTAGGGCGAGCCGGGAATGGGCGCATGGAATCTGCGGGCGCGAGGACGGCGCGTAAGTGCCCAGTAGCGACCACGACAAGCGGCTGCGTGCTGAACTGGCCGCCGAGTTGGGCTGGTATCCGGCGATCTCGACGACGAGTCCATCACCCGGCACCGCGCCGGTGGCGCCCGCACGAAGACCGACCGCGACGCCAAGAAGTGGGCGAACCTGACCGAGCTTGGGCGCCAGCGTGCCGTCGAGGCTGCCGGACGCGCACTGACACGGCGATATGTCGGACATCACCGAGCAGCGGTGACACGATACTGACGTGGACCCCAGGGGGGATGGTGTCGGCGGACTGACCAGACTGGGCTGTTCTGTGGGTCGTGCGGTGCGCAGTCAAGCCCGACGGCCAAGTTCTGTCTTTCGTTTGCGCCGACTGGCTGGCGCTCCGGACTCCCGTGCGAGGGAGAACAGGTGCTCCCCGTTCGGCCTCGCGACACGGAAACTAAGCGGGTACAAAGTGCCGGAACAGATGGGGCCCGAATGCGACCCCAGTGCGTGTTCGCAGGCGTTTCACCGGGACGCAGACCGCCGAGTACGACCATGGACGGCCCAGCGGTGCCGACCACAGATTGACGAACACGTAGTCCAAATCGAGCGCCCCGTACTCCTGGTTGAGGTAGTCGGCATAAAGGCGCATCAGTTCCTGGCCGACCGGACCTACCCGCGGCTCACCCACGCCCTGTGCAACGCCCACCTACAGCGCGAACTGGTCGATCCAACCCGGTCCGCGCCGCACGGTAGCGCTTTACGGCCGGCGATACGCTCAGGAGTTCCAGGCCATCACCAAACAAATTGTCGGAAGTCAATCCTGAGCGGCTAGAGCTCGCCCATCGTCAGCACCATGCGGAAGCGGGCGTTCCCGCTCATCATCTTGTTGTAGGCGGCCTGGGCCTTGGATAGCGGTAGCGTCTCGATTGTTGGCCGCACGCCGGTCAGCGCCGAGAAGCGAAGCGCGTCCTGCGCGTCTTGCGATGTTCCCGCCGCGTGGCCCTGCACGGCGGTCGACCCGGGGATCAATGCGAACGGCGGCACCTGCATCGGGTCGGTGGACGCTCCGACGACGAGCAGCTGCCCACGCGGCTTGAGGCCAGCCAATGCGGGCGTCATCGCAGCGGGGACGGTGACCGTTGCGAGGACGACCTTAGCGCCGCCGAGCTTAGTCAGCTCCTCCGCGACGTCGGACGCCGTCGTGTCGATGTAGTGGTGCGCGCCAAGTTCCTTCGCCAATGGCCCCTTCTGTTCGCCGCGCGCGATCGCGACCACCTCGAAACCCATCTTGGCCGCGTATTGGACGCCGAGGTGGCCGAGGCCACCGATCCCCAGGATCGCGACCAGATCGCCCGGCCGGGCCACGGAGCTGCGCAGGGCGTTGAACGTGGTGACGCCGGCGCACAGCAGCGGGGCGGCATCGGCGTCGGAGAGGTCTTCGGGGATGCGTGCGAGGGCCTCCGCGGGCGCCACCATGTACTCGGCGTAGCCGCCATCGTATGTAATGCCCGGCACCTGGCCGTTCTCGCACGAGATGAAGTCGCCGCGACGGCACGCCTCGCAGGTGAAGTCGCAGCCGCCGAACCAGCCGACGCCGACGCGGTCTCCGGCGCTCCAGGCGCTTACACCTGGGCCGACCGCGTCGACCTCACCCGCGACCTCGTGGCCGGGGGCGCGCGGGAAGGCGTTGCCCATCGCGCCCAGCACCGTCAGGGAGTCGGAGTGGCAGACGCCGCAGGCGTGGACTTTGATGCGAACCTGGCCGGTGCTCGGCTCAGGAATTTCGACATCAGCCAATTCAAAGCGCCCGTTCGCTTCGGGGACGCGGGCCATCTTCATCGTTGCCACGCACGGGACCATACTCGGCGTTGGCTCGATAGGGTGATCACATCATCTTTGGGAACGTCGACCCGCGATTGCCCGCCCCATTTCATCCTGAGGCCGGCCATGCTGAGAAGGGCACTCTAACCTCGATTTTTCGCGCGACCAGCAGATCGGAGGTGGCCTTGTAAGTCGTCTGTGGTCGTAAGCTCGTCGTCGCTTGCCGGTGTGAGTCCGGTCCGGCTGTTAGGAGTCCTGGGGCCAAGACCTTGACCGCCTCAGCGGCCGGGCTGTCCCCGGCGACCGGACGGTGGTTGTGGCGGTCGGTGCGCACCAGATCGGCCAACAGTTTGGCGTCGGCGGCATCGGATTTGGCGCCCGAGACATGGTGGCGGTCGCGGTAGCGGGCGGCCGCCAGCGGGTTGATCGCTACACCTGATAGACATCCCAGGTTCGTAAGTTGTCAAGCGGCGTGGGTTTCGGGGGTGTTCTGACCCGAATCCGCGAGTAAGCGGGTGACTCGGGCTGTTGGTTAGCGATGGGTGCCGTTGCAGCCTGGGACAATTCGGTTGTTCATGGCCTGATTGTCGAGCAGGAAGCGGGCACCCATCCGGTGAGCAGGATACGCAATGAGATGGGCAGGCGTGAGCGGGTGCGGGTCGGCGCGCCGGATCCGAGCCTGACCGGCAACGGCGGGATGGTCACGGTCACCGAGTTGCTGGACCGGCTGGACGTGATCCGGTTGCTGGACGTGGCGATGGGCCCGATCAAGCAGCGCGACAGGGGATTGGGTGCCGGTGAGCTACTGGTCGGGATGGCGTCGGCGCAGCTGTGCGGGCAGGACTTCCTGGTCGGACTGGACCGGGTCCGCGCCGATACGGCGGGGCAGGCGCTCGTGCCGGTGCCGGGATTGGCCTCGACCACTGCCGCGGGTCTGGCGCGCCGCTTCACCGACGAGCAGTAGCGGGCGATGGAATCGGGGGTGGCTGCCGTGACCGAGCGGATGTTGGCGCTGCTGCCACCGCGGCGGGCCGAGGCGTTGGCCTCAGGTCGGGTGACGATCGACCTGGACACCACCGATGTGGAAGTCTACGGCCGCAAGAAGCAGGGCGTGGCCTACAACCATCAGGGGCAGCGGGTGGGCCGCCCCCACGTGGCCACCTGGGCCCAGACCGAGACCACCCTGGCCGCCGACCTGGGCTGCGGGGTCGACGATCCCCGCGCCACCGCCGTTGGCCTGCTGGAGCGGGCGTTGGCCGGGCTGCCCGGGCGGGTGCGCCGTGAAAGGGTCGCGGCGCGCGCCGACGCCGGCTACTTCGCCGGGCAGCTGGCCCGCGCCGCCCACCACGAGGCCATCACCTTCGCAATCGGCGCCAAACGCATCGCCCCGTTGTGGCGGCCGCTGTCCGGTATCGCCGAAACGGACTGGCGCGCCCCCATCGACATGGACGCCGCGCAGGTCGCGGTGGCCGGCTACGCGCCCCGTGACTGGCCGGCGGGCACCCGGCTGCTGATCCGCCGGGTTCGGCCGTCAGCGCAGCAGGTCTCGGCCGACCCCCGGTCGCGGCGACGCCGCACCCTGCACCCCGACCAGCGGGCGCTGCCACTCGATGAGCTCGCCGCGGCCGACGCGATCTACGCCCACTCGTTCATCCTGACCAACCTCGACGTGTCCACCCCCGACCAGGCGGCCGCAGCCGAACACTGGTACCGGCACCGCACCAGCATCGAAAACATCTTCCGCGACAGTAAGCACGGCGCCGCGCTGCGCCATCTGCCCAGCGGATACACCCAGGTCAACACCGCCTGGATGTGGGGATCGCTGCTGGCCGCCAGCATCGCCGGCCGGCTGCACCAGCTCACCGGCACCATCATCGGCTCCGACCTGACCGCCGGCCACGGCACCCGTGACGGCAAGGCCATGATCGTCACCCTGCGCCACCGCCTCATCGCCATCCCCACCCGGCTGGTCCGCCACGCCGGGCAACTCGTCCTACGCCCGGCCCCCGGCGGGTACGACATGCTCACCCGTGTGCTGAGCACCCTCCGGACGCTTCCCGCCCCACCCTGATCTGGGTGTCTATCAGAACGCCCAGCCGCGCAACGTCTTCCACCTCCCCAAGCCCCGGCCGCAGCGCCCCGACCGCCAGGAATCCCGTTCCGCCCCGACCCGGGCGCCCCACCCCGGGCAACAGCGCGTGCCCACAACCCCGAACCTGCCTCCAAACCAACATCAACACCGATCCAACCGCGCTGCCCCGCTTACTCGCGGATTCGGGTCTGATCAGTGCGCCCCAATGGCGAACCCAGATGACCAACCGCTTCGCGGTCTGGGATCAGATCACAGCCGCCGCAGCGGCATGAAAAACACAATCAGCCACTACGTGCCGCCATACAGTCCACTCACATCGACTGAGCCACAAGTATTCTCAAATTACTTGACGATGCCCTTCGCACACCATGCCCGGATCGACTCGTAGCTGACCACGACACCACGTTGCAGCATCAGCTCCTCGATTTCGCGGAAGCTCAGCGGGAACCGAAAGTGCAGCCACACGCAGTGGGCGATAATCTCGCCCGGGTAGCGGTGGCCTTTTGTACGACGCCGATGCGGTGCTCACCCCGCCGATCTTGACAGCGACCAGGCAACTCAACAACTTGCCAGTGCCATTCTGACGGTGTCGGTCGGTATCAACCGCTCCGAACGGCAAGCCAAACGCATTACCGTCGAATCGGCAGGCTGACGAGGTTCCGTCATCTTCGTTCCGACAGGAGGGTGACGATGACCCGAAGTTCAGTCACCGTCGGGCGCCGCCAGCCACGCGGACTGTTCCGCGATCGGCGCGAAGCGGGTCGCGAATTGGCCGGGTTGTTGACGTCCTATCGCGGCAGGTCCGATGTCATCGTGCTCGGCCTGGCCCGCGGCGGGGTCTCGGTGGCGTTGGAAGTAGCGGCCGCACTTGGGGCTCCGCTGGACGCTTACGTCGTGCGCAAGCTCGGTGCACCCGGCCCCACGAGGAGTTCGCCCTCGGTGCCCCGGCCAGTGGTGGCGCATCGTCCTCAATGACGATGTCGTGCGCGGTCTCGGCGTGACGCCGGCCAAATTGCGAAAGAACGCCGAGCGGGAAGGCCCCGAGTTGGAGCGCCGCGAAGGTGCTTACCCGGGGCGGTCGGCCGCCGCTGGATGTCACCGGCAAGACGGTGATCCTGGTCGATGACGGCCTTGCCGCCGGTGCCAGCATGCTCGTGGCCCGTCACGGCGCCGCGCGACTCCAACCCCCGCGCAGATCGTCGTTGCGGTCCCCGCTGCCCCGGAGTCGACGTGCCGGGACTTCGCCGGTCTGGTCGACGACGTGGTGTGCGCGTCGATGCCCACCCCTTCTGGATCAGCGTGCTGCGTCGCCGCGCCACGTGAAGCTGTTGACGTACTTGGCCATATCCAAGGCGAGTTCGAGGTTGGCACCTGACGGGTGGCCGCTACCGAAGTTCGGGCCGAACTCGCGGTACGGCCCGACCGCTGATGCGACGAGCGCGTAGTCGTTCTTGACCGCAACCATCACCAGGATCCGCAACCGGGTATAGGTTCCGACGGAATCCTGCGGGTATTCGTCTGCGACTACCCCGTAGCCGGGCTCATATCCGACTGAGGCGTTGGGTATTTCGTAGGCAACGGTGGAATCAGGGTAGTTGGCCTCGATCAAATCCTCGGCCACCGCGCGGGGCGTGCGGTTTCCGGCAGGCTCACCGAACAACTCCAGGGTGCCGGTGTCGCCGGCTAGGAAGTCGAGCACCACACCGGCGGGGTTCTGGACGACTCGGTACGCCGTTCCCGGGCCGGGATAAGACACCGAGAACTCACCGTCGACGGCGGTGAACCGCGGGTTGGTCATCACCGGCGTACCCAGCGGCGGCCGTCCGCAGTCCGGCGGGCACACATAGTGCACGACTGCGGGAGTTGTGAGAATCGAGAGCGCCAGCGCACCCGCCGCGGCCAACCCCACGCCCACGCCCATGCCCGTCAGCAGCCGCGGGATCGTGGTAACCGGCTGGGGCACAATTGCATAGGCTGCCCCGGAGGGTAGTGCGTACCCCGGACGTACATGTGCATCGCCCTCCCCAGCGGTGTGCGGGGGCTCGAGGCGTTGCGTGGTACGTGACGACCGTGACGCCGTGCGGGCCGCGACACCACAGTTCGGGCAGAACGCCATGTCGGGGACGACGTGATCACAGTGCGTGCACAGCAACGGCCGATCTGGCCGCATCTCGTCGGGCGCCTCGCGCAGCAGTGCGATCTGTAGCCCGACGCGCAAGGCCAGCAGAGCTAGCACCGCCAGCAACAGGTGCATTCCCATATGCAGACCCTGGTGCAGGGGAACAACTTCCAACAGGCCAAGTGCTCCGTAGAGGATGACGGTGACGAGCGCGGCCGCCATTACCGCGCGCCGGGCCACCGCACCCCCGCCTGAAGTGTCAACTCGGCCGTTGAACCACAATGCGATACCGAAAAGTCCGCCAACCGCCGCGGCCGTGACGGGTATCGCGAAGCCCTGGATGCCCGCCTGGACCAGGAGCGCGGTCTGGGACCTGCCGTAGGCGACCGGGCCCGCGCTCAATTGCGGTGTCAGGTGGGCGACCGTCGCCGCCACACTGAACGTCACAGCACCCAACGCCCCGATCACATAGCCGTCCAAGACTTCCCGCTGCGAAGACAGCGTCATCCGCGCCAGCACCGCCGGCACCAACATCAGCAGCGCCCCGGCGACCGGAACAGCCACGCCTGAGAACAGTTCCTCCGCGATCGGCGCCCCACCGCTGAGCGGTACGTCATAGGACTGGGCGACCATCGCCCCACTGGGCAACCCCCAGGCAAGACCGAGCGCCGCGCCCGATCCCGCGGTCAGGGCAAGCGTTCGCCGGGGAACGTCCCGGACAGCGCCACTCTCCCGCACATAGACGAAGAACAGGACGGCGAATCCGAACGCCGCCGTAGCGATCATTAGCGCCTGCCAGCGCATTACCGCGAATACGACCAGCAGGGCCAGCAGAATAACCACCCCGACCCGGAACGGTGTGCGAGATCGCGGCGGCAGTCGCGGGAAAAGTGTAGTCGCCGTGGACAGCCGGAGGACATGCTCATCGGGGGCGGCCACGTAATCGCGGATCCGCAACCGTGCCCGGCCGCCACCGCGGTCGGCGAACAGATGCCCGCCGCACGATCCACAGAACGCACCGGCGGGGACGTCGTATCCGCAGGCGCGACAATGCAGAGTCGGCACCGTCATCGGCGGTCAGCGCCGGTCTGCGCATCGAGCAATGCCTGCGCAAGGTTGGCGACATTGGGGCTGCCGAGGCCCGTCACCAAGTCGTATCCGGGCGTCGACTGGTCGACGGCATTGCTGCCGAGACTCACGTCCCGGAACCCCGGGGTTCCCGATCGGGCAGCGACCCGATACAGCAGCGGGTTCAGATCGCCGATCGGACGACCTCCGTTTGCCACCACGTACTGGTTCATCAGCACCGTCAGCGCCGCCCAGATCGGCGCCGACTGAGAGGTGCCGCCACCCACTCGCAGCTGACCGTCGAACACGATTCGCACACCCGTGAAGGGGTCGGCGACCGCCGACACATCGGGGACCAGCCGGTGCGACGAGTCGCGGTCGGCCGACACCCTACTCTGATAGGCGGGACGATCGAAGAGCCTCGATATGCCGCCGCTGCTTCCCTGCTGCAGCGGCCCGTCCGTCCACGCCTGTTCGGCCAACCAGCGTCCCTGCGCATCAGTCGACAGCGCGGTGCCACCGACCGAGATCATCTCCGGCAGCGACGCGATGGCATCAACACCGATGTCGTCCGGTCCAGGTGGGGACGACCAGTCCTGTCCCCCTTTGCATTCCAGTCCTCCGGTATCGCCGCTGGCGTCGAATGCCGTCGTACCGTTGTCATGCGCCCGGGCCAACGCGGAGCGTGCCGGCGCAAGGTCGGCAGCCGTGAGCAGCGCCTCGCATCCCCATCCGATCGACAGGCTCCACACTGCACCGGGAAAATCCCGATCCACCGATTCGAAGAGGCGGCCGATCTTCTCGTAGGTGCCGTCGCCTTCGACTGTCGGACGCGCGTTGACGACAACGAGACGGGCATCTGGGGCAACGGCGTGTGCGACTTGAAGATCCATCACCGTCTCGCCGTGCGGCGGACCCGGCTGCCCGCCGACGAGAACGGGTACGAACTTCGGCAGCCCGGAAAGCTCCGCGAAGTCGTCGAGGTCGCTCTGCTCGTAACCGTCGAACTCGAAGAACACGATGGTGGCGCCCTTACCGGTGAATCCCGCTGCCGCAAGCGGATCTGCGTTGTGACTGGCCAGCAGCGCAGCCGGCGTCAGGCCCTGCTTGGGCACATCGCGCGGGAAAATTCCCGGTCTGGCGAAGTGATGCGGAAAATAGCCCAGGATGCGTCCAGTATCGGTGACGGCATCACGCAGCGTTGCAGGTACCACGGGCTGAACGGACGACGCGTAGAACAGCTGCCCTCGGCGACCCCGGTAGTCGTGCACAGGAACGTCGAACGCCTGCGCCACGGCGTCAGCGGGGCCGTCGACAACCGCCCATCGATCGCCGGACCGCCAGCGCACCGAGAGCCCGCGCATGCCGGCCCATCCGATGAGTTCGCCGGGCCGGGCCGCGCCGGGCAACGTCACGGTGAGTTGGACGCTGTCGTCCTTCGACAACCCGATATCGGTGGAGCCGGCCAACAACGACGCGTACGGGCCGGTGATGGTGCCCGGAGCCACGTCCGCCCGCCCCAACGATGACGGACGGGACGGACCCACCGACAACACCAGCAGGACCGCCGTGACGACCAACCCCAGTCGATGAGAGACGCTCATTCCCTGTCGACGATCCGCTGCGTCGCTGCCACCCCCACGCGCGTCAGTGGAATCAACCGACTCCGGGCGGATGGTGCTGGCCGGGAGGCACCGTCGGCGCCGGGTTGGCCGTAATGCCGGGGGTGAACAGATTGCCGCCCCGCGGGTCCAAGCTCTTCTCGGTCGGCTCGCCCGTCGGGGCCGGCGGGACCATCGTGGTCTCCGCCGGTGCCGTGGTGGTGGTGGTGGTGGTGGTGGTCGTCGTCGTGGTCTCCGGCGCTTCTTTCTCGCTGGAACTGCACGCGCTGAGCGCACCCATTCCGATGAGCGCAGCCGCTCCGGCGAAAGCTACCGAAAAACCCACCGAGCGACGTGAATCCATGTTGCGAGTCCTATCTGTTGTTGCGATGCACGCCGGGAGGTTCGGTCGGCGCCGGGTTGGCCGTAATGCCGGGGGTGAACAGGTTGCCGCCCCGCGGGTCCAAGCTCTTCTCGGTCGGCTCGCCCGTCGGGGCCGGCGGGACCATCGTGGTCTCCGCCGGTGCCGTGGTGGTGGTGGTGGTGGTCGTCGTCGTCGTGGTCTCCGGCGCTTCTTTCTCGCTGGAACTGCACGCGCTGAGCGAACCGGCGCCGATCACGAGTAGCCCTCCGGCAACGACCACAAGACGGCGCCCCGAACGATGTGAATTCATTAGAAATCCTGTCCTATCTACACGGCGCCACTAGGCGATATACCGCGTCGCGCGGATCCTCGTAAGTGCAGCCCCGACGATGAAGAATGATCGCACGGTTACCAGCGCGGCGCGCGGCGATTCTGGCGATACATAGCACCTCGGCCCCGCCCCGCCCTACCCTACCCATTGCCAACGATCTCCAGCGATACTCCACGCAACCGTCAGACGGCAACCCACCGGTCAACAACACGATCAGGTGATCCGAAACCGCACGGTGACGTGTCGGATCGTGCGTCGCGCGGATACCCTGCCGAATTCGAATGCCGATCCGTTGTCTTTGCGGCACCGTCAAGTTGTTGGCCTGACGGTAGTGCTGCCGGGATTGGATGTCGTGGCGGGCGCGGCGAGGTACAAGGGCTATCGGTTTCCGATCGAGGTCATCGGGCATGCGGTGTGGCTGTATCACCGGTTTGCGTTGAGCCTGCGCGATGTCGAGGAACTGCTGCTGGCCCGCGGCGTGGTGGTCAGCCACGAGGCAATCCGGTCCTGGTGTGCCACGTTCGGGCTGGACTACGCCAAGAAGCTACATCGGCGCCCGTGTCCTGGCGATACATGGCATCTCGACGAGGTGTTCGTCAAGATCAACGGCACCATGCACTACCTGTGGCGCGCGGTCGACCAGGACGGCGAGGTGCTCGACATCCTGGTGCAGTCACGTCGCAACAGGACCGCGGCAAAGCGGTTTTTCCGACAGCTGCTCAAAGGCCTGCAGTACGCGCCGCGGGTGTTGGTGACCGACAAACTGGGCAGTTACCAGGTCGCTCACCGTGAGTCGATGCCGTCGGTGCAACACCGCCGGTCGAAGTACCTCAATAACCGGGCCGAGAACTCTCATCAACCGACCAGGGTCCGCGAACGGGTGATGAAACGTTTCGCCTCGCCGGGGCAGGCCCAACGGTTCCTGTATTCGTTTGGTCATATCCGGGGCCATTTCCGGCCTCGCCGTCATCTCATGAGCGCACCCCAGTGGCGAAGCGAGATGGCCGATCGCTTCGCGGTATGGGACGAAATCACCGCCGCTGCGGCGGCATGAAAATCTACTGCCAGCCAACACATTACGGCTTCAGAGTCACCAACACCGACTGCGCCCCAACCATTCTCAAACAACTTGACGATGCCTGCGCGACGCCCTCACCGTCCTGGCGGCTGCGGCCTGGTGCACGCAGCACCGGCTGGGCATCAACGAACCCCTATGGACCCTCATCGGCCTGCACACCCACGGCAGGCTTCTGGCAGCGCCGGGCTAATTCGCCGTGCGGCCCCGGCCCACGCGGCCTGGGCCGACGCTCCTGCGCGCCCGCCTGCCTCCGTCACCGTGAACACCAACACCGCTGTCACGGCGTCACCGTGAACACCACCCCGTCAGCCTGCACACCAACTACCGCCGTTCGTCATCACCGAAAGCGCCGCCGTCCTGTTCATTTTGGGCGCTTCCGGGTTTTCCGTGGGTGGATATCGGTACGTCTGACCTGGGGTTCCGTTGGGGTGGAAGGGGTCTGGGCCGCGCCGCCTACGGGTGCATCCCTCACGCGTCAAGGGCCCTTCGCGTCGCTTCGCGATGGCCTTCGACCACCCTTGACCCGCGAGCCTCTATGCACCCTCTGGGCAGGCGAAAGGGCAGGTCAGAGACCTGCCCGCGGCAACGCCGCGGCCCAGACAAGACAAACCATGCATGTTAATAGTCCACCCACGGATAGGTTCGGAACCCCGATGTCTACCCACAGACTTCCCGGAAGAGCCTCATTTTGAGTGCCCGGCTACAGTCTGGGACGAAATCACCGCCGCTGCGGCGGCGTGAAACCCCACTGCCAGCCAACACATCACGGCTTCTGAGTCACCAACAAGGACTGCGCCCCAACCATCTCAAACAACTTGACGATGCCTTCCTTGGCCTGACGCTCGGCGCGGCTCTCGCGGCTAGGCCGACTCGAGCGAACGCTTCAGGGACCCGACGGTTCGCGCCCGTTCGCTTTTCGCCATGAGGGCTGCCATCGGCTTCATCAACCGCATCCAGCCGAAGAGCTCGCCCTCTGCAACGTGAATGACGATCGTCTTCCCCTGGTCCGCCTCAAGGAAGTACTCGGGCCGGGCCTCCATCACCTCGGAGCCGAACCATCGCAGCGTCTCCCGGAACCCAATCCGAGACGGCGGCTGGAAGTCGGTCACTTCACCGTGGAAGGTGCCCATCCTTGTCGCATCGAAGTACGACGTGCCCTTGCCAAGAGGACCGTCGGAAGTTTGGCCGCTCCGTCGGAACAAACCGGTGCGGTGCATCCAGGTCTCGTAGCCCGCCAGTTCGGCAACCCGGTCGAACACGGCCTCAACGGGTTTGTCGATCGTCGTGCGCGACTCGTAGCGGACGGTGCTGCTAGCCCTGTCCTTCATGCCTCAAGCCTCTCGCACGATCGCGCCGCTGTCCAACGGCGTGCGGGGCGGTCTGGAGCGCGCTGACCACAGCCGTGCCAGTGGAAGCGCTGTTGCAACGCGGCTCCGGCACAGACCTGCGCGAGGCGCGGGCCGCTATAGAGAGGTCGGCCGCCGCGCCGACCGAAGGGCTTGAACAGCGGTGGCAGGTCGTCGGCGCTGATCACTGTGTCGACGAATCCCCACGCCTTGGACGGGTCGTGGGCCGGGCGCAGCTCGAGGACCATCTGGTGCTGGTCGCCAAGGTCGACTACCTCGGTCAGATTCCGTTCGGACATGCTCCAGAAGTTCACATGGTGTCCAAACTTGCGTCCGAGCAAGTCTTCGGGAGTCAGCCCGTTCTCGATCATCGACGGCGTCGCCCACTCCGATGTGATCACGGTGTCGTACTTCAGGTGCCACCAGACGTCGCGGCCGACATGGGCGTCACCCCGGCGACTGATCACCGGGCGGTCGCGATCGATCTTCGCCAAGACTGGCCTGCCGCGCTGCGCGGGGCGGGTTTTGACCCCACCCGGCCCACCGCGTGGAGTGCTGAGGGCCTGCTCGCGTTCCTGCCGCCCGACGCCCAGGATCGGCTGCCGGACACCGTCACCGCTTTGAGCGTGACCGGCAGCCGGTTCGCCTCGGAAAACGCGCCGAACAGGGGCCAGGTCGCGACCATGATGCAGACCCGGATGCAGGCCGTTACCGACCGCTGGCGCGAGTACGGCTTCGACATCGACATGACCGACCTTTGATACCCCGGCGACCGCAACGATCCGGCGAACTACCTTGACACACACGGCTGGGCCACGGTTGCCACCAGCATCGCGGAGTTGTACGCCGCCAACGGGCTTTCGGCCGAAGTGGACGATGAAGAGGCCGCCGAGATGTTCACCGCTCTCGCCTACGTCACTGCCACCCGAACCTCAGCAGCGACTCGATCGGGCAGTGTCTGGCATCCGCAGCCCACCCAAATCTGGCCGGACTTCCGAAGATCGTAGGCATTTCGCGGCTTTGGTCAAGATTGTCTCCGCCGGTGAGAGGGTTGCGGGGCGCCGAAACCGCGAAAGTGTGTAGGCACACAAATTCGGGCGGCCGGTCACCATCACCAATGACGCTGCCCTCGCGTCGCTCAGGGTTGGGTGCGGTCAATGGCGTTTCGCGGGTCGGCGTCGAGGCTGGCATTGTGTCCAACCCGGCGGCGAACAATTTGGCGCCGGCCAGCGGCGCGAACGGCCATTGACATCCGAACGTGATATTGCCGGGTTTGGAAGACCAGCACGGTGGGGGTGCGGCCTACAGGTTGCGCTGCAGGTAGACCTGTCCGGTGTCAGCCGACACCACCCGGACCGCGGCGATCTGCTCTACCGGCATCGACGTGTCGCCACGCGGGGTGGCCGTGGTGTCGTCTCGCGCGACCCAGGTCGCCACCTGGTCTTGGCTTCCGTCACGACCTACCACCACCATCGCCAGCTTGTGACCGCCGCCTTGGTCTTCCCCGTGGTGGGCGCTCGCCGGCCAGTCTCCGTACGTACACGACATGTCGATGGCGGTACCCCCCTCCCGGCCCGTGACACGTACCGTGGCCGTGAACGCACTGGGCGTCACCTGCGTCATCGCCACGGCCGACTCGGCTTGCGGCGCAGTGGGCCTGGGCATCCCAGGGTTGGACCCCAGCGCGATGAATACGCCGGCCACCACGACGACAGCAGCCGCAGCGGCCGCTAGCGTCCAGCTCGCCCGCCGGGAACGGCGCCGCCACCGCAGCTTCGCCAAAAGCGACGCCAGCATTTCCGGCGGCATCGGCGGCGTCAGGTTCCGGACATCGCTACCATCGTCGATCGCCGCGACCTCGTCGCGGCCCAGCCGCGACAACAACGCCGGCATGCCGCTGAGTTCGGCAACCGCCTCCCGGCACGACGCACAGCAGCTCAGATGCACCTCGTACTCGCGGTGCTCCGCTGGCGACAGGGAACCGAGCACATAGGCTGCATCCCACAGTGCGTACTCGTGATCGTCCCCCACCGATGACACTCCCCCGCCCAAGGGCGTTGCAGGGCCACCGAACTCGGTCATCGCGTCACCCCCATCTCCTGCAGTGTGAGCCGCAGCGCCCGCACGGCGTAATGCAACCTCGACTTAACGGTGCCCTCGGCGATACCGAGGTCGCCAGCAATCTGGGACGTCGACCAACCCAGACAGTAGGACCGGCGGATCACCGCGCGGTGCTCCGCGGACAGCTGTGCCATCGCGTCGCCGATCAGTAGCCGGTCCAGCGCCACGTTGACCTCGTCGGGCGCGGCGCGCTGCGCCGTCCCCGCGGCGTCAAGTGTCGCGACTTCGTTGCGGAACCGCGAACCGCGTCGCTCATCGATGATCATGTTGCGGGCGACGGTGAACAGCCAGGCCCGCGGCGACCGCTCGGTGTCGTCGACGACCTCGGGATGCCGCCATGCGCGCAGCAACGTCTCCTGCACGAGGTCTTCGGCACGAGGTCTTCGGCACCCGACCGGTCACCGGTAAGCCGCAGCGCATATCGCCAGAGCGCGGCGCCGTGCTCGTCGTAGAGCACCCGCATCACGGCGACGTCCGACGTCGCCCGGCCAGCGACATGTGTCGGTCGAGTCGCCCTCTTGGCGACACCAGGCACCGGGTCTGCCATCACCGACCTTCCGATGCTGACACCAATCAGCCACCGCTTGAGTCCAAAGACATACCCCCGCTGCTACAAGGTGTGAATGCGGGGTCCGTCCTCGGTCACCACCACGGCGTGCTCCAGTATGCGCCACAAAACCCCTCTGCGGTCGACCACCTGGTGGACCGATACCAGAACGGAACTCTCCACGGACGGGAGTCGGCGCAGTACCCGGAGTCGTGCGGTAGCGGCCGGGGCTGTCGTACCCCCAGCCAAAAAGACCGCAACCAGACGTTGGACGGACGGGTCGTACAAGCCGGTCAGTCGCCGTCAGGCGATCCGCTTGCGGGAACGAGCTGAAGCGACGAATGTTCGGCGAAAGTGCCCGTTGGAGGTTTGACTTCGGGACAACCCGCGTGAGGTATGGTCGCTGGCTGGATACCTCCGGTCGAGGGAAAACAGTTTGATGGTGATGAGACGGAGGAATCGTGGCCCTTCCCCAGTTGACTGAGGGGCAGCGTGCGGCCGCTTTGGAGAAGGCTGCTGCCGCTCGTCGGACGCGCGCCGAGCTCAAGGATCGGCTCAAGCGGGGCGGCACCAACCTCAGGCAGGTCGTTCAGGACGCCCAGACCAACGAGGTCCTGGGCAAGATGAAGGTCTGCGAGCTGCTGGCGGCGCTTCCGCAGGTCGGCAAGGTCAAGGCCGAAGGGGTCATGGTGGAGCTGGAGATCGCTCCCACCCGCCGGCTGCGCGGGCTCGGTGATCGTCAGCGTAAGGCGCTCCTGGAAAAATTCGACACGACCTGATTCACCGGCCGCGACGCCCTATATCGGTGGGCCCGCCAGCAGGGATGACGTTCGACGACAAGGCCTAAGCTAAGTCGATCAGACCAGCAACCCTTCGGTTAACTAGCTAGTGTCCTCCGCCGGAAATCCGTTGTATATATTTGGCGAGTGAGTCGAGGATCTCTTCGGCGGTCTTCTTCCAGACGAGCGGTTTGGGGTCGCAGTTCCAGTTGTTGATCCAGTTGGTGATGTCTTTCTCCAGTGCGGCAACGCTTTTGTGGACGCCGCGGCGCAGGAGTTGGTCGGTGAGAACCCGAACCAGCGTTCGGCGGGTAGCGGGGACGCGTTGCCGCGCCCCCGCCCCCTAAGAACCGGCCGTGCCCGTTGTCCGGGCAACCGGCTCAAGCAAGCCCTGAAGACTCACAGGTGGTCAGAAGTGCTGTGCCCGTTGCCAGCGCCGACGGTCCGGCGGTGACAGTGGGCGTGTATGAGACGCGATGCGGTGTGTTTGTCCGGCGTGCCAGCTCCCGGTGTAGCGGTGATCGCGTGTTGGCGGATCGCTTTGCGGGTGGCCACCAGCCATTGTTCCCACTCTTGCGGGCTTTGTGGCTCGTGGTCGGCGTGCAACAGCAGTCCCCGGCATATCGAGCATCGCCCGCGTTGTGACTGCAATAGCCGCAGCATGGTCTTGCCCAGTGGGGGTTTGTTGCGGCGACGCCGCATGGCCCAGTAGTCGGTCAGGGCAGGGTCGTCCGGAGACGCCGTCCCTGCGACCATCCGGTGCCGGACAATCGGTGTCCAGGCGAACTTGCGCAGGTAGTAGCCGGTGTTGCGGCTGCCGAACACCCACGAATCCTGCCTGGCGGGGTTGAACGCGCCGAAGTACCGGGCTTTGACCCAGTGCATCGGCTTGTTCGAGTGGGAGAACCTGGCCCATTTGTAGACCAGTCTCCACACGTGGGCGTCCAACGCGTTGAACACCCGTTTGGACACCCCGATCCGGTAGTAGGCGGCCCATCCGGCGATGATCGGGTTGAGCTTGGCGATGACCGCGTCGGCGTTGGCCCCGCGTAGGGCCTTCGCCTCTACGGACAACCGTTTCCGGATACGCCGCAACGCATCGTTGCTCGGCTTGGTCAGCAGCTTCCCCTTCGGGAAGCGACGAATGGTGAATCCCAGAAAGTCCACGCCCAGAGTTTCTCTGAACCAAAATTTGCGTTGGATTGTCATGGCCCGGTTGATGTGACGCGGCCTGCGAGTTGGGTGAATGTTGGCATGCCGAGTTCGGCGTTCTTGGTAGTGCGTTCGGCAGTCCGATCGAGTTGGGATAGTTTTTCGTTGGCGCCGGTGAGACTGATTTGCAGGCCTTCGATCTTCGCCGAGCCATCCTTCGCGTTTGGCTTCGGTGATGGGGTTGGGGGGGCCGTGTCACGCGTATTTTTGAGCCATTCCAGTCGCGACAACCGACAGGCGATCGCGGTGGTGCGCTGGCTCGAGACGGCCGAGCCGTCTCTGCGTGATGAGTTGTTCCTCGACCTGGACGAGAACACAGGTATTCACACCGGCCAACGCTGGACGGACGCGTGTGGCGGGCGAACGCGCGCTGCGAAGCGGTGATCTGCCTGCTGTCGCGCAGTTGGGTGGCCTCACCGGAGTGCCGGCGGAGTTCCGGCAGGCCGAGGGCATGGCTAAACCCATCCTGTGCGCACGAATCGAGACATTCGCCGAGGGCGACTTCACCACGGCCTGGCAGCGTTGCGATCTGTTCGGCGACGGCCCCACGACCGCGGTGGACATCGGCGACGGCCAGGCGCCGGTGCGGCTGCTGGACAGCGGGCTGCAGCGGCTGCTGACCGGCCTGCGGTCGCGGTGTCGGCGCCGACAGTTTCGCGTGGCCACCCCCCGGGGATCCGGACCGGTCGCCCTACCGGGGTTGGCAGCCACTCGAATCATGGATGCCGCAGTCTATTTCGGACGTGACGCGCAAATCGTGCGGGCGCTGGACGACTGCGCGGATGCGTGTCGCCGGCCGGGAGCGGATGTTCGTCATCCTCGGTCCGTCCGGGGTCGGCAAGTCGTCGTTTCTGCGTGCCGGCCTGTTGCCCCGGCTCGCCCGCGACGACCGGCGGTTCCTGACCATGCCGATGGTGCGGCCGGAACGTCACGCGCTGACCGGTGAGACCGGTCTGGCCCGCTCGATCCATGACCTGCGCGCGAGGTCGGCTTGTCGGGGCCGAGCCTGGGGGAGATCAAGAACGCAATCGCCGACGCCGACACAGGTCCGGGCGTGGCTGGCCGAGGCGGTTCCGCGGCGCGCGCCAACTCGATGTCGCCTCGGAGTCGGCGACCCTCGCCGACGCTGGTGCTGCCGCTGGACCAGGCCGAAGAGCTGTTCGGGTCCGACGCCGGCGAGCGAGGCGCAGGCGTTTCTGGGCTCCTGCTCGGCGTTGCTGACGGGCCCGGACCCGCCGGACATGATGGTGGTCGCGACGATCCGCTCGGACCGGTACGAACCATTGCAGACCGCGCCGCAGCTGTCGGCGGTGTGCAGACCGCCTGTTCGACCGGTTGAAGGCGATGCCGCAGGCGCAGTTCGCCGAGGTCATCTGCGGGCCCGCCCGGCGCGCCGCAGAATCCGGATTCCGGTTCGCGACCTCTCCCGAGCTGGTCGACCGACTCGCGCAGGACGCGTCCCGGGGCGCCGACACCTTGCCGCTGCTGGCGCTGACCCTGTCGCGGCTCTACGAGGACTACGCCGGCAGCGGACGCGTCACCGTCGAGCGCTACGAGGCGATGGGCGGCATCCCGA
>CAWJYB010000054.1:0-128316 GCA_963846905.1 uncultured Actinomycetota bacterium
GTTCGCGATGATGGGCATCGACCATGACGAGGCCCAGGACAAGTTCGGATTCCTGTTGGACGCCTTCACCTTTGGGGCGCCGCCGCACGGCGGCATCGCGTTCGGCTGGGACCGCATCACCGCGCTGCTGGCCGGCGAGGACTCGATCCGCGAGGTCATCGCGTTCCCCAAGACCGGCGGCGGCGTAGACCCGTTGACCGACGCGCCCGCGTCGATCACGGCCCAGCAGCGCAAGGAGTCCGGCATCGACATAAGGCCCAGGACCGGGTCGTAGCGCCACGCGGCCTCGGCGTTCGCCTCCCCGGGTTCCCCGGGCTAACCGGGGCTAACCGGAGGTGAACCGGCGCAGCGCCTCGCCCATCCGGGCGCGGATCGGGTCTCCGGAAATCACCATGTCGACCATCGTCAGTGACATGTGCGTGTGGCCGCGGGCCCGGACATGCTCGGTCGGTACCCCTGCCGCGGCCAGTGCGGCCGCATAGGCGTCGCCCTCGTCGCGCAGCGGATCGAACTGTGCCGTCACCACGATGGCGGGCGGCAGACCGGAGAGGTCGGCGGCGCGCAGCGGTGAGAGGCGCGGATCGTCGCGGTCGGCGTCGTCGGCGTAGTTGTCGTGAAACCACTGCATCAGCGGCCAGGTGAGGTCGTATCCCGTGGCGTTCTCCTGCTGGGACGGGTAGTCGGTGCCGCGGTCGGTGACCGGTGTCAGCAGAGCCTGTCCGCAGATCGCGGGGCCGCCCTCGTCGCGTGCCCGCCGGCACACCACAGCCGCGATGTTGGCGCCGCCGCTCCACCCGGCGACCGCGAGCCGGCCGGGGACGCCGCCCAGCGCCGCAGCGTTGTCGGCCACCCAGCGCACCGCGGCGAACCCGTCGTCCATGGCGGCGGGGAAGCGGTGCTCGGGGGCGTGCCGGTAGTCCACGGAGACGATCACCGCGTCGCTGCGCACGCACAAATCACGGCACAGCGGTTCGTCGGCGATGGCGTCGCCCCACGTCCAGCCGCCGCCGTGGAAATACACGACGATTGGGTGCGGCCCCGGCGTCGCCGGCCGATACAGCCGGTAGGCCAGCTCGCCCGCCGCGCCCGGCAGGGTGCCGTCAACCATTTCACCGACCTCGGGACCCGGCTGGCGGATCTCTCGCATGCCGATCATGACGGCACGGGCCTGCTCCACGGGCATGGATTCGAACGGGGGCAGGTTGAGCGCCGCGATCTCCTCGAGCACCATCTGCGCATCGGGCTGCAGGCGGCGCACCACACCGTCGTGGCACTGCACGCCGCCCGGGCCCGCCATCTGGAAGCCCAGATAGTCGCGTGCCACCACTTCGTCACAGGCGGCCCGGTAGAAGTCCACACCGGCGGTGTAGGGCATGAACACCCGCGGCTTACCCGGGATGTTAGCGCCCGTGTACCACGAATTGGCTTGGGGGAAAAGGGTTATCGTCGAGCAGTCGTCGAGGTGTTGCATCCACCCGGCCTCGGCGGTATCGGTGGGCTCGATCCGCTCGAAGTCGTGGGCGCCCAGGTAGGCCAGCGCGTCGCCGACGAAGTCCACGTGCTGCTCGATCGACACCGCCATGTTCGACAACACCGACGGGCTGCCCGGACCGGTGATGAAGAACAGGTTGGGGAAGCCGGCCGAGGTCAGCCCGAGATAGGTGGACGGCCCTGCGGCCCACTTGTCCTTCAGCGCCAGCCCGTCGGTGCCCCGGATGTCGACCGCCGCCAGCGCGCCGGTGAGCGCGTCGAAGCCGGTGGCGAGGACGATCGCGTCCAACTCGAAGGATTCCCCGACGATGTCGATCCCGGTCTCGGTGACCCCCAGCAGCGGTTGCGCGCGCAGGTCGACCAGCCGCACGTGCGGGGAGTTGAATGTGGCGTAGTAGTCGGTGTCGAGGCACAGCCGTTTGGCGCCGACGGGAAACCCGTTCGGGCACAACAGTTCAGCGGTGTGCGGGTCGTGCACGGCGCTGCGGATCTTGGCGCGGATGAACTCCGCGAATTCGTCGTTGGCGGCCGTATTGCTCAGCACGTCGGCGTAGAGGTTGAGAACCTCCAACAGTTCGCCGAGCTGCCAGGCGCGTTCGTAATGCTCCTCGCGTTCGGCCACACTGACCGAGAACGTCGGCGTCTTGGTGCGCTCGATCGGCACACCGCCGGGAGAGGTCCGTGCCGCCTCGCGGTAGGCCGGCTCGTCGGCCATCCGGGCGAGTTTCTCGTCCGAGAGCGGACCGTTGTGCGCCGGGACGGAAAAGCACGCCGTGCGCTGGAAGACGACCAACTGCTTGGCCTGTGAGGCGATGAGCGGGATCGACTGGATGCCCGACGATCCGGTACCGATCACCGCGACCCGCTTGCCGGTGAAGTCCACCGGATCGTGGGGCCAGTTGCTGGTGAAGTACACCTCGCCCTCGAACCGCTCGAGGCCGCCGATGTCGGGTTGCTTGGGTATGGACAGGCATCCGGTGGACATCACCAGATGGCGGCAACCGACCTCGTCGCCGCGGTCGGTGCGGATCCGCCATGCCGACGCCGCGTCGTCCCAGTGCGCCTGCGTGACCCGGGTGCCGAACGTGATGTCGCGGCGCAGGTCGAACTTGTCCGCGACGTGGTTGAGGTATCCCAGGATTTCCGGCTGGGTGGCGTACTTCTCCGACCACTGCCAGTCGCGCCGCCAGTCGGGGTCGAAGCTGAACATGTAGTCGACGCTGGGAATGTCGACGCGTGCGCCCGGGTAACGGTTCCAGTACCAGGTGCCGCCGAGGTCGTCCGCGGCCTCGAAAACGCGCACGCTCAAACCCTGGCTGCGGAGACGGTGCACCGCGTACAGCCCGGAGAATCCGGCGCCGACGATGACGACATCGACGTCGACATCGACGTCATGGTGCCCTGCCATCAGCGCTCCTCTGGGTAGATGCAAGCAGCCTATAGCGTGGTTTTCCAGCACAGACTGCGATCTGTGCCAGGTGGCGTTACCTCGCCGCGATTCGTCTTGTCAGATGCACAGCTGCTTGCGAAGGAAGGGGACCATCAACGCCTCCGTCCCCACAGGGTCATCGATGTGAGGCCAGTGCCCGCTGGACCGCAGCACCGACACAGTTGCCGATGGGAACGTCTCACGTTGCCGGTAGGCCTGTTCCACCGGGATGTAGCGATCGCGCTGCCCCCATATCACGAGTGCTGGCCGATCGAACTCGCGGAGGCTCCGGGATAGCTCGTAGGAGCGGGCATTCCAATCGAAGGTGGGCCGGTAGAGCGACAGGATCGCGCGTCGCGTCGCGGGGTCCATGTCGTCGTACATGCGGTCCACGAAGCTGCGAGGAAGTGGCCTCGGTTCGTCCTTGCGCAGCATCAGCCGGAATGCGGTGCGACTCGGTATTGCATTGAAAAGCTCACCCAATAGCGGCGTTCGCCAGATCCGTGCAAGGTAATGCCAGCGGTAGTCCAGAAGCACGCCGCCCGCCACGATGACCGCGCTGGCCATCCGCTCGGGATGGCCATCAGCCCACTCGAGCATCCAGCGAGCACCGAGGTCCTGGCCGACGACGTGGGCGTGTCGCACTCCGAGCGAGTCCAGCACCCGGCCGACATGTCGTCCATGCCCCGCGTAAGACTGATCGAAGTCGGCGGGCTTGTCGGCGTGCCCGAATCCGGGCTCGTCAAAGGCGATGCACCGGGCAAACGTGCCGACGCGGCCGATCAGCGTGCGCCAGTCTTCGCACGAGCCGGGATTGCCGTGCAGGAATACCACCGCCTCGTCTGAGACTGAGTCGGGTCCCGCCGAAAGTAGCGGAAAACGGAGGCCGTCCAGCTGGTGGATTGTCCTTCGGACCGGCGCGGTGACTCCGGTCATGTTCCCCGTCACAGCACCGCTCCGATAACCGAAGTGCCCACGGGCGAAGGAATCACTTTGGCAAAGCGGCCGAGATGCTTCTTCAGTATTCGTTCGTAGGTTGAGTGCTCCACCTCAAGTCGATGTCGTTGCGAGGGGACGTACTTGTAGGGGGACATCCGAGGGGAAGGTTCGCTTTTGGCCTGCTCGAAGGGCTTTGCCAGAGCTGGATACTGTTCGCGGGCCGCGACGAAGCCGTCGACGAGGCGCGCCTGGTAGTCCACGAGCCGCCAAATGCCGACATCGGGCTGCACCATTCCGACGACGAAGAAGTCGTTTCGCCGGGGGTGAAAGATGTGCATGTACAGCTCGGGCACGCCGTCGTGCCAGTCGAGTTCGGCATCGCCGAGGAAGTCGAAGACGGCCGGTAGCCGGTGGCGTAGATTACTGCATCGACCTGTTCCTCGCTGCCGTCTGTGAACAGCACCGTGTCTCCCCTGAGTTCGGCAATATCAGGTTTGGCGGTCACGTCGCCATGACGCAAGTGGTAGAGGAGCCGCGAGTTGACCACCAGGTGGCTCTCGAACACCCGATGGTCCGGGGCGGGCAGACCGTAGTCGGAATGCCGGCCGACGAAGGTGCGCAGCAGGAACCAGGCCGCAGCACGCCGGGCAGGCAAAGGTAGGCGTAGCCGGAGGGTCAGCTCGTGTAGTTCGTCGGCCGGACGACCAAGGACGAACTTGGGCCAGAAGTGATAGCCGCGCCTCATGCTGATCAGCGTGCGGCCGGCGAAGGGGATCAGGTCGACGGCGATGTCACAGCCGGAGTTGCCGCCGCCAACGACGAGGACACGCTTCTCGGCGAAACGCTCCGGGCAGCGGTAGTCCCTGGAGTGCAGCATTTGACCGTGCAGGGTGCCCGGGTATTCCGGCACCGTTGGTCGGTGATGATGGCCGTTGGCCACGATGACCCCGGCGGTACCGGCGAGCCTCGCCACCGTCCAGCGTCACCTCCCAACCGCCTGGCCCGGCTGGTCGAACCCGTTCGACTCGCCGACGAAACTCGATGCGGTCGCGAAGCTGGAATCGGTCAGCGTACTCATGCAGGTAGGCCAATATCTCGGCGTGGCCGGGGTAATCGGGGTAGTGGTCCGGCATTGGGAAGTCGAGATACCCTGCGAAAGCCTTGGACGATATTAGATGCGCCGACCGGTACATGCTGCTGGCTTCGGACCCGTATACCAGTTCCCACCGATGTCATCCTGACGCTCGATGATGTCGACCTCTATGCCGACGTCAAGGAGGTTCTTGGCTGCCGCCAGCCCGGAGGTCCCGGCACCAATCACGCAGTAGCGGTTCGAATAATCCATCGGTAGTTCCTCTCCAGGGACGGGACTTGACGGCGTCTTGACCGTGTGGTGCTTCTGCGCGTGAGACAGCTGTTCGCGGACGGTCGTGGGACCTGCTGACGCGAATTTCTGGGCAGGCCAGGTCTTTATCTATAAGAGGAGCGAAAGGACATGCCAGATACTCGGGTTCGAACGCCGGTCGAAATTCCCGGTGTGCGGCTGACATTCGCACCCTGCGAGGGGCCGGCACCATCGTCACACCCGTGCGACGAACAGGACGATGCTGCCGCGACGCTCCGTCGACCGATCCCGAATGCCGCGCGTAGCCCCGCAGCGAGGTCCTCAGCCGAGTCATCGACATTGCACAGGATGCCCTTGCGGTCATAGATCGGCACCAGCCGCCGTTCCAATCGACCTTGGCCCTGCCGTGGAATTGACGGCGGTGCTACCGAACAGCACCCCGCCAGGGGCCAACAGCGCGGCAAGGCCGGGGAATATCCGCGACTTGTCCACCATGGAACCGGGCACGCAGTGTAGGAGGTAGTTCATCCCGATCGAGTCGAAGCTGCTCGGCGGGAGCGGGAGCGGCTTCAAGACGTTCGCCTGCAGGACACGCGGGTCGGTATCTACGGAGCCGGTGAGCCGCATAGCCCAGCACGTCTGGGTTGAGGTCGACGAGGGTCAGCTCGGGCTGATGCCCGCCGAAGTTGCATCGGTTGAGAAAATAGCCGGAACCGGGTCCGGTATCCAAGTGCCGCTTTCCTGTCGTGTTTGTTGTACATCTGCTGGATCCGACTGCTCGGGCACCGGTAGACGAATCGCCCTGAGAAATGCACGACGAATGGGTCGTAGATCCTCAGCTCAGGAAGTGTGAACTGTAAGTGGCCTGGCCGGCGTATGACGGATCATTTGGTGAAACACGTTGAAAGGTATGGGTGTTAGACATGACGCCTTCATGATTTGTCGGTGTGGATGGTTAATTCGGGTCTGCCGTTGCCGGCGCCCTTTCGTCACGTACGCGCGGAACGCGTTCATGCAAGTCCGATGCTGGGCACAACATGATCGCTCCTCGGCGCGGCGGTGTCTTGTCAGGGCACTACAGGACAGGAGCGTTACTTGGTGGTGCTTAATACATGAAGGGGGCGCCGACTTTATCCACAGCCGTGGCTCGTTGGGATCGTGCCAAGCCCACAAGTCTCTTCAGTGGGGCTCCCTGTCGGCGGCTCCGCCGTCATCCCTGACGGGGTGGGTTGGACCAGATCCCCTCTATCGAACTGTCCCCCCGGCCGGGCGCACGGAACCTCCCTCGTTGATGCCCCAGCGATCGTGGAGCCGGACCAGCCAGGAGGGAGCCCACCAGTTCCAGCGGCCCAGCGGGTGCATGAACGCGGGCACCAACAGGGTCCGCACCAGCGTCGCGTCCACCAGGACCGCCAGTGTCAGGCCGACGCCGAACATGCGCATGAACGACACGTGGGAGGCGCTGAGCGCGGCGAATGAAATCGACATGATCAGCGCGGCCGCTGTGACGACGCGCCCGGTGCCGGCCAGGCCGAGCGCCACGCTCTCATCGTTGTCTGCTGCGGTTCGACGCGAGCGTAGCCAGTACTCGCGGATGCGGGAGACCACGAACACCTCGTAGTCCATCGACAACCCGAATGCGATACAGAACAGCAGCACCGGCATGTTGGCCGTCAAAGTGCCGGTGGGGGTCGTGCCGAAGGCGCCCAGGTGCCCGTCCTGGAAGATCCACACCAGTGCACCGAAAGTCGCGGTCAGCGATAGCAGGTTGAGCAGCAACGCCTTCAGCGGCAACACCACACTGCCGGTCAACAGGAACAGCAGCACGAACATGATCACGGCAATAACGGACAGCACGATGGGCAGCCGGTTGCTGATGGCCACCGAGCTGTCGCGGTTCGTATGCGCGGTGCCCCCGATCAAAACCTGCTGGCCACCGGGGACGGTGACGGCGTGTAGTCGGTCCAATTGTGCTTCCGACGCCTGGGTGAATAGCGGGGCCGCGCTGGCCACGGTGAGGAACGCGCTGCTATCAGTCATCGCGGTGGCGGCAGATGGCGGGCCGACGAGTGCGCCGCTGACAAAGGTGCCCGCGGGTGAGGACACCGCCGTTACATCCGCAACGTGGGACAGCTGAGCGGCGTAGTGGGCCAGGTCGGCGCGTGTGACGCCGGTCGTGTCCGGAAGTACCATGGTCACGTTGGTCACCTGGTCCACGGCGAAATCGGTGCGCAGCTGGTCGCCGACCTGGCGCGCGGAAGCGGACTCGGGCAGCACGCGGTCGTCGGGAAAACCCCACTTGATACCCAGGAATGGGCTGCCGAGCACCAACAACAACGCGGTCACCGCGAAGCCGACTGGCAGCCAGCGGCGGATCACGAATCTGGTGCAGCGGTACCAGAATGTCTGCTCGACCGGGCGCGGCGCCGGCTCGGGCCGGTTCAACAACCGCCGGATGGGTCTGCGAATATCCCACGAGTCCAGCCGGTTGCCGAGCAGCGCGATCGCCGCGGGCACCACTATGACGGCTGCCGCGGCGGCGAACGCCACCGTCGAAATGCCGGAGTAGGCAAACGATTTGAGGAAGTACATGGGGAAAAGCAGCATTGCCGCCATGGACAGCGCGACCGTCACCGCCGAGAACAGCACGGTCCGGCCGGCCGTGACCATGGTGCGGATCAGCGCCTGGTCACGGTTTGCACCCTGGGCCAGCTCATCGCGGTAGCGGCTGATGATCAGCAAGGTGTAGTCGATGGCCAGCGCCAGACCCAGGGTCAGCGTGAGGTTCAGCGCGAAAATCGAAACGTCGGTGAAGGAGGTGATCGCGCGCAGCGCCGCCATCGAGCCGACGATGGCGAGGCCGCTGACTGCCAGTGGCAGCGCCGCGGCCAGCAGGCCGCCGAAAACCCACACCAGTACCGCGAAGCTCAACGGTATCGCGATGGATTCCGTGAGCAGGAGGTCTTTTTCGACCTGCTCGTTCACCTGGGCATAGGCAGTCGCCGCGCCGCCGGCACGCACCTGCACGCCGTCGCGGTCGTGCACCAGCGCGGTGGCCAGCTCCTCGGCATGCTTCTGCGCCCCGCTTTCCCCACCGGTAATGCCCGCCACGATCAGGCCCGTCTTACCGTCCTTGCTCGTCAGCGCTTGCGCGGCGGGCGGCGGCACGGTCCACGCCGAGTCCACGGCAGCCACACCCGGTGAGCGTTTCAGTCCGTCGATGATGTCGTCGGCCACGGCTCGGGTGGCGGCGCTGTGGACGCCATCATCAGCGGTGACGCTGATGATCATCGGCATATCGCCTCGGCCGAACTTCTCCGACAGAATCTGCGAGGCGTGCCACGATTCGCTTGTCGGATCCTGCATTCCGCCCGCCGACAGGTTCTTGACGACGGGGATTCCGAAAATGGCCGCGCCGAGCATCACCAGCAATGCGATCGCGATGATGCGTCTCGGCGCCCGGATGGCGAGCCGGGCCATCGCCTCCAAGGGGTGGAACGTCGCGGTGTTGGTCGTCATGACGCCTCTCGGGGTGGAGAAGGGCTCTAGATCAGCTTTCATAGCACGCTCATTTCCTCGACGGTAATGATTGGTGAGCCTGCCGCGTCACGGTCCGTCCACCGGCTCGCCGGCACGCTGCCCTCGACGATGTCCGGCTCTCTGGCCGCTGGTCGCAGAGTTCCGACGTTCCGATGTGAGGCCCCGGCAGCGGAGCCGATGCCGTCATCGCAGCACCGGTGCGCCGGTAACCAGTGCGATTCGTCTCTGCAGGTCCTGCGTCTGCCGCGCCATGCGTGGTCCCTGGTTGCGTGTGGTGACGATTCGCATTCGTTGATAGGAGCGCCAAGCCGTTGTGCGAATACATCCGGACGCGGACGTATCTGCCACGGCTCGCGGGACTCTGAGGAGCATGCGGGACTTCCGGCAACGACGCCGACGAAGTTGCGGTCTTCTTCTCGTAAACGCGAAAGGACTTGACATGTCACCCAAGGCAGTGCTGCTGTTCCCTGGCCAGGGCGCCTACATTCCCGGCGCGCTGAACAGCCTGACCCGTGAACTACCGGAATTGGCAATCACTTTCGCCGAAGTGGACGCCGTGGCCGCCGCGGAGGGACTGGTGAAGGTGTCGGCCGCGGTGACCGGGGAGCACTCGCCGGAGCTGGAACGGCTGCTGCTCGACGAACCGCCGCACATTCTGCAACTCACGCTGTACGCCAGCGCGGTCGGCATGTACCGGGCCCTCGTCGAACGCGGCCTCAAGCCGTATGCGCTGGCCGGCCACAGCCTCGGCGAGATTGCGGCACTGGTATGCGGGGGCGCGTTCACCGTCGAGCAAGGAGCCCAGATCGTCCTGCACCGCACCGCGGCGGTCGGCGAGACGAATCCCGGCGGGGTGATGTCGGCGCTCGGTGCTCGCGCCCGCCGGGTACAGCAGATTCTCGATCTCATCGGCGATGCGAACACCGTTGTCGCAGCCGAGAACGGCCCGCGGCAGACCGTCGTGTCCGGCTCTGATGCGACGGTGGAATCCGTGGAATCCATTGCGCGCGAACTCAGGATCTCCGTGGCGCGGCTGCGCTCACCCTTCCCGTTCCACAGCCCGCTGCTGGCCGAGGCCGCCCAGAACCTGGCCCGGCGCTTGGCGGAATTGCGTCAGCAGCCACTGAGCCGGCCGGTCTATTCGCCCATTCTGGGCCGTTACTACACCGACGACGACCGGATCACCGACGTGCTGGCGGCACACCTCACCTCCCCGGTTCCCTTCACGTCTGCGTTGGCCGTGCTGCACGCCGCCGGTGCCGATACGTTCGTCGAAGCCGGTGTGGGGGGCGCACTTTCACGCCTGGCCGCCGACACGGTGATCGATGCCACATCGATTGCGTGCGTGGACGGCGTGGGAGACCCCACCGAAGCATTCCGGCGGTCCCAGTCCGCGCTGGCAAAGCTCGGTGCCATCGCCTCCAGTGCCGCCAGTGATGTTGCGGCACTATTGCTTCCGGACGTGGACGAGGCCCTGCGACGGTCCTTCTGGGCGGCCCACGCCGAGGACCTGCGCACCCATGTTCGTGCGTTGTTGCGCGATTACCGAGCCGCGCAGGGGCATCCATCGTCATCGCCTTCGGTTACGCCACAGCCCGCCGCTGTCGCGCCCACGAGCCCATCCCCTGACGCACCCCCGGCGGGCGAGGCGATTTCGCGCGGGGGGTTGCTGGCGGAGTTGAGTGGCATGTATGCCAGCGCGCTGGAGTATCCGGTGGAGGTGTTCACCGAGGATGTCGAGCTGGAGGCCGATCTCGGCGTGGACTCGGTGAAGCAGACCGAGCTGTTGTCTCGGGCGGCCGAGCGGTATCACCTGCCCGCGCGGCCGGCGGACTTCCGGCTCAGCGAGTACTCGACGATAGGCAAGGTCGCCGACTTCGTGCTCGCCGCCCTGCCCGCCCCCGACGCTGATGTCGTAGTCGAGATAGCGTCTTTTGGCGGCCGACGAGTCGACGCGGTGCCGGCATCGGCGAGTGGCGATCCCGTTGCGCGCCCGGTGATTTCGCGCGGGGGGTTGCTGGCGGAGTTGAGCGGCATGTATGCCATCGCGCTGGAGTATCCGGTGGAGGTGTTCACCGAGGATGTCGAGCTGGAGGCCGATCTCGGCGTGGACTCGGTGAAGCAGACCGAGCTGTTGTCTCGGGCGGCCGAGCGGTATCACCTGCCCGCGCGGCCGGCGGACTTCCGGCTCAGCGAGTACTCGACGATAGGCAAGGTCGCCGACTTCGTGCTCGCCGCCCTGCCGGCCTTGGCCGCGTAGTCCGCCACGATCCCCGAGTCCCAGTGATCCCCTGGGGAGTTGGCGATGGCACCGGTGGTGCCGACAAGTTTGAGGAGTGATCGTGAACCGACCAAGAGCAATCGCCGACCGAGCGCGGGCGGAAAGCTCGGCCCCGTATCTGCATATCGCGGGGCCCGAAGACGCCGATGCCGCGCGGAGCGGGGCCCTGAGCGCCGGCGCAATCACACCGGAACGAAAGTCTCTGTACGACACCACCGCCGCAGTTCTGGCCCGCAAACACCTGGCGGCCGCAGGGGCGGAGCGGGCCACCCGCAGACAACGCGCGCTGGGCAAGATGACCGTCCGCGAACGTCTCGAGGCGCTACTCGACGAGGGGTCGTTCGTGGAGATCGGGATTCTGGCGCGGCACCGCGCCACGGGCTTCGGTCTGGAACACAGCCGGCCCGATACCGACGGCGTGGTTACCGGGTGGGGCACCGTGAACGGGCGCAAGGTCTTCGTGTTCGCGCACGACTTCCGCGTCTTCGGTGGATCGCTCGGCGAGGTGTTCGCGACGAAGATCCACACGCTGATGGACCTCGCGGCATCGACCGGAGCGCCGGTGATCGGGCTCAACGACGGCGGCGGCGCGCGCATCCAGGAAGGCATCACCGCACTGGCCGGCTTCGGCGGCATCTTCGCCCGCAACGTGAGCCTGTCGGGTGTGGTGCCACAGATTTCGGTGATCCTCGGGCCATGTGCCGGTGGCGCCGCATATTCTCCAGCGCTCACCGACTTCGTGTTCGCCGTCAAGGACCAGACGAACCTGTTCGTCACCGGTCCCGATGTCGTGGAGGCCGTGACGGGGGAGAAGACCACCCGCGAGGAACTCGGCGGCGCGGTGACGCACGCCACCCGCACCGGGGTCGCCAGTTTCCTAGCCGACGACGAATCCAGCTGCTTTGACGACGTCCGGTACCTGTTGTCCTTCCTGCCCTCCAACAACCAGGAGGACCCGCCGTACGTCGTCCCGACCGATCATCCGTCCCGCCGCTGCGACGAACTGCTGGACATCGTTCCGCCGGAACCGAACCGTGCCTACGACGTTCGCGACGTGATCGAGGCCATCGTCGACGACGGGGAGTTCCTGGATGTGCAGCCGCTGTGGGCGGCGAATGTCGTGTGCGCGTTGGCCCGCCTCGACGGTCACCCGGTGGGAATCGTCGCCAATCAGCCGCTCGTGCTGGCCGGCGCCCTCAACATCGACGCAGCCGAGAAAGCCGCGCGGTTCGTTCGCACCTGCGACGCGTTCAACATCCCGCTGGTGACGCTCGTGGACGTTCCGGGCTTTCTGCCCGGTATCGACCAGGAGCACGCCGGCATCATCCGCCGCGGTGCAAAGCTGTTGTACGCCTACTGCGAAGCGACGGTGCCCCGGGTTCAGGTCGTGCTGCGCAAGGCCTACGGCGGCGCCTACATCGTGATGGACTCCAAGTCGCTGGGTGCCGATCTGTCGTTCGCCTGGCCCTCGAACGAGATCGCCGTGATGGGCGCGGACGGTGCGGCGAGCATCATCTTCCGCAGGGAAATCGCCGCCGCGCCCGACCCGTCGCAGCGCCGGGCGGAACTGGTGGCCGAGTACACCGAAAAGCTGATGACGCCCTATGTCGCCGCCGAACGCGGAATGGTCGACGACGTCATCGACCCGAGGGAGACGCGGGCGATTCTGATCCAGTCGTTGGAGATGCTGCGCTCCAAACGCGCACAGGTGCCCCAGCGCAAGCACGGCAACATTCCACTGTGAGGAAGCGGCAGATGATCACCATCACAAGGGGCAATCCCACCGTTGAGGAAATCGCGGGCCTGCTGGTCGCGTTGAGTCTGGGCAACCGCGCGCCTCAACCGGGCGTCGCCGCTACCGCTGAGCGCTGGCGGCGGCCGCAGCCCGTCAGCTGCGTTGGTGTCGCCTCTGGCGGTCGTGAAAGACGTTGGCGGGAGTGGTCTTCCGGTTGGTCGCAGGTCGGTCGGCCGCGCAGCACCGGACAGCTTCCGCAGCAGGGGGTACGCCGGAAGCAGGCGTCCTGATCGAGGTCCATGTTGTGCCTGCTCACAACGCTTCCATGAGTCACCGTTAATGGGCCGGGACACGAAAGGGTCATGCGCGACGGTCCGCGTCAGGCTGCGACTCGTGATCGGTCATGAGCCGTGAACAGCAGACTCTTGAGCGGCCCCTGGATAGGCCGGAGGGAAACCGTGGCCGGCTTGGCCTGGTACGTGACGGGCTGTCCCGGCAATGCGTGCAGGTGCACCGAACCGGCGATGGTGGCTACGGCGATCTGCAGCTGCATCAACGCGATCTGCTTGCCGATGCATTGTCGCTGGCCGAAGCCGAACGGGAAGTATGCATGCCGTGGTCGGCTCGTGGACCGTTGTTCGCTGAAGCGCTCGGGGTCGAATGCCTCGGGGTTCTCCCAGAGACCCGGGTGGCGGTGCGTCGCATACGGCGAGAGGAAGACCGAGGACCCGGCGGGGAGCAGGTAGCCGCCGACTTCGTCGTCTTCGATGACGTCACGAGGGTAGATCCAGATCGGTGGGTAGAGGCGCAGCGACTCCTGCACAACCATGCGCGTGTACTGCAGCGCAGGAAGGTCGGCGACGGTGGCCGGGCGGTCACCTAGCACGTGATCTATCTCTTCCTCGAGGCGACGCCGGACCAGCGGGTTGACCGAAAGCGCATACAACGTCCAGGCGAGCGAGGTGCCGGTGGTTTCGTGGCCCGCCAGGAAGATCGTGAGCAGCCCATCGCGTGCTTCTCGGGGGGTGAGGACGGTGTCTGTTTGCCCATCACCCACCAGTCCCAAATGGTGGGAGACAAGATCACCGTCGGAAGAAGGACCGCCCCGCGTGTGCTCGTCGATGACGCCGTCGATGATTCGGCCGACTACTGACGTCGCGGCGTTGAGCCGCCGGTTGTGCCGGGTCGGCACCCACGTGGGAAGCAGTCGCTGGGCTGGGTTCATGCGCTGTACGATCAGCTCGACTCCAGCGTGGGTGGCGGGTGGGATCTGAGCGGCGGCCGAACTAAGGTCGGTACCGAACATGGACCTGCTCAACGCCGTGATGGCGTACCGCATGGACTCCGCCACCAGATCGAACACCGCGTGTTCTGCGGCGTGCGCACCAAGGCGATCCCTCAGCTCCACAGCCGCCTCGGTCATCGAGGAGCTGACGTCGTCGATCCGGCGAGGGTGGAATGCCGGTTTCGAGACTTCGCGGTGTTTTCGCCATTCGTCCCCCTCGGTCGTGAGGAGTCCCCGTCCGAAGATTGCGGAGAAGCCGTCGTAGAACCGCCCTCGGCAATAGTTGCGCGGATTGTCCAGCAACACGTGGCCAATGAAGTCAGGATGACTGAGCTGATGAGCGAGATAAGGTCCGATGCGCATCCGGACGATGTCGCCGTACTCGCGCTGCAACTGCGTAACCATGCGTGGATGGTCCCGCCGGAAGCCGGGCAGGCAGTTCCTGCGGGGTCCGGGTGCGCGTAGTGCGCTGACTGTTGCCATTAGTCCGTCCGTCCGTCCGATCGAGACCTCCGACGGGACTATCCCGTCGGTAAAGTGAGTGACAGTTAAGTGAGTGACATTTAGAAGAGGTTCCCGGCCGGTTCCAGATACGTTTGGCTTCGGCGAATCTCGCCGCCGCGAGCCGGTCGCGATGGTGACACCGTCGAGCGCGTGGTTTCCCCGTACTGGCGCGCTGCGAGGATGTTTCCGGTGCATTAGCGGGAGGGGGGGTTGGCAGCGCCCAAAGGTCAGCCGCAGCACTTCAGCAGGCGTCGGCGAGCTCACCGTCGAGCCGAGACAACACCTGGCGGAGCTTTTCGAGCAGCCTGCAACGCGTGGGGCCGATACTGCCGATCGGGATGGCCAGGCGCTCGCTGATCTGTGCATACGACGGAGCCGGGTCCGCGAACAGCATTGTGATCAGTTGTCGCTGCGGCTCGGAGAGTTCCATAAGGGCTGTGCGCAACGCCCTTCGCCGGTCTGCACCCGTCAGCCACTGGTCGAAGTCGACGACGTGGACCGGTTCTCCGACGTCGACGAAATCCGGCACGGGCCGTTCGCGTTTGCGGGCATACGCTCGGGCCAGGCATTCCCTGCGCAGGGTCGTGACTAGCCACGCCCGCACCGCGCGATCATCGCGCAGCGAGGCGATGTGCTCGACGAGTTTGGACCACGCCGTGGCCACCGCGTCGGAGGCCTCCGCCTCACCAAGTCGGTAGGTCGAGCTGATGCGGTGCAGCAGCGGGCCGAACCGGTCGACGAGCCTGCGCCACGCCAGCTCGTCTCCCGCGGCGGCCCGCCGCACCAGTTCGCCGATCTCGCCGTCGCTCGCCGCGGCGTTGCCGACACAGCACGGGAAGGGCAGTTCGCTGCACCACCGCCTGGACGGACGCGATCGCCAATTCGTTGGTGGCGCAGTACAATCCGGGTGGTGTGGTGTCGCGTGCATCGTCGTGTCTCTCTGTGTGTACCAATGACGGCTGCTGATCAGCTCGAACTCTGCTCCTGTGCAGCGGCGGGCGCGCGAGTAGCGTCCTACTCGAAGTGCGTCGTCGCCCCACGCGTGGCCCCGGACCAAGTTGGGCTCCAGTCCTCGGACCTTGCACTGCACGCGATCTGGAGACGTGCTGCCAACAACTCGGTCCGCGCGTTGATGACCCGGGCGCCGTGCACGTCAGGGTGCTTTTCCCTAACCACTCGAGGTCGGGCGAGATTGCAGTAGCGTGCTACTGCGCCCGTCGCACCAGACGCGAGTGAGATTGATCGGTCACAACCAAAATGGGGAGGCCCGATTCGATGATTTCTGACGCGACTTTGGCGGTCACGTCAGCTGCCGGCGATGCGTACCGGCCCGCCGATCGCGGAATGCGGCACAACCGTCCAGCAGTCGCCGACCCTGGCACGGCGGGCGTGCGCGGATATCGCGGCGGTCGAAGCGTGACGCCGGTACTGCAACTCACGGGTGTGGGCAAAACGTACCGGAGAGGCGACGAGCAGGTGCGCGTGCTCGTCGACTTCGACTTCACTTTGAATGCAGGCGAATTCGTCGTTGTGACCGGACCATCGGGGGCCGGTAAATCGACGCTGCTGCATGTCGCCGGCGGGCTGGACGCGCCGGACAGCGGCACCGTGTCGGTGGCCGGTCAGGACGTGTGGGCGATGAGCACCCGCGCGCGCGCGGCGTTCCGGCGCCGCAACCTCGGATTCGTGTTTCAGTTCTTCAACTTGGTGCCGATGCTCACCGCGGTCGAGAACGTCTCGTTGCCGCTGGTGCTCGACGGCATGTCGGCCCGATCGGCGGACGCACGAGCCGAGGAGTTGCTGGAACGGATCGGGCTGGGTCAGCGCGCACGGCACCGGCCGGCCGAACTGTCGGGCGGGCAGATGCAACGGGTGGCGGTGGCGCGTGCGCTGGTCGCCAGGCCGTCCCTCATCCTCGCCGACGAGCCGACCGGAAACCTGGACAGCCAGTCGTCGACCGAGGTGTTGGATCTCCTGCGCTCGCTGTCCGACGAGGACGGCGCGGCGGTCGTCCTGGTGACACACGACCAGGCCGCGGTTCGCTACGGCACCCGCGGGGTGCACCTTGTCGACGGGCGCGCGTCCGGCAACGCCGCCGTGCCCGTCGCGGAGCTGTGATGCAAAGCCTGCGCGCCGCATGGCTGTCCTTCCGGCGGATCCATCTCGCGGCGTTGGTTGCCGACTGGCGCCGGACGCTGCTCAGCGTGATCGGCGTCGCGATCGGCGTGACGGTGGTGCTTGGCATGTTGATCTTCAAATTCGAGCTCGTCCGCCCGTTCGACGCATTCGGCCCGTCGCTCACCCACGCCGCCGAGACGGGGGTCGTCGAGGTTGCCCCGAACGTCAGTGGCCGGTTGCCGATCGAGACGGTCAACCGGCTGCGCGCCGAGGTGGCCGGGGCGGAGGCGGTCATCCCGATCGTCGCCGCCCTGGCGCCAGTGGAATTCGCCGGCGGCAGCGGACCAGTTCCCGCCCGCCCGCCCGTGGGCTTCTTTCTGCTCGGCGGGTCGTGCCAGATCGAGCTGCTGGTCGGCCCATTCAACTGCGAGCAGCGCGCCCGGGAGAAACCTGCCGATGGCCCCGGTGTGCCACTGCTGATTCCGGCTGTCATCGCTCAGCGGCATGGTCTGTCCCTCGGTGATGAATTGCGCATCCCCGGCCTACCACCCGGTTCGGCGCACCTGGGTTGGACATTCCCGGAGTTCGACCGCGTTGAGGACATCAACGACGGCTACGTGGTCATCGCCCCCTCCGGCGACATCGCCGCGAGCATGCTCTCGACACCCGGTTACGCCACCGCCGCGTTCGTCCTCCCGAAAGAGGGCGTTGATGTGACGGCCGACGTCGAACGCGTCATCGCAGGCATCGCAACCGCGGGCCCGCCCCGGCCGCACCTGCCGGCCATATTCGTGGGCGCCACACAGAATCTCAACCTGTCCGCGCTGGCCGGCATGATCATCGGCGTCCTCATCGCCGTGAACACAATTCTGCTGGCCGTGGAGGACCGGCGGGCGGTGATGGGAACGATCGGCGCGATCGGCGCAAAGCCGGTCGGGTTGTTCGGCGGGATGCTCGGTGAAGGTGCCGCGGTGGGTCTCATCGGAGGATTGTTGGGCGTCCCTAGCGGTTTCCTGTTCGGGAAGTATCTGCTCGACAGATTTGGGCGATCCATGTTGGCCGGGTCCGGCGGCACCGTCACAGCCCACTTCACGCCGAACTTGATCGGCATCGGAGCCGCCGCGGGGATCGCCTGCGGAATCATCGCGATGATCGGTCCTGCCACCAGATTGCTCCGTGACGGGCCGTTGGAGTCGATGGCAAGCGTCGGCGGAGTGCAGCGCGCGAGGAAGATCCCGGTGTGGCCGCTGTTCGTCGGGGTGGTTCTGCTGGCGTGCGCCGTCGTCGTGATGAAGATGTTCGAGCGCGGGTCGCTGCCACTGAAGGTCGGCATCAACGGCTTGACCGCGGCGTTGTGCGGGGTGGTGTTGGTGACGGTGTGGTTCGCCCCGCGTGGCGCCCGGGTGTTGATCGAATTGCTGACGTTCGCGCGCCCCGCTGTGGGGCGTCTGCTGGGTGCCGATGCCCGGCGTTACGCGCTGCTGTTCGCATTCTCTGCCGCGCTGCTCGCGGAGAGCGCCAGCCAGGTCATCGGCTCGTACAGCATGCAGCTGCTCGGCACCGAGCAGGTCGCCGAGCAGAAATCTGACCGACTGCCCGCCGCCTTGTTGATTTCCGCCCAGTCGGTGTTCGATCAGCGGGACGGCCGGATCTCCGATGCCACATTCGAGCTTGTGGCCGGCGCCGCTGACGGGCGGAGCGTGTCGTCGCGCTGGCAATCGATGATCTCGTCAGGGGCGTTGTCGCGCTTGGTCATCGGTGTCACGCCGGGCGATCGGTACAGCCAGGCTCTGTATGAGCCGACCGATGAGCGCGACCGGTTCTGGCAGGGGCTGCGAGACGGAGAGATTGGGCTCAGCGAGATTGCCGCCAGCCGGCTGCGTGTCGCCAACGGCGACACCGTCGAGTTGCCCACCGTCGACGGGCCGAAGCAGTACCGGGTGGCCGGAATCGTTCGTCCCCAGATGGTCAATGACGCTTCGGTGGGCGACTTCGTCCTGACCTCCGAAGGTTTGGCCCGTTCTGACTGGGCCGCCGTACGCGACCAGGTCGCTGTGGCCTATCCGTCCGCCGCCGACGCGACCGCCCATCGTGACGATTTCCTGAATCTCGGTGCGGGATTGTGGGTGTATGACAACGAGCAGTGGCGCACCGTGGCCTCCGCCGGGATCACCCGGTTCCTGGAGCCGTTGACAACCGCCGGGTACATGGTGATGGCGGCTGCCGGTCTGAGCGTGCTGAACGTGTACGTGCTGGCACTCGTGCAACGCAGGCGTGAGCGGGCCGCGTTGCGGGCGATAGGGGCGACCCCCGGGCAAGAACAGGCAGTGATCGTCGTCAACGCGGGCCTGCTCGGCCTGCTGGTCTCCGGCGTCGCCGTGCTCGGGGGTGTAGGCCTGACGTATCTGTGGTCGCTGAGCTCGCCGGTGTTCTACGGCTTCAAGATCGATTGGGGGGTAGTGCCACTGGCGCTGCGTACCGGCGTGGCCGCCGTGTTCGTCATCGTCCTGACCGCCGCGGTGTATCCGGTGGTCCGTGCCCGACAGTTGGAGACGGCCGATGTGCTGCGAAGCAGTTGACGCGGGCTTGGCATACGCCCCGTCGCGGTGATCACCTCGGCGGTGGGGCAGCCGTCAGCCGTGAAGCTCACGATGCAATGGTGCAATGTCGTCGCCCACATGCCGGAACCGGTGCATGTGGTCCCGAATCCAGGGGCTCGACATGGCCTCGAACCGGCGTCACCACGGGCGTCATTGACGTCATTGCACGGTACTCCACGCGGTGCACCGGGTCGTGGCGACGGTCGGCGAAGTCGCGGGATGGTCGAGATGACCGGCTAGTGTGCGCCACGTGCTGCACTTGCGGGTGATCGTGCCGACAGAGCTCCGCGATCCGGTGATCAACGTCCTTCGTGCCGAGGTGGGCGTCGCCGACATCCTGCTCTACGCCGGCGCCCCGGTCGAACCGCCCGGTGACGAGATCGTCGCCGACGTCGCGCGCGAGGTGGTCAACGACGTCATCAAGAAGCTGAAGAAGCTCGACGTGCACCACCGCGGATCCATCACCCTGCAGGCACTCGACACCGTGCTGTCCACCAGAGCGCATCGGGCCGAGTACGCCGCCGCCGGCGACCCGGCCGACGCAGTGATCTGGGACGAGCTCATCGGCCGCACCCGCGACGATTCCACCCTCACGGTGACCTTCGTGATGTTCCTCACGGTGGCCTGCCTGCTCGCCGCGATTGGCGTGGTTACCGACTCCGCGATCACGGTGGTCGGTGCCATGGTGGTGGGCCCGGAGTTCGGTCCGCTGGCCGCCCTGTCGGTTGCCCTGGTGCGACGCCGGCTCGACCTGGCCCGGCGGGCGCTCATCGCATTGGGAGTCGGCTTCCCGATTGCGATGGGCATCACCGCTGCCGCCACCCTGGCCGCGCAAGCAGCGGGACTGCTGAGCGTCGAGACGATCTCCAACCTCGAGCACGTGGAGTTCATCTTCCGGGTGGGTCCGATGTCGTTCGTGGTTGCCCTGCTGGCCGGTATGGCAGGCATGCTGTCGCTGCTGTCGTCGAAGTCCGCGGCGCTCATCGGAGTGTTCATCTCGGTCACCACCGTTCCGGCTGCGGGGTTCGCCGTCGTCGCGGGCATCCTGAAGGACTGGCCGGTGGTGGTCGGCTCGGTGATCCAGCTGACGGTGAACCTCGCCGGGATCGTCATCGCAGGTGTGCTCGTGCTGCTGCTGCGCCCTCGCGGCACCCGAATTCCGCGTTCCGTCCAAAGCTGAACGCCCGGCGCGATGCGCGGTCACCCACCTTGTGATGGGATCAAGAGTTATGGGAATCAAAGTGGCGCTGGAGCATCGCACCAGCTACAGCTTCGACCGACTGGTGGAGGTGCACCCGCACGTCATCAGGTTGCGTCCGGCGCCGCACTCACGCACTCCCATCGAGGCGTACTCGCTGGAGATCCAGCCCGGCGACCACTTCATCAACTGGCAGCAGGATGCGTTCGGGAACTTCCTGGCCCGGGTGGTGTTCCCGAACCGCACCCGCCAGCTCACCATCAAGGTCGGCCTCATCGCCGACCTGAAAGTGATCAACCCGTTCGACTTCTTCATCGAGGACTACGCCGAGACCGTCCCGTTCGAATATCCCAAGGCTCTGCTCGAAGACCTCAAGCCATATCTGCGGCCGGTCGACGAGGCGGACGAGAGCTCCGGACCGGGTGAGCTGGTCACGTCCTGGGTGCGCTACTTTCCGGTGATTCCCGGCACCCGCACCATCGACTTCCTGGTGGCGCTGAATCAGGCGGTCAATGCCGACGTCGGCTACAGCGTGCGAATGGAGGCCGGTGTGCAGACCCCGGATGTCACGCTGCGCAGCGGCATCGGTTCGTGCCGGGACTCGGCTTGGCTGCTGGTGTCGATCCTGCGTCAACTGGGCCTGGCGGCCCGGTTCGTATCCGGCTACCTGGTTCAACTCAGTTCCGACGTGGAGGCCCTCGATGGTCCGTCGGGGCCCGCCGCCGACTTCACCGACCTGCACGCCTGGGCGGAGGTCTACATTCCCGGCGCCGGGTGGATCGGCCTGGACCCCACGTCCGGCCTGTTCGCGGGGGAAGGTCACATTCCGTTGTCGGCGACGCCCCATCCGGCGTCCTCTGCGCCGATCACCGGCGCGACCGGCACCGCCGAAACGACCTTCGACTTCAGCAACATCGTCACCCGGGTGCACGAAGACCCGCGCGTCACACTGCCCTACACCGATGCGGCGTGGGACTCGATCGTCGACCTGGGCGCGCGGATAGACAAGCGCATGGCCGAGGCCGACGTGCGGTTGACGGTGGGGGGCGAGCCGACGTTCGTATCGATCGACAACCAGGTCGACCCGGAGTGGACCACCGACGCCGACGGACTGCACAAGCGGCAGCGGGCCTCGGCACTGGCCGCACGACTTAAGAAGGTGTGGGCGCCGCACGGGCTGGTGCAGCGCAGCCAGGGCAAGTGGTACCCGGGAGAACCGTTGCCGCGGTGGCAGATCGGCCTGTTCTGGCGCACCGACGGCCGGCCGCTGTGGCGCGACGAGACCCTGCTGGCCGAGCCGTGGCCGGAGGCGCCCGAAGCACGGTCGATCGACCCCGATGCCCCACGACAGGTTCTGACGGTGGTGGCCGAGAGTCTCGGCCTGCCGTCCACCCAGGTCCGCCCGGCCTACGAAGACGCCCTGAGCCGGCTCGCCGGCGCGGTGCGGCGGCCCGCAGGAGAACCGGCGGCACCCGACGACGATCTCGCGCAGGACGATGCCGGCGCCCGGGCGGCGCTGCTGCGACGCGTCGACACCCCGGTCACCGAACCCGCTGCCTACGTGCTGCCGCTGCACCGCCGTGAGGACGACACCGGGTGGGCCAGCGCCGACTGGCGGTTGCGGCGCGGGCGCATCGTGCTGCTGGAAGGCGGTTCACCGGCCGGTCTGCGGTTGCCGCTGGACTCGATCAACTGGAAGCCGCCGCGCCCCACCTTTCCCGCTGACCCGATGGCCGGCCGCGACGGGCTCGACGTCGACCCGCAGGCAGGCGCCGAGCTGGACACGTCCGACGACGCGCCGCCCACCGCGATGGTCGCCGAGATCCGAGATGGGCTGCTTTACGTCTTCCTGCCGCCGACCGAAGAGGCCGAACACTTCGTAGACCTGACCGCGCGCACCGAAGCGGGAGCGGCCGCGGCGCGCACACCCGTCGTGATCGAGGGGTACGCGCCCCCGGCCGATCCGCGTATCCAATCGATGACGATCACTCCCGACCCCGGCGTCATCGAGGTCAACGTCGCGCCCACCGGCAGCTTCGCCGAGCAGCGCGCACAACTGGAGACGCTCTACGAAGAAGCGCGACAGGCCCGTCTTTCCACGGAGTCGTTCGACATCGACGGCACCCACGGTGGCACCGGGGGTGGCAATCACATCACGCTGGGCGGCACCACGCCGGCCGACTCGCCGCTGTTGCGCCGTCCCGACCTGCTGGTATCGCTGTTGACCTACTGGCAGCGTCATCCCTCGCTCTCATACCTGTTCGCCGGGCGGTTCGTCGGAACCACCTCACAGGCGCCCCGGGTCGACGAGGGCCGCGCCGAGGCGCTCTATGAGCTGGAGATCGCATTCGCCGAGATCGCCCGGCTGACGGACGGCAAGACATCCCAGCCCTGGGTGACCGACCGGGCCCTGCGGCACCTGCTCACCGACATCACCGGCAACACGCATCGCGCCGAATTCTGCATCGACAAGCTGTACAGCCCCGACAGCGCCCGAGGACGGCTCGGCCTGCTGGAATTGCGCGGCTTCGAGATGCCACCGCACTACCAGATGGCCATGGTGCAGTCGCTGCTGGTGCGGTCCCTGGTGGCGTGGTTCTGGGACGAGCCGCTGCGGGCTCCGCTGATCCGCCACGGAGCAAACCTTCACGGCCGATACATGTTGCCGCACTTCCTGATCCACGACATCGCCGACGTGGCCGCCGAATTGCGCGTGCGCGGCATCGAGTTCGAGACCAGCTGGCTGGACCCGTTCACCGAGTTCCGGTTCCCGCGGATCGGCACCGCGGTGTTCGACGGCGTCGAACTGGAACTGCGCGGAGCCATCGAGCCCTGGAACGTGCTGGGTGAGGAGTCCACCGCCGGCGGCACCGCCCGATACGTGGACTCGTCGGTGGAGCGCATTCAGGTACGCCTCGTCGGCGCCGACCGGCAGCGCTTTGTGGTGACGTGCAACGGCTACCCGATTTCGATGCTGGCCACCGACAACCCCGACATCCAGGTCGGCGGCGTCCGTTTCCGCGGGTGGCAGCCGCCCAGTGCGCTGCATCCCACCATCACCGTCGACAGCCCGTTGCGATTCGAACTGGTGGACACCGGCCTGGGAATGTCTCGCGGCGGCTGCACGTATCACGTGTCCCATCCCGGTGGCCGGTCCTACGAAACCCCGCCCGTCAACGCGGTGGAGGCCGAGTCCCGGCGAGGCCGGCGGTTCGAGGCGACCGGGTTCACCCCCGGCAAAGTCGACATGTCCGATATTCGGGAGAAGCAGGCCCGCCAGTCCACCGACGTCGGTGCGCCGGGCATCCTCGACCTCCGCCGGGTGCGTACCGTGCTGCAGTGACGGTAGTTGTCACAGATGGCTGTGCGCATCACAGCCATCTGTGAACATGATGTGTGTCGGCGTCTGCGCGCCGGATGCTCAACTCGGAAGTCAGGAGGTAGGCCGTGTCGGTGCCGCTGCCCGCTTCCGCATCGGAAGTGGCCGGCGAGGGGTACGACCCGGACCATCTGCTCGCCGGCTACCGCCTGGCGCGTTCGCAGGCCGCGATGTTCGATGTCCCTGACGGGTCGGCAGCCTGCTACGACGAGTTCGTCGACGACTCGGGTCGCGTGCGTCCCGCCTGGCGGTCTCTGGCGGAAATCCTGGGGGAGCGCGGTCATTCCGGGCTGGACCGACTACGGGCCGACGTCCGCCGGCTCGTCGACAACGACGGCATCACCTACGTCGACGTGGCTGACCGGCGTGACGGTGAGACCCCCTTCCCCGGGGCGACCGTGCCCGAGCCGTGGCAGCTCGACGCAATTCCGCTGCTGGTGTCCCCGACTGACTGGGAGACGCTCGAGGCCGGCATGGTCCAGCGATCCCGGCTGCTGGATGCGGTGCTGGCCGACCTGTACGGCCCCAGACGGGCCATCACCAGCGGGGTGCTGCCCCCGCAGCTGTTGTTCGCCCATCCCGGCTACGTGCGGGTGGCGCGAGGAATCCGGATCCCCGGCCGGCACGAACTGTTCATGCACGGATGCGACATCAGCAGGGCGGCCGACGGCCGTTTCCTGGTCAACGCGGACTGGACCCAGGCCCCGTCCGGAGTCGGCTATGCGCTGGCCGACCGGCGAGTTGTCGCCCACACCGTCCCGGACCTCTACGAGCGCATCGCGCCGCGGCCGACGTCTCCGTTCGCGCACGCCCTGCGGCTGTCACTGATCGAGGCGGCGCCGGAGGCGGCCGACGATCCGGTTGTGGTTGTGCTCAGCCCGGGCAGCTACTCCGAGACCGCGTTCGACCAGGCCTATCTGGCTTCACTGCTGGGCTTCCCGCTGGTCGAGAGCGCGGACCTGGTGGTGCGCGACGGCAAAGTCTGGATGCGGTCGCTGGGCACTCTCAAGCGTGTCGACGTGGTGCTGCGCCGGGTCGACGCCCTGTTCTCCGATCCGCTCGACCTGCGTGCCGATTCGCGGCTCGGGGTGGTCGGCCTGGTCGAGGCGCAGCGTCGGGGCGCGGTCACCGTGGTCAACGCCCTGGGCAGCGGGATCCTGGAAAGCGCCGGCCTGCTGCGTTTTCTGCCCGAACTCGCCGACCGGCTGATGGGCGAGACACCGCTGCTGGCGACAGCCCCGATGTACTGGGGCGGGATCGGCGCGGAACGCTCACACCTGCTGACCCACCTGGGTTCGCTGCTGATCCGCTCGACGGTCGGCGGCGAGCCGGTCGTCGGGCCGCTGCTGTCGAGCGCACAGCAGGCGTCCCTGGCGGCACGTATCGACGCCGCACCCTGGCAGTGGGTGGGGCAGGAGTTGCCACAGTTTTCGGCGGCGCCCACCGACCATTACGGGGGCGGACTGGCGTCGGGCAATGTCGGAATGCGGCTGTTCACGGTGTCCCAGCGGGGTGGCTACGCCCCGATGATCGGCGGCCTGGGCTACGTGCTGGCGCCGGGAACCGACGGGTACGCGCTGAAAACCGTTGCTGCCAAGGATGTCTGGGTGCAACCGTCGACTCGCGCCGAGCGCGCGGTCACCCTGTCCCCGGTCGAGCTCCCGTCCGTAACGCCCAGCGGCACCCGCGCGGTCAGCTCGCCCCGTGTCCTGTCCGATCTGTTCTGGACGGGCCGCTACGCGGAGCGGGCCGAGAACATGGCCAGGTTGCTCACCGTCATCCGCGAGCGCTATCACGAATACCGGCACCGGCAGTACCTCGATGCCAGCGCCTGCGTGCCGGTGCTGTTGTCGGCGCTGGGCGAGGTCACCGGGACCGACACCGGACGCGGTGGCGACGACGCGGAGATGATTGCGGTGGCGCCCACGACGCTGTGGTCGCTGACCGCCGATCGCGCGCGCCCCGGTTCCCTGGCGCAATCCGTCGAGCGTCTCGGACTGGCCGCCCAGGCGGTACGCGACCAGATGTCCAACGACACCTGGATGGTGCTGACCGCGGTCGAACGCGCGGTGCTCAAGCAACCTGCGTCACCACCGGAGTCGCTGCTGCGCGGGGATGCCCTGATGGCGTCGGCGCATTCCCGGACCGTTCGCGGCATGCTGGCGATGGCCGGGGTGGCCAGCGAGTCCATGGTGCGCGACGTCGGCTGGACGACTATGGACACCGGCAAACGGATCGAGCGGGGCCAGTGGTTGTCGGCGCTGTTGGGTGCCAGCATGTCCACTGTCCGCAGCCCGGAGGCCGAGCAAAGCATCACTGAAGCAGTTCTGGTGGCCTGCGAATCCTCGGTCAGCTACCGCCGGCGCAATCCGGGCAAGGTAAGTGTTGCTGCCGTTACCGAGCTGCTGCTGTTCGATGCCGACAACCCGCGTTCGCTTGCGTTCCAGCTCGACAGGCTCCGGGCAAACCTGAAAGCGATGCCCGGAGCGTCCGGCTCGTCGCGCCCGGAGCGGTTGCTCGACGAGATCATGACGCGGGTGCGCCGACTCGATCCCGCCGACCTGGAGGATGTGGACGAAGACGGCCGGCGAGCGGAGTTGCGCGGCCTGCTCGACGGTGTCCACGGGGGACTCCGGGAGCTTTCCAAGGTGATCACCGCAACCCAGCTGTCGCTGCCCGGTGGCATGCAACCACTATGGGGGCCCGACGAGCGCAGGTCGCTTCCGTGACCCTGTTTCCGCATGGACCGCCGGCCGTACCCCCGGGACCGGGTTCGCCCCGCAGCTACCGCGTCACCCACCGCACCGAGTATCAGTACTCGGACATCGTCACCAGCTCCTACGGCCGCGGGTTCCTCACGCCCCGGGACTCCGCGCGGCAACGCTGCCTGAGCCACCACCTGGAGATCACCCCCCCGCCGGCGGACCAGTCCACCAGCCGCGACGTGTACGGCAACGTCAGCTCCTATTTCCACATCACCCAACGGCACCGTTCGCTGGCCGTCACCAGCACCTCGGTCGTGGAGGTCGCCCCACCGCCGGCCGACCTCTACGACGCCGGCCCGGCGCTGTCGCCGTGGGAGCTTGCCCGCCCGATCGGTCCGGGCGGTGCGCTGGCGTGCGAGTTCACCCTGGACCTGCACCCGTCCGAAATCACCGACGGAGTGCGTCGGTACGCCGCTCCGAGCTTTGCGCCGGGTCGTCCGCTGATCGAGGTGCTGACCGATCTCAACGCGCGGATTTTCGGCGACTTCACGTATCGGTCGGGTTCGACCACGGTATCCACGCAGGTCTGCGAGGTGCTCGCGGCACGTGAAGGCGTATGCCAGGACTTCGCGCGGCTCGCTATCGCATGCCTGCGGGCGAACGGCCTGGCAGCCAGCTACGTGTCCGGCTACCTGGCCACCGACCCGCCGCCGGGTAAGGAGCGGATGATCGGAATAGACGCCACTCACGCCTGGGTCGCGGTATGGACGCCGCAAAACCAGTGGCTGGGGCTGGACCCGACCAACGATCAGATGGTCGACGAGCGTTACATCGTCGTTGGATGGGGTAGAGACTACGCGGATGTTCCGCCCCTGCGCGGCATCATCTACACCGACTCGGAAAGCAGCGTGATCGACGTGGCGGTCGATGTTGCGCCCTTCGAAGGGGGAATGCTGCGTGCGTGACTACGTCTGCCCGAACTGCGGGCAGCACCTGACGTTCGAGAACTCTTTGTGCCTGTCCTGCGGCAGCGCGATCGGGTTCTCACCCGGCGACATGGCCATGATGGTGATCGCCTCCGGGCAGGACAGCGAGCACGGCGGCGCGGTCGATTCCGCCGAGTACCGGCTGTGCGCGAATCTGCACGCGGCCGAATGCAACTGGCTGGTACGGCTGGACCCGGCCGATCCGGTGCAGGGGGAGTTGTGCGCGTCATGCCGGCTGACCCGGACCCGGCCGAACGACTCCGACAGCAAGGCCATGGCGGCGTTCGCGGTGGCCGAAAAGGCCAAACGCCGGCTCATCGCCGAATTGTTCGAGTTCAAGCTGCCCGTCGTGGACCGCAACGCCGACCCGCAGTTCGGGCTGGCGTTCGATCTGCTCTCCAGCGAGTTCGACAAGGTGTTCACCGGCCACGAAGACGGCGTCATCACGCTGGATCTGGCCGAGGGAGACGATGCCCACCGCGAGCAACTGCGCATCGCGATGGACGAACCCTACCGGACGCTGCTCGGGCATTTCCGTCACGAAATCGGGCACTACTACTATTACCGGCTCATCGACCACTCCCCGAACTACCGGGCCAGGTTCGGCCAACTCTTCGGCGACCCCGACGCCGACTACCAGGACGCGCTGGACCGGCACTACAACCAGGGGCCGCCGCAGGACTGGGAGCAGAACTACGTCTCCTCCTACGCCACCATGCACCCTGCCGAAGACTGGGCCGAGAGCTTCGCGCACTACCTGCACGCCCGCGACACCCTGGACACCTCTGCCGCGTTCGGGTTCGCTCCGGCCGGCGCGACTTTCGAACGAAGGGCCTTGGGGCCCAGCGGCTTCGATCGGATCATCGAGATGTGGTTGCCGCTGGCGTGGGGCCTGAACATGGTCAACCGCTCCATGGGCCGTGACGACCTCTACCCGTTCGTGCTCGCCAGTCCGGTGCTGGAGAAGATGCGCTTCATCCATACCGTGATAGACGAGGTTACTCCGGCCAGGTGACCGCCGGTGCGGCGTCGGGGCCGACGCTGACGCTCAGTCCGGCCCCCACGAACGGCACCACAGTCCGGGCCCTGACTGCCTCGACCATTGTCTGCGGTGGCATAACGCGGCATCGTAGGCCAGAGGTGGCTACCTGGCGCTTCTCCCAGAACCGGCCGTGTTGCCCTACTGAACCTTGATCCGCGACGCGCCAGACGTACTAAAGTAGCGCGGGCACATTGTGGAACCCGACGATTCCGCGTCACTTCCGGTCTGCGATGAAGCTGAGGGGGCAACCCGCGATGAACGAGCTTGAGGGACGATATCGGTCTCCGATCGTCGGCAACCTCAAACTGGGCCCTGGCCCCGGCAAGGATGAGAGCGCGCGCGGGATCGAGCCGAAGGAGATCGACCCGCAGAAGAAAGTCGCCAACGAGATCGACACGACGGAGCAGGTCCCGATCCTGCTCGAGATCAACGCGGCCTACCCTGGTGGCCTGCGGGCCGTACGCGAGGCACTCGAAGCGCTCTGGACTGAGTTCGCGGACCGCGCCGGCGGGCAGTGGGACGATCCCGAGCCGATCGTTCTCGATCCACCCGTTCCCCGCGGCCTCCTGTTCATCTCGGCGAAGCTGTACAAATGTGTGCTCTCCCGCGAGGACCTGCACCAGCTGGTGGAACGCGATCAGCAGATCGCCAGCCGATCCAATCGGCCACCGGTCATCTTCAGGGCGTGGCCCGACTACCCGCTCGACCCGCAGATCGATCGTTCCGCACCCACAGTGAAGGCGGATGCCGCCTGGCGCGCCTACGACGCCCGGGGCCACGGTGTTGTCTGGGCGGTGATCGACAGCGGGATCGACGCCTCTCATCCGCATTTCTCCGAGTTGGAGCTTTTCAAGGAGGGGCGCGGCGAGGAGCTACCGTTTGGGCTCACCAGCAACCTGCACCGGGACTTCAGCTATCTCGTCGGCACCGAGGCCGTCGCCCCGCGGCCGGGCGCCACCGAGAATGCTGCCGGATCCGCGGGGGCGACCACGCTGAAGCCTGCCCTGGTCGACGAGAGCGGACACGGCACCCACGTCGCCGGTATCATCTCGGGCTGCAACCCGGCGGAGAGTCATCCACAGGTCGCGCTGTCGAAGGATCCACGCGACGGTGGGTCTGTCATGCGAGCCCGGGCGGGCAGGATGTCGGGGATGGCGCCGTCGTGCGAGCTCGTGAGTCTGAAAGTGATGCGACGTACCCGCCAGGGCACGTGGGTCACGTCATGCAGTGCCGTCATCCGGGCCCTGACCTACCTGCGCACCGAGGTCAACGTGGATCCGGCGGTCCTGCGCGTGCACGGCGTCAACATGAGCCTGGGCTGCGAATGGCACCCCGAGCAGTACGCCGCCGGCCAATCACCGCTGTGCCAGGCCGTGAACCAGCTGGTCGCCACCGGAGTTGTGGTGGTCGTCTCGGCAGGCAACTTCGGGGCGCGCACAACCGCCGGTGACTCGGTCAACACCTCGGCCGTCATGGGGTCGATCACCGAGCCCGCGCATGCCGAGGACTGCGTCGCGGTAGGGTCGACCCACCGCGAGGCGCCGCATGCTTTCGGTGTCACCTGGACGTCGAGCAAGGGGCCGACACTCGACGGGCGGATGAAACCAGACGTTGTGGCTCCTGGCGAGTGGATCGCGTCGGCAGCCTCCGGTCAAGTCCGCACCGAGGCGGGATTCCCGCCGGCCGGAGACACTGGCAGCCCGGATCAGGCCGGCGGCCCGGACGACGCCGCGCGGCGCGACCAGTTGCTGACCTACGCCGAACAGTCGGGCACGTCGATGGCGGCACCGCACGTCTCCGGCGCCATCGCCGCGTTCCTCTCCGTCCGCCCGGAGTTCATCGGCCGGCCCAGACAGGTCAAGCGGCTGCTCACCGAGGGCGCGACCGACCTCGGCCGGGAACGGTACGCCCAAGGCGCCGGCCTGGTCGATCTGATGCGGATGCTGGCGAACGTCTAATCGAAGGGAATCGACAGGCATGGAGCGATTGACAACCCGGGAGCCGGTGTGGGACCTCGTGTTCAACGAGAAGGGCCGGCTCACCGCACCCGCCGTTGACGCATTCCTCGGCGAGGTCGCCGGCGAGGGCATTACCGACCTGTTCATGTTCAGCCATGGCTGGGGCGCGTCCGAGACCAGCGCTCGCGACCTTTACAACGCGATGTTCCCGCTGATCCGAGACGCGGCCGGCGGCGTCGCGGGCATCGAAAGGTTGGGCTTCGCGGGCATCTACTGGCCGTCCCTGTGGTTCCCGGACACGCCGGCCACACCCCCCGGCAGGGGGGATCGACCCAGGCGGGGGACGGCGCCGTTCAGGACGAGAGCAGCGGGTCGGCGGTGCTGTCGGGCGCCGAGATCGCTGCGTCGCTGCTGCCGGGGTTCGACGACCCGCAGCAGCAGCAGACTGTGACGGAAATCGGCCGGCTCATCGACGAGGGCGTGGCCGCGGTCGGCGCCGGCGAGTCCGAAACGGTCAAAGAGCAGCGACTGCGGCAGGTCAACCAACTACTGCAGTCGCTGGTGCCACCCGATCCCGGTGGTGAGTTCGAGGACCAGGGTGAGACCGGGGTCTTGCTGACCAACGACCCCAAGCGGGACTACCAGGCGGCGGCCGACGCGTTCGGCAGCGCGCCGCAAGGCTCCTCCGCCCAAGACGTCGGCGATTGGTTCGCCAAGGCGATCCACGGTGCCAAGGATGTCCTGCGGGTGTTCTCGTACACGGTGATGAAGGCGCGGGCCGGCGACATCGGCCGGGGTGGGGTGGGGCCGCTGCTTGTCGAGCTGCACCGCCGGTTGCCGGCCGTTCGGGTGCACCTCATCGGCCACAGCTTCGGCGCCCGCCTGGTTTCCTTCACCCTCGCCGGCATCGGTAGCCCGGCCGAAAGCCCGGTCGCATCGCTGCTGCTGGTCCAGGGTGCGTTCTCCCACTGGTCGTTCGCGCACGCACAGGACAACCCCTTCGGCAGCCCCGGCGCTCTGCACATGTTTGCCGACCGGGTCCACGGGCCCTTGGTGGCGACGTTCAGCGTTCATGACTGGGCGGTGGGCCGTTGGTACCCGAAGGCATCATTTCTGTCCCGGCAAGACACCCAGGCTGGGGTGGCGGGTCGCTGGGACGGCATGGGCGCAGACGGCTACCAGGCCGTCAATCCCTCGGATGACCGGTCCATGCCGGAACAGGGCGGCTTGGACTATCAATTCACGGCCGGCGCCTTCTACCGGGTCGACGCCGTCAACGTCATCAACAATGTGCAGGGCCAGCCGTTCTCCGGTGCGCACTCAGACATCCGCAAACCCGCCCTCGCCCAACTCGCCGTCGCTGCGGCGGCCGCCCACGCCTAGAAGGGTGGATCCGGCAGACCATCGCGTCCCGTTGCCCTCGCGGCGCGACCGGAACCCGGCCCCGCCACCCGCGTGGCGCAACCCGGCAATCGGCGCCGGCGTTTCTAGGATCGCCGGGTGGACGATCGCTATGGCCCTGACGTGCTCGCCGACAACCCTCATCGCGCCCGCCGACCGGTATCGACCGAGGTGGCCGCCGAATCCGGTCTCGTGGTCGAGGACGCCCAGAGCGGCTGGGTCGGCGCCGTCGTGCGAATCGAGCACGGTCGCGTCGACCTGGAGGATCGGCACGGCCGCACCAAAGGGTTTGTCCTGGGTCCGGGATTTCTGCTCGAGGGGCGCCCGGTGATCCTCACCGCTCCCCGCCGGAGCGGGCCCGTCGTGCCCGCCCGTACCGCATCGGGATCGGTCGCCGTGCACGGCATCCGGGCCCGCACGGCGGTCGCCGGCCGGATTTATGTGGAGGGCCGCCACGACGCCGAACTCGTCGAACAGGTATGGGGAGACGACCTGCGCGTCGAGGGCGTCGTCGTGGAGTACCTCGGAGGCGTCGACGACCTGCCCGCTATCGTGACCGAGTTCCGGCCGGGGCCGCGGCGTCGCCTCGGCGTGCTCGTCGACCATCTGGTGGCCGGCTCGAAGGAAGCCCGCATCGCCGACACCGTGCGGCGCTCACCGGCCGGCGCGCACACCCTGGTGGTCGGTCACCCCTACGTCGACATCTGGCAGGCAGTCAAGCCCGAGCGCCTCGGACTGGCAGCGTGGCCCGCCATACCCCGCGGCACGCCGTGGAAGCACGGGGTCTGCCGTGCGCTGGGCTGGTCGCACGCCGGCCAGTCCGACATCGCCCGGGCTTGGCAGAGGATCCGGGCTCAGGTGCGTGACTGGAACGACCTGGAGCCGGCGCTGATCGGCCGCGTGGAGGAACTCATCGACTTCGTGACGGCACCAGCCGGGTGACCGGGCGGTAGGGCGGCGTCGATCTCGTCTACCGCTTGGGGCGGCGTGGATCGCCACGAGCCCGGCGTGCCGGAACACGCCGGGCTGGGGGTTTCAGGAGCAGATGCTCGGCCTACCGGCAAGGAAGTCGCATTGCAACGGGAAGCGATCGATCACCGGGTGTTGGAGCGGACCGATGTATGTCAGCGAGAACGGATTCTTCTGCATCCCCGGCTGCAGTCCGCACACCGCGGGGTGGAGGTCGGTATGGGTGCCGGTCAGGTTCGGCGGCCCGTTCGGGTCCGGGGACGTGAACGCATAGGTGTCGTCTTCCGACTCGAGGGAGCCGTCCGGGCAGACCAACTGATCGTTCTGGCGGATCTCGAGAGTCCACATGCCGTTGGTCAGCACGGCCCAGCCGGAGAAGTTGACCAGACGTTCTTCGCGGGTCACCAGATGCTGGGTGCTGCTGGTGACCAGCACTTTGCAACCCAGGGTCTGGATATCGATGTTGGTGTAGTCGGACTGCTCGCGGGTGCCGTTGGGCTGGGTGCACAGCGACTGCATCTCCCATTTCGCCTCCGGGACGCCCGCCATGTTGAACGTGTAGTACCCGTCGGGCGGCGGAAGTAGGACCGCCGATGCCGGCGGGGCTAGGCCCACCGCAGTCAGCAAGGCACCGAATACTGCACCGCTGAGTCCGCGTAATCCAGGCATGAGCCCTCCTGTTCCGTCGCTGTACCGGAATAGTAAGTGTCTTTGGGCCGTGGTAAGCCTGGAACCGTGTCGAATGGTCTATTCGACTTATCCGGTGGTCATGACCGAGACGAGTCCCGCGGGATGCCGACCGGCCCGACGGGGCCTCTCGTCGACGGCGCGCCGCTGGCCGTACGCATGCGCCCGGCTTCCCTAGACGAGGTCGTCGGCCAGGATCACCTGCTGCGGCCCGGGTCGCCGCTGCGCAGATTGGTCGACGGATCCGGGGCGGCGTCGGTCGTCCTGTACGGCCCACCGGGGACCGGCAAGACCACCCTCGCGTCGTTGATCTCCAACGCGACCGGCCGCCGATTCGAGGCGCTCTCCGCCCTGTCGGCCGGGGTCAAGGAGGTTCGCGCCGTGATCGAGAGTGCCCGGCGGGGGCTTCTACACGGCCAACAGACCGTGCTGTTCATCGACGAGGTGCACCGCTTCTCCAAGGTCCAGCAGGACGCGTTGCTGGCCGCGGTGGAGAACCGGGTGGTGCTGCTGGTAGCGGCGACCACGGAAAATCCGTCCTTCTCGGTGGTGGCCCCGCTGCTGTCCCGCTCTTTGATCCTGCAGCTGCATCCGCTGACCGCCGACGGCATCCGAACCGTCGTCGAGCGGGCTGTCGCCGACGAGCGCGGACTGGGCGGTGCGGTGGCGGTGGACGCCGATGCGGTGGATCTACTGGTGCGATTGGGCGCGGGTGACGCCCGGCGTGCGCTCACCGCCCTGGAAGTGGCCGCCGAAACCGCTGGGGGAGCCCCCGGCCCGGTCACCGTCGAGACCATCGAACAATCGCTGGACAAGGCGGCCGTGCGCTACGACCGCGACGGCGACCAGCACTACGACGTCATCAGTGCGTTCATCAAGTCGGTGCGGGGGTCCGACGTCGACGCGGCGTTGCACTACCTGGCGCGGATGCTGACGGCGGGGGAGGACCCGCGCTTCGTGGCGCGCCGGCTGATTATCCTCGCGAGCGAGGACATCGGAATGGCCGATCCGACGGCGCTGCCCACCGCGGTCGCTGCCGCCCAGACGGTGGCGCTGATCGGCATGCCCGAAGCTCAGCTGGCTCTGGCGCACGCCACCGTGCATCTGGCGACGGCGCCGAAATCCAACACGGTCACCACAGCCCTTGGTGCGGCGATGGCCGATGTCAGGGCGGGGAAGGCAGGTCCGGTGCCGCCGCATCTTCGCGACGGCCACTATTCGGGTGCGGCGGCGCTGGGGAACGCCCAGGGCTACCGGTACGCCCACGACGACCCCGGTGGCGTTGCGGCCCAACAGTATCCGCCGGACGAATTGGTCGGTGTCGACTACTACCGCCCCACCAATCGCGGCGCCGAACGCGGGATGGGCGAACGGCTGGAGAAGCTGCGCGCCCTCATCCGCCGGGCCGGGCGCAGGTCATGATAATCGTGGGTTGAGGGCCAGATGCGCGGTCGCTCGCCAATGCTCGGCAATACACCGTCGTCGTGCTCAAGGCCGGTTCCAACAACGGTAGCGCCGAGGCAGACCCATCAAGGCAAATTCTCATTCCCAAGGGCGCTCACTCTGGGCATGTTTGAGTCAATGCTTGCGCACAACGCGCTCAGGTTCGCCGGGCTTCCACATGGTGATGTCCATGTGACCGCCAATTACCTCCACTGCCGAGCCGCCGATCAAATCGGCCCGGTAGCAGTGGTCGAACACCTGCCCTCGTATGTCGAAGCCGGTCTCGTCGAAAAGCGCTTGCGCGAATCGCTGATGTAGGGCCGTGTCCCGGACATCGTCAACGACGCCCCACAGTTTCGCGTCGCCGTCTCTGACCTCGGCATCGATGGTGGCCGTGTGCAAGCAGAAGCGTGGATCGCGGGCAAGATCCCTGAACTTCGTGGTGTCCGGCATGCCGGAGATCCACAACTGACCTTCGAAAAACCTCGGCTCGACTGGGCTGATTCGGGGAAACCCGTCCGAACGCAGCGTGCCGAGTATGCAGAGGTTGCCGGTCGCGGCGTGCCGGCGGGCGAAGATGGCAGCTATTCGTGGGGCAGCTTTGGCGAACTCCTGCCAGCTCATCATGCCTGCGACCTTAGTCGGATCAACACGTCGTCGAAATCGACATTGCGCAGGAAAAGCCCGAGTGACCACCTGCATAACGTCGATCTCGGGGAACCAAACGCTATATCGAGACGCGTCGCCCGTCGCGCCCGAGCCGCAGGCTGGCGTAGCGTCATGCGGGTCGAGGGAGGAGAGCGAGAGATGGATCTCCACTTGTCTGGGAAGACCGCCGTTGTCACCGGTGCCAGCAAGGGCATCGGCTTGGCGATCACCACAGCACTCGTCGACGCGGGGGCGCACGTCGTGGCGGGGGCACGGACTCGCGGTGAGGGTCTGCGGGTGCTCGAAGGGACGGGACTGGTGTCGTTCGTGCCGGTCGACCTCTCCCAACCCAACTCCGCTGAAGAACTTGTCGCCGCCGCGGCTCATCGTGGCGGGATCGACGTTCTGGTCAACAACGTCGGCGCCGCTACGGTACGCCCGGGCGGGTTCATCAGCGTCACCGACGACGAGTGGCAGGCGTCCTGGGACCTGAATGTGATGGGTACCGTGAGACCCACCCGCGCGGCGTTGCCGGAAATGGAGCGGCGCGGCGGGGGTTCAATCGTCATCGTCGGTTCGGTCAACGCCTACTTTCCCGACCCCGGGATCTATGACTACTGCGCCACCAAAGCGGGCGTCACGAACATCGCGAAAGCGTTGTCAAAGGAATTGGCACCGAAGAACATTCGAGTCAACTCCGTCAGCCCGGGACCGGTGTCGACCGGGCTGTGGATGGAGGAGGGCGGGGTGGCCGACGGGTTCGCCGCGGCCAGCGGCCAAACGGCCGACGAAATCAAGGCGATGATCGCAAGCATCACGCCGACAGGGCGATTCACCACCCCGCAACAGGTCGCCGATCTGGTCGTCTTCCTTGCAAGCGACCGCGCCGCCAACACCACCGGAGCCGATTACCGCATCGACGGCGGGTTGGTCACCACCATCTGAATCACCCACGGAACGAGTAGCGCCCACAGTCTTCCTCGCGTGTCAGCACCGACGGCAGACCGCGGTCCAGAAACCAACGCTCGGCAGTGCGAATGCTGCCTAGTGCTGCCGCGAATACCGTTGTCCAAGAATAATTTTGGTGCACACGCGACACGCGATCACTGCATATTTCCGTCGGAGTCCCGCCACGCGAGGACTCTGTTGCAAACAGAGTCAGCCACTTCGACGGCTCGCCCGGTTGTACGTCTACTTCAAGCCATACTCGCCCGGGATGCCGGCCGCCCTGTAACCACATTCCATTCGGCTCCCTGGCGGCCCGGATGAGCTCGACCGCGTCGGCCATGCGGGGGTCAGGCCTTGAGCGGTCGAACAGCGAAGCTCGTCGAAAGTAGTCGGCCGCATTCAGCACGCTATAGACCCAGTAGAAGGGATAGGCAAAGCGGCTCACCCACGGCGCAACCGGTTCGCCGGTCGATAGACGGCGATAGGGCGCCCGCGCTGCAACAGGTACTCCTGCCCGGCATGACGGGCAGCGCGGGTGGCGCCGGTACCTCCGGTAGCGGTGTCGTAGGCGAGCATTCCCTTGAGGGCGTTGAGTGTCGAATGGAACGACGATCGTGTCGAGCCCTCGACCCATTCACAGTTCCAGCCGCCGTCGGGGAGACGGTGCTCGAGGAACCAGTCGACAATGCCGGTGACATCGGTGCCGAGCCACACACCGTTGGCGACCGTCCAAGCGTTGATGCAGCAGTCCACCTCGCCGCTCCAGTAAGGCCGGTTTTCGTATTCGCAGCGACCGTTTTCGGCGAGAAGCTCGGCCGTCCCACGCACGCAAGACGGCGGGGTCAAGACCCCACTCCCGCAGCGCATTGAGTGTCCACCTCGTCGCCGTCCAGGGCTGGCCGGCACCCTCCGCTGCCTCCGGGCCGTGAAAGTCGAAGTCTGCCGGAAGGAACGCGCCACCTGCCCACTGGCGGTCGGAATCCTGGAGGGATTGAAGAATCTTGACACCGACAAGTTCACCGCTACAGGTGGACTCTGCAGGAACTTGTCAGTGTCAAGATCACCGAGGAGTCGCATCATGTGTTGCACCCCCGTCAGGATTCCGCCCCATGAGCCGCTGCTGCGCCCGGAGCCAACGCCAGCCCGCCCGCTGACCGATCCGAATGTGACCGTCTGGCTCGCGGTCGGTCTGTCCGCAGGCGCGTGGTACTTCTGGCCCATCTGGCCGATCCTCGGGGCCGGCATCGGATTGGCCGCGCACGCGATCCCGGTCCGATCGGCGCTTCGACCACCCACCTAAAGGGCAACCGATCCAGCCACGGCGGCCGATGCAGTTTGGCCGCCGGATCTGTCTGCACTGATGTAGGGATTCGTCGCTGCTGCAGTCCCGACATCTGAGAACAATCGTGCCCGTACGGGACGATCTCATCAGGCCGACAGGAGGTCGACATGGATAGTGCTTTTCCCAACGAGTCGCGGGCTTATAGCGCCGCGCGCGAAGCGCTGCTGCAACGAGAAATTGAGCTTCGAAGGCAGATGGAGTCGGTGGCCGCGGAGCTGAGATCACTGCCGCCCGGCGGCGAAGTCCCTGAAGATTACGTGTTCGATCGAATCGGCGGTGACGGCGCCGCCACGACGGTGCGGATGTCCGAGCTTTTTGCGGACAAGGACACGCTCATGCTCTATCACTACATGTTCCCGCGTCATGCCGAGGATGATCGGCCAGGGCCGACACGCGGGCCCTTCGCCGAGCTTCCGCTGCAGGAGGGACCGTGCCCGTCGTGCACCGCGCTGATCGACATGTGGGAAGGCGCGATGCCCCACTTCGAAGGCCTGGGCGGCAACCTGGCGATCGTCGCACGAGCCCCGATCGAGCGGGTTGCGGCGTTCGCGCGCGATAAGGGGTGGCGGTACACCCGGCTACTGTCGGCCGCCAACTGTAGTTTCCGGCGCGACTACGGCGGCGACGGCGACGATGGTGAACCTGTCCCGCTCCTGACCGTCTTCAAGCGTTGGCCGGATGGCACGATGCGGTTGCACTGGGCAAGTGAGCTTGTCTTCGCGCCAACGGATCCGGGGCAGCACCCCCGGCACCTGGGCACGGTGGAGCCACTCTGGACACTTTTCGATCTGACCCCTGGTGGTCGCCCCACAGCCGACGAGCGGATCGAATATGACTGCTGCGGCTTGCCGTCTTTCGACCGCATGAACTGACCCGGATGCCGGTCCAATCGCGGGTCGGGCAAGGGCACGAATGGACAGCCGCAGACGGACAGAAAAGTGGCTGTCAGATGGGATCGGGCGGGGTCGATATGGTGGCGGCTATTGCAGACTCAACTGTTCCACCAACAGAATTGGCGTGTCCGCTGCGTCGAAGACGGTCCACTGACCCGTCGTGGGGCTGCCCTCAACAGCGGCCTCGGTTGCGCCTCCAGCCCGCCGCAGGGCGCGAATTTCAAGAACGCGGGCACCGGCCCGTGCCACGGTGGCGTGTGCGGCGAGGATGCTTTCCAGCGCGTTGGTGGGCAAGACGTGGTGGGGTGGATTAGGTAGCGCCCATAGGTCCGCCGGCCTGGTCGGTCGCACGTGTGTATGCAGTCGGCCATCCCGCTCCGACCAGTCAGCGGACGGGATTGCCAGGCCGTGCCATGCGAGGCCGTCGGGTTGACCGCGCAGTCGGCGCCCCACCGGCGAGGAGTCGCTGTGGGCAACCCCGTTGCGGGGGCGCACTTTCGGTTCCTGCGGCAACGACGCCTCGCTGTCGTAGACAAAGCGCGCACGTAGCACCTCTTGATGGTTGTCAGCGCGATGCATGGTCACGTCGACGCACCACCGGCCGTCGACCCGTGACCCTGCCGCACCCCTTCGGAGCTCTAACTGCGCGTCGCGCAGGGCAAGAGCGGCGATGTCGACACGAACGTCGCGTATCTCGGACAGGTGTCGTGGTGCCCATCCCTCGGGGGCCACCCAGTCGCCGAGCGACGCGGCGTATTCCAAAGCAATGCTTACCGGAAGTCCGGGCCTGCCCGCGATCATGGTGGTGCCCGCCCATGGGTGCTCGGCTCGGGCGGTGATGGTACTGCGAATACAGCGGAACGGCCGATACTCTTCGACTTCGCCCAGAAAGTGGCCCATGGAGTGGAGCCGGTCGTAGTCGGGGTGGTCGATGAACTTGCGGAAGCCTGCGAGTTGGGTCGGGACCAGCGCGGTCCCGACTTTGCCGAGAAACATCACCTCGCCGGGCCTCGCGGCGAGCACCTCGGCGGTCCATTTTGCGATGCCCTTGTCCACCGGCAGCGCGGTGCCGTAGCGCAACGCCGCGTCGAAGTTCGCGATCAGGCCAATCCGGTCCCATGTGGTCCAGGCCAGCGTGGTGACAGGCAACCGACGTTCGGTGCATGCCCAGAAACCAAGTCGGGTCAGTGCCTCATTAGAAGCCGCATAGTCGATCTGTCCGACCATGCCGCCGATCCGGCCGGACGCCGACCCGACATTGCAGAACAGTTCGACGTTTCGCCCTCGCAGCGCTTCCACGAGGTTCACGAACCCTTCGACCTTGGTTCCAACCACATTCAGGACGACGTCGATGCTCTTGTTGCGTAGCCGCGTCGGCGCGGCGATCCCGGCGTTGTGGACAACGAGTCGAAGACGCCCGCCGATTCGTGCGACAACCTGGCGGACTTCGTCGGGCGCACGCACGTCGCACTTCTCGTAGGTGATTGCGAGACCTCGTCGGTGTGCTTCGGCCAGATTCAAGGCGCTCTCGCGGTCGCCGGCCAACTCGGTGTTCTCCCGCCTGATGGCACGGAGGTTTACTCCGACCGCCTGCACGAGTCGTTTGCGCTGGAAATCAGCGAATTCCTTGTCGTCCACAGCCAGCCAGGGCTCGTGCTGATCAGGCAACGGGCGCCGACCCGTGACGACGACATGGCACCCGTGGGCGGTGGCCAGCGACACGGCGAGTTCGAACCCGATTCCGCGTGCGCCTCCCGAGAGCAGGACCACGTCGCCTGACGAGAGGGCCAGTCGAGGCGGGGGTACCGGTTCGTCGCGGCATGCGAGGGTCGTCCTCACCCCGTCGCGCCAACCAACCTCGTAGTAGTCGAAGACGCTCAACTCCAGGAGGATCAGCCCGGCCAAAGCTTGCGCATCGTGCTCGGCCACGTCGAGAACCTTGATCCGGCAGGCGGGTAGCTCATAGGGCAGACTCTTTGCGAACCCCGCCCAAATCCCGCCCAGCGGTTGGCCAATTCCATTCCCGTCGTAGCCCATTCGGCCCCCCAGTCGGGTGACCGCAAGATAGCCGCACCGGCGTGCGTCACCTTCGTCAGCCCAGTCGTCGTAGACCGATTGGACGGCGGCGACGGTCTGCGTGAAGGCCGCCTGCCAGGACCTGAGCGCTTCGGTGGGCGTTTCGTTGTCGAGGTTGAGGTCGAGCAGGACGTCTACCGGACCCGCGCGCAGCAGTTGTTCGGTTACCCTCTCAGCCTGCGCCTCGGTGGTGAGGGTCGGATTCGCCGGCGCGCCGGCCGAAGCCTGGGGAGGGTCAATCAGAATGGTGCGAGCCCCTGCCAGCTCTAATGCGGAAGCGACCGCGGCGCGGGTGTCGCCGGCACCGCCGAGGATCGCGACGCTCCGGCCGGTGGGCGCCGCCGACGTCGAAGCGGGCGCCGGCACGACAACGGGGTGCCACACGTACCGCTGAACGGAGTCTTCCGGATCGTCTCGTCGCACAGCTGAATTGGTCATCGGGGGATCAACGCCTTCGCGCTGTCTGCGGCCATCTGCCGGGGAGTCGAGGCGCGACCGGTTTCTATGTGGACATAGCCCAGGATCGACGCAGACGTGTCATGGATTTGCGCGAGCACCGTGCCGTCCGGGGAAGCGGCGACACAACGGTTGGATGCTGCCGGCGCTTCCAGGTCGAGCTTGCGCGGGCAGGAATAGAGGTCGACGACCGGGTGGGCGCGGCTCAGGTCGATGTCGTTGCACGTTGTGTAGAGGTCGATTCGGCGGATCGACATCGGTGCGGCGACGATCAGATGGCCGTCGCGCACCGGGTCGAGCACCTTGACGCGGAGCATCCCGTCCAAAAGGACTGCAGGCAACCGAAACTGGGCGAAGGTGTGGTCGTCTGCCGGTATGTGCAGATCGAATGTTGCCCGGCGACCGAGCGCGTGTTGCCGGGTGTCGGTTGTAGAGACCAGCCGACCGGTGAGCAGGGCCGGCGAGTTCGTCATGTGGTACGGGTCCGGTATGGCGGCACCGTCTTCGTGCTCCGACCACCGTTCCCATCGCGGTGCACTCGGCATGCGGTCCTGGAGCAGCACATCCAGTTGGAAATGCTGACGATCCCGCACGAGCACCTGGCCGGTGGGCGCGACGACGTCGCCGAGGACTAGGACCCGGACCCTGCTGGATTCACTGTCGTGGTGGATTAGCTCAGCGGTGATCCGCTTGCGAACCGGGCGCCCGTGGTCGTAGACCCGAAGGAACGACTGCAAGGTGATGTCTTCGAACGCCACCGGCACGCGCCCCGGCACCAGTTCGACGGCGGCCTCGGCTGCGATTTCGGTGACAAACGTGCCCGGCAGCGTGGGATGCCCGAGGACCACGTGTTCGGCAAGGTAGGCGTCTCGCTCGAGGTCGAAGCAACGCTCGAACTCAATCCGTGACGGTGTACCGCAGATTCGTCGATCCAGCATGAAACCGACGGGCCCTCGGCTCGAGTCGTCGATACCGGGTTGCGCAGGGGATGACGCCGCCGAGCCTGCGGCGAGGTATCCCGGCCGGTAGTCTTCCAGCGACTCGGACTCTGCGGGCCCGAGGAGCAAGATCGCCGGGTCGCGGCGGGGTCCTAATACTTCCCGCAGGAAGTGATAGACACCCTCGGCAGAGGACATAGGAGTGTACTTGCTCTTCTCGAGGAACGATCGGTGGACCGGGTCGGTCCCGATGCCGACTTCGCGCCACAGGCCCCAGCCGATGGTGACTTCCTTGCGGGCACGCGTGGCTGCCGCTTGCGCGGCAGTGATGAGGAAGTCGTTGGCTGCGGCGTAATCCGTTTCGCCCGACTGGCCGGTGAATCCGATGAACGAGCCGAAGTTGCACCATGTCTCGACGTTGTCGCCGAGGGCGCTGTCCAGGTTTCGGTAGCCACGCACTTTGACGTCGCGAACCGCGCGGAAGTCCTCGAAGTGTTTGGTCGGTATGCCTGCGGCCCGGTTGAGGCCTGCGACGTTCAGCAGTAGGTCGACTCGGCCCGCCTGTGTGCGCACCGTGGCTACGGCATTCTGGACGGACTGCTTGTCGGAAAGGTTGCAGCGCAGGTAATGCACCCGGCCGGCCCCGCAGTGCTCGGCCATCCGGTCGAGGTTCGACCGTGTCGCACCGGCTTCGACCATCCGCTGGTAGTCGCGGGTGAGGTCGGCGACACTGACACCTGGCCGGTTCTGCAGCTGGAGGCGAATGTAGTCGGCACGCGCCGGAATCGGGGGCTGCTCGGTGGCGGCGTCGCTGCGTCCGAGTACGTAGATCGTGGGCCGGTAGCGCTGGGCGATGGCAAGCAGCAGCTCGGCGGCGATTCCCCGCGCTCCCCCCGCTGCCAGCACTACCGAGTTGGGTCCGAGCCAGATCGGTGCGCTCGCATCGATTTCGGGCTCAGCCGGCTCGAGAAAGCTGGTCATCCGAACGCCGTTTTCGTATACGACCACCGGCAGGAAGTGCTTGGCGCCCGATTCTCGGGTTACCTGTGCGATGCCCTCGGCCGCGGTCGTGGCGGTGGTGAGCACGGTGTAGGCGACGAGCTGGCGCAGCTCAACCGCAACGCTTTTCACCAGGCCGGTCCACATGCCGGCGGAGGGGTGCGGGGCGCCCCCCGCCCAGCCGCCGAGTAGGCACAACGCCAGTGTCGCTCCGGGTTCGGAGATGCCTTCGAAGCACTGCTGGACCGTGAGGAACAGTAGGTCGTGCAGGGCGAGGTCCGACGACGGGGCCGGGCCCGATGGAGCATTCGGGGGGGTCATCTCGGTAAGCAGTCGCACGTGTCGGATTTGCTGCCGGAAACCTGCCAGCGCATGCGCGACGCCCTCGGGCGTCGGTTGGGGTAGGTGCACCAGGTCGGCACTCGCGCTGGACGCCGGGTGCGTCGACAGCACCAAAGCGCCGCTGGGCAATTCGATTCCGGCGAGCAGCGCGGGGTTGTCGGTGAGGACGACCGTCCCCGGTTCCACGAAGGGCCGTTCGGGGCGGACCGGCTGGAATTCGAACGGCTTGGTCGCGACGACGAGGCGGCGCAACACCGGGGGATTTTGGCCGTCATACGTGCGGTGGTCGAGCAGATCATCGTCGACGGTTGACTGGCTGTCCCGCGCACCACGCTGGTCGCCCGACGGAGTCAACACCACGACCGGACCGGTGCGGTCGCGGGTGCCGACCGTCGACGGCCCCTGGGCATTGACGACTGCTCTGAGCACGGCGACCAGACCGTCGGCTGCCAGGTAAGTGGGCGCGTTTTCGCCGCCGACAAGGTTCAGCGGCGGGTCGTCTCCCGCGCACGTCGAGGTGTCGATGCTCGCCAGCGGACGCAGGCCGTGTGATCGCGCTGTGGATTCGCGGACCAGCGCGAGTACGAAAGCACCCTCCGCCACCGTGACCTCGGGCTGGCCCGACAGCAGCTCCGCGGCGGTCCGGGTGCTTTCCGGTGTGCTGTTGCCGTTGACTCCCGCCACCAGGGCAAGGTCGAGGTCACCGGTTCGCAGGTATCGAATGGCGACGTCCAGAGCGGACAGTGATGAGGCCAGTCCGGTGTCCACCGTCATGTTCACGCCGTGCAGATCGAGGTAGTTCGAGACCCGGGCGGCGATGACGTTGGGCATGATCCCCGGAAACGAGTTTTCGTTCGATTCGGGTACCAGGCTTCGAATTTCCTGCGCGTACGCTTCGAAAGCCTGGATAACGCTATCGGACTCGGCCGGCGGTGCCGCTTCGCTCACCACCTTGCGCATGTCGTCCAGGTAGCATCGTTGCGCGTACAGCGTCGCGTTGCGAGTCGGTCCCAGATGGCCGACGATGACACCCGTTTTGTCACGGGACTGTTCCCAGAACTCCGCGAGGTCGTCGCGCAACTGCGAAACGGATTCCAACAGCATTAACTGGCAGCGGTCGGTGCTTCTGACGGTGGCCGGTGGGATACGCACCGCAGTGATCGGCGGCGTCGGATAAGCGTCGCCGAATGACGCATCCGGTGACTTCGCGTCCGGGCAACCCCGCAGCCAGCGCTCGAGGTCGGGACGACCCGCTAGCCCGGGAACCCGGGCTGACCAGCCGACCAGGACGACCGGCTCGTCGGCGGCAACGGCGGGAACCGGCACCCCGCGCCCGTCGAATTCGCGCACCACAAGGTGCGCGTTTGTGCCGCCGAAGCCAAAGCCGTTGACCGCGGCAGCGCGCGGACGGTCTGCGCGGCGCGGCCACGGCACGTGCGCGCTCGGGATCCGCAGTGGGCTCCGGTCCAGCTCGAACTCTGGTGGGGCTTCGGTGAACCGGTGCTGTCGGGGAATCATGTTGTTGCGCAACGCCAACAGAACCTCGATGACCGAGATCACTCCGGCCGCCCAACCGGTGTGCCCGATCAGTGATTTGTTCGACGTCACCTGAACGGTTTCCCCGGCGGGTATCACCGCAGCGAAAGACGTGCGCAGGCTTGTCATTTCGGCCTGGTCGCCCGCGGTGGTCCCGGTGGCGTGCGCGATCACCCAGTCGATATGGACATCTCGCATTCCGGGCGCGGCGAGCGCCCGATCGATGGCGATCGACTGTCCTGCCGACGCCGGAGCGTAAATGGCCTTGCCTTTGCCATCCGAGGATGTGCCGACGGCGGCCAGCACGCCGAGCACGGTGTCGCCGTCGGCGACCGCCCTGCTCAGTCTCTTGAGGACGACGACGCCGGCACCGTCGGAGAACAGCACCCCGTCGGCGGCTTTGTCCAGAGAGCGCACCGCGCCACCGGTGGACAGGCCGTGGAGCTTGGAGAACAGGACTGCTCCCCGGGGCCCGAGCGCGAACGTCCCGCCACACACCGCGATGTCATGGGTGCCCAGCAGGAGGCTCTTCATGCCCACGTCGATGGCGTACAACGACGAGGAGCAGGCCGTGTCGAGCATCAGCACCTCGGTCCCGTCCGGCAGCAGATCTTTCATCGCGGCGTGCCCCACCCGGTGCGGCAGGAACTGCGCGCAGCCTTCGCGGCCCCGCCAGAATCTGTCGGCCAGGGCGTTGGCAACCTCTTTCGCTGACTGCGGTGACAGTCCGGTGCCGACGCCCTTTACGCGCTGGGTGATACCGGACAGCACGAGCGCTTCCTCCAAGTGCTGGTTGCCGTCTGCGGTGTAGCCGACGCAGAAGGTGAAGCGGTCCGTGTCGCGCCGGGCAACCCCCCGTAGCGACTGAATCAGGGCGTGCCGGAGCCACCGCGTGGTCTCATCGGTGGTTACGGCGCCGCCGGCTATCTCTTCGGCGAGATCCGGGTCAGGTTCGAATCCGGTGATGAACCCTGACTTCGTTTGGTACGTCTTGTCTGGCGCGATGTTGCCGTCGCCATGAAACCACTCACTGTTCCATCGGTCTGTCGGGGCGTCGACGAACAGCTCCGCGCCGCGCATCGCAACCTGCCAGTACTCCTCAGGCGAGTTGGCGCCGGGCGCGACCATACCCATGCCAACCACCACAACCGGGTCGTCGACGCTCGAGTCCGCCGACCCAACCGTCATGGGAACGCCTATCGGCTCGATCACCGCGGGCGGCGGAACCGTTTCGAGCAGGCGCGGGATCGGCGCCCGGTGCGATTTCGGTCCGAGGAGCCGACAGCATCGCATGACCCAGACTCAGACCACCATCGGCCAACACGACCTGCCCGGTGACCCACCGGGACTGGTCGGAGCTCAGGAATTCGACCACCCCGACAAGGTCCTCAGCGGTGGCCAGACGACCGAGTGGTGTGCTCCGCGCAGTCACTGCCTTCATGTCTTCGGCCTGCGGGAACAGGCTCGCCACGTCGCCGTCGATGAGGCTGCAGGAGGCAGTGTTCACTCTGACGTTGAGCGGCGCGAACTCGACCGCCAGGTGCCTGGTGAGCGCTTCCAAAGCCGCCTTCGAGGCGCCCACCGCCAAGTAGTTTCCCGGCACCATGCCAGCGCCGTTCGAAGAGATGTTGACAATGCAGCCGCCGCCACGGGCGGCCATCAACCGCGCGGCGCGGCGAGCGCACCAGAAGCTGCCGAGCAGGTTGGTGCCGATCGCCCTGTCGAAGTGTTTCTCGTCCAACTCCGCCACAGGTCCGAGCCACCCATCGGCAGCGTTGTTGACGAGTACGTCCAGATAGCCGAAGCGTTCTTCGATCTCGTCGAACATTCGGTCAACCTGCTCCCGCTTCGCAACGGAAGCGCGGAACAGGTCGACGCCGGCGCCCAGGGCCTCCAGCTCTGCCCGGGTCTGCTTGGCCTGCTCATAGGAATGGAAGCAGTTGATCAGGACGTGTGCTCCTCGTTCTGCCAGCCGATGAGCGATGACCTTGCCGACGCCCTTTCCGCCACCGGTGACCAGTGCGATACGTCCCTGCAGGTCCAGAGTCTGCCTCGACATGCTTGCTCCCTCGGTTTCTGTCCCGGTCTTGTCGATAGGAGCGTTGGACGGCACGCCGAATACATAGCCGTCGCGTCGGCATTCGAAGAGCTGGTGGAATTCCGGGAAGATTTGTGACCCGCAAGCGGGCAGACAGCCCGACCGGGCGGGCCAGGGTACCCGCTGCTGCTGGCGGCAGAACCAGCTTCGGGCTCCTAGGCTGGGCTGGTGCATACCGACGTGCTCGCCATCGACACCAGCCGGCGCCGGCTGGTCGACCTGACCTCCGAGGTGCGGGCGTTCTGCACACGCCAGGGCCGCAATGCCGAGGGGCTTTGCAATGTCTTCGTCCCCCACGCCACGGCCGGAGTGGCGATCATCGAGACGGGTGCCGGCTCCGACGACGACCTGCTCGACGCGCTGGAGCGGTTGCTGCCGCGCGATGACCGATACCGGCACGCACACGGCTCGTTCGGGCACGGCGCCGACCATGTGCTGCCGGCAATCGTGGCCCCCTCGGTGACGGTTCCGGTACAGGCGGGGCAGCCGCTGCTCGGCACGTGGCAGAGCATCGTGCTCGTCGACCTCAACGCGGACAATCCGCGCCGTTCGGTGCGCTTGAGCTTTGTCAACGGCTGAGGCGGCGACCGGTAGCCTTAGGCGGTCGAAATACCGATAGGAAGTGGACGAGGTGCAGACACACGAGATCAGGAAGCGGTTCCTCGATCACTTCGTGAGGGCCGGCCACACCGAGGTCCCCAGCGCCTCGGTGATCCTCGACGACCCCAACCTGCTGTTCGTCAACGCCGGCATGGTGCAGTTCGTCCCGTTCTTCCTCGGGCAGCGCACGCCGCCCCACGACACCGCGACGAGCGTCCAGAAGTGCATCCGGACGCCGGACATCGACGAGGTCGGCAACACAACCCGCCACAACACCTTCTTCCAGATGGCGGGCAATTTCTCGTTCGGGAACTATTTCAAGCGCGGCGCCATCGAGTTGGCCTGGGGACTGCTCACCAATCCGGTGGCCGCGGGTGGCTACGGCTTCGACGCCGACCGGTTGTGGGCCACGGTGTTCTACGACGACGACGAGGCCGCGGCGCTGTGGCAGGAGATCGCCGGGCTGCCGCCGGAGCGCATCCAGCGTCGGGGGAAGGCAGACAACTACTGGTCGATGGGCATCCCCGGTCCGTGCGGGCCGTGCTCGGAGATCTACTACGACCGCGGTCCCGAGTACGGCGTCGCGGGCGGTCCGATCGCCAATGAAGACCGCTACATCGAGATCTGGAATCTCGTGTTCATGCAGAACGAGCGCGGCGAAGGTACCTCCAAAGACGACTTCGAGATCCTCGGCCCGCTGCCGCGGAAGAACATCGACACCGGGATGGGCGTCGAACGGGTCGCCTGCCTGCTGCAGGGTGTCGACAACGTCTATGAAACCGATCTGCTGCGCCCCGTCATCGACACGATGGCCTGCCTCGCCCCGCGCGGGTACTCCTGGGGTAACCATGCCGACGACGTCCGCTACCGCATCATCGCCGACCACAGCCGCACCGCCGCGATCATCATCGGTGACGGCATCACGCCGGGCAACGAGGGCCGCGGCTACGTGCTTCGGCGGCTGCTGCGCCGGATCATCCGTGCCGCCAAGCTGCTCGGAGTAGAACGGCCCGTCATGTCCGACCTGATGGCCGCAGTCCGCGACGCGATGGGCCCGGCTTACCCGGAACTGGTCACCGACTTCGGCCGGATCACTCGGATCGCGGTGGCCGAGGAGACGGCGTTCAACCGCACCCTGACGGCGGGCTCCCGATTGTTCGACGAGGCCGCGCAGGCCACCCGGGCCGCGGGCAAGACCGTATTGTGCGGCAGCGAGGCCTTCGTACTGCACGACACCTACGGCTTCCCGATCGATCTCACCCTCGAGATGGCGTCCGAGGCGGGGCTTTCCGTCGACGAGCTGGGTTTCCGCGAGCTGATGGCCGAACAGCGCCGCCGCGCCAAGGCTGACGCCGCGGCCCGCAGGCACGCCCATGTCGATCTGAGTGCCTACCGAGACCTTGTCGACGCCGGACCCACCGAATTCACCGGTTTCGACGAATTGTCCTCCGAGGCGAGGATTCTCGGGATCTTCGTGGACGGCAAGCGGGTGCCGGTGGTCGCCCACCGCCCTCGCGAGCGGTACCAGGCCGTGCCGCCGGAACGCGTCGCGATCGTGCTGGACCGCACTCCGCTGTACGCGGAGTCCGGGGGTCAGCTCGCCGACGTGGGAATCATTTCCGGAACCGGGTCCGGCTCCACGGCGCGGGCCGCGGTCACCGACGTGCAGAAGATCGCCAAGACGCTGTTCGTGCACCGCGTCAACGTCGAGTCGGGTGAGTTCGTCGAGGGCGACACCGTGACGGCCGCCGCCGACGCGAAGTGGCGCCACGGCGCGACCCAGGGCCATTCGGGCACCCACATGGTGCACGCTGCGCTGCGTCAGGTGCTGGGGCCCAACGCCGTTCAGGCGGGCTCGCTGAACCGGCCCGGCTATCTACGCTTCGACTTCAACTGGCAGGGTCCGCTGACCGAGAAGCAGCGCAGCGAGATCGAGGTGGTCGCCAACGAGGCCGTGGAGGCCGACTTCGAGGTACACACCTTCCTCACCCAGCTCGACAAGGCCAAGGTGATGGGCGCGATGGCGTTGTTCGGGGAGGCCTACCCCGACGAGGTCAGAGTGGTCGAGATCGGCGGACCGTTCTCACTCGAACTGTGCGGCGGCACCCATGTCCACAGCTCGGCCCAGATCGGTCCGGTGACCATCCTCGGCGAGTCCTCGGTCGGTTCGGGCGTGCGCCGGGTCGAGGCGTACGTGGGTTTGGACTCGTTCAAACACCTGGCCAGGGAACGCGCGCTGATGGCCGGGCTGGCGTCATCGCTGAAGGTGCCCTCCGAGGAGGTGCCCGACCGGGTGGCCAACCTGGTGGAGCGATTGCGCGCCGCGGAGAAGGAACTCGAACGCCTGCGGCTGTCGACGGCGCGCGCGGCGGCGGCAAACGCAGCCGCGGCGGCCGAGCGGGTGGGTAAGGTCCGTCTGGTGGCGCAGCGAATGTCAGTTCAGATGACGGCGGCCGACCTGCGCTCGCTCGTCGGCGACATCCGCGGCCGGCTCGGTGCGGAACCCGGTGTTGTCGCGCTCATCGCCGAGGGCGACAGCGGGTCGGTGCCCTACGTGGTCGCAGTCAACGAGTCCGCCCGGGAACTCGGGCTGAGCGCAGCAGAACTGCTCAAACCGCTGTCCGCCGCCGTCGACGGCCGTGGCGGGGGCAAGCCCGACCTGGCTCAGGGCTCGGGCACCAATGCCGCCGGTGTCGACGCCGCACTTGAGGCACTGCGCGCGGAAATCACGCGGAGCTGACTTCGTGCCGTCCTGCGAGCACCGGTTGCCGGACCGGCCCGGTGACCCCCGAGGTCCGGGGGATCCGGGCGCTGGCCGAAGGCTCGGCGTCGACGTCGGGACCGTCCGGATCGGTGTGGCATGCAGCGACCCGGACGCGATACTGGCCACGCCCGTCGAAACCGTCCCGCGGGAGCGCGGAAAGAAATCCGGGCGGCATCTGCGCCGATTGGTTGCGCTCGCCGCCGAATACGGCGTGGTGGAGGTCGTCGTCGGCCTGCCCCGTACCCTGGCCGGCCGTGCCGGTACTTCGGCAGCTGACGCGATCGATCTCGCCGACCGGCTCGCCGCGCGCATCGCCCCGGTGCCGGTGCGGCTGGCCGACGAGCGCCTGACCACTGTCGCCGCCGAGCGCTCGCTGCGGCAGGCAGGATTGAACGCCCGCGCACAACGTGCCGTTGTCGACCAGGCCGCCGCGGTGGCGATCCTGCAGGGCTGGCTCGACCAGCGCCGGGCGCTGCTCGCGCAGGAGTCCAGGCCTACGCAACCGGAGTGGGGCCGTGGCTGACGACCTCCCCGACCGGGAAGACCCGCTGCGCGGCCGAGAAGACCCGCTGCGCGACCGGGCCCGCCCGGTTGCCGTGGGGCCGCCGCGGCGCCGGATGGAGCGCAGTTCCAGGGCCCGCGCGATGCGCATCCGCAGACATCGGCGCACTGTCGGGGTGTTCACCCTGGCGGTGCTGTCCATCGTCCTCGTTGCCGTGCTGTTGCTCGGCACACGACTGTGGCACAGCCTTTCCGGACCGTCCGACGACTACCGCGGTGACGGCGAGCGCGATGTCGTGATCCAGGTACGTGAGGGCGATTCCACCACCGCGATCGCCCAGACGCTGGTTGATCAGCATGTCATCGCCGACGTCAAACCCTTCCTTGCCGCCGCGCAGGGGAGCGCGGCGATTTCGGCGATCCAGCCGGGCTTCTACAGGCTGCGCACCGAGATTCCCGCCGCCACGGCGGTGGTCAAGCTCGCCGAGCCGGCAAACCGGGTGGGAAAGCTGACGATCCCCGAGGGGCGTCAGCTCGACGATGTCACCGACATCACCAGCAACAAGGTCGTCGACGGCATCTTCACGATGATCTCGAAAGCGTCCTGCGTCAGTCTCGACGGCACCGAAAAGTGTGTCCCTGCAGCCGATCTCAAGGCTACTGCCCGATCCGGAAGCCCCCGGTCGCTCAACGTCCCGGATTGGGCATTGCAACCGGTCAGCAGGATGGGTGATGACCACCGCCGGCTGGAAGGGCTCATCGCGCCGGGTACTTGGAACGTCGACCCCTCCGCATCGGCGGATCAGATCCTTGCCTCGCTGATTGCGGGCAGCGCGACCTTCTACACCGATGCCGGCCTGCTGGAAACCGCCCACGCGAGGAACATGTCGCCCTATAGCGTGCTGACGGTTGCCTCGCTGATCCAGCGTGAGGCCAAACCCAACGAGTTCGCGAAGGTGGCCGGGGTTATCTACAATCGAATGGCGGTGCCGCAGCGGCTGGAATTCGACTCGACGATCAACTATCCGCTGGACCGCCAGGAGGTCGCCACCACCGACGAGGACCGCGCCCGCAGTACCCCCTGGAACACCTATGCCTACCCGGGCCTGCCTGCGACCCCGATCTGCTCTCCGGGCGAACCGGCGCTGGTCGCTGCGGAGAAGCCCGCTGCCGGTGACTGGCTGTACTTCGTGACCATCGACAAGCAGGGCACCACGTTGTTCACCAAGGACTACCGCCAGCACCTGGCCAACATCGAATTGGCCAAGCGCAACGGCGTACTCGACAGTGGCCGCTGAGCTCGACAGTGGCCACTGAGAGCGGGCACGCCCCGGTCCCGCCCCACCCGCCCCGGCGGGCCGCGATATTGGGCAGGCCAGTTGCGCACTCATGTTCACCGCGGCTGCACCTCGCTGCGTACCGTGCGCTGGGGCTCGACGGCTGGACATATGACCGCATCGAATGCGGCGCCGAGGAACTGCCTTCGGTCGTCGGCGGTTTGGGGCCCGAATGGGTTGGCCTCTCGGTCACCATGCCGGGCAAGTTCGCGGCGCTGCGCCTGGCCGACGAGCGCACCGAACGTGCCGAACTGCTCGGCTCGGCCAACACCCTGGTTCGGACGGCGGGCGGCTGGCGGGCCGACAACACCGACGTCGACGGGGTGGCCGGGGCGCTGGCCGATGGCGGGTGGGCCGCGGGCCCGGGTTCGGCCACAGCGATCGTGCTCGGGTCGGGGGGAACTTCCCCCGCGGCGGTGGCCGGCCTGGCTCGGCTGGGCGTCCGGCATGTCACCGTGGCGGCCCGAAACCCCGCCAGGGCCGCCCGCCTGCTGGATCTGGCGGCGACGCTGGGGGTGCGGGGGCAGTACTGCGGCCTGGACGACGGCGAGCTGTGCTCGCGGGCGGCAGGGTCCGTCGTCATCAGCACCCTGCCTGCCGAGGTTGCGGCGCGCTACGCCGCCAGTCTTGCGACGGCGCCATTACTGCTCGACGCGATCTACGATCCCTGGCCGACACCGCTGGCCGCTGCGGTCAGCGCGGCTGGTGGCCGGGTGATCAGCGGCCTGCGCATGCTGCTGTATCAGGCCTTCTCCCAGGTCGAACAATTCACAGGCCGGCCCGCGCCGCGAGAGCAGATGGCGGCGGCACTCGAATAGTCTGCGCGCGTGCGGGAGTGTGCCGGGGTGGCGGTCGGGATGTGGCTGCTCGCGCTGACCGTTTGCGACATGCGGTTCAGTCGGCTGCCCAACCTCCTCACGCTGCCCGGTGCCCTCGCCGTCCTCGTTGTGGCGGCGGTCAGCGGCCGCGGCCCGGCGGCCCTTGCGGGCGCCGTTTTGCTGGCCGGCGGCTACTTGATGATCCATTTGGCGTCACCGGCGGCAATGGGTGCCGGCGATGTCAAGCTCGCCCTCGGAGTGGGCGCATTGTCGGGGGCGTTCGGTGCCGGCGTCTGGGTGCCCGCGGCGGTCGGGGCCCCGATCTTGACCGCCATGTGGGGCGTGCTGAGTCGGCGCCGGGTTTTGCCGCACGGCCCAGCGATGTGCCTGGCCACCGCGGCCGCCGTCGCATCAGCGGCGTGATCGTGTGCCGTTCTCGTACTCTCGCAGTTTCCGTCTGCGAAAGCCCACATGGGAGGATGGGACACGTGTTTCGTTGGACCACGGCCGGTGAATCGCACGGCCGCGCGCTCGTGGCCGTGATCGAGGGCATGGTCGCAGGTGTCGCCGTCACGTCCGACGACATCGCAGATCAGCTCCGCAGGCGCCGCTTGGGCTACGGGCGCGGCGCGCGGATGAAGTTCGAACAGGACCAGGTCACCATCATCGGCGGTGTCCGGCACGGTAACACGCTGGGCGGCCCGATCGCGGTGGAGATCGGTAACACCGAGTGGCCCAAATGGGAGACGGTGATGTCGGCCGACCCGGTCGATGCGGAGGCGATGGACGTCGCGCGCAACGCGCCGCTGACCCGGCCGCGCCCCGGTCACGCCGACTACGCCGGCATGCTCAAATACGGGTTCGACGACGCCCGGCCGGTGCTCGAGCGCGCCAGCGCCCGTGAAACCGCCGCGCGCGTGGCAGCGGGCACTGTCGCGCGGCAGTTCCTGCGCCAGGCCCTCGGCGCCGACGTGGTCTCGCATGTGGTCTCCATCGGCGCGTCGACGCCATACGATGGCCCGCCGCCTGCGCCGTCCGACCTGGGGGCGATCGACGACAGCCCGGTGCGCGCGTTCGGTGAGCAGGCGGAGAAGTCGATGATCGTCGAGATCGAGGCCGCCAAGAGGGACGGTGACACTCTCGGCGGCGTGGTCGAGGTCGTGGTCCACGGACTGCCGGTCGGGCTCGGCTCGTTCACCAGCGGCGACAATCGGCTCGACGGCCAGATCGCCTCCGCCGTGATGGGCATTCAGGCCATCAAGGGTGTGGAGATCGGCGACGGGTTCGAGTCGGCGCGCCGGCGGGGCAGTCAGGCCCACGACGAGATGTACCCCGGCCCGGATGGCGTCGTCCGTTCCACGAACCGTGCGGGTGGTCTGGAGGGCGGCATGACCAACGGGCAGCCGCTGCGGGTGCGCGCGGCCATGAAACCCATCTCGACCGTGCCGCGGGCCCTGGCGACGGTGGACATGGTCACGGGTGACGAGGCGGTGGCGATCCACCAGCGCTCGGATGTCTGTGCCGTGCCCGCTGCGGGCGTCGTGGCCGAGGCGATGGTCGCGCTGGTGCTGGCGCGCGCGGTGCTGGAGAAGTTCGGTGGCGACTCATTGACCGAGACGCGCCGCAACATCGACGCATACCTGCGTGCGGTCGCCGGCCAGGAGCCGGTCCAGCCCGCCGCGGGCACGCGGGCTTCCGGGTGAGGGGCGAAATGGCGCCCAAAGCAGTCCTGGTGGGGATGCCCGGTTCGGGTAAGTCGACGATCGGACGCCGCCTGGCGAAGGCCCTGCGCGTGCCGCTTCTGGACACCGACGGTCAGATCGTGGAAACCACCGGTCGCAGTATCGCAGACATCTTCGCCAACGACGGAGAGCAGGAGTTCCGCCGGATCGAGGAAGACGTCGTACGGACCGCGCTGGCCTCCGACGGCGGAGTCGTTTCGCTGGGGGGCGGTGCGGTGACAAGTCCCGGTGTGCGGGAGGCATTGGCAGGCCACACCGTGGTGTATCTCGAACTCAGTGCGGCCGAGGGAATCCGGCGCACCGCGAAGAACGCGACGCGGCCGCTGCTGGCCGGCGCCGAGGCCGCCGAGACGTATCGCAGGCTGATGAGCGAGCGAGGACCGTTCTATCGCCGGGTTGCGACCATCCGGGTCAACACCACCCGTCGCAACCCCGGTTCAGTCGTTCGATACCTGGTGGAGCGACTAGATGGCTCCGGCGCCATGACCCCGCGCCGGCGTCCGGCATCGCGGTCCGCCGGGGCGTCGCCGCCGTCGCGGGAGCCGTGCGCACCGGCCGCCGGGGCGGCCGTGGTATGCGCCGATGCGGCCGCCGTACCGGCATCGGCAACCCCGCCGGCGGCGCATCGCTCCAAGGACAGTCGATGAGCGAAATGAGTGCTGCCCCGCCGGCGGTGACGGTCGACGTTGCCGTCGATCCGCCCTATCCGGTGGTGATCGGCACCGGTCTGCTCGACGAACTGGGCGGTTTTCTCGAGGACACCCACAAGGTGGCGGTGGTGCATCAGCCGGCGCTCGCGGATATGGCCGAGGCCATCCGGACCTATCTCTCGGGCAAGGGTACTGACGCCCACCGCATCGAAATCCCCGACGCCGAGGCGGGCAAGGACCTTCCCGTTGTCGGCTACCTCTGGGAGGTGCTCGGCCGGATCGGGTTGGGCCGCAAAGATGCGATGGTGGGGCTGGGCGGTGGCGCCGCCACGGACGTCGCGGGGTTCGCGGCGGCAACCTGGCTGCGCGGTGTGCCGATCGTGCAGGTGCCCACGACCCTGCTGGGCATGGTCGACGCAGCCGTCGGCGGCAAGACCGGCATCAACACCACGGCCGGGAAAAACCTCGTCGGCGCTTTCCACCAGCCGCGGGCCGTCCTTGCCGACCTCGCCACGCTGCACACGCTGCCGCATGACGACCTGGTAGCCGGCATGGCGGAGATCGTCAAAGCCGGCTTCATCGCCGACCCGGCCATCCTCGACCTGATCGAGGCCGATCCGCGGACCGCCCTGGACGTTGCCGGTGAGGTGCTGCCCGACCTCATCTGCCGTGCGGTCAGAGTCAAGGCCGAGGTTGTCGCCGCCGACGAGAAAGAATCCGCGCTGCGGGAAATCCTGAACTACGGTCACACCCTGGCGCACGCGATCGAACGGCGCGAGCGTTACCGGTGGCGCCATGGCGAAGCGGTTTCCGTCGGACTGGTGTTCGCCGCCGAACTCGGGCGGCTCGCTGGGCGGCTCGACGACGCGACCGCCGACCGCCACCGGAGGGTGCTCACATCATTGGGGTTGCCGGTCAGCTACGACCCCGGCGCGCTGCCCGAGCTGCTGGAGTACATGGCCGGCGACAAGAAGACCCGGGCCGGGGTGCTGCGATTCGTGGTGCTCGACGGGCTGGCCCGCCCGGGTCGCCTCGAGGGACCCGACCCCGCGTTGCTGGCGGCTGCCTACTCGACGATCACGCGGTGACAGCTGTCCCGGTGTAGAGACATGGCGCCAAGCGAAGCGGTGTCGAGTGAACCGGTGCCCAGAGGACCGGTTCCCGGCGAACCGTCGGAACCCGTCAGGGGGCCGTCTTGTCGGCGTTGACGGGGGCGAACGAGTCGGTGTCCGCCCGGCCACCGGCGTCGTAATCCACCCTGGACGCGACATGGGGTGCGTGGCGATCGACGAGCCGACGGCCGATTGCCACGCCGATCATCGCGTTCAGGAAGACCCCCATCAGCACGAACGCGGAGGTCGTCGTAAGTTCGGCGAACAGCCGGGCCGTGTAGAGCTCCTTCCAGAAGAAGGCGGCAATGATGCACACCAGTATGCCGGAGAGGACACCGGCGATCATGCCGGCCCATATCCACCTCATGGCGAGGTCCTCTCGAAGGTCCGGGTCCGGGTTTGCGCGGGCGTCGGCTTGGCCATCGATGAATCCCCAGGCCATCGCCGCCAGCCCGAAAATGAGCAATGGCTGCGATGTTGAGCGCGACCGTTCGTCCTCCGGCTTGAAGGACCAATGACCAATGAACCATTCGGCAGATGACCATCAACAACGCCATGACCAGTCCGCGCAACAACCACTTCGACATAGCGTGACAGCGTAGCGAGTAACCTGGCCCGCCGTGACACATTCCCACCGGCGTGATCTGCTGAGGGAGAGATTGGGGGTCGCAGACCTGGATGCGATGCTCATCAGCGACCTGAACAACGTCCGCTACCTGTCGGGATTCACCGGTTCCAACGCCGCGCTGCTGGTATTCGCCGATGCCCGGCCCGCGGTGCTGGCCACCGATGGGCGCTACCGTACGCAGGCGGCGCAGCAGGCTCCCGACGTCGCGACGGTTATCGAGCGGTCCTGCGGGCCGCATCTCGCCGCGCACGCCGCCGGCGCCGGCGTGCGCAGGTTGGGCTTCGAGGGGCATGTCGTCACCGTCGACGCCCTCGATTGCCTGTCGCGTGCGCTGGGACAGCGCCAAGGCGTCGAGTTCGTCCGGGCATCCGGGACGGTGGAGACGTTGCGCGAGGTCAAGGACTTGGGTGAGGTCGCATTGCTGCGCCTGGCGTGTGAGGCCGCCGACCGCGCGCTGGCCGACCTCGTCGAGCATGGCGGCCTTCGGCCCGGGCGCAGCGAGCGAGACGTCAGACGCCGAACTGGAGTCGCTGATGCTCGACCACGGCGCTGACGGAGTGTCGTTCGAGACGATAGTCGCCGCGGGCGCCAACTCGGCGATCCCGCATCACAGGCCGACCGATGCCGTACTGAAGGGTGGGGACTTCGTCAAGATCGACTTCGGCGCACTGGTCGGGGGATACCACTCGGACATGACCCGCACATTCCTGCTGGCCGGCACCGGTAAACCGGCTGCGTGGCAGTGGGAGATTTACGAATTGGTGGCCGCGGCCCAGCGCGCCGGCCGGGAAGCTCTGGTGCCCGGGGCGCAGCTGGCCGACGTCGACGCGGCTTCGCGTCAAGTCATCGCCGACGCCGGATACGGCGACTCGTTCGGCCACGGCCTCGGGCACGGGGTGGGATTGGAGATCCACGAAGCGCCGGGGATCAACGCCACCGCCGCCGGTACACTTCGTGCTGGTTCCGCGGTGACGGTGGAACCCGGCGTCTACTTGCCCGGCCGCGGCGGTGTCCGCATAGAGGACACGCTCGTCGTGGGTGCCCCCGAGAACGGCAAGGACAAGGCCGACCCGGACCTGCTTACCCGGTTCCCCAAGGAACTACAGATTATCTAGGAGCACGACTGTGGCATCGACTGCCGATTTCAGGAACGGCCTCGTCCTCAACATCGACGGCCAGCTCTGGCAGATCATGGAATTCCAGCACGTCAAACCCGGGAAGGGGCCCGCGTTTGTGCGCACCAAACTCAAGAATGTGCTCTCCGGCAAGGTCGTGGACAAAACGTACAACGCCGGGGTCAAAGTGGAGACCGCCACCGTCGATCGCCGTGATGCCACCTACCTTTACCGCGACGGAGTCGACTTTATGTTCATGGACTCCCAGGACTACGAACAGCACGCCCTGCCGGAAGCGCTGGTGGGCAACGCCGCCAGTTTCCTGCTGGAGAGCATGCCGGTGCAGATCGCGTTCAACGAAGGTGCCCCGCTCTATCTCGAATTGCCGGTGACCGTCGAACTCGAGGTCACCCACACCGAACCGGGCTTGCAGGGCGACCGATCGTCGGCGGGCACCAAGCCGGCCACGCTGGAGACCGGCGCGGAGATCCAGGTTCCGCTGTTCATCAACACCGGCGACAAGTTGAAGGTCGACTCGCGCGACGGCAGCTACCTGGGCCGGGTAAATGCCTGACGGCAACGCCCAGAAGGCACAAAAAACACCGAGGGGCCGGCACCAGGCCCGCAAACGTGCGGTCGATCTGCTGTTCGAGGCCGAGGCGCGCGGAATGACGGGTGCCGAGATCGCCGATGGACGTACCGCCCTTGCACAGACACAGCCCGACGTCGACCCGCTGAACCCGTACACGGAAACCGTCGCCCGCGGCGTCACCGAGCATGGCGCCCATATCGACGACCTGATCGGCTCGCACCTGCAAGGCTGGACGCTGGCCCGGCTGCCCGCGGTGGACCGCGCGATCCTCCGGGTGGCGGTATGGGAACTGCTGCACGCGCAGGACGTGCCCGAGCCGGTCGCCGTCGATGAGGCCGTGAAACTTGCCAAAGAGCTGTCCACCGACGATTCGCCGGGCTTCGTCAACGGTGTACTGGGCCAGATCATGTTGTTGACACCACAAATCCGGGCGGCTGCCGGTGCGCTGCATTACTCTGGGCGCGGTCCGGATGAGTTGAGCGACAATGCTGAGCCGACTGCTGACCCGAAAGGTGGCTGAAACATGAGTTTCGACCCGAAAGACGCGATCGACTCCGCCCGGGACATCGCCAAGCAGTCCATCGAGAAGGCCGTCGAGATCGTCGACAACACCGCCGAGATCCTCAAGGGCAATGTCGCCGAAGGTACCTCCAACATCGTCCAGAGCTCGCTCGCCATCGCCACCAACGCATTGCAGAAGGCCAAAGAAGCCCTGACCGGCCTCGCCACCGGGGGAGCGGACGTCACGGACTCCGACGACAGCAAGTAACCCAGCTGCGGCCGGTAGTTCCTTAACGGCTGGGGCTCGCTACCCTTCGGCGGTGACCACATCGCGCCTCTCGGCCGGCGAATGGGTGCAGGCCGGGTTTTCGGTTATCGCGGACGAGGGTTTCACGGCACTCACAATCGAACGGTTGTGCCAGCGGATCGGGGCGACGAAAGGCAGCTTCTACTGGCATTTCGCCAGCATGGACCGATACCGGGCCGCATTGATCGACGCATGGGGCGCGCTGCGCGACGAAGAGCGCCGGCATTTCGACGACCTCGCGGTGCTGCCGCCGAAAGAGCGTCTGGTCCAGATGGTGACCGCTCTGGTGTCGCCCCGGCATTGGAATCTGGAGCGCGCGATGCGGGAGTGGGCACGCTCGGAGCGGGGCGTCGCCGCCGCGCTGCGCGAGTCCGACCGCACTGTGTTGGCCGCCGTGCGACAGGCGTTCCTGGACGCGGGGTTTGCCCCGGGTGAAGCGGACATGCGGGCGAATGCGACTTTCGCGGCCGGTATCGGATTCCTGCACCTGTCCGGCCCGCAACCCGGCACAAAGCCGGCGGCTGACCGCGAGCGGTTTCTCGATCTCCTGCTGCGGGCGTGAGCACGGGACGGAATTCCATACCAAAGGGTATGGTAGCGTCTGGCGGCATGGTCGCCGCCGAATTCGTTGCCGCACTGTCCGATCGGGCCGCTGAGGCGGAGCGGATGCGGCGGCTGCCGGCCGCCACGGTTGCGGATTTCCGTGCGAGCGGTCTCGCGGAAGTGCTGCTGCCCGCGCGCTACGGCGGGCAGCAGGGGGAATTCGCCGTGCTGCTCGATGCCGTTCGGCAAATGGCGCACGGCTGTGCGTCTAGCGCGTGGACGCTGGGCTTCTACATGCTGCACAACTGGATGCTGGCGCTCTTCGACGAACGCGCTCAGGCCGAGGTGTTCGAATCCGGGCCCGTGTTGTGCCCCGCGCCGTTGGCCCCGACGGGCCGCGGTGTCCCGGAAGGTCACGGGGTGCGGCTGACCGGCCGCTGGTCATGGGCGACCGGAATCATGGACGCTGACTGGGTCATGGTCGGTGCGTTGTGCGACTCTGACGACGGCATCTACCCCGCGTTGGCGCTGGTGCCGGCCGGCGACGTCGAGGTCGACGACGTCTGGCACACCGCAGGCATGTGCGCCACGGGGTCCAACGACGTCATCATCACCGATGTGTTCGTGCCCGGGCACCGACTGGTCAAGGTGGCCGACGTCTATGGCGGCACCGCCCCCGGGGCCGCCCTGCACGATGCACCCCTGTACCGCTGGCCATTGGTACCGGCGCTGTCCCTGCTCGCGGCCATGCCCGCGCTGGGGGCCGCCGAGCAGGTCGCGGACCTGTTCGCGGGCCGCGTGGCCACCCGGGTGATGGCGTATTCCGGTGTGGCGCAAAGGGATCAGCCGGCTGCGCAGATCAGGCTCGGTGGCGCGCGAGTACGGCTGGCCGCCGCTACAGGGGCTGGTCGACGCGACCACCGCCGGGATCGAAAGGCGGGTGCGTGCCGGCGAGCGGATAACCCGTCCGCACCGGGCGGCGGCCCGCGCGGCCGCCGCTCACACCGTGCACGAGTCGAGATCGGTGATCGCCGAGTTGCTCGAAACCTCCGGTGCCAGCGTGCAGTTCCTCGGCAACCCGATGCAGCGTGCCAAGCGGGACGTTGACGTGATCTGCGGGCATGTCGTCTTCGACTACGACACCAGCCGCGAACTCGCGGGAGCGTGCGAGATCGGTGCCACCGTTTCGCCGATGGCGATGATCTGACCGCGCAGCGCCGAGATCGACGCTGCGCAGGGGAATTGCGGGTAGCCGGCTGCGTAGTGTCGATCTCGGCGCGAGCGGACGGGCGGGTAAGCAAGCCGCGAGCGGACGGGCGGGCGAGCCGCGGATGGAAGGGGCCGTTAAGGATTCAGGGCGGCGTAGGTGCGGTGGACGAAACGCGGTTGAGCGGTGCGCAGTTTCGCCAGCGAGCTGTTGCCCGCGATCGCCGAGGCGTCCGGGGAGAGGTCGGGTGCGTTCTGGATCAGGTAGATCAGGACCAGGTCCGAGGTGGGATCGGCCTGCCACCAGGTGCCGTAGGCGCCGGGCCACGTGAACGATCCCAATCCGGCGGGCCCGAACAACTGCGCTGACTTCTCCGAGTTCGGTGACCACCCACAGGTTCAGGCCAAACCCTCGCCCCACCCAGAACGGCACGCCCATGAACGGAATCTGCTTCTGTGCCGACGTGAGCCGATCCGTTCGCATCGCACGCGCCGACTCCTCCGACAGCACCCGCACCCCGCCCACCGCTCCGCCGCCGAGGAGCATCCGGGCGAAGGCGAGGTAATCGTCGACCGTGGACCACAGTGCGGCACCGCCCTGGCAGAACGCGGGCGGTGTTATCGGTGGCGGACCCATCACATCGTGGGTCAGGGTGCCGCCGGAGTCGAGTTTGTACATCGTTGCCGCGCGGCGGCGCGCTGACGGGTTCAGGTGAAAGCCGGTGTCGACCATCCCCAGCGGGCTGAGGATGCGCTCGGCGAGCACGTCGTGCAGCGGCTTGCCTTCGATGCGCGCCAGCACGATGCCGAGCACGTCGATGGAGTGGCTGTAGGTCATCCGTTCGCCGGGTTGATGTACCAGCGGCAGCCGGGCCAGCTCCGCCAGCCAGTGGTCGGAATCCTGCCTGAGGGAGAGCTGCCGGTAGGCGCGAGAGATCGGGCCCGGCACCGAAAAGGCGTAGGCCAGTCCGCTGCGGTGGGTCATCAGGTCGTCGATGGTGATCGGACGGCAAGCGGGGACGGTCTTGTCGAGGGGTCCGATCGGATCGGCCAGCACCCGCAGATGGGCCAGCTCCGGCAGCCACCGCGTGACGGGGTCAAGCAGTGACAGCCGGCCCTGGTCGATCAGCGTCATCGCGGCAGCAACGGTCACCGGTTTGCTCATCGACGCGATGCGGAACACGGTGTCGCGCTGCATCGGCAGCCGGGTGTCAATGTCGCGATAGCCGATCTCGTTGACCTGCAACACGTCCGGGCCCTGGCACACCAGCGTGACCGCCCCGGCGAGCAGTCCGTTGTCGCAGGCCTCCCGGATCGGCGCCTGATTCTGGTCGAGTTTCATCCAGCTCAGGCTACCTACGCGTGGCGTGCCCCGCGGACGTGACGCGCGACCGGCTCGGTCGGCGGGTCAAGCAGCCGTCCCAGCTTGGTCAGCGCCGAACTGGTGACGTAACCGAACAGGCCAACGATGCACAACAGCCCCCACGCCTCAGCGGCGTCGAAGCTCTGCTGGCTCACCACCAGCAGCCGGCCCAGCCCGGTTCCGGTACCGAAGACATCCGCCAACAGAGCGACGATCAGTGCCGGCGCCGACGCGATCCGCACACCGAGCATGACCTGCGGCGTCAGCGACGGCACGATGACGCTGCACCAGCGGCGGACAGGTCCGATTCCCAGGGTCCGGGACATGTCTTTACGCACCGATGGGACTGCCCGCATCGCTGCGGCGGTGTTCAGCAGTATCGGCCACGAGGCCGCCACCGCAACGACGGCGATGCCGCTGAAAGCGCCCGGTCCGAGCAGCAGGGCGGCCAGCGGCACGACGACCGCCGCGGGGATCGCCGCCATGAAGTCGAAGCTGGGAGCCAGCGCGCCGTCCAGCCGTGGCGACGCGCCCGTCGTCGCTCCCAGCGCGGTGCCCGCGACGGTGGCCAGGCACAGTCCGAGCAGGTAGGTGCCGAGCGTCTGGGCGATTGCCGGCATGAGCACGCCGTCGGCCTGCAAGCCCCAGATAGCTGCAGCCCAACTGACCGGCGGCGGGAATGACAGGGACTCTGCGGAATCCGCGGCCGATGCGGCCTGCCAGACGCACAGCAGCACCGCGATGGGAAGCAGACCGCGAATAGGCGCTACCGGAGTGGACTGGATCGGGTGCCCCGCCGCGGCACCCCCGTAGTGGCTGAGACTGCGGTGCAGCGCTCGCCGCAGCACCGCGCCCGTAACCAACCCCAGCACCGCGCAGGTCAGCGCGTATGCCCACATACGTTGTGGTGCAAGGGCGTTGAGCGATTCGATCAATCCGCCGCCCAGCCCTCGCGGGTACATCACCATCTCGGCGACGAGAGTCACCAGCAAGGCGATGATCACCGATACCCGGATCCCGGCCAGCCACACCGGAACTGCCGCCGGGACGACGATCTTGCGCAGCGTGGCCAAACGGTCGAAGTGCAAAGTGGCCGCGACGTCGTAGGCGCGCGGATGGACGGCGGTCACGGCAGCGGCGGTGCTCAGCACGGCGGGCCAGGACGCCGCGTAGACGGCCAGCAGGAGCTCGGCGGTGGCGGTGGGCCCGAACGTCAGCACGGTGACCGGGACTAGGGCGACTGCCGGGATCGTTCGGGCGAAGTCCACCGATGCCATCAACCAGCGATGCGCTGCCGGCGTGAGTCCCAGCACCAAGCCTGCCGCAGTCCCGACGGTCGACGCGATCGCGGCCGCCGCCAGTGCCACTCCCAGCGTGTGCGCGACATCGCGGGCGAGTTCGCCGCCTCTGACCAAAGACCGGATCGTACCCAGGATTTGATGCGGCGCGGGAAGGTAGGAGTAGTTCAGCAGGCCGCATGCGGTCAACAGCTCCCAACCGCCGACCGCGGCGAACGCGACGGCCATCCCGCTGAAGCGGGTCAGCGGCCGGTCAGGCATCGGCGGCCCGCAAAGCCTGCCCGAGCAGGTGCCGCACCGTCAGGTATCGCGGCAGCTCACGGGTTGCCAACTGGTCGCGCGGTCGCGGCAACCCGGTTTCCAGCGACATCGTGATGGCACCCGGACTTCCGCTGATGACCAGCACGCGGTCGCTGAGATAGATCGCCTCGTCAAGATCGTGGGTGATGAAGACGACCGTCGCACCCGTCTTCTGCCGCACGTCGAGCACCACGTCCTGCAGCGCGGCCTTGGTTATCGCGTCCAGCGCTCCGAACGGTTCGTCCATCAGGAGTACCTGCGGCTCGACGGCGAGCGCGCGGGCGATCTGCACCCGCTGGGCCATGCCGCCGGAGAGTTGCCACGGGTGGTCCGAACCGTGTCCTTCCAGCCCAACCATGCGCAGGGCGCTTCTTACCCGGAACCGTCGTTCGCCCCGGCCGAGACGGCCTTCCAGCCCCAGGGCGGCGTTGCGCGCGACCGTGCGCCACGGCAACAGCGCGTTGCCGTAGTCCTGAAAAACCACCACCACACCCTCCGGCGGACCCGTGACCGGGTTGCCGTCGAAAAGCACTGTGCCGCAATTTGCTTCGATCAGGCCGCCGAGCACCCGCAACAATGTGGTCTTTCCGACGCCGGTGCGGCCGACGATCGCGACGATCTCACCGTCGGCCACATCGAAGGTGATGTCGTGCAGAACCGGGCGTGCTCCCGCCAGCCGGACGCCGACGGATTCCACCCGGTACAGGTGCTCGGTCACGGCCCCCGCCACACCAGGGTGGCCACGTCTGGTTCTGCGTCGATCGATCCGACGGATCGGGAAATGGTCACATACGGTGCGAGGTCCGCCGGGGTGATGTCCACCGTCCAGTCGGGCAGCGGAGCCCGGGCGAGTACGTCGGCGGGAATGTTGAGCCAGTCCTGCATCAGTGAACGCGCTTGTGACTGGTCGCCGTTGAGGACTTCGATCGCCTCGGTCAGCGACGTACGCCACGCCGAGATCGTCTCGGGATGCTGCCGGGCGAAGCTGCGCGTCGTCGACCACACGGTGGTGATCGCCTTGTCGGCCGTGCCGCCGCTGGCGTCCCGGACCGCTTCGACGATGACATCGTCGTGGACGTGAAACCCACGGGCCTCGATCGCCGTGCTGTACGGAAGCGTGGCCACCACCGCGTCGACGTGACCGGCTTGCAGCTGGTCACCCATGACAGGGAAGGGCAGCTGGACGAACTTGACCTCGCGGCGGTCGACCCCGCTGCGCTGGAGCAGATAAACCACCGAGTCGACGATGATTCCCGTCAGCGATGGCACGCCGATGGCCCGGCCCCTGAGTTGGCCGACCTGCGTGATCGACGGATCGCTGGTGATCCACACGGCGTTCGGCCGCTCCCGCGACTGCTGTGCCGTGCTGGATACGATCTGCACATCAAGGTGCTTTTCGGCCCCGATCAGCACCAAGCTCGGCACGCTCATCGCAATGTCGTACTGCCCCTTGGCCATGGCGGCCATGAACAGAGGCAGATCCGGCCCCTCGGTCACCTCGACGCGCAGGCCGTTGCGCACGAAGATGCCCCGCGTGTCGGCGACGTGGACGGGCAGTGTGTTACCCGCCGGAAACATGGCGACCCGGACGACGCGCTGAGATCCGGGCGCGAGCCCGTGGTCGGCGCGGCAACCGGCTGCGGCGAGCGTTAATGCCAATAGGGCAGCTAAGGCCAGACGAGCCCGATTCCGGCGCCGCATCATTGTGCACCCCCAACCGCGTCGTGATCCGGCAATTCTTGCAGTTCTGCACGCGCCCCGTGGAGGTCACGGCGACGGAACAGCGAAAGTGCGCAAACGCGCGAGCCGGCTTCCGATTGGGGGATTCTGGCATCACGGTGGTGCTGGCAAGAGGGGAGGAGGACTTGACGCCCGGAATTCCGGCCGCAGGCGGCGACGAGCTTCTCGACCGCGAGAACGATCTGGTGGCGATCGACGAGGTCTTGGCAGCTGTCGGGCGGGCCGCGGGAGCGGTCATGTTGATCGAGGGTCCGGCGGGCATCGGCAAGACCGCGCTGCTCGGCCGGCTTCGGCAACGCGCTAACCAGTTGGGATTTTCTGTCCAGACGGCGCGCGGGGGAGAGCTGGAGCGCGGCTTCGGATTCGGCATCGTGCATCAGCTCCTGGAGACCGTACTCGCCAAAGCCTGTCCCGCAGAACGCGATCGCCTGCTCGACGGTGCCGCCCGCTTGGCGGAGCCGGTGTTCACCGACATCTCCGCGACCTGACGACAGCGGAAGCATCGCGTTCGCCACCCTGCACGGCCTGTACTGGCTGGTCGCCAATATCGCCGAGCGCGGTCCGCTGGTGCTCGCGGTCGACGACGCGCATTGGGCCGATGAACCGTCGCTGCGATTCCTGTTGCACCTGGCGCACCGGCTGGCCGGGCTGGCCGTTCTGGTGGTACTTACGGTGCGAACCGGCGCCGACGGAAGCGGACCGACCTGGTGGCACTGATGCTCGAGGCCGGTTCGGTGTTGTGCCCGCGTCCGCTCAGCGAGGCGGCCGTGGCGAGCCTGGTTCGGGCCGGCCTGGGCGGAGGACGCCAGTGCGCAATTGTGCCGGGCATGTGCCGACGCGACGGGCGGCAATCCGTTCCTGCTGTCGGAGCTGCTGGGTGAATTCCGCCGCGAGGCTCGTCCGGTCGCTGACATCGATCCCGCGGCGGTGGATCAGGTTGCCCCGGAGCGCATCTCGAAGGCGTGGTATTGCGTGTCGAGGGCCTTGACCCGGAAGCTTCCGCGCTGGCCCGCTCGGTCGCGGTGCTTGGCCAGCAGGCGCGGCTGAACCTGTGCGCGGAGTTGGCCGGCGTGGACACCCGCAAGGCGGCCGAGCTCGTCACCGGATTGGTCGAGCTCGCGGTGCTGACACCGGGTGAGCCGCTTCGGTTCATCCACCCGATCGTGCGGACGGCGATTTACGAAGACCTGTCCCGCCGGTCAGCAGGCCGACCTGCACGCACGCGCCGCCAGGCTATTGGCGCGCCGGCGCGCGGATCCCGGCGCAATAGGGTTGCACCTGTTGGCGACCACGCCCGCCGGCGATCCTGAGGTGGTCGCCATGTTGCGGGAGTCCGCACGGTCAGCGCTGGCCGGAGGAGCGCCGGACGCGGCGGCAGAGCTGTTGCGCCGGGCGCTTGACGAGCCGCCCGCCGAAGCCGACCGGCCCGCGGTGGTGCTGGAGCTGGGGCATGCCGAACACGAGACTGGCAACACCGCGGCGACACGCCATCTCCGCGAGGCCATCGAGACCACCACCGATCCGCTTACCCGGGCTCGGGCCGTGACCGCCCTGGCCTGGACGACACACCCGGACGCCGCACGTCAGCGTGAGCAGCTTCCCTTCTACGAACGGGCTGCGGCCGAGGTTCGCGCGCACGATCGGGAGCTCGCCTTACAGCTGGAGGCCGCGCGACTGGGGGCACTGCTGCTCAACCCCGACCTGCCGAGCAGGTTCGAAGACGAAACCGGCCGTTTCGATGCACTGCCCGCGTCGACAGCGGCCGAGTGCCTGCTGCGTTCGTTCGTCGCGCGCCGGGCGTTGGAAGGTGGGCCCGTCTCCGTCGCCGGTGACCTGGCCGAGCAAGCCGCGGCGAACCCCGCTTTGGTGAGTCAGGGTGGCCATCCGCTGTGGCGGACCAATGTCACCGTCTGCCTGGTAGAGGCGGAGCGATACGAGGTTGCCGAGCACATCTTGTCACGTGCCGTGCGGCACGCCGAACGCACGGGATCGCCGCAGTGGCTGGCCCGCGCGTTGTGGTTGCGCGGCCTGGTCCGCCATCGACGCGGCGATTTGCGGTCTGCCGAGGTGGACGGCCGGGCCGCCGTCGATATCCAGGGGCTTGCCGCCGACTACACGAAAACCCCCGGCCTCGTGGTGGTGATCGACTCGCTGGCAGACCAGGGCCGGGCGGCCGAGGGCGAGGCACTGCTGGCCGAGCGGGGAATGGACGGCGAACTGGCGCCCACCCTTTTCTCGGTGCTGCCGTTGCTCGCACGCGGACGATTACGGGCCGCCGCGGGCAACCCGGAGCGGGCCCGGGACGACCTGATGGATGCTCTTCGCCGCATCGAACTGAGCCGCGGGATGTTCCCCTGGGCCAATGACGCGCGGGTCGCGCTGGTTCCGGTGTTGATGACGTTGGACGCTCACGACGTGGCCCGCGAAGTCGCCGACGCGGCGCTGGCTGCCGCGATGATTGCGGATTCGCGGCGCAGGATCGGCGGCGCGTTGCGGGTGCGCGGACTTGTCGAAGGCGGCAAGCGGGGATTGGAGCTGCTGCAACGGGCCGCCGACACGCTCGCGGCGTCGCCGTCGTTGCTGTGGCGGGCGGAGGCGTTGGTCGACCTCGGAGCTGCGTTGCACCGCGACGGCCGGGGTGTGTCCGCGCGGCCCGTACTGCGGGAAGGCATGGAGCAGGCCCATCGCTGCGGTGCCACGCCGCTGGCAGACCGTGCCGCCAGTGAGCTACGGGCGGCGGGCGGACGGCCGCGCCGGCGGGCCGGCTCCGGTGCCGACGCGCTGACCGCCAGTGAACGGCGGGTCGCCGAGCTGGCGGCCGCCGGGGTGAGCAACAAGGAGATCGCGCAGTCGCTCTTCGTGACGTTGCGGACCGTCGAATTGCACCTGTCCAACGCCTACAGCAAGTTGGGTATCCGCTCCCGTCATGAGCTGGGCGGGGCGCTTCGGCCGTAGCGGCGCGGAACGGCTTGGCCGGGAAAAGACTTCGGTCGATGCTTCGGTCGCACGGTATGGCTTTGCTGCGGGTCCCGGGGCGAGACTTCGAACAGGGCTGGGGCCGGCCCGGCCACCGTGGGAGGGGCGACCATGGGATACGCAACCTTTGTCGGTCGGGTTGGAGCTTTGGCGGTGGCGCTGGGGACGGGATTCGCGGTAGCCGACACCGCGGGTGTGGCGTGGGCCGACCCGGATTCGTCGTCGAGTTCGGCGTCTGATTCGGGGGATTCGGGGGCCACGGGCAAGACGGCACCCGCAAGCGGCGCGGAGTCGTCGGGAGCGGCGGCTTCTGGGGGTGGCGCGACGTCGTCGGGTGCGGGCAAGGCCCCGCGTGCCGCGAAATCGGAGGGTTTGACCGGTGGCGGTCGGGCCGGTTCTGGTAGGCGTGCCGCGAAAGTTCGGGGCTCGGCGCAGTCTGAGCGCAGTGACGTCAGGGATCGTGGGGCAGGTGGGCTGGGCTCGGCGGAGCAGGATGGTGCCGGGGTGTCGTCAACCGCGTCGGCTGGCGGGGAAACGGGGTCGGCAAAGACGCAGATGAGCAGTTCCGGCGGTGCGGACATGTCGGGTTCCACCTCAGCTGACGCTGAACCGGCCCAGGCGGCGGGTAGCGACGTGCGCCGAGCCCGGTACCGCGGTGCCGACCGGTGTCGCTTCCGAAGAGGGGGCGGAAAGCGTGGAGCCGCGCGTCGCTGACCCGCAGCCCGTGACGTCGGCGGAACCCCAGCCCGAACCGCCCGCTGAGTCGCTGCCCGCTGCGGTGGCGTCGCCGACGGGGTCGGCGGTGCCGACTGCGGCAGCGGTGCCGAGGGCGCCGATGAGGGCGCCGCCCGGCACGAGGGTGGCGCCGCCGGTGTTCGGCCGGGCAGCTCGGCGGGACGGTTGCGGCGCAGCGCGATGCCGATCCTGCCGGCGCCGCAAGGGATCCGGGCAGCACCGCGGTGAAAGCAGAGCAGGTGTTAGCGCCTGCCTCGCCGCAGGCGTCGCCGGAACGGCGCCGGGCGCTGGTGCCGGTTGGGTGCGGCAGGCACGTCCCGGAAATGTTTGTTGCATCGGCGGCCCGGAGTCGGTCACCGCCGCGCGGGCCGTGGTGCCTCCGATGCGGCCGTGGATCCCCCGAATGTGGTGTCGAAGGTGTTGGGCTGGGTGGGAGACAGTGGGTTGCTGGATTCCACCCCGACCGGTCCGGTGGATTCGCCGATGATGTGGGCGATGCTGGCGGCGGTCCGCAATCCTGGCGGCAAGTCGGGCATCGACACCGGTGTGGCCGGGGCCGGTGCGGGTGTTGCGACCGGTTTGGTGGTCGACGACGCCGTTGAGCCGCTGGCCGCGCCGGTGGCCCGGGCGGCTGCCGTACGCCCCTCGGGTGAGGCGGTAATTCTTTTCGTGTCGCTGCGGCGGCGCCCGCCGCGGCCCAGTCGAGCCAAATCCTTGCAACCAACACCGCGCCGACGGGGTCAGCCGTCGTATGGGTCGCCCAATCAGGTGAACGGAGCAATTTCGGGTTGCGGTCAATGGGTCGGATGTCGATCCCAACACGACGTTGACCTACACGGTGACCGCGGCACCGGCGGGTGGGAAGGTGACTGTTAATGGGGCGACCGGGGCGGTCGCCTACACCCCGACGGAGGCGGCGCGGTTGGCGGCCGGTCAGACGGCGTCGGCCGATTTCGATAACTTCACCGTGTCGGTCAGTGACGGCCAAGCCGCCACCGCGGTGACGGTCAGCCCGGCGGTATTGCCGGCGGTAGTGTCGAGCCCGACCTCCAGGACGGTGGGTAACAATCCTGCGGGAGTGGCGGTCTCGCCGACGAAGACCTACGTGATCAATCAGGGCAGCAACACGGTGTCGGTCATTGACCGGGCCAACCTGAACAATCCACCCGTCACGATCAACGTGGTGAGCTCGCCGACGGCGGTGGCGGTCAGCCCGGACAACTCCCGGGCCTACGTGGCCGGCAATGGCGGAGTGTCGGTGATCAACACCGGGACCAACAAGGTGATCAAGACGATCACTACCGGTACCGGTCAGCAGTTGAACGGCGTCGCCGTCTCCCCGAACGGACAGCGCGTCTATGTGACCAACACCAGCACCAATCGTGTGGTGGTGCTCAATCCCACGGCCGTCAGCCCAGTCGTGAAATCCATTGCGGTGGGCACTCAGCCGACAGGAATCGCCGTGTCGAAGGTCGACGGCCGGCTGTATGTGGCCAACTCGGGTAGCAACAGCGTGTCTGTGATCAACCCGGACGCGGCTACCCCGGTACTGAAGACGATCGCCGTGGGCGCGCAGCCGACTGGGGTGGTGGTGTCCCCCGATGGGTCTCGGGTCTACGTCAGCAACACCGCGTCCAACACCGTGACGGCGCTCAATCCGACTGCCACCAACCCGGTGGTCGCGACGATTACGGTGGGCGCGCAGCCGCGTGGGCTCGGGATCAGCCCCGATGGCAGTGTCGTCTACGCCGCGAACACCGATGACACGGTGTCGATGATCAACACCAGGACCAGCACCGTGATCACCGCCCCGTCGATCGGCGGCGCCCCGGGCCAGCACGGCCTCGCGGTGAGCCCCGACGGGCGCCAGATTTATGTCTCAGATGCGGCCGATCGCGCTGTGCGGGTGCTGACGATCAACCGCGGTAATACCGCACCCACGCCGAGCACCCCGATCGTCGGCACGCCCGATCCAGTTACTGGTGTGGTGAATGTGACGTTGACCTTCGAGGACACCGACGGGGATTTCGCGTCTCACAGCTGGGCGCAACCTGCCAGCGGCACCGTCGCCGACGGCGGTGTCGGTGTCTACACCTTCACACCCAACAAGGCCGCTCGTGATCTGGCGGCCGGCCCCGGCCCCAATACCGCCACCTTCACCATCACTGTCACAGATGTTTTTGGCGCTGCCACCTCAGTGGATGTCAGAGTCCCCGTCGTTCCGGCCGCCGATAACACCGCGCCTACGGTGAGCGTCACCGCGCCCGCCACCGGGGCGATCATGTCGGGCACGGTGACTCTGACCGCCACCGCCGCCGACAATACCGGGGTGGCCGGGGTGCGAGTTGCCTGGTCGACGGTGCGGCGATGGGAGCCGAGGACACCGGCGCGCCCTACTCCGTGTTGTGGAACACCACATCGGTCTCCAACGGTACTCATACGGCTGGCTGCGCGGGCCCGTGACGCCTCCGGCAACTCCACCACCACGGAGGCGGTCAGCGTCGCGATCGCCAACCCCGATACCACGGCGCCGACGGTGAGCCTGACCGCGCCGCCGGTCGGGCCCGTCAAGGGCACGGTGAGTCTGAGCGCGACCGCCGCCGACAATGTCGGGGTGGCTGGGGTGCAGTTCCTGGTGGACGGTGCGACGGTTGGCAGAGGACACCATCTCGCCCTAGGCGGTGTTGTGGAATACCACGACGGTCGCCAACGGGAGCTATGCGCTCACAGCGCGGGCCCGCGACGCCTCGGGCAACAACACCACCCGACGGCGGTGAGCGTGACGGTGGACAAGGAGTGCGGCGCCCACGGGTGAGCCTGAGCGCCCGAATGGGGACGTGTCGGGCGCGGTGAGCCTGAGCGCGACGGCTGCCGACAATGTCGGAGTGGCCGGGGTGCAGTTCTTGGTCAACGGTGCGGACTGAATGAGGACACCAACTCGCCCTACGCCACGTCGTTGAACACCACGACGGTCGCCAATGGTATGTATACGCTGGCCGCGCGGGCCCGCGACGCCGCCGGCAACACCACCACCACACAGGCGGCTGACGTCAGCGTCGTTAACGCGGCGCCGTCGTCATTGTCGGGAACGACGACGTCTGCCAACACTGGATCCCATCCGAACGGGGTAGCCGTCGTCGGCAACCGAGCGTATGTCGCTAACGGGTCGTCGGACAGCGTGTCGGTTGTCGACGTGAACACCAAACAGATCGTCGCCACAATTCCCGTCGACCACACGCCACTTTCCGTCGTGGCCAAACCAGATGGCACTCGCGTGTACGTATCGAACGTCGACAGCGCCACAGTCTCGGTCATCGATACCGCTAGCAACCGGGTCGTCAAGCAGATCGCCGTACCAGGCGGTGCGTACGTCCACATTCCCGGCGATTTGGCGATAAGTCCAGACGGCACAAAAGTTTACGTCGCTACCACCGAGGGGACCATCACCGAGATCGATACCGCTTCGAATATCGTCGATGGATACAAGATCATCAGCTACGACATCAAAGGCATGGCAGTCAGCGCTGACGGCAGCCGACTTTACGCCGCCGACAATACCGGCGTCATCAAGGTGGTCGACACAGCCAAACTCGCCGGGTCGACCACCGGGATTACGAGCCCTTCGATTTCGCCCGGATATGGCGTGACCCCGTTGGACGTGGCGGTCAGCCGGGACGGCAGGTGGCTGTACTCCGTCAATGCGATTCAGGGATCGACAGGCAGCTCGGTATCGGTGATCGACGCCGACCCCACCAGCCCCACGTTCAACCGAGTAGTCCGTACGCTTTCGGTCGGCGACGCAGCGGCATTCGTGGCGCTGAGCCCGGACGGCAGCCGCGCCTATGTCACACATCAGGTGCCGGGCCGGGTGACCGTGATCGACACACGGCTCAACGTTGTGCTCGGCACCGTCTCGACCGACAACGACATGGTCGCCAGTGACGCCTATGTGGCCGTCGGCTCCGACGGCAGGGTCTATGTCACGGATTCAGACGACAACAGGCTCCAGATAACCACTGTGTCCGGCGGAACCCCGCCGATTCTGCCTGTCACCGTTACGCCGATCTCGGTGGGCTCCGCCCCAACAGGTGTGGCCATCAGCGGCAACCAGGCATACGTGTACGGGAATGGCAGTGTGTCGGCGATCGACACCGCCGCCAAGCAGGTCACGGGCACCACCCGGTCTACAGCGAGCCTTCCGGCGGTGTCGCCGGACGGAACTCGACGTTACGCTCATCACGGCCTGACGGTTTCGGTGGTCGACACCGCGACCAACGCCGTCATCGCCGATGTCGAGATCCCGCTGTGCGACGACTGCGGCTACTGGCCGGGTGGCCTCGACGGCGTGGTTGTCAACCCCAACGGCACGCGCGTGTACGTGCAAGAGAATTATGTGGCCGAAATCGGCGGCACGACCGTGGTGACGGTGATCGACGCCACCGACAACAGGTTGATCGGCACGGGAATACGTCGTTGCCAAAGACCTGGAGATCGCGGTGGACGGCTCTACGCATGGAGGACCATTACTACGCCGACGTCAATGTCTACGACAAAGACATGCATCGAATCCGCCCGTCGTATAGTAGCGATTTGCCTGGAACGTGGGAGGCGTTTGTCGACACCTTGGCTGTGAGCGCCGACGGCAAGCGCACGTACGCGGTCGAGAGTAGCTGGGACGTTGGCTTCTACCACGTTTCGGTGATCGACTCCGATCCGGCGAGCTCTGCCAGCTACAACACCGAGCTCGCGCGGATCCGCACGGCAGGACTCGGCATTCAGTCCGGATGGCAGCCGAACCTATGTTCTTGGGTCCGACGGAAGATCGGTTACCGTGTACAACACCGCGACGAACAGCCTCATCGGATCCTTCACGACCGATCTGACGGCTGGAACACAACCCGGTCGATCGCGGTCGTCCCGACGGCACACTCGATACATCACCGACGCCGCCGATGGCAAGGTCTATGCCGTCACGGTCGGCAGCCGGCGCTACAACTGCTTGAATCTTCATCACGACGTGACCGACGACCCCAACGGCTCGCCGACCGCGGGCCGGCATGGGCCGCCCTTTGACGATCGACCATCGAGGCACCGACACCGAGCCCTGCTAACTCGGAACAGCGGCCAATGCATCACGCATTGGGGGTGCTCGCACTGATCTGCCCGATCGCCGCATACTCAGCGCGTCGCGCGCAGCATCCACATCTCGGCGCTGGTCTGCTCGCCGCCGGCCTCCTCGCTGCCGGTCTGGTCGCTGCCGAGCGGCATGGTGATCGATGTCAGCTCGACGACGTTCCATCCGGCGTCACCGAGCGTCTGGCGCAGTTGGGGTTCGGACACCATGGGCCGCGGCCAGTCCCCGAGCGGGGCGTTGGCGTCGGAGAATGCGCTGAGCAGCAGGGTGGCCCCGGGTCGGGTGGCGCGGTGCACCGCGACGGCGTAGTCGGCCCGGCCGGCGTCGTCGAGGCAGTGGTAGCAGCCGCTGTCGATGACAGTGTCGAAGGCGCCGTTGTAGCCGTCGAGCCGGGTGGCGTCGGCGGTGGCGAACCGGATCTTTACTCCGGCCTGGATCGCACGGTGTTCAGCGGTGATCAGCGCGGTCGGCGCGATGTCCAGCCCGGTCACCCGATACCCGTGCTGGGCCAGGTAGATCGCATTGTCACCGAGCCCGCAGCCGATGTCGAGGACGTCGTCGTGGATCACTCCGGCTTCGTGCCAGGCGATCACGTTCCCCTTGGGCGCCTTGGTATCCCAGGGTGGTGTGGTGATCGGCGGGACGCCTTCGGCGGGGCTTTCCCCGCGGTAGAGCGCGTCGAAATCGAATCCAGAGAGGCCAGCGGACAAACCAGATGATGATGAGGGGTCGGTCATTGGCGCCAATGTAGTCCTGTTCGGGGGAGCAGATCGAACGGTGCTAAGCTGCCCCGCAGTTCGACATCCTTTAACGAGCCGTCCAGAGAGGCGGAGAAGGAGGTCAAGGCCTGCCATGGGCTCCCTCGAAAGCGACCGGGAACTGATGACCGCGGCCGACGTCAGCCGGACCATCTCCCGCATCGCCCATCAGATCATCGAGAAGACCGCGCTGGACGGTCCCGATGCGCCGCGGGTCGTGCTGCTGGGCATCCCGACCCGCGGCACCGACCTGGCTGAGCGGCTGGCCCACAACGTCAAGGAGTTCGCCGGTGTCGACGTCAGTCACGGGTCACTGGACATCACGCTTTACCGGGACGACCTGAACACCAAGCCGCCCCGCCCGCTGGAGGACACCTCGATACCCGACGGCGGCATCGACGGCGCACTGGTCATCCTCGTCGACGACGTGCTCTACACCGGGCGGTCGGTGCGGGCTGCCCTGGACGCGCTGCGCGACCTCGGCCGTCCCCGCGCCGTGCAGCTGGCGGTTCTCGTCGACCGCGGTCACCGGGAACTGCCCATCCGCGCCGACTATGTCGGCAAGAACGTGCCGACCTCGCGCAGCGAGAACGTCCAGGTCCAGCTGACCGGTCATGACGGGCGCGACGGGGTGCGGATCGCCCCATCCGGGGGCCCTGCCCGGTGAAACACCTCCTCAGCGCAGCCGACCTCACCCGCGAAGACGCCACGGCGATCCTGGACAACGCCGACCGGTTCAGCCAGGCGCTGCTGGGCCGGGAGGTCAAGAAGCTGCCCACGCTGCGCGGGCGCACCGTGATCACCATGTTCTACGAGAACTCCACCCGCACCCGGGTGTCGTTCGAGGTGGCGGCGAAGTGGATGAGCGCCGACACCATCAACGTCAGTGCGTCGGGATCCTCGGCGGCCAAGGGTGAGTCGCTGCGCGACACCGCCCTGACGCTGCGGGCCGCCGGCGCGGACGCGCTGATCATCCGCCACTCGGCATCGGGGTCCGCCCAACAGCTGGCCGAGTGGACCGCTTCGGCGGACGGTTCGGGACCGAGCGTGATCAATGCCGGCGATGGCACCCACGAACACCCCACCCAGGCGCTGCTCGACGCGCTGACCATCCGGCAACGGCTCGGCGGCATCGAAGGCAAGCGCGTGGTGATCGTCGGCGACATCCTGCACAGCCGGGTGGCGCGTTCCAATGTGTTGCTGCTGTCGACGCTGGGCGCCGAACTGGTGCTCGTCGCGCCGCCCACGTTGCTGCCCGCGGGCGTCGAACAATGGCCGGTGACGGTGTCGCACGACCTGGACGCAGAACTGCCGGCCGCCGACGCGACGATGATGCTCCGCGTCCAGGTCGAACGCATGAACGGTGGGTTCTTCCCGTCGGCGCGGGAGTACTCAGTGTCCTACGGCATGTCCGAGCGCCGGCAGGCGCTGCTGCCCGCCCATGCCGTGGTGCTGCACCCCGGTCCGATGCTGCGCGGCATGGAGATCGCGTCCTCGGTTGCGGACTCACCGCAAGCGGCTGTGCTGCAACAGGTCACGAACGGCGTACACGTGCGGATGGCGGTGCTTTTTCATCTGCTGGTCGGAGCCGATCACTCGGCGGCGGCCTCGCACATCGGGGGAGCCGCATGAGCGTGCTGCTTCGGGGCGTGCGTCTCTACGGCGCTGGCGATCAGGTGGACGTCCTCGTCCACGACGGTCAGATCGCCGAGATCGGTGCCGGCCTGACGGTCGCGGAGGATGTCGACGTGCTCGTCGCGACCGGTCACGTGCTGCTCCCCGGCTTCGTGGACTTACACACCCATCTGCGCGAACCTGGCCGTGAGGACACCGAGACCATCGAAAGCGGTTCTGCGGCAGCGGCACTCGGCGGGTATACCGCTGTGTTCGCGATGGCCAACACGAATCCGGTGGCCGACTCGCCGGTGGTCACCGACCATGTCTGGAACCGCGGCCGGCAGGTTGGACTTGTCGACGTGCACCCGGTGGGTGCGGTGACCGTCGGCCTGGAGGGCAGACAACTCACCGAGATGGCGATGATGGCCAACGGTGCCGCGCGGGTGCGAATGTTCTCCGACGACGGCAAGTGTGTGCACGATCCGCTGCTGATGCGCAGAGCGCTGGAATACGCGAGCGGACTGGGCGTGCTCATCGCCCAGCACGCCGAGGAGCCGCGGATGACTGTGGGCGCTGTCGCGCACGAGGGGGCCAACGCGGCCCGACTCGGGCTGACGGGCTGGCCCCGGGCCGCCGAGGAGTCGATCGTGGCCCGCGATGCGCTGCTGGCTCGTGATGCCGGCGCCCGCGTGCACATCTGCCACGCCTCCACCGAGGGAACCGTGGAAATCCTCAGATGGGCTAAGGCACAGGGGATTTCGATTACGGCGGAGGTCACTCCGCATCATCTCCTGCTCGACGACAGCCGCCTGGCGACCTACGACGGAGTCAACCGGGTGAACCCGCCCCTGCGGGAGGTCTCCGATGTGCAAGCGTTGCGCCAGGCACTGGCCGAAGGGGTCATCGACTGTGTCGCGACCGACCACGCGCCGCACGCCGAGCATGAGAAGTGCGTCGAGTTCGCGTCAGCCCGGCCGGGGATGCTCGGATTGCAGACAGCGCTGTCGGTGGTGGCCGAGACGATGGTCGCGCCGGGACTGCTGACATGGCGCGACGTGGCCCGGGTGATGAGCGAGCAGCCCGCCCGAATCGTCGGCCTGCCCGACCAGGGCCGTCCCTTGGAGGTCGGCGAGCCGGCCAATCTCACCGTCGTCGATCCCGATGCGACCTGGACCGTGGCGGGCTCCCGGCTGGCCAGCCGTTCGGTCAACACCCCGTACGAGGCCATGACGTTGCCCGCCACGGTGACCGCCACGCTGCTGCGTGGGAGGTTTACCGCGCGCGACGGAAAGGCTTGTCGCGCATGAGTGTCCACCGGGAAGCGCGGGGCGCATGAGTACCGTCACGCTCGGAACCGTGGTCGTCGCGTTGATCTTGATCGTGGGGATCGGGTTGCTGATCAGCCTGACCCTGCGCGCCTGGCGGCGGCGGGCCGAGCGGCAGGCGGCCATGGTCGGTGAACTGCACGCCTTGCCGGACGCTCTCGGTCAGGCCGTCGTTCCGGCGATCAAAGGGCTGTACCTGGGCAGCACGCTGGAGCCAGGTTGGCAGGACCAGGACAGGGTCGAAAGCAGTGACCTCGCATACCGGACCAGGGCCGTGCTGACCCGCTATTCGGGCGGGATCATGCTGGTGCGCAGCGGAGCTCGCGGGATCTGGATCCCGGAGTCGGCGGTGATTGCGCTGAGTTTGGACAAGGACGCAGCCGGTAGTCCCGCCGCGGACGGAGTACTGGCGATCAGGTGGCGGTTGCCGTCGAGAGTCGAGATCGACAGCCTGTTCTGCGCCGACGACGGTGGGCAGTATGAAACCTGGATCGACTTCCAGCACCGGTTGGAACAGCAAAACGGGAAGGACACCGCGTGACAGTGAGCGTCGGGGACCGCGGATCCCGGTCCGGATCGACGGCGGTCCTGGTCCTCGAAGATGACCGGGTGTTCACCGGCACGACATTCGGCGCGGTCGGCCAGGCCCTCGGTGAAGCGGTCTTCTCCACCGGGATGTCCGGGTACCAGGAGACCCTGACGGACCCCAGCTACCACCGCCAGATCGTGATCGCCACCGCGCCCCAGATCGGCAACACGGGCTGGAATCACGAGGATGCCGAGAGCCGCGGAGACCGGATCTGGGTGGCCGGCTACGCCGTCCGCGACCCGTCGCCGCGGGCGTCGAACTGGCGCGCCACCGGCACGCTCGACGACGAACTCGTCCGGCAGGGTGTCGTGGGCATCGCCGGGATCGACACCCGCGCGGTCGTCCGCCACCTGCGCACCCGTGGCTCGATGAAAGCCGGTGTGTTCAGCGGCGACACGCTCGCCGGCACCGGCGAACTGCTGGAGCGGGTGCGCGGCCAGGAGTCGATGCTCGGCGCGGATCTGGCCGGGCAGGTCAGCACCGACACCGCCTACATCGTCGAATCCGCAGGGGTGCATCGGTACACCGTCGCTGCGCTGGATCTCGGCATCAAGACCAACACGCCGCGCAACTTCGCCCGCCGGGGCATCCGCAGTCATGTGCTCCCGTCGTCGGCAACGTTCGGCCAGATCAGCGAACTTCGGCCCGACGGCGTGTTCCTGTCCAACGGCCCCGGCGACCCGGCCACCGCCGATCATGTGGTGGCCGTCACGCGTGAGGTGCTTGGCGCCGGAATCCCGCTGTTCGGCATATGTTTCGGCAATCAGATCCTCGGCCGGGCGCTGGGCAGGCCGACCTACAAGATGGTGTTCGGACATCGCGGGATCAACATCCCGGTGATCGACCACGCCACCGGGCGGGTCGCGATCACGGCGCAGAATCATGGCTTCGCATTGGAGGGCGAGGCCGGCGAGGAGTTCGACACTCCGTTCGGGCGGGCTGTGGTGAGCCACACATGCGCCAACGACGGGGTCGTCGAGGGTATCCGGCTGGCCGACGGCCGGGCGTTCTCGGTTCAATACCACCCTGAGGCGGCCGCCGGCCCGCACGACGCCGAGTACCTGTTCGACCAGTTCGTCGACCTCATGGCGGGGCAGCTGTGACACCCACTCTCCTTCTTTGTCCCGTGGGCGGGCGTGTCCCCGGCCGACCCGCCGACGTTTTGACCGGGTTTGCGCACGCTCGCGCACTGAGGGGGGATTGCTAGATGCCGCGCCGCACCGACGTCAACCATGTCCTGGTGATCGGCTCCGGCCCGATCGTCATCGGCCAGGCATGCGAGTTCGACTACTCGGGCACCCAGGCTTGCCGGGTATTGCGCGCCGAGGGCCTGCAGGTCAGCCTGGTCAACTCCAACCCGGCGACCATCATGACCGATCCCGAATACGCCGACCACACCTACGTCGAGCCCATCACGCCGGACTTCGTCGAGCGGGTCATCGCCCAGCAGGCCGAGCGCGGCAACAAGATCGACGCGCTGCTGGCCACCCTCGGTGGACAGACCGCCCTCAACACCGCCGTGGCCCTGTATGAGAACGGCGTCCTCGACAGGTACGGCGTCGAACTGATCGGCGCCGATTTCGAGGCGATCCAGCGCGGCGAGGACCGCCAGCGGTTCAAGGACATCGTGACCAAGGTCGGCGGTGAATCCGCTTGCAGCCGAGTGTGTTTCACCATGGACGAGGTGCACGAGACGGTCGCCGAACTCGGGTTGCCGGTCGTGGTGCGGCCGAGCTTCACGATGGGCGGCCTGGGTTCGGGCATGGCCGCGAGCCTGGAGGATGTCGAGCGGATGGCCGGCGACGGACTGGCCGCTTCCCCGTCCGCCAACGTGCTCATCGAGGAATCGATCTACGGCTGGAAGGAATACGAACTCGAACTGATGCGCGACGGCCGCGACAACGTGGTTGTGGTGTGCTCGATCGAGAACGTCGACCCGATGGGCGTGCACACCGGCGACTCGGTGACCGTCGCGCCGGCCATGACGTTGACCGACCGCGAGTACCAGAAGATGCGCGACCTGGGGATCGCGATCCTGCGCGAGGTCGGCGTCGCCACCGGGGGCTGCAACATCCAGTTCGCGGTCGATCCCGAAGACGGCCGGCTCATCGTCATCGAGATGAACCCGCGGGTGTCGCGGTCGAGTGCGCTGGCATCGAAGGCCACCGGGTTCCCGATCGCCAAGATCGCCGCCAAGCTCGCCATCGGCTACACCCTCGACGAGATTCTCAACGACATCACCAAGGAAACCCCGGCCTGCTTCGAGCCGACGCTGGACTACGTGGTGGTCAAGGCGCCACGGTTCGCGTTTGAGAAGTTTCCCGGCGCGGACGCCACGCTGACCACCACGATGAAGTCGGTCGGTGAGGCGATGTCGCTGGGCCGCAATTTCATCGAAGCGCTCGGCAAGGTGATGCGGTCCCTGGAGACCAAACACGCCGGATTCTGGACCGCCCCCGATCCCGACGGGGACGTCCATGACGTCCTGCAACGGCTCAAGACTCCCACCGAGGGCCGGCTTTACGACATCGAACTCGCGCTGCGACTGGGCGCCACCGTCGAGCAGGCGGCGGCGGCCTCCGGTGTGGACCCGTGGTTCGTCGACCAGATCGCCGGCCTGGTGGAACTGCGCGAATTGCTTTGCCGGGCGCCCGTCCTCGACGAGGAACTGCTGCGGAAAGCGAAGCACAGCGGCCTGTCGGACCGTCAGATCGCCGCGCTGCGGCCTGAGCTCGCCGGTGAGGCCGGCGTGCGTACCCTGCGTGAGCGGTTGGGCATCCGCCCGGTGTACAAGACCGTCGACACCTGCGCCGCGGAGTTCGAGGCCAAGACGCCGTACCACTACAGCAGTTACGAACTCGATCCCGCCGCCGAGACCGAGGTGGCCCCGCAGGCCGAGAAACCCAAGGTGCTGATCCTCGGGTCGGGACCCAACCGGATCGGTCAGGGCATCGAGTTCGACTACAGCTGCGTGCACGCGGCGACGACGTTGAGCGGGGCCGGCTTCGAGACGGTCATGGTCAACTGCAATCCCGAGACGGTCTCCACCGATTACGACACCGCCGACCGGCTCTATTTCGAGCCCCTGACCTTCGAGGACGTTCTGGAGGTCTACCACGCCGAGCACAGTTCCGGCGCCGGGGGTCCCGGGGTGGTCGGGGTCATCGTGCAACTCGGCGGCCAGACACCGCTCGGGCTGGCCGACCGGTTGGAGAAGGCCGGCGTGCCGATCGTCGGCACCAGCCCCAGCGCGATCGACCTGGCCGAGGACCGCGGCGCCTTCGGCGAATTGCTGACCAACGCCGGTTTGCCCGCACCCCGGTTCGGCACGGCGAACAGCTTCGAGCAGGCCCGCAGGATCGCCGCCGAGATCGGCTATCCCGTGCTGGTTCGTCCGTCCTACGTGCTGGGCGGCCGCGGCATGGAGATCGTCTACGACGAGGAAAACCTGCGCGGCTACATCACCCGGGCCACCGAACTCACGCCCGAGCATCCGGTGCTCGTCGACCGGTTCCTCGAAGACGCTATCGAGATCGACGTCGATGCGCTCTGCGACGGCACCGACGTCTACATCGGCGGGGTGATGGAGCACATCGAGGAGGCCGGCATCCACTCCGGCGACTCGGCGTGCGCGCTGCCTCCGGTCACGTTGGGGCGCACCGATATCGCCACCGTGCGCCGGGCCACCGAGGCCATTGCGCACGGCATCGGAGTGGTGGGTCTGCTGAATGTGCAGTACGCGCTCAAGGACGATGTGCTCTACGTGCTGGAGGCCAACCCACGGGCCAGCCGCACCGTCCCGTTCGTCTCCAAGGCGACCGCGGTGCCGCTGGCCAAGGCCTGCGCCCGGATCATGTTGGGCGCCACCATCGCCCAGCTCCGCGAAGAGGGCATGCTGGCAGCCGAGGGGGACGGCGCCCGGCCGGCGCCGAATGTGCCCATCGCGGTGAAGGAAGCCGTGCTGCCGTTCCACCGGTTCCGCCGCTCCGACGGCTCCTACGTCGACTCCCTGCTCGGCCCCGAGATGAAGTCCACTGGCGAGGTGATGGGAATCGACCAGAACTTCGGCAGTGCCTTCGCCAAGAGCCAGACCGCCGCCTACGGCTCGCTGCCCGCCAGCGGCACGGTGTTCGTGTCGGTGGCCAACCGCGACAAACGCTCGCTGGTGTTCCCCGTCAAGCGACTGGCTGACCTCGGCTTCCGCGTGCTGGCGACTGAGGGGACCGCGGAAATGTTGCGCCGCAACGGAATTCCCGTAGAGGTGGTGCGCAAGCACTTCGAGCCGCCCAGCCCCGGCCGGCCGCCGGTTTCTGCGGTGGACGCGATCCGCGCCGGCGACGTCGACATGGTCATCAACACGCCGTACGGCAACTCCGGGCCGCGCATCGACGGCTATGAGATTCGCTCCGCCGCAGTGCAGATGAACATTCCGTGCGTGACCACCGTGCAGGGTGCCTCCGCCGCGGTTCAGGGCATCGAGGCGAGTATCCGGGGAGATATCGGCGTCCGGTCGTTGCAGGAACTGCACAGCGACCTCGAGCGCTAGCCGTGGCCCCGCCCGACCCCGAGTATTCACCCCAGATCGTGCCGGCGTTCGGTTCCCGCCTGGCCGCCGTGATCGCCGCGCGCGGCCCGCTGTGCCTGGGCATCGATCCGCATCCTGAGTTGCTGGCATCGTGGGGATTGCCGGCCACCGCCGACGGCCTGGCGGCATTCTGCGACGTCTGCATAGCGGCATACACCGGCTTCGCCGTCGTCAAGCCCCAGGTCGCGTTCTTCGAGGCCTACGGGTCGGTGGGGTACGCGGTCCTGGAACGCGTCATCGCCGAACTGCGGTCGCGAGGTGTGTTGGTGCTCGCCGATGCCAAACGCGGCGATATCGGCAGCACGATGGCCGCATACGCGGATGCCTGGGCCGCAGACGGCCCGTTGGGATGCGACGCCGTGACGGCCTCACCTTACCTCGGGTTCGGTGCCCTGCGGCCGTTGCTGGACACCGCCGCGGCCAACGGTCGCGGGGTGTTCGTGCTGGCGGCAACCTCCAATCCCGAGGGCGCCGGCGTGCAGGGGGCGGTGCTGCCCGGTGGCGTAACCGTGGCGCAGTCGATCGTCGACGCGGCAGCCGCCGAGAACCATGCCCGCCCCGGCATGGTCGGCGTGGTGATCGGTGCGACGCTGCCGGAGGTGCCCGACGTCAGCGTGCTCGGCGGTCCGGTGCTGGTCCCCGGTGTGGGAGCCCAAGGCGGCCGGCCCGAGGCGCTCGGGGGCCTGGGGGGTGCGGTTGCAGGCCAGCTCCTGCCCGCGGTGTCGCGCGAGGTCCTGCGCGCCGGTCCGGAGGTCTCCGCGGTGCTCGCCCAGGCCGAGCGGTTGCGTGATGCCGTGGCCTACCTCGTGCGCTGATCACGCGGCGACCCCGGGCGCCCATCACAATCGCCGTGGCCGATCTGTACGTCCACTGCCTGGCATGCATTTCGTCGATCCTCCACGTTGGCCGGTGACTCCGGACGGTCCTGCTTCGACAGAACGTATGCACGGAAGCTGTGCGCCGGCTGTTTGTCACTTATGCGCTCAATCAGTGATTCGGCATCGACCGACAGCCGCGACACGCCGCGGCCGGTTGTGGGGAAACACAATTCGGCGGGTAGGCCGGACGGCGTGAAACGGCATCCCCGCAACCAGCCTCGACACACCGCAAAACCGCGCTTGTACTGGACGTTTAGGTGGCGGCGAGGCGCCGTAACGCGTGGCGGCAAGGCCCGCGCACGATGGCACGGTCATGACGTCGGAGGGCGCCATGACGCATTACACGCTGGAGTCTTCGGCCGCGAAACCGGGGGGTCGGGTTAGATTTCGTCAGGCATCCTGGGTACGGTCGTCGTCGCTGGCTGGAGTACCCCGGCCGTGACCAAACAGGATCGACGTCAGCCCAAGCCGAAGTGACGCGGTGGAGGCATCGAGAATGGCATCGAGTAGCAACGAGACGGAGGAACCGTGGCGCTTCCCCAGTTGACCGACGAACAGCGTGCGGCTGCATTGGAGAAGGCTGCTGCCGCGCGTCGAGCGCGGGCTGAGCTCAAAGACCGGCTCAAGCGTGGCGGCACCAACCTCAAGCAGGTTCTCAAAGACGCCGAGACCGACGAGGTTCTGGGCAAGATGAAGGTATCCGCGCTGTTGGAGGCCTTACCCAAGGTGGGCAAGGTCAAGGCGCAGGAAATCATGACCGAGCTGGAGATCGCGCCGACGCGGCGTCTGCGCGGCTTGGGGGATCGTCAGCGCAAGGCACTGCTGGACAAATTCGACCCCTCTTAGGAGCGGTGAGCGAGCGCGGGGGGCCGGTCGCACGGGGCCGTGTTGTCGTGCTGTCCGGTCCCTCCGCGGTCGGCAAATCGACGGTTGTCCGTTGCCTGCGCGACGAAGTCCCCGAGCTGTACTTCAGCGTCTCGGTGACCACCCGGGCCCCCCGTCCGGGAGAAGTGGACGGGGTCGACTACCGCTTTGTCGACGCGGATGCGTTCCAAAGCCTGATCGATGACGGTGAACTGCTCGAATGGGCCGAGATTCACGGCGGTCTCCATCGTTCGGGCACGCCCGCCGAACCCGTGCGCGCCGCCGTGGCAGCGGGTCATCCGGTGCTCATCGAGGTTGACTTGGCCGGCGCGCGCGCCATCAAGGCGGCGTTGCCCGATTCGCTCGCGGTGTTCCTGGCTCCCCCGAACTGGGCGGCACTGGAGGACAGGCTTTTCCGCCGAGGGACGGAAACGGCCGACCAGCGCAATCGCCGGCTGGCGACGGCCCGTGCCGAACTTGCCGCCCAGGACGACTTCGACGTGGTGGTCGTGAACAGCCGATTGGAGTCGGCGTGCGCTGAATTGGTATCCTTGCTGGTGGGAACCGCGCCCGACACCGTGTGATGGCTGCCCAGAGGATTTTCGAACCCGTGCACAGGGCAACACCGGAACCCCGGCGCGCTGCCGTTGCCATATCTGCCAGGAGATTGCTACGTGACCAATATGCACGCCAAAGCGCTGTCGAGCGATTCTTCGGATGCTGCGGCCGTTGGGCTGGGCACTTACGACACCCCGTTGGGAATTACCAACCCGCCGATCGACGAATTGCTGGACCGCGTATCGAGCAAGTACGCACTGGTGATCTACGCGGCAAAGCGTGCCCGGCAGATCAACGACTACTACAACCAGCTGGGCGACGGCATCCTGGAATACGTGGGTCCACTGGTCGAGCCGGGTCTGCAGGAGAAGCCACTGTCGATCGCGATGCGTGAGATCCACGGGGACCTCCTCGAGCACACCGAGGGCGAGTAGCAGGGGTCGTGGGGTGAGCATCCCGCGCGACGAGCAGACGAACCGAGCATGAGCTCCAGGCGGATCGTCGTCGGCGTGTCGGGCGGCATCGCCGCTTACAAGGCGTGCGCGGTGGTCCGCCAGCTGAGCGAAGCCGGTCATCAGGTTCGTGTCATCCCCACCGAGTCGGCCTTGCGATTCGTCGGGGCGGCCACTTTCGAAGCTCTATCGGGGCATCCCGTCCGCACCGGTGTGTTCGACGACGTCCCGGAAGTACCGCATGTCCGTATGGGTCAGGAGGCCGATCTGGTTGTGGTGGCTCCGGCCACCGCGGACCTGCTGGCGCGGGCGGTTGCCGGCCGGGCCGACGATCTGCTAACCGCGACGCTGTTGACGGTGCGATGTCCGGTGCTGTTCGCGCCCGCCATGCACACCGAGATGTGGCTACACCAAGCGACCGTCGAGAATGTCGCGGCGCTGCGGCGGCGCGGCGCGGTGGTGCTCGAACCGGCGTCGGGCCGGCTGACCGGCTCGGACACCGGTCCGGGCAGGCTGCCGGAGCCTGACGAGATCACGGCACTGGCCGAGCTGCTGTTGGCCCGTTCCGATGCGCTGCCGCACGATCTCGCCGGGGTCAGGTTCGTCGTCACCGCAGGCGGCACCCGGGAACCGATCGATCCGGTGCGGTTCATCGGCAACCGCAGCTCGGGAAAGCAGGGCTACGCAGTCGCCCGAGTGGCGGCGCAACGCGGCGCGGAGGTGACTCTGATCGCGGGCAACACCGCCGGCCTGGCGGACCCGGCGAGTGTCGAAGTCGTGCATGTTGGGTCTGCCGCGCAATTGCGCGATGCCGTGTCCAAGCACGCGGCTGACGCCAACGTCTTGGTGATGGCGGCTGCCGTCGCCGACTTCCGTCCCGCCAAGGTGGCGGCCGCGAAGATCAAGAAGGGTGGCGACACCGAGCCCGCGGCCCTTGATCTGGTCCGCAACGATGACGTCCTCGCCGGAGCGGTTCGTGCCCGGGCGGACGGACAGCTGCCCAATATGCGGGCCATCGTCGGGTTTGCCGCTGAAACTGGCGACGCGCGTGGCGACGTGCTCTTCCACGCGCGCGCCAAACTTCGGCGCAAGGGGTGCGACCTGCTGGTGGTCAACGCGGTGGGGGATGGCCGGGCGTTCGAAGTGGACAACAACGACGGATGGCTGCTGCTGGCGGATGGCACCGAGATCGCCCTGGAACACGGCTCCAAGACGTTGATGGCCAGCCGTATCGTCGATGCGGTCGCGGGCGTCCTGGGAGCCGCCGGCGGCTGACGGGGCGGTCGATGACACCATGGAGCGGGGACGGTCCGAGGTGCACCTTGCAACACGATATGCTTCGATGAACTAATTTGCTTAAATTGCGTTGAGCGGGAAGGAACGACAGAAAAGTGAGCGACAATAGTCGGCTTTTTACCAGTGAGTCGGTGACGGAGGGGCATCCCGACAAGATCTGTGACGCCATCAGTGACTCTGTGCTGGACGCGCTCCTCGCGCAGGATCCGCGCTCCCGTGTAGCGGTGGAGACGCTGGTGACGACCGGCCAGGTACACGTCGTCGGCGAGGTCACCACCTCGGCCAAGGAAGCGATGGCCGACATCCCGCAGATCGTGCGGAACCGGATCAAGGAGATCGGCTACGACTCGTCGGAGAAGGGCTTCGACGGCGAGACGTGCGGTGTGAACATCGGCATCGGCGCGCAGTCTCCCGACATCGCCCAGGGCGTCGACACCGCATTCGAGGCGCGCGTTGAGGGTGCCGGGGACCCCATCGACGCACAGGGCGCCGGAGACCAGGGCCTGATGTTCGGCTATGCGATCGGCGACACCCCCGAACTGATGCCGCTGCCCATCGCGCTCGCGCACCGGCTTTCGCGCCGGCTGACCGAAGTGCGCAAGAACGGTGTGCTGCCCTACCTGCGCCCGGACGGCAAGACCCAGGTGACGATCGAGTTTGACGGCACGACTCCGGTACGGCTCGACACGGTGGTGCTGTCGACCCAGCACGCCGCCGACATCGACCTGGAAAAGACCCTTACGCCTGACATTCGCGAGAAGGTCGTCAACACCGTCCTCGACGACCTCGCCCACCAGACGCTGGACACCTCTGACTTCCGCCTGCTGGTCAATCCCACCGGCAAGTTCGTGCTCGGCGGTCCGATGGGTGACGCAGGCTTGACCGGACGCAAAATCATCGTCGACACCTACGGCGGCTGGGCGCGCCACGGCGGCGGGGCGTTCTCGGGCAAGGACCCCTCCAAGGTGGACCGTTCGGCGGCCTATGCGATGCGCTGGGTGGCGAAGAACGTCGTTGCCGCAGGGCTCGCGGAGCGAGTCGAGGTTCAGGTCGCATACGCGATAGGCAAGGCCGCCCCGGTCGGGCTGTTCGTGGAGACCTTCGGCACCGAAACGGTCGATCCGGACCGCATCGAGAAGGCCATCACCAGCGTGTTCGACCTGCGGCCCGGCGCGATCATCCGCGACCTGGACCTGCTGCGCCCGATCTACGCGCAGACGGCGGCCTACGGCCACTTCGGCCGCACCGACATCGAACTGCCGTGGGAGCAGCTGAACAAGGTCGACGAGCTGAAGGCCTCGGTATAGCCTCGCGACCACCTGCGGGCCACGGCGAGCGCGCGTATCTGTACCCAACACGCCGATGCCGGCCGAACAAACACGCGCGCTCGCGGGGGGATCGCGGGGGCGGGGCGCATGCTCGCGGGGCCTGCCGCGCGCTTGCTCGCGGGCATCAACTGAACGTGTAGTCGTCCAGGTCGAAACGGCGGCTGCGCCAGTCTGCGGCGACGGTGGTGGTCGGCCGCAGCGGCACATCACCGTGCTTGTCGAAGTAGTAGCTGTTGGCCTCGGCACAGTTGTCCTGCCAGAAGACCTGGCGGTGCCGTTTGCGCATCATCTCGGCGAAGTAGCGAGCATTGGCCTGCGGCTTCACCTCGACGCGGTGGGCGCCTCGGCGACGGGCCCGTTTCAGGCATCGCACGATGTGGCGGGTCTGCGTTTCGATCAAGGCGAAAAACGACGACCCGACATAGCTGTAGGGCCCGCAGATGCAGAAGAAGTTCGGGAACCCCGGCACACTGACGCCCTCATAGGCTTGCAGCCGGTTCTCGTTCCAGAAGTCGGCGAGGCTTCGGCCGCCCGATCCGGTGAGCGTGAAGTTCTCGGACTCGATGTCCATCACCTTGAATCCGGTCGCCAGGATCAGCACGTCGGCGTCGTGGCATTCGCCGTCGGCGGTCACCACGCCTGATCCGATCACCTTTTCGATCGGCTCGGTCACCAAACGGACGTTGTCGCGGTTGTATGTCGACAGGTACGTGTTGTGAAATCCGGGCCGCTTGCAGCCCACGGGATAGCGCGGGGTCAGCTTGTCGCGCACCGCCGGGTCGTGGACCTGTGTGTGCAGGTAGGCCCTTCCGGCGGCCTCGGCACGCCGGACCATCGGGAACAGGGTGTAGTACTGGGCCGAGATCGTGAACGTCACCTCGACGTAGGCCTGGCTGATCAGCCGCTGCAGTGTCATGCCGCCCGGAGCGCGCATCGCCAGTCGTGTTGCGCGGGACAGCGGTACGTCGGCTTTGGGGAAGCACCAGATCGGTGTGCGCTGAAACACGTTGAGCTGCTCGACAATCGGCGCGATCTCGGGGATCACCTGCACGGCGGACGCGCCGGTGCCGATAATCGCGACCCGCTTCCCGGTCAGGTCCTGCCGGTGGTCCCAGCGGGCGGTGTGCATGGTGAGTCCGGCGAACCCGTCGACGCCGTCGATGTCAGGGCGGTTCGGCTCGGTCAGTACCCCGGCGGCATTGATCAGAAAGTGCGCGGTGATCTCCCCGGCGTCGGTGGACACCCGCCACAGGTCGGAGTCCTCGTCGAAGGCCGCACCGGTGACCGTGGTGTTCAACCGGATCCGGTCGGCGATGCCGTACTTGTCCACGCAGTGATCGGCGTATGTCTTCAACTCTCGGCCCGGGGCGTACGTCCGTGTCCAATCCGGACTCTGCTCGAACGAGAACTGATACGAGAACGACGGGATGTCCACGGCGATACCGGGATAGGTGTTCCAGTACCAGGTGCCACCCGCCCCGGCGCCCGCCTCGACGATCAGATAGTCACCGAAACCGGCCGCGTCCAGGGCGATCGCGGTGCCGATGCCGGAGAATCCGGCGCCGACGATCAACACTTCGTGATCAGGTGTGACGACGGTCATCATGTCCTCACGTGTAGAGCGCCTTCTTCAGCGCGGACAGCCCTCGCTCGGTGGCCTCGGCGGCCGCCGGCGAGACCAGTCCGAGGCTGGCGTAGCCGTGGATCAGGGTCGGCTCATTGCTCAGTGTGACGGAAACGTCTGCGGCTGCAAGCAGTTCGGCGTATTTGATGCCGTCGTCGCGAACCGGATCGTGGCCGGCCGTGCCGATGAACGCGGGCGGCAGGCCGGCCAGCGATTCGGCGTTGGCCGGGGCCAGCAGCACTGGGAGCGTAGTCGGGTCGCTGAAGTCCATGCCAGGCACATACCACTCCATGAAGGCCGCGCTGACCTGGCTGTTGAGCATCGGCGCATCGGCGTTCTCGGCGAACGACGGCAGCGAGATATCGCCCACCGTCACCGGATACCACAGCAGCTGGAACACCAGCGGCGGCCCGCCGTTGTCGCGGGCCAGCAGTGCGACCACCGCGGACAGATTGCCGCCCGCCGAGTCGCCGGCCACCGCGATCCGCGCCGGATCGCCACCGAGTTCCGCGGCGTGCTCGCCGACCCACTGCAGCGCCGCCCATGCGTCGTCGACACCCTGCGGGAACGGGTGTTCGGGCGCCAGTCGGTAGTCGACCGACACCACGATCGCCTCGGCGCCGACGGCGTGCGCCCGTGCAACGTGGTCGTGGGTGTCCAGGTCGCCGATGCACCACCCGCCGCCGTGGTAGTACACCACCACCGGCAGGCCGTCGTGCCGGTCGATCGGCGGCCAGTAGATCCGCACCGGGATGTCGTCGATATCGCCGTGCCCGGCGATGCGCTCCTCGATCCGCATCTGTGGCAGCTTCTCGGGCCGCGGGCGAATCGCGCGCAGCCTCTCGCGGGCGACCTCCACACCGTCGTCGACGGTGAACTCCAGCGGAACGGCGGCCATCAAGGCCTCGACGACGGGGTCGATCTCGGCGCGGATCGTATGTTGCGTCATAACCCCATATAAGCACGGCATCCGCTAGCTTCTGCAGGATGCCGTCGATGCCTGCCGGACCGGCAATCCGAGCTCGCTGGGTGACCGGTTGGTGGTCGGCCGCGGTAGTCGCGGGGGCCGGCTACGGCTTGTTTCTCGGCCTCTCGGCGCTGGACCGACCCGACGGCGACCCGCTGACCGGACAGTTTGCCGGGCAGCCGGCGGTCAAGGCTCTGATGGCGGTGTTGCTGGCGGTGGCCGCGGCGGCGGCGCCCGTCGACCGGGAACGCCGATGGCTGGTGTCCGCGCTGGTGCTGTCGGCGACCGGGGACTTCCTGCTGGCGTTGTCGGGGTGGGAACCGTCGTTCGTCGGTGGATTGGCCGCTTTCCTGTTGGCGCACCTGTGCTTCCTGGGCGTCCTGGTCCCGCTGGCCGCGCCGTCGCGGCCCCGTTTACTGGCGGCGCTGCTGGCTGTGATCTGGTGTGCCGGGCTGCTGAAGTCGTTCTGGCCGCATGTTGCCGCCGACGGGCTGACGGTCCCGGTGACGCTCTACATAGCGGTGCTCTGCGCCATGGTGTGCGCGGCCTTGCTGGCCCGGCTGCCGACGCCGTGGACCGCGGTCGGCGCGGTGTGTTTCGCGGTTTCCGACACGATGATCGGGATCAGCGAGTTCGTCCGCCACGACCACGCGCTCGCGGTGCCGATCTGGGCCGCCTACGCGGCGGCGATGGTGCTGATCACGGCCGGACTGTTCTTCCGCCGCCGGCCGTCGATGCTGTCCGCCGGTTCTGCTACACCTGCGGGGTGAGCATCCAGCGACAGGCCGCCGCACACGAACCTGTCGCCCGGGTCCTGCCGATGCTGACGGTGCCGCATCTGGATCGGGAATTCGACTACCTGGTCGCCGCCGAGCAGTCCGACGGCGCCCAGCCCGGGGTGCGGGTACGGGTGCGCTTCCACGGCCGGCTGGTCGACGCGTTCGTGCTGGAGCGCCGCTCCGACACCGACCACGACGGCAAGCTCGATTATCTGGAGCGGGTGGTGTCACCCGAGTCGGTGCTCACGCCGCAGGTGCGCCGACTCGTCGACGCGGTCTCCGCGCGGTACGCCGGCACACGTGCCGATGTGCTCCGGCTGGCGGTGCCGCCGCGCCATGCCCGGGTGGAATGCGAACCGGTAGCGGCCCCAACGCCTTCAGATGTCGACATGCCGGACCGGGCGGGCTGGGCGGAGTACCAGCGTGGCGCGGAGTTCCTCACCGCGTTGGCCGAAGGCCGGGCCGTCCGGGCCGCGTGGCAGGCGCTGCCCGGCGAGCGGTGGACGGATCGGCTGGCCGAGGCCGCGGCTGCGACCATCAGCGGCGGACGGTCGGTGCTGGCGGTCGTCCCCGACCAGCGTGACGTCGACGCGCTGTCCCAGAGTGCGAATCAGCGGTGCGGGTCTGACGGCATGGTCGCGTTGTCGGCGGGGTTGGGCCCGGCCGCCCGATACCGCCGGTGGCTGACCGTATTGCGCGGGGGAGCGCGGCTGGTGATCGGGACCCGCAGTGCGGTGTTCGCGCCCGTGCACAACCTCGGCCTGGTCGTCGTCTGGGACGACGGTGACGACACCCTGGCCGAGCCGCGAGCGCCCTACCCGCACGCGCGGGAGGTGCTGATGCTGCGGGCGCACCAGTTGCGGTGCGCCGCGGTCATCGGTGGGTTTGCGCGGACCGCTGAGGCGCAGGCGCTGGTCCGCAGCGGCTGGGCCCACGACCTGGTGGCGGCCCGCCCCGCGGTGCGCAACCGCGCACCGCGGGTGGTGGCACTCGACGACGGCTCAGCCCAGGAGCGCGACCCGGCCGCTCGAACCGCCCGGCTTCCCTCGCTGGCCCTGCGCACGGCCCGGGCCGCCCTGGACGCCGGGTGGCCGGTGCTTGTGCAGGTGCCTCGGCGAGGGTACGTGCCGTCGCTGGCCTGCAATCAATGCCGCACGATCGCCCGCTGCCGGCACTGCACCGGTCCGCTGTCCTTGACGGCCCCCCCGGCAGCGCCCCCGTCGGCCTCCCTGTCGGGCCCGTCGCCTGCCGTGCCACTGGCCGGCCGATCGCGCGGTGCGGTGGTGTGCCGATGGTGCGGGCGCGCGGACGCCGCGTTGCGGTGTGCCCGCTGCGGTTCGGAGGCGGTGCGCGCGGTGGTCGTCGGCGCCCGGCGTACTGCCGAGGAGTTGGGCCGCGCGTTTCCGGGCGCCTCCGTCGTCACGTCGTCAAGTGAGTCGATGGTGGACACGATCGACTCCGCTCGGGTACTGGCGGTGGCCACACCCGGTGCCGAGCCCCGAGCGCCCGACGGCTACGGCGCGGCACTACTCCTGGACAGTTGGGCGCTGCTGGGTCGCCAGGATCTGCGGGTCGCCGAGGACACCCTCCGGCGCTGGATGGCCGCCACCGCACTGGTGCGGTCCCGGGCCGATGGAGGCGTGGTGGCTGTTGTCGCCGACGCGGCCATTCCCACGGTGCAGGCGCTGATCCGCTGGGATCCGGTGGGGCATGCCGAAGCGGAACTGGACGCCCGCGCCGAGGTCCGCCTGCCTCCGAGCGTTCACCTGGCCGCCGTGGACGGATCCACCGAGGCGGTCAGCGCGTTGTTGGCGGCCGCGGGGCTGCCGGGCCCGATCACGGGCGGCGCCGATGTCCTCGGCCCGGTGGACCTGCCGCCGGGGGTGCGCCGGCCGGCCGGCGTCGAGGCGGGCACCGAGGTGATCCGGATGCTCGTTCGGGTGGAACGGGGCCAGGGGCTGGCACTGGCCACGGCGCTTCGCCGGGCCACCGCCATGCTCAGTGCCCGGCGAGACCACGATCCGGTTCGGATCCAGGTGGACCCGTTGCGCATAGGGTGAATCGCAGCGAGCGGGCAACGGAGGTGGAGATGGCGTCGTTGGGCCGGGTGATCCGGTGGCTGTTCGCCTTGGCGCTGACCGCCTTCGGCGTGCTGTGGCCGTTGGTGTTCACCGGCGGGTCGGGAGGCGGGGCGGTCGACGATCCGGTGACGATCAGTGAGTACCGCGCGGATTATCACGTCCACGCTGACGGCGGACTGGAGGCGGTCGAGACGATCACGGGTCGGTTTCCCGGCGATCGGCACGGGATTTTCCGCTACTGGGACGTCGGCAACCCGAATCACCCCGGGGTGCGTCAGGACCCCCAGATCACCGCCGTGCTGATGGACGGCCGCCCGATCAGGTACGAGCTGTTCTGGGAGCACGGGCGATTCCGGGTTGCCAAGATCGGCGACCCGGACAGTTACCTGAATTCGGGCGCCCACGTCTTCGAGATCCGCTACTCGATTCCCGGGGTTCTCGATCCGGGTACCACCGGCGAAAACCGGACATTCGCGAGCACAGTCGGGGTATCCGACGACGGCCCGCCGCGGTCGGTGTTCTTCTGGAATGTCATCGCGCCGGCCTGGAACAACCGCATCGACCGCGCCGACATCCAGGTGACGCTTCCGGGAGGTGTCAGCGGGGCGGCGTGCTCGGTGGGGTCCGGTGTCGGGTCGGCCTGCACCGACCTGACTGTCGACGGGACCACCGTCGCGGTGACCGCGATCAACCTGCCTCCGCGCACTCCGGTGACGGTTCGACTCGGCGTCGACGTTCCCACCCCGCCGCGGGCCGAACTGCCCTGGCCCGCCAAATGGGATCGCATCCTGGGCCGGTCGCCGCAACCCGTCGCGTTGGTGGCTGCGCTGACCGTCGCCGCCGCAGTAGGCGCGGTGTTGATGTACCGGTACACGGTGGAGAAGCCGCCGCCGTTCCCGCTGCAGTACGCCCCGCCGGACGGAGTCGGGCCCGTTCAGAGCGAATACATTCGCACCGAGTCGATCAGCCCCAACGCACTCACCGCCACCTTGTTCCATCTCGGCGAGCGGGGCCTGGTCGAACTGCGCCAAACAGGGAAGACGACGTGGCGCGTGCGGGGCCTCGGCGCCGCTTCGGCGTGGGATGGCGTCGACCGGGTCGCCCGGGCCGTGGGATCGGCCCTCGATGTGGACCGGCCCGGAGCCGAGTTCAAGGCCAGCGGCAACGCGACCGCGGGTAAGAAGCTGACGGTGGCAAAGGACTCCCTGGGCGACGCCGTGCGGGGTTGGGCGCTGGCCGACGGATTCCTCGTACGCCGGCGCTCCGAGTGGTGGGTGCGGGTCGCCAACCTGGCGGCCCTGGTGTGCGCTGTGCTGGCCGCCGTCAGGTGGTTCTTCCCGGTCACGATGTGGGTGGTGCCGTTCGCGGTGTTCTTCTTCCTGTCGGCGCGGTCTTGGTTGGACGGGGTAGGGACCCGGCGCACGGGAGCAGGCCGCGAATTGTGGTCGCGGGCAGGCGGATTCCACCGCATGCTGGTCACAGATTCGGCCGAGGCCCGGTTCGACTTCGCGGCGCGCAGGGATCTCTACACCGCCTACCTGCCGTTCGCGGTCGCCGCTGGCGCTGCCGCGCTGTGGGCGCAGAAGTACCAGGCCGTCACCGGACTGCCCGTGCCCCAACCGGAGTGGTATCACTGTGCGCCCGGGGCCGGTGACACACTGGGGTCAGGATCGAATTTCGGCAGTTTCGAATCGGCGCTGTCGTCATCCATCGGCGCCTACACCGCCTCGCAATCATCGTCGTCGTCCAGCGGCGGGTCCAGCGGAGGTGGTGGCGGCGGCGGTGGCGGGGGAGGAGGAGGCTCATGGTGAGGTTCGTATTGGTCCTGGTACTGGTCGTCGCGGTGGCGGTGCTGATCATGTTCGTGATGGGCTACAACAAGATCCGGTCGGCGGACGTTCGCGTCGACGAGGCGCTGGGGGGTGTCGACGTCCAGCTGACTCGGCGGGCGTCGCTGATCCCCGCGCTGGTGAGCACGGTGGGCACGTTCGCGGCCCACGAGAAGGCGATCCTCGATCACGTGTCCGACGCGCGTGCCGCGCTGACGTCGGCGACCACCGGGAGGTCGGTCGCGCAGCGCAGCGCGGCCGAAACACGGTTCGACTCCGCCGTCGGGCAGGTGATGGCACTCGGCCAGGCCTATCCGCAACTGAACTCGTCGGGCAATTTCCTCAACTTGCAGCAGAATCTCGCCGACACCGAAGACAAACTGGCGTTCGCCCGGCAGTACTACAACGACGCCGTGGCGACGCTGAACAAACTGGTCACCACCATTCCGTGGATGTTCGCGGCCGGAATCGCCCGGGTGTCGGAACGCGAGTATTACCAGACTCCGCGCTGAGGGCATGCCGGCGACCGGTCGCGGCCTCCCTACACTTAGCCGATGCGTCTGGTGTTCGCCGGTACCCCCGAGCCGGCGGTGCCAACCCTGCGCCGCCTCGTCGCCTCCTCGCGCCACGACGTGGTGGCGGTGCTGACCCGGCCGGACGCGGTGGCCGGACGGCGCAGCAAGCCGGCTCCTTCGCCGGTCGCCCGGGTGGCCGCCGAACTCGGCATCGAGGTGTTGAGGCCGGCCCGGCCCAACTCGCCCGATTTCGCCGCCGAACTTGCCCGGTTGGCCCCCGAGTGCTGCCCGGTGGTGGCCTTTGGCGCGCTGCTGGGACCCGAGTTGTTGGCGGTACCCGCACGCGGTTGGGTCAATCTGCACTTCTCGCTGCTGCCCGCCTGGCGGGGGGCCGCGCCGGTGCAAGCCGCCATCGCCGCCGGAGACTCGGTGACCGGTGCGACAACCTTTCGGATCGAATCGCGCCTGGACAGCGGGCCGTTGTACGGCGTGGTCACCGAGGCGATCCGTCCGACCGATACGGCCGGCGATCTGCTCGGCCGCCTCGCCGTTTCCGGCGCCGAACTGCTGGAGGCAACGCTCGACGGCATCGAAGCCGGCACGGTGCATGCCGTGCCGCAGCGCGAAGAGGAGGTCAGCGTCGCGGCCAAAGTCACCGTCGAGGATGCGCATGTGCGCTGGGATCTGCCGGCCCAGGCCGTCGACCGGCGAATCCGGGCGGTGACGCCCAACCCCGGTGCGTGGACCATGATCGAGGAGGTGCGTATCAAGGTCGGCCCGGTGAAAGTTGTCGACGGCGATGCCCTCAAGCCGGGGGAAATCTTCGTCGAACGCACCCGCGTGCTGGTCGGGACGGGTTCGGGCCCGGTGCAGCTGGGTTCGGTTCAGCCGCCGGGCAAGAAACCGATGAACGCCGCGGACTGGGCCCGCGGAGCGCGTCTCGGCAACGTGCGGGCAACATGAGCCACGACCGGCGGCAGCGGCGGCCGCCGCGAACCGGGCCCCCGCGCAAGGCCGACCGACGAGTGCTCGACCCGGCCCGCCGCGCCGCCTTCGACGTGCTCCGCGCAGTCTCCACCCGCGATGCATACGCCAACCTCGCGCTTCCGGCTCTACTCAAGGAGCGCGGGATCGTCGGCCGGGACGCCGCCTTCGCCACCGAACTGACCTACGGCGCCTGCCGCACCCGCGGCCTGCTCGACGCGGTGATCGCCGCGGCGGCGGAACGGTCGACGGACAAGATCGACCCTGTCCTTCTCGACCTGCTGCGGCTGGGCACGTACCAGTTGTTGCGGACCCGGGTCGAGCAGCATGCCGCGGTGTCCACCACCGTCGAGCAGGCCGGCATCGAATTCGACTCTGCACGTGCGGGTTTCGTCAACGGCGTGCTCCGCACGATCGCCCGCCGGGACGAGCCGGCCTGGGTCGCCGAACTCGCGCCGCCGCTGTCGAGCGACCCGGTCGGGCACTTGGCCTTCGTGCACGCCCACCCGCGATGGGTCGCGCAGGCGTTCGCCGATGCGCTCGGCCCCCGCGCAGGTGAGCTCCGGCAGATGCTGGCCTGCGACGACCAACGGCCGCTGGTGCACCTGGCCGCCCGGCCTGCGGCGCTTACCGCGCAGCAGTTGGCCGACGCCGTGGGCGGCGAGGTCGGCAGGTACTCGCCCTATGCGGTCTACCTGCCCGGCGGTGACCCGGGCAGGCTGGTGCCGGTGCGCGAGGGCCGCGCGCTGGTGCAGGACGAGGGCAGCCAACTGGTGGCCCGCGCGCTCGCGCTGGCGCCCCTGAACGGTGACGGGTACGACGGCGGTGGCGACGACGGCGGCCGCTGGCTGGACTTGTGCGCGGGCCCGGGCGGCAAGACCGCGCTGCTGGCCGCGCTGGGCGCCGAACGCGGGGCCGTTGTCACGGCCGTGGAGCCCGCGGCCCGCCGCGCCGACCTGGTGGAGCAGAACACCCGCGGACTTCCGGTCGAGGTGTTGCGGGCCGACGGCCGCGACCCCGGTCTGCGCCCGGGCTTCGACCGGGTGCTCGTCGACGTCCCGTGCACGGGGCTGGGGGCGTTGCGCCGCCGCCCGGAAGCCCGCTGGCGGCGCCGGCCTTCGGACATCCCGGAGCTGGCCAAACTGCAGCGGGAGCTGTTGTCCTCGGCGATCGGTCTGACCCGGCCGGGCGGTGTGGTGCTCTACGCCACCTGCTCGCCGCATCTGGTGGAGACCGTCGGCGTCGTGGCCGACGCGTTGCGCCGTCAGCCGGTCGCCGCCATGGACGCCCGGCCGCTGTTCGCGCCCGCCGACGACCTGGGAGAAGGCCCTCACGTGCAGTTGTGGCCGCACCGGCACGGCACCGACGCCATGTTCGCCGCGGTTCTGCGGCGGCTCCGGTGACTTTCGGGCTCTGTCGCGGTCGTGATGATTTCCCGATGGTTAAGGTGAACGCCATGCCACCGCTGATTGCGCCGTCGATACTGGCGGCCGACTTCGCCCGGCTCGCCGACGAGGTGGCGGCGGTCGAAGGCGCCGACTGGCTGCACGTCGATGTCATGGATGCGCACTTCGTGCCCAACCTGACGGTGGGCCTTCCCGTGGTGGAAAGCCTGCTGGCCGCCACCGATATCCCGATGGACTGTCACCTCATGATCGAGAACCCCGACCGGTGGGCACCGCCCTACGCCGAGGCGGGCGCTTACAACGTGACCTTCCACGCGGAGGCGACCCACAATCCGGTCGGGGTGGCCAAAGACATCCGGGCCGCCGGGGCCAGGGCGGGGCTGTCGGTGAAGCCTGGCACCCCGCTGGAACCGTACCTGGACATCCTTCGCGACTTCGACACGTTGCTGGTGATGTCGGTGGAACCGGGTTTCGGGGGGCAGCCCTTCATCCCCGAGGTGTTGTCGAAAGTCCGCACCGCACGCCGGATGGTCGATTCCGGAGAATTGACCATCCTGGTCGAGATAGACGGCGGCGTCAACGCCGACACGATCGAGGCCGCCGCCGAGGCGGGCGTGGACTGTTTCGTCGCCGGGTCCGCGGTGTTCAAGGCGGATGACCCGGCGGCGGCGGTGGCCGCACTGCGACGACGGGCGGCAGCCGCTTCGCCGCATCGCGGGCGGTGACAGTTCAGGCGGCGATGCGCCTCGCCCGTGAACAGGCCGATTACGTCAAGGGCGCCACCTACCCGAATCCGCCTGTGGGAGCGGTGATCCTGGACCGCGGCGGGCAGATCGCCGGGGTCGGTGCCACCGAACCTCCGGGGGGCGCACATGCCGAGATCGTGGCCCTCCGCCGTGCGGGTGCCAGGGCCGAAGGTGGCGTCGCCGTCATCACCCTCGAACCGTGCAACCATCACGGCCGGACCCCGCCCTGTGTCGACGCCCTCGTGGCGGCCAAGGTGTCGGAGGTTGTCTTCGCGGTCGCCGACCCCAATCCGGTCGCAGCCGGTGGCGCCGCGCGGCTGAAGGAGTCGGGTGTCGAAGTGGTCGGCGGCGTCGAAGCCGACGTGGTGCGTGGGGGACCGCTGCGCGAGTGGCTGCACCGCCAACGTACCGGCCGGCCACATGTCACCTGGAAGTTCGCCACCAGCATCGACGGCCGCAGCGCCGCCGCCGACGGCTCCAGCCAGTGGATCACCAGCGTTGCCGCGCGCGCCGAGCTGCACCGCAGGCGGGCCGCCGCAGACGCGGTCATCGTGGGCACCGGCACGGTTTTCGCCGACGATCCGGCGTTGACCGCGCGGCTGCCCGACGGCACCCTCGCCGACCGCCAGCCGCTGCGCGTCGTGGTGGGTGAACGTGAAATACCTTTGGATTCAAGCATTCTCAATGCGGACTCACGCACGATGGTGATCCGAACCCGCGACCCGCTCGAGGTGATCCGGGCATTGGGAGACCGAACTGACGTTCTGCTCGAGGGTGGGCCGACCCTGGCCGGAGCATTCCTGCGCGCCAGGGCCATCGATCGAATCCTGGCCTACGTGGCACCCATGCTACTGGGAGGACCGATCACGGCTGTCGACGATGTCGGCGTGCCCAGTCTGGGCAAGGCCCTGCGTTGGCGGTTCGACGACATCAAGCCGGTGGGCCCGGACCTGCTGCTTTCCCTCGTACCGCAGTGACGGCTTTATCGCAACGTCGGCGGCCGGTGACCGCCGTCCTGGACGGGTTAACAACGTTCTTGCGGCGTAACAGATTTCGCTGAAAGCAGGCCCGGGGTATGGCTGCGGGTGTACGGTCGCCCCCGGCGTTTTCACCGGTGAACCCGCGATATCGAATGTATTAACCGCAACCTGGCGCAACCGCTCACGCAGTGTCTGCGTCCATCGTACGATCGCCGTAGTCACCCCCGCGACGTGGCAATGACGCGGCAATGAGGCCTGATCAGGAAGGAACCGACATGGCGAAGGACAAGAAGTCGAAGGCCGACGGTAAAGACAAGGTCAAGAAGGCATCGGCGGAAGCCAACGGCGCGCCGGGGCCCATGTCGGAGAAGGAGTATCAGCGCGAGCTGAAAAAGCTGCACGGCGAATTGGCGGCCTTGCAGGAATGGGTGAAAGCCACCGGGACGAAGGTTTGCGTCGTGTTCGAGGGCCGCGACGCCGCCGGGAAGGGAGGGGTGATCAAGGCGATGATGGAGCGGGTCAGCCCGCGGGTGTTCCGGGTTGTGGCGCTGCCGGCCCCGACCGACCGCCAGAAGTCGCAGATGTTTCTGCAGCGCTACGTCGAGCAGTTGCCGTCCGGCGGTGAGATCGTCATCTGGGACCGCAGCTGGTACAACCGCGCCGGCGTCGAGCGGGTGATGGGCTTCGTCTCCCAGGATGTGGTCGACAAATGGCTCGACGCGGTGCCCGCCTTCGAGAAACAGATGGTCGAGTCCGGGATCATCCTCTTGAAGTACTGGCTGGAGGTCAGCCCCGAGGAACAGACCCGCCGCTTGTCAGGCCGGATCGACGACCCGCGCAAGGGCTGGAAGCTCAGCCCGATGGATGTCGCGTCCTTCACGAAGTGGGACGACTACACCGTCGCCAGGGACGCCATGTTCAAGCACACCAGCACGTCGTGGGCGCCCTGGTTCGTCGCCGTCAGCGAGGACAAGAAACGCGCTCGCCTCAACGTGATCTCCCACCTGCTGGCCCATATCCCGTACAAGCATCTCGACGTCGAGAAGGTGAAGCTGCCGAAACGATCGGCGAAGGCTACGCCGCCCCCGCCGGACAGCTTCCACCCGGTGCCTGCGAAGTTCTGACGTTCTAGACCGCTTGCGTGACCGCGGTGCCGGCATCCCGGACGTGTTCATCGGCCTGGGTGTGCCGGCTCGCGATCATCAGACCGATCAGCGCACCCGCCAGGCAGATGATCGCGGCGATGCTGAAGATGTCCCCGTACTGCATCGAGAACGCCAGTCGGTAGCGGGCAGCCTCGGCGGCGATCTTGGCCGCCAGCGAGTCTCCGCCCGTGCTGGGCAGCGACGCGAGGATCTCGTTGAAACGGTAGAGGCCCCATGCCGAGAGTGCGGCCACACCCACCAGCATGCCGGTCATACGCGCCACCACGACGAGCGATGACGCGATGCCGTGCTGGGCGGCGGGAACTACGCGCAGGGCCGCGGATGTCAGTGGGCCGATGACCAAACCGAGTCCGATGCCGGCCAGCGCGAGGTCGGTGTCGAATGCCGGCAGTGCGACGATCACCAGGTTGTGGCGTGCGGACAGCACGTCGACGCCCCACTGGGATACCAACCAGTAGGCGAAAGCTGCCAGCGTCATACCGACGAACACCACCACGCGGTCGCCCGCCTTCGTCGCGATCCACCCCCCTGCCAGTGCGCCGATGGGCAACGCGATGAGAAACCTCAGCAGCAGTCCGGCGGCGCCGACTTGGTCGTAGCCCAAGACCCCTTGGCCGAACAGTTCCACATTGACCAATGTCACCATCAGCGCCGCGCCGGCGCACGCCGATGTCCCCAGCGCGGCCAGGAACGGCACGAACTGCACACCCGCGGGTTCGATGAGCTTGGTCCGGGCGAACTTCTCCCAGACGAAGAAAGCGACCGTGGCGACCACTGCGGCGCCCACCATCTGCGGGCCCCAGTCGGGCAGGATCTGTTTCCCGTCGGGTGCCGGGTTGTAGAGGCCGACGACCGCGAGTCCCAGTGCGAGCGCCAGCAGCACGCCGCCCACCACGTCGACGCGCTCGTGGCTGCTGTCGCGGTCGTGGGCGGGCAGGCTGACGTGGATGAGTGCCATGGCGATCAGGGCGAGCGGCACGTTGATCCAGAAGACGTCACGCCAGGTGTTCAGCAGCCAGACGATGGCGATGCCGTACAGCGGACCCAATACGCTTCCCAATTCCTGGGCCGCGCCGATGCCGCCGAGCACCGCCGCGCGACTGCGCGCCGCCCACAGGTCGGCGGCCAGCGCCAGCGTCACCGGAAGAAGGGCACCGCTGGCGGTGCCCTGGATGACGCGGCCGGCGACCAGTGTCGGCAGGTCGTTCGAGAGTGCGGTGACCACCGATCCGATCGCGAAGCCGGCCAGGCTGCACTGGAGCAGCAGTTTTCGCCCGAACCGGTCGGAGGCCCGGCCCAGCAGCGGCATTGCCGCGATGTAGCCGAGCAGGTATCCGGTGACGATCGGGGTGGCCTGCTGGAGTTTGTTGAGCGGTATACCGACGTCCTTCATGATGTCGGTCATGATCGTGACCACGACATAGGTGTCGAGCGCCCCGAGCAGTACAGCCAGGCTGCCCGCACTGATCGCGACCCTGCGGCCGGCTCCGGTGCGCATCACACCTGCGGCTTGGTGACGGTGACAGGCTTGTTCCAGTCGGAGAGCGTCAACTGCATGGCGGTGTCGCCGCTTGGCTCGACGCGGGCCTGCATCAGTTTGTGGTCGCCGTCCTTCTCGACCCAGACTGTGCCAGGTATGGCGGCCGAGGCCTTCAGCTGCGGGACGAGCTTGTTCACTGCGTCGGCGCTGACCATGCCGCTGACTTTCACGGTGTCGGTGTTGTCAAGCTTGTCGCCCGCCTCCGACTTGGCGTCGGAAAAGCTGTTCAGCATGTTCGCCATGCCGATCTCGGGGTTCAGGATGGTCGACGGGTCGTAGATATCGACGGCGGGACCCATGTCCAACCAGCGGTTCGGCGACAGCGCCGCGAACAGGGTTCCGTCGACAACGGTGAGACCGACCTCGAGGGGTGATCCGCTCATGATGATCGTCGCCTTGCCCGTCACAGCGGTCGCCGGCACATTCGTCAGATCGCCGGACAGCGACTTGAGCGGCAGACCCTCGATCTTGCCGTCGACCGTCACCTCGACGTGGGCGCTCGTGAGGCCTTTCGTGGTGTCGGAGGACTCCTTGAGCACCGTGGCCGCGTCGGGCAGGGCTTCGCCGGCCGCGGAACCCGAGCGCGGGGACGAGCAACCGGCGACCAGTCCGCAGGCGACGGCGACGGCGGCGAGGGCGGAAACACTTCGGGACGTGCGGATTTTGCGTTGGCGCAACTTCATGCCATGCATCGTAGTGGGTGTCGCCGGGCCCGCCCGCAGGCTCGCAACCCGTGCGGCGGCGTCGGTACACCCGACCCGGCAACGCTGCAGCGGCTGTCAGCGCGTCCAGCCTTCGGCTGCCTGCGCTTCGAAGGTGGCGTCGATTCGATCGAATCGGCGCCGGATCGGCGTCTGCGACTCCCGATGCGGCAGCACGTAGAGCCGGCCCGCCAGCACGGCGTCCGCGGTGAGCCGGGCGACCTCGACGGCGGACAGGGTGAAGTTGTCGTCCTTGAGTGCGACGTCAGCGGCGGTCGGAAGGATGACGTCGCCGTGCTCGCGCGCCGAGGTGGCAAGGAGGTTGGTGTCCACCAGCATCGGGCACAGCACGGACACCCCGATGCCCGTGCCCTTCAATTCCCGCGACAGCACCTCGGCGAGCGCGACCACGCCGTACTTGGCAACGCAGTACGGGCCGAGTCCGCTGTTTGGCACCAGTCCGGCGAACGACGAGGTGAACAGCAGGTGTCCGCCCTGCCCCTGCTCGATCAACTTGGGCAGGAACACCTCCACGCCGTGGATGGGACCCCACAGGTCGACGTCGATGGCCGACTGCCAGTCGTCGTGGGTCATGGAGGTGACCGGCCCGGCCACGGCGATACCGGCATTGTTGGACACCAGGTGCACGGCACCGAGCAGCCCGAACGCCTCGTCTGCCAGGTGGCTGACGTTCTCGAGCCGACGCACGTCACAGACCACGCCGTGGGCCTCCAAGCCGTTCGCCCGCAGTCCGTCGACGGCTTGGTTCAGTGTGGACTCGTCAATATCGGCGAGGACGATCCGTGCGCCGCGAGACGCGAACTCCCGCGCGGTGGCCAGGCGATCCATTCCGCCCACGCTCGATCCGCCTGGGTCCTCGCCTCTCACGGAAGCCCGTCACAGGCGCGTGTGTAGCCCATCCCGAACCATCGGCTCTTGTCCGAGACCCACCTGTTCCACTCCTCCCTGGTCATGTTCGCGGTGAGCTTGTCGCAGAGGGTCTGGCGGTCCATCGCCGCCGGCCATGCCCACAGCGCCCCGTCCTCGCCGACGGAGACGATTCGACTGGAATCGGGACTGAAGGTCACGCCGGTGACGGGTTCGGTGTGCCCGCTGATCGGCTCGCCGATCGATTTCCGCGATTGCACATCCCACAGCCGCATCGTGCGGTCGTAGCTGCCGGTCACCAGACGGGTCCCGTCGCGGTTGAACGCCAAGGTGGTGACCGCGCCGGAGTGCCCGGCCAGCGGTTCACCGATTGGCTCTCGTGTCGCCGGGTTCCACAGCCGCACGGTGCCGTCCGCGCTCGCCGACGCCAGGGTGCCATCGGCGGGACTGAACACCACGGCAAGCACGTCGTCGTTGTGTCCGGCCATCGCGGTTCCGACCAGGTCGAGGCTGGTCGCGTCCCAGATTCGCACCTTGTCGTCCCTGCAGGACGTGGCGATGAACCGGCCGTCCGGGCTGAACGCGACTCCGGTGACGGGTTCGGGGTGACGAGTGTGCAGTTCGCCGGCGAACTTGTGGTCGGCAACGGTGAACAGTTCCACCGAACCGTCTGCGCCGGCGACTGCCACGCGGCCGTCGGGACTGAACGCCACGTCCAGCAGCTCGGTGTCACGACGGGTCAGCACGATGTCGGGATTGCGGCCACTCCAGAGCCGTGCCGTGCCGTCGTCGCTCGTCGTTGCGATGTCGCCGGCCGGGCCGTAGGCGAGCGACGTTACCCGCGCGGCATGGACCGGCAGTGCCAAGCCGGCGGGCCGGAACCCGTCTGCGCTCCAGACGTAGACGGTACCGTCGGCGCCCCCGGAAGCGATGCCCTTCCCGTCGGGGCTGAACGCGACGGTTTGCAGCTTCGTGGGCGCGGTCCCGAACGGCAGTGCGGCCGCGACGTCCCACATCCGCAGGGTCCGGTCCCGGCCGACCGACGTCAGTCGGCGTCCATCCGGGCTGAATGCGACGCCGTACACCTGGTCCCGGTGTCCGAGCAGCGGCATCCCCACCGGCCTGCCAGTTTCGGCCTCACGCAGCCGAACCGTCTGGTCACCGCTGACGGACGCGACGAGTTGGCCGTCGGGACTGTAAGCGACGGCGTACACCGCTCCGCGGTGACCGCGGCCCTCCTCGATGGACTCCCCGGTGTCGGGGTTCCACAGCGTGACCGCGCCGCCGCGGCTTGCGGTGGCGATGCGGTCGCCGCGCGGACTGAACGCGACGTTCAGGATCCAGTCGGACTGCCTGAGCGGCGGTTGGAGGAGATCGCCACTGCGGGCATCCCAGATGTACACCCCGCCGTCGCGGCTGGACGCCGCCACCCGGTCGCGTTTGGGGTCGAACGCGATTCCGGTCACCCAGTCCGCGGGGCCTTTCAGGGTCAATCTGCGCTGGCCGTTGTCGGCGTCCCACACCTCGACGTCACCTCCGGAGCCACCGGTGGCCAGCAGCCTGCCGTCCGGACTGTAGGCGAGCGCGAAGACGGTGCCGTTCGTCGGCAGCGGGTCGCCGTCTGGCCGCCAGGTGTCGGTGCTCCATCGATGGACCGAGCGGTCGTCGCCACCGGACGCCAAGCGATGACGGTCGGGACTGAACGCCAGGCTGAAAACGGTGCCCTGTTCGCCGTCCAGCGACTGGGGCAGAAGGTTCCCCGACTGGGCGTCCCACAGGCTGACCTTCGACCCCTCACCCGAGGCGGCAATCAGTCGCCCGTCGGGGCTGTAGGCGACGGAGTACATGGTGTTTTCGGCCGGCACGATCTTGGCGGTGCTTGCCCGTTCGACCGCGGCGCTGAACAGTGCGCTGGTGTCGGCGTGGCCGAGCGCGTCGGCAGTGACGAGTTCCTGAAGCGCCTGCGTGTCGGTGCTGCCCGCTCTGGCGCCGCTCAGCATCGCCTGAGCGTCGGACACCAGTCGCAGACCGGTCGCCTCCCGCAAGCGGGCCTGGGACTGGAAGTACAGAGACCAGGCGGTCAACACGGAGATGAGCAGGACCACTGCCGCCCCGCCCGCCCACTTGGCAAACTTCCGCGCCGCCTTGAGCGCCAGTTGCTCCTTCTTCCGGACGTCTTCCTCCTTCTCGCGGGAGGCGGTGAGGTACTCACGGGTGTCCTGGAGGAAATCCCGGTAGGCATCCTTCCGTGCGACGGCCTCGGCACGGGCGAGCCGACTGCCCCGAAGTAACTCCGCTTCGTCGCGGTTGGACTTGTCCCATGCGGCGGCACTGCTCTTGAGCGCGTGGGCGGTCTTGAGGTCGGCCCGCTCATCGTCGAGCCAGCTGGCGAGGTCCTTCCATTCTCGCAGCAGGCTTTCCAATGCGACTTCGACGACGACGTCGCCACGGCGCCCGTCCGAGCCTTCGTGGGCGCCTTTCACGAGCAGTCGGCGCTTGATGAACTGCTCGATCAATGGCCGGCTCGATTCCGGCAACTCCTCGTAGAGCGCCACTCGCCGCTTCGGCTGATCGGTCTCGAGATCGATCATCGCCAGCGACGGAATGAATGCGCTGCGCAACACGGTGAGCTGCTTGCGGCGATCTCCTGAGCCGACCGGAGCGAGCACCTGGTCGATCTCGTGCTGGACCACGCCCTGCAGTGCGCCGATGTCCTGGTAACTGGCCAGGGTCAACGTCGTGGATTGCGGCGGTCCGCCGGCGGTAACGCTGTCGATCTCGGACTGGTCGTGGTACAGCCGTGCCAAGACCAGCGACAGTGCGGGCAGCGTGTCGCCACCTTTGTCGCCCGTGTCTTCGAGAAGCTTCGTCACCAGCAGTGGTTCCAGCCGCACTTGTCGGCCTGGCTGCGACGCACTCTCCGCGGGACCCTTGATCACCTCCTGGAACTGATCCCGGGGCATCGGCTTGAGTTCGTCGAACAGGACGCTGCTGACTCCCGCGAGGGCGGGATGGGTCTGCATCATGGCGTAGCGATCCGTGCGGATCGTGACGATGACCATCAACCCGATGCCGCTTTGGTCGTTCATCAGGTCAAGGACGCCGCGCAGCAGTGCAAGGAACTCCTCGGCATGGCTGCTGGCCTGCTCGCCGAACAGCTCCTCGGCCTGATCGATGGGCAGCACGACAGTGGGGCGCGCCGAGTCGTTGTGGGCGTCCATCACCCGCTGTTTGGCAGCCTCGCCTCGGATTACGTTGAGCCAGTTGACGATCGCCCATTTGTCTTGACGACCGCAGGCTGCTGCGACATCCAGCTGGCTCACCCCGCCGACGTTCAGCGCCTTGAGGGTGTTGTACAGCGACCGAGCGAATCCATTGGCGCCTCCGAAAGCGTCGCGCCCCGGCCGCATCACGTCGAGTAGCGCGAAGCGGTGCAGGTCACGGCGAAGCCGCGGCATCAGACCGGCCCGCAGGAACGACGACTTGCCCGTTCCCGAGGGCCCCAGCACCACGAACATGGCGTCGCGGCCCGCTTGGAGGGTTCCCCGAATTTGGTCCAGCGCACGGACGATCGCCGCGTCGCGTCCGAAGAACACCGCTGCGTCGCGTTCTTCGAATGGTCGCCAACCCCGGTAGGGCGATCGATTGGGATCGTTTTGCGGTGGCCACGGGAAGGAGTGCGGGTCGAACCCGGCCCGCTCGATACCCAGGCGCAGCCGTTCGAGGCCGAGACGCGCAACCGGAACCGCCTCGTCGCCGTCGACCGGAAGGGGAACGAGATCTTCCCCGTACAGGTCGCACCGCTGCCATTCGGAGGTGAAGAGGTCAGCGTCCGACGGCTCGAGCCGTGCGACGAAAATCTGCTTATTGAGCAGTTCGGCGGCCCGGTACTCGGCCCGGCATTCGTGGGACGCGTCCCAATTGCGGGACAGCAGGCAAATCACCGCCTCGCAGCTGGCGCTGGCGTCCCGCAGCGTCTCCTTCCACCGCTGGCCGGGCAGGATTCCGGTCTCCGGGCTGACGTCGAGAAAAATCTGCCCACTGAGGCGGGGGAATTGCTTGGTGAGCCATTCCTCAACCGCTTTCGCCACCCGCACGTCCACACTCGAATGGCTGAAGAAGATGCGAGGCCCGCGTGGCATACTCCACCCCCGTTGTTGATTCGGCGGCGCACGTAAAGAAATGATCCCGCGCCGACGCCATTCGGCAAGACAAGAATTGTGCCGCACCGGCCGGCTTCGGTCGCCCGGTTTGCCGGTGGGGCGAACGCAGGCATCGGGGGTTGGGGTGGTGTTTCCGTCGAGATCGACGCCATGCAGGTGGTCACTCGAACTTTTCCTGCATCACGTCCATTTCGATGACGACCAACCGCCTGGACCTTGACCCCCGATGAACTTGCGAGCGCGACCACTAAGTTGGTTGTCGTGTTCACCGGGATCGTCGAGGAACTGGGCGAGGTCGTCGCCAAGCAGGAATCGGCCGGGGCGGCGAAGTTCGTCATCCGCGGTCCCGTCGTCACCGCCGATGCGGGGCACGGCGACTCGATCGCCGTGAACGGCGTGTGCCTGACGGTCGTCGACGTGTCGGCTGACGGCCGATTCAGCGCCGACGTGATGGCCGAGACGCTCAACCGGTCCAGCCTCAGGCACCTCGACGTAGGCTCACGGGTCAACCTCGAGCGCGCGGCGGCGCTCAACAGTCGGTTGGGCGGTCACATCGTGCAGGGCCATGTCGACGGCACCGGCACCGTTTGGTCCCGCAGCCCATCCGAGCACTGGGACGTGGTCCGCATCGCACTGCCTGAGAACCTGGCCCGGTATGTGGTCGAGAAGGGATCGATCGCCGTCGACGGGATCTCGCTGACGGTGTCCGGCCTGGGCGCCGAGGGTGCGCAGGACTGGTTTGAGGTCTCGCTGATCCCCACCACCCTGCAGTTGACCACGCTGGGGACCGCCGCCGTAGGGACGCGGGTGAACCTCGAGGTGGATGTCATCGCCAAATATGTCGAGCGGTTGATGAGTCGAAAAGATGGCTCTACCAGCGAAGACATCCCGTAATTGCCCGATGGGCCATAAGCGCACCGCTATCGGTCTAACAGGGCCCGCCACCGCGCAGCCGCTCCCGGACGGCACCTATGCGAACCCATGCGTCAAAGTTGCCCTTCGTGCCAGACGCACTGATGGCCGATCTGACCAGTCGCGGCGACGAGTGCGCGCATATGCTCGCCGGTGTGTCCTCGCCGCATAGGTCGAGAGACCCGGCGTCGTCGAGGAGATGGTCATGATCGCTCGGATGTGGCGAGGCTGGGTTCGGACCGAGCAGGCGAACGCCTACGTCGCCTACATCACCGGCACAGGTTTGCGTGAGTATGCGGCGACGCCGGGCAACCTTGGCTGCCAGATGTGGACGAGAGACCTGGGAGATGGTCGAACCGAAGTCCTGACGGTCAGTTGGTGGGAGTCACGGGCAGCCATCATCGGGTTCGCAGGTACCGACATCGAGGCCGCCGTGTTCTACCCCGAGGATGACGAGTACCTCGTAGATCGCGAGACCACGGTCTCGCATTTCGAGGTTGCGGCCCAGGCCGGTTGATGTCACTACGCAGTTGTGCCCTGAAACGCGACGTGCAGATCGGCGACTTCCGCTCGACCACGCGCCTCAGCGTCTGGCTGCCGGATCGCCGGCCCCCGACATCCCAGGTTGTTGTTCAATGATCATCGCGCAGCACGGGGGAGTACCGCGTGTACCCGTCGCGCAGGGCCATGTCGTGGACTCCGATGCGGGCGATGTCGGGCCAACAGGCCAGGAATGTGCCGCGGTGGCGCCAGCGTGCCAATGTTGCCAGCAGGAGCGGGCGACGGGCATCGCAGCGTTCGAAGCCGAGGTAGGAGGAGCGGGTGCGGGGACTGATGACCAGGCCGAAGATTTTTGGAGCGCCGGGGCGATCGTCGAGGCGGCCGTCCAGCACGAGCCGGATGTCGATCACCGTGCCGACGCGGTGACCGTGCGCGTCGTGCACTTGCCGGCCCAGCATGTCACTTAGCCGCACGCCGGCCTCCGGGGATGCGGCCGATCACGTTGTCGGCCAACCATTTCTCCACCCAGAGCGCCTCGATCTCGGGCGCGTGCCCGCTTAGCTGTACGGTCGTGCCGATCGTGGCGACCAGCCGCCATGGAAGGGTCTGCAGGTGCGCCGGGGGCGGCCTGCCGCCCAGCAGCCGGGTCATCGTCACGGCGCCGGTGTAGATGCCGGTTATCTGTGCGGGCGCCGCGCCGGCCGCAATGTCGGCGCCGGCGTGGACGCCGGCGACCTCGAGATCGTCGACGATGCCGACCGGTGTCGCGTCGGCGTTGAGCAGTTGCCGGTCCAGCAGGTGCAGCCGCGCGTCAAGCAGGGCACCCGGGGTTCGGGGCGCGTCCGGCAGCGCGTCGTCACGGCTCATTGGCCGCCTCCTGTCACGATCATCAGCGGGATGGCGGCCAGGGAGGCCGCCAGGATGACCACAAGGTAGATCGTTGCCAGCACGTTGGTGACGGGGCCGTTGATGTGACTTCCCATGTATCCGCGGTCGTTGGCCACGATCAGGATCGGCAGGTAGGTCAGCGGCAGCGCGATCGCGGAGAACACCACCGAGTACTCGGTGACCAGGATCGGGTCGACCCCGGTGAACAACACCGCGGCACAGGCCACCACGACGACGAGCATCACGGTGTGGAACCGGGCCGCCTCGTCGGGCCGGCGGAACTTACCCCACGCCCACCCGAAGAACTGGGCGACGGTGTACCCCGCCGACAGCGTGGTTTCCAGGGCGGCACCAAAGGTCGCCGCGGCGATCCCGACGATGACGAATGCCAATGCCAGCTTCCCGCCTGCCATCACGACCGGCATGGTGATCTGCGACAGCGAGGTGACCTCGATCTGCGCGGGCAGCAGCACGACTGCCGCGCAGGCCGCGATCGCCAATGACAACACTCCGCCCAGCGGGAAACCGACCAGCACGTTGAGTCGGGACTTCCCCAGATCCTTGCTGGTCCAATGCTCTTCGACCGCGCCCGAGGAAAAGAAGAACACCTCATAGGGTGTCATCGCGGCACCGAACAGCGCGATCGCGAAATACCAGTAGGTGGCGGCGGATTCGGTTTCGGAGATCACCGGCGCCAGCGCCTGCCGGGACAGGTCCGACCAGTTCGGGTGTAACAGGAACACGCTGACCGCGAACACGATCAGGAAAAGTCCCAGCATGCCGGTGACGTTTTCCATCACCGAGAACTTGACCCGCCAGATCACGATCCACACCGCGAACGCGGCCACCGGGAACCACAGGGCGGGGCCGATGTCGGTGGCCAGCTGCAACGCCAGTGCCACACCGCCGATTTCGGCCGTGACCGTCATCAGGTTGATGAAAAACGAGGCACCCAGGTTGGCGGCCGCCACCCGGGGACCCAGGCGTTCCCGGATGATCTCAAAGGTGGCCCGGCCGCTGACGGCGGCGACCCGGCCGGCCATCTGCGCATACAGGCAGATGCCGAGCACCCCGACCGGCAGCACCCACACCAGCGCCAGCCCGAACCGGGACCCGACCACCGCGTTGGTCACCAAGTCGCCGATGTCGAGGAACCCCCCGATAGCGGTCAGGACGCCCAGCGCGACCGCAAAAATGCCGTTCATCAGCGGTACTCACGTTCCAGGGCCTCGACACCGTCGAGGAGTTGGCGCCGGACGACCTGCGGATCGGGCTGACCCGGCAACGCCCGCACCGCGGCACCGGCGGTGTTCAGCGCGTCGATCAACTCACCCATCGACCGGGTCAACAGTCGTTGACGGCCAACATCGACAGGGTCCTCGGCGTCGAGCACCGCAACCCCCCGGTACGCCTTGACCACCTCATCGCGAGCGTCGGCAAGTTGGACGCAGGTCAGATTGCGCGTCGTCCGGCCCTGCGACCACAACTGCAAGGCCAGTGCCCCCGATCGGCCCGCCGACCGCGCCTCCTCCTTGGCGGCGGCCAGCTGACCCGGCATGCCATCCCGGTAACTGGGGCAGCCGACCAGACCAAACCCCAGCGCGGCGGCCAGCGCAACCACGATCGATGCCGCACGCACCCCACGCCGGTAACGCACAGGCGAACCTGACATGGCCGCGAATATACCCCTGAAGGGGTGTGCCGAAACCGAGGCGGTGGAACGGCGCGGGTCAGGCAGGAATGGGCTCCCTACACTGCTGCTCGGCGCCTTCCGCCCAGCCTCAGAGCCGACCGAGCAGTTCGGCCTTCTTCGCGGCGAACTCCTCGTCGGAGAGGATGCCGCGCTGGTGCAGTCCGGCCAGCGACTCGATGGCCGCGACGATGGCAGCGGAATCCTCTGATGGGCCCGACGTGCGGCTGGGATTGGGATCGGGTGGTTGGGTCTTCGGCGCGATGTGCGTTGCCGGTTCGGGCCGCGACGCAGGGGCCGGGGCGGCGGCAGGGGTCTGGGCCACCTGCGCTGCGGCGAGTTCGGTCAAGCTGGACAGGTCGAACGTGCCGAACTGGCTGGTAAAGCCTACCGTGGGGGATCCGCCGCCGCTCTGCTGCTGTTGGGCGCCACCGATCTGATGGTCACCGGTGTCAAAAACTCTTGTGATGCCATGTATCTGGACCGCCAGCCGCCGGGTGCTCGGGAAGATTGCGTAACGCATGTCATTTTGCCCACCGGACGCGCTGGGAACGCCCAGACCGGCCGGCCACCAATTGGCCGAGGTGAAACCTGACTCGGATCGGCTTGTCTGGGCGGGAAACACCGTGGTGGTGGCAAGCAGCTGGGCCAGCGCCGAACAGAGCGCATCGACACGCGCCTTGAGCGCATTGTCGAACATGTCGCCGACCATCGTCATTCCGCCCCGCATCCATTGCCCGGATCCGCCGAGCTCGGGGATGTTGAACTGCGCCATGGTGCCGCCACCAGCGTGCATGGCAAACAACATGGCCAACACCGCCTCACGCGAAAGCCCGTGGAGCTGGGCGATGTCGGCGATAGCGCTCTCGGACTCCGGGGTAACGGTTGCCTTCATCAAATGGGATCCTTCGTTGTCGGTACCGGTTCGACACTACGCACCGGGATTCGCGCGGCGAACTTGCGTACCGCGTCGGGTTACCCGGCCGACGACGGCTAAACCTCCCGCCGAATGTCGTGTCGCGGACGACCCACACCAAGGCTGGGGAGCGAACCCAATGGATTGGGCACCCTTTCGTCACGCCCATGAACTACCGTCGGGTGATGCGGATCATGCACTCCGCGCGAATGGTGACGGCGCCGCTTGCCGGACTGGTGCTGGTCTTGGCAGGATGTGCCGCCCCAAGGGAACGCGCACCATCAGCCGCGGCCGAACCGTGCGAAATCGTGTCCAACGGCACTCCGGCACCGAAGACGCCGACCGCGCCCGCCGCCGGGCCGACCCCGACATCCCGTGACATCGCCACCAATCCCGAGGTGGCGACCGGCTACCGCAGGGACATGACCGCCGTCCACACCGCCCACTATGCGGTGGCCACCGCCAACCCGCTTGCCACCCAGAAGGTCTGTGAGGTGCTGCGCGACGGCGGAACGGCCGCCGACGCGCTTGTCACCGCCCAGGCGGTGCTCGGTCTGGTCGAGCCTCAGGCGTCCGGGGTCGGCGGCGGCGGCTTCCTGCTGTACTACGACGCCGCCTCCGGCGTGGTGCAGGCCTACGACGGCCGCGAGGTGGCCCCGGCGGCCGCGACGGAGAACTATCTGCGCTGGGTGGACGACGTCGACCGCATCGCGCCGAAACCCGATGCCCGGGCCTCGGGGCGCTCGATAGGTGTACCCGGCATTGTGCGCCTGCTCGAAGTCGCCCACCGCGAGCACGGCAAGACGGCCTGGCGCGACCTCTTCGCACCCGCGGTTGCGCTGGCCGACGACGGCTTCGACATCAGCCCGCGACTCGCCGCCGCGATCGCCGACGCTGCGCGGCAGTTGCGCATCGACCCCGCGGCGGCCGAATATTTCCTCGAGTCCGGCGGCAACCCGAAGGCGGCAGGTACTCGGCTGACCAACCCGGCGTACGCGAAGACGCTGGGTGTCATCGCTTCCGACCCGGAGTCGTTCTATACCGGCGATATCGCACGCAGCATCGTGGCGTCGGCTACCGAGACCTCGGGCGGCCGCACTCCGAGCCTGATGACGACCGAAGACCTGGCGAGCTACACCGTCAAGATGCGCGAACCGCTGTGCAGGCCGTACCGGGGCCGCGAGGTGTGCGGCATGCCCCCGCCCTCGTCGGGCGGCATCGCGGTGGCCGCCACCCTGGGCATGCTCGAGCAGTTCGCGATGAGTGAGCACAAACCCACCGACGTCGACCTCAACGGCGGGCGGCCGGCGGTCATGGGCGTACATCTGATCGCCGAAGCCGAGCGACTGGCCTATGCCGACCGCGACAAGTACGTCGCCGACACCGATTTCGTGCCGCTACCGGGCGGGACACCGGACACGCTGCTAAATGGCGCCTACCTCAAGGACCGTGCCGCACTGATCTCCGAGCAACGCTCGATGGGAACGGCCAAGCCGGGAGACTTCGGGGCGCCGGCGACGCCGGCCACGCCGCTGCCCGAACACGGCACCAGCCAGATCAGTGTGATCGACAGCTACGGCAATGCGGCGGCACTTACCACCACGGTGGAGTCGGCTTTCGGCTCGTTCCACATGGTGGACGGATTCGTCCTGAACAACCAACTCACCGATTTCGCCGCAGAACCGACCGGGCCGGACGGCTTACCGGTGGCGAACCGGTTGCAGCCTGGAAAGCGGCCGCGCAGCACCATGGCGCCCACCCTGGTGTTCGATCCGTCACCGTCGGGCCGACCCGACTCGCGGGGGCCGATATATGCGGTTCTGGGGTCGCCCGGCGGTTCGGTGATCATCCAGTTCGTGGTGAAAACCCTTGTCGGGATGATGGATTGGGGTCTGGATCCACAGCAGGCGGTGTCCATGGTGGACTTCGGCGCGGCCAATTCGCCCAAGACCAATGTCGGCGGCGAACATCCCGTCATCGACACATCCGATAACGGCGACGACGATCCGCTGGTACAGGGGCTGCGGGCACTGGGCCACCAGGTCGACCTCGCCGACCAGTCCAGCGGCCTGTCGGCGATCGTGCGCGGACAACCCGGCTGGGTGGGGGGCGCAGACCCCCGTCGCGAGGGCCTCGTCATGGGCGATACCGGGTGAGGGACGCGACAGCCGTCGTAGGGCGAACCGAAGGATTAACGTTGCCCTAGCGATGGACGAGAGGTGACGTGCCGGTGAACGCTTCGAATGGTTTCCGTAGCCGACTGCCCATCCTGTCCTGGGCGCCCCGTTATCGGCGCGGCTCGTTCCGGGGCGAACCTGCTGGCCGGGATCGTCGTCACGGCCCTCGCGGTGCCCCAGGCGCTGGGGTACGCCGGGATCGCCGGTGTCCCGGTCGTCAGTCCGCGGTCGTCGCTGGTGGCATGTCAACTGAGTCGGGCCATGTCCGGTTCGCCACGGTCGTGCGCGACAGTTTCAAATGAAAGTGCCAGTGAACGCACCATAGCCGGCGATCAATGCCCTTCGGCCGCGCTTGGTGGCGATGAAGCCGCAAACAGTTCGACGAACACTGCATACGCGTTGTCGAATCGAGCCGCGAGTGTGTCGACGGTGACCGGCTGCCAGTTGTCGATTCCATCGAAATCCTCGACCACCACCAGCATGATCGCCGACCACGCCGCCACCGCCAGGCGCACCCTGCGGTCGTCCAGGCCGACCCCCATGTGCTGGGCCAGGGCTGCGGTCATCGCGTGTCGCCGGTACTCGCCGGCCGCCACACGCAGCGCGGGCGACCAGGCCACGATCCGAATCGTCGTGATCATCCGTTCGGTGGTCAGACCGCCCGGTGGCGCAGCGGCGGTAGCTCTGATCATGTCAATGTGCGCGGCCCGCAGCGCGTCGAGTTCGCCCAGCTCGCGCGGCTGGCGGAAAAGCTGCTCAGCGATCGCATTGACGAGGTCTCCGGTCAGCGCCAAGACCACGTCCTCCTTGGTGGCGAAGTAGCGGCTGAACGTGCGCGGCGACACTCCGGCGGCGGCGGCGATCTGTTCGACGGTGGTGTGCTCGAACCCCTGGCGATCGCAGAGTCCGACCGCGGTGTCGACGAGCAGCGCACGGGTGACCCGCTTCTTGCGTTCCCGCAGCCCGGCGATCGCCGCCTTCACCTCCTCGCCCACGCAGCGAGTTGGCTAGCTAACGGGTCGGCGACCCCACCCCCCGGCTGCGAGACGGCTATGACCGGTGGGGTGTCGCGCGTTAGACGCGCGGTGTGGGGAAGCGCCGAATTCGTGTACCCACCCGAGGCGCGAGGGCAATGACGTCGGATGGACTGGTTCATACTGGATGACGTCGAAGGCGGTTCAAAGTCGGAGCGGCAAGGGTGGTGACGATGACGAGGCTGGACACCGTCGAACGGGCGGTCGCCGACATCGCTGCGGGCAGGGCCGTCGTCGTCATTGACGACGAGGACCGGGAAAACGAGGGCGACTTGGTCTTTGCGGCGGAAAAGGCCACGCCCGAACTTGTCGCGTTCATGGTCCGCTACACATCCGGATATCTGTGCGTGCCACTCGACGGCATGATCTGTGACCGCCTCGGGCTGCTGCCCATGTACGCGATCAACCAGGACAAGCACGGCACCGCCTACACCGTGACCGTGGACGCCAAGGAGGGCGTCGGCACTGGTATATCGGCGTCGGACCGGGCCACCACGATGCGCGCGCTGGCCGACCCGTCGGTCGCCACCGACGACTTCACCAAACCCGGCCATGTCGTGCCGCTGCGCGCCAAGGACGGCGGTGTGCTGCGCCGCCCCGGTCACACCGAGGCGGCAGTGGATCTGGCCCGGTTGGCCGGCCTGCAGCCCGCTGGGGCTATCTGCGAGATCGTCAGCCAAAAAGACGAGGGCGCGATGGCCCAGACCGACGAGTTGCGCGTCTTTGCAGACGAGCACGGTCTTGCACTCATCTCGATCGCCGACATGATCGAGTGGCGTCGAAAGCACGAAAAGCACGTCGAACGCGTTGCCGAGGCCCGGATTCCCACGCGGTACGGCGAGTTCCGCGCGGTTGGCTACGCCAGTGTCTACGAAGACGTCGAACACGTGGCCCTGGTGCGCGGCGAAATAGCCGGCGCGCACAGTGACGGTGAGGACGTGCTGGTACGGGTCCACTCGGAGTGCCTGACCGGGGACGTGTTCGGCTCTCAGCGCTGCGACTGCGGGCCGCAGCTGGACGCCGCGATGGCGATGGTGGCCCGCGAGGGTCGCGGCGTGGTGCTCTACATGCGCGGCCACGAGGGCCGTGGCATCGGGTTGATGCACAAACTGCAGGCCTACCAGTTGCAGGACGCCGGCCACGACACCGTCGACGCCAACCTCAAGCTGGGTCTGCCCGCGGACGCGCGCGACTACGGCACCGGCGCGCAGATCCTCGTCGACCTCGGTGTCCGGTCGATGCGATTGCTCTCCAACAACCCCGCCAAACGGGTGGGCCTGGACGGCTACGGGCTGCACATCATCGAGCGGGTCCCGCTTCCGGTGGGGGCCACCGCCGAGAACATCAGGTATCTGATGACCAAGCGTGACCGGATGGGCCACGACCTGACCGGCCTGGACGAATACCACGCTGCGACCGCCGGGCATGACCAGGTGGAAGGCCGAGAGGAAACGGGTCAACGGCCCGGCGACCGCCACGCCCGGGCGCCGGACGACCTCGGCGGACCGCTGTGAGCGGCGGCGCCGGCGTTCCCCGGATGCCCGCCCTCGACGCGTCCGGCATCTCCGTTGCCATCGTGGCCAGTACCTGGCACGCCCGGATCTGCGACGCACTGCTCGACGGGGCTTTGCGGACGGCCCGGGCCGCCGGCGCCGCGGAGCCGACGGTGGTAAGGGTGCTGGGGGCCATCGAAATCCCGGTGGTCGCCCAGGAGTTGGCCCGCAATCACGACGCTGTGGTCGCGCTGGGCGTGGTGATCCGGGGTCAGACACCGCACTTCGACTACGTGTGCGACGCGGTGACCCAGGGCCTGACCCGGGTTTCGCTGGACGCCGCGACGCCGGTGGCCAACGGTGTGCTGACCACGAACACCGAGGAGCAGGCGCTGGACCGGGCCGGGCTACCCGGCTCGGCGGAGGATAAAGGCGAGCAGGCCGCCGCTGCAGCCCTGAGCACCGCGTTGACGCTGCGCGGCCTGCGTGCGACGAAGTGAGCGCCGCCGGCATGTGGGACGCGGAACTGCGGCCTCATGTCACCCCGTATTTCGTCTACGCCGCGGCACTGCTGATCGCGGCCGCGCACATCGCGGTCGGATTCCTGCTGAAGGTGGGCACCTCGGGCGTCATCTTCCAGACCGCAGACCAGGTCGCGATGGGTGTGCTCGGCATCGTGATAGCCGGGGTGGTGCTGCTTTTCGCGCGCCCTCGGCTACGCGTCGGCGCGGCGGGGCTGTCGGTACGTAACTTGTTGGGCGACAAACTGATTCCGTGGGCCGACGTGGTCGGCGTCAGTTTTCCGCACGGCGCCAGGTGGGCGCGCGTCGACCTGGCCGACGACGAGTACGTGCCGGTTTTGGCGATCCAGGCCGTCGACAAGGGCCGGGCCGTGACCGCTATGGAAACCGTGCGGTCGTCGATGGCCCGATACCGGCCGGACGCTGCACCGGGTTAGCAGGCGCCGTCACCGCGGAAGTCCCGCGCGCGACGCGGGCTAATCTGGAGCGGTGCCCGACCCCGCGACCTACCGGCCCGCGCCCGGGTCCATACCGGTGGAACCGGGCGTCTACCGGTTCTCCGACGAGCACGGGCGCGTCATTTACGTCGGCAAGGCCAAAAGCCTGCGCAGCCGGCTGACGTCCTACTTCGCCGACGTCGCCAACCTGCATCCGCGCACCCGCCAGATGGTCACCACTGCCGCGAAGGTCCAGTGGACCGTGGTCAACACCGAGGTCGAGGCGCTGCAACTGGAATACAACTGGATCAAGGAGTTCGACCCGCGGTTCAATGTGCGCTACCGCGACGACAAGTCCTATCCGGTGCTGGCCGTGACGCTCAACGAGGAGTACCCCCGGTTGGCGGTCTATCGCGGACCACGCCGCAAAGGCGTGCGCTACTTCGGGCCGTACTCACACGCGTGGGCCATTCGCGAAACGCTGGACCTGCTCACCCGGGTCTTTCCCGCCCGGACGTGCTCGGGCGGGGTGTTCAAACGGCACAGCCAGATCGACCGGCCCTGTCTGCTCGGCTACATCGACAAGTGTTCGGCGCCCTGCGTCGGCCGTGTCACCGCCGGGGAGCATCGCAGGATCGTCGAGGATTTCTGCGACTTCCTGTCCGGCAAGACCGACAAGTTCGCCCGTGAACTCCAGCAACAGATGACAGCCGCGGCAACGGACCTGGACTTCGAGCGGGCGGCGCGGCTGCGCGACGATCTCGTCGCGCTGCGGCGGGCGATGGAAAAGCAGGCGGTCGTCCTCGGCGACGGGACCGACGCCGACGTGGTGGCGTTCGAGGAGGACGACCTCGAGGCTGCGGTGCAGGTATTCCATGTGCGCGGTGGCCGGGTCCGGGGTCAGCGCGGGTGGATTGTCGAAAAGCCGGACGAGCCGGCCGATCCCGATGATGCCGCGGATTCGGTTCGGGCGCTGCTGGTGGAGCAATTCCTCACCCAGTTCTACGGCGATCAGGCCGAATTGGGGGGCGCAGCGGACGAGGCGACCAATCCGGTCCCGCGCGAAGTGCTGGTGCCGTGTCTGCCGGCCAACTCCGAGGAGCTGGCGCGCTGGTTGTCTCAGCTGCGTGGCTCCCGCGTCGCACTGCGGGTGCCGCAGCGCGGCGATAAAAAGGCCCTCGCCGAGACGGTGTATCGCAACGCGCAGGATGCCCTGCAGCAGCACAAGCTGCGGCGGGCCGGCGACTTCAATGCCAGATCGGCTGCATTGCAAAGCATTCAGGACGCACTTGGCCTTGCCGACGCTCCGCTGCGGATCGAGTGCGTGGATGTCAGTCACGTCCAGGGCACTGACGTCGTCGCGTCGCTGGTGGTGTTCGAGGACGGTCTGCCGCGCAAATCGGACTACCGGCACTACACGATCACGCAGGCGGCCGGCGACGGCCGTTCCGACGACGTCGCTTCCATCGCGGAGGTCACCCGGCGGCGGTTCTGGCGCCACGTCCGTAGCTCGGAGCATCCGGGTGAGCTCGGCCCGGAAGCACGATCGCGGAAATTCGCCTACCCGCCGAACCTGTACGTCGTCGACGGAGGTGTGCCTCAAGTCAATGCGGCGGCCGCAGCGATGGCCGAGATCGGGGTAACCGGCATCGCGGTCATCGGGTTGGCAAAGCGTCTCGAGGAGGTGTGGGTGCCCGGCGAGGCCGAACCGGTGATCCTGTCCAGAAACAGCGAGGCGCTGTACCTGCTGCAGCGCATCCGGGACGAGGCGCATCGCTTCGCCGTCACCTTCCATCGCAGCAAGCGGTCCAAGCGCATGACGGCCTCGGCCCTCGATGCGGTGCCAGGGCTGGGAGCGCAGCGGCGCAGGGCGTTGGTGACGCATTTCGGGTCGGTCGCGCGACTCAGGCAGGCATCGGTCGAAGACATCACGGAAGTTCCCGGCATCGGCGTCACTACCGCCACGTCCGTGCTGATGTCCCTGGGGGCGCCGCCGGACGGGCCGGATTCGCCGGGAGCGACTCCGTCCGAACCGCCGGTGCGCGATGATCGGGTGCGCGATGATGAGGTCACTGAACAGGTATCGGGATGACGGACAGTACAGACGACGCGGCTCACGACGCGCGTTCCCGCGGCGGGGATGCGGCCCAGGCATCCGGTATTGATGTTGTTCTGGTGACGGGACTGTCCGGGGCGGGGCGCGGGACCGCGGCGAAGGTTCTCGAGGATCTCGGCTGGTATGTGGCCGATAACCTCCCACCGGAACTGATCGCCAGGATGGTGGATCTGGGGCTGGCCGCCGGGTCGCGGATAACCCAGCTCGCCATCGTGATGGACGCGCGCTCCCGCGGGTTCACCGGCGACCTCGACTCGGTCCGCAATGAACTGGCCACCCGCGACATCACGCCGCGGGTGCTGTTCCTGGAGGCGTCGGACGCAATTCTCGTTCGCCGCTACGAACAGAACCGTCGCAGCCATCCCATGCAGGGCGGGATGACGTTGTCGGAGGGCATCTCCGCCGAACGGGACATGCTGACGCCGGTGCGTGCGGGAGCCGACATCGTCATCGACACGTCGACGCTGTCGGTGCGCGCGCTGCGCGAAAGCGTCGAGCGAGCATTCGGTGTTGAGGCGGTGCCGACGACGAGTGTCACGGTGGAGTCTTTCGGCTTCAAGTACGGCCTGCCCATGGACGCCGACATGGTGATCGACGTTCGCTTCCTGCCCAACCCGCACTGGGTCGACGAGTTGCGCCCCCACACCGGGCAGAACCCCGCGGTGCGGGATTATGTTCTCAGCCAACCGGGCGCCGATCGTTTTCTGCGGACCTACCATGAGCTATTGGGCGTGGTCGTCGAAGGCTATCGCCGGGAGGGGAAGCGGTACATGACGGTCGCCGTCGGGTGTACGGGCGGGAAGCACCGCAGCGTGGCGATCGCCGAGGCACTCGCCACGCTGCTGGAGTCCGACCCCGACCTGTCTGTCCGGGTGCTGCACCGGGATCTGGGCCGGGAATGAGCCAGCTGTGAGCCGGCGCATCGTCGCCCTCGGCGGCGGACACGGCCTGTACGCCACGCTGTCAGCGGCCCGTCGGCTGACGCCGCACGTGACCGCGGTGGTAACCGTGGCCGACGATGGCGGTTCGTCCGGCCGGCTGCGCAGCGAACTCGACATCGTTCCGCCGGGTGACCTGCGAATGGCGCTCGCGGCCTTGGCCTCCGACAGTCCGCACGGGCGCTTATGGGCGACCATCATCCAGCACAGGTTCGGTGGCGACGGGGCGCTGGCGGGTCACCCGATCGGAAACCTGCTGCTGGCAGGCCTTAACGAAGTGCTCGCCGACCCCGTTGCGGCGGTCGACGAAGTCGGCCGCGTGCTGGGCGTCAAGGGCAGGGTGCTGCCGATGTGCCCGATCGCGTTGCAGATCGAGGCCGACGTGGCCGGCCTCGAGGCGGATCCCCGGATGAGTCGCGTGATCCGCGGACAGGTGGCGATCGCCACCACCCCCGGCAAGGTGCGTCGGGTTCGGTTGCTGCCCGGAAATCCGCCGGCGACCCGGCAGGCCGTCGACGCGATCATGGCGGCCGACCTGGTCGTTCTCGGGCCGGGATCGTGGTTCACCAGCGTCATTCCGCACGTACTGGTGCCGGGACTGGCCGCCGCCCTGCGCGCGACGGCGGCCCGGCGCGCGGTGGTGCTCAACCTGGCGGCTCAACCGGGGGAGACGGCCGGTTTCTCGGCCGAGCGGCATCTGCACATGCTCGTCCAGCACGACCCGTACTTCAACGTGCACGACATCATCGTCGACCTTGGCGGTGTGTCCGGCAACCGTGAACGTGACCAGCTCCGGCGTACTGCGGCACTGCTCTCCGCCGAGGTCCAATTTGCTGACGTTTCCAGACCTGGTACACCTTTACATGATCCGGCGAAGCTGGCGACAGCGCTCGACGGTGTTTGTGAGCGGAGGATCAGTCCCGCGCGAGCGACCGTTCCGGCCGAGGGACCGGGTGTGGGTGGGACACTCAGTGAACCGAGAGGTGACGATCCGTGGCGATGACGGCCGAGGTGAAGGACGAGCTGAGCCGACTGGTGGTCAACTCGGTGAGTGCCCGGCGGGCCGAGGTTGCCGCGCTGCTGCGCTTCGCCGGCGGCCTGCACATCGTTTCCGGACGGGTCGTCGTGGAAGCCGAGGTCGACCAGGGGATCATCGCCCGCCGGCTGCGCAAGGACATCTTCGACCTGTACGGCTACAACGCCATCGTGCACATGCTTTCGGCCAGCGGGATCCGGAGGACGCCCGCTACGTGGTACGCGTCGCCAAGGACGGCGAGGCGCTGGCCCGCCAGACCGGACTGCTCGACCTGCGCGGCCGGCCGGTGCGCGGCCTGCCGGCGCAGGTGGTCGGCGGCAGCGTCGCCGACGCCGAGGCGGCGTGGCGGGGGCGTTCCTGGCCCACGGCTCGTTGACCGAGCCTGGGCGCTCGTCGGCGCTGGAGGTCAGCTGCCCGGGCCCGGAGGCGGCGTTGGCGCTCGTCGGGGCGGCACGGCGGCTCGGTGTCGGCGCCAAGGCGCGAGAAGTGCGCGGTGCCGATCGGGTCGTGGTGCGCGACGGCGAGGCGATCGGCGCGCTGCTCACCCGCATGGGCGCCCAGGACACCCGGCTGACCTGGGAGGAACGCCGGATGCGCCGCGAGGTGCGCGCCACCGCGAACCGCCTGGCCAACTTCGACGACGCCAACCTGCGCCGCTCGGCGCGCGCGGCGGTCGCGGCGGCGGCGCGGGTCGAGCGTGCGCTGCAGATCCTCGGCGACGACGTGCCCGATCATCTGGCCGCCGCGGGCCGGCTGCGGGTCGAGCACCGGCAGGCCTCGCTGGAGGAACTCGGCCAGCTGGCCGACCCGCCGATGACCAAGGATGCGGTGGCCGGCCGGATCCGGCGGCTGCTGTCGATGGCGGACCGCAAGGCCAAGCAGACCGGCATTCCCGACACCGAATCGGCGGTCACTGCCGAACTTGCTCGACGAAGCGTGAGTCCGCCGCGGGCCTCGGCTCGGCCACGCGCAAGGAGTACAGCAGCATCGGTGCAATGAGTTCAGCACCACATGGCAAAGGTATTGCCGGCGGCACTAGGCTGGGCAGTCGGATCACCGAGACTGACCAAGGAGGAATAGTGACTGTCCGGGTAGGCGTGAACGGCTTCGGTCGTATCGGACGTAACTTCTTCAGGGCGGTGGATGCGCAGAAGGCGCTCGGCAGACCACCGACATCGAGATCGTGGCGGTCAACGACCTCACCGACAACGCCAGCCTGGCGCACCTGCTCAAGTACGACTCGATCCTGGGCCGCTTCCCCGACGACGTCGCCTCGAGGGCGACGACACCATCGTCGTCGGCGAGCACGGATCAAGGCGCTCGCGGTCAGGGAGGGCCCGGCCGCGCTGCCGTGGGGCGACCTCGGCGTCGACGTCGTCGTCGAGTCGACCGGCATCTTCACCGACGCCGCAAGGCCAAGGGCCACCTCGAGGCCGGCGCCAAGAAGGTCATCATCTCCGCGCCGGCCAAGGGCGAGGACATCACCATCGTGATGGGCGTCAACGACGACAAGTACGACGGCAGCCAGAACATCATCTCCAACGCGTCGTGCACCACGAACTGCCTCGGCCCGTTCGCCAAGGTGCTCGACGACGAGTTCGGCATCGTCAAGGGTCTGATGACCACGATCCACGCCTACACCCAGGACCAGAACCTGCAGGACGGCCCGCACCAGGACCTGCGTCGCGCCCGCGCGGCCGCGCTGAACATCGTGCCGACGTCCACCGGTGCGGCCAAGGCCATCGGCCTGGTCCTGCCGGAGCTGAAGGGCAAGCTCGACGGCTACGCGCTGCGGGTGCCGATCCCGACGGGCTCGGTGCACCGACCTGACCGTCGACCTGGCGAAGGCGGCCACCGCCGACGAGATCAACGCCGCGATGAAGGCCGCCGCCGAGGGGCCGCTGAAGGGCATCCTGAAGTACTACGACGCGCCGATCGTGTCCTGCGACATCGTCACCGACCCGCACTCCTCGATCTTCGACTCGGGCCTGACCAAGGTGATCGACAACCAGGTCAAGGTCGTGTCCTGGTACGACAACGAGTGGGGCTACTCCAACCGCCTCGTCGACCTCATCGGCCTGGTCGGCAAGTCGCTGTAGAGCTACATGGCAGTCAAGACCTTGACGATCTGCTGGCCGAAGGCGTCTCGGGGCGCGGCGTGCTGGTGCGCTCCGACCTCAACGTCCCGCTCGATGACGACGGCAAGATCACCGACCCGGGCCGCATCATCGCCTCGCTGCCCACGATGCACGCGCTCGCCGAGCCGGGCGCCAAGGTCGTCGTCACCGCGCACCTCGGCCGGCCCAAGGGCGAGCCGGACCCGAAGTTCTCGCTGGCCCCGGTCGCCGGCGGCTGGGCGAGCAGCTCGGACGCAACGTGCAGCTCGCCGGCGACGTCGTCGGCAGGATGCGCTGGCCCGCTCCGAGGGGCTCACCGACGGTGACGTGCTGCTGCTGGAGAACATCCGCTTCGACCCGCGCGAGACCAGCAAGGACGACGCCGAGCGGGCCGCGCTGGCCGGGGCGCTCGGCGGAGCTGGTCGGCGCCGACGGCGCGTTCGTCTCCGACGGCTTCGGCGTCGTGCACCGCAAGCAGGCCTCGGTCTACGACGTCGCAGAGCTGCTGCCGCACTACGCCGGCGGCCTGGTGGCCGCCGAGGTCGAGGTGCTCGCAGCAGCTGACCGAGACCTCCGAGCGGCCGTACGCGGTGGTGCTCGGCGGCTCGAAGGTCTCCGACAAGCTGGCCGTCATCGAGGCGCTGGCCCCCAAGGTCGACACCCTGGTCATCGGCGGCGGCATGTGCTTCACCTTCCTCGCGGCGCAAGGGCTTCCGTCGGTAACTCGCTGCTGCAGGAGGAGATGATCGACACCTGCAAGCGGGCTGCTCGAGCGCTACGGCGACGTCATCCACCTCCCGGTGGACATCGTCGTCGCCGACAAGTTCTCCGCCGACGCCGAGTCGAAGACTCGTCGCGGCCGACAAGATCCCCGACGGCTGGATGGGCCTGGACATCGGTCCGGAGTCGGTGAAGCGCTTCGCCGCGATCCTGTCCGGCGCGAAGACGGTGTTCTGGAACGGCCCGATGGGCGTGTTCGAGTTCGCGAAGTTCGCGGCCGGCACCAAGGGCGTCGCCGAGGCGATCATCGACGCCACCGGCAAGGGCGCGTTCAGCGTCGTCGGCGGCGGCGACTCGGCCGCCGCGGTGCGGCAGCTCGGCCTGCCCGAGGACGGCTTCTCGCACATCTCGACCGGCGGCGGCGCGTCGCTGGAGTACCTCGAGGGCAAGGAGCTGCCCGGCATCGACAGTACTGGAGCTGAGTCTCGACTACCAAGGAGACCATGGCACGCAAGCCGCTGATCGCGGGCAACTGGAAGATGAACCTCAACCACTTCGAGGCCATCGCCCTGGTGCAGAAGATCGCGTTCTCGCTGCCGGAGAAGTACTTCGACAAGGTGGACGTCACGGTGATCCCGCCGTTCACCGACATCCGCAGCGTGCAGACGCTGGTCGACGGCGACAAGCTCCTGCTCACCTACGGTGCGCAGGACGTCTCGCTGCACGACTCCGGCGCGTACACCGGCGAGGTCAGCGGCGCGATGCTGGCCAAGCTCGGCTGCACCTACGTCGTCGTCGGCCACTCGGAGCGGCGCACCTATCACGGCGAGGACGACGCGACGGTGCTGCGAAGGCCAAGGCCGCGCTCAAGACGGCCTGACCCCGATCGTGTGCATCGGGGAGGGCCTGGAGATCCGCGAGGCCGGAA
>CAWJYB010000055.1:0-158084 GCA_963846905.1 uncultured Actinomycetota bacterium
CCGAGCGCGCTTCACCCTTGAGTGGAAGCAAATCACCCGGCGCAGGTCATATTCCCGCATCGCTTTGGCCAGACTGATCTGACCGGCCAGAGTCGCGCCTTGGCGATTCATGCCATCGGGGGTGACCAGGTTCCCTTTTCGGCCAACTCGCGGTAGTCGGCCTTGTCGACGCCGATGATCACACCTGGTAGTCGGTGAGTAGGTCACGCTGATCGCTTCCCCGAAGCTACAGCCGATGGAACACCGGGCCGTACTGCGCCCTCGTTGTCCATCGTGGCGACCTCGTAGTCGGCCTCCGGGCATCACTGATCACGCTGCCCGGTGAAGTATCTCGGGGTGGCCGTCATGAACAACCGCTCCGACCGGGATCGCGTGGCTCGAGCACGGCGGCGAAGTCGGATCGAACACCGGCCCGGCGTCTCGGTGCGCCTCGTCGGCGACACCAGGTCGAAGCCGGAACCCCGTCGAGCTCGAATGCCTGCCGCGATCTGCGGAGAGGACTGGTAGGTGGAGAACACCACCGAGGTGCGGGGCCGGCGCAGGAAGTTGGCGATCTCTTCCGGGTCGGTGGTGACCGGAACACCAAGATCGGCGGTATGGGCGATTGCGTCGTCGTCGTCGTCGGCCACGGACTCGTCGGAACAGACCGGCAGTGAGGCGAAGGCGGTGCAGTTGGCTGTCCATTCGTTGAGGGTCTGGCTGGAGCAGCGACAATGACGACAACAACACCAGCGTCCGTTGGGCTTTCAGCTTCTCGGTGACAAACAAACGAGGTGAGCGTCTTGCCGGTGCCGCACGCCATGATGAGTTGGCCGCGGTCGGATCGGGTGAACCCCTCCACCACATCGTGGACGCTTCGGCCTGGTCGTCCCGGGCCTGGCCGGCAGCGGCGCCTTGCCGGTCTCCGGAGCGCCGGCGACTCGGCCAGTCGACCTGCGGCCTCGCGCAGGCGCGAGATGATAAAGTTGACCTCCGGCTTCTCCGTCTGTCGGGATGCCGCGCTCGAGCGGTGCGGCCGATCAGCTCGGTCGTGGCGATCAGCATCCGATAGCGAGAACACTCGCGCTCGAGTCGGACAGGAACTTGTCCATGTCCCTTCTTCAGCACTCGGAGTTCGGCGCGTAGGCCTTGGCCTGGATCGCCCAGACTCGCCATCGTGGTCCTCGGCGATCAGGTCGATCCCTGCACCTTGCCCCATCGGCCAGGCCACTCGTCCAGAGCCACACCTGCCGGAACCGACTGGATAGACCGGGTCATTCTCCAGGAACCACTTGCAGATGCGTTCGAACTGCCTGCCGCGAACCCGCGGGTCAGCATCAAAGGTGCCGTACAGGCCGTCGAAATCCCCCATGGGCAGAACGTTAGTAGACCCGAGAGAGCCGAGGGACTTGGACTGCATGCGGCCGGGAGCTGCCGATAATCACGACCGCAGTCAAGCCCCTGCAGGTTCAAAATCCCTCTGGAGAAAACCCGGAAAAACCCTGGACACCCCCCTCGGAACGTTGCCCTACGCATTAGCTTTACACCGCACCCCGCACGCGGGTCGGTCTCCCACATGGATGACGCTTTCGAGGTCGCGTGGGACGGCGGTGACCTCCTCCCCGCGTGAGCAGTCCGGCGACTTCACCGTCACCGTCATCACCGGCACCAAGGCACCGGAGAAGATAAGCGTGGAGATGATCGCCAGCGCCATGGGCGCGCAACCAGTACGAAGACGGACCAGCTCACCGTCCTTCCTGAGCTGTGGACCCTCGACGACTTCTACGTTGCTGGACCAGGGGACTGATCGGCTTCACGCCTACCGAGACTCGAACCCCCACCTGATCGCACGGGCGAGAGTCGGCGAGTAGTACGCCCGGTTGGCCATCTTTCTTGAATCGCAGGGAGCCGGGGTGCTACGGGAACAGCAGGTAGGTCGCCCCGGGCCTGCGGTTGCGGGTCGACGAACGGCCACGGCAGGCGGCGCGCGTCGGGGTAGCGAGCCGAGAGCACCTTCTCCGCGTCTCGCCGAACCCGATGCTCAGACGCGGTTCGACAACGCCCAACTCCTCATGGAGGAAGTGCAGGCAGTTCTCGATCTCGTAGGGGTGCGATCGCCGGTCGTCGAGCGGGTGGCAGTGCACCACGTTCGTGATGAACAGTTCGCGCTTCTCCCGCCCGGCGATTTCCAGCACCCGGTCGATGTACGCCCCGCTGCCGCCGGTGAACGGGATCCCCGACTCCATGCACTTGCGGCACAGGGACTGCCCAACGATGGCTACGGGGGCGTGCGGAGATCCATATCCCGGTGCAGAAGCAGTGACCCCGGGCTCGTTCATCTCGGGGCATTCCCGGCACGTACTGATCCGGTCGGCGATGAGCTCCAGCCGCCTCGTCCTGCGTCCGCCGCCATCGCGCGATCGTCTCACCGCCGGACGACACGGCGTGGACGAAGCACAGGTCCCGCAAACTGCGAGGTTTTCTCCACGCCAAGCTGCGCCGGTATCTGAGGTTCCACCATGTTCGCGCACGGTGACCCACCAGAGTGTCGATGGCTCCCCCGCCCGTACTCCGAGGAAGACCATGCCGCTGTGTCACAGGCGGCGGAAGCCGACAATGTCGAGTTCGTGCCGGGGGCCGACTTTCGTCGGCTCACGGACGAAATGACCCGTGCCCGGGCAGGCGGGATCAGATTGCCAGCGACTGAAGGTGACTCCGTGGAACAGGTATCCGACGCTCGCGGGGTGGGTGGCTGCTGTGGGCGCTAAGCACGTCCTGACCCAAACGATCACGCCAGGCCCGCCAGCTGAGGTCGAAAAGACGCTCAGCGCACTCAGGATGTCACTCAGGATGTACGGGAACAACGGCTGGGCCGACTTCAAGACCAACGTGGGCCCGATGACGCGGGTCCACGGCCAGAGGCTAGCCGACGCCGGGTCCGGTCCGGCCTGGGTCGTCGGCTACTTCATAGGAACAAGGCCTCGACTGGGACTCCGAGGAGCGGCTTCTAGCGTTCCTCAACAAGAACGTGACCACCTAAACTGCAGAAAGCCAACCGCGGTGTCACCGTCGGATCGCGCACCGAGGCTCCTGCACCATCTCGAAGTAGCGTTTCGGGCATGACTAGCCTTGATTTTTCGCGAAACTCGGTAGCCGGGGTGTGTAGATAAGCGAAAGTGCCTGTCCTGCAAGGCATGATGGGACTTGTCTAAGGTTCCGTAATGCTGGCGGGAAGGCACTTCGCAGGTGAAGAATATCGTGGCGGCGGCGCGGGTGAAAGTGTCGGCAGACGGTCATGGTGTGGTGTCGCATGCCGGGATGGGCCTGTTGCGTGAACTGGCCGACGTGACCGGGTTATCGGCGCAGGTCACCGCGGCGTTGGCCGACACCTACCAGGGTCCGTGGGTATATGCGCCCGGGGATGTGTTCGCCGATCTGGCCGCGGCGGTGGCCGACGGCGCGGACTGTATCGACGGGGTCGCGCAGCTGTGCGGGGACCGCGAGCATGCCTTCGGCGCGAAGGCGTCGACGACCACAATGTGGCGGCTGGTCGATCAGCGCATCGACGCGACCCGTCTGCCGCGGGTGCGCGCTGCCCGCGCGGCGGCCAGGGCGGCGGCGTGGGCCGCCGGCGCCGCTCCGCCCCCGGGCGAATGGCTGCATATCGACATCGACGCCACGCTGGTCATCGACCATTCCGACAACAAGGCGAACGCGGCGCCGACCTGGAAGAAGACCTTCGGGCATCACCCGTTGCTGGCATTCTTGGATCGCCCGCAGATCGGCGGGGGCGAGGCGCTGGCCGGGCTGCTGCGGGCCGGTAACGCGGGCAGCAACACCGCCGCCGACCACGTCACGGTCCTGGAGCAGGCGCTGGGGTCGCTGCCGAAGGGTTGGCGGCCCCAGCCTGACAATCCCGACGCGCCGCGGGTGCTGGTGCGCACGGACTCGGCCGGGGCCACCCACACCTTCGCCGCGGCGTGCCGGGCGTACGGGGTCGGGTTCTCCTTCGGCCACCCGGTCGATGCCCGGGTGCAAGACGCCGTTGACACCCTCAACCGTGGCAACTGCTGGTACCCGGCGATCGAGTCGGGCAGTGAGCTGCGCGATGGGGCGTGGGTGGCCGAGGCCACCGACCTGGTGGATCTGTCCGCGTGGCCGGACGGAACCCGGCTGATCCTGCGCAAGGAACGCCCGCACCCCGGTGCGCAGCTGCGGTTCACCGACGCCGACGGGATGCGGGTCACCGCGTTCATCACCGACACCGCGCCCGGTGTCATCCCGGGGCAGCTGGCCGGCCTGGAGTTGCGGCATCGTCAGCACGCCCGCGTGGAGGACCGCATCCGCGAAGCCAAAGCGACCGGACTGGCCAACCTGCCCTGCCAGTCCTTCAACGCCAACGCCGCCTGGCTGGAAATCGTTTTGGCGGCAACCGATCTGGTGGCCTGGACCAAACTCATCGGCTTCACCGACCACCCCGAGTTGGCCCGCTGCGAGATCGCCACGTTCCGCTACCGGGTGCTGCATGTGGCCGCCCGCATCACCCGCGGCGCCCGCCAACTGCGGCTCCGGCTCGACGCCACCTGGCGCTGGGCCACCCCGATCACAACCGCCTGGCACCGCATCCGCGCCGCGTTCACCTAACCCCAAAACCATGACCCGCCGAGACGAAAGACCCACCGGCCCAAGGAAGCCCGCCCACCGGCGCGACACCGGGCAATCTCTCACGCCCACCCACCGCAATCAGACCCCACAACCAGCCCACACCGACTTCAACCACCCCGATCACAGCCCCATGAAAATTCGAGGCTAGTGTGCGTGACGGCTAGCGGTGATATCTCACGGCAGCCGAGCGGTTCTACGCAGCGTCGGGGCCGATGGCCACGTCGGTGATGGAATGCGACTCGACCTACTACGCCGAGTGCCTGATGTTGGGGCGAGGAGCCGTCACGGTGTGGTTACGCTCCGGCGAGGTGGAGCACATCGCCGGCACGCGCTACCTCGACGTGGAGCGGCTGCGCGGCGACGAGAACGAGGGCACCCTCGAGATCATCTACCTCGGAGAGGTGCTGCGCTCCTATCCTGCCGGCACGTGGAAGCAGTGGGAGTGCATGGATAGCGCAAGCACATGACCGCAGCTGAAGCGCGCCAGCGTCGTGCAGCAGCCGCCCGCCAATAACAGCCCGGTACCGCGGTAAAACGGTGCGGTCCAACGGCTTTGGCGCCAGTAGGCAATTCCAGCTGCTGTTGGTCGCGCAAACGCGTCCCGATAACCGAAGACCGCGACTTTTACTTCCCCGACGTGGCGCAGCACGACTGGCTGTTCCGGGCCGTCGCGCGAGCGATCCTGCCGCACGCCGAGCCGACCCGGACCAACAAGGCGTCTCTGCTGGCGCAGCTGCACGACCGCGGGGCGTTCCTGATCGACCTCAAGCCCGATGCCGCCGAGGGGTCCGATTAGTCGCCGTACGTCCCGCCGCCATCCTGCGCCGGTTGGATCAGGACTTCTAGGCACGGTCACGGTTGCGTCGCGTCGCCACGGACACGCTTCACGCCCAATACAAGTCCCGAGCTTTGGCAAATGCCGGCGCTAAGTCCCAGAGAAGCCGTGACCGAGTCGCCCCAGCGCCTCGGTGGAGTTGGCCGTGCTGTTCGCGAGGCGCGCGGCGAACGGAATTGGTCTCAGACGAAGCTCGGCCATCGAGGCCGGGTGTCTCGCCCGACGATCGCTCGGATCGAACGCGGTGATGATGTCTCCGTTGCGACGCTTGCGAAAGTGACAGCGCCGTGGGGCTCACAGTCCGCAACGAGGCCTCCAGGTAGATTCCGCGACCCTATCCGCCTTGAAGTTCGACACCATCATGCGCCCGCGACTGCGGCGTCTTCCTCGAACGCATCCAAGACACGCACCCCGAACGCAGGCGTCATCGCCGACTGCACTTCTTCCTTTGTCATCCAACGGATTTCACGCGCTTCCTCGGTCGCGTGAGGCTCACCGCCGGCCGGTCGACAGCGGTACACCAACGCGACGATTCCGTGGGTCAGGTTCTTGTAGACGCCGGTGAGCCGCTCGACAGTCACCTCAAGTCCGGTCTCTTCCAGCACCTCGCGCTGAACGCCAGCCTCGAATGATTCATCGAGTTCGAGGACGCCGCCCGGGCGCCTCCCAATGGCCGTTGTCGTCGCGCTTGATGACCAGGACGCGGCCGTCGTCGCGGACCACGATGCCGGCGACACTGACCGAGTGCTTCGGTGTGGTTGCCATGCGAGACTCCATCCTCTGGGCCGGACTCCAGTAGTGACATGGGACGTGTCGTTTCCCTAGACTAGTCGTCTAGACATGTAAGGGAAGGCTCTCAGGTGCTGCAACTTGGTCAGATCGACCGGGCGGACGATAAGCCGCCATATCGGCAGATCGCCGGCATGTTGCGTGAGGCGATCAGCTCTGGCCAGCTAGCCGCAGGGGAACGCCTGCCGTCCGAGGCCGCGTTGATCGACCACTTCGGGGTCGCCCGGATGACAGTCCGCCAGGCAGTGCAGGAGCTGCGCTCGGAGGGACTGGTGATCTCCGAGCACGGTCGCGGCGTGTTCGTGCGCCCCGCTCCCCCGATTCGGCGACTCGCATCCGATCGGTTCGCACGGCGACATCGCGCCAGCGGCAAGGCGGCGTTCACCGTCGAAGCGGAGAAGTCGGGCTACACGCCTCAGGTCGACAACATCACCGTCACGCGTGAGAAGCCGAATTCTATTGTTGCCGAACGTCTTCGATTGACCACAGACGACGACGTCGTCGTTCGATCACGGCGCTACCTCGCCGATGGCCGACCAGTCGAGACGGCGATCTCGTACATTCCTGCCGCATTCGCCCAGGGCACCAAGATCGAACAGATCGACACCGGGCCTGGCGGCATCTACGCGCGACTCGAAGAGGCCGGCCACACCCTCGCCCGATTCACCGAGGAAGTCGGCGCGCGGATGCCCACCCCCGAAGAACGCCGCGCCTTGCAACTCCCGGCAGGGGTACCCGTCCTGACAGTGGTTCGGACGGCCTACGACACCAACGACGTGGCCGTCGAAGTGTGCGACACAGTGAAGGTGGCATCCGCCTACCTGCTCGAATACGACTTCTCAGCGCGCTGAAACTTCGCGAAACGACCAAATGCGCCGCAACGCTTGACTTACTCCTCTAGACGACTAGGTTAAGTAGTCATCTAGTCCAATCCACTCGAAAGGTTCAGCAATGTCCATCCCCAAATGGCTCCAGATCGGGCACGACCAGGTGTTCTCGTGCGGCGCGTTCGTCGTGTCAGAGGTGACGCCGATGATCGACTTCGACAAGTCCTCGGGCGAGAACCGCGTACAGGCGAGGGACCGCGACACGGGCGTACCGATGTGGCAGGTCGAAGTGCTCGACGGCGATCCGACCGCACCGAAGCGCAGTCGCACGGTGACGGTGAAGTTCGCCGCACCAGCGCAGCCCATTGCGCCCACCAATTCCAGCGGAACACCGTTCACCCCCGTGGTTTTCGAGGGACTGACGGCCCTGCCGTACATCGAACGTCGGGCGACTTCTCGCGGATCGCGTGGTCGTTCCGAGCCACGGACATGAAGGCACCGGGCAAGCCGTCTGCGGCGTCCACGCAACTCAGGTCGGGAGTCCGCATGAACCCCGACCCGTACGCACCTATCGATCCCGACACCCCGCTGCGGTTCGACCACCTGCTGCACTTGCTGACCAGCTTCGCCCTGTGCGTGGCGGTCGTCGTCGATCATCGCCGGGCAGCTCTGATCTACTGGCGGCTGCACTCACCGGAGACCTACGAGGAACGCTTCGCCGCCCCTGCCCGGCTCCTGCGCTGGCGGCTCTGGGCACACGTCTCATGGCAGCGGCTGTGCAAGCGCTGCGGCTTGTCTGCCTCCGAGCAGGTCACCCGCCGCGACAACGAAGGACGGCAGGTCACGTCGACGCGCTGGTTTCATCCAAAGCTGTTGGGAACAGAGGTGTCCGACACCAGCCTGCATCTGACGGTGCGGGCAAGGATGGGACAGACCGTCGAAGACTTGGAGCGCGCCGTTCCAGCGATCCGCGACGCTGCGGGCGCACACTCGGCGCGGTCGGTTGTCGTCTCCCCCGGGACGCTTCGGATCGAACTGGTCATGCGAGAACAGTTGTCCACGGTAGGTAACGCCGCTCCCCCGACAGCAGTTGCGACCACGCGAGTCACGCTCGGGCGATGCGAGAACGGGTCAGCCTGGACCCTGCCGTTGAGCGGCCGGCACACCCTCACCGTGGGCTGCTCAGGTGCAGGCAAAGGCTCCGTCTTCTGGGGCATCGCCGGTGGGCTCGGTCCCGCTATCGCCGCCGGCGTGGTTCACCTGGTCGGAATCGACCTGAAATACGGCATCGAATTGTCGGTCGGCTCCGGTCTGTTCACCAAGATCGCCACCACCGAAGCCGATGCCGTGGAAACCCTTGCCGCGCTGGAGAAATTGATGGACAAGCGCGGCACCGCGATGGCAGGTCACACCCGCGAACACAGTCCGACCACGTCCGCTCCCCTCGTGGTGCTGCTGATCGACGAGCTGGCCGGATTGACCGCGTACATGAGCGACGCTGCTCTGCGCAAAGAAGCCGCTGCCTCGTTGTCGCGGATCCTCACCAAAGGCCGTGCCCTGGGAATCGTCGTGGCCGCGTTCCTGCAAGACCCCCGCAAAGAAGTCCTGCCGATGCGGGGGCTGTTCACCCAGACCATCGCGCTCCGACTGCGTTCCCGCGACGAAGTCACGATGGTCCTCGGCGACGGGATGGCCGATGCCGCACCCGCACACCGGATCAGCCCCGATAGACCGGGCACCGGCTACGTCATCGCCGAGGACGGCCAAGTAACCAGAGTGCGATCCGACTTCTGGACTGATGACCAAATCCGCTCCACTGCAAAGCAATACGGACGGACAGCGCACCACCGGAAGAGGACAGCGCAATGATTGACGACTGGTCCCTCTTCGAACCACCCGACCAGGATCAATTGGCGCGGCATGCAGATGATCTGATCCACCGCGCCAACCTCGTCCGCAGACACGGATGGGACGAGTACCGGCATCTATGGTCCTGCGGCGAAGTCCTCGGCACCGCTCTGGTCCTGGGCGACGACGCCGAACTCCAGCGATGCGGCGAGACAACGATCTCCGCACTGGAACGGTGGGCATTCGACCTCTGGGGAATCACCGGCGGGCAAGTCCGACGCCGATGCCGGGTTGCCGCGCACGCGCGCCTGGTTCGAATCCTCCGATCCCCGACGCATGCCACCGCAGCGAGGTGAAGCGATGGTCACTCACGGCCTCCGGGAGGCTCTCGTCGCCGCAGGCAACTTCCCTGAGCTGCTGACCGCAGAGCAGGTGTCGGCGCTGCTCGGCGTCTCGGCCGCGACGCTCAACCGCTGGGCGGCGATCCGCGAAACGACCGGCGAGCAGATCGGCCCGCCCTGCTACACGTTGTCAGAGCGGGTGCGCCGCTGGGACTGCGCCGAAGTCCGGTCCTGGCTGAAGCAGGTGCGTCGGTAATGGCCGGCAACACCCCACGCGGCATCCGAAAGCGCCTCAACGCGGCGGGGGAGCCTCGCTACCAAGTGCGCTACCTGGTCCGCGACCCGACAGCGTCGTCAGGCTGGGTCGAAACGTCGGCCACGTTCCCGACCCTGCGCGAGGCGAAGGCATTCAAATCCGAACGTGACAATGAAGCCGCGCTCGGCGCACGTCGATTCGATCCGCGCCTCGGCCGCACACCGCTGAACCGGGTTTGGACGCAGTTCTCCGATTCCAAGAAGCCCGCGGTGTCGCCGAAGACCTGGAGCGGCTACACCCAGCACTGGGAACTGCGTATCGCGCCGCGGTTCGGCCATATGCCCGTCGACGAGATCGCCCGCGCCGACGTCCAGGCGTTCGTCGACGGCCTGACGGTCGGGCCGTGGGCGAAGGTATCGACGCTGCGACTCCTGCGTTCGATTCTCGACGTGGCCCACCAGGATGGCCGTATCCACCGCAACCCCGCGCTTGGCGTCTCAGCGGGCCGCATTCCCGAGCGGGAACGTCACCGCTACCTGACCGCGCAGGAAGTCCAGACACTCGCCACCGCGTGCGGCGACCAGGGCGACGTCGTGACCGTCCTCGCCTACACCGGCCTGCGCTGGTCCGAACTCGTCGGCCTCCGCGTCAAGGACATCGACCTCGTCGCCCGCCGCCTCTACGTCCGACGGGCCGCACCCGAAGTCGAAGGCCGGATCGTCATCGGGCCTCCGAAGACCCGCGCCGGCATCCGAACCATCCCGCTCCCGCAAGTCGTCGTCGACATCTTCGAACGGCGCATCGCCGGCCGCGCTCCCGACGAGCCTGCCGTCACCTCACCCAACGGAGCAATGCTGCGGTCCAACAACTGGCGCAGGCACACGCACTGGAACAAAGTCCTCAAGAAGACGCACCTGGCACCGCTGACCATTCACGAGCTACGCCACACCTACGCCAGCCTGGCCCGCAAATCCGGCGCTGACCTGCGCTACGTGCAGAAAACCATGGGCCACTCGACGCCGACCGTCACCGCGAACATCTACAGCGACCTCTACGCCGACGAGCTGGACCAGGTGGCAACCAACCTCGATCAGCTTCACGCGACTGAGGTTCACACACCGAAGACCGGACAAGAACCGGACGAATCAAACCAACAACCGAGTGCATAATCCGTGTCTATGCAGGTCAAAGATGGTGGCCAGGGCCGGGATCGAACCGGCGACCTTCCGCTTTTCAGGCGGACGCTCGTACCGACTGAGCTACCTGGCCAGGCGGCACGCCGATCGAAACCAGAAGTGCCTCGCCATTGACGGCGACCCTGACGGGACTCGAACCCGCGACCTCCGCCGTGACAGGGCGGCGCGCTAACCAACTGCGCCACAGGGCCTTGCTTTACCTGGATGCAATGCTCGTTGTCCCGACATAAGCATCGTCACGCGTACCCCCTACGGGATTCGAACCCGCGCTACCGCCTTGAAAGGGCGGCGTCCTAGGCCGCTAGACGAAGGGGGCCAGCCGAATCTCTCCGGGGTACTCGCAACGCCATTGCGTTGGGAGCCTCGTTAGCTTAGGGCACTTCGACCCCAATCCCCAAACGCGAGCCGAGCGGTGAAGGAACCCGGAATTCCGCCCAGCGGGTCCCGGCACCTTCTGCTTCGGACGCTTCGACACCTCGGCTATCCTGATTCCTCACGCCCCTATAGCTCAGTTGGTAGAGCTACGGACTTTTAATCCGCAGGTCGCAGGTTCGAGTCCTGCTGGGGGCACGAAGCCAGACCACCACCCAAACGCAAGCGAAAGCCGGTGTCGGGCGGATATTCCACCCGACACCGGCTTCTCGGCTGTCAGTCGATCGAGTCGCTTTTGTCTTGACGGCTCTCCTGGTCCTCACCCACAGCGTTGTTTTCATACGTGATCTCGATGGGACCCGACTTGGGCGTGGGGTCGTAATTGACCACGAGTGGCGGCGCCTCGTGCTCCACGACATCGCCGACCAACGTTGCCGGAGGCGGAGCCGGTGCTGCCGGCGGCGGAGCCAGGTGGCGTGGTGCCGATGGCGGTACGACCTTCTCCTCGATCACGGGCCGGGGCGGTTCCGGCGGCTTTGGGGCGACCACATGAGGCACCACCGGCTTCGGCGGCGCTGGAGGTGGCGGCGGAGGCGGAGGCACCGGCGCCCTCACCTCTGGCCGTGGCGGCTCCACGATCCGCTTCGGAGGAAGAACCGTCTCCACTGTCCGCACCGCCGGGACGGCGCGGCGCCTACGGCCCAGCATTGCCAGCAGTCCCGCCAGCAGCGCTGCTATCGCCAGGCCGATTACCACCGGCCACCATTTGAATCCCTTCGGAGTCGACACGTCGACGGATGGCGCGCTCAGCGGAGTTTCCGGGGTAACCACGGACGTCGTCCCTTCTACGGTGGTTGCCCCTGCAATCGTGGTCGGGGCGTTGGCACTGAGGGCAGGAATCGACGCGGCCAGATCCGGTGGCACGGTCGCCAACCCGATCGAATCGGACCAACGGATCTCGGTTCCCTGAGGTCCGACAAACTTGACCGCGCTCACTCCATTGCTCTCGGTGAGGTCGGAGACCGGGTACCCGAACGGGCCTCTGGCGCCTCCGCTGTTCCGCCAGGCCTCAAGTACCTTGCCGCTGATCACCCAGGCACCGTTCGCCGGATTCCAGTAGATCGATGCGCCCGCGGGCCGCGAGAAGTCGTTGTAGCGGCCCACTCCGTCACCGGCGTCGCTCTCATCGTTCGTCGGGAAGCCCAGGCCACTGCCCTCCGGGCCGCCCAGCGCACGGAACCTGTCCAGTATTGCGCCGTACATCACATGGGCGCCGGACTCCTCCGAGTAGAAGATGGCACCCCCTGTGTAGTCCTGCCGGGCGCCGTCCTCGATGTCGACGGCCCCACCTACGGGTGTTCCGAGCAACGAACTGGCTCCGCCGAACGCGCTGTAACGGTCATGGATCGCGGCGACCGCGTCATCGGACGGAGTCGCCAGGGCGCTCGGAGTGCCCAAAAGCAGGCTCATGCCCACCGCGGCCGCACTGCCGATTGCCATGACGACTCCAGGTATGCGCCAGGGTCGATGTGTGAATCTACTGGCGTGCTGATGGGTTGGCACCACCAAAAAACTCCTTTGTCGTAGGACAGGGGGCGAACAGTTTGATCTAGAGAGAATCCCGGGCCGCAGGAAGTTGCTCATTTTCCGGCGGCCCGGGAAGGCCTCATCAGGTCACCGGTTCGGGTGTTTCGGATCGACCGGACGCACGTGCCGCGGGCCTTGCTCGTGCATGAACCTGCGGAACTCCGGAGTCTCGTCGCCGGCGACGTTGTCCTCCGGATGCTCGCCGGTCTGACGCTCCACCCACTCCGTCTCGCGGATGCCATGTTCGATGAACCTGGCCTTGACGTCGGTCACTTTGCCGACCGCCTCGTGTGTAACGACCCGCGTTGTCTCCGACGTCTCGACGATCGTCTCGACCGGTCGCTCCACGAACTTCTGAACGATCACCGGCTTTTCGACGATCACCTCAATGATCTTCTCCACGGGCTTCTCGACGATCCGCTCGACCTCGCGATAGACCGGCTTCTCGATGATCTTCTCCACGATCCTCTCGACCGGCTTCTCCACGATCCGCTCGGTTACATGGTTGACCTTCTTCTCGACGATCTTCTCGACCAGGACCGGTGTCTGCACCATCTTTTCGAGGATGCGTTCGACGGGCTTCTCGATGAGCTTTTCGACGATGTGCGGCCGCTCGATGACCTTCTCGACCACCCGATCGACCGGCTTCTCGACGACCTTTTCAATCACGTTGGGCTTCTCGACGGTGCGCTCGATGATTCGGTCGACAAGCTTTTCGACGACCTTCTCGATCACGTTGGGCTTCTCGACGACCTTCTCGACCACCCGATCGACCGGCCGCTCAACCACCTTCTCGATCACGTTGGGCATCTCGACCACCTTCTCGACCACCCGATCGACCGGCCGCTCAACCACCTTCTCGATCACGTTGGGCATCTCGACGACCTTCTCGACCACCCGATCGACCGGCCGCTCAACCACCTTCTCGATCACATGCGGCTTCTCGATCACCTTCTCGACCACCCGATCGACCGGCCGCTCAACCACCTTCTCGATCACATGCGGCATCTCGACCACCCGCTCGACCACCCGATCGACCGGCCGCTCAACCACCTTCTCGATCACATGCGGCTTCTCGACCACCCGCTCGACCACCCGATCGACCGGCCGCTCAACCACCTTCTCGATCACATGCGGCTTCTCGACCACCCGCTCGACCACCCGATCGACCGGCCGCTCAACCACCTTCTCGATCACATGCGGCTTCTCGACCACCCGCTCGACCACCCGATCGACCGGCCGCTCAACCACCTTCTCGATCACATGCGGCTTCTCGACCACCCGCTCGACCACCCGCTCGACGATCTTCTCCACGGGCTTCTCGACGATCTTTTCGACCACGACCTCGCGTGGAACCTCCACAATCTTGACAATCGGCTTCTCGACCGTGACTTCCACGATCCGCTCGACTGGCTTCTCCACCGTCTTGTAGACGATCTTCTCGACGGGAATCTCGATGATCTTCTCGACGATCCTCTCGACCGGCTTTTCGACGACCCGTTCGATAATCCTTTCAACCGGCCTCTCGACGACCCGCTCGACGATGCGCTGTACCGGTATGTCCACGATCTTGTCGACGATCTCAACGACCGGACGTTCGACCAATCGCTGCACCGTGACCGGCTTGTCGACCACGCTGTCCTGGATGTCGACGATGAGCTTCTCGACTAACCGTTGGATTTGGGCCGGACGCTCCTGGACCCTGTCGACGATCGTCACAACGAGCTTCTCGACGAGCCGCTGCACATCGGCGGGACGGTCGACAATCTTGTCCACGATATTGACGATGGGTCGCTCAACCAACCGCTGCACATCCACCGGCCGATCCACCACATTGTCGACCACATTCACCACGGGCCGCTCAACCAACCGCCGCACATCCACCGGCCGATCCACCACATTGTCGACCACATTCACCACGGGCCGCTCAACCAACCGCCGCACATCCACCGGCCGATCCACCACATTGTCGACCACATTCACCACGGGCCGCTCAACCAACCGCCGCACATCCACCGGCCGATCCACCACATTGTCGACCACATTCACCACGGGCCGCTCAACCAACCGCCGCACATCCACCGGCCGATCGACGACCTGGTCGACGACATTGACGACCGGCTTCTCGACCAGACGGCCAATCGTCACCGGCTTGTCGACCACGTTGTCGTGAACACTGACAACCGGGCGCTCCACCGCGCGTTCCACCCGCACCGGCTTGTCCACCACGGTGTCGACAACCGTCACAACGGGGCGCTCGACCATGCGGCTCACGCTTGCCGGCCTATCAACCACCTTGTCAATGGTGTCGACAACAAGGCGCTCGATGATCCGCTCCATCGTGACCGGCTTGTCAATGACCCTCTCGATGGGGGTCTCCACGAGTCGCTGGACCGTGTACGGACGCTCCACCACGTTGTCGACGACGTTTATGAATTGTTGCGGCGAACTTGATTTGTCAACGTTGACCACCATGCCTCCTGCTGTCTGCCACGGACGAGACGCGATTGGCCCCAGACCGGGGGGCTTGCCCCAAGATCACTCTGGCATATCCCGCCCAGGTCGAAGTGAGATTCGTCACAATTCACCAACGCAGCCGACAGAACGAGGAGTGGAGCAACGATGCCGCCCTCCGCGGCTAGCTGAGCCAGGTGTTTCAATCGATTTTGAAGCATGCGGATCACGCCGAGCATCGCCGAAACCGGTTACCTACGAATGGCCAACAAGGCATCGCCGGTACCAGCAGACGCGATGGGGTACACCCCTGGGCGCCCGTGTTGAAGGATGTGAGCCCAGTGTGCGGCGACGAAGAGAGCGAGCACAAAGGCCCCAACGATCAATGCCATCAGGAACGCGACGACGAAGGCCACCAACAGCGATTTTCGCCTGCCCCGACCCACCGGCGGCGGCACGTCCACCGGCAACGGGGTGGGCGGTACCCTCGACCACCGGATCGTTGGGCCCATCACTCGGATCGGATTCATCGCAGGATCTCCGCCGACAGCGTTGAGTTCGGCCCGCATCACCTCGGCACTGGGGAATCTGTCGGACGGGTGTCCCATCATCGCGCGGTCCACCACAGCCGCCAGTCGCGTATCGACGTCCGCCCGCAATGAAAGCCGCGGTGGCGGATTTGACGTAATCGCAGCGGCCAATGCCACCAGGTTTTCCTCGGGAAACGCGGGCCGGCCCGTCAGCGCTTCATACCCGACGACGCCCACTGCGTAAAGGTCGTCAGCCACCGTTGCCGGCTGTCCCGCCAACCGTTCGGGGCTCATATAGGCCATCGTGCCCATGATGCGGCCTACTTCGGTGTGGTGGGTGTGCGGTCCTTTGGCCAATCCGAAGTCGGCAACACGGGCGACCCCCGTTTCGGTGAACAGAATGTTCGCCGGCTTGATATCCCTGTGCAGTATGCCTGCCGCATGAGCGACGGCCAGTGCAGCCAGCACATCGCTGAGCATCGCGCGCACATATGCCGAAGGCAACGGACCCTGCCTGATCAGGTCCGCGAGGCTCCAGCCGGGCAATCGTTCCATCACGATGAACGGTGCGCCGTTGTGCTCGCCGACTCCATAGACCGTGACAATGTTCGGGTGGCGCAGCGAAACCGCCGACTGCGCCTCTGCCCAGAATCGACGCAGATAATCCAGATGGCTGTCGAAGCCAGGGTAGAGAAGCTTGATCGCCACGACTTGGTTGGTCTCGGTGTCTACCCCTTCGCGGACCTCAGCCATTCCGCCTCGACCCAATACGCCCCGCAACGCATACCGGCCGCCGAGCAGTTCGGGGGCGAACATAGCGATCACCGTAGTAGGCCCAGCCGCTTTCCACGGGTCAGGCGTATCTTTTGCCAATGCACGTTCGGGTTGGGGAACGAACTGACTACAGCCGCTTTCGTGGCAGACACTAGGTGCACGGTGGCTACCGGCCAACATCGCGGTCGCTGGACCGGCGTGCCGATCGAGGACCGCGTGACCCGTCGCCGAGAGGCGCTACTCGCGGCCGGCGCCCAGCTCCTCGGCGACCTCAACGGTCCCCAGGTGACTGTGCGGGCGGTATGCCGCCGCGCCGCGCTGACCGAACGTTATTTCTACGAAAGCTTCAGCGACCGCGATGAATTCGTCCGAGCGATCTACGACGATGTATGCACGCGGGCGATGACAGTGCTGGCATCGGCGAGCACTCCCAGAGAAGCCGTCGAACGATTCGTCACCATGATGGTCGACGATCCGATGAGCGGCCGCGCGTTGCTACTGGCTCCGGCGGCCGAGCCCGTGCTGGTCCGGTCGGGCGCGGAATGGATGCCCAACTTCATCGAGTTGGTGCAACGCAAGCTCACCGCCATCAGTGATCCTGCGGTGCAGAAGATGGCGGCGACCGGCCTGATCGGAGGACTCACTGCACTGTTCAGTGCCTACCTTGACGGATGCCTCACCGCCAGCCGCGAGCAGTTCATCGACTACTGCGTGGGGATGCTGCTCACCCAAGCCGGTGTGGGCTGATGTGGCGGTTACTCGGCTTCGGCCGATGCAGCCTGCGCCTGCGCCTGTTGCGCGGCTAGCTGCGCAGCCCTCTTGGCCCGCTCCTGGGCCAACCTGGCAAGCTCGGCACGCCCTTCCGGACTGGCGGCCGAATTACCGGCCCGGCCGGGGCTGGCGACATGGTTTCCGCAGTTCAAATACAGCAGGACTCTGCCGCCCTGGTGGCTCCAGTACTCATTCAAGGAGCTGGAAACCTGCGACCGCTCGACAACGCACTCGCCGTCGGTTTCCTTGCCCCCCGTTTTGGTGAGGGGACCGCCGACCCGCGACATGACGACCGGCGTCAGGCCACTCTCACCGGCCTTTTTGGTCGCCTCCGAGTATGTTTTACCTGCGTAATCGTCTGGGCCGCCGGCCAACGCCACACCGGCACCGAGGACCATCGCCGTTCCGGCTGCCGCCAGTGCGCCCGCACCGGCAATCACCAGTCTCATAACCGCCTCCAATGCGAAATTCACGGTGCCGAAATGCGTGGCGATTCACGTACATCGCGGCGACGACGAAATAGTACCGCCCCCGACCTGGTAACGCACCGGCCATCGACACGCCGTCGGACCGACTTGTTTGGTACCGCGATACACAGATATATTGACTGCTACCAACAGGTACAGATAACTGGGAGGCCCGATGTCGAAGGACCTGACCGACCTGCAGCTTTTACACGAGTTAGAGCCGGTGGTTGAGCAGAGCATCAACCGCCATATGAAGATGTGCAAGGACTGGAACCCACACGACTACATACCGTGGTCGGACGGGAAGAACTTCTATGCGCTCGGCGGCCAGGACTGGGACCCAGAACAGTCCAAGCTGTCCGAGGTGGCCCAAGTGGCCATGGTGCAGAACCTGTTGACCGAGGACAATTTGCCGTCCTATCACCGCGAGATCGCGATGAACTTCCACATGGACGGCCCGTGGGGGTTCTGGGTGAACCGCTGGACCGCGGAGGAGAACCGGCACGGCATCGCGCTGCGCGACTATCTGCTGGTCACCCGTTCCATCGACCCCGTCGAGTTGGAGGTGACCCGCATGGAGCAGGTCACCCGCGGCTTCTCCCCTGGCCAAAACCAGCAGGGTGACCTCTTCGCCGGGAGTCTGTTCGACTCGGTGATGTACGTCTCGTTCCAGGAGTTGGCCACCCGCGTCTCTCACCGCAACACCGGCAAGGCATGCGACGAGCCGGTCGCCGACCAACTGCTGCAGCGCATCTCCGCCGACGAGAACCTGCACATGATCTTTTACCGGGATGTGTCGGCTGCCGGCCTGGACATCTGCCCCAACCAGGCGATGAAGTCCCTGCACCGCGTGCTGCGGAACTTCAGGATGCCTGGCTTCACAGTGCCCCAGTTCCGGCGCAAGGCCGTGATCATCGCCGTCGGCGGGGTGTATGACCCGCGCATCCACCTGGACGACGTCGTGATGCCCGTCCTGAAGAAGTGGCGCATCTTCGAGCGGGACGACTTCACCGGCGAGGCCGCCGAACTGCGCGACGACCTAGGCCTGCTCATCGAGGAACTCGAGGATGCCTGTGACAAGTTCGAGCTGGCCAAGCAGCGCCGGCTGGAACGGGAACACCAGGTCGCCGCGAAGAAGGCCAGGAAGAACCTCCTGGTGTCGTCATCAGCAGGTTCGTGACCCAGACAACCGAACGCGCCGCACCGGCCCGACCCGCGCTGCGGATCGGGCCGTTCGCACTCGCCAGTCCTGTGGTGCTGGCACCCATGGCCGGCGTGACGAATGTCGCATTCCGCATGTTGTGTCGGCAACTCGAGCAGGAGAAGGTCGGCACGGTCAGTGGCCTTTACGTATGTGAGATGGTCACCGCTCGCGCGCTGCTCGAGCGCCATCCGACCACCATGCATATGACGACGTTCGCGGCCGAGGAATCGCCACGCTCACTGCAGCTCTATACGGTAGACCCCGATATCACTTATGCGGCGACGAAAATGATCGTCGACGAAAACCTCGCCGACCATATCGACATGAATTTCGGCTGCCCGGTACCCAAAGTCACCCGACGTGGTGGCGGCGCGGCGCTGCCATTCAAGCGCCGGCTTTTCGGACGGATCGTGGCATCCGCGGTGCGCGCGACAGAGGGCACGCAGATACCCGTCACAGTGAAGTTTCGCATCGGTATCGACGACACGCACCGCACCCACCTCGACGCGGGCCACATCGCCGAGCAGGAGGGCGCGGCGGCGGTTGCCCTCCACGCCCGCACCGCGGCCCAACGGTACTCGGGGAGTGCCGATTGGGGACAGATTGCCCAGCTCAAACAGCATGTCACCACCATCCCGGTACTCGGTAACGGCGACATCTTCGACCCCGCCGACGCCTTGGCCATGATGGCCACTACGGGCTGTGACGGCGTCGTGATCGGCCGCGGGTGCCTGGGACGTCCGTGGTTGTTCGCGGAGTTGTCAGCCTCGTTCACCGGCGCCGCGGCGCCGGTGCCCCCGTCCCTGGGTGAGGTGGCCGACATCGTGCGCCGGCATGGCACGCTGCTGGCCGCCCATTTCGGTGAAGAAAAGGGAATGCGGGATATCCGCAAGCACATCGCGTGGTATCTGCACGGATTTCCCGCGGGCGCCGACCTGAGACGAGCATTGGCGCTCGTGAAGACGATGGGTGAACTGGTCCGACTGCTCGACCAATTGGACCCTTCCATTCCATTCCCCGCAGCTGCGACGGGGCCGCGCGGTCGGCAGGGGTCGTCGGCCTCGGTGGTCCTTCCCGACGGCTGGCTGATCGATCCTGACGATTGCACAGTGCCGTCTGAGGCAGACGTTATGCACTCCGGTGGCTGATTGCGGACGATCTCAACAGATCTCTCAGCTTGCCTGAGTACCATCTGAACCTGTTCTAATTCACGTTAGACGCGGACTGACAAGCAATACCGACCCGGACTTACCGGAAATAGAGGAGATAGGCGGCAAACCGGCGCGAAGGCCATCCGCCGCCGACGGTCGGTACTGAGCAAGCCCGACGCAACGAGGCGCGGCATCGATCAGCGAAGGCGGGAAACGACATTGAGTGACGGCGATCTCGCCACTCCTGGCGATTCCACGCCCGAGGACGGCGATGCCGACGACGGGATTGCCCTACCAGCCCGGCCCGCGCCGGGCGCCGCGCCAGGGGAAGAGGAGCAGGCTTCCCCGGATGCCCACGAAGAGTCCGGCGAATACGGGGAGGAGGCCGATTCTGGTCACGGCAACCACACCGACGGCGTTTCCGTTGCCGACCTCTTCGCGCGGCTCACCGGTGGCGTCCCGGAGGTCTTGCAGCGGGCGCCCACCGAATCGGGGGGTCGACCTGCTGCTCACGCCCACCCGGAGGACACCGATCCGCCGACGGTTCCGGTGTCATCGGCATATGTATCCGAGCTCCCCGATCTCGGTTTCCTGCGGGGGAACCAACCGGCCAATACCCCGGCATATACCGAGGCCAACACCGAGGACAGCGCGGCCGGTCCCGCGATACGGGCCGGCGTCGACCTTGGCGACCGAATGGCACCGGGGCGCGCGATCCGGGGAGGGGCTGCCTCAGGGCGGCGACACCGCAAAGCGATTCTCGCCGGGCGCGTGGTCGCCGCATTCATGGCGGTCTTCGCCCTTGTACTGACGGGCGGGGCGTGGCAGTGGACTGCGACGAAGAACAAGAAGCTGAACACTGTCGCGGCGCTGGACCCGCAGTCCCGTGACATCGTCGATGCCAAAGCCCAGTTCGGTGATGAGAATTTCCTGATCGTCGGAGTTGACAGCCGCCTGGGCGAGAACTCCGAGATGGGCGCCGGCGACACCGACGCTGCCGAGGGCGCGCGTTCGGACACGGTGATGCTGGTCAACATCCCGGCGAGCCGAAAACGCGTCGTTGGGGTGTCGTTCCCACGAGACACCGCCATTACACCGATGAAATGCAGGGCCTGGGACGCGCGCAGTGGCGAGTACGGGCCGGTCTGGGACGACCAAAGCCAGACCTACGGTCCGGACCAGGTCTACACCGAGACGAAGCTGAACTCGGCCTACGCGTTCGGTGGACCGAAATGCCTCGTCAAAGTGATCCAGAAGATCTCGGGGCTGTCCATCAACCGGTTCATGGCGATCGACTTCGTGGGCTTTTCCAAGATGGTCGATGCACTTGGCGGTGTCGAGGTGTGCAGCACCACCCCGTTGAAGGACTACGAACTGGGCACCGTGCTGCCCACCGCCGGGCGTCAGATCATCGACGGCCACACTGCGCTCAACTACGTCCGGGCCCGGCAAGTCACCTCCGAGTACAACGGCGACTACGGTCGCATCAAGCGCCAGCAGATGTTCCTTTCGTCACTGCTGAGGTCGCTGATTTCCAAAGACACCTTCTTCTCGCTCAGCAAGTTGAACTCGGTAGTCAACATGTTCATCAATGACAGCTACGTCGACAACATCGAAACCAAGGACCTTGTCGACCTGGGCCAGTCGATCCAGGGTGTGTCAGCCGGGCGTGTGTCGTTCGTTACAATGCCGACCACCGGCATCACCGACGAAGACGGCAACGAGGTCGCCGACAGCCAGGCCATTCGCGCACTCTTCGACGCGGTCATCGACGACGACCCACTGCCCGGCGAGAACGACAACAACGAAACCATTACCCCGGTCACCACTACGTCGTCGACGACAACGACCGAACCCACATCCGCAAAGGCCGGCCAATCAACCACGACGACGCGGGCATCGTCGATACCGACCACCGAGGTTGTCAACGCGGTAACCGCCGCGCCGGAGGATGTCAGCGTGCATGTGTCCAACTCGACCGCTCAGGGTGGGCTGGGCGCCTTCGCGAGTACGGAATTCCAGAACCATGGCTTCACCGTGGACGCTCCGGATGACTACCCGGAATCGTTGTCGTCGACGACGGTGATCTACTCGTCCGGCAACGAACAGGCCGCCGTGACCGTGGCGGCCACGTTGGGAAATCCTCATATCCAGCGGGTCGCCGGCATGGGACAGGTGGTCCATGTCGTACTGGGCCCGGACTTCGACGTCGTCAAATCACCTCCCCCGCGCGGATCGCCGACCGTCGTCCGTATCACGCATTCGACCGACACCACGGCGACCGAACTGCCGAAGGATCTGACGGTGACCAACGGCGCCGACGCCACCTGCGAGTGACCCACTCGACGATCGCCCGACAATATCGCGATGACGGAACAGGGGCGGGCAACGTAGCCTTGGTCGCATGCGAACCGCGTACCAGGAGCAGCTCACCGCGCTGACCGAACTTCTCGGAGAGATGTGCGGGCTGTCGGGGAGGGCCATGGAACAGGCTACCCAGGCGCTGCTGCAGGCCGACCTCGTCCTTGCCGAGCAGGTGATCACCGATCACGACCAGATGACCGCTATGACTCGCCGCGCCGAGGAGAAGGCATTCATGCTGCAGGCACTGCAAGCTCCGGTGGCCAGCGACCTGCGTTCGATCGTGGGTTCAATCCAGAATGTCGCCGACATCGACCGGATGGGAGCGCTGGCTCTGCACGTTGCCAAGATCGCCCGACGGCGCCACCCACTACACGCGCTGCCCGAAGAGGTCAATGGCTACTTCGCCGAAATGGGACGTTTGGCAGTCGAATTGAGTACCAGCACTCAAGAGGTGCTGATTTCCCGGGATCCGGACAAGGCCGCACGGATTCGCGAAGAAGACGACGCCATGGACGACCTGCACCGTCACCTGTTCACGGTGCTGATGGACCGCGACTGGAAACACGGGGTGGCCGCGGCGGTCGACGTGACGTTGCTGGGCCGATTCTACGAAAGGTTCGCCGACCATGCCGTCGAAGTGGCCCGGCGAGTGATCTTCCAGGTCACCGGTGTGTTCCCCGACGACGATCTCGAAGACAACTGAAACCGATTCAGCCGAACCGGCCGGAAATGTAGTCCTCCGTTGCCTGCTGCATGTTGTGCGTCACGATCACGATGGTGAAGTCTTGTTTGAGTTCGGCAATCATGTCCTGCCGTCCTGTACTGCTCTGGCTGATCTTCCTCGGCGCTGGAGCCTGCGCAAGCAGCGAAGATCCTGCGCAACCTCGACAGCGGTGGCCTCAGCCGCCGCCGTCAGCCGTCAGCCCGGCGGTGCGACGCCGCCCGAGCAGGGCGAAGCAAACGCCGTGTCCACACTGCACACCGCGAAGCCGAGCCCTTCGTATGTGTGAATCGCGGCGTGATTGTCCGCTTCGACGTAGAGCATCACTACCGGGTCGGGGGGGTCCGCAAGTCGCTGAGCCAACACGCGCATACCGACCGCGGTCAGCGTGCGGCCCAGCCCCCGCCCCTGGGCCGCCGGATCGACTGCCACGACGTACACCTCGCCCAGGCCTGCAGCTGCGTCGCCATGCACCTTTGTCCAATGGAAGCCCAGCAGCCGGCCGTCCTCGCTCAAGGCCAGAAGGAGCCCTTCCGGATCGAACCACGGCTGCCGCCGCCGCTGGTCGATGTGGTCCTGCGTCCATCCGCCCTGCTCGGGATGCCATGCGAATGCGGCATTGTTGACACGCAACAACTCTGGGTCGTCAGCGGCACCCGCATAGGGGCGGATATGTACTCCATCGCCGACGCCCGCCTCGGGTAGATCCCGAAGCGAACGCCGCATCTGGACGAGTTTCCGCACCGCGACCAGGCCAAGGGCCGCAGCCGTCAAGCGGGCCGGCGTCAGGGTGCCGTGCGCCCAGAACCGGCTGCGGCCGCCGCTTCTGTCCAGGGCGGCCCGGATCAGCGCCGTCCCCACACCCCGCCTGCGGCGGTCCGGGCGCACCGTCAACTCAGCCATCTCGGCGCTCAGATTGAGGTAGCCCGTCAGGTGTCCGGCATCGTCAACGGCGAGCAAATGTTGTGTTCGCCGCTGCCCCAGCTCGAGCAGGACCTGCTCGCCGACCGGTGCGACGCCATCGAACTGCGTTACCGCACCTATCAACTCAACGACTTCATGCTGTTGTTGGGCGGACATCTCATAAGCCGCCACGATTCCGTTCACGGACTGCGCAGCGGATCGGCGCCGACTTCGACGATGCGGCCCGCACCGTCGAAGTCGGCGCCGTCATCCGGATCCTCCTCGACGTCCGCATTCGAGGGAACTCGCCCGCGCGCCGGCCGAACAGCTTTGTAACCGACGTTGCGAACCGTGCCGATCAGCGACTCGTACTCGGGGCCGAGTTTCGCACGCAGTCGCCGCACGTGGACGTCCACTGTCCGGGTGCCGCCGAAGAAGTCGTATCCCCAGACCTCCTGCAACAATTGCGCCCGCGTGAACACCCGGCCCGCGTGCTGCGCGAGGTACTTCAGCAGCTCGAATTCCTTGTACGTCAAGTCCAGCGGCCGGCCGCGCAGCCGTGCAGTGTAGGTGCCCTCGTCGATCACCAACTCCCCCAGGCTGATCTTTCCTGCGTTCTCCTGCCCGGCCGCGATGCCGCGCCGTCCGGTCAGCAGACGCAGCCGTGCATCGATCTCTGCCGGTCCGGTGCTGGGCAACAGGATCTCGTCGAGCCCCCACTCCACGTTGACGGCGATCAAGCCGCCCTCGTTGATCACCGCCACGACCGGCACTGAGGCACCGGTGGTACCGAGCAGGCGACATAGGCCGCGGGCGGCCGCCAGATCGGTTCGGGCGTCGACGATCGCCACGTCGGCACTGCCGGTCTCAAGAAGGGAGGAAACCTCGGTCGGCGCCGTCCGCACGGTGTGAGGAAGCAGCGACAGCGACGGCAGCACCGACTCCGGATTGGGGTCGACGGTGAGCAATAGCAGATCCAACAGGGCCCCTCCATCGACCGGATGATCAACTTCTCGATTCATGGCCGACACATCGCCGTTACGACCGAGGTCTTCTCCACGATATCGCGATATCGCGCAACCTGCGGTTCTGGTGCCACCGAGGACGGCCCGCGGGCATCCCGCCCGTGCGGCGGCGTGGGCTGGGACACAATGTCGACGTGCGAAAGGTATTGGCCGGAGTGGCCGCGACCGCCGTCGCGGTCGTCGTGGCAGCGGTCTGCGTCGATGTCGGCACGGCGATCTTCGCCGAATACCGCCTGGCCCGCGCGGTCCGAACGGCGGCCCATCTCAACTGGGATCCCTCGGCCATCATCCTCGATTTCCCGTTCACTCCCCAGGCGTTGCGCGGACACTACGACGAGGTCGAGATCAAAGCCAACAACGTCGAACGCCCGATGGTGGGGAATGCGTCGCTGGAGGCGACCATGCACTCGGTCGACCTCAGCGACGCGTCGTGGCTGATCGGGCCGGACGCGAAACTGGGGGTGCGCAAGCTGGAGAGCCGCATCATCATCGACTCGGCGCACCTGGGCCGCTTCATGGGCATCAAGGACCTGTTGGTGGAGGCTCCGCCGCGCGAGACCAACGACGCCAGGCGGCACCACCGAGTCCGGTATCTCCGACAGCCGCGGCCTGGTGTTCACCGGGACTCCGACCGCTGCTCATGTCGACGAGCGAGTCAGCGTCTCGGTGGATCTGACCCTTGGCGGCGCCGACAGGACCACACTGGTGTTCACACCGACCGAGGTGTTGACCGGCCCCGGCACCGCGGACCACGCCGTGCCGGACGACAGAAAGGACGACGTGCTCGACGCGTTCCGAACCACACTGCCCGGCCAGAAGCTGCCGTTCGGGATCGCTCCCACCAGCCAGGGCGCACGCGGTTCGGATGTCATCGTCGAAGGAATTGCCGAAGGATTAACCATCACCCTTGACGGGTTCAGACAGTCATGAGCACGTCAATGGGTTTGGTCATCGCGGTCCTGGTCGGGGTGCTCGGACTGGGGTCCATCGTGGGCCGGCTGGTGATGTTGAGGCAGGGCATGCTGCGCGAGGCCGACGAGGCGGCCAATGTCGACACGAGCGACCTCGGCCTGGGTTTGTCCGCCAACGGACCGACGATCCTGCATTTCAGCGCATCGTGGTGCGGTCCGTGCGCCGCCGTGCGACGCGTGGTCGGCCAGGTGTGCGCCGATGTGCCAGGGGTCGCGCATGTCGAGGTGGACATGGACGCCAACCCCGAAGCGGCCCGGCGTCTGTCGGTGCTCTCCTTGCCCACGACCATCATCTTCGACAGCGGCGGCCACCCGAGATACCGTGCGAGCGGCGTCCCTACCGTCGCTGACCTGCGCTCGGCCGTCCAACCGTTATTGGCTTGACCGGGGTCTCATTGGGTAAGCTCTCCGACGTGTCAACCCCGCCCGGGCGCCTGCTCACCAAGCGCCGCGCAGTGGATCTGTGCCGCACCGCGGGTTGTTGCTGTTGTTGTTTCTGTTGCTGCTGAGTAGCCGCGCACGCCCTTCCGCGCCACGCTCTGCCCGGTCTTGAGGCGTGCATGCCCACCCAATTCCCTCACCAACAGGAGCATTCTGATGCAAGCCAACACTCGAACCGGCGACGATTCCGTCGATGTTCGGGGTCCCAGGTTCGTCGCCTGGCTCACAACGGTGGTCCTGATAACCACCCTCCTCGTTGCAACCGTCAGCGTCCCGGCGGCGGCGGCGATCCTCGGCCTACAGACGGTGGTGTTCGCCATCGGCGCCTTACTCGGGCCGCGCCGGCATCCCTACGGCCGGGTGTTCGCGAAACTGGCCGCGCCGCGGATCGCCCCGGTGACCGAGCGCGAACCAGTGCCTCCGCTGAAATTCGCCCAGGCAGTGGGATTCGCGTTCGCCTTCGCCGGGACGGCCGGTTTCGCGTTGGGCGCCCCGCTGGCCGGCATCGTCGCGACCGCGTTCGCGTTGTTCGCCGCCTTCCTCAACGCGGCGTTCGGCATCTGCCTGGGCTGCCATATCTATCCGTTCGCCGCACGCTTGCGGCGCACGTCGCCAGCCACGCCTTGAACCGAAAGGAATCTCCCTATGGCTCGCTCCGACGTCCTGGTCTCGACCGACTGGGCTGAGAGCAATCTCGATGCGCCGAACACCGTGTTCGTCGAAGTCGACGAAGACACCACCGCCTACGAGGCGGGCCACATCGCCGGTGCCGTCAAACTCGACTGGAAGAAGGACCTGCAGGACCCGGTGAAGCGCGATTTCGTCGACGCCCAGCAGTTCTCGAAGCTGCTCTCCGAACGCGGTATCGGCAACGACGACACCGTGATCCTCTACGGCGGCAACAACAACTGGTTCGCCGCCTACGCCTACTGGTATTTCAAGCTATACGGGCACCAAGCCGTCAAGCTTGTCGACGGTGGCCGCAAGAAATGGGAGCTCGACGGGCGCCCGCTGAGCGCCGACAAGGTCGAGCGGCCCCAGACGAGCTATACCGCCAAGGACCCGGACAACAGCATCCGCGCGTTCCGCGACGAGGTCATCGCCGCAATTGGCGCCACGAACCTCGTCGACGTCCGTTCTCCGGACGAGTTCTCCGGCAAAATCCTCGCGCCCGCACACCTGCCGCAGGAACAGAGTCAGCGTGCCGGGCACATCCCCGGGGCCATCAACATTCCGTGGAGCAAGGCGGCCAATGAGGACGGCACGTTCAAGTCCGACGAGGACCTGGCCAAGCTCTATGCCGAAGCGGGCCTCGACGGGCAGAAGGAGACGATCGCCTACTGCCGGATCGGCGAACGTTCCTCGCACACCTGGTTCGTGCTGCAGGAACTGCTCGGGCACCAGAACGTCAAGAACTACGACGGAAGTTGGACGGAATACGGCTCCCTGGTGGGCGCCCCGATCGAGTTGGGAAGTTGATTATGTGCTCTGCACCGAAACAAGGAAAGCCCGTGCCCGCCGGTGTTGACCTGGAGAAGGAAACGGTGATCACCGGCCGGGTGATCGACGGATCCGGCCAGACCGTCGGCGGCGCGTTCGTGCGCTTGCTCGACTCGTCCGACGAGTTCACCGCCGAGGTCGTCGCGTCGGCCACCGGTGACTTCCGGTTCTTCGCCGCACCGGGAACCTGGCGGGTGCGAGCGCTCTCGAAGTTCGGCAACGGCGACGCCGTGGTGGCCCCGTCCGGCGCCGGCATCCACGAGGTCGACATCAAGGTCGCCTGACGGCGTCGTCGTCGACCGGCCCGACTGTCAAGAACTAGACTCCACGCCGTGGTGCTGCTCTTCGAGATTCTGCTCGTCGCGGCCGTCGTTGTGATTGCCTGGCTCACTCTGTACACGCTCCACCGGTTGATCACCGACGAGTCGTGACAGAGAGCGATCAGGCGGCTGCGGGTGCCGCACGGACACCGGACTCCGGCGATCAGGCCGTCGCGGCCGCCGCCGAGCGCGCCAAGGCGACATCCGCCCGCAATATCCCCGTCTTCGACGACCTGCCGCTGCCGAACGACACCGCCAATCTCCGGGAGGGCGCGGACCTGCATGACGCACTGCTGGCTCTGCTGCCGCTGGTAGGCGTCTGGCGCGGCGACGGCGAGGGCCGTGGCACCCACGGGGATTACCGGTTCGGCCAACAGATCGTTGTCTCGCACGACGGCGGCGACTATCTCAATTGGGAAGCCCGGTCCTGGCGTCTCAGCGAGACGGGCGAATACGAGGCCAACAGCCTGAGGGAGACGGGCTTCTGGCGTTTCATCAACGACCCCGGCGACCCTGACGAATCGCAGGCGATCGAACTACTGCTGGCGCATTCTGCCGGATACGTCGAGCTGTTCTACGGCCGTCCCCTCAACCAGTCGTCGTGGGAGCTGGTCACCGACGCGCTCGCCCGCAGCAAGTCCGGGGTTCTGGTGGGCGGCGCCAAACGTCTGTACGGCATCGTCGAAGGTGGCGACCTCGCCTACGTCGAGGAGCGGGTGGACGCCGATGGCGGGTTGGTCCCGCATCTTTCGGCGCGGCTGTCCCGGTTCGTCGGCTGACCGGTTGCCCGACACCAAGAATCCCAGCAACTGTTCGGTGGAGGACCTCGGGATCGTGGCATTTTGAGCAGACGAGCTGGTAGGCGACCAGCACGATCGGATAGGCGCCTGACTGATGGGTGTGTGGAACGACGATGGGCTGCGGTGTGCGCATCGAGGGGCAGCCCTGGCATGGAGCGGCCCCCGAGCCTTGGTTCCTGGTTGGACGGTCCGGGGCTCGGGGGCCGGGTGACTGCTTGGAATTCGCCAGCGCTCGCGGGTGATTCCTCGCCCAGTGCTGCTAGCGGGCAGCCACCTCACATGTCCATATGTCAATCAATTCGCCGGACCACCTCCTTCCCTGTGTACCGCCGACCGTACTCGCGTCACCCCTGCGCCCACAACAGATTTTTGCCGTCAGCGGTCGCTGACCACGGCCGCGTCGACCAATGCGGCGAACTCGGCAGCGATCGGCGCCGGCCGCAACGCCCGCCCGTCGAGGGTATGCACGCGGGCACCCAGCGTGATGGCTGAAACAAGCCAGACACCTTGAGCCGCAAGCAAATCAGTCAAGCGCAGCGCACGGTAGTCGCAGTCGAAGCCTTTGCTGCGAGCGACTTCGAAAACTGCCTGCTGGGTCGTCCCACGCAAAATGGGATACCAGGGCGGCGGTGTGAGCAGACACAAACCACCAGTGGAATCGGTGTTGTCGGTGGCGATGACCACGGTCGAACGCGGTCCTTCGAGGACGTAGCCATCCGAACCGACGAACACCACATCGTCGGCACCGGCGCGGGAGGCATGCCGCAAGGCCGCCATGTTCACCGCATAGGACAGCGTCTTGGCGCCGGCCAACAGCCACGGCATCGCATCGGCTCCGGTTGACGAGATGCCCCGGTCCAGCGAAACCGCCGACACGCCATACCGCCGCGCCTCGGCCACCCGGTCGGCCAGCGGCGCGACGGTGACGTAGGCGGTCGGCCCCGAGCCGGATTCCCGGCCCCGGGTGTACACCAGTCGCAGCACCGCTTCATCCGGTGACGCGAACGCCCACTGCGCGGCGGCGAAGGCGATGGTGCGCCGCCAGGCCGGCAGGTCGGGCTCGGGCAGGTCCGTCAACCGGGCCGACTGCGCCAGCCGATTCAGGTGCGCACCGACCAGGCATGCGGCGCCGTCACGCACCAGCAGCGTCTCGAAGACGCCGTCGCCGCGGACCGCCGCCAGGTCATCGGCATGCAGCAGCGGGGTATCCGCATCGTGGGCACGACCGTCGAGGGTGACCAGGACCGCCATGGCCATCGAGCGTAGTCGGCAGCCGGCAGAGATCACCCGTAGATCACCCGTAGAGTTGTGGCGTGACAGCCATGACAGCAGTGGCGGCGCCAGATCCCGGACCCGACGCCGGCGCTGCCTGGCACTACGGCGATCCGCTGGGTGAACAGCGCTGGGCGGCCACCGACGCGGTCGTCGTGGACCGCTCGCACCGGGCCGTGCTCACCCTGACCGGCCCCGACCGGCTGAGCTGGCTGAACACGATCTCGACCCAGCAGGTGTCCGCCCAGCCCGACGGGACGAGCACCGAGAACCTCAGCCTGGACGGCCAGGGGCGGGTCGAGGACCACTGGATACAGACCGAGCTCGGCGGCGCAACTCACCTCGACACCGAGCCGTGGCGCGGTGGGCCGCTGCTGGACTACCTGCGCAAGATGGTGTTTTGGGCGCAGGTGACACCGGCCGTGAGCGACCTCGCGGTGCTTTCGCTGATCGGTCCGAAGCTGGCCGACCCGGCGGTGGCCGCAGCACTCGGCGTCGATGCGTTGCCTGCCGACATGGCCGCCGTGCCACTGGCCGGCGGTGGCTTCATCCGCCGGATGCCGAGCGCCGCCGAGGGCATCGTCGAACTCGATATCCTCGTTCCCCGCGGCGCCCTGGACTTGTGGCATCGTCGGCTGACTGCCGCCGGCATCCGCCCCGCCGGTGTGTGGACCTACGAGGCGCACCGGGTGGCGGCGCTGCGGCCCCGGCTCGGCGTCGACACCGACGAACGCACCATCCCGCACGAGGTCGGCTGGATCGGCGGCGCGGTCCACCTGGACAAGGGCTGTTACCGCGGACAAGAGACCGTCGCGCGGGTGCACAATCTGGGCCGGCCACCCAGGATGCTCGTGCTGTTGCACCTCGACGGCTGCGCGGACCGCCCGGCGACCGCCGACCCGGTGCTCGCGGGCGGTCGCGCCATCGGTCGGATCGGCACGGTGGTCGACCATGTCGACCTTGGCCCGATCGCACTTGCGCTGCTCAAACGTGGCCTGCCCGCCGTCACGGAGCTGCGCACCGGCGGTACCAACCAGGTGAGCGTGGCGATCGACGCCGACTCGATGCCACCGGCCGATGCCGCGGGTGCTGGACGTCAGGCTCTCGACCGGTTCCGCGACACCAAACGATGACCAAACGATGACTTGTGACCCGCGGCCGCACGGGGCCTACCAGCGCACAACGGCGGAGCACGGTAGAGTGTGCGCAGGACAAGAAACACACACAGATCGGAGCCGCCTGCTCGTTGGGCCGCTCCGTTATTGCGCGAGGGGGTTCCCCCATGGGCCGCGGCCGGGCTAAGGCGAAGCAGACCAAGGTTGCTCGAGAGCTGAAGTACAGTTCCCCGCAGACCGATTTTCATCGGCTTCAGCGCGAGCTGGCAGGGACGTCAGCCAGTGACTCCGATTCGTTCGACGACGACCTCGACGACGAGAGCTGGACCGGCGAGAACGACTGGCGTCGTTAGCCGAGCGCACCCGTCGCCCGTGAGGATCTGACCTTCACGTTCGTCAGAACCTTGGGTGTCGGCCCACGAGTTTCGACCGGGGCGCGCCCTTGTGGGCTTTGTTGACGGTACCCAACACCCAGCATTTCAGATGCCGGGCCGTCAGGATCGCCAGCGCACGATCGGTGTCCCCGGGCGCCAGCACTGCGACCATCCCGACACCCATGTTGAACGTCTTCTCCATCTCGGTGCGGTCGATGCGCCCGCGCTGGGCGATCAGGCCGAACACCGGCGCGGGTGTCCACGTGCCCCGGTCGAGCTCCGCGGTCAGGCCGGGTGGGATGACGCGTGCCAGGTTGCCGGCCAGCCCGCCCCCGGTGACATGGCAGAACGTGCGCACCTGGGTCTCCGCGGCCAGAGCCAGGCAGTCTTTGGCGTAGATGAGTGTCGGCTCGAGCAGTTCCTCACCCAATGTGCGACCGAACTCCTCGACATGACCTGAGAGTTTCATCCGGTCGATCTCCAGCAGCACCTTGCGTGCCAGCGAGTAGCCGTTGGAATGCAACCCGGACGACCCCAGCCCGATGATGACATCACCAGGCCGAACCCGGTCCGGGCCCAGCACGTTGTCGGCCTCCACCACGCCCACGCCGGTGGCTGACAGGTCGTAATGATCCGGCTCCATCAGTCCGGGGTGCTCGGCGGTCTCGCCGCCCAGCAGCGCGCAGCCCGCCCGCACACAACCCGTCGCGATACCTGCGACGATGGCCGAAAGACGTTCCGGGACAACGCGTCCCGTCGCGATGTAGTCCTGCAGGAACAGTGGCTCAGCTCCGCAAACGACCAGATCGTCGACGACCATTGCGACCAGGTCGAGGCCGACGGTGTCATGCTTGTCCATGGCCTGCGCGACGGCCAGCTTGGTGCCGACACCGTCGGTCGACGCTGCCAGCAGCGGTTCGCGGTATTCCTGACGCAACGCGAACAACCCCGCGAAGCCGCCGAGGGCCCCACGCACCTCCGGGCGCGATGCGCGTCCCGCCAGCGGTTTGAAAAGTTCAACCGCGCGGTCACCGGCGTCGATGTCCACACCGGCCGAGGCGTAAGAGATGGCGCGTTCGTCCGCGGTATCCGTCATCGCGACTCAATCTACCTGTTCCGAGTGGTCCGTCGGCTACCACGCCGCCACGTCGTGGCAGCCGTCAGCCGAATAGGCCCGCGGCCGCCTCCCGGCGCCGGCGCTGTTCAACGGGGTCCGGCACGGGAACGGCCGCGACCAACCGTTGCGTGTAATCCGTTTGGGGGTTGCGCAAGATCGCGTCACGCGGACCGATCTCCTGCAACACCCCGTTGCGCAGCACGGCCACGTCATCGGCGAGGCGATCGACCACGGCAAGGTCGTGGCTGATGAACAAACAGGCGAACGACCACTGGCGCTGCAGCTCTTCGAACAAGTCCAGCACGGATGCCTGCACCGACACGTCGAGAGCACTCGTCGGTTCATCCGCCACCAGCAGGTCGGGTCCCAGCGCAAGCGCCCGCGCCAGGTTCGCGCGTTGCCGCTGTCCTCCGGAAAGCTCATGCGGGTAACGCTGAGCGGTGTCCTTGGGAAGCCGTACCGCGTCGAGCAACTCGCCGACCCGGGCATTGAGCTGCGCACCCTTCATCATCCGGTGCACCAGCAGCGGCTCGGCCACGCAATCTCCCACGCGCAGCCGCGGATTCAGCGACGTCGCAGGATCCTGGAAAACGAACCCGAACCTGCGTCGCACCGAGCGTAGCTGTCGTTGTGTCAGCCCGGTGATGTCTCGCCCGAGGATCGTGACGGTGCCCGCCGTCGGCTTCTGTAACGCCGCCACGCAGCGGCCGATGGTCGATTTGCCCGATCCCGACTCGCCCACCAGACCGAGGGTCTTCCCGCGTTCGATGGTCAGGCTGACGTCGTCGACGGCTTTGAACGGCGCCTGGCCGAGCGGACCGGGAAACTCGACCGTCAGCCCGTCGACGGCGAGGACGACAGCAGAATCGCCGTCGACGACCTGGTGCTCGGGGTGTCCTTGTCCCAGGTGGGGAACGGCGTTGAGCAGTGTCCGGGTGTAGGCGGCCGACGGTTGGGCGAACAACTGCTGCACGGGGGCGATCTCGACCACCTTGCCGGCGTTCATGACCACGACCCGGTCCGCCAGGTCTGCCACCACTCCCATGTTGTGGGTGATCAGTACGATCGCGCTGCCGAGCCGGTCGCGCAGATCCCGGAGCAACTCGAGGATCTCGGCCTGCACCGTCACGTCCAGCGCGGTGGTGGGCTCGTCGGCGATGATCACCGCCGGATCACACGCGATGGCACAGGCGATCACGACGCGTTGCTTTTGACCTCCGGACAGCTGGTGCGGGTAGTAGTCGTACCGAGCCTCCGGATCCGGCAGCCGGACCATCCGCAACAACTCGACCGCCCGCTGCCTGGCCTGCTTGCGGTCCATTCCGCCGTGCGCGCGAAGGGCTTCGCTGACCTGGTAGCCGACGGTGAACAGCGGGTCCAGTGCCGCGCCGGGCTCCTGGAACACCATGGCGATGTCCTTGCCGCGCAGTACGGTGAACTGCTTGTCCGACAGGCCGGCGACATCGCGATCGCCCAACAGCACGGTGCCCGTCACGCGGGCTGTGTCGGGGAGCAGGCCGATGGCCGCGCGTGCCGACACCGACTTTCCGGATCCGGACTCCCCCACCACGGCGAGCACTTCGCCCGGCTTGACGTCGAAGGTCACCTCGTCCACCGCACACACGCTGCCGGCGTCCGTCGCGAACGTGACCGACAGTTGGTCGAACGAAAGCGCCGGTGCGACGTCGCCGTTCAGTTCTGCCTTCAGTTCCGAGTTCATCAGGCCTCCAACCGCCGGGTGCGCAGCAGAGGATTGAGGGCTTCGTTGAGGCTTTCCCCGACCAGCGTCATGCCCAGCACCACCGTCACGATCGCGGCGCCGGGGAACACCGCCGTCCACCAGATGCCGTTGGAGATGTCCGACAACGCCTTGTTCAGGTCGTAGCCCCACTCGGCGGCTTTGGTGGGTTCGATACCGAAGCCGAGGAAGCCCAGGCCCGCCAGCGTCAGGATCGCCTCGGCGCCGTTGAGTGTGATGATCACCGGCAGCGATGACGTCACGTTGGCGAGGATGTGACGGAACAGGATTCGCGTGGCGCTTGCTCCGGTGACCCGGGCCGCGTCGACGAACGGTTCGGCTTTGATCGCAACGGTCGCGTTGCGCACCACCCGGAAATACTGCGGGACGAACACCGCCATGATCGCCACGGACGCGCTCAGGATACCGCCCAGCGTTCCCGACTGCCCCGCCGCGATCACCACCGAAACCACGATCGCCAACAGCAGCGACGGCATCGCGTAGAGCGCGTCCATCACCAGCACCAGCAGCCGGTCCAGCCAACCGGACACATAACCCGAAACCAGGCCGAGCACAACACCTGCGACCAACGACACCGCCAGCGACAGCACGATGACCATCAGCGCCGTGCGGGTGCCGTAGACGACCCTCGAATACACATCCTCGCCACGCACCGAGGTGCCGAACCAGTGTTGCGCCGACGGCGCCTGCTGGCGAACGAATTCGACTCCGTCCGAACTCGTCTGTGAATAGCCGTACTGCGCCAGCAGTGGGGCCAAGAGCGCGACCAGCACGAACCCGGCGACCAGCACCAGGCCCAAGACCAACGTGGACCGCTGCAGGCCGTGGGTGGACCTCAGCAGCCCCAGCCCGGGCACCGAGCGACGCTTGGGCGTCCCCACGAGGACGGTTGCCGTTCCTGCTTGTCCTGCTGGCTGGGCCATCTCAGAACCGCACCCTCGGATCGATCAGTGCCACCGCGAGGTCGATGAGGAAACTCATCACCGCCACGATGATCGCGATGATGGTGACGATGCCCTGGACCGCCACGAAGTCACGGGCCGAAAGATAGTGCGCGAGTTGCAGACCCAGGCCGTTCCACTCGAATGTGGTCTCTGTGAGCACCGCGCCGCCGAGCAGCATCGCGATCTGCATACCCATCACAGTGACGACGGGCACCAGGGCATTACGGAAGGCATGCCGACGGGTCACCACGCCCTGCGACAGGCCGCGCGCCCGGGCCGCGTCTACATAGCCGGATCGCAGTGTCTGCAACATGTTGACCCGGACCAGGCGCAGGAAAACCCCTGCCGTCAGCAGGCCCAGTGCCAGCGCCGGCAGCACGGCGTGCTCGAGGACATCGACGACGTAGGTCGGCTCGCCGTAGAGGATCGCGTCGACGACCATGATGTGGGTCTGCGGACGGACCGCCGACAACGCGATCTCCGTCGACGCGCTCGAACGACCCGACGCGGGCAACCAGCCCAGCTTCACCGAGAACAGCAATTTCAGCAGCATGCCGACGAAGAACACCGGTGCCGCGTAGAACAACACCGCGAGCAGGCGAAGCGCAACGTCGGAAAACTTGTCGCGATGCGTCGCGGCGAACAGCCCCAACGGAACGCCGAGGGTCAAAGCCAACAACAGCGCCCAGAACGCCAGTTCCAGGGTCGCGGCGCCGTTCACCACCACAATGTCGGTGATCGGTCGCTTGTCGGTCAGCGTGGTGCCGAAGTTGCCCCGGAACAACCCCGACAGGTACTCCCAGTACTGGGTCGGCAGGGGTCGGTCGAATCCGGCTTCGGCCTTGCGCCCGGCGATCTGCGCCGGGGTGAGCCGACCGCCCGCCGAGGCGGTGATCGGGTCACCGATACCGCGCATCAGGAAGAACACCAGAGTGACCAGGAACCAGGCGGTGGGGATGATGAGCAGCGCCCGCACACCGAGGTAGCGGGCCAATGCACCGAAGCGTGATCCGCCGCCCCGGCGGGTGTGCGTAGGCACGGCCGGCCGATCCGGTCCGGTGTCGACTGCCACGGTCATGGGATCACGGCTTCTTCTCCAGCGGTGTGAACTGGAATTTGAACGACTTGTCCAACAGCACCCCGTCGATGTCCTTGCCCGCCACCACGATCTGCTTGCCGGTCAGCAGGGGCAGCGTCGAGATGTGGTTCTGCGCCAGCTCATCCTGGATCTGTCCGATCAACGCCGACCGCCTGACCGGATCCGGTTCGGTGGCCTCGGCAGTGATCAGACCCGTGATGCGGGAGTCGTCGAAATGGTTGGCGATGAAGTTGTCCGGTGTGAAGAACGGCGTCAGGTAGTTGTCGGCGTCCGGGAAATCCGGGAACCATCCCAGCTGATAGACCGGATAGGCGTCCCTGACCCGTTCGGTGGTGTAGGTCACCCACTCGGTGGATTGCAGGTTCACCCGGAACAGGCCACTGGCATCCAGTTGATTCTTCAGGGCGGCATACTCCTCCGAGGAGGACACTCCGTAGTGGTCGGGGTTGTACTGCAGGTTGAGCACCACGGGCAGCTGTATGCCGGCGCCGGTGAGGAACTGCCGGGCGACAGCCACGTCGGGCTCGCCGCCGTAGACGTTCTTGAACGCCTCGTTTGCGCCCTGGATGCTTTGCGGCACAACGGAATACGCTGGCACATAGGTGCCTTTGTAGACATCGCGTGACAGCGCTTCCCGGTTGACCGTGGAAGCGATCGCCTTGCGCACGGCCAGTTTCTGCTCGGGTGTGGCGCCCGGCATGGTTTCCATGTTGAACACCAGATAGCGCAGTTCGCCGCCGGGCCCGTCGTGGATGACGAGATTGGGGTTGCGCCGCAGACCCTCGATGTCGGTCGGCGACAGACTGCGTCCCGCCACGTCGATAGCCCCGTTCTCGATATCGATCTTGAGGTTGTCGGAGCTCGCGTAGTACTTGACGCCGACCAGTTCGGACCGCGGCTTGCCCAGCACGCCTTGATATTCCGGGTTGGCCTGCAACCCGATGAGGTCGTTCTTGCGATACGTCGTCATCGAGAACGGACCGGCGAACGGCTCGGCGGCCGCTATGCGGACGTCGTCGAGCACTTTGTCGCGGGGGAAGACCTCCTCGTCGATGATCGGCCCCGCATTGGTCGCCAACACCTGGGGAAACGTCTGGTCGTTCGGCAATTTCAGGCTGAACTCGACAGTCACCGGATCCGGTGCCGCGATGCTGTCGAGGTTGGCCAGCAGCGACTGCGGCCCGTTGGGGTCATCGATGACCCGCTGCCGGTCGAACGAGAATTTAACGTCGGACGACGTCAGGTCATGGCCGTTGGCGAACCTCAGATCCGGCTTCAGCGTGCAGATGTAGACGGTGGGCGCGCTGAAGCGACAATTCTGCGCGATGTCGGGCCTGAGTTCGCCGCTGCCGGGGACGAAGTTCATCAGGAACGAATACACCTGGTTCATGATCTGGAAAGACCCGTTGTCATACGACCCGGCCGGATCCATGGTCGCGACCTTGTCGGTGGTGCCTACCGTCAGATACTCACCGCTAACCGCATCCTTGGGCCGACCGAGTCCGCATCCCGCCACCGATAGCGCGACGGCAGCAGAGGCGGTCGCACAGCAGGCTAGGGTCGCCGCAGGGCGGAAGCGTTGTCGTTTTCCGATTGCACCACGCTAACGGCGACGGCACCCGCCCGGGCGGCATTGGAGAGCATGTGCTCGATGACGTTCTTGCCCAGCGCGGTCTCGCTAGGCAGCTCGATCGGGTAATTGCCGTCGAAGCACGCACAACACAGCCGGGTCGACGGCTGCTCGGTAGCAACGATCATTCCCTCGCGGGAGATGTAGTCGAGGGTGTCGGCGCCGATTGCATGCCGCACGGCATCGAGCATCTCCCCGTGCGACCCGTCCACATTGGCGGCGTTGGCGATCAGCTCCGCCGGGGACGCGAAGTCGATGCCGTAGAAACACGGCCACTTCACCGGCGGCGATGCAATGCGCACATGCACCTCGACCGCGCCGGCTTCGCGGAGCATGCGGATGAGCGCCCGCTGAGTGTTGCCGCGAACGATCGAGTCGTCGACCACGATGAGCCGCTTGCCACGGATCATGTCTCGAAGCGGATTCAGCTTGAGCCGGATGCCCAGCTGGCGGATGGTCTGCGACGGCTGGATGAAGGTGCGGCCGACGTAGGCGTTCTTCATCAGGCCCTGCCCAAACGGAATTCCCGCCTCCTGGGCGTAGCCGACGGCAGCCGGCGTCCCCGATTCGGGAACTCCGATGACCAGGTCGGCGTCGATGGGTCGTTCACGAGCCAGCCGGCGGCCAATCTCCACGCGTGCCGCATGGACCGAGCGCCCGGCGATCGTGCTGTCGGGACGCGCCAGGTAGACGTACTCGAAGACGCACCCTTTGGGAGTGGGGTTGGCGAACCGCGTCGAGCGCACCCCGTCCGCGTCGATCGCCAGCAACTCGCCGGGTTCGATGTCGCGGACGAACGAAGCACCGACGATGTCCAATGCGGCCGTCTCGGACGCCACCACCCAGCCGCGGTCCAACCGGCCCAGCGACAACGGCCGGACACCGTAGGGGTCACGCGCGGCGTAGAGGGTGGTCTCGTCCAGGAAGGTCAGGCAAAACGCGCCGCGAACGGTGGGCAGCAACTCCAGCGCGGCCTGCTCCAGGCTGGAGTCGGCGGCGCCGTGTGCCAGCAACGCGCCCAGAATGTCGGAATCGGTGGTGGCAACCGGAGCCCCGCGCATGCCGATCAGGCCCGCGTCGCGGGCCCTGGCCGCCAACTCGGCGGTATTGACCAGGTTTCCGTTGTGGCCCAGCGCCACGCCCGTTCCGGCCGCGGTATTGCGGAACACCGGCTGAGCGTTTTCCCAGGTGGTCGAACCGGTCGTGGAGTAGCGGCAGTGCCCGACGGCCACATGGCCCGGCATGGCGGCCAGCGTCTGCTCGTCGAAAACCTGGCTGACCAGGCCCAGATCCTTGAAGACGAGAACCTGCGAGCCATCCGCGACGGCGATACCGGCAGCCTCCTGGCCACGATGCTGAAGCGCGTACAGGCCGTAGTAGGTGAGCTTGGCGACCTCCTCGCCGGGAGCCCAAACACCGAAAACGCCGCATTCTTCGCCAGGGGAAGGTTCAAGCTCAATCGACTCAGTCGTCACGATGGGGCTGCTCCCTTGCGGGCGATGGCTGACCCGTCAATTCTACGTTCACTTACCGCGGCGCACAGCCCAGGCGCGGCTTATCGCGGCGATTGTCGTCGCCGGAGTGCCGGCGCGTTCAATCGAGGCTGACGAGCGGCAGTGCGGAGGCGATCTCAGCGGCACGCGACCCGGAGGCGTGCACGGTGCGGGCGGCGATCGCGTCTGCCACGGACACCAGTCCCGCCGCCAGGCGCAGCCACGTCCGGGAATCGGTTTCCACGACGTTGGGCGGGGTGCCGCGGACGTGCCTCGGCCCGGCTATGCACTGAACCGCCACGAACGGAGGCACCCGTACCTCGACGGAGGCCCCGGGCGCCGCGGCGGCCAGGGTACGAGCGGTGAGTCGCACCGCTTCGGCGATCGCGGCACGGTCGGGAGCCGCAACGCCGTTTGGGTCCTCGGCGCGTAACCACTGCTCGACCCGTCTCACGGCGTCGCGGGTCCGGGCCGGGTCGGCGGTGCGGCGACTGGGCATGCCCCAAGCGTCTCAGACCCACGTGTCAAACTCGCGTCTCAAACCCGCGGACGACTTCGCCGTCGCACCAGCATCGAGGCGACCGCCCCCGCCTCGTTGACCGCCAGGTGCGCCAACACCGGAGCCACCACACTGCCCGCTCGCGCCGCCAGCCACCCGAACACCCACCCGGCCACGCCGGTCACCAGCACCGTCGCCGGCACGGGTTCGCCCGCCGCCCGCGCATCGCCGATGTGCGACAGTCCGAACGCGGCGGCCTGTAGCAACCGGCCGGGCATGGGCCCGAAAGCCTGGCCCGCCACGGTTTCCAGTGCTGCGCGATACATCATCTCTTCCGGCCACACCGTTCCCAGTGGGATGTCCACCGCCAACCACGTCCAGCCGGGCGCCGGCTGCGTCCGCACCCGCATCGCAGACCGGACCATGGGCGCTGCGGTGGTGGCCGCCACCCCTGCCGTGACGACGGTTGCGCAGACAGCGCCCGAGCGCAGGCCCGAGCGCAAATCCGCACCGCCCAGACCCAGCGGAGCACGGGCGAGCAGCGCCAAAGCCGTACCCCACGATGCCTGCACCACGGGATGACGCCTGCCCGGAATCGCCAGACCGGCGGTGGCACTGTAGGCGACCAATCCACCGGCCAGCGTCACCGCGACCACCTGACGTCGGTCCATGCAGCCAAATGAACCACACCGGCGCCGCTTGAGCGATTTGTGGTGGTTGAGCCGCGCCCAGCGCGGCTCAACCACCACAAATCACCGAAGGGCGGCGCGGATTCGCTCGGTGTCAGCGGGAGCCCAGCCGTCCGGCGGCGCTACTGCCACCCAGCCGTCCAGAACGGCCCGCCCGTAGTTATGACCGTGGCCGTCGGGCATCCCTGCGGCCTTGAACATGTCGAGTCCAACCTGCGAGAACGTTACGAACGGGTACCACAGCATCGCCGCGGTGCGATCCCGCCCCGGGGGCTCGGCAAGCCAGTCAGGCCGGGAGAACAACAGGTCGGGTGACCACCATACAATCGGGTCCGACGCGTGCTGCAGAAACAGGACCCGGGTGCCGTGCCACGGCGCCACGGTGTCAGCCGCGATCGATGCGGCGTCGGCGCCCTGCGAGAAACGGACCGTCCGCCCGTTGTCGTAACGAGGTGCGACCTCGGTCGTCCCCGGATCGCGCCGATCGATCAACGCGCGCCACAGCGGGCTGACGCTGGGCGGACCGACCCACAACACCCCGTCGAATCCCATGCGTGAAATGTCCGGCAGAAAGCCGAATGCCGCCTGACCCGCCAGCGATCCAAGGCTCTCGCCGTAGAGAAGCAGCTTCGGCCGGCGATCGGCGGGCAACTGGGCCCATCGTTGATGCACGGCGTCTATGAGCAGCCGGCCCGAATGCATCGACTTCTGCTGATCGGCGACAAACGAGATCAGGCTGGGCAGATAGGAATACTGCAACGCAACCATGGCGGTGTCGCCGTTGTACATCATCTCCACCGCCGCGGCGGCGAACGGATTCACCCAACCCGTCCCGGTGGTGGGCACGATCACCAACACCCGGCGGTCAAAGGCATGCGTGCGCTCGAGTTCGCTGAGGAGCACGGCACGACGGCCTTCGTCGGTGTCGGCGGCCTGCAACCCCGCGTACACCCGGATCGGCTCCTTTGCGGGCCTGCCGTTGATATGACTGAGTTCGCCAGCGCCCGGACCGGTCGCGACAAAGCTGCGACCCTGGTAGCCGAGCGTGTCCCACGGGGCGAAGGAGTTCGGGCTGCCCGAGCGCTCCGGCGCGTCCGGTTGCTCGACACCGGGTGACGTCTTGGAGTTCTGCGGCTGGAACACCCGGCTGGCGCCGAGCAGGAATCCTCGGAACAGCACTCCATTGACCAGGGTGATGAGCAGCATCACGACGACTGCGGTACCGATGAACAACGCCACCTCGTCGTTGATCCGCCAGCGGCGGATCAGTACTCGGGCCAGCAACTTGATGAGATCAAGAATCACCCTCGACGCCGCGACCAGCACGCCGCCGACGGCCAGGGCGACTGCCAGGGTGCGGTAGTAGCCCAGCGTGCTGGGCCCCACGATTCCCATCAGGGCAGAAAGTTGCCGCTGCCAGACGGCGGCCGGGATGACCATCAGGACGCTCGCGGTGACCGATGCGGCCACCGCGAGCACCTTGATCCGCCACAGCACCCGCTGATCCGGTGGCCACCATTTCTGGCCCCGCAACACGAAGCGGTGGAACACTTTTCCGACGACCACGCCGAGGCCGTACCCGATGGCGGCGTTGATGCCGCCGATCAGCCCCGCGTACGGCCATTCGCGTGGCAGCAGGGAAGGGGTAAGCGACAGGCAAAAGAACAGTGCACCCGAAACGACGCCGGCGAAGTCGAGACGCACCAGCCCCCATGCCCATTCGAGTAACGCCTTGTGGCGTGTACCGGCATGGGCGGTGACGGTCATCCGAACAGCTTCGGGAGCGTGCCCTCCCATGTGCTGCGCAGCTCCGCCAGCGGGATGCTGAACTGACCCTGCACCTCGACCGCATCCGAGGTCGGGTCCACGGCTCCGACACGGGCGGCGGGCAGCCCGTTCGCTTGGCACATCTTCATGAAGGGGCTCTCCGCGGTATGCGGGACAGCCACCAGCACCCGGCCGGAAGACTCGGAGAACAAGGCTACGAACGGGTCTGCGCCCTCGGGAAGGACAATGCGGCAACCGGTTTGGCCGGCCAACGCGGCTTCCACCACAGCCTGCGCAAGGCCGCCCTCGGATAGATCATGCGCCGCCGACACCAGGACTTCGCGCGACGCCGCGGTCGAGGACGTCGGCGAGCAGTCTCTCCCGGGCCAGATCCGCCCGAGGTGGCAGGCCACCGAGATGGTCGCCGGTGACCTGCGCCCAGATCGATCCGTCGAACTCGTCGTGGGTGTCGCCGAGCAGGATCAGTACCTCTCCCGGCTGACCGCCCAAAGCCGTGGGGATGCGGCGGCTCACGTCGTCGAGGACGCCGAGAACACCGACCACCGGCGTCGGCAGGATGGCCGTCGGTCCGGTCTGGTTGTAGAAGCTGACGTTGCCTCCGGTAACCGGAATGCCAAGTGCCGCACAACCATCGGCCAGGCCTCGAACCGCTTGACTGAACTGCCACATCACGCCGGGATCCTCGGGTGAGCCGAAGTTGAGGCAGTTGGTGACCGCGACCGGCGTAGCCCCGGTGACGGCCACATTGCGGTAGGCCTCGGCCAGTGCCAGCTGTGCACCGGTGTACGGATCAAGCTGGGTGTAGCGGCCGGAGGCGTCGGTGGACACCGCGACGCCGCGTCCGGTCTCCTCGTCGATGCGCAGGACTCCGCCGTCGGCATGCTCGGCGAGCACGGTGTTGCCGCGCACGTAGCGGTCGTACTGCTCGGTGATGAACGCGCGGCTGCACAGGTGCGGACTGCCAACCAGCGCAAGCAAAGTCGCGCGTAGCTCGTCGCCGCCGGCGGGACGGCGCAGCGTCTTGGAACTGTCGGCGACGAGGTCGTCCTGGTTGTCCGGGCGCCGCACCGGACGCTGATACACCGGGCCTTCATGCGCGACGGTCCGCGGCGGCACGTCTACCACCGTCTCGCCGTGCCAGGTGATGTTCAGGCGGTCGCCGTCGGTGACTTCGCCGATGACCGTTGCCAATACCTCCCACTTGCGGCACACCGCCAGAAACGCCTCGACGTTGTCCGGTGTGACCACGGCGCACATCCGCTCCTGCGACTCGCTGGAGAGCACCTCGGCCGGAGTCATGTTCGCTGCGCGCAGCGGGACCTTGTCGAGTTCGATCGCCATGCCGCCGTCACCGGCCGAGGCGAGCTCGGAAGTGGCACACGATAATCCCGCACCGCCAAGATCCTGGATGCCCACCACCAGGCCCGCTGCATACAGTTCGAGACAGCACTCGATGAGGACTTTCTCCATGAACGGATCGCCCACTTGGACCGACGGAAGCTTCTTGCGGCCGGAGCCGGATTCGTCGCCGGAGAAGGTGTCCGACGCCAGCACCGACACGCCGCCGATACCGTCGAGACCGGTGCGGGCGCCGAACAGGACGATCCTGTTGCCGGTGCCCGACGCGAAAGCCAGATGCAGATCCTCCTTGCGAAGTACGCCTACGCACAACGCGTTAACCAACGGGTTGCCCGCATAGCAGGCGTCGAACACCGTCTCACCGCCGATGTTGGGCAGCCCGAGCGAGTTCCCGTACCCGCCGATGCCACGCACGACTCCGTCGAGCACGCGGCGGGTGTCGGGGGCATCCGCGGCGCCGAAGCGCAGCTGATCCATGACGGCCACCGGGCGCGCGCCCATCGCCATGATGTCGCGGACGATGCCGCCGACGCCGGTGGCCGCGCCCTGATAGGGCTCGACGTAGGACGGGTGGTTGTGCGATTCGACCTTGAAAGTGACCGCCCAACCGTCGCCGATATCGACTACTCCGGCGTTCTCACCGATACCGGCCAGCATCCCGGACCGCATCTCGTCGGTGGTGGTTTCACCGAAGTAGCGCAGATGCACCTTCGATGACTTGTAGGAGCAGTGCTCGCTCCACATCACCGAGTACATCGCCAGTTCGGCATCGGTCGGTCGACGGCCCAGAATGTGACGGATCCGCTGGTACTCGTCGTCCTTGAGGCCCAGCTCGCGGAAGGGTTGCGGCTGGTCGGGGGTGGCGGCGGCGCGTTCGACGGTGTCAACTTCGGCGGTGGTACCGGACGTCACGGACACAGTGTAGTGAGCGGACGAGAACTCCGGCGTCGCAGACCGTGGCCGCCCCTACAGCGATCAGCCCCTCGGTGATGCCCGGGAATTATGGTTGACCGATGCCGGCCAACGTAGGCACTCCTACTGGTGCGGTCCGATCGGATCTGTTGATCCTGTCGGGGGCGTTGGCAATCGTGCGCCGGACTGGCCCACTCTAGTTCGAATTCCGGACCGAAGCTGTGGCGCTCCAACTCGGTTGCGCCAGCCGCGACCAGTCGCGCCACCTCGGCCTCCTTGTCCGCGGCATGCAGATCGAGATGAACCTGTTCTTGCCGGGCGTGGGATCGGGCACCCGCTGGAATCCGAGTGCGCGGCGGCCCTCTCCCGCGACCATGACGAACTCTCCTGGTGCGACCTTGTTCAATTCACCCCCGACGGCATCGAGCCACCACGCCGCGAGTGCATCCGGGTCGGCGCAGTCAAAGGTCACCATTGCAAGGTTGATAGCCATGGGCTGAATGTAGGTCAGTCCACCGACATTTCCCTGCGCCGGTGACAGCGCCCGGCACGCCCGGCGCAGGCCTCAGGCGGGAGCTAGAAACGCCTGCAGCGCAGCGGAATAGGACGCCACGTCGTGTGCGCCCATCAGCTCTCGCGCAGAGTGCATGGCCAGCTGCGGGGCGCCGACGTCGACCGTGGGTATGCCGGTGCGGGCCGAGGTCATCGGCCCGATTGTCGAGCCACAGGGCAGGTCGGCGCGATGCTCGTAGCGCTGCAGCTGCACACCGGCCTGCCGGCAGGCCAACTCGAAAACGGCCGCAGTCCGGCTATCGGTCGCATAGCGCAGGTTGGGCTGCACCTTCAACACCGGACCCGCGTTGAGCGCGATCCAGTGGCCGGGTTCGTGACGGTCCGGATAATTCGGGTGGGTCGCATGAGCCATGTCGCCAGAGGCCACCACCGACCCGGTCAGCAGGCGCAGGAAGTCCTCGCGCCCGCCGCCGTCGGCGAGAACGATCCGCTCCAGCGTCGTCAGCAGCAGGTCGGACTGGGCGCCGTGGTCGGAGGTCGAGCCCACCTCTTCGTGGTCGAACAGCGCCAGCACGGGCACCGCAGGTGCATGCCCGGCCTGGTCGACCGCAAGGAACGCCTCCAGCGCCGCGTAGCAGGTGACCTGATTGTCCAACCGGGGCGCGCTGACGAACTCGTCGCGCTCACCCCACACCCGCGACGGCGTGAGGTCGTGGGTCATCAAATCGGCGCTTAGCACATCGCCGGCCTCGACGCCGGCCCAATGGGCAACAACGTCGACGAACGAGCGTGTCACCTCGCCGAGGCCCCAGATCGCGTCCAGGTGACGTTGCGGGTCCAGCGCCAGCGACGTTCGGTCGGCGGCCAGATGTATCGCCAGCTGCGGAACCCGCAGAACGGGCTCGTCGATGCGGACCAGCCGGTGACTCACACCCGACCCGGCCTGCACAGACAGCCTGCCGCTGACGCCGAGATCACGGTCCAGCCACGAGTTCAGCCAGGCTCCCCCGTACGGCTGCAACGCCACCATCCGCGACCCGGCGACAACCCGGTCGGGTTGCTGCTTCACCCGCAGGTTGGGACTGTCGGTGTGGCCGCCGACCACCCGGAACGGCCGTGCCGGCCGGCCGCGGCTGTCCCAGGCCACCAATGAGCCTGCGCGTAACACGAAGTGCCGCCCCGCTCCCGGCCAGGCGTGGGTCTCGCGCAGTTGGGTGTAGCCCGCGCCCGAAAGCCGCTGTGCCGTGGTCTCACAGACGTGGTAGGGGGACGGCGAAGCGTCGATGAATTCGCACAATCTCGGTGCAGTGGCGGCCATGCGACCATCTTGGTCGCCCGCGCGCCTGCGCGTGCCGATAGGGTTACCCCGTGCCCGCCAGCCGCCCGCAGGCCATCTTGACGCCGCTGACACCGGCGGCGATCTTCGTGGTGGCAACCATCGACGACGGCGGGGAGCGGAAAGTCCACGACGCGTTGGCCGATCTTGCCGGCTTGGTTCGGGCGGTGGGGTTCCGGGTGCCCAGCGCGAACCTGAGCCTGGTCACCGGAATCGGCTCCGACGCCTGGGACCGGTTGTTTGCCGGTCCGCGGCCGGCGAAGTTGCACCGCTTCACCGAACTGCGCGGCCCCCGCCATCACGCCCCGTCCACACCCGGCGACCTGCTGTTGCACATCACGGGCGGGTCCATGGACGTCTGCTTCGAATTGGGTGGCCGGGTGCTGGCGGCACTGGAGGCGGTCGCCGTCGTCGACGAGGTCCACGGATTCCGGTTCTTCGAGATGCGCGACCTGCTGGGGTTCGTCGACGGTACCGAGAACCCGGAAGGGCCCGATGCCGTGACCGCCGCCCAGATCGGTGACGAGGATCCAGAATTCACCGGCGCCAGTTATGTTCACGTCCAGCGCTACGTCCACGACATGGCGGCCTGGAATGCGCTCAGCGTCACCGAGCAGGAACTCGTCATCGGCCGGACCAAGCTGGAGGACATCGAACTCGACGACGCGGTCAAACCGTCGAACTCCCATGTCGCGCTGAACACGCTGACCGACGACGACGGCAACGAGCTGCAGATCGTGCGTGCCAACATGCCGTTCGGAACGCTCGGCGACGGCGCGTCCGGCACCTACTACATCGCGTACTCCGCCGACCCCGGCATCACCGAGCAGATGCTGCGCAACATGTTCCTGGGCGACCCGCCGGGCAACACCGACCGCATCCTGGACTTCTCCGCCGCGCTGACGGGAACGATGTTCTTCGTGCCCACCGCCGATTTCCTCGACAACCCGCCGCCGATGCCGCACGCGGACAAACACCCGGAAGCTCCCCCGAGGGGAGCGCCCCCGTCAACCTACGAAGGCTCTCTGGCGATCGGAAGCATGAAAGGACAACCGCAATGAACAACCTCTACCGCGATCTTGCCCCGATCACCGAAGCCGCCTGGGCCGACATCGAAACCGAGGCTACCCGCACGTTCAAGCGGCACATCGCCGGACGCCGTGTGGTCGACGTGAGCGAACCCGGCGGTCCGGTGACCGCCGCGATCAGCACCGGTCACCTGCGTGATGTCGAACCGCCCGCCGGCGGAGTCATCGCCCATCTGCGCGACGCCCAGCCGCTCGTCCGGCTGCGGGTACCGTTCACGGTCAGCCGGGCCGACGTCGACGACGTCGAGCGCGGATCCCGGGACTCCGACTGGGACCCGGTCAAGAACGCCGCCAAGAAGCTGGCGTTCATCGAGGACCGGGCGATCTTCGAGGGCTACGAAGCGGCCCATATCGGCGGTATCCGCAAGTGCGGTTCCAACCCCGAACTCGCCCTGCCCGAAGATCCGCGCGGCTATCCCGATGTGATCTCGCAGGCGCTCACCGAGCTGCGGCTGGTCGGCGTCGACGGACCGTATTCGGTGCTGCTGTCAGCGGACGCCTACACCAAGGTCAGCGAGACCACGGAGCACGGCTACCCGCTGCGCGAACACCTCAACCGGCTCGTCGACGGCGAGATCATCTGGGCGCCGGCCATCGACGGCGCATTCGTATTGTCCACGCGCGGGGGCGATTTCGACCTTCAACTAGGCACCGACGTGTCGATCGGCTACCTGTCGCACGACGCCGAGACGGTTCATCTCTACATGCAGGAGACCATGACGTTCCTGTGTTACACGGCGGAGGCCTCGGTCGCCCTCAGCCCGTAGCCTCGGGCCGCTGCACTCGGGCCGCTGCGCTCAGACGGCGAGCAAGCCGTCAAGCGCGGAGTAGAACACGCCGAGCCCGTCGTCACTGGGCCCGGTGAGCGGTTCCGTGGCGTGCTCGGGATGCGGCATCAGCCCGACGACTCGGCCGTTCGCCGAACTGATGCCGGCGATACCGTGCCGGGAGCCGTTCGGGTTGTCGGCATAGCGAAACACCACGCGCCCCTCGGATTCCAGTTCTCCGATAACGGATTCGGCCGCCACGTAGCGACCCTCGCCGGACTTCAGCGGAATCAGGATCCGCGCGCCCGGCTCGTAGCGGGACGTCCACGGCGTGCTCGCCGTTTCCACGGTCAGCCACACGTCGCGGCACACGAAGTGCAACCCGGCATTGCGGGTCAGCGCACCGGGCAGCAGTCCGGCTTCGCACAGCACCTGAAAGCCGTTGCAGATGCCCAGCACCGGCATACCTTTGCGGGCCGCACCGACGACCACACCCATCACCGGGGCAAACCGGGCGATCGCCCCCGCCCGCAGGTAGTCGCCGTAGGAGAAGCCGCCCGGCACGATCACGGCGTCGACTCCTTTGAGGTCGGCGTCGGCATGCCACAGACTCACCGATTCGGCGCCGACGAGCCGCACCGCGCGCGCGGCGTCGACGTCGTCGAGGGTTCCCGGGAAGGTGATCACCCCGACCCTGGCGGTCATTGGCGGTTCTCCCGGGTGACCGTCCAATCTTCGATGACGGTGTTGGCCAGCAGCGACTCGGCGATCTGCGCCAGTGCTTCGTCATCGACGCTGTCGTCGACCTCGAGTTCGAAACGCTTGCCCTGCCGAACATCTGATACGCCCGCGTGCCCGAGTCGACCCAGCGCGCCGACGATGGCCTGCCCCTGGGGATCGAGAATCTCCGGTTTCGGCATCACGTTCACCACGACCCGGGCCACGCACCGCTCCTCGCTCGTCGCTCCTGCACCACCTGCCGGTGGCCCAGCGGGCCCAACTCTACCCACACGACCCCAGGTAGGCGTTGCACAGCGGGGCTGACATGGCGTCCAAAACCTGCATGTCGGGTACCGCCGGCCACGGCACGTCAGGTGGGCCGCCGGCCGCGTCGTGTGAGAACACCAGTTCGGACACCGTGCTGCTATCGGGGTCAGCCAGCAGGAACTGATGCACCACCACAGGACCGGTGATCACCGCCGACATCCGGTTCGGCCCGGCGATCGTGATCGACGGTGAAAACTGCGGAGCCTGCGCCTGGCAGCCGCGCAGGGCCGCGACCGCCGAATCGAAGGCGGAAGTCGCCAGTTGCCCGCCCCGCCAGGTTTCTCCCCGCCAGTGCACGATCTGCGCTTGGGCCTGCCACGATCCAGCGGGCACACCCATCACCGCCCGGGCCGCGACCGCATACGTCCGCTCATCGTCGAACTGCGGCGGAGTCGCGCAGAGTTCCTCGAACCGGAACCGCGGCGCGAAGACGGGAAACGCCACGGATCGCAGCGAAGTCCAGCGGTACGTCGACGCCAACGGAATTGTCGACGAATCCGGCCACGCCGAACCGGGGATCTGATCGCAAGACGGCGGGCAGGTGTCAGTGTCCGGACGTGCAGGCGGCGCCAGCGCAAGCAAGGACACCCAGCCGACCCACACCGCGGCCAGCACAACCCGCACTCTGCAACCTCCCCCCGTCAGCACGGACCCGGCGCACAATCGTAAGCATGGAGTTGACGCATTTCGGGCATTCCTGCCTGCTGGCCAGTTTTCCGGGCACCCAGATCCTGTTCGACCCGGGCAATTTCTCGCACGGCTTCGAAGGAATCACCGGATTGTCGGCCATCCTGATCACCCATCAACACCCCGACCATGCCGACCCGGCTCGGCTGTCGGCCCTGGTCGAGGCCAATCCCGGAGCCTCCCTCTACGCCGACCCGCAGACAGCGGCTCAACTGGGCGGGGGGTGGCGGGCGGTGCACGCCGGCGACGAATTCGCCGTCGACGGCCTGAGGATCCGCGGGGTGGGCGGCCGGCACGCGGTCATACACCCCGAGATCCCGGTGATCGACAACACGTCCTACCTGATCGGCGACAGTGAGCATCCCGCCCGGCTGATGCACCCCGGTGACGCCCTGTTCGTGCCCGACGAGCCGGTCCACGTACTTGCAACTCCGGCGGCGGCCCCATGGATGAAGATCTCCGAAGCGGTGGAATACCTGCGGGCCGTCGCGCCGACCCATGCGGTGCCGATCCACCAGGGCATCATCGCCCCGCAGGCACGCGGCATCTTCTACTCGAGGTTGACGGAGATGAGCGACACCGACTTTCGGGTCCTGCCGGAGGAGGATTCGGTCAGTTTCTGACGTCTGCCCGCGTCATCGCCCGGCGCGCGAGCTCAGCCGTCGAACAGCATTCGCGCGATCCGCTCGACGACCGGCATCGGGTCCCGCGCGGCAAGTTCGGGGGCGAACGCGTCGTTGAGCCACAGGTTTGCGAAGCCGTGTACCAGCGACCAGGCCGCCAGCCGAGCGTTCTCGGGATCAGCCTGGGCCTGCGGGTCGGTCAAGGTATGCACGCCGGCCGACAGTTCGGCGCCGGCCGCCGCCGATGCGGCGACCAGGTCGGGATCGTGCCGGTCGAGCCGCGACGTGTCGAACATGACGGCGTAATGGCCGGGGTGGTCCAGCGCGAAGCGGACGTAGGCCGCGGCCGCCTCGACGAAACGGGGCCGCGCCGCGGCCAGCGATTCGGCCAGTAGCCGGAACCCGTCGGCGGCCAGTGCCGTGAACAGCCCGCGACGATCGGTGAAATGGTGCGCCGGCGCCGCGTGGGATACACCGGCTGCCCGGGCCAGCTCCCGCAGGGAAACCGCGTCGGCGCCCCGCTCGGCTACCAGGCGCGCGGTCTCCGCCAGGATCACGGCCCGCAGATCGCCGTGATGATAGGTGGACCGATTCATCGCAGAAATATAGCCCAGGAATCTTGGCATCAACTAGATTGTTGCCAATCATTATCTTGTCACTGTCTAGATTGGAGTCGCCCGATGGCCGTCTTTCTGGTGCTCACCCTCGTCAGCCTGCTCGCCCGGGTGATCGGTTGGCTCGGAGCCGATTACGTCGACAGTTGGCGGGGCGCCATTGCGGTCGGCATGTCGGCGATGTTCGTCATGACCGGCGTTGCGCATTTCGTCAGGCCCCTGCGGACCGACATGATCGCGATCGTCCCGCCGCGGCTGCCCGCCCCGGCGCTGCTGGTCACCGTCACCGGCCTGCTCGAACTGCTGGGCGCGGCCGGATTGCTGGTGCCGGCGACCCGCACGGCCGCCGCGGTCTGCCTGCTACTGCTGATGCTGGCGATGTTCCCGGCCAACATCTACGCCGCACGGATGCCCCATCCACCGGCATCGATGACCGCACGGCTGTCGGTGCGTTCAGCGCTCGAGGCCGTCTTCCTGGCCGCCGCCGTGGTGGTTGCCTCCGGCGGTATCCAATAGCCAGGAGTATTGGAAAGCCGCTTCCTTCCACCGCTCGTAACGGCCGCTGATACCGCCATGGCCAGCGCTCATCTGCGTCCTCAACAGGACGGGGTGGCAATCAGTCTTTGTATGACGTAGTGCGGCAACCCATTTCGCTGGCTCGACGTAGTAGACCCGGGTGTCGTTGAGGGAAGTCATCGCCAGGATCGCCGGATAGTCGACGGGTGCCACGTTCTCGTATGGCGAGTATGACTTCATGTAGCTGTAAACAGAGCCGTCGTCCAACGGATTTCCCCATTCGTCCCATTCGGTGACGGTGAGCGGCAGCGACGGGTCCAGGATGGTGGTCAGCGGATCGACAAACGGCACCTGGGCCAGGATGCCGGCAAACAGCTGCGGAGCGGTGTTGGCGACCGCGCCCATCAGCAGGCCACCGGCGCTTCCGCCAAGTGCCACGAGATTCTGCGGCACGGTCAGGCCGGTCTCGATGAGGTGTTCTGCGACGCAAACGAAATCGGTGAACGTGTTCTTCTTCTGTAGGAGCTTGCCGTGCTCGTACCACAATCGGCCGAGCTCACCGCCACCACGAACGTGGGCGACCGCAAAAACCATTCCGCGGTCCAGCAGTGACAATCGGGCAATCGAGAATCGCGGGTCCTCGCACGCCTCGTAGGCACCATAACCGTATAGCAGCGTCGGTGCGGGAAGCTGGATACCCTTGCGGTACACCACCGAAATCGGGATCCGGGCCCCGTCTCGGGCAACGGTCCAGTCCCTGCACTCCACATAGTCTTCGGGCCGGTAGTCGCCCAGCACCGGTTGTTCTCGGAGCAGAATGCGCTCGCCGGTCGCCAGGACGATGTCGTATACCCGGACCGGGATGACGAAGGACGTCGCGGCAATGCGCAGTCGCGGCGCATCCCAGTTGGGGTTGCCCGCAAGTCCGGCCGACATCAGCGGCGATTCGAACGACACGTCCTCCGGTGTGCCGTAGTCACCGTCGGCGGCTATGGGCCACAACTGGATTCGCGGCAGAGCCCCGCTACGGTAGCTGACCGCCAGATGCCGGGCGAACGCCTCGACGGCGTCGAGGCGCACATCGTCGCGGCCCGCGATCAGCGTTCGCTGGTTCGCCGGCTCGTCCACCGGCGCCTCGACCAGGGTGAAGTTCACCGCTCCGTCGTTGTGCAGGATCAGGAAGCGATCCCGGCCACCGACGACTGCGTGCTCGACGGAGTACTCCACACCCTCGCGGCGCGGAAGGATGCTGGAGAAGTCGGCCCGGGGATCGGCCGCATCGCCGGCGAACACCTCCGTGGTGACGCTGGACCCCGCCACGATGAACACGTACTTGTCGCTGCGAGCGCGTCCCACGCCGAGCCAGAACCGTTCGTCGGGCTCGTGATACACCTTCTCGGCGGGCAGTCCCGAGGCCAGCCGGTGACGCCAGACGGTGTCCGGCCGCCAGGCCTCGTCCACGGTGAGGTAGTACAACGTCTCATTGTCGGCGGCCCAGGTGGCACCCGACGCGATACCCGCGATGACGTCCGGATACCGCTCACCCGTCCGTAAGTCCTTGAACCGCAGGGTGTACCGTTCGTCGCCGACCACGTCGACGGAGAAGGCCAGCACATTGCCGTCCGGGCTGACGGCGGCGGCGCCCAGCGCGAAGAAATCGTGTCCGTCCGCCTCGGCATTCTCGTCAAGGAGCACTTCCTCGCCGTCGATGTTGGTGGACTCGTCGAGGACGGGCGGGCTCCAGTCATCGCGATCCCGCACCGGGCACCGGCAGTGCACCGCATACTGCTTGCCCTCGAAGCTGCGACCGTAGTACCAGTAGTCGCCGTGGCGGGTCGGCACTGACAGATCGGTCTCTTTGGTGCGGGATTTGATCTCATCGAAGATCCGGCGGCGCAACGGCTCAAGGTGTTCGGTGACGGCCTCGGTGTACGCGTTCTCGGCCTCCAGATGCTCGATCACCTCGGGATCGGACTTGTCCCGCAGCCATTCGTAGGGATCGTCGAACACATCGCCGTGGAATTCCCGCCGACTTTCGACACGCGCCGCGACAGGGGGGTTCGGAATCATCGTGTAGGCCCAATCCAATCGGAGAAGCGTAATCCTGAAATACGTTCGTATGCCTCGATGTAACGCTGCCGGGTTGCGTCCACAATGTCCTTCGGCAACGCCGGCGGCGGTTGGGTTCCGTTGCGGTCCCAGCCCGACTCCGGTGACGTCAACCAGTTGCGAACGAACTGTTTGTCGAAGCTGGGCTGCACAACGCCCGGCCGATAGGTGTCTGCCGGCCAATAGCGCGACGAGTCCGGGGTGAACACCTCATCGGCGAGCACGAGGTTGCCGTGCGCATCGACGCCGAACTCGAATTTGGTATCGGCGATGATGATGCCGTTTTTGCGCGCGCGATCAGCGGCCTGGACGTAGATCTGCAGTGTGCGGTCGCGCAGCTGATTGGCCCGGACGGTGCCGACTAGGTCAATCACCGTCGCAAAGCTGACGTTCTCGTCGTGTGAGCCGATCTCGGCCTTGGTGGCCGGTGTGAACAGGGGCTGGCGGAACCTGCTGGACTCCTGCAGGCCGGGCGGCAGCGCGATCCCACATACCTCGCCGGTGCGCTGATAGTCCAGCAGTCCCGATCCGGTGAGGTAGCCACGCGCCACGCACTCCAGCGGGATCATGTCGAGTTGTCGGACCACCAGTGCCCGGCCCAGCACCTCGGCCGGTATGCGCGGGTCATCGGGCGGTCCGGCTAGATGGTTGGGCGCATCCACCAGGTCGAAGAAGAACACGCTCATCGCGGTCAGGATGCGGCCCTTACCGGAAATCTCGCAGTCGAGGACGTGGTCGAACGCCGAGATGCGATCGGATGCGACGAAAAGCAGGTGGTCGTCGTCCACGCGATACAACTCGCGGACCTTGCCGCTGGTCAGATGCTGGTAGTCGGACAGGCCGGGACGCATCGCGTCAGCCTATCGGCCACGTGCCGAAACCCGGCGTGCTGGGATCGACGGCATGAGATCCCGATATCTGCCCTATGCCACCACACCCGTTTGGTTGATGAGACAGCTGGCCAGTGATGCGGTCGTCGCGGCATGGACCATCATCTGGGTGCTGGTCGGCATGGCGGTACACCGCGCGATCGCCAGTATCGCGGCGGTGGGGCGCCAAGTCGAAAGCGGCGCCAACGGGATCGCCCACAATCTCGACTCGGCGGGCAATAGCGTCGACGGCGTGCCCTTCATCGGCAACGAGCTGAGCAAACCGCTGATAGCAGCAAGCGAGGCAGCGCTCGACCTTGCCGGCGCCGGGCACAATCTCGACTCGACGGCCACCTGGCTGGCGTGGGTACTAGCCATTGCGGTTGCAGCGCCGCCGATCCTGGCGCTGGCAATGCCGTGGCTGGTCTTGAGGGTGCGGTTCGTCCGGCGCAAGTGGACGGCCATCACGCTGGCCACAACCCCGGCCGGTCAGCAACTGCTGGCACTGCGAGCGCTGGCTAACCGGCCGCTAGCCAAGCTGGCCGCCGTCAGCATGGACCCGGCCGGTGCCTGGCGCCGTGGCGATGCCGTGGTCATCGCCGGTCTGGCCGCCTTGGAGTTGCGTTCCGCCGGCGTCCGCCGTTAGCGGTTTGTGGTGTTTGAGCCGCGCTGAGCGCGGCTCAAACACCACAAACCTCCGTCCGGGGAACCCGCGGACCTCGCCCGGCATCCAACTGCTATGGAACTCGACCGGCTTCTGCGTAAACACGACGGCGTCATCACCCTGGCCCAGGCCCGAAGCGCGGGCCTGAGCCAGGATGCCATCGACCGCCGGGTGCGCTCCGGCCACTGGCGTCGGTGCGCCCCCGGGGTGTACTTCGCAGAAGACCACGTGTTCACCGACAGCGCACGCATCCGAGCGATGGTGTGGACCTACGGCCACGGCGCAGTCGCGAGCGGACTCGCGGCGGCGCATTGGCACGGGATCGTCGTCAAGGCGCCTGACCTCGTCGAGGTCACCGTCGAGCGCCACCGCCGGCTCAGGCAACGGCCCGGATCAAAGCTGCGGCGACGAGACATCCGGGCCGCTGACATCGTCGAACGCCGCGGGCTCCTCGTCACCTCGCTCGATCTCACCGCTGTGGAAGCGGCGGCACGCCACGGCGGTGGGCCTGCCGTCATGGACGTTGCGCTGCAACGACATACCGAACTCTCGCAGCTGTGGCGCGCGCACCTGCGACACAGAGGCCGGCATGGTTCACCACGGGCGCGGATGCTGTTGCAGGCCGCCGGCGACAACACGCACTCCAAGGCCGAGCGGTTGTTGGTCGAAATCCTCAAACGCGCATCGATCGTCGGATGGGTCGCCAACTACCGAGTCGGCTCCTTCGTCGTCGATGTGGCGTTCCCGCAGAAGCGGGTCGTCATCGAGGTTGACGGGTGGGCGTTTCACAGCGACGTCTCGGCGTTCCAGCACGACCGGGCCAGGCAGAACTACCTGGTCCGGCACGGTTGGCAGGTGCTGCGGTTCACCTGGCGGGACCTCGTCGACGATCCCGACCGCGTCGGTGCCGAGATCCGGGCGGTTTGTGGTGTTTGAGCCGCGCTGAGCGCGGCTCAAACACCACAAATCACTCCAGGGCGACGACGAGGTGGCGGATGCCGGTATGCCGGTTGCTGCGGGTCCACTCGACGGGCGCGACCACGCGCACGGATTCGAACCGCGTCAGCATCTCCTCGAACAGCACCCGCAGCTCCAGCCGGGCCAGGTTGGCGCCCAGGCAGTAATGCACACCCTGGCCGAACCCCAGGTGCGGGTTGGGTTTGCGCGTCACATCAAAGCGACCGGGCGAATCGAACACGGCCGCATCGCGGTTGGCCGATCCCTCCCACACCAGCACCTTCTGGCCCGCCTTCACGTCGCAACCCCCCAGCGTCACATCCCTTGTCGCGGTTCGCCTTTTCGACGGCGACGGCGACGTCCAGCGCACCATCTCCTCCAGCGCGGTGGGCAGCAGCCCGGAATCGGATCGCAGCATGGCGTACTGGTAGGGGTGCTCGGCCAGCGCCAGCAGCCCGCCGGCGATGGCGTTGCGCGTGGTCTCGGCGCCCGCGGAGAACAGCAGATTGAAGAAGAGGTACAACTCGATGCCCGTAAGTGACGGGGCTTCGCGATCGTCGATGGTGGCGTTGGTGACGACCGAAAGCATGTCGTCGGTCGGTGTGGCCCGCTTCGACGCGATCAGTTCCTGCCCGTAGGCGTACATGCGCGAACCCGCCTCCTCCAGCGACATCCGCATGGAGGCGCGGCGGGAGCCGCCGAAGTCGAAGTTGGGTTCGATGGCCTCGAAAATCCAATGCCGTTCGGACTCAGGAACTCCCAGTAGGATGCAGATCATCTGCATGGGCAGTTCGGCCGCGATGTCCACGAGGAAATCGATCGGCGCACCCGGGGAGATACCGTCGAGCAGTTGGCGCGCCCGCGCCCGCAGGTCGTCCTCGACACGGGTGATCATCCTCGGTGTCAGGCCGGAGCTGACGAGTCGCCGGATGTGCCCGTGCCGGGGGTCGTCCATCATGTTGAGCACCTGCCCGGCGATCGACAGGTCCTGCAGCAGCGTGCCACCGAACGGGCGGTCACCGCCGGTGACGGACGAGAATTTCAACGGATCACGAAGTACTGCAAGGGTTTCCGCATACGACGCGACGGACCAGAAGCCCTCGTCGTCGGGTGTGTTCTCGGTCGGCTCATGCCAGTACACGGGCGCCTCACGCCGGTGGCGGGCGAAGATGTCGTGCGGGAACCCGTTGGCGAAGTTGTCCAGATCGGTGAGGTCGACGTCGATCACAGGATTGCGCCCGGGTGGTAGTTGGCCGCCTCGGGGTAGCGGCTCACCAACCGCTCGACCGCCGACACCACCGCGTCGACCTGGTCACCGGCCGCGCCCGTGAACGCGGCATTGTCGGCCAGGACCGCGTCAAGCGCGATGCGATCCAGCGGCAACCGGGGGTCGGCGGCCAACCTGTCCAGCAGGTCCGGCTCGCGGCCTTCCTCGCGCATCGCCAACGCAACCGACACCGCATGCTCCTTGATCACCTCGTGCGCGGTTTCGCGGCCGACACCGGCACGGACCGCGGCGATCAGGATGCGTGTCGTCGCCAGGAACGGCAGGTAGCGGTCCAGCTCCCGCTGGATGACCGCGGGGTAGGCGCCGAACTCGTCGAGCACCGTCAGGAACGTCTCGGTCTGCCCGTCGACGGCGAAGAACGCATCCGGCAGCGCCACCCGGCGCACCACCGAGCAGAACACGTCGCCCTCATTCCATTGCGCCCCAGCCAATTCCGCCGTCATGGACGCATATCCGCGCAGCACGACCTGCAGCCCGTTTACCCGTTCACACGAGCGGGTGTTCATCTTGTGCGGCATCGCCGACGAGCCCACCTGACCGGGCGCGAAGCCCTCGGTCACCAGTTCGTGCCCGGCCATCAAGCGGACGGTATGGGCGAACGACGACGGCCCCGCACCCAACTGCACCAGAGCCGAGACGACGTCATGGTCCATCGACCGCGGGTACACCTGCCCCACGCTGGTCAGCGCCGACGAGAACCCGAGGAACGACGCCACCCGCGACTCCAACTCGGCCAGCCGGGACGTGTCGCCGTCGAACAGGTCGAGCATGTCCTGCGCGGTGCCCATCGGGCCTTTGATGCCGCGCAGCGGGTAGCGGTCGATCAGATCACGCAGCCGGGTCAACGCCAACAGCGTCTCCTGCGCGGCCGACGCGAACCGCTTGCCCAAGGTGGTGGCCTGCGCTGCGACGTTGTGACTGCGGCCGGCCATCACCAGATCGCGGTATGCCAGCGCGCGGTCGGCCAGTCGCGCGGCCACCGCAACACCATGGGAGAACACCAGCTCCAGCGCGCTGCCTGATCTGCAGCTGCTCGACGTTCTCGGTCAGGTCGCGGCTCGTCATTCCCTTGTGTACGTGCTCGTGGCCGGCCAGCGCGTTGAATTCCTCGATACGCGCCTTGACGTCGTGACGGGTGACCCGCTCGCGGGCGGCGATCGAATCCAGGTCGACGTCGGCAAGCACGCGTTCGTAGTCGGCGACCACGCCGTCGGGCACATCGACCCCCAGCTCGGCCTGGGCCCGCAGCACCGCGAGCCACAACCGCCGCTCGGCGATGATCTTGGCTTCCGGCGACCAGATCGCAACCATCTCAGCGCTGGCGTACCGGGCCGCCAGAACATTCGGGATGCTCACGACGACACAGCTTACGGGCGCCGTGGCGGTCACCGGCCACACCGGCGGCCTGCACCGCAGCGCGAGTCGGTGGCGGTGTACCAGTGCCGACGCGACTACTCCGGCGCGTCGCCGAGGTGGGTGGGATCGGTGATGCCGGCATCGGGGACGCCCAACCGGCGATTGACGACCAAAGTGATCACGAACAGCACCATGCCGATCCCGATCAAAATGCTCGCCAGCAGATACTGCTGGGCGGGCCGCCCGGAAAGCGGTGTCACCAGGTACAGCGATGTGAGGCACCCGACGACCGGCAGCGCCGTCGGGGTCCGGAAGTTTCCGCCGGTGGTATTCACATCGCGGCGCAGCACCAGCACCGTGACGTTGACCATCGCGAAGACCGCCAGCAGCAGCAATGACGTGGTGCCGCCGAGCAGCGCGATCGCCTTGCTGTTGGCGAATGCGGTCACATAGAGGATCAACCCGAAAGCGATCAACGTGGTGAAGACGATCGCGACCCACGGTGAGTGCCGGGTCGGGTGCACCGCGCCCAGCGCGCGCGGCAGCACACGCTGACGGGACATTCCGTAGATCAGCCGGCTGGCCATCAGCATGTTGATCAGCGCGGTGTTGGACACCGCAAACATCGAGATGAACGGGAGGAGGCGCTCGATCGGCAATCCCGGAGCACCGGCCTTTACCACTTCCACCAACGGCGTGTCGCTGGCTTCCAGCGTGCCGATGGGGACAAGTGCCACCGAGACGACCGAGACGAGGATGTAGACGACGCCGGTGATGGACAGACCCGTCAAAAGCACCTTCGGGAATACGCGGACCGGATCCTTGATCTCCTCGGCCATATTGACCGAGTCTTCGAAGCCGACCATCGCGAAGAACGCCAATGATGTCGCCGTCGTCACCGCGACGAAGACGTTCTTGTCGGCGGCGGTGTCGAAGGCGACGACACGAGAGAAGTCCACGTTCTCGCCGCCCTGGGTGAACGCCCACAGGCCGACGAAGATCACCAGCATCAGGCCGCTGATCTCGATGATGGTCAGCACCACGTTCAGCTTGACGCTTTCCCCCACCCCGCGCAGGTTCACCGCACCCAGCAGCGCCATGAAAACCAGCGCAACCACGACGATTCCGGTCTTTCCCCAGTTGAACTCGAACGCTGTGAAGAAGTTGGCCGCGAAGAACCGCGAGGCGGTAGACGCCGATGTGATGCCCGAACACATCACCACGAACGCCACCAGGAAGGTGACGAACTGCACGCCGAATGCCTTGTGCACATAGAGCGCGGCACCGGCGGCCTGCGGATACTTCGTAACGAGTTCCAGATAACTCAAAGCCGTGATGGTGGCGATCAGAAATGCCAACAGAAAGGGCACCCACGCCGCACCGCCGACCTCGGCCGCCACATCCCCGGTGAGCGCATAGACCCCCGTGCCGAGGATGTCGCCCACCACGAACAACAACAGCAGACCCGGCCCCATGACCCGTTTGAGCTGAGGCTGCCCTTCAGCCGCTGCGATTACCTGACCCGACATCCGAATCCCTCCCAACTTTGATCAGTCGTGCATGCCCCGTTTGTCGATGGGAGCCAGAACGTCTATCACATCGACGAGGGTGGCGCGGGCGCTGTCGCGCGGTGTCCCGCCGTCATCGACGAGCGCCGACACGACGGCGCCGTCCACCGCGCAGACCAAGGCCGACAGCAGGTCCCGGCGCGCGCATCGCCCCGATCGCAGGACGGCCTCGCCGACGGCATCGGTGCGCTGCTTGAGGACACGGCGTTGGATGTCGCGCAGCCCGGGTTGGCGGGCGCAGGCGATGTAGCGTTCGTACCGCGAGATGAGCTGCTCTGTGGCGGCCTCGTCCGGGTTGTCCACCAGCAGGTCGATCAGGATGTCGGCCGTCGACTCGGCTCCGCGCCGTCGCCTGGACAGCGAAGAGACCCGGGTGCGCAGTTGCGCGGCTTCGGCCATTCCGATGTATTCGACAGCAGCGGCGATCAACTCGTCCAGCGAAGAAAAGTAGTAGGTTGTCGACGCCAGCGGAAGGCCTGCTCGGCGAGCGACGGCACGGTGGCGTACAGCGTCGAATCCGCCCTCGCGAAGGAGGTCGGCGGCAGCGCTGACAAGCGCAATCCGCCGACGTTCCCCCTTGGGGGTGACCGCTGCCGTCACATCGTTCATGCTGCCAGCAGCCCAGGTTAAGCTGGGCGTTTTCTGATAATCGCGCACCGATTTGCCGGCATCCACGCTGCGCTTCAGTCGGTTCGACAGCCGATGGCATGATGGCTGGCATGCCGGATCTGAGTCGTCGTGCCGCCCTTCGCCTAGGCGTCGGAGCCGCCGCGGGAGCCGCCGGCGTATGCGTGTTCGGCGGCCTCTTGGAACGGCACCCCCCGGCTGCCAGCACACCCGTCACAATGGCCGCATCCGGTGCACCATTGGCCCCGCCCGTCCCAATGGAACCGGCTCCGGCAACGGCCACCGCGCCCACGATGGTGACGGGCACTTTCGTGTCGTCCGCACGCGGCGGTGTCGCGACGAACTGGGCGATCGCGCGGCCGCCCGGCCAGACGCATCCGCTGCGACCGGTGATCGCGCTGCACGGCAAGGGCGGTGACGCTGCCGCCGTGATGGTCGGCGGTGTGGAGCAGGGACTGGCCCAAGCGGTGGCCGCCGGCCTCCCGCCGTTCGCGGTGGTTGCCGTCGACGGCGGCGGGAGCTACTGGCATCAGCGGGCGTCGGGCGAGGATGCGGGCGCGATGGTGCTCGACGAACTGATCCCGATGCTGGAGTCGCAGGACTTGGACACCTCGCGGGTGGGATTTCTCGGCTGGTCGATGGGTGGCTATGGCGCTTTGCTGCTCGGCTCCCGGCTTGGACCGGCCCGCACGGCGGCAATCGCCGCGGTCAGCCCCGCGCTGTGGCTGTCATCCGGGGCTGCGGCGCCCGGCGCGTTCGACGGCCCCGACGACTTCGCCGCCAACAGCGTGTTCGGCCTTCCGGCACTGGCGTCGATGCCCATCCGGGTGGACTGCGGAGACGGCGACCCGTTCTACTCCGCAACTCGGGCATTCGTTGCACAACTGCCCAACCCGCCGGCGGGCGGGTTCTCGCCGGGCGGACACGACGCGTCGTTCTGGAGCGCGCAACTGCCCGGTGAACTGACCTGGATGGCACCGCTGCTGACAGCCTGACCAGCTCCGGAGCCGCGCACCTCGTGCGGCCATCCACCCGGTCGTGGTAGTGGCCAATCAGCCCGCCCGATGCGTTGGTCGCCAGGGTCAGACCGGCGTCACGCGCACCGGCACACCCGTCAGCCACGCCATCCCCGCCAGAGGCTCGATATCCGCGGGTGCCGTGGACGTCAACAGGTTGACATTCGCCCCGCCCGCCCGGTTGGCCACCTGCCAACCGCCCGAGCCGTGATGGCCCCAGCCGTGCGGGATCGCGATCACCCCGCTGACGATGTCCTTTGTCGCGGTGACCGGCACCGAGATCCTGCCGTACGGCGAAATCACCTGCACCACTTCCCCGTCGGCGATGTGCAAGTCGGCGGCGTCGTCGACGTGCATGAGGGCGTGCTGGGTGCGACTTCCGCGCATCAGCAGCGGCGAGTTGTGCATCCAGGAATTCTCCGATCGCAGCTCGCGCATACCGATCATGCGCAGCGGAAATCCCTCGGGGCTGTGCCGTCGGCCGAGCCGGGCGATCTCGGCTTCGATCTCTTTGTGCTTCAACCGGATACGGCCTCCGCGGTACACGACGGTCTCCTTGAGGACCCCGTGCGGCAAGTTGGGCCGTAGCACCACACCGTGCGGGTGCTCCGCGGTGAGACGGCGGAACGTCAAACCGCCGCGCCGCAGACCGAACCTGTCGCCACCTTCGGAGAGCCGGATGACGGCATCGATCAACGGCCTCGGCGTGATGTCAATTCCCAACGGCCGCAGCAGTTTCCGGAATCGGGACAATGCCCTGAACATCGGCGTCCGGTGGGCCGACCGGCGGATCAGGTCATCGATGATCTCCCACTCCTGACGGCACTGTCCCGCCGGCGCCACCACGGCTTCGGTGGCCTGCCGAAACGGCGTGGTGTAGAGGGTCTGGAAAATCATCGCGAAATCGTCGCGCTCGTACATCGTCGTGACGGGCAGCACATAGTCGCAGTGCGACGTGGTCTCGGTGATGTAGAAGTCCAGGCCGACCATCAGATCCAGCTGGCTCAGGGCATCCTCGAGTTCAGCCCCGTCTGGAACCGACAACACCGGATTGCCTGCGCTGACGAAGAGCGCGCGGATCTGGCCCCGCCCCGGCGTGGTGATCTCCTTGGCCATCATCGCAGCGGGTTCTGTCCCGATCACCCGGGGCAGCCGCCCGATGCGCGACCGGCCGCGCCGGTATGCGGCACGCAGCACCGCGCTCAGCGATTTGGTCAGCAAGCGTTGGCCAGGTATCCCGAAACTGCCGAACAGCGTTCCCCCCGCCCGATCGAACCCTCCGCTGACCAGGTTGACAGCATCGATCAAATACGTTGTCAGGGTTCCACTTTGGCCCGTGCTGGTGCCGAACCGCCCGTAGACCGCGGCGCGCGGCGTCGCGGCGAGGTCGCGGGCCAGAGCACGCACGGTGTCTGGTTCGATGCCCGTTGCCTCCTGCGTGACCTCGGGGGTGAATGCAGCACACTGCCGGGCCAGCCAATCCAGTCCGGCTGCCTGGGCGGTGACCCGCCGCCGGTCCACGAGGTCCTCGCAGAACAGCACCTGCAGGATCGACAGCAGCAGGAAGGCGTCACCGTCGGGGATGATGCCCAGCCACTCGAATTGCGCCGCGGTCTCAGTGCGCCGGGGATCGATGACGACGACCCGGCCACCCCTGCGCACGATGTCGTGCATGCGGTCCTTGATGCGTGGCAGGGTGAGCACGCTGCCGTGCGACACCACCGGGTTGGCTCCGATCACGACCAGCAGGTCCGTGCGCGGAACGTCGGGTACCGGCAACGACGTCGGCGCACCGTAGAGGAACTGACTCGCCAACAGGCGGTTGCTCACATCCTGTGACGACGCCGAGAACAGGTGCGCACCCCTGCCGAGACCCGCGACGAACATGCCCGCCCACATCGTGTGCGAGTAGCTGAACGCACCCGGATTGCCCAGGTACCACCCCACGGCGCCGGGACCGCCGCGATCCAGGATCGCCGCCAGGCGATCGGCGATGTCGGACATCGCCTCCTCCCAGGACACGGGGTCGAAACCGCCGTCACTGTTGCGCCGAAGAGGGGTGGTCACCCGGTCGGGGTCGTTGTGGACTTCGGTGAATGCGATGCCCTTCGGACAGGCGAAGCCCTCCGAGAGGGGGTGGTCACGGTCGGGCCGCAGCGCAATCAACCGGCCGTCGTCGACCGTGGCGACCATGCCGCACAGGGGTTCGCAGATCCGGCAAAACGTGGTGCGGTGCTCTACCACCTGACCGGCCTTTCTCGAGGCGACTCACATCCGGCGAGCAGACGCGGAATCGCATGGTCGGCGGCGCCATCGTGCGACTTTGTGTCTGCTCACGGTCAGGTTAGCCGAGGTGGCCGGCCGTCAGTCCTGTGACCGGGCCGACGAGACCACCACTACCCGTGGGGCTGGCTCCCAAACCCTTCAGGGTGCGATGGCTCAGGGCCGCGGGTCGGGCGGCAGCGGGATCTCACCGTTGACCCACAGCGAGTCGTCAGTCGATCGCCGGCACCCGACAGTGGCGCTGAGCACCGTCGCGTCCCGCGATCCAATCATCAGTTCGCGGCCGTCGGCGCTGCCGATGCGGACGTCGTGATTGCCCGGGGCGTTCTGCATGGCGTCGGCGCCGGAGAGGCCGGCCTTTTCGGCGAGTGTGCTGACCAGGGGGAAGATTCGCGCCCACTCGTCGTCGGTCAGCGCGTGCCCGGAGACCAGGTTGGGGAAGTACAACCCGAGTCCGCCCACGCACTGGATCGTCGACCATCCGTGGCTCCAGCGCCATGGCGTGGTGGCAGGCACCTGTTGCACGATCTCGTGCCGCACAGCGTCGAGGAGTTCGAGCATCTGTGTCTGCGTCTCTTTGAGGGTGGGCAGGTGGGACAGATTCATGGCGGGTGTGTCCTTGGCGGGGGTTGCGGGCTCGGATGAGACGTTGTGCTGACACGCGGTCAACGTCGCCGCGATGGCCAGGACGGCGGCAACGGTGCGGCGAGCGGTGCGCAGGCGGCTATTCACGGATCAGCAACCCCCTTGGGTCGTCGGCCAGACCTGCACCGATGATGGCGAGGTTGTAGCCCGGAGTGCGCAGCACATCCCGGGTGGTGCCATCGGGGTTGTGCACCTGGACGGGCGCGGGTATTCCGAGTGTCCGACGGCGCCTTGGCGCTGCACGCCGTCGGAGGTGGTGGCGGCGTTGGTGCCGAGGTGTTCCAGCGGCAAGGCTCAGGTGCCCGTTCTGGGCGTTGACGAGCGTGCGGAGGCCGGCCAACTCGGCCTGCAACTTGGTGACGGAGGTGGCGGTTTCCTCGGCGAGCTGCTGGACGGCGCCGAGCACGATCCCCTCTCCGCACCCGTTGCTGGACACGCCGAGTCTATCTCGCCGAACACCCGGGGCAGAGCAGAACGCTGCCGGTGGGATTGCCGACAAGCATGCGCCGTCACACTACGGCGACACTGCCCGCATCCACAAAAGCCGCTGCAGCGCAGCGATTTGCCACCAACTGCGCAACGTTGCGTCAGCCGTCCTCGATGACACCGATCCGGGTGAGGTGCTCGATCAGCGGCACCGACGCCGCACACAGATGCTCCGACATCGCCGAGCGCGCCAGTTCGCCATCGTGCTGGCGCAGCGCGGCCAGCACCTTACGGTGGTCACGCGCGGAGCGCTGCGGCCATCCACGCAAGTCCGGGAACACCGACTCCAGGGCGTAGCGCGTGGTGTGCGACATCAGCTGGGCGAGTTTGGGTGACTCTGCTGCGAGGTTGACCGCTCGGTGGAACTGGTGGTTGAGCCGAACCGCCCGGTCGTGGTCTTGCGCCGCGTAGGCAGCTTCGAGAGCGCGCTGAATCGCCTCGATTTCCCGGACCTGGTCGTCGCTCACCGCACCGGCCGCCCGACTGGCGAGTTCGCCGCCGATATATGCCTGTACGTACGCGACGTCGGCAATGTCTCGGCGAGTCACAGGCAGCACCGCGAATCCGCGCCGGGGCTGCTGGACCAACACACCCTCGGCCCGCAGCCCCAACAGGGCCTCCCGCACGGGTGTGACGCTGATTCCCAATTCCGCCGCCAGTCGGTCGAGCCGGATGTATCTGCCTGCGCGGTAGGTCCCATCGAAGATCCGTTGCCGGACCAGGTTCGCCACGTCCTCGGCGAGCTGCGGTCGGATCGCGAAATCCGTTGCGGCCATGTCAGATCCGGTACTCTTCGAGCAGCCGGCTGCTGATGATCTGCTTCTGGATCTCGCTCGTCCCCTCGCCGATGAGCAGGAAGGGGGCGTCGCGCATCAGCCGTTCGATCTCGTACTCCTTCGAATAGCCGTACCCACCGTGGATCCGGAAACTCTGCTGGGTGACCTCGGCGCAGAACTCACTGGCCAGATACTTGGCCATGCCCGCGGCCACATCGTTGCGTTCACCGGTCTCCTTGAGCCGGGCCGCATTCACCATCATCAGATGGGCCGCTTCGACTTTGGTCGCCATCTCGGCCAGCCGGAATGCGATCGCCTGATGCTCGGCGATCGGCCGGCCGAAAGTGGACCGCTGCTGTGCATAACGAACGGCGAGCTCGAATGCCCGAATGCCAACGCCGCAGGCCCGCGCGGCCACATTTACCCGGCCGACCTCGACACCATCCATCATGTGGATGAATCCCCGGCCCGGGTGTCCGCCCAACACCTGGTCGTCCGACGCACGGTAACCGTCGAAGATCAGTTCCGTGGTGTCGACCCCCTTGTATCCCAGTTTGTCGATCTTGCCCGGAATGCTCAGTCCCTCAACGACTTCACCGAAACCTGACGGCTTCTCCACAAGAAACGCGGTCAGGTTGCGATGCGGCTTGTCGGCCCCCTCGTCGGTCCGCACCAAGACAGCCACGAGGGTGGAACTCGCGCCGTTGGTGAGCCACATCTTCTGCCCGTCGATGACGTAGCCGCCATGGCCATCCCGGCGCCCCCGGGTTCGGATCGCCGCGACGTCGGAGCCGAGCCCCGGTTCGGATATCGAGAACGCGCCGCGGGATTGCCCGGTGGCCATCTTCGGCAGGTGGTGGCGCTTCTGTTCGGCGGTCCCGTGCCGACACAGCATGTGGGCGACGATGAAGTGGGTGTTGATCACACCGGAGATGCTCATCCAGCCGCGGGCCAGTTCCTCCACGCACAATGCGTAGGTGAGCAGTGATTCCCCCACACCTCCGAATTCCTCGGGAATCGTCAGCCCGAACAGGCCCATCCGCTTCATCGCATCGACGATCTCCTGCGGGTAGGTATCGGCATGCTCCAACTCCTGTGCGACGGGAATGATCCTACTGTCGACGAATTGCCTGACCGTCGAAATGATTTCAGTCTGGAACTCGGTCAGGCCCAACGTCTGGGCCAACCTGGTCACCGTCGGCTCCGCGGCGTCGAGATCACAGCAGTGCACACGTCTTCCCTCACTTCTCGTTTCCCCAGCCCGGACCGTCGAGCACTACATGAACCTTCCACCGGTCACTTCCAGCACCGTCCCGGTCATATACGACGACAGATCCGACGCCAGGAACAGCGCGACGCCGGCCACCTCGGACGGCTCCCCCGCACGGCCCATCGGAACCTCGGCAAGCTTCTGCGCCCAGATCCGCTCGGGCATCGCCTGGGTCATCGCCGACCTGATCAGGCCCGGCTGGATCGCGTTCACCCGAATTCCCAGGTGCGCCAGTTCCTTTGCCGCAGCCTTGGTCATACCCACAATGCCGGCCTTGGCGGCCGAGTAGTTGGTCTGACCGACCAAGCCGACCTTGCCCGACAGCGACGACATGTTGACCATCGCTCCGCTCTTCTGCTCCCTCATGACCGCTGCCGCAGCACGCAACCCGTTCCACGTGCCCTTCAGGTGCACGGCGACGACCTGGTCGAACTGCTCCTCTGTCATGGTGCGCAAAGTGGCGTCACGGGTAATACCCGCGTTGTTGACCATGACGTCCAAACCGCCGAAGTGGTCCACTGCCGCAGCCACAACCGCGTCGACCTCAGCGGCCGATGTCACGTCGCACCTCAGCGCCGTGGCGACCTCGGTGCCGCCCAGGCTGGCGGCCGCCGCTTCGGTCCCGGCGAGGTCGATATCGCACAACATCACCCGGGCGCCCTCGGCAACGAACCGCCCGGCGATCGCCAGACCGAGACCCCTGGCGGCACCCGTGACCACCGCTGTCCGGCCCGCCAACAATGCCACTGATCGCCCCATTCTCACCGCTGCCAAGGAAACGCCATGCGGCGCAATAGCATATTTCATATACGATATTTCTTCCGTGGACAAGCGGGACAGGATGGGAGGTCCTGGATGCCGGATACCGACGCCTCGGCACCAACAACGGCATCGCCGGCCAGGTGCTGGTCGGCTTCGGCACCGACGAACAAAAGGCACGCTGGCTGCATGCCCTCGCCTCGGGGGATGTCGTCGCGTCATTCGCCCTCACCGATCGGGCGCCGGTTCGAACTCGTCGGGATTCTCACCCGCCGGTGCGCCGGCTCGGACTGGATCTCGGCCAGGCGGTTCATCACCAAGGCACGCTGGCTGTTCATCGTGTTCGCCCGCACCCGGCCCGCCGACGAGCCGTGCGGGCATGCGGTCTTCCTGTGCCTGCCGGGGCCGCCGGTGTCGAGGTCGGGGTGAAGGACAGGAAAATGGGCCAAGCTGTTCTGCACCGAGATGGCCGGCCGGGTTGCCGATCTCGCCGTGCAGATCCATGGCGGCACGGGATACATGCGCGACGTTCCGGTCGAGCGGATCTACCGCGACGTTCGCCTACTATCTCATCGTCACCGGGCCGGTGACCGCCGAGAATCGCGAAAGCGGGTTGGCCGCGGTCACCAAACCGGGTGCCGGGGGTTCACAGCATGCCGGCTGCGTCGCGGATGAGGTCGGCGGTCCCAAGCTCTCGCATCGCACGGCAACCCCGCGCGAGCATGGTGGCCACCATGTCGTCTCCGCGATCGGTGCCGGCGGAGAACGCAAAGCCCAACGCCGATATCAGCAGCGCCTGCAGCATGCCGTACCGATAGTCATGCCAACATGTTTCGAGGTCATATCCGGTCACTCCGTGCTTGTGGAGTTCGTCACGGTAGTCGGTCACGAGTTGACGCTCGATGTCCGAACGCAGCTCGGGCGTCAGGCTGGTTGCGGCGAAGTACGACAGGTCACGGGCGGGCAGTCCCGCGCCCAGTGTCTGCCAGTCGACAACACAGACCCGGCTGCCGTCGGGATGGAACAGGATGTTGTCCAAGCGATAGTCGCCGTGGATCACACTGAAACGCCCGAAGTCGTTGCACAGCCACGGCGTCACCAGGCCCATCGATTCGACGAGCGTCTCGGCGTCGGCCTTGCTCAGCTTGGGACCGAGTTTGTCGACGGTGATGCCGGCACTCATCGCAGCGATTTCACCCATGCCCCGCTTCGAGGCCTCGTCGGCGAGCGACATCACCATTCCCGGAACTGACGGCCATTCCGGCCGGCACCATGTCGGCCCGTGCAGACCCGCGATTGCCCGCGCCGCCAACCGAGCCTCGGCAACCCCGCAGCCCACGATCTGATCGCCCTGCACCGCGGGCGCCTGGTCGGCCAACAACAGTGCGTAGCTCGACGCATCCTCGCTGATATCACAGTAAAAACATTGCGGAACAGGTACTTTCACATGATTCGCCACGAATCGGTAGAAGGCGCATTCGCTTCGATAGCTCAGTGCCACCCGGTCTCGCACGGTGTCGTCGGCGACGGGCAGCTTGACGACGAAGGTGTCGGGCAGCGTGGCGGGATTGGCTTGATAGGTGACCGCCAGTCGGTATGTCGCACCGGTCTGGCCGGTGCCGACGGCGACGACGTCCACGTCACGCACCACCGGATCCCCGGCGTGGGAGAGCACCTTCGTCAGCCAGGCCGGCGTTATGTCGTCTGGCCGGGAGGGAATCGGCGTTATCACCTCACTGCCTTTCCGAGCGCGTTCGCGCCCTGGTCACGGTTCGGGCGCCGACCTCTTCCCGCCCGGGGGTAGCGCGATGTCGGAGCGAAAATGGCTGCCCGGCAAGCGAACCGCCGAGACCCTCGAATACGCGGCGGTCCGGGCGGCGGCCAGGACAGGACCCGTGCCCACAACCGAAAGCACCCGCCCACCGGAGGAGACCACTACGCCGTCACTGCGGCGGGCAGTGCCGGCATGCAGCACACCCTCAGCCTCCGCACCGGTGATGACGTCGCCGACCCGAGGACGACCAGGGTAGTTCTCAGCGGCGATCACAACGGTGACGGCGTAACCGGGCCGCCAACGCAGAGGGCCGACGTGGTCGAGTGTGCCGGTCGCGGCCGCGTGAAGCAGCGACCCGAGGGGCGACTCCAGCAGCGCCAGCACGGACTGTGTTTCCGGGTCGCCGAACCGGCAGTTGAACTCCACAACCGCGGGGCCGGCCGGGGTGATGGCCAGGCCCGCGTACAACAGCCCGGAGAACGCGCTGCCCCGCCGTGCCATTTCGGCGGCCACGGGTCGGACGATCTCGTCGACGATTCGGGCCGCGGTCGCGTCAGGCAGCCACGGCAGAGGTGCGTAGGCGCCCATTCCGCCGGTATTGGACCCGGTGTCGCCGTCGCCTACCCGCTTGAAATCCTGTGCGGGAAGCAAGGGCACCACGGTATTGCCGTCGACGACGCAGAACAACGAAACCTCGGGGCCTTCCAGGAAGGACTCCAGCAGTACCGGGTGTCCCCCCTCGAGCAGGCCCGCGGCGTGTGCGCGTGCGGCGTCGCGGTCAGCGGTGACCACCACGCCCTTCCCGGCGGCCAGGCCGTCGTCCTTGACCACCCACGCACGTTGCCCGGCCGGTGGACCGAAGCGTTCCAGTGCCCCGTCCAGATGGGCGGGATTGTCGACGATCTCGCTCTGCGCGGTGCGCACCCCGGCCGCCGTCATGACGTCCTTGGCGAAGGCTTTGGAACCCTCGATGCGGGCGGCGTCCTTGGACGGCCCGAAGCAGGCGATGCCCGCGGCCCGCACCGCGTCGGCAACCCCGAGCACCAGCGGCACCTCTGGACCGATGACCACCAGGTCTGCGTCCACACGACGAGCCAACCCGACGACTTCGCCACCTGAGGTGATGTCGACGTCGTGCTGATCGGCGATCCCGGCGGTGCCGGCGTTGCCAGGAGCAATGGCGAGGGCCGACACGTTGGGGTCACGGCGCAGCGCCAGCAACAGTGCATGTTCGCGGGCACCGGATCCGATCACGAGGACGCGCACGAGTGCCCACCTTATCGGTCTGCCGGCGCCCGCGGGTACCGGCCGGCGAACGGGCCAACGGGCCCGGTCTCGTCAGCCCTGTTCGAGTGTGTGACCGGTGTGCATCTTGACCACGTCGTCGACGTTGGCCTTCCTGTCTCCCCCGCCGCCCGCGGACTTCCGCCGTTTGGCCGTGACGCGCTCGATCACACCGTTGAGGCCGGACCCGAGCGGGAAGCCAAGGTAATGGGTGAGAAAGATCGCCATCTCACGCAGTTCTTCTTCGCTGAGTTCGCCGTTTTCCAGGGCGGCGTTGACCTGAACCTCCGCCAGATCTTTCAGGCCCTGCGCCGTGACGACCGTCAGCGTCATCAGCCGCCTGTCGCGCATGGACAGCCCCGGCCTGGACCAGATGGTGCCGAACAGGTGGTCGACGGTCAGCGCGAAGTAGTCGCCGGGCATGTCCGGCATCTCCCACGCATAGACCTCGTTCATCTTCTGCAGGCCTTTTCGCCGCAACTCGTCCATCGTCATTCCTTCGCGCTCGACGTCGTATGCGGCACACCAAGTCCCGCCGCGAGGTTCTGCAGGGCCAGCTCCGCAAGCGGAAGTTCGACACCCAGCTCGTCGCCCAGCGCGACGGCCAGGCGCAGGTCCTTCTCCCCTAGACCGCGGGTGTGCGTGAAGACCTCGTACAGCCAATGATCGGGGGTGAGCGTCTTGTTGTCGTCGCGAACCATGATCGCGCCCGGGCCACCGGTCAGCTTGTCGGTGTGGCGCACCACCCTGCCCAGGGTCTGCACATCCAGCCCCGCCTGCTCGGCCAGCCTCGTCGCCTCGCAGGCAGCGGCATACGAGGTAAAGGTCAGCATGTTGCGTGCCAGCTTCATCCGGGTACCCGCACCCGGCTCCCCGGCGTGAACAACCATGGATGCCCACTGCTTGAACACCGGCTTGACCCGTTCGTAGACGTCGCGCCGGGCGCCCACCATGGTGGCCAGTTCACCCTTCTCCGCGGCACCCGCGCCACCGCTGACCGGAGCGTCGACCACATGAATCCCCCTGGGCGCCAGTTCGTTCGAAAGCTCGACGGCGGTCACGTCGCTGATCGTGGAGTGTATGGCGATCACCGAGCCGCGCCTGGCGCTGACGGCCAGTCCGCCGACCACCTCGCGAACCTGCGCGTCGTCGAGCACCGTCACACTGATGACGTCGGCGGCGGCCACGTCGGCTACACTCGTCGGCCAAAGTGGCTCCCGCTTCGGCGAGCGGGGTCATGGCATCCAGCCGTACGTCGTAGACGATCAAGCCCCCCGGGCCAGTCGACCAGGCGTTTGGCCATCGGGGCACCCATGTTGCCCAGGCCGATGTACCCGAGCCGCAGATCGCCTCCGGGTCATGACCGGATGATCTGTCCGCCGTCGACGTTGAAGATCTGGCCGGTGATCCACGACGCCTGGTCGGACAGCAGGAACAGGCACATGCCGACGAGGTCCTCCGGAGTACCCATCCGGGACAACGGAATTGCCTTCACGATGTCGTTCACCAGCTCCATGGGGGTGGTGGTCCGGGTTGCCTCGGTGTCGATGGGCCCCGGCGCGATCGCGTTGATGCGGATGTTCTGGCCGCCGAGTTCGCGCGAGAGCTGCTGCGTCAGGCCGTTGACGCCGGTCTTGGCCAGACCGTAGAAGTTCGAATACAGCCACGCCGCGGTGGAGGACTGGTTGACGATCGCTCCGCCACCGCGCTTGGCCATTTTGCGGTAGACCGCACGGGTGCACCACAACGCCCCGTGAAGGTTGACGTCCATGAACTTGCGGTAATAGGCGGGGTCCACCGTCAGCAGGAAGTCCAGCTTCATTCCGCCGTAGATCGCGGCGTTGTTCACCAGGTAGTCGATGCCGCCGAATTCGGCGAGCGTGCGGTCGGCCATCGCCTTGGCCGAATCCGGGTCCGACACGTCGACGGCGATGTGCAGCGCGGTCCCGCCATCGGCGTTGATCTGCTTGGCGACCGTCTCACCGCCCTCGACGTTGATGTCGGCCACCACCACCGCGGCGCCTTCGCGGGCCAGCGCTTCGGCGTAGGCCTGCCCGATGCCACCACCGGAGCCGGTCACGATCGCGACCTTGTCCTTGAACTGTTCGCCCAACTGTCCCATAGGTTTCCGTTCTCCTCCGTTGTTGACTGTGCGCAATGCCCCCGGCCGCCCGTGTCGGATACGCCGGGCTGAACGGTGTCAGCCGGCCATGGTGGCGATGACCTTGATCTCGGTGTACTGCTCGAACCCGGCCACCCCCATTTCGCGGCCGATACCCGACTGCCTGTATCCGCCGAAGGGCATGTCGGCGGAGTACCACACGCCGCCGTTGACGTTGACGGTGCCGACCCGCAGCCGCCCTGCCACCGCGGCCGCACGCTCCGGGTCGGCGCCGAAGACGGAGCCCGACAGACCGTACGGGGAGTCGTTGGCGATGCGGACCGCGTCGTCATCCCCGTCGTGGGCGATGACAGTCAGCACCGGACCGAAGATCTCCTCACGCGCGACACGGGCGTCGTTGTCCAGGCCGGCGACGACCGTCGGCTCGATGAAGAACCCCTTTGGCTGATCGGCCGGGCGACCGCCACCGCAGGCGAACCGGCCGCCCTCCGCGATCGCCAGGTCGAGATAGGACTGCACGCGGTCGCGCTGGCGGGCCGAGATAACCGGGCCGCACACGGTCCGCTTGCTGGACGGATCACCCGGTTTGATACCGCCCATGGTCGCCGCGGCGGCTTCGACCGCTTCGTCGTAGCGGGACCGGGGCACCACCAGTCGGGTGGTGATCGCACAGCCCTGACCCGCATGCATGGAAGCGGTGAACGCCGACATCGAGCATGCCGCCGCCAGATCGGCGTCGTCGAGCACGAGGAAGGCCGACTTGCCCCCCAGTTCCAAGAACACCTTCTTGATCGTGGCTGCCGCGTCGGTCATGACGGCCCGCCCCGTCGCGGTCGAACCGGTAAACGAAACCATGTCCACCCGTGGGTCTTTCGACAGCAGGGCACCCACGGCGTGGTCACTGGAGGTGACGATGTTGATGACGCCCGGCGGAAAGTCGGTGTGCTCGGTGATCAGCTCGCCCAGCACCGCCGCACACCACGGGGTGTCCGGCGCGGGTTTGAGTACCAGGCTGTTGCCGGCCGCCAACGCGGGGCCGATCTTGGCGAGGTTGATCTGGTTGGGGAAATTCCACGGCGTGATGGCACCGACGACGCCGACGGGCTCGCGGACGATGGTGCGGTTGGTCGGAATGCCCTGCGGCTTCGCGTAACCCAGGTCGGTGGTCCAGGCGTACGACTCCGCGGTGTCGGCACAGAACGACAGATCGGCGACGGGGCTCTCCAGCTGCCCACCCGCCGTCAGCATCCGCGGGGCACCGGCCTCGGCGATGGTGATCTCACGCAGCTCTTCGATGTGGCCTTTCATCGCTTCCCGCAGCTGGCGCAGGCACCGCACCCTCAATTCGGTGTTGCGCGGCCAGTCGGTGTCGTCGAAAGCCCGCCGCGCGGCCTCGATGGCACGGCCCATGTCCGCGGCGTCGGCGTCGGCGGCGCCTCCGAGTATCTCCTCGGTCGCCGGGTTGACGGTCGCGAACGTTCCTGCGCCGCCCGTGACGAGCTTGCCTTCGATGAGCAGACGGCTCTCCCCGTCAGCGAGCAACGCCATGATCCGCATTCCCCAATCGTCTGGCCGGCCCCGGCGGGCGGTGGATATCGTCTGGACATGTGTCCGATGTTCGCCGTCCGAACATAGCCCTCGGTTGGGTTCCAGACAAGTCCTACTCGGGTCGGCAGTGCAACAGAGCTGGAAAGATTGTTTTCTGGCAACGTTTATCGCTTCCGTCTTGCCCCGGACAGGGCCGGTCGGTTATGTTGGACACGTGTCCAGCAATTCCGCGGTGAAGATCACGCCGGAGGTCGGCGGGGACCCGCCGCGCAACCGCCGCCAAGAGGAGACGTTCCGCAGAGTGCTGGCAGCGGGCATGGCGATGCTACGGGAGACCTCCTACGCCGATCTGACCGTGCGCGCGGTCGCGAAGCGGGCCAATGTTGCGCCGGCCACCGCGTACACCTACTTCTCCTCGAAGAACCATCTGGTGGCAGAGGTCTACCTCGACCTGGTCAAACAGGTGCCGTTCTTCACCGATGTCAACGACACCCTGCAGACCCGGGTGGCCAGCGTCCTGCGCCACCTCGCCCTGGTGGTTGTCGACGATCCGGAAGTCGCCGCGGCGTGCACCACCGCACTGTTGTCCGGAAACGATCCGACGGTGCTCAAGGTGCGCGATCGCATCGGCTCCGAAATCCATCGGCGGATCGCGTCCGCCATCGGGCCCGACTCCGAGCCGCACACCGTCGACGCACTGGAGATGGCGTTCTTCGGTGCACTCGTTCAGGCGGGCAGCGGCGCCTTCACCTATCGCCAGATCACCGACCGGCTGACCTACGTGGTCGGCCTGATCCTGGGAGACAGATCGACAGTCCAGACTTATGGACCGCCGGTACTCGATCCGTACGACTACGACTTCCACGAGGATCCGTACCCGTACTACAAGCGGCTGCGCGACGAGGCACCGCTCTACCACAACGAGAAGCTGGGGTTCTGGGCGTTGTCCCGCCATGCCGACGTGCTGCAGGGCTTCCGCAACAGCACCACGCTGTCCAACCGCGATGGCGTCTCGTTGGATCCGGTGTCCCGTGGACCGCATGCGTCCAAGACGATGTCGTTTCTGGCGATGGACGACCCCGACCATCTTCGCCTGCGCACCCTGGTGTCGAAGGGCTTCACCCCGCGCCGCATCCGCGAGCTCGAGCCGCGGGTGACCGAGCTGGCCGTGCGGCACCTCGACATCATGCTGGAAAAGGCGCGGTCCGGCGAGGGCGGTGGTCGTTCGGCGACCGTCGACTATGTGTCCGAATTCGCCGGCAAGTTGCCGATGGACGTCATCTCCGAACTGATGGGGGTGCCGGAACCCGACCGCGACCGAATCCGTGCGATGGCCGACGGGGTGATGCACCGCGAGGACGGCGTCACCGATGTGCCGCCGGAAGCCGTCGAGGCGGCCATCAACCTCATCGTGTACTACCAGGGAATGATCGCCGAGCGGCGCAAAGGACCGACCGAGGATCTGACCTCAGCGCTGCTGAGCGCCGAAATCGACGGTGACAAGCTGACCGACGACGAGGTGCTGGGCTTCATGTTCCTGATGGTGATCGCCGGGAACGAGACGACCACCAAACTGCTCGCCAATGCCGCCTTCTGGGGGCACCGAAACCCCGGCCAACTCGCACCGGTCTATGCCGACCTTTCCCGGGTGCCGCTGTGGGTGGAGGAAACGCTGCGCTACGACACGTCCAGCCAGATCCTGGCCCGCACCGTGTCGGGGGAACTCAGTTTTTATGACACCACGATCCCGGAAGGCGACGTGATGCTGCTGCTGCCCGGTTCGGCACACCGCGACGAACGGGTGTTCGACAATCCCGACGACTACGTGATAGGCCGCGAAATCGGTTCGAAGTTGATGAGTTTCGGAAGCGGCGCGCACTTCTGCCTGGGAGCGCACCTGGCCCGCATGGAGGCAAATGTCGCGCTGACCGAACTGTTCAAGAGAATTCGCGGCTACGAGGTGGACGAGGCCGGTGCGGTGCGGGTCCACTCCAGTAACGTCCGCGGATTCGCCCATTTGCCCATCGCTGTGGAGGTTCGCTGAATGCCACGTTTCGACCCTCATCCCGCACGCAGGCCGACGATCGTTGCAGGCGCATCGTCGGGCATCGGCGCCGCGGCCGCGGTTGAGCTTGCCGCACATGGCTTTCCGGTAGCGCTGGGCGCCCGGCGAGTGCACAAGTGCCAGGAGATCGCCGACGCGATTCGCGCCGACGGCGGGGAGGCCATCGCCCTGCCGCTCGACGTCACCGACCCAGATTCGGTCAAGAAATTCGTGCACCAAGCCACTGGCGAACTCGGCGACATCGAGGTGCTCGTCGCAGGCGCCGGCGACACGTTCTTCGGGCGACTCCACGAAATCGACACCGACACCTTCGAATCGCAGGTGCAGATCCACCTCATCGGCGCCAACCGATTGGCCGTCGCGGTGCTGCCCGGCATGATCGAGCGGCAGCGCGGTGACGTCATCTTCGTCGGCTCGGATGTGGCCCTGCGGCAGCGTCCGCACATGGGCGCTTACGGCGCGGCCAAAGCGGGCCTGGTGGCGATGGCCAAGAATCTGCAGATGGAGCTCGAAGGCACTGGGGTGCGGGCTTCTGTCGTGCATCCCGGCCCGACAATGACCGGAATGGGTTGGAGCATGCCCCCCGAGTCGATCGGCCCGATGCTCGAAGACTGGGCCAAGTGGGGGCAGGCCCGACACAGCTATTTCCTGCGCGCCGGCGATATCGCCCGGGCGATCACCTTCGTCGCCGAAACACCCCGAGGCGGCTTCATCGCCGAACTCGAAGTCCAGCCGGAGGCGCCGCTTGCCACGGCCAAGGAACGTCAGAACCTCAAAATCGAAAGCCGGGAAACAACGTGACCACCCAGGAACTGAAAGAAGTCCGGCGGGTCTCCGGTGGCGCGGAGGAGCACGGCCACCTCGAGGAGTTTCGCACCGACCCCATCGGCCTGATGCGCCGCGTGCGCAACGAGTGCGGGGACGTGGGCTCATTCCAACTGGCCGACAAGCAGGTCGTACTGCTGTCCGGCGAGGAAGCCAACGAGTTCTTCTTCCGCTCCGGCGACGACGAACTCAACCAGGCCGAGGCCTACCCGTTCATGACGCCGATCTTCGGCAAGGGTGTGGTGTTCGACGCCGACCCCGAGCGGCGCAAGGAGATGTTGCACAACTCCGCACTGCGCGGCGAACAAATGAAGGGCCATGCCGCCACCATCGAGAACGAAGTCAAGCAGATGATTGCCGACTGGGGTGACTCCGGCGAAATCGACCTGCTGGAGTTCTTCGCCGAGCTGACCATCTACACCAGCTCGGCCTGCCTGATCGGGGTGAAGTTCCGAAACCAGCTCGACGCTCGGTTCGCCCATCTGTATCACCAGTTGGAACGTGGCACCGACCCGCTGTGCTATGTCGACCCTGACCTGCCGATCGACAGCTTCCGGCAGCGCGACGAGGCCCGCGAAGGCCTGGTGCAGTTGGTCAGCGAGATCATGGAGATCAGGCTGGCCAACCCACCCAAAGACAAGAGTGAGCGCGACATGCTCGACGTCCTTGTCACGATCAAGGACGAAGAGGGGCGTCCGCGGTTCTCGGCCGACGAGATCACCGGCATGTTCATTTCGCTGATGTTCGCCGGCCACCACACCAGTTCGGGCACGTCTTCGTGGACGCTGATCGAACTGCTGCGCCATCCCGAGGCGTACGCGGAAGTGACGAAGGAGCTGGACGACCTCTATGCCGACGGCCAGGAGGTCAGCTTTCACGCGCTTCGCCAGATCCCGAAGCTGGAGAACGTGCTCAAAGAGACGCTTCGGCTGCACCCGCCGCTGATCATCCTGATGCGGGTAGCCCAGGACGAATTCGAGGTCGAGGGCCACCCCATCCACAAGGGAGAGATGGTCGCCGCGTCGCCGGCCATCTCCAACCGGATCCCCGAGGACTTCCCCGAACCGGACACCTTCGATCCGAACCGCTACGAGAAGCCCCGACAGGAGGACCTCATCAACCGGTGGACGTGGATTCCGTTCGGCGCCGGTCGGCACCGCTGCGTCGGTGCCGCGTTCGCGACGATGCAGATCAAGGCGATCTTCTCGGTTCTGCTTCGAGAGTACGAATTCGAGATGGCACAACCGGCGGACTCCTACCGCAACGATCACTCCAAGATGGTGGTGCAGTTGGAGCGGCCGGCCAGGGTCCGCTATCGCAGGCGCGCCCGGAACTGAGGGGATATGGCCAACTACCGCGTCGAAGTCGACACCGACCTGTGCCAGGGCCATGCCATGTGCGAGCTGGAGGCGCCAGACTTCTTTCAGGTGCCCAAGCGCGGCAAGGTCGAGATCCTCGACTCCGAACCACCAGACGATGCCCGTCCGGATATCGAGCGGGCCGTCGAGATGTGCCCGACCCAAGCACTGTCCATCAAAGAGACTTGAGGAAGCCTGACTGATGCCGTCAATCCCACGCGCAGAACTCGAGAACTGGGTGCAACGTTGGCTGCAGGCCAATCGTGACGCCGAATCGACCGGCGACTGGAAGCTGCTGGCAGACTTCTACGCCGACGACGCCACCTACGGCTGGAACATCGGCCCCAAGGAAGACGTGATGTGCATCGGCATCGGCGAGATCCGCGACATCGCTCTCGGTCTGGAAATGGCCGGCCTCGAAGGCTGGCGCTACCCGTACCAGAAGGTGATCATCGACGACCAGCAAGGCGAAATCGTCGGGTTCTGGAAGCAGGTCGTCACCGATCCCGACAACCCGGAGGCCGGAGAACGGGAAATCTACGGCATAGGCGGCAGCTGGTTCCGGCTCGACTCCGACGCCAAGATCGAGTGGCAGCGCGATTTCTTCGATTTCGGCCACGTCCAGAAGCTCTACCTGGACCTGATGACCAACGGCAAGCTGTCCAAAGGCATGCAGGAACGCATCGAACGCAGCTTGGCCGGCGAAAAGCTGCCCGGCTACTACCCGCTCGGTCAGGCCCCCGTTCCCATCTGGTGAACGGCCCCGACCTGTCCGGCCGGCTGCAACACGGGGGGTCGCCGTGGCTATGCTTTGGCGACGCCTACAGTTTGACTCAAAGTGAGTCAAATCGCTCAGGGCGCCCCGGGCACAACCGCCGCCCATTTTCTCGACAGTGAGGTCAATGTGAAAACTAAAGGCGCACTCATCTGGGAGTTCAACGAGTCGTGGTCGATCGAGGAGATCGAGATCGGCGACCCCGTCAAGGACGAGGTCAAGATCCAGATGGAAGCAGCGGGCATGTGCCACTCGGACCACCATCTGGTCACCGGCGGCATCCCGATGGCGGGGTTCCCCGTCCTGGGCGGCCACGAGGGCGCGGGCATCGTCACCGAGGTCGGCCCCGGCGTCGAGCATGTGGCGCCCGGCGATCACGTCGTGTTGTCGTTCATCCCGTCCTGTGGCCAGTGCCCGTCCTGTCAGGCCGGTCTGCGTAACCTCTGCGATCTGGGAGCACAGCTGCTGGGCGGTGCGGCGGTGTCCGACGGCACTTTCCGCATCACGGCCCGGGGGCAGAACGTGTACCCGATGAGTCTGCTCGGAACTTTCGCGCCGTACATGGTCGTGCACAAGGCCTCGGTGGTGAAGATCGACCCGTCGATCCCGTTCGAGGTGGCCTGTCTGGTCGGCTGCGGTGTGACCACGGGCTATGGCTCGGCAGTGCGCACCGCCGATACTCGCCCCGGGCAGGATGTCGCGGTCGTCGGCCTCGGCGGCGTCGGTATGTCAGCGCTGCAGGGCGCAGTGAACGCCGGCGCACGGTACATCTTTGCGATCGACCCAGTCGAGTGGAAGCGCGATCAGGCGCTGAAATTCGGTGCCACACACGTCTATCCGGACATCGATGCGGCGATGATGGGCATCGCCGAAATCACATGGGGGCTCATGGCCCACAAGGTGATCGTGACCGTCGGCGAGCTGAAGGGTGCGGACGTCGACAGCTACGTGAACATCACCGCCAAGGGCGGCACGTGCGTGCTGACCGCGATCGGCAACATCGCAGACACCGCGGTCACCCTCAACCTTGCGCTGCTCACGCTGATGCAGAAAAACCTGCAGGGCACCATCTTCGGCGGCGGAAACCCGCAATATGACATCCCGAAACTGCTCACTATGTACAAGGCGGGCAAGCTCAACCTCGACGACATGATCACCCGGCAGTACAAGCTGGAGCAGGTCAACGACGGATACAAGGACATGCTGGAGGGCCGCAACATTCGCGGGGTCATCCGCTACACCGACGCCGACCGCTGAGCCGGCGCGAGCAGACGCTCGCCGGGAAGTTATGGCTCTAAGCTTTGTCCCCATGACCTCCGTCTTCACCAAGATCATCAACGGCGAGCTGCCGGGCCGATTCGTCTACTCCGACGACGAGTTCGTCGCGTTTCTGACGATCGAGCCGATGACTCAGGGCCACACGCTGGTCGTGCCGCGCGCGGAGATCGACCAATGGCACGACCTCGACCCGGCTGTCTTCGCGCGGCTGATGGCGGTCTCGCAGCGCATCGGTCGCGCGGTGACGCGTGCGTTCGGCGTGCCGCGGGCGGGGTTGATCATCGCCGGTCTGGAGGTACCGCACCTGCATGTGCACGTCTTCCCAGCGCGCAAGCTGACCGACTTCGGGTTCGCCAACGTCGACCGGAACCCGTCGCCGGAATCGCTTGACCAAGCGCAGGCCAAAATCCGCGCGGCGCTGGCTGAGCTGGACGACTCGCCGGACCGTTAAGGTCGGCGTTGGTGGCGCAGAACCGGTTCGCCCATCGGCGGGGCGCCGCCGTCGTCGGCGTCCTCGGGCATGTTGAGGTCCGGGTGGTCGTTGCCGTCCGAGAAACGCGGCAGGCTGACGCGGAATCGACAACCCCGCCCCGGTGCGGTTGTGACGGATACCGTTCCGCCGTGCGCATAGACCAGAGAATCCACGATCGACAGACCCAGACCGGTTCCGCCACTGGTCCGTGTCCGCGATTCATCGGTGCGGTAGAACCGCTCGAACACACGATGGGCGTCCTGCTCGCTCATACCGGGACCCTCGTCGGCGACCTCTAGTACGGCCCAGTCCCACGTCGTGCCCACTCGCACGGTGACGCCGGCCGTGTCAGGTGTGTGCTGCAGTGCGTTGGCGACGAGGTTGCCGAGCACCTGCCGCAGCCTGGCCTCGTCCCCGATCACTTCCGGTGTACCGGGGCCGTCGAAGACGTCCATGGTGATCCGGCGCTGCGGCGCGATCGACTCCGCGTCGTGGACGGCGTCGGTGGCCAGCGCGAGCAGGTCAATGCGGTGCTGGTCAAGCGGCCGCTGCGCGTCGAGCCGAGCGAGCAGCAACAGATCCTCGACCAACAGCCCCATCCGGCGAGACTCGCTCTCGATCCGTGACATCAGCATCTCGACGTCGCGGGCGGCACCCTGACGGTACAACTCGGCGAACCCGCGGATGGTCGTCAGCGGGGTTCGCAGTTCGTGGCTGGCATCGGTGATGAAGCGCCGCATCCGCTCCTCCGAGCGGCGGGCCTCTTCGGCGGACGACTCCGAGGCGGCCACCGCCCGCTGGATCTGGGCCAGCATCCCGTTGAGCGCACGTGACAACCGGCCCACCTCGGTACGCGGATCACGTCGTGGAACACGACTATCAAGCTCGCCCGCGGCAATCGCGGCAGCGGTCTGCTCCACCTCGGCGAGTGGACGCAGACTGCGGCGCACCACCGCAGAGCCGGCCACGCCCAACACCAGCAGCACGGCCGCCCCGATGCCGACCTGGGCGTAGATGAGCGACCGGACTGTGGAATGCACATCGGAGAGATCTATTGCCACCGTGGTCAGTTCGTCGTTGGGGCCGCGCAACGAAACAGCGCGCCACCGCACATGTGAGCCGTCGATCGAACCGACGGTGGTAGGCACCTGCCCGACGTCGTTGTCCTCGGGCAGGTCAGGTTCGGCATCACGGTCGTTGATGGCGATCCAGACCCGGCCGTCGGGATCCACCCCTCGGACATAGAAGTTCGATGGCGGCCGCGCGGGGTTGGGCCCCTCGTGAGTGGGTGACATCGGCCGTGGTGCCTGTGCCCAACCGTTGGAGGCATCGACAAGCGTCTGATCGACGCGGCTGACCAAATCGTGGCGCAGGATCGTGGTAACCGCAATGCCCGACGCCAGCAGGCCGCAAGCAACCAGCACCAACGTGGCGGCGACCAACCCCACCCGTAACGACACCCCGCGCCGGATCTGGTCGGACATCATTCGATTGTCCGCCATCGAGAACAGGTCCGGCCGTCCGCTAGCGCGGCTCCCGCAAGACGTAGCCGACGCCGCGAAGCGTGTGCAACAGGCGCTTTTCGCCAGTGTCGATCTTGCGGCGCAAATATGACACGTAGGATTCGACGACGTTTACGTCGCCGCCGAAGTCATACCGCCACACATGGTCGAGAATCTTTGGTTTGCTCAGCACGGTGCCGGCGTTGATCACGAAATACCGAAGCAGCGTGAATTCCGTCGGCGACAACGAGACGGGCTCGCCCGCTTTCCACACCTCATGGGTGTCCTCGTCCAGCTCGATGTCGGCAAACGAAAGCCTCGGCGGGCGGTGCCCGCTGTCAGGGCGACCGGCGCGCCGCAGGATGACGCGCAGCCGCGCGACGACTTCCTCGAGGCTGAACGGCTTGGTCACGTAGTCGTCACCGCCGAGGGTCAGCCCGGTGATCTTGTCCTGGAGCGAGTCACGTGCGGTCAGGAACAGCGCGGGAGCGTCGATGCCGTCGGCGCGCAACCGCCGCAACAACCCGAAACCGTCCATTCCCGGCATCATCACGTCGAGGATGACCGCGTCCGGCTTGACCTCACGTGCACGATCCAACGCCGCCGGCCCGTTATCGGCCGTGTGGACCTCGAAGCCCTGAAATTTCAAGCTCACCGACAGCAACTCGACGATGTTCGTCTCGTCGTCGACGACCAGAACCGTTGCTTCGGGCTTTGTTTCCGCAGTCGCTGACGCAGTCATTCGCATAAATGTCCTCCCGATTCCTTCTCCATCCTCTGCCAGCTGGCTGTGGACTTGCTGTGGAATGGTGGAGCGAGGAGGTCCCCCATACCGTGATGTCGGTTATCGGGCACTCATAGACTGAGCACCATGGACCTGAGCAAGAAGTTGCTGAACCTGGCGCTCTTCCCGGTGCGGGCCGGTTTGGCGGCCGGCGGGGCGGGTATCGAGGTCGCCGGGAAAGCCGTCGATGCAGCCCTGCGCACGGTGGGCTTCATGTCGCCGGGCCACCCGCTGCGAGTTGGGAATCTCGGCGATGCGGTGTCCGGCGTGAGCCGGATCGCCCTGACGGCCAATGAACTGCTCGACGATGATTCGCCGCTGACGCGGGCCCTGGCCGACGGCGGCTCGCTGAATCGGTTGACACTGCCCGGGGGGCTGCTGGACCAGGTGACCGCGCCCGGCGGGCTATTGGATCGGATCTCCGCGGAAGGCGGGGGCCTGCAACGCGCGCTGGCACCTGGCGGGCTCGTGGAGCAGATGTTTGCCCAGGATGGGGTTGTCGACCGACTGCTCGCCCAGGACGGCGTGGTCGAGCGACTGCTCGCCGAAGGCGGCATCATCGACCGGTTGACCGTCCGCGACGGCCTTCTCGAGCAGGTGGCCGACGCCGCCGACAGACTCAACCGCCTCAGTCCGGGCATGGAAGCCCTGGCGCCGACCGTGGATGCGCTGCGTGATGTGGTCGCCACTCTCAGCGCCGTGGTCAACCCGCTGACCAGCATCGCCGATCGAATCCCGCTGCCGGGCGTCCGGCGAGGCCGACGTAGCTCGACCAGCACGCCGCCCAGTTCGCCACGGATATTCGACTAGTGATTGCCACCCGCTAGGCTGACAAGGGTCCCGGCGCGGCCCTCGCAGGCTCGCGGGCGTTGCCTCCTTAGCTCAGTGGCAGAGCACTCGCCTTGTAAGCGAAAGGTCGTCAGTTCAATCCTGACAGGAGGCTCAATAGCGTTACAGCGATCCCTTGGCTGCCACCCACTCCGTGGCCTGGCCTGTCACCGCGGCGATACGGTCGTAGTCGGCGTCGTAATGCAGGACAGTCGCCCCGTTTAGCTCCGCGGTCGCCGCGATAATAAGGTCGGGTAACCGGAAATGGCGATGCTGGCTGATGCTGGCAAGCTCTCGGTGTACATCCAATGCCCGGTTAATGGCCTCAGAGGTCACGTCCATCCAACGATGTCCGTGCAGCGCATCCCAGATGATCTCGTAGCCCTGCGGATCCGGGGCATTGTTGAGGTACTCCAGAGCGGACATCTGACAACCCGCGAGTCGCCCCTCTGTCAAGAGTGCCTCGAATCGGCGACGCACCACGGCATGGCGACCCTGCAGCACGTAGACCGTCGTGTCGGCCAGATAGACGAGGCCTGCCATCAGACCGCTTCTGGCTCACGTGCCCCCTCTTCGAGTCGAGTGAGATCGCGGCCAGCACCGTAACGCCAAGAGGTATGGGAATCGGTGAAGTCCATGGCGACACTGTCGAGAGCGGCGACGATCTTGCTGGCTTGCGTGCGCAGCGCAAAAGAGTGCAGCGCCGCATTGATGGTTGCGACCTTCGTGTCGGTCCCGAGAACCTCTTTCGCGGCGTTCAGCCACTCGTCATTCACGTCGACCGTGATTCGTGTCACGAGCGTAAGGATACACCAACGACAATGGCATCAATGCATCAAGATCAGAGATATTGGCACCATCAACCGTTCAGGGTATCGCACCCAAGGTACGTCAGTGGATCATCGCCCAGGGAGTCAGGCGAACCCAACGAACAGGGCTTCAATCTTGAAAGCGAGCGGTCGTCGTGAATCAACCGCGCATGATGTTCGCCAGAACGCGGGCCACCATCCAGCGTTGTTCGACGGGCCGCTGGACGTCCTGCTGGATCAGGTTCGGATAGGAGGTCAGATCGGTGAATTGAAGCCGCCCGGACTGGAATCCGATCATGGCGCTCGCCCGAGCGCTTGATTCGAGTTGCTCGGCGAGGAACTCCACGCAGCGAGCCGTGAGCCTGGTCGTCTGTATCCGATCGAACGGCGACGGGTCACCACCCTCCTGGATATGTCCAAGGATCGCCTGGCGGGCGTCGAACAGGTCGCCGCCCTCCTTCTCGAACAGCGACGTGATGAATCCCGTGGTGTACACGGGGTCGGCGTTCTCACTGCGGATGATCAGGCCGAGCCGATCCCCGGACCGGAAACCGTCAGCGAGGGCGTGGACATCGGCAGTCAGGTCGTCGAGCGTGACGCCTTCCTCGGGCAGGTAGATCCGTTCGGCCCCGGTGGCCAACCCGCTGAAAAGCGCCAGGTAGCCGCAGTCCCGGCCCATCACCTCGACCACGAACACCCGGCGGGTGGCGACGCCGGACTGACGTATCTTGTCGACGTCGGTCACGATGCTGTTCAGCGCGGTGTCGCTGCCGAGACTGAGTTCGGTTCCGGGCACGTCGTTGTTGATGGTCATCGGCATACAGACGAGCGGGATGTCCAGGGCGGAGTATTGGTGCCGGTGCCGGTGCAGCTCGTAGGCGGCTTGGTAGCCGGCCCACCCTCCGGCCATGAGCAGACCGTCGATCCGGTGAGCGGCAACCTGTTTGGCAATCTCGGCGATGGCGGCACCGCTGGGAACGTAGCGGTTGGTGCCGATCTCGGCACCCCCGTGGGACACCCAGCCGCTGACGTCCATCCAGCCCATCTCCCGGACGTTGCCGTTGCGCAGGCCGCGGAATCCGTTCTGCACGGCCAGCACGGAGTACCCGCGGTCCAGGCCGAGCCGGACGGCGGCACGGACCGCGTTGTTCATCCCAGGCGCGGGGCTGCCGCCATGCACCACCGCGATCCGGAAGCGTCGCCGGCCGGCCGGGGTGGGCCGTGGCGCAGCTTGCTGCACCGTCCGCAAGATCTGATAGGACTCCCGGAAACTACTTCCGCGCAACAACATTGCGCCGTCGTAGTCACGTTCCTTGATTCGCTCCGAGATCGCCTGGGTCTTTGCCACGCAGTCCATCAGCGGCGACGACACGATCCGGTTGCCGCCCAGCCCGATCAGTTGGGGTGGTGCGTCGGGGTCGTCGGTGAGGAGTCGCTCCACGGCGGCATGGGCCAGTAGCGTGGCGAGGTAGCGGTCGAACGCGCTGGGCGCCCCGCCGCGCTGGACGTGACCGAGAATCGTGATCCGGGTGTCCTCGCCGAGTTCCTGTTCCAGCAGTGTCTTGACATGGTCGGCGGTGATGGCGTTGCCGTTTCGGTCCTGGGCACCCTCGGCGACGATGACCACACTTTGCCGTCGGCCGATGGCACGGCCTTGCCCGATGTCCCGGCACATCTGCTGTTCCCAGTCGTCGGTCGGCGGTTGCTCGGGAATCATCAACCAGTTGGCCCCCGAGGCGAGCGAGGCCATGAGCGCGAGGTAGCCGCAGTGCCTTCCCATCACCTCGACGACGAAGGTCCGCTGATGGCTGGCCGCGGTGCTGCGCAGGGCGTCCAGAGCCTCGACGATCCGGTGCAGGGCGGTATCGGCGCCGATCGTCATGTCGGTGCCCACCATGTCGTTGTCGATCGATCCGACCAGGCCGACAAGGCGCAGCAAGGGGTGGCCCGCGGCGAGTTCCGACGAGATCTCTCCGGAAGCAACGAGTTCGGCGAGCAAACTCGACCACTCCTGGCGGAACAGGTCGGCACCGGTGAGACTGCCGTCGCCGCCGATCACGACGAGCGCATCGATGCCGCGCTCGACCATGTTCAGCGCGGCCGAGCGCCGACCCTCTCTGGTTCGGAATTCTTTCGACCGGGCGGTTCCGATCACGGTGCCACCCTGGTGCAGGATGCCCCCGACGTCGTCGGCTTCCATCCGCTGGATGAGGTCGCCACCGAGTACCAGGCCCTGGTATCCCTCATGGATCGCATACACGTCGATGCCGTGGTGCAGACCGGTGCGGATGACCGCGCGGACCGCCGCGTTCATCCCCTGGGCATCACCGCCGCTGGTGAGAACCCCGATACTGCCCGGTGCTGACTTGGGCTCAGCCATGTCGCCGGCCTTGACGTCGATCGGATCTGCGTGGAGCTCGGGGTTCGAGACTCAAAGGGGTGTCCTGCATGGGGGTGTCCTACTCGTTTTTGGGCGTTAGGTTACTGGCTCGATGCGACCGGCGGGTTCTGAATGGTCGGCTGCTGGGTGAACACATCGTCCTGACCAGACGGTCACCGGTCGTGCCGGTTCTCCCGGCCGGTGACTTCGTACGCCGGCCCGGCGAGTGACTATTGCCTGCCGGGCCCTGCGGGCCACCCGGTCGGAAGCTGCCCTGTTCGGGTGCGAGCCGAGCACGCCAGACGCTAGAGTCGCCTCCGTTACGCGAGCCGCATTGCTCAACATGCTCACCCGTGCCGGGTGCTGTCGGAAGGAGCTCGATGAACTGGTACACCGGCAACACCACCTACGATACCGTCCTGACGATCGCCCTGGTCATCGCGGCCCTGGTGATCATCGGCGGCTTGTTCCGGCAGAGTCCCTACGGCCGGTTCGGAGCCACGGCGCGCGGGCTCAATCTCAGCCCGAAACTGGGCTGGTGGCTGATGGAGATCCCCGCAACCGTGGTGTTCGTCGCCTTCTACCTCACCGGGCCGCATCGATTCGAAACCGTGCCGCTGGTGCTTGCCGCGATCTGGCTACTGCACTACGGAAACCGCGGCTGGTTCTTCCCGCTGTCGATCAGGCAGATGCCCGGAAAACGCAGCAGCTTCAACATCGTGGTGCTCGCCGCCGGAATGGTGATCACCTCGATGCACGGCTACCTCAACGGCTCGTTCTTCAGCCACGACTACAGGCATCAGTACGGCACCGATTGGCTGACCGATCCGCGGTTTCTCATCGGGGTGATCGTTTATCTCGGCGGATTCATTCTGCTGGTCTGGTCGGAGTCGATCGTGCGCAACCTGCGCGACAAGAACAACCCCGGCGCCTCCGAGTACAAGATCCCATTCGGCGGCGGGTTCCGGTTCGTCACCAGCCCGGCATACCTGGGCGAGCTGATCGCGTGGGCCGGTTTCGCCCTGCTGACCTGGTCGCTGGCGGGGGTTGCCATCTTCCTGATCACGGCGGGCAATCTGGTCCCGCGGGCGTTCGCCACTCACAAGTGGTATCGGGAGAAGTTCCCGGATTACCCCGTCGAGCGTAAGGCCCTGATACCCGGAGTGATCTGATCGGCCGCCCCGACTGGCCACCCCCTGAAGGCTGAGTGGTCAATACCGTCGAAATCGACGTCTTGCGGGTGATCACTCGGGGTTTTCCTGCACCATGTCGATTTCGATGTGGTGTGTCGGTCAGCGGCAACGTGTCGGTCAGCGGCAACGGTGCCGCGGCCATCAAGTCCCGGCTACTGCGCGACCCCTAAATCGACTGTCGCCGTGCCGTATGAGTCGCTGAGAGCAATCGTGTCGGGCTGCATGTCGGTGGGCACGTCATAGGCCAGTGCGGCGATGACCTCATCACCGGGCTTGATTTCGTCGCCGCTGTTGAAGTCCGGCGGGACGAAGAGCCACTTGTCTGGTTTGAAGGTGCTCCCTTGGCGGTCTTTGAGTATCTGTGTTTCCGGCTTCCAGGCCGCCGATCCCTTCCTGATGTTCTTGACCGTGAATGACACAACCGCCCACACCCCGTGCGGGGCGGCACCGTCAAACGTGTCGACCTTGGTGACATCCGTGACGGCATAGGCGAATCCGCTGTCTCGGACCTCCTGCCCGATGCCGGCATGCCGCGCGGAAGCGGTTGTTCTCTCGGCGGTCGTCGTGCTATCGCTACTGTGGCTGCACGCCAACGCGGTGGACATCAACAAGACAACAGCGCAGCAGGTAGCAGCTTTCCTTCTCATGGGTCGCCGAGCCTACTCCGATGGCGCTCGGCAGGCGATCGGGTTCTGTCCAGGCTCTGGCCGACGGGTTTCAGTCCGCGTGGGTCTCCCGGTGTGTTGCCGCTGACAGCGACCCTCCGATGGGCGTCGAAATTCACGATGGTGGGCGGCCAAGACATAAGATCATCTGATGGAGCAAACAGCTCGATCCGCGCTCCCCGGGGACGCGGGTCGAGCTAGGGGGAAGGGTGTAGTCGGTTGAACCTGTGTCTGGAAGCCGACGATCCGGTGTGGTACGTGGCCTACGCGTCGAACCTGAACTCGGCCCGATTCAGCTGCTACATCTCGGGTGGACAACCCGCGGGCGCCCTCCGCAGCTATCTGGGATGCCGCGACCAGTCGCCGCCACGCCACGACCTCGCCGTCCATCTCGACGGCGGCCTGGTCTTCGCGGGCAAGTCCACGGTGTGGGGCGGAGGAGTCGCTTTCTACAAGCCCGATGCGGTCGGCCAGCTGGCGGCCCGGGCCTACCTGATCACATTCGGGCAGTTCGCCGACGTGGTGGCGCAGGAGACCAGGCGCCCGGTCGGCAGCCCGCTGCCGACGGACGGCGGCTTGGGGCAGAGGTGGCCCTTGCGCTCGCACTTTTACGAGACCGTTCTGAAGCTGGGCGACAAGGCGGGGATGCCGATGTTGACCATCACGTCCCGGCAAAACCTCAAACCTGCTGCTCCGTCAGCCGCTTACCTTCGCACGATGTTGGGCGGACTCGCCGAGACGTTCGATTGGACACCGGATGCGCAGGCGCAGTACCTGCTGCGGGCACGCGGTATGGCCCCGGTGTGGACCGCGGAGCGGCTCACCCAACTGTGCGAGCTGCAGACCTGCGGCGGAGCGGGGCGGGCCGGCGCGCACTTCGGCTCAGACGACTCCGCGTAGGGCCTCGGCACCGAAGAACGGTTCCAGCATGGTGGAGAAGTCGGGTCCCCGGCGCAGCATCAGCCCACCGTCGACGTTGATCACCTGGCCGGTGATGTAGCTCGCGGCGTCGGAGAGCAGGAACAGAGCCAGGCTCGCGACATCGTCGACCTCGCCCACACGAGACAGCGGGGTGCAATCCCGGTAGTCGGCGCTGACGGTTGGCGAGTTCAGGACTGCCTCGACCAGCTCTGTACGGATCAATCCGGGCCGGACTCCGTTGACACGCACCGACGATGCCCCCAACTCGTCGGCTGCCAGCATCAGCAATGCGTCGACGGCCGACTTCGCCGGGCCGTACGCACCGAACCACCGATGGGTGTTACTCGCCGCGACCGACGAGATCCCGACGAAGGAGCCGCCACCGCCGCGCACCATCGCACGTGCCGCATGCTTGAGCACGTACATGGTGCCATTGACATTCAGGTCCACCACGCCGCGCCACAACTCGGAGTCGATCTGGGTGACCGGACCGATCGTATTGCTGCCGCCCGCGCTGTGGACCACTCCGTGCAAACGCCCGTGCCAAGCGACCGCAGCATCCACCACCCGCGACACTTCGTCCTCGTTCGTCACATCGGCGGGCTCGAAGATCACCGATCCGGCGCCCTTGATGTCGTCTACCGCCGCAGCAAGGCGGTCGGCGTTCCTTCCGACGATCATCACATTGCAGCCCGACGCGACCAGTGCCGCCGCGACTCCCTTGCCTATCCCACTGCCGCCACCAGTGACCAGGTAGGTGCGGTCCGCGATCGAGAGCTCCATGCCAACCCCCTCATAGAAGACGAAACACTTCCCGGCAATGCAACCACATGCCCGCGCAGCCACCCGCCCGGGTGTCCGCGCTCGAACCGGGGACGTCAGGGAGTGTCGCGAAGCGCCGGCCGCGTGCGCCCGGCGGTGCGCCAGTCCTCGACGTCGGGCGGCTGGCCGAGCGGATACCGGTTGTCGTTTTTGGCCGCCCAGTGCGCGTGGCCGAGTTCGTGGATGTGGAACGCGTGGCGGAGCGCCTCGGTGAACCCCATCGCATCAGAGGCGGCGTTCACCGAGTCCTTGATGAGCAGCGTGGCCATGGTGGGCAGCCGCGCAATGCGCCGGGCGAACTCCAGAGTCTTGTCCGCCAATTCGTCCAGTGGAAAAACCTTACACACCATGCCCAGCCGGTACGCCTCGTCGGCATCGATCGAATCGCCGGTCAGCAGAAGTTCCTTGGCCTTCCTGGGGCCGAATTCCCAAGGGTGAGCGAAGTATTCGACGCCCGGCATGCCCAACCGGGAGGCGACGACGTCGCTGAACTTGGCGTTGTCGGCGGCGACGATCAGATCGCACGCCCAGATCAGCATCAACCCGGCGGAAATGGCGTTACCCTGCACCTGCGCAATGGTGATTTTCCGAAGGTCTCGCCAGCGCGCGGTGTTCTCGAAGTAGTAGTGCCACTCCTGCAGATACATCCTTTCGGCAACGCCCGAACGCGAGGCGCCGTCCCTGCGGAAGCTGGGATGCTGCAACGGCCCCGGAGTGCGTTCTTTCAGCGACGCGTCCGATCCCAGATCATGTCCCGCCGAGAAATTCTTGCCACGCGCGGCGAGGATGATTACCCGGACCTCGTCATCGGCCTCCGCCGTACGAAATGCCTCGTCGAGTTCGATCAGCAGGGTGCGGTTCTGCGCGTTGTGTTCGGCCGGGCGGTTCAACCAGACACGTGCGATCCGGCCGTCGTCCAGCGTCTCGCACGTCACCGCCGGGTCGCCGGAACCCGTTGCCGCACTACTGTCGGGCTGTTGGGACTGCGTCATGCCTGCACAATACGATCCGCGGCTTCCGCGTCGCGTCAGGGTCTGGCCATTGACTCACTGCAATTTCGGCACCGCTTCAATACACTATCGGGTAGAACACGCATCGGTCGGGAGACAGGAGCCTGTGCGCTCGTAAACAGTCACATTCGCGAGCCCCGATTCACCCGTCCCCACCGCAATTCGGTAATACTCTGCCCGTAGGGACCTTTTGTTGTTAGAAGTGCCGAGAGAAAGCCCAAACATGATGTTCACCATCCCAGCCCGGCGGCTGATCCTCGCCTGCGGGCTCGCATTCGCGGGCGCCGCGGCACCCGCCGCAACGCTGCTCTTTCTCCCCCCGGGGATGCCCAGCGCGTCATGCCCGGCCGGGGAATCCGAGGATCTGTACACCGATGTCTGCGTTCCGGAGGTCGCACCCAACGCGGCGGGCGGCAACTGGCCGTCAGGTGGCATGGGTCCGCTGCCCGAGGTGTCGGGCATCCCGTGTACCGGCGCCAACACCGGAGAGTGCATCGGCTTGCGGGAGTCGCAAGGTCCCGGCTTCGTCCCGCCGCACTCGAGCCTGTCGTCGAGTCCTTAGTCATGGTTGAAGCTGACAGAGTCATGGTTGAAGCTGAAAGCGGGGTTTGCATGCGTTCTGGTGGCGTGCAGCGGTGGGTGCTGGCAGGCGCGTTCGCAGCGGCGTTCGTGGCAGGACCGGTCGCGGCACACACAATGGTGGCGCCTTCCGCTCCGGTCACGTCGAGTGTGGCCATGTGCGCCTCCGGCGAGACCGAGGACCTGTTCACCGACAACTGCGTTCCGGAACTGACACCCATAATTTCGGGCGGAAACAAGGTGACTCCGCGCGCCGCTCTCCGGGCCTGACGAGGGCCAGATCACCGAATCGGATCCCGGCGATCCGGAGAGCCTGCCCGAGGTCGACGGCGTTCCGTGCGGTGGACGCCATATCGGCAGCTGCATCGGATTGGAGGAATCCGCCGCGGGCGAACAGTTCGTCGAACCGGAGACGTCGCTGTCGGCCAGCCCATAACGGGACTCCGTCGACACCACCCCGTGACATCAGCCCCGTGACATGACCTCGCTACAGTAAGGCCATGGCCGCAACTCCTGATCACGCCGACATCGGCGACGTCGAACCGCTTGCCGACAGCACGGCAAGCCAGGCCCGCCGGGTCGTCGCCGCATATGCGAATGATGCCGACGAATGCAGGATCTTCCTGTCCATGCTCGGCATCGGTCCGGCGAAGATCGACGCCTAGATGACCCCCGGAGAGGGCACGCAGGCCCGCTCCGGGGACTCCGACTTCCTTGTCGTGGCCAATCGGCTGCCGATCGACATGGAGCAACACCCTGACGGCACCTCAACCTGGAAACGCAGTCCTGGGGGCCTGGTCACCGCGCTCGAGCCGATCTTGCGCCAGCGCCGCGGAGCATGGATAGGCTGGCCGGGCGTCGCCGGCGCAACCGGCGCCGACGAAGTGAAACCCATCGTCGAAGACGGCCTGCAGCTGTATCCGGTTCCCCTGACCGCCGACGACATGGCGCAGTACTACGAGGGATTCTGTAACGCCACGCTGTGGCCGCTGTACCACGACGTCATCGTCAAGCCGATCTACGACCGAACATGGTGGGAGCGGTACGTCGATGTCAACCGGCGCTTCACCGAAGTCACCGCGCGGGCAGCGGCACGGGGCGCGACGGTGTGGGTGCAGGACTACCAGCTACAGCTGGTGCCGAAAATGTTGCGCATGCTGCGCCCGGACCTGACCATCGGGTTCTTTCTGCACATTCCGTTTCCCCCTGTCGAACTGTTCATGCAGCTGCCATGGCGCACGGAAATCACCGAAGGTTTGCTTGGCGCAGATCTGGTCGGCTTCCACCTGCCCGATGGCGCCCACAACTTCGTCGTGCTCGCCCGGCGTCTCATCGGGGCTCAGACCTCCCGCGCCTCGATCGGCGTCCGCTCGCGATTCGGCGAGGTCAACACCGGATCCCGTACGGTCAAGGTCGGCGCGTTCCCGATATCGATCGACTCCAGCGAGCTGGACCGGGCGGCGCGCAACCGCGCCGTCCGACGACGTGCCCGCGAAATCCGCTCCGAACTCGGCAATTCGCGCAAGATTCTCCTCGGTGTGGACAGGCTCGACTACACCAAAGGTATCGAGGTCCGACTGAAGGCCTTCGCCGAGCTGCTCGCCGAAGGCCGCATCGCACACGAGGATGCCGTACTGGTGCAGCTGGCCACTCCCAGCCGCGAACGCGTGGAAAGCTATCGGCTGCTACGCGACGACATCGAGCGTCTGGTGGGCCGCATGAACGGCGATTTCGGCGAGGTCGGCCGGCCAGTGGTGCAGTACCTGCATCGACCCATCCCCCGCGACGAACTCATCGCATTCTATGCCGCGGCCGACGTCATGCTCGTCACCCCGTTGCGAGATGGTATGAACCTCGTCGCCAAGGAATATGTCGCCTGCCGCGCCGACCTCGGCGGCGCGTTGGTGCTGAGCGAGTTCACCGGCGCGGCGGCCGAACTTCGGCAGGCCTACCTCGTCAACCCGCACGACCTCGACGGCGTAGCGGACGCTATCGAAGCAGCGCTGAACCAGGAGCCCGAAGAAGGGCGACGCCGGATGAGGGCACTGCGACGCCAAGTGCTGGCCCATGACGTCGACCGATGGGCCAGGTCATTCCTCGACGCATTGGCGGGTCAGCCGAGACGCGGGAACCCAGACTAGCCCAAGACCAGCCGGAAGCGTCGCCCAAAGCGGTGAACCTTCGTCGCTAGATGGGCGTGATGTGGTTGATCAGCCACCGGTCGCCCAACTTCTGAAAGTCGACTTTCAAGCGGCTGCCGTCATAGGACGACTGGCGGGATTTGTCGGTGACCGTACGGTTCAAATAAAGCAACACCGAACCCGAATCACGTTGAGCCTCAAGCACTCCGACGCCCACAACGCCGGCCTGACTGACAATCTGCCGGTCCCGGGCCTGCGGGATGATGTCTTTGTTCACCCGATCTTCGAACTCCCTGCGGTAATCCGGCGTCAGGTAGTTGGCGGCCTCGGTCAGGCTGCGCTCGATCGTCTGGTAGTCGTAACCGAAGATCTTCGGGATCTGGTCGGCCGCCAGCGGAACAATCGCGTCGCGGGTGGCCTGCTCGGCTCGTACCTGGACGCGGTCCCAGTACAACGAACCGGCCAACGCTCCCAGAGCGACGATTCCCGCCGTTATAACAACGGCGAGCAGCCCGAACAGCAACGCCTTTGCGCGATGCATCAATTACCCCCGTCGGGATATTTCAGGTCGTAGCCCGTCATCCGGCCGTCGTCGCCCTCATGCACGATGACACGCAACCGATACGCCTGCGACGGCTTGTTCACCCCGTCGATATCGGTCACCGTGACACGAACCGCTACCAAAACGGAGCCGTTCTTACTTGTCTCATCGATCTTCTCCAGAGCCGCACCGTTGACGACGGTCTCCGAACTGGCGTTGGTGTCCCGGAACATCGCCTTGAGGTTGTCCACGTTGCCGTGTTGACTCAGCGTGTCGCGCAGCGGGCCGCTGGTTCCGTCGACGAATCTGCTCACACTCTCGTTGACGGTGTCCTGGGTGTAGCTGAACATGTTGACGACCGTCTGCGACGCCCCGTCGACGAACCGTTGGTGCCTGTTGGCCGCATCGGCCGCTGTTTGCCGTTGGGCGTTCAGTTCCCACACACCCCAGCCGAGTCCGGCGATCAATGCCAAGGCGGACAACCCGCCGAAAAGACCGACCGCGAACCTGTTCGGCCGGCGACGCGGCGGCGGACCCAGGAGCGACGACTGCTTGGCGGTCCCGGCCCGAGGCACATCCACCGGGGTCGTCACGGTCAAGGAGACCCCATCCCCTGACACGGGCCCCGCCGCCCGCAACGCCCGCCGACGAACCCGCTGCCTCGGGTCCGCCGTCGGTTGGATGATCGATTCTTCGGTTGTCGGTTGCGATGCCAAGGGCTCCGGGTCTTGCAAACTCACGCCTGCCTCGGGACAGTCATCAAATCCACCCAACTCTCTGCGGGCGCCTGGTTGGCACCGCCCGTGAACACGCCAGTCGTACCCGTCGACGGGTCAAGGAACTTACCGTCGCGGTCATATGTACCGTACGTCATCCCGGCTGCCTGCGGCTGCGGAGCCTCCGCCGGCAGCGGTCCCTGGGCGGGCGCCGGACCCGGCGGCGGTCCCGGGGCTTCCAGCGGCGTCCGCGCGTAGGGCGGCACGATCTGGTCCGGCGGGGCGAAGAACGGCCACGGCGCCACCGGCGGCGACACCGGCTGCTCCGGAGGCACCGGCAGCGGGAACGGGGCATGCGGCGCAGGTCCCGGCCCAGGCGCTACACCGGGGGGAAGCTGGACGACGGGCGGACCCGGATCGTAGTCAGCCCCCGGCGGAATGAACGGGAACTTGTTCGGCGGCACGATGTTACGGCCGTCCTCGACCGGCGTCCCGTACGGGATCGGAGCACCGCGCCACGGGTTGGCGGCCAACGGCACGTAACCCTTCGGGTCACGGCACAGCTGCACCGTCGGGGCGCGCTTACCCGGGAACTCCATGCAGGGGTAGTTGCGTGCACCGCGAACCACCGCCGGGTCGTTCTGGGCGGTCTTGCAGTACATGTCGGTGGGCAGATCCCGAACCGACTCGTCGGCGGGGCTGCGGATCTGGGTCGCGGGCAGGAAGCCCACATTGCAGGTCGGCGGATCACCGAGATCGATCTTGAAGTCGAGCTTGCCGCCCTCGTCGACGGGTACACCGCCGGCTACCGTGGTCAGTGCCGCGATCAGCGCAGGGAAAATGACGAGCGTCTGTTCGATCGACTTGTGGTAGATCACGCCGACCCGCCCAAGGTTGGCCAAGTTGGCTGCCAGCGTCGGGAAGTTCGGCCGGATGCCACTGAACGCGGTGTTGACCACATCTGCGGCCCCCGGCGCCGTCTCCAGGAGGTCGCGGAACTGCGGATCGGCGTGGTTCAGCTCTGCGGTAAACCGGGCCAGCCCGGCGGCCAGGGCCTTGATGTCGTCGCCGCTGCGCACCGTCGCATTCAGCAGCGGGCCGGCCTGATCGACGAGTTGCGTGATCTGGCCCGCGTTCGCGTTCGCTTCGTCAACGAGAAGACGCGTCGACTGGATCATCCTGGACAATTCCGGTCCGGAACCGTTGAACGCCTTGAACGCTTCACGCAGAAGGTCCTGCAGCCGGGCGCTGTTGATGCTGCGTGACCAGTTTGTCGGCCTGTTGGAGCATCCCGGCAATGTCCTGGCCGATGAACATGCGGTCCTGGCCGATCTTCGCGCCGTCCTTGAGCGCCGTGGCGGAAGGCTCCTGCCCCTTCGGCACAGTGAAGTCGATGAACTGCTCACCCACCGCGGACATGCTCTGGACCGTGCCGATCACGTTGTCGGGCACAGGCGTGTTGCTGTTGAGCCGCATGCTGGTCGCCACACCGGTTTGGTTGAGGCCGACCTTCTCCACCCGGCCGATCGTGGCACCGCGGTAGGTGACGTTGGCCTGGTTGTAAATGCCGCCGCCAGAGGCGAGTTCGGCATCGACCACGTAGGTTCCGGCGCCCAGTCTCTGGGGCACCTTCAGATAGAACAGCGTGACGCCGCCCACTGCCAGCACAGTGACTATCGCGAAGATCAGCAGCTGGATACGGATCAATCGGGTGAACATCAGTGCGGCTCCGACGTCTGAGTGGCGGTTCCCGGGGGAATCTTGAACGGATCGGCGGCCTGCCCGGACAGGTTGGCCATGGCACCGATCAACATGTCCGGCGGGTTGATGACCTCGTCCAGGCGCTTCATGTTCGGATCCAGCGCCAGTTGGGTCGCGAACACCGTCTCGCCTGTTCGGCGCGACGTCAGGTCGAACGTGACGAACACGTTGAGGAAGTCACCGCGCACAGCGTTACGCAGGTATTTGTAATGGAACGGGAAGGTCGGCAGGAACTCCAAGTCCTTGATCAGATAATAGGAGTTGTCGTTGAGCGCCTTCACGACCGGATACAGGTCTTTGAAGTCAGCGGCGAAATCGTCCTTGGTCTTGGTCAGCACGTCGGAGGCGACGTCGGCCACCCGGCGCAATGCGGTGAAGGCATCGACGATGTTGGTCCGGTTCGCATTGAGCACCCGAAGCGCTTCAGGCAGCGTGTCCAGTGCCCGACCGAGGCTGTCCTTGTTGGTGGCCAGGATGGCGCCGAACCGGTTGAGTCCTTCGGTCGCAGCGATAATGTCACTGGTTTGATCGTTGAGCGATCGCGTCAGCGTCACGAGCTTGGGCACCAGACCGGCGAATTGGCCTGCCCGGTTCCCGACCGCGGCATACGCCTCGTTGACGATGTCCTGGATGGAACCGAGGTTACCCTTGGTCACCACCAAGCCCAGCGAGGAGAACACTTCCTCGGTGGTGGGGTAACGACCGGCCCGCGATTCCGGAATGACGGAACCGTCGGTGAGGCGACCGCGGGCAGGCTCCGTTGTGGGAGGAGCCAACGCGATGTGCTGCGAACCGAGTAGCGAGGTCTGGCCCACCTGGGCGGTGGCGTTCTCGGGCAGATCGATGCCGCGATTCAGCGACACCTGCACGGCGGCGTAGAACGTTCCGTCCGGGCGCTGCCTGGCTTCCAGGCCCGACACACTGCCCACCGTCACGTCGTTGACCAGCACCGGCGAGTTCTGGGGCAATGTGGCCACGTCGGGAAGCTCCACCGTCACGGTGTAGGACCCCTTGCCGTGCCCTTCCGTGCCGGGCATGTCCAACGTGTTCAGCCCGTTGAACGAACACCCGGCCAGCAGCATCGCCCCGCAGCCCAGTGCTGCCGCACGGTTGCCGGCCCGGCCGCCGGCCTTCAATGCCCTGCCCACCATCGGCTTTCTCCGGTTTCGCTGATTGCGCTTCTGATTCCTCTTCGGGGTCATCCGCCACCTCCCGGTGTCGGTGCGGCTGCGGGAGCGGCGGCCGCGGGTTCGGGCGCCGGGCCGGGCGCAGGTCCGCTTCCGACCACGTATGGCGGCCCGGACGAAATCTGGCCCGGTATCGCCGGCGGCGGCAGGATGAAGTCGCCCAGAGTCGCTCCCGGCGGGATCACCGGCGGCGTGACGCCAGGCTGGGGCTGCCATTGCAGGTACGGCACCGGTGTTTGGGCCTTCGCCTGGGTGGCCGGCGTGTCGTAGAGGATCTGTCCCTTGTACGCCAGGATGGAGTTGATCGGATGGAACAGCAGCGGCGGGAAGTTCATCGTGAGGCGACGGAGCACCGGCGCCATGCGTTCACGGCAGAGTTCGGCCCGCTTGTAGTTGTCCGTGTTGGCGCCGGTGTCGAAGTTGCCCGCGCAGATGAACTGCACCGGGTTGGCGAAGTTCGGCACCGACAACACGCCGGCGACCGTGCCCTGAGCCGGTTCGTAGATGTTGTAAAAGTTCGCCAGTCCGTTCGGGGCGATGTGCAGCACCTGCTCGAGATCATCGCTCTGGTTGGACAGCAAACTGGTGAGCTGGGTGAGTTTGTCGACCGAGCCGATCAGCGCGTCGTTGTTGTCCTCGAGGAGCCCTCTGACATCGCGCAACGCCTGACTGAGCGTGCCCAGCGTGACATCCAGATCGGTCGAACTGTCCGCCAACACCTGCGAAACCGAAGCGACGTGACTGGAGAACTGCACAATCTGCTCGTTGCTATGCGAGAGCGCATTCACCAGTACCTGCAGGTTCTTTATCGTGCCGAACAGATCACCGCGCGAGTCCCCGAGCCGTCCCGCGGTCTGCGACAGTTCGCGCAGCGCGTTGCGGAATGAATCGCCGTTGCCATCGAACGCCGCTGCCGCCTGGTCGACGAACGTGCTCAGCGGGCCCTGCAGACCGGCGCCCGTGGGCCCGAACTGTTCGGACAACTCGGTCAGCTGTTGCTTGACGTCGTTCCACTCGATGGGGACACCGGTCCGGTCCAACCCGATGGTGGCACCGTCGGCCATCACGGCGTTGCCGGCCTTCTCGTCGTACACCGGGGTGAGCTGCACGAACCGTGCGGACACGAGATTCGGGGACACGAGGATCGCACGAGCGTCGGCGGGCACTTTGATCCCGTCGTCGAGCGCCATCGTCACTTTCACGTCGTGGGCACGGGGCTCGATCGACGCGATCTTGCCGACTGGCACGCCGAGGACTCGAACGGAGTCGCTCGGGTAGAGGCCGACCACCGAGGGGAACAACGCCACCACTTTGGTGGCATGCCGGCCCGGCCTCAACATCACCAGGGCCACCACCAGGGCGAGCACAAGGAGTGCGATGAGACCGAACAGCAGGCTGCGGTTACGGGGGCGAGAGCGATGACTTGTCATGGTGACTTCGGCCTTATGATCATACGTTCTGCGATGAGTCCCTTGAGGTAGTCAGAAAGACTGTCGGGTATCTTGCCGGGCTGGAAGTAGCTGTCCAGCAGCATCTCCGAGATGGTCGCCGGGGGCAGACCGTAGAGATTGATCTGGAAGCCGGGTGCCGATCCCACCACCTCGCCGAGCGCGGTGCCGTAGGCGGGTAGCCGCCGGAGGGCTTCACTGAGGTGATCCTTGCGCTGCAGGAGGTTGTCGGTCACCAGCTGGAGCTTGTCCAGCGCCGGACCGAACTCGTTGCGGTTGTCGGCGGCGAAACCCGAAATCTGGTGGGATACGTCATCGATGCCCGCGACCAACTCTCCGATCGCCTGCCGGCGGGCGGCGAGCTCGCCGAACAGGTGATTGCCGTCCACGACCAACTGGTTCACCTGACCAGCCCGGTCACCCAGTGTCTTGGACACCGTCTGCGCGTAGCGCAACAAGCCTTCGAGGGCTTCATCGCGGGTGTTCAGCGTTCGCGACAGGTTTGCGATCCCGTCCAGAGCGCCACGCAGTTGCGGCGTCGCCTCCTTCAGCGAGTCGGTCAGAACATGCAGGGCCTGTTCGAACTTCGGCTTGTCCATCGCCTGGACGCTGCCGCCGAGATCCTGGAGTGCCCACGCGAGGGTGTACGGAGTCGTCGTACGCCCCAGCGGAATGCTCGTCGTCTGGCCGCTACCGGCGGGAGTGATCTCCATCATCTTCTCGCCGAGCGCCGTTTCGGTTTTGATCGCGGCCAGTGACTGATCGCCCACCTTGATCTTGCGGTCGACGGTGAACTTCACCTTCGCCGCGGTGCCGGCCAGCTCGACGGCCTTCACACTTCCGACCTTGATTCCCGACACGTTCACGTCGCTACCCTTTTGGACCCCGGCGGCGTCGGCGAAGTACGCCTCGTAATTCTTGCCCTGCGGCCAGAACGGCAGATTCGTGTAGCCGAACGACAGGAGGAGCAACGACATCACCAGGATGAAGCCGAATACGCCGGTGCGGACGTGATTGGAACCCTCAACCTTCCTTGGCAAAAGCGCACCTACCTTTAGACGGGTCCGGCGGTCCGCCGAACGGAATCAGGACGTCGCTACCGGCCGGTCCGTTGATCTTGATACGGATGTTGCAGTAGAAGATGTTGAAGAAGGAGCCGTAGGCGCCGAGTGCGGTGAGCCGCAGGTAGTTCTCGGCCAGCGGTTCGATCACCTTGTTGACGTCGGCCTTGCGTTCGTCCAGCGCCGCAAGCAGGGGTCGGGCGTTCTCCAGCACGCCCTGAACGGGTCGCCGACTCTTGACCAGCATCTCCGTAAGGTCGGTTTCCGCCGACGCCAGGGAGGGGATCGCGTTCGCGATCGGGTCGGCCCCCTGGGCCAGTCCGGAGACCAGCTGCTGCAACCTGTCGACCGAGGCATTGAATTGGGTGCCCTTGTCATCGACGGTCTTCAGCACGGCATTGAGATTGGTGATCACGTCGCCGACCAACTGATCGCGTGCGGCAAGCTCGTTCGTGAATGAACTCGTGTTCGAAAGCACCTGCGACAGCGCGCCGCCCTGGCCCTGCAGCATTTCGATCACCGTGCTGCTGACCGCGTTGATCTTGTCGCCGTCGAGCCCTTTGAGAACGGGCCGCAAACCGCCGAGCAACGCGTCGAGGTCCAGGGCGGGCTCGGTGTTCGACTTGGGGATGGTCCCGCCGGGCGGAAGCTTGACCAGATCGCCCGGACCGGCGGTGAGCTCCATGAAGCGGTCACCGGTGAGGTTCTCGTAACGGATCACCGCCCGCGTGGAGGTATAGAGCTGATAGCGCTCGCCGGCGTCGAACGCGACATCCACCGTGTTGTCGGGAGCCAGCTTGATCGATTCCACTTTGCCGACAGGAACACCGGCGATCCGCACATCCTGGCCGGTCTTGAGTCGCGACGCGGTCGTGAACTTCGCGTGATAGGTCGTCGTGGACTCGAAGCGATACTCCCCGAACACGATGACCAGGGCGGCGGTCACGAGCAGCATCACGACCGTGAAGATGGTGACCCGGATCAGAACTCCGTTGTTTCTCATCAGTAATCGTCCCGTTCCGCGTAGGCCCCGTTGAACAGGAACTGCAATGTCGACGGCGCGTCGAACTGCAATTCCGTGTTCGGTTGATAGGGGACGTAGGCGTTGTCGGTTACCAGGAAGGGTGTGCGATAGTACGATCCGCCCTGTTGAACGTTCGGTACGATCGGCAACCCCCGGCAGTTGGGTCCACCGGAAGCGTTCACGATGGGCAGGCTCTCCGGATACGTGTAGGCGGGCGCTCCCGGTATGAAGCTTGACGAAACGAACAAGCCGGGCCGGATACCGCCGATGATCGGGCCGAATTTGTCGGTGGCGATCGCGAGGCCCTTCAGGAGGCAGCCGAGCATGGGTGAATAATCCCCGGTTACCTTCAGCGGAGCCCTCATCCGCTGGATCGCGGCCACGAAGTCGTCGGCGGCGGGAGCCAGCGCCTCATAGCCGTTGTTGGCCAGCCCGGTCGCCGCCAGCAGCGTCGCGTTCAGATTGTCCTCCTGACTGACCAGTGTGTTGCTGATCTGGGGCATGCTGTTGAACAGCGTGACCAGATCCGGCGAAGCCTCGGCCAGGACGTTGGACAGCGGCACCAGTTGCCTGACGTCGTCGTGCAGTGCCGGCAGCTTCGGGTTGAACTGGTCCATGAAGGTGTTCAGGCCCCCCATGGTGGCGCCCAGGTTGTCGCCGTTTCCGCGCAGGCCCTCGGCGAGAGCGGTAACCGCTCCGTTGAGCTGCACCGGGTCGAGCTTCTGCAGCACCTCCTGCAGGGTCTGGAAGAGGGTGTTCACCTCGAGCTGTACCGAAGATGCCTGAATCGTCGTACCGGGTTTCAGCGAGCTGCCCGAGGCTGACTCGGGGGGCACGAATTCCACCGACTTGGCACCGAACACGGTGCTGCCCGCGATGCGCACAGTGGAGTTCGACGGGATGTATCCGATGTCCCTCTTGTTGATGCGAAGGGTCAGCTTGGCTTGATCGCCCGCATACTCGATGTCCTTGATCTTGCCGATCTGGATGCCGCGGTACTTGACCTTGGCATCTCGTTCGGTGACCAGACCGGCCCGCGGTGTCATCACGACGACGTTTTCCGACGGCGTGAAGGCCGCCATATATCCCATGACGGTGAAGACGCACGCCGCAATGAACAGGAGCACCATCGACGCTGCCCCGATTTTTTTGCGGACACTTCCGCTAACTTTTGATGCCATCGCCGCCGCCCGCTATCCAGCCAGATTGAAGTTGCCGGACCCGCCGTAAACGGCGAGTGAGATGAACAGAGTGATGACCACGACCACGATCAGTGACGTGCGCACCGCTTTGCCTACCGCGATGCCCACGCCGACGGGACCGCCGGTGGCGTTGTAACCGTAGTAGGTATGCACCAGCATGACCGCGATGGCCATCACGAACACCTGAAGGAAGGACCACAACAGGTCGACGGGGATCAGGAAGGTGTCGAAGTAGTGGTCGTAGAGTCCCGGCGACTGATGGTTGATGGACACGGTCATCGCCCTGGCGGCGAAGAAGGCGCCCAGCACCGACAGCGAGTACAGCGGAATGATGCCGATCATGCCTGCCACGATCCGGGTCGACACCATGTAGGAGATCGAGTGCACGGCCATCACCTCGACCGCGTCGATCTCTTCGGACACCCGCATGGCGCCGAGTTGGGCCGTACAGCCCGCGCCGATCGTCGCGGCCATCGCGATGCCCGCGAGCACCGGCACGATTACCCGTACGTTGAGGAAAGCGGACAGGAAGCCGGTCAGCGCCTCGATACCGATATCGCCCAGTGACGAATAGCCCTGCACCGCGAGGACGCCGCCGGATGCCATCGTCATGAACACCGCAACACCCACGGTGCCGCCGATCATCGCCAACGCGCCGGCGCCCATCGCCATCTCGGCGATCAGTCGAATGGTCTCCTTGTAGTACTTCGTCACCGCGTTGGGGATGAACCGGAACGCATCCCCGAAGAAGATTGCCTGATCACCCAGGCCGTCAGCCGAACTCGTCAGGCGATTGAGGCGCCGGCGCAGCCGTACCCTGGCATCGAAGAGTGGTAGCCCGTTCATCGGGCCAGCACCCGGATGCCGATAGCGGTCATGACCGCGTTGATGACAAACAGCGCGATGAACGCGTATACGACGGTTTCATTCACCGCGATGCCTACTCCCTTGGGTCCGCCTTTGACCGTCAAACCCCGGTAGCAGCCCACCAGGCCGGCGACGAGTCCGAACAACAATGCCTTGATCTCGGCGAGGATGAGCTCGGGAAGGCCGGTCAGCACGGTGAGCCCGCTGATGAACGAGCCCGGGTTGACGCCCTGCAGGAACACCGAGAACACGTAGCCGCCGGCAAGCCCGATGGTGCACACCAAACCGTTGAGCAACAAGGCGACGATCGTCGATGCGAGCATGCGCGGTACGACGAGCCGGTGGATGGGATTGATACCCAGCACCTTCATCGCGTCGATTTCCTCGCGGATGGTCCGAGCGCCCAGGTCCGCGCAGATCGCGGTGGCACCGGCACCGGCGACCACCAGCACCGTGACGATCGGTCCCAGCTGAGTGATGGTTCCGAAGGCGGTGCCGGCCCCGGAGAGGTCGGCGGCGCCCAGCTCGCGCAACAGGATGTTGAGCGTGAACGACACCAGCACCGTGAACGGGATCGACACGAGCAGGGTCGGAACCAGCGACACTTTCGCGATCATCCACACCTGATCGAGGAATTCTTTGAGCTGAAACGGCCTGCGGAAGCTCTCCCGGAAGGTGTCTAACGACATCTCGAAGAAGCCGCCCAAGCCCCGAACCGGAACCACGAGCTTCTTGATCAAGTTCGGTTCCCTTCTCCTACGGCCCGTGCTTCACCTGAAAGCAGGCGAAACAGTTAAGGGCCGCTCTGCCAGGTGATTTGCACCTGTCAACCGAAGCTCGACCCTGTGTGTGAGGGATCATAATCAGACGCGGGCGGTTTACAGGGAGAAAGCGGGAAAATTGTTTATCTGCGCACGTCAGACCGGCGTGACACGGGGAGCCGTTGGGTTTCTGTTCGAAGCTCGTTAACGCCGGCACCGCGGCCCGGTCAGCGGTCAGCCGTCCAGCAATCCAAGTGCTGCGAACATCCGGTCCGGATGGCGGTCAGCAAAGTACCCGGCGATCGCTTCGCCAAGCTCCTGGGTGTCCCAGACGTTGCCGTCCGCGGTGAATTTGTGCTCGAGCGCCGGTGCTGCGACCAGCGCCACCGACGTGCCGTAGACGATGAAAACCTGCCCGTTGACCGCATCCGCAGCAGGTGAGGCAAGGAATCGGACCAAGGTCACGACATGCTTGGGAGACAGCGGATCCACCGCGCCGGCGGTCAGCTCCGGGGCCGCTCCGAAAGCGTCGGCAGTCATCGCCGTGCGGGCCCTCGGGCAAATCGCATTGGCCCGCACTCCGTAGCGGGCCAAGCCACGCGCGGCCGACACCGTCAACGCGGTGATACCCGCTTTTGCGGCACCGTAATTCGCTTGGCCGGGCGGGCCGCCCAGCCCGGCTTCCGAGGACGTGTTCACGAGCCGGCCGTAGACGGTGCCACCGTTCTGCTTGGCTTTGTCCCGCCAGTAGGCGGCGGCGTTGCGAGTCAGGAGGAAATGGCCACGCAGGTGGACGGCGATCACTGCGTCGAAATCCTCGTCGGACATGTTGAACAACATGCGATCACGTGTGATGCCTGCGTTGTTCACGACGATGTCGAGGCCACCGAGGCCGTCGGCCGTCGCCACGAGTTGGTCGGCCGTCGAGCGCTGGCCGATGTCACCGGCCACCGCGACGCCCTTGGAGCCCGCGGCCGAGATCTCGTCCAGCACATCGGATGCGTCGAGTGCGGCGGCCATGTCGTTGACCACCACAGTCGCGCCGGCACCGGCAAGTCCGACAGCCTCGGCTCGGCCCAAGCCGGCGGCGGCGCCGGTGACGACCGCAACCCTTCCGGACAGATCGGTCATTGCGGATTCCCCACTCACGTTTTCGGTCACCTTATGAATGCCTCTAGTCTTTGCGGGTGAGGGCTGCGCGCGGACACTCCGCGATGGCCTGTTCGGCCAGGCCTTCCTCGTCTGCCGGAATTTCGTCAACCTTCATGACGGCGTAGTCGTCGTTGTCGAGGTCGAACAGGTCCGGGGCGATTCCCAGGCATACGGCGTTGCCTTCGCAGCGGTCGTGATCCACTTCAACCCTCATGACTCCTCCTTCTACGGGTCCTTCCAGGGCGAATTCGTGCCATCGGACGCGGTGCCCGGCCCGACGGGCACCCTGCACATCAGGATAAGACGCACTCGGGAACGCGCTAGTCTGGTACCGCCTTGGAACCTAAGACTAGAACGTGTTACAACGTGGTTTGAAGACGGGTTGTCGATTATTTCGAGATGAGGACGAGCAGATGCGGATCGGCTACAGCCCAGAGCAGGAGGAGTTGCGCCGCGAACTGCGCGCCTACTTCTCCAAGCTGATGACGCCCGAGCGAACCGAAGCGCTGACTTCCGCGGCCGGTGAGTACGGGAAGGGCAACGCCTACCGCGACACGGTCGCACAGATGGGCAAGGACGGTTGGCTCGCCCTGGGCTGGCCCAAAGAATACGGCGGCCAAGCCCGCTCCAGCATGGATCAGCTGATCTTCACCGACGAGGCCGCCGTAGCCGGGGCGCCCGTGCCTTTCCTGACCGTCAACAGCGTCGCGCCGACCATCATGGCGTTCGGAACGGACGAGCAGAAGAAGTTCTACCTACCCAGGATCGCGGCCGGTGACCTGCACTTCTCCATCGGATACTCCGAACCGGGTGCGGGCACCGACCTGGCCTCGCTGCGCACCACCGCGGTGCGCGACGGGGACGACTACGTCATCAACGGCCAGAAGATGTGGACCAGCCTCATCCCGTACGCCGACTACGTCTGGCTTGCGGTGCGCACCAACCCGGAAGCCAAGAAGCACCGGGGCATCTCGATGCTGATCGTGCCGACCACGGCGGAAGGCTTCTCGTGGACGCCGGTGCACACCTTGTCCGGCGTGGACACCAGCGCCACCTACTACCAGGACGTCCGCGTCCCGGTGTCCAACCTGGTCGGCGGGGAGAACGAAGGCTGGAAACTGGTGACCAACCAGCTCAACCATGAGCGGGTCGCACTTGTCTCCGCCCAGCCGATCTTCCTTGCGCTGGACGGGGTTCGCGAATGGGCGCAGAACACCAAGGACGCGCACGGCAATCGGCTGATCGACTCGCAGTGGGCCCAGCTCAACCTGGCCCGCGTGCACGCCAAGGCGGAAGTGCTCAAACTGATCAACTGGGAGTTGGCATCGTCGCACGCCGCCGCCCCCTCGCCTGCCGATGCGTCGGCGGCGAAGGTGTTCGGCACCGAATTGGCCACCGAGGCGTACCGGCTGCTCATGGAGGTGCTCGGCAGCGCAGCGACGCTGCGCCAGGACTCACCCGGCGCCAAGCTGCGCGGGCGGGTGGAACGGATGCACCGGTCCTGCCTGATCCTCACCTTCGGTGGCGGCACCAACGAGATTCAGCGCGACATCATCGGCATGGTTGCGCTGGGCCTGCCCCGCGCCAACCGCTGAGAAACGCAGGAGATTCACATGGACTTTTCGAGAACAGAGGCATCCGACGACCTCGGCGGACTGGTCCGCACGATCACCGAATCGGTGTGCACGCCAGAGCACCAGCGTGGGCTCGACGGCCTCGACCAACGCTTCGACCGCGATCTGTGGACCAGTCTCATCGATGCCGACATCCTCTCCGCCGCCGCGCCGGAGGTGTTGGGCGGAGCGGGCTACGGTGTGCTGGAGCAGACTGCGGTGCTGGAAGCTCTCGGCCGCCAGTTGGCCGCCGTCCCGTATCTGGAGTCCGCGGTGCTGGCCGCCGGGGCCTTGGCGAAGTTCGGATCCACCGAACTGCAGCAGGAATGGGGCGTTCCCGCGGTCGGCGGCGCCAAAGTGGTCACCGTTGCCCTGGCGGGTGAGATGGGCGAGGGACCCGTCCGGGCTCAGGCCACAGCCGATGGTTCCGGGTACCGGTTGACCGGTACCCGCACCCAGGTCGCATACGGACCGGTGGCCGACGCCATGCTGGTCCCCGCCGAAACCGATTCCGGGACCAAGGTGTTCGTCGTGGCAGCGGATGATCCCGGTGTGACCGTCACCGCACTGAGCACCACTGGCCTCGGCAGCGTGGGACACCTGGAGTTGGCGGGGGTAAACGTGGGTACCGGTCGTGTCGTCGGCGGGGCCGACGACACGACAAAGATCGCCGACTGGCTCGTCATCCATCAGGCGTTGGGCATCTCCGCTTATCAGCTCGGCGTTCTGTCGCGTGCGCTGGAGATGACCGCCGACTACGCCCGCGAGCGCGAACAGTTCGGCCGCCCGATCGGCAGCTTCCAGGCCGTGGCCCAGCGGCTCGCCGACGGTTACATCGACATCAAAGGGCTGCGGCTCAGCCTCACGCAGGCGGCGTGGCGGCTGGCCGAGGACCTGCCCGCCGAGGTGGACGTGCGGACGGCGGCGTTCTGGGCCGCGGAAGCGGGCCATCGCGTCGCCCACACCGCGGTACATGTGCACGGAGGCGTCGGTATCGACGTGGACCATCCGATGCACCGGTATTTCTTGTCCGCCAAGCAGGGCGAATTCGCGCTGGGCAGCGCAACCGGACAGCTCCTTGTCATCGGGCGCGAGCTCGCCGACACCCCCGCCTGAAACCGGGCCCGTCGATTGTCCAGCCCTACCGTCGCCCAGCTTCTGGCGCCGTTGGCCGAGGTCGACGACCGTGGCGTGCGCTGGCTGGATGACACCGGGGACGCCGACGCGGTTGCGTTCGTCAGCTGGCGCGACCACATTCAGGAGGCGGCCGCCCTGGCGGCGCTGCTGCGCGGCCGGCTTGACCCCCGCCGCCCGCGTCATGTCGGCGTACTGCTGGACAACACACCGTTCTTCAGCACGGTGCTCGTCGCGGCCGCCCTGTCCGGCATCGTGCCCGTGGGCCTCAACCCGACCCGCCGGGGCGCGGCGCTGCAGCGCGACGCCGACCACGCGGACTGCCAATTGGTGCTCGCCGATCGGAACCACCTTGACGCGGCACCCCGGGACCTGCGGGCGGTCGACGTCGGTTCGACGGCATTCGCAGACGAACTCGCCAGTCACTCCGGAGCGCCCGCCAACTTCCCAGCCGTCGACCCCGACACCCTCTTCATGCTGGTCTTCACATCCGGCACCAGCGGCGATCCGAAGGCGGTGCGTTGCACTCACGAGAAGGTCGCGTTCCCGGGGGTGATGCTCGCAACGCGATTCGGCCTCGGACCGGCCGACACGTGCTACCTGTCCATGCCGTTGTTCCACTCCAACGCGATCATGGCGGGCTGGGCGCCCGCGGTGGCGGCGGGCGCATCGATTGCGGTGCGCCGCAAGTTCTCCGCCTCGGGATTCTTCCCGGATGTCCGGCGGTTCGGCGCGACCTACGCCAACTACGTCGGTAAACCGCTTTCCTACATCCTGGCCACCACCCCACATCCCGATGACGCCGACAATCCGCTGCGGGTCGCCTACGGAAATGAGGGTGCCCCGCGGGACCTGGACCGATTCTCCAAACGATTCGGTGTCGAGGTGGTCGACGGCTTCGGTTCCACCGAAGGCGGCGTTTCCATAGCGCGCACACCGGACACGCCCGATGGCGCCCTGGGCCCGTTGACCGACGGTGTGACCATCGTCGACGTCGACACGGGTGAACAATGCCCGCCCGGTGTCGTCGGCGAACTGGTGAACACCTCCGGCCGCGGCCAGTTCCGCGGCTACTACAAGGATGCGGCCGCCGAAGCGCAGCGGATGGCCGGGGGCGTTTACCACAGCGGTGACCTGGCCTACCGGGACGAACACAACTTCGCGTACTTCGCCGGACGCCACGGTGACTGGATGCGGGTCGACGGCGAGAACCTCGGGACCGCGCCCATCGAACGGATCCTGATGCGCTACCCCCGCGTCACCGAGGCAGCGGTCTACCCCATCCCCGACGCGAACGTCGGTGACCGGGTGATGGCGGCGCTGGTGCTTCCGGAAGGAGCCGGGTTCGATCCCGATGAGTTCGCGGATTTCCTCGCCGCACAGGACGATCTCGGCCCCAAGCAGTGGCCGTCCTTCATCCGGGTCGGTACGAGTCTGCCACGCACCGAAACGTTCAAGATCGTCAAACGCCAATTGTCGGCGGAGGGCACCGACTGCGCCGATCCGGTCTATGAGATCGGCCGGCGGTGACCGCGGACGGCGTCGACGACCCAGATGCCATGCCTGACGACATGGCGACGATGCTGCTGGCCCGACTCGGCGATACCCATATCGGGCTCCGGACCCGGCAGCGGGAATGGACATGGGACGGCGTGGTGCGTGAATCCGCCGCCCGCGCCGCGCTGGCCCGATCCCTGCGTACGCCGGGCCCGTTCCATATCGGCATACTGCTGGACAACGCCGAGGACTTCATATTCTGGCTGGGCGGCGCCGCACTTGCCGGCGCGACGATCGTGGGCATCAACCCGACCCGGGGGGCCACCGAGCTCGCCGACGACATCCGCCACGCCGACTGCCAGTTGATCGTCACCGACAACGCCCACCTGCGGAAGTTGGCCGGCCTCGAGCTCGGCATCGCAACAGACCGCTATCTGCTCGTCGACGACCCCGGCTACGGAAAGCTCGTCGACACCCACCGAAATGAGCCGGCAGCCGCGGCAGGAGTGGGCCCGGACTCCCTGTTCCTGCTGCTCTTCACCTCGGGCACCACGGGAATGTCCAAAGCCGTCAAGTGCAGCCAGGGTCGACTGGCCCGGGTTGCGGCCACCGCGGTCGCAAAGTTCGGCCACGCACGCGGGGACGTCGAGTACTGCTGTATGCCGCTTTTCCACGGCAACGCGCTGATGGCCTTGTGGGCGCCGGCGTTGTCGGTTGGAGCCACGGTGTGCTTGACGCCGACGTTCTCGGCGTCGGGGTTCCTACCCGATGTGCGGTTCTTCGGCGCGACGTACTTCACATACGTCGGAAAGGCGCTGGCATATCTGTTGGCGACGCCCGAGGCACCGCAGGACTCCGACAACCGGCTGACCCGCGGATTCGGTACCGAGGCCTCCCCTGGCGACCGGGAAGTCTTCGAACGGCGCTTCGGCGCGCGACTGTTCGAAGGCTACGGTTCCAGCGAGGGCGGTAACGCAGCCGTGCCGGACCCCGATGCCCCGGCCGGTGCGCTCGGACGCCCCGCACACCGCGGCGTGGTCATCGTCGACCCGGAGTCGCTGGAGCCGTGCCCCCCCGCGATCGTGGATTCCAGCGGCCGGGTGCTCAACGCAGACTCCGCGGTCGGGGAGATCGTCGACCGCAACGGCGCCCGTGATTTCGAGGGCTACTACAAGAACGACGCGGCGGACGCCGAACGGCTGCGCTGCGGGTGGTACTGGACCGGCGACCTCGGCTACGTCGACGAAGCCGGCTTCCTCTACTTCGCCGGGCGGCGGGGCGACTGGATTCGCATCGACGGTGAGAACACGTCGGCGCTGACCACAGAGCGGGTGCTGCGCCGCCACCCGGGCATCATCGCGGCCGCGGTCTACGCGGTGCCGGACCCACGGTCGGGAGACCAGATGATGGCGGCGGTCGAAGTGGCAGACCCCGGGTCGTTCGATGTGGCGGGCCTAGCGGAATACTTGGGCACGCAGAATGATCTGGGCACCAAGGGCATCCCGAGGTTGCTGCGGATATCGGCGCGCCTTCCGGCGACGGGTTCCAACAAGGTCCTCAAGCGTGAACTGCAGGCACAACGGTGGCGGTGCGATGAGCCGGTTTACCACTGGCCGGGCCGGGACCACCCGGTGTACACCCTGATGGACGACGCTCGATTGGATGCGCTCGACGACGAATTCAACCGGCACGGGAGGCAACGCCTTGGCTGAATGGGATCACGAAACCGATGTCCTGGTGGCCGGCTCCGGCGCGGGCGGGGTCACCGGCGCCTATACCGCGGCCCGCGAGGGCTCCGACGTCATCCTGGTCGAGGCGACCGAGAAGTTCGGCGGCACGACGGCATACTCCGGTGGCGGCGGAATGTGGTTCCCGTGCAACCCGGTGCTGCAGCGCGCCGGTACGGACGACACCATCGACGATGCCCTCGAGTACTACACCGCCGTCGTCGGCGACCGGACTCCGCAGGAGTTGCAGGAAACCTACGTCCGGGGCGGCGCCCCGCTGATCGAGTACCTCGAAGCCGACGAGACACTGAAGTTCCAGTTGCTGCCGTGGCCGGACTACTTCGGGAAGGCGCCCAAGGCGCGCGCCGACGGTATGCGGCACATCTGCGCGAAGCGATGGAAGGTGGCCGCCGCCCCGGAGCTGCGCGAGGCCGTGCGCGGGCCGCTGGACGCCGACCGACTGGGCGCCCCGCAGCCCGACGACTACTACATCGGCGGTCGCGCACTCATCGCGCGGTTCCTGTCGGCGGCCGGGAGGTATCCGGGCTTCTCGGCGCGACTGAACACCGCGCTGGTGGATCTGGTGGTTTCCGACGGCCGCGTCGTGGGCGCCGTCGTGGAGTCCGGGGGCCGCCGGGAGTCGATCCGGGCGCGCCGCGGGGTGCTGCTGGCCACCGGCGGGTTCGAGCACAACGACGAGATGCGGGCCCGTTACGGCGTGCCGGGCGAGTCCCGGGACACCATGGGGCCGTGGGGAAATCAAGGGCTCGCTCACCTGGCCGGCATCGCCGCCGGCGCGGACACCGACCTGATGGACCAGGCGTGGTGGTCGCCGGGCCTGACCCATCCGGACGGGCGCAGCGCGTTCTCGCTGTGGTTCACCGGCGGCATCTTCGTCGACGACGACGGCCGGCGATTCACCAATGAATCGGCGGCCTACGATCGGCTCGGGCGCGAGGTCGTCTCTGCGCTGGCCGACGGCTCGGTGACGCTTCCGTACTGGATGATCTACGACGACGCCGAAGGAGTGGTACCGCCGGTGAAGGCCACCAACGTCTCGATGGCCGAGCCGGAGCGCTACGTCGAGGCCGGGCTGTGGCGGAGCGCGGACACCCTCGAGGACCTCGCGGCGCTGATCGGCGTTCCGGCCGGCAACCTGGTGGCGACCGTCGCGCGGTTCAACGAGTTCGCGGCCCGCGGCGTCGACGAGGACTACGGCCGCGGCGACGAACCCTACGACCGGGCATTCTCGGGCGGCAAATCACCCCTACGCCCCATCGAACGAGCCCCGTTTCACGCGGCCGCGTTCGGCATATCCGATCTCGGCACCAAGGGCGGTTTACGCACGGATGTCGCCGCGCGCGTGCTCGACGGGTCCGGCAAGGTCATTCCGGGCCTTTATGCGGCGGGCAACACCATGGCGGCGCCGAGCGGGACCGCCTATCCGGGAGGGGGCAACCCGATCGGGACCAGCATGGTGTTCTCCCATCTGGCGGTGATGGACATGCTGGGAGCGCGCCCGACGTGACCCCATGGGGGTTATCCCAGTATTGACGGGATGACGGCGTCGATCAGGTGCGGACCCGGTTCGGCGAACGCCTCGGACATCGCCGCCGCCAACTCCTCGCCCGTCACTGGCACGGCGTGCCGGGACTCCCATGCCCTCGGCGATTTTCACGAAATCCAGGGCCGGACGGCCCAAGTCGAGCAGATCGAGCGCCTTCGGGCCGGGATCGGCCGCATTGTCGGCACCGACGCGCTGCAGTTCGATCCGAAGGATGTCGTAGGCGCCGTTGTTGAAGATCACCGTGGTCACATCGAGGCCTTCGCGGGCCTGTGTCCACAGCGCCGAGATGGTGTACATCGCCGATCCGTCGGCCTGCGCCGACAGCACCGGACGATCCGGGGCGGCCACCGCGGCGCCGACCGCTGCGGGCAGGCCATAGCCGATGGCTCCCCCGGTCAGCGTCAGTACGTCGTGGGCGGGCGAACCCGCGGTTGCGGCGCCCACGGCCACGCCCGACGTATTCGATTCGTCGACAACGATCGCGTGCTCCGGCAGCAGCGCCCCGATGACAGCCGCGGCCGACCGCGAGGTCAACGGACCGGACGGCAGGGCAGGGCGGTTAAGTGACGCCGACTGCGCCTCGGTACCTGGCGCGACATCGTCCGCGAGATGTGCCAGAGCGGCGGCGGCCCGGCCGTATCCGGCCAGCGCATGCACCTGGCAGCCGTCGGGCACGAGGTCGCTCGGTTTTCCTGGATAGGCGAAGAACGACACCGGCGACGCCGCTCCGGCCAGGATCAGGTGCCGCGCACCGGCCAGTTGAGTCCGCGCGGCCTCGGCGAAATACGCCAACCGCTCCACAGCGGGAACCCCCGCACCGCGTTGCAACCGGGCCGGGAAGGTTTCGCAGAGCACACGCGCGCCCGTCGCGGCAGCCACCCGAACGGCCGCGGCCAGACCGTCGGACCGAGTGGCGTCCCCGCCCAGCAGAATCACCGCCGGTTCTCGGGACCTCAGCACGGTCGCCACCGCGCGCACGGCGTCGTCGTCGGCCGGGGGTGCCGGCATCGGCGACGAAGACGGCGCCGGCCGCGCACCCTCGGACCACGACACGTCTGCGGGCAGGATGAGGGTGGATACCACGCCTTCGCGGCTGGCGTTCAACGCATCGGCGACGTCTTCCCCGACGTCGCCGGCTCGCATCGTCCGCCTCGACCAGCCCGACACGGCGCCCGCCAGGGCATCGATGTCGGATTCCAGCGGGGCGTCGTACTTCTTGTGGTACGTCGCGTGGTCGCCGACCAGGACCAGTACCGGCACGTGGGCACGGCGGGCGTTGTGCAGGTTGGCCAGCCCATTGCCCAGGCCGGGCCCCAGATGAAGCAGCGCGGCCGCCGGGCGACCGGCCATCCGGGCGTATCCGTCGGCGGCACCTGTGGCCACACCCTCGAACAGTGTCAGTACACCGCGCATCGCCGGCACGCTGTCCAACGCGGCCACGAAGTGCATCTCCGACGTCCCCGGATTGGCGAAACACACATCGACGCCGTTGTCGACCAGCGTGTGGAGCAGGGCATGGGCACCGTTCACCGTCGGACCTCCTTCAGCGTTGGCGATGCCGCACGACGGCCGGGGTCAGCTCCCCCGGATGGTATGCATCAAGGCTGTGCTGCGGCGTGCTTGGCATGAACCTCGTCCGCGGGACGGGTCTGGGTCTGCTCCTGGGCCCACCGGTAGTCGGGTTTGCCCGCCGGAGACCGCTTCACCTCGTCGACCAGCCACAGGCTGCGCGGCACCTTGTACCCCGCGATCTCCGACCGCACGAATGCGTCGAGGTCGGCGAGTGACGGCCGAGCCCCGGTGCGGGGCTGGACCACGGCCGCCACATGCTGACCGAATCGCGGATCCGGCACACCGACGACCAACGCGTCGAAGATGTCGGGGTGGCCCTTGAGCGCGGCCTCCACCTCTTCGGGGTAGATTTTCTCGCCGCCGCTGTTGATCGAAACCGAACCGCGGCCCAGCATCGTCACGCTGCCGTCCGCCTCCACCTCGGCGTAGTCGCCGGGGATCGCGTAGCGCACCCCGTTGATGACACGGAACGTCTCGGCCGTCTTCTTCTCGTCCTTGTAGTAGCCGACTGGGATGTGTCCGCGTTTGGCGATGATGCCCCGGATTCCGGAACCGGGCACGACTTCGTTGCCGTCCTCGTCGAGGACCACGGTGGTCTTATCGATGCTCACTCTCGGCCCACCGGTGTGCGACTGCCCCTTGGCCACGATGCTGGTGCCGCCGAAGCCCGTCTCCGATGACCCGATCGAGTCGGTGATGACGCGATTGGGCAACAGCTCCAGAAACTTCTCCTTGATACTCGTGGAGAACAACGCCGCCGTGCTGGCAAGCAGGAACAGGCTGGACAAATCGTGGGGATTCTCCGAGTCCTGGTTGACCAGCAGGGCGTCCAGCAGCGGTCGGCCCATCGCGTCACCGGTGAAGAACAGCAGATTTACCTTGTGGTCCTGGATGGTCCGCCAAACCTGTTCGGCATCGAATTCCGGGGCCAGAACCGTGGTCTGGCCGGCGAACAACGACATCCACGTCGCCGACTGGGTGGCCCCGTGGATCATCGGCGGAATCGGATAGCGCACCATCGGCGGATTCGCGACGGCCTGCTTGGACAGGGTGTACTCGTCGGCCAACGGCTCACCGGTGGCGAAGTCGGTGCCGCCGAACAGCACGCGGTAGATGTCCTCGTGCCGCCACATCACACCCTTGGGGAAACCGGTGGTGCCGCCGGTGTAGAGCAGATAGATGTCGTCGGGGCTGCGCGGGCCGAAGTCGCGCTCGGCGGAAGCCTGCGCAAGCGCGTCCTCGAACTCGACGCCGCCGTAGCGCTGATAGTCGAGATCGGAACCGTCTTCGACCACGAGCACCGTTTTGACGTGCGGGGTGTCGGGCAAGACCTTGGCGACGCGGTCGGCGTACTGGCGTTCGTGCACCAGGGCGACCATGTCGGAGTTGTCGAACAGGTAGCGCAGTTCGGCCTCGACGTAGCGGAAGTTGACGTTGACCAGGACTGCGCCTGCCTTGACGATGCCGAGCATCGCGATGACGATCTCGATGCGGTTTCGGCAGTACAGGCCGACTTTGTCGTCCTTCTTGACGCCGCGGTCGATGAGATAGTGGGCCAGTCGATTGGCCTTCTCCTCGAGTTGCGCATAGGTCAGCTGGTCGTCATCACAGACGAGGGCGACACGATCCGGCACAGCGTCGATGGCGTGCTCGGCGAGATCGGCGATGTTCAAAGCCACGCCAATAAACTAGAACGTGTTCCATCTTCGTTCAAGTTCGGGCCCCGCAAAGGAGCGTGATGACGAGGTCGCGCGCCGAAATCGACGCTGGGCCGCAGTCCTCTCGCACTTCTTCGGCATCACGTCGATCTCGCCGCCCACGGTCAGTCGAGGACGCGGCGACCCGCAGTGAACACGACCGGCATCGACTCAGGACCACTGACAAAGTTTGCCGGACGCAGTGGGAGGCCGGACTCCTGCGCCAGCCGCAGATCCGGCATGCGTTGCAACACACGGGCCAGCATCAGCCGCAGCTCCAGCCGGGCCAGCTGGTTACCCAGACAGAAATGGGTTCCGAATCCGAAAGCCAAGTGGCTGTTCGGGTTACGGTCGAATCGGAAGTTCTCCGGGTCACCGAAGACCGCCTCGTCGAAATTGGCCGACTCGAACATCAGCATGAGCTTCTCACCGGCCCGCAGATCCGTGCCGTGCAATTCGGTGTCCGCGGTCAGCGTGCGGCACATGTTCTTCACCGGCGAGGTCCAGCGCAGCATCTCCTCGATGGCGCCCGGCAGCAGCCCGGGGTCCGCCACCGCGCGCGACCACTGGTCGCGGTGCCGCAGCAGTTGTTCGGTGCCGCCCGACAACGTGTGCCGGGTGGTCTCGTCGCCGCCGATCAGTATGAGCAAGGTTTCCATGACGATCTCGTCGTCCGACATTCGCTCGCCCTCGACCTCGGCGTTGACGAGGATCGAGAACAGGTCATCCGCCGGTTCGGCGCGCCGCTTGGCGAGGACGTCCATGGTGAACTCGCGGTAGGCGGCGAACGTCTCCATGGCGCCCTGCATCGCCGTCTCGTCGAGGTGCGAGCTGAGCGCGCAGACCAGATCGTCGGACCATTTCAGCAGCATTCCGCGTTCTTCGGGCAACACACCCAGCATGTCGCCGATCACCGCCATCGGCAGTGGCGCGGCGATGTCGCGGACGAAGTCACATTCCCCGCGTTCGATGACCGCGTCGATCAGGGTGTCGCATAGCCGCTCGATGGCGGGCAGCTTGTCCATCACCCGCTTGCGGGTGAACCCCGCGTTGACGAGCTTGCGCCGCAGCAGGTGCGGCGGGGTCGTCCATGTCGATCATGTAGGGCATGGCGGGCGAGTCCGGCCGGATCCCCCCGGCCGAGCAGAACAGCTCCGGGTTGCGCTCGGCGTCGAGCACGGCCTGATACGTCGTCGCGGCCGCCAGGCCGTTGCGATCACGGAACACCGGCTGATGGGCGCGCATCCACTTGTACGCCTGGCGGGCGCCGCCGTCGGCGTAGAAGTTGCCGTCGGTCAGGTCCACGTTGAGCGCGGAGAGGGTCGACGTCATGTTCTGCGGAGTCTCCTACCTATGACGAGATCTCTTGGGCGTCTCCGAATGTCATCTCGACATTGGCGAACGACATTGTGACAAATGCGCGCTTCGGCAGCCCGAGGGACGCGAGTTCCTGTGCGTACGGGTGGTCTCCGAGCCACATCCGGACACCGCCGGCCCGGATTCGCACACCGGTCTGCCAGCTCTGCCCGACGATCTCCCGGGTCACCCCGTCGCGGTGCGAATAGGTGCGGTAAACATGTTCGCGGGAGGTCAATGGCGACGGAATCGGAAGGCCCGGCCGGAACTCCATTCCCGTCACCAGGCGGCCGTCGATGCCGACATCGAATCCGAATTGACGGCCATCCCGGACGGTGAATTCGCCCAACACCTTCGGGTAGCCCCAAATCTTTTGTCCCGCTTCCAAAGTGAAAGCCTGATCCACGGGCAGGTGGTGGATGAAGGCGCCCGCGGACTGCAATGCGCGCAGCCCGGTCGCGTTCGATCCCGGGGGATTGACCATCACGTTGGTGCCGTATTCGTAGTACGGACCGAGGTCGCCGTCGACATAGTGCATGAGCATCAACACCACGGCGGCGCGACCCGGCCGGAACCGACAGACGGTCAGGCCGCTGTAGTCGATCATCCGCTGCGCGGCGTCGGCGTCCACGGAGAACATCGCGGCGTGCTGGCCGGCCCGGCGGATGCGGATCGGCATGGTGAGCACCGTGCCGGCGATGGTGTGCTGGGAAGGTGCCTCGGTGTCGGTCATCGGAGTCAAATCTAGAACGCTGGATAGACAATCTGCAACGCTGGGTAGCCATCTGCGAGAAGTGTCTACACAAGGTCGGCGAGGTCGCGGATCTGCTCGGTCGTCCGCGCACCCACCACCATCATGGTGACCCCGGCGGCCTCCCAGGCGACGATCTGCTTACGCACGTAATCCAGGTCGCCGACAATGGCCGCGTCGTCGACCAGTTCGTCGGGAATCACCTTGGCGGCTTGGTCCTTTCCGTCCTGGCGGCCCGAGCGGAACAGCTTGGTGACGTCGTCGACCACCTCGGCATAGCCCATTCGCCGGTACACATCGGCATGGAAGTTGGTGTCCTCGGCGCCCATGCCGCCGATGTAGAGCGCCAGGTGGGGCTTCATCAGTTCCATGATCGAGGGCCTGTCGTCGGTCACCACCACCTGGGCGGTGGCGCAGATCTCGAAGTCCTCCCGGCGGCGGCGCGCACCCGCTCGCGCGAATCCCTCGTCCAGCCATTCGTTGTACATCGGCGCCAGCCGCGGACTGTAGAAGATGGGCAGCCACCCGTCGCAGATCTCGGCGGCCAGCGCAACGTTCTTGGGCCCCTCGGCGCCGAGCATGATCGGGATGTCGGCCCGCAACGGATGCGTGATGGGCTTGAGCGACTTACCCAGCCCCGTGGTGCCCTCCCCCGCCAGCGGCAACGGGTAGTGCGGGCCGGCGCTGGTCACCGGCCCCTCGCGCGCCCACACCTGCCGCAGCACGCCGATGTACTCCCGGGTTCGGGCCAACGGTTTGGGAAACCGCTGGCCGTACCAACCCTCCACCACCTGCGGTCCGGACACGCCCAGCCCCAGGATGTGCCGGCCGCCGCTGAGGTGATCGAGCGTGAGCGCCGCCATCGCGCACGCTGTCGGCGTGCGCGCGGACAACTGAACCACCGACGTGCCGAGACGCATTCGTGTCGTCTCACGTCCCCACCACGCCAACGGGGTGTAGGCATCCGACCCCCACGCCTCGGCGGTGAAAAGGGTGTCGAAGCCGGCCTCCTCGGCGGCGGCCACGAGCTCACCGTGGTTTGCCGGCGGCGTCGCGCCCCAATACCCCAACTGCAGTCCGAGCTTCATGGGTCCCACCTTTCTGGGCCGCCGAACCCTGCGATGGGCCTGCTTGCCTCGAATGTTAGAACCTGTTCTACTCGATGCCGTGAACGCCAGTCAGAGCGGCCCGGCGCTGATCGACAAGCGCGAGCGGCCGCTGTCCGCACCCCTGAAACTTTCATTTGGCTACACCCGTTCGGTGGGTCCTGTTCTCGAACAATTCTTCACGGCCCTGCGCAACCGGCGCATACTCGGTACCCGCGGATCCGACGGCCGGGTGTTGGTGCCACCGGCCGAGTTCGACCCGGTGACCTATGCGCCGCTGACCGAAGTGGTTCCGGTGTCCGGCGTGGGCACGGTGGTGTCGTGGACCTGGCAGCCCGAACCGCTGCACGGCCAGCCGTTGGACCGGCCTTTCGCGTGGGCGTTGATCAAGCTGGACGGCGCCGACACTGCGCTGCTGCATGCGGTCGACGCCGGATCGGCGGACGCGCTGCACACCGGTGACCGGGTGCATGCGCACTGGGCCGACCAGACCACCGGGGCGATCACCGACATCGCGTACTTCCTGCCGGGCGAACAGGCCGAGGAGGCCGGTCCGGCCGACGACGGCAGGGACCCGGTGACGATGGTCGTGACCCCCATCGAGATTGAGATCACGCACACCGCCTCGCTGCCGGAAAGCGCCTACCTGCGGGCGCTTCAGGAAGGCAGGCTGCTCGGCGCGCGGACCGCCGCCGTCGACGGCGGAAAACCCGGCAAGGTCTACTTCCCGGCACGAGAAGCGGATCCGAAGACCGGACAGCCGCTGAGCGAACTCGTCGAGCTGTCCGACAAGGGGATCGTGACGACGTTCGCGATCATCAACATCCCGTTCGAGGGCCAGCGCATCAAGCCGCCCTACGTTGCCGCATACATCCTGTTGGACGGCGCCGACATCCCCTTCCTTCATCTGGTCACCGATGTCGATGCGGCGGAGGTCCGGATGGGTATGCGGGTCGAGGCGGTGTGGAGGCCGCGCGAGGAGTGGGGCCTGGGCATCGACAACATCGCGCATTTCCGGCCGACCGGTGAGCCCGACGCCGATTACGACTCCTACAAGCACCACCTCTAGAGAGGGCGTACTTTGACTGCCGCAACAGACATAGCCGTGGTCGGCTTCGCTCATTCCCCGCATGTGCGACGGACCGGCGGGACAACCAACGGCGTGGAAATGCTGATGCCGTGCTTCGCGCAGCTCTACTCGGACCTCGGCATCGAAAAAAGCGATATCGGGTTCTGGTGTTCGGGGTCCTCGGACTACCTTGCCGGACGGGCGTTCTCGTTCATCTCGGCAATCGACTCGATTGGCGCGGTGCCGCCGATCAACGAGTCGCACGTGGAGATGGACGCCGCGTGGGCGCTCTACGAGGCCTACATCAAGCTGCTCACCGGCGAGATCGAAACCGCGCTGGTATACGGATTCGGCAAGTCGTCGGCGGGCACCCTGCGCCGGGTCCTCGCCCTGCAGACCGACCCGTACACGGTGGCCCCGCTTTGGCCGGACTCGGTGTCGATGGCCGGCTTGCAGGCCCGGTTCGGCCTGGACTCCGGCAAGTGGACCGCCGGGCAGATGGCCCAGGTCGCACTCGACGCGATGGCGGCCGCCCCTCGGGTGGATTCGGTGGAGCCGGCGTCCTCGGTGGACGAACTGCTCGCCCGGCCGTTCTTCGCCGACCCGCTGCACCGGCATGACATCGCACCCATCGCCGACGGGGCGTCGGCGATCGTGCTGGCCGCCGGTGACCGGGCCAGGGAACTTCGGGAGAACCCCGCATGGATCAGCGGTTTCGAGCACCGTATCGAAACACCGATTTTGGGCGCGCGGGACCTGACCACGTCACCATCGACGGCCGCGTCGGCCGCAGCGGCCACCGGCGGCGATGTCGCGTCGATCGAGGTGGCCGAGCTCTACGCTCCGTTCACCCATCAACACCTGATCCTGACCGAGGCGATCGGTCTGCCCGCCGGCACCAGGGTCAACCCGTCCGGCGGTGCGCTGGCCGCCAATCCGATGTTCTCCACCGGATTGGAGCGCATCGGCTTTGCCGCACAACACATCTTCAATGGTTCGGCGCAACGTGTGCTGGCACATGCGACCAGCGGGCCGGCGCTGCAGCAGAATCTCGTCGCGGTGATGGAAGGTCGGTAGCGATGAGGGCTGTCGTCGAGAACGAAGGAATCATCTGATGGGCAAGAGACTCGCGGCGGTGCTCGGCACCGGGCAGACGAAATACGTCGCCAAGCGCACCGACGTTTCGATGAACGGCCTGGTTCGCGAGGCGATGGACCGGGCACTGGCCGACTCCGGTTCGACGTTCGACGACATCGACGCCGTCGTCGTCGGCAAGGCGCCGGACTTGTTCGAGGGCGTCATGATGCCGGAGCTGTTCATGGCCGACGCCACCGGCGCAACCGGGAAACCGCTCATCCGCGTCCACACCGCGGGCTCGGTCGGCGGTTCCACCGGAGTCGTCGCGGCCAGCCTGGTCCAGTCCGGTAAGTACCGGCGTGTGATGACGATGGCCTGGGAGAAGCAGTCCGAGTCGAATGCCATGTGGGCGTTGAGCATTCCCGTGCCGTTCATCAAACCCGTCGGCGCGGGCGCCGGCGGGTACTTCGCCCCGCACGTGCGCGCCTACATCAACCGATCGGGCGCTCCGGCACACATCGGCGCGTTGGTGGCGGTAAAGGACCGACTCAACGGCGCCAGGAATCCGTTGGCACACCTGCACCAACCGGACATCACGCTGGAAAAGGTGATGCAGTCGCCGATGCTGTGGGATCCGATCCGCTACGACGAGACCTGTCCGTCCTCGGACGGCGCCTGCGCGATGGTGATCGGTGACGAGCGGATCGCCGACACCCGGGTGGCCGACGGACATCCCGTCGCATGGGTGCATGCCACCGCGCTGCGGACCGAACCGCTTGCCTACTCCGGCCGCGACCAGGTCAACCCCCAAGCTGGTCGGGACGCGGCCGCCGCATTGTGGAAGGCCGCGGGCATCACCAATCCGATCGACGAGATCGACGTCGGCGAGGTCTACGTGCCGTTCTCCTGGTTCGAACCGATGTGGTTGGAGAACCTGGGCTTCGCGCCCGAAGGGGAGGGCTGGAAGCTCACCGAGGCCGGTGAGACGGCGATCGGCGGACGCATCCCGTTGAATCCGTCGGGTGGTGTGTTGTCCTCGAATCCGATCGGCGCCTCCGGCATGATCCGGTTCGCCGAGGCGGCGATTCAGGTCATGGGCAAGGCCGGCGACCATCAGGTCCCCGGTGCCCGCAAAGCACTGGGGCACGCCTACGGCGGCGGCTCGCAATACTATTCGATGTGGGTCGTCGGAGCCGACAAACCCGGCAAACCGGAGTGAGGTCATGACCATGAAATACACCTGCAGCGTCGCGATGGGCCCCATCGACGAACTCATCGAACTGGCCCGCACGGCCGAGGACGTGGGGTTCGATTCGATCGCCCTGCCGGACTCGCTGTTCTACATGGAAAAGCAGGCCGCCGACTACCCCTATACGGCGGATGGCTCACGGATGTGGAACAAGGACACCCCATGGGTCGATCCCCTGATCGCCGCCGCTGCGATGGGTGCGGTGACCTCCCGGCTGCGCTTTTACACCAACGTGTTGAAGCTGGGGTCGCGCAACCCGCTACTGCTGGCGCGCCAGGTCGGGTCGGTCGCGAACCTGACCGGCAACCGGTTCGGCTTCGGCGTCGGAATCGGCTGGGCGCCGGAGGAATTCGAGTGGTGCGGGGTCGCCTTTGCCAAGCGCGGCGCCCGGGTGGACGAGATGATCGAAGTCATCAAACTCGTCCTCGGCGGCGACATGGTCGAATACCACGGCACGTTCTTCGATTTCGACAGGCTGCAGATGAGTCCCGCCCCGTCGCAGCCGGTGCCCTTCTACGTCGGCGGTCACACTGACGTGGCGCTCAAGCGGGCGGCCCGCGCGGACGGCTGGACCAGCGCGATGATGACCTGCGCGCAACTGTCGGAAACCGTCACCAAGCTCAAGGCGCTGCGGGCCGAGAACGGCCGCGCAGACGAACCGTTCGAGTTCCAGGCGGTGTGCATCGACAGGTTCGGTGTGGACGGTCACCGCGAGCTGGCCGAGGCGGGTATCACCGACAACATCGTCATCCCCTGGATCTTCGACGGACTCGGCTTCGACGCCCCGCTCGAGAAGAAGAAGGATTCGATGAAGCGGTTCGCGGACACCTACATCACCTCGGGGTGGCAGGACTGAAGCCCGGCCCGATCGGGCGCCAACGGAAAACCGCACGACGCGTACCCGGGCTGATGCCGGGTACGCTGGGGCAGGTACCGCCTGTCACCCGAAGCATTGGAATGGCGTCGATTTGTCCCCCAGTCGCAGTTGCGCGAGCCCGAAATCCTTTTCTCTTCCGGCGTTGGCGGTGGCGGTAGCCGTCGGCCTCGTCGGTTGTGCGGCGTCGACACCCGATCGCGAACCCCAACGGGGATCAGAGCAAAGCGCGTCCGCGCCTGCCGGGCCGATCCCGGCTCCAGCGGAAACCACGAGACGACAGGCTCAGCCGAAAGACGCCGAAGTCGACTTCAGTCGACTGCTGCTGGAGGCTTCCGATCTCTCCGACGCCGACGACACCTTCGCGATCCGGTCGTCGACTGTGAACCCCAACGGTGTGGCGGGCGCAAGCGCGCTGTTCGTCAACACCCGCGACACCCGTGCCATCTCGGACACGTTCGCGGTCTATCCGGACGTCGCCACCGCCACCGCAACCCTGCAGCGGGCGCTGTCGGCAGTGGACACCGTGGTAGCCGGCGGCAGCCCGCAGCCATCACCCGTCGGCACGGACGGAACCATCGTCAAAGGCACATCGCCGGACGGCGCAAAGGCCGTCACGCTGTTGCTCTACAGGCATGGCCCCGCGATGGTGCGGCTGAGGTTCGACAGCGCTCCCGGCGACACCACGACGGATCGCTTCGTGACCAGCGTCGGCAAAATGCAGCAAATCGCGCTGCGGGTCGGGCTCCCGGCCCCCGCATGAGCCTCACAGCACTTGAGGGTCGGGACCTTCGTCACCTATTCTGCCAGCTAGGAACGTCGATATTGCGAGTCCTGCCCGGGAAAACTGTAACGTGTTCTAGTTAGAGAGCACTGATGGAGGCGCGAAGTGACGACGGAAACAGCCCACACCGGCATTCGCGAGATCGATACCGGCGCACTGCCGGACCGATACGCCCGCGGCTGGCACTGCGTTGGGCCGGTCAAGGATTACCTGGACGGCCAGCCGCACCCTGTGCACGCGTTCGGCACCAAGCTCGTCGTGTTCGCCGACTCCGAGGGGCAGCTGCACATCCTGGACAGCTACTGCCGGCACATGGGCGGCGATCTCTCGCAAGGCACGATCAAGGGCGATACGGTGGCCTGCCCGTTCCACGACTGGCGCTGGGGCGGCGACGGCAAGTGCAAGCTGGTGCCCTACGCCAAACGCACCCCGCGACTGGCCCGCACCCGCGCCTGGCACACCGACGTCCGCGGCGGTCTGCTGTTCGTCTGGCACGACCACGAGGGCAACCCACCGCAGCCCGAGGTGCGCATCCCGGAAGTCCCGGAGTACACCAGCGGAGAGTGGACCGACTGGAAGTGGAACTCGATGCTGATCGAGGGCTCCAACTGCCGCGAGATCATCGACAACGTCACCGACATGGCGCACTTCTTCTACATCCACTTAGGGCTGCCGACGTACTTCAAGAACGTCTTCGAGGGACACATCGCATCGCAGTACCTGCACAACGTCGGACGGCCGGACGTCAACGACATGGGCACCGCCTACGGTGAGGCCCACCTGGACTCCGAGGCTTCCTACTTCGGGCCGTCGTTCATGATCAACTGGTTGCACAACAGCTACGGCGACTTCAAGGCCGAGTCGATCCTGATCAACTGCCATTATCCGGTGACCCAGGACTCGTTCATGCTGCAGTGGGGCGTCATCGTGGAGAGGCCCAAAGGGCTCGACGACGCGACGACCGAGAAGCTCGCCGAGGCGTTCACCTCCGGCGTCAGCAAGGGTTTCCTGCAGGATGTCGAGATCTGGAACCACAAGACCCGCATCGACAACCCGCTGCTCGTCGAGGAGGACGGCGCGGTCTATCAGATGCGTCGCTGGTATCAGCAGTTTTACGTCGATGTAGCGGACATCACGCCGGACATGGTCGACCGGTTCGAACTCGAGGTGGACACCACCGCCGCCAACACGAAATGGCATGTGGAGGTCGAGGAGAACCTCCGCCGGCAGGCCGAACTGAACGAAGGACGAACCACTCAGGTTTCGGGGTGAATCCAGGGCAGGACAAGCCGGACGTCGACCGACTGGCTCGGTCGATGGTTCTGCTGCATGGCGGTCACGACGACGATCACGGGCACGAGCATCACGCCGACGGGGCTGGCGGAGCCTGGCGCAAAGCCCCGGACTTCGCCTCCGACCCGGATCGCGCCGCCGCGGTGCACGCCGCCACACTGCGCGACCGGGAGCGCTACCTGACCTCCGGGTTGGCGCCCGTCGACTGCCGCTTCTGCCACGCCACCGTATCCGTGAAGAAGCTGGGACCGGAATACACTGCGGTGCAATGGAATACAGCGGCGTCCGAACGATGCGCGGCGTTCTCCCAAGCTCGCGCCGCGGGCGGGGACAGCAGCCGGATGCGTTCATGTCCCAAACTGACCGAAAGTATCAAGCATGCGGTCGCGGAGGGATGCCTGGAAGCCGTCTGCAGCGCTTCCGCGCCCGGTGACGGCTGACCTCCCGTCTGGGGGTTCCAGGTCCCGGACTCACAGACCGGTGAAGCGTTCCCTGACCTGCCCGAGCGGTCAACCCGTAGTCGGCCAGAGAATAAGTGTGCTTGGGCGCGCGCGGGCCCTGCCGGCTCTCGTTGTGCATGTCACGCATCGCCGTTTGGGCTGCATCGGTCATCTCCAGCCCGAAATGCCGGTAGATGCCTTCAACCGTTGCCACGGGATCCTGGACGAAGTCGGAATAGTCGACATCACAGAACTGGGCCGGATCGTGCTTCGCCCGCTCGGAAGTGAACAGTTCCAACCCACGCGACCAGGTTTCCAGCGCGTCTTCACCGATTTGCGTGCCGACGAATCGATTGGACCACCCCGCGGTCGTGTGGGCCGACAGTGAGCACATCGAGGCCAATATGGTCTCGGCAGGCCGATGGCACTGTACGACGAGTGCGTCCGGATAGCTGGCCATCAGCGCGTCCAGCGCGAACAAGTGGCTGGGGTTCTTCAATACCCACCGCTTCCCGGCGTCGTTGAGTCCGATCAGCTGCAGGTTCTTGCGGTGGCGTCGATACGACTGCGTCCAGTCCTGCCCGGCCAGCCACTGCGCGTAGGTGGGCAGGTGGGCCAGGGTCTCGTAGGAAACCGAATGCAGCGACTGCCGCAACAGCTGCCAGCACTCCTCGACCTCGTCGGGGGTCATGTAGTGCAGGCCCATGTACTCGGGGTTCTCGTTGTGCGCTTTCGCGTACTGCGCGTCCAGTTGCTGGAAGACCGGGTTACCCGACCATGTTTCGCGCGGTGGGCGGGGCTGTGGGAACTCGGCGAGCCACAGTTCGAGGCCCTGGTGTGCCGGATCGGCAGTGAGCAGCCTGTGCAGCGCCGTCGTCCCGGTGCGGGGCAGGCCGGTGACGAAGATGGGGCGGTCGATGCGCACGTCGGCGTGCTGCGGGTACTGCTTCCAGGACGCCTCCGACAGCAGGCGGGCAACCAGCGCGTTGCGCAGGAAGAAGCGGTGCATCTTGCTGCCGAATTCGGTCAGGTCCTCGTCGCGCTGATAGGACTCCAGCAGCACGCCGAGCGCTTCGCGGTAATTGTCGTCGTCTGCGGCCGAAGTCCTCGAGGCCCACTGCCCGCGTCGCCGAGGCATGCAGATCCTCGACAGTTCCCACATTGGTACGCGCCATCAGACTTTGCACTCCCCGCAGTTGACGTCGAGCGTCTGCCCGGTGATACCACTGGACAGGTCGCTTGCCATGAACAGGATCGCCGAGGCGACTTCCTCCTCGGTCGGCAACCGCCTGAGGTCGGAGTTCGCGGCGGTCGCGGCATAGATCTGATCCACCGTCGTGCCGTACTTCCCGGCCTGGTGATCGAAGTAGCTTTTCAGCGTGTCGCCCCAGATATAGCCCGGGACAACTGAATTGACGCGGATTCCCTTTTCGCCGAGCTCGCTCGCCAACGACTGCGACATCGCCAGAAGCGCCGATTTGGCCATCTTGTATGCCCCGTACTTGGGCTGTGAATGGCGGATCACCATCGAGTTCACGTTCACCACCGAACCGTTGGCTTCGGCGAGCGCAGGTGTGAAGCCCTGGATGAGCCGCAGCGTGCCCAGCACGGTCAGTTCTATCGCGTCGCGGATATGTTGGTAGGTGGTATCGGCCAACGGCTTCATCGAAGGTACCCGGAAGGCGTTGTTGATCAGGACATCGACCTTGCCGTACGCGTCGATCGACGTGTTGACCAGGTTCTCGACCTGAGTGTCGTCGGTGATGTCGGTGCCCACGGCCACCGCGCGCCGGCCAAGGGCGGCCACCTGGCCGGCAACCTCGTCGAGGCGTTCCACGGTCCGCGCGGCCAGCACCAGGTCGGCGCCGGCTTCGGCGCATCGCCGTGCCAACGTCGTCCCGAGCGCGGGTCCGACTCCACTTATCACCACGACCTTGCCGTCGAGCAGTCGGTGCGCACCGGCCATCTTCTACCCCAGCATTCTGTTGGCGATTTGCTTCTGGCGCAGGGCGATTCGGGCGCGCCAGTCATTTTCGCAGATCTTGTTGGACTCGTGGAACGGCAACGATGCCGATATGTTGCCGACGTCGACGAGTTCGACGGCCGGGCCGTCGGCCTCGGTCAGCGCCCTGGACAGCCGCTGCCAGCGGAACTGCAGATACCCCCGCCGATGTCCCAACGTCTCCACCCAGTTGGTCACGCCGGGATTGGCATCCGACACCACGATCCGGATCTTGCCGTCCGGATCCGCTTGGGCCTGAGTGCCGTTCAGCGAGGTCTGGTGGTTGATGTAGTCCAGGGAGATGTACCACAGACTGCCCAGCTGAAAACCGAGGTAAGGAGCGTCGCTCACCGGAACGGTGATGACCAGCGCCTGCTCGGGGGAAAGGTCGAAATGGCCTACCGACGAATACTGGGTAGCCAAGCCGCCGGGGGTAAGTCGCGGCGCGGCCATGGTGTTCACCGGGAGGTTCAGGTAGAACCATTGGGGAAACTGCAACCAGGTCTTGACACGCTGGACCAACTGCTTGCCTGCTGTGGAATAACGCTTTTCGATCAGCTGGCGCGTCAGCGGGGGCGGTGCGGTGCCTGCCGTGTCGGAACGGGCGACGGTCACCGTCCCGCGGCGTGCCGACCACTCGTTGTAGACCTCGCGGATCACCAGCTGCGACGTGCTCTGCGGTGTGAATCGCCACTCGAAGCTGCAATCGGCCGCGATGTCGAGCTCACGGTCGTCGAAGGCGGCCTGGCTGGCCGGCACGTTGTCGTCGGTGTATTCCCCGCCCAGCAGCTGGAAGCTGAGGTCGGTGGTCGTACCCCGACGGCCGGTGACGACGTACTCCTTACCCGGTTGTACGCGTGTGCCGAAGTACAGCGTGTCCGGGTTGTCGAGACCCATCTTGGTGAATGGGCCGGTGCCCGACTGCAGCAGGGGATGGTCGCGGTCGTAGTCGAAGGCGAGGTGGGTACATGCCGATACGCATCCCGCGAGATACTGCAGGCCTTCGAGCAGGTCGGCCTCATTCTCGATGTGAGGCGCGGCGCCGACCAGCCGCTCGGCCTCGACGATGGCGTCCACGAGCGGCTGTGAGTACATGCTCGCTGCCTCCTGCGGTCCAATATTGGACCGTATTGGTAGAATTGGGTTACCACTTTCCCTGACACTAGAGCCAGCTCCGCCCTTGCGTCAAACACCTTCGGACGCGACGCACTGGTTCATATTTGGAACAAACCGGTACATTTATTGGTACATTTGTGAAATGGCAAGTCGCGAATCGTCTCTCCGCGCCTCGCCGCCGACCCGGCGTGTCGTCACGGTTCTCGATTTCCTGGCGCGCCACCCGCAGCAACGATTCGGGTTGTCCGACCTGGCCCGCCGACTCGAGCTGAGCAAGCCGACATGTCTGGGCATCGTCACCACCCTTGCGGAGGCCGGCTTTCTCATCCGTGATTCGGTCGACAAGACGTACCAACTCGGGCCGACCCTGATCCGGCTGGGTCATGCCGCGCAGGAAACCCTGCGAGTCAGCCCTGCGGCGCGGGAGGAACTGCGCCGGCTTTCAGCCGCCTACAACAGCACCGCCGCCCTGTCCGCCGTCGTCGACGACAGGATCACGCTGCTGGAACTCGTCGCTCCACCGGGAGTCAACCCAGGGGTGCAGGTCGGGCAGAGCTATCCGTTTGCACCGCCGGTCGGTCTGATGTTCGTGTTGTGGGACGACGAAGCGCTCCAGGACTGGCTGGCCCGGCCTGCCACGATCCCGTTGCGCACCGACACCGAACGATTACGGCAGGTGATCGTCCACTGCCGTTCCACCGGCTATCTGGTCGAGCGCCGAACCCCGGGCGGCCGGCGGCTGTACGCGCTGCTGGCGGACATGCCGAGCACCTTGCCCGACGAGCTACGGGCGCTGCTCGGTGAATTGGTCTCCGACATCGGCGAACGGGTACACGTCGGCGACACCGCCGGATCAAGTCGTCGGCGCCATGACATCAGCGTCATCTCCGCGCCCGTGTTCGACCACCACCGGCGACAGGCGATGGTGGCCTCCCTGCATATCGGAACGACCCTCACCGATGCCGACATCACAAGGCGGGCCAAGGATTTGATGTCGACGGCCAGTCTGTTGACGAATCAGCTGGGCGGAAGGCCGCCCGACTGATTCCCTCCGCAGGATTCCCGTGATCGGGCGGCCAGCTCGGTCGCCCGGCTTCCGGCGCGAGGCGTTCAGCGGATCAGAGGCCCTGCAGCGCCATGAATGCCTGTGCAGGCTCGACGGCCAGGCCGCAGCGGTTCTGGTAATCGCGGGCCGGCTGCTGGATCGCCCTCATTTCATCCGCCTCTTGCGGGTGGGCGGCGAAAAAGCCGTCCATCTGGCCCATTGCCGCGAAAGCCGGCTGCCGGGTGGCGTCCAGCAACGCCTGGTTGACATCGGGATGCGCAGCCAGGTAGTCCGAGGTCGCCTTCAACACCGAACTCATCGTGGCGGTATAGCCTGCCGCTGCGCAGTCATCGGGGGCGGCACTGGCCACCGGCGCAGCCAGCACGGCACAGGTGGCAGCGCCGAGCACGGCAAGAACACTGGTTTTGCGGGCACGGATCACGGAAAGCTCCTCAAGGTCTCGCGAATGCGCGGTTGGCGCCAAGTTGGCTTTCGCGAATCGGCCGGAAGTGTTACAAGCAGCGACGGTTGTCACACCTTCGCGGCATCCTGTTCGCGCTTGATCTCGAGGGCGATATCGATCAACTGGTCTTCCTGCCCGCCGATGAGCTTGCGCTGCCCGGCCCGGTGCAAAAGCACATGCGCGGGCACTCCATAGCGCTCCGACTGCCGGATCGCATGCTTGAGGAAGCTGGAATACACGCCCGCGTAACCCATGATCAGGGCGTTGCGGTCAAGCAGGCATTCGGCGGGCATGGCCGGAGCAACGACCTCCTCGGCGGCGTCGGCGATGTCGAAGAAGTCGATGCCGGTCTTGACACCGATCTTGTCGAACACGCCGATGAGCGCCTCGACCGGGGCGTTGCCGGCGCCCGCGCCGAACCGGCGGCAGCTGCCGTCGATCTGCTTCGCGCCGGCGCGCACCGCCTCCACCGAGTTGGCGACCCCCAGTCCCAGGTTCTCGTGGCCGTGAAAACCGACCTGGGCGTCATCGCCGAGTTCGGACACGAGCGCCGAAACCCGGTCCGCGACAGCATCGAGCACCAACGCCCCGGCGGAGTCGACCACATAGACGCACTGGCAGCCCGCGTCGGCCATGATCCGGGCCTGGGCGGCCAGCTTCTCCGGCGCAATGGTGTGGCTCATCATCAGAAAGCCGACGGTTTCCAGCCCGAGGTCGCGTGCCAGGCCGAAATGCTGGATGGACACGTCCGCCTCGGTGCAGTGGGTCGCGATGCGGCAGATCGACCCGCCGTTGGCCTGTGCCTCTTTGATGTCCTCCTTGGTGCCGAGGCCCGGCAACATCAGGAAGGCGATCTTGGCCTCCTGTGCCGTCTCGGCGGCCAGCTTGATCAATTCCTGCTCGGGCGTCTTGGAGAAGCCGTAGTTGAACGACGAACCGCCCAGGCCGTCGCCGTGAGTAACCTCGATCACCGGGACACCCGAGGCATCCAGCGCGGCCACTATGGCACGGACCTCATCCTTGGTGAATTGGTGGCGCTTGTGGTGCGACCCGTCACGCAGCGACGTGTCGGTGATCCGGACGTCCCAAATCGGGTTGAAGAAGATATCGCTCATCGTGTGGACCCTCCTGCTGTCTGCGACACACCCACCATCTCTTTGGCGATCTCCTCACCGACCTTGGTGGCGGCGGCGGTCATGATGTCGAGGTTGCCCGCGTACGGCGGAAGGTAGTCGCCGGCGCCTTCGACCTCCACGAATGTGGTGACGACGTGGTTTCCGCCGTTGACCACCGACGGCTCGTCGAACTGCGGTTCGTTGAGCAGCCGGTAGCCGGGCACGTATGTCTGCACCTCAGCCACCACGTCCTTGATCGACCGGGTGATCGCGTCCCGGTCGGCATCGTCGGGAATCGCACAGAAGATCGTGTCGCGCATGATCATCGGCGGGTCGGCCGGGTTGAGGATGATGATCGCCTTGCCGCGCGCGGCCCCACCGATGGTCTGCACGCCCCGGCTGGTGGTCTTGGTGAACTCGTCGATATTGGCCCTGGTTCCGGGACCGGCAGACGCCGAGGCCACCGATGCCACGATCTCGGCATAGGGCACTTCGACGACACGGGAAACGGCGTGGACGATCGGGATGGTGGCCTGGCCGCCGCAGGTGATCATGTTGACGTTCGGCGCGTTGAGATGCTCGCGCAGGTTCGCCGGCGGAATGACCGCGGGCCCGACGGCGGCCGGAGTCAGGTCGATCGCGCGGATACCCGCTTCGGCGTACCGCGGGGCGGCGTCACGATGCACGTAGGCGCTGGTGGCCTCGAACACCAGGTCCGGCTTCTCGTCGAGGGCCAGCAGCCAGTCGACACCGTCGGGGCTGGTCTCCAACCCGAGCTTGCGTGCCCGCGCCAAACCTTCGCTCTGCGGGTCGATGCCCACCATCCAGCGCGGTTCGAGCCAGTCCGACCGCAGAAGTTTGTACAGCAGATCGGTGCTGATGTTGCCCGACCCGACAATGGCCACACTCGCTTTGGACATAACGCTCCTATTCGAAAGTCAGTCGGACTGAACCTAGACCGGCGAAGTCCGCAACGAAATCGTCGCCCGGGCGGGCATCTATCGCCCGCGTGCACGACCCCGGCAACACCACGTCACCGGCCTTCAACCGCACGCCGAAACTGTCGACCTTGCGGGCCAGCCACGCAACGGCCGTCACCGGATTGCCCAGCACCGCGTCGCTGCGGCCCTCGGCCACCACCTCGCCGTTGCGTCTCAGAACTGCGTCGATGGCGGTGATGTCGATGTCCTTCGGCGACACCCGCTCGGGTCCCAGCACCCAGCCCGCGGAGGACGCGTTGTCCGCGATGGTGTCGCACAACCGGATGTTCCAGTCCTTGATCCGGGTGTCGATAAGTTCGATCGACGGCGCGAATGCGGCAGTCGCCGCCAGTACGTCGTCTTCGGTGCATCCGGAGCCGGGAAGGTCGGCGGCCAGCACGAAGCCGACCTCGACCTCGACCCTGGGATACAAGTACCGGCCGGTGTCGACGGGCTTGTCCTCGAAGACCTCCATCTCGTCGAGGAGGTGGCCGTAGTCAGGCTCATCGACATTCATCATTCGCTGCATGGCCTCGCTCGACAACCCGACCTTGTGGCCGATCACCCTGGCGCCTTCGGCGACCCGCTGGCGAATGTTGATCAGCTGGATTTCGTATGCGTCGACGACATCGATCTGCGGATTTCCGGCGGTCAGCGAGTCGATCGGAACCCGGCTGCGCTCCGCCTGGGCGAGATCGGCGGCGAGCCCGGCACGTGCTTGCTCATCGAGCATTGTTATGAAGTCCCATCGCTTCTTTGACCGGGGCAGTTGTTCCCGGGCAGGCCAATTCTATAACGTGTTCTACATGACTGGACAGGAGTACGACGTCGTCGTGGTTGGCAGCGGTGCCGCTGGCATGGTCGCCGCCCTGGCCGCCGCTCACCAGGGACTATCCACAATAGTCGTCGAAAAGGCCGCGCACTACGGCGGCTCCACTGCGCGGTCGGGCGGCGGGGTCTGGATCCCCAACAACGAGATTCTGCAACGAGACGGCGTCACCGACACCCCCGAAGCGGCCCGAACCTACCTGCACTCGATCGTGGGCGACGTCGTGCCCGCCGACAAGATCGACACCTATCTGCAACGCGGTCCGGAGATGCTGTCATTCGTGCAGAAGCATTCGCCGCTGAAGTTGTGCTGGGTGCCCAACTACTCCGACTACTATCCGGAGGCGCCGGGAGGCCGTGTGTGTGGCCGGTCGGTCGAACCGAAGCCGTTCAACGCGGCCAAGCTGGGCGCCGACTTGCCGGGACTGGAACCGGCATATGGCAAGGTCCCGCTGAATGTCGTCGTGATGCAGCAGGACTACGTTCGCCTCAACCAGCTCAAGCGTCATCCGCGAGGCATGTTGCGCAGCCTGAAAGTCGGTGCGCGCACGATGTGGGCCAAGGCCACCGGCAAGAACCTGGTGGGCATGGGCCGCGCACTCATCGCGCCCCTGCGCATCGGGTTGCAGCAGGCCGGTGTGCCGGTGCGGTTGAACACTGCGCTGACCGATCTGCACGTCGAGGACGGCGTGGTGCGCGGCATCTGCGTCCGGGACACCACCGCGCCGGAATCGGCCGAGCCGCAACTGATCCGGGCTCGCCGCGGAGTCATCCTGGCCTGCGGCGGCTTCGAGCACAACGAGCAGATGCGCGTCAAGTACCAGCGGGCACCGATCACCTCCGAGTGGACGGTCGGCGCGGCGGCCAACACCGGTGACGGCATCCTCGCCGCAGAGAAACTGGGTGCGGCGCTCGAGCTCATGGAGGACGCTTGGTGGGGCCCGACGGTGCCGCTGGTCGGCGCGCCGTGGTTCGCGTTGTCGGAGCGCAACTCGCCGGGGTCGATCATCGTCAACATGACCGGCAAGCGGTTCATGAACGAGTCCATGCCGTATGTCGAGGCATGCCATCACATGTACGGCGGCCAATACGGGCAGGGACCAGGCCCGGGCGAGAACATCCCCGCGTGGCTGGTCTTCGACCAGCAGTACCGCGAGCGTTACATCTTCGCCGGGCTGAACCCCGGACAACGCATTCCGACCAAGTGGATGAATTCTGGTGTGATCGTCCAGGCCGAAACGCTTGACGAGCTGGCCGCCAAGACGGGCCTTCCCGCCGAAGCTCTCATTTCGACCGTAGAGCGGTTCAACGGCTTCGCCCGGTCGGGAGTCGACGAGGATTTCCATCGCGGTGAGAGCGCCTACGACCGCTATTACGGCGACCCGACGAACAAACCGAATCCCAACCTCGGTGAGATCAGTCGTCCGCCTTACTACGCCGCCAAGATGGTGCCGGGTGACCTCGGCACGAAGGGCGGCGTTCGGACCGACGTCCATGGCCGCGCGTTGCGCGACGACGACTCGGTGATCGCAGGGCTGTACGCCGCGGGCAATGTGAGTTCGCCGGTGATGGGCCACACCTATCCCGGGCCGGGCGGGACAATCGGACCCGCGATGACATTCGGGTATCTCGCCGCGCTGCACATCGCGGGAAAGAGTTGACATGCCGATAAACGTCGACGAAGCACTGGGCGCCGAACTGGACCCCGTCGAATTCTCCTGGACCAGTAGCGATGTGCAGCTCTACCATCTGGGTCTGGGCGCCGGCCGGGATCCGATGGACCCACGCGAATTGCGTTACCTCATCGACGACACGCCGCAGGTGCTTCCCACATTCGGCAACGTCGCGCAGACATTCCATGCCACCGAGCCGCCTGTTGTGAAGTCCCCCGGGATCGATATCGACCTGTGGAAAGTCCTGCACGCCAGCGAGGGAATTTCGGTCCCGGGCGCGATTCCCGCATCGGGAACCGGAATCGCTGTAACTCGCTTCACCGATATCTGGGACAAGGGCAAAGCGGCGGTGATCTGGTCCGAGACCACTGTCAAGGCACCTGACGGCACGTTGCTGTGGACCCAGAAGCGATCGATCTTCGCCCGCGGCGAAGGCGGCTTCGGCGGTCAACGCGGTCCGGCGTCAACGCCCTTCGTCGCCGACAGCGCGCCAGATCTGGAAGTCGACGTCCCCATCCTGCCGCAGCAGGCCCTGCTGTACCGACTCTGCGGCGATCGCAATCCGCTGCACTCGGATCCCGAATTCGCTTCTGCCGCAGGCTTTCCCAGGCCGATCCTGCACGGCCTGTGCACATACGGGATGACATGCAAAGCGCTCGTCGATGCGCTGCTCGATGGTGAAGCGACACGACTGAGCTCCTTCAGCGCCAGGATGGCGGGAGTGGTCTTTCCCGGTGAGACCCTGCGCGTCACCGCCTGGAAAGTGGATGACCGCTACGTGGGCTCCGCCACCGTGCCCGCCCGCGAGGGAGCCGTCGCGCTCGGCGATGTGGAATTTGTGCCTGCCTGACGCCATTTGCCCACTACGAGCACATAGGCTGCTAGGTTCGCATCAGATCCCATCCGGCGAAACGGTCGCCTAACTAATTCGGGGAGGGCAAACGATGAAATTTGACAAAATCTCTGGTGCCTTGTTGGCAGGGTCAGCAACTGCAGCGGCGGGCGCAATCCTGGCCGCACCGATGGCCACGGCCGACGACGTCACCACGACTTCTATCGGGCAGCAGGCGAAACTCACCAACGGCGCCGTCGTTCAAGGTTGGACGATTGCCGGTCTCAAACCGAGTTCCGACGTGATCCCTTACTCGCCGCGCGGCACCCTGTGGGAGGCCACGGCCACCAACGAGGCCATTCAGGGCTCGGTCATGCCCATCGTCTCGAATCTCAACGCCCGCTCGACCAGCGGCGACAACTACCGCGTGCTGTATGGGGTCGCGACTCCGCAAGGCGTCAATCCGTCGACGATCACTGAGGGCGACAAGACCACGGGCAAGATCTATTTCGACGTCACCGGCGACAGTCCGAGCAACGTCGTCTACAACGCCGCGGGCCACGATCTCTTGGTCTGGGAACCCGCGCCCGCCGCTCCGCCCGCGTCGTCCGGCGGCGCCCAGTATGGATCCACGCCCTCCGCGGGCACCCAGGCACGACCCGCCGCGCCTGCGCCCGCTCCTGCGGCAGGTAGCCAGGGAACCCCGCTTCCGGCCGGAAGCCAGGGCACCCCCCTCCCGGCCGGCCAAACTCCCGCCCCGGCCGCACCCGCAGCCCCCGCCGCTCCCGCGGCCCTGCCGCACCGGCCGCTCCCGCACCCGGAAGCCAGGGCACACCCCTACCCGCCGGCCAGTCCGCCGCGCCGGCCGCACCCGCAGTGCCCGAGTCCCGGAGTTCCCGCCGCACCGGCGGCACCGGCCGCCCCAGTACCCGCACCCGGAAGCCAGGGCACACTACCCGCCGGAAGTGGAGACGTCATCCTGCTGCCACAGGGCAGTCAGGGCACACCCGGTCTCTTGATTGGTCAGGCCCTGCACGGGTCTCAGCCAATTCACGAGTGACTGGACCACCACGCATAGAGCTGGTCGAGCGCGGGGCCGGGCGGATCGGATCGAACGACAGCGAGTAACAGCCGTTGGTCGTCGCTCCACGCGACGGTCGGGATATCGCGTTGCACGCCGCACACGAGTGTGCCGCTGACCTGCTCAGGGGTTGCATTGCGGCGCCAAGGACCGGGGGATTGGATGTTGCCCGGACAGATCACGACCGAGTCAGGCCGGATTGCGCCGGCGAGCCCGGCGTCCAGAGCCGGTTTGTCGACCGCGAGCGTGAAGATTGCGGCGGTAGGACCGCCTGGATCGCTGTTGATGCCGCATTCGGCCATGGCCCGGGCACCGAGAACCGGATCGATCGGATTGCAAACTCCTGGGGGATAGCCGGGAGGAAGTGAACTCAACAATCGTGCTTCGGCAGCGGCGTCCCGGCGAGGAGCCGCGGTCGTGCTCGTGGGGCCGGTGGTCGTCGCCGAACTTGTCGCAGAAGTTGTCGGCGGTGCCGGGGCCGCTTCATCCGATTCGGGACCGGACTGTGAACGGTGTGTCAGCCAGAAGACGAGACCGCCGACTGCCAGGATTGCCAGGGCACCTCCACCCAGCATTGCCATCCGGGCGCGGCCGCCGGTTTGTGGACGCGACCGTGACGAAGGGAATTCGAACGGCTCGGGTGCGGGCGGGAGATCGAGGTCTCCCATCACTGGCCGCGCAGAGGGCTCCGGTTCGCGGTCGCGTCCCGAACGGTCCTCCTCGGCGGCGGACCTCTTGGCCGATGCGCCGCTCCAACTCGCACCACCCCAGCCAGCGCCCCACGACGACCCGAAGGTAGCGAACGGGTCGACGGTGGGCAGTGGTTCGGTGTCGTCCGTGTCCGCCTCAGCTGTCTCGCCATGCCCTGCGATCGGCACGGAACCCGTCTTGCGTGAAGGTCCGGGGTCCAATGGCGACGGCCCACTCATTCGTGCACCCTCGCGTCGCTCACTCCCACGTTGCGACCCCTCATATTTCGCTTCGGTCGGCTGCCAGGGCCCGGCGACACGCAGGGCCCGTCGCTATTCGAGAGTAGTGGGGGTTGCAATCAGCCACGCGGCAAGTACGGGAAGCTGCCCGCAAACGTTTGTCAGGACCTGGGAAAGTTGCCGTTGAGTGATGCCGACCCACCTGACCACCTTCGACTCGGGACGAGCTGTCGACGTCGACATCAGGCCCGTTACCGACAATCACACGCTGGCAAGCATCGGCCCGTCAACTTCGAGGATGTCCGACAACCACCTGAGCGTCCGCCGGATGCCCTCCTCCAAACCCACGCAGGACCGCCAGCCGAGATCCTCGTGCGCCTTCGCGGAGTTCAACGTGACCTCACACGATTCTTCGCCGTCGAAGTCATCACCGCCAGGCGTTGCCGTTCCATCGAGAACCGCCGATATCAGGCGGTACACCCCGGTCGATGTTGTGGGACGTCCCGAACCGATGTTATAGGTGCCGGTCAGCTTCGCCGGCGCACTGCAGGCGCCCATGAAGGCGTCCACAACGTCATCGACGAACACGAAGTCGTGGGCGTCTACCACGTCGCGGCGGAGGACGAACGGGCTCCCGCTGATCATGGCGCTGCCGAGACCGGCGAAGATGCCCGACGCGCCGCGGCGTCCCTGTCGCGGCCCGTACACATTGGCCAATGCCAGGCAGATCGGCGACATGCCGTACTGCTCGGCGTAGGCACTGCAGGTACAGCTCGCCCGCGAGCTTTGCCGCCGCGTGCGGAGACCGAGGGCCGACGGCGCCGGTTTCGTCGACGAGCGAGGCGCTGCGCGCGTACCGCGAGATCCCCGATGCCGCATAGACAATGCGGCGGACTCCGACTCGGCGGCTTGCCTCGCAGAGATTGATCGTCCCCAAAATATTTGTGCGAGCATCACGTTGGGGGTCAGCCAGGGCACCAGCGTCATCGCATCGAGCGGCGAGATGAAATATCACCTCGGGATTGGCACCGTCAACGACGTCGACAAGTTCGGGAGCTTGGATATCGACCCGGACCGACGTGAACTTGCCCGGGCATTGTTCGCCGACACTCAATGCTCCGGCCAGATTGTCCAGATAACCGGTGGACAGGTTGTCGACACCAACCACCTGATGACCATCCGCCAAGAGGCGGTCAACGAGGTTGGAACCAATGAACCCGGCCGCACCGGTGACCAGGGCCCGCATCTCAACAGTCCAGGGCAATCGTTGGTGGGCCAGCGGAGGCGAGCTTCGTTGCGTCGCCTCCGCCAGCTATCCAACGAGCCATCGAGCGTGACCACCCAGCTTTCGTGAGCTGGTGCTGGCCCTGCGGAAAGGAGTGAGGGAAAGGAGTGCTTGTGAACGTCACAACGCCTCCCCTCTGACGACGCCGAGCCTGATGCGATGCCGCACCGCAACCTTGACTAGGTTAACTGTATGGCAATCTTGTGCACCACCCCGGACACGCTGAGAGCGAGGCTACCATCCGCCGAACGGAACCCACAAGCGATTTCAGCAAAACCGCGTAGTCACTGCACGCGCAACCACTTGCCGAACCTCCGGCCCGGCGGGCGATCGCCGTAGAACCTTGCGTACAACCTGATTGATCAGCTGATACGTCGAATGTTTCGAACCGGAGATGCGAAAGCGGATGAGTGTACAGTTCCATGTCCAATCTCACCAGAACCGTGTTTCAGCAATTGCAATGACATTCCGATAACCGTCGGCTCGCACCGCGCCCCGCGATGACCGAGCTCAGCACAGCTCAAGGCCACGGTTGTCACGAGATCACCAATGGCAAACATCATCGATGAGCGATATGCGTTTCGGTTCAACCGTTCAACCGTTCAACCGTTGAGAGCGGGTATCTGGGTCGATCCCCCCTGCCGAGGGGCATCGCTTCGACAACCCGCGCAGCGCTCGAGCTGAAAGCCCCACAACGACCGCCGGCCGGCAGGTGATTGGCGACTACCCCAGAATCAACCCCGACGTCGGCACACCCGTGCCCGCCGTGACCAGCACGTGTTCGACATCGTCGACCTGGTTGACCGACGTCCCGCGCAGTTGCCGCACGCCCTCGGCGATGCCGTTCATGCCGTGGATGTACGCCTCGCCGAGCTGACCGCCGTGGGTGTTGATCGGCAACCGTCCACCGATCTCGATCGCGCCGTCGGCAATGAAGTCCTTCGCCTCGCCCTTGCCGCAGAAGCCGAGTTCCTCCAGTTGGATGAGCGTGAACGGGGTGAAGTGGTCGTAGAGCACCGCCGTCTGAATGTCGGCCGGCGATAGGCCGGACTGTGCCCACAGCTGGTCGCCGACCAGACCCATCTCCGGCAACCCCAACTCGGGCCGGTAGTAGCTGACCATCGAGTACTGGTCCGGGCTCGACCCCTGTGATGCCGCCTCGATGATCACTGGCGTTTGCTTGAGGTCTCGGGCTCGCTCCGGGGAGGTCACGACGAGCGCCACTCCCCCGTCCGTCTCCTGGCAGCAGTCCAGCAGCCGCAGCGGCTCAGCGATCCACCTCGAGTTCTGATGCTCCTCGATGGTGATCGGCTTCTCGTAGAAATACGCCTTGGGGTTCTTGGCGGCGTGCTTGCGGTCGGCCACCGAGATCGCGCCGAAGTCACGGCTGGTCGCCCCCGACCAGTGCATATAGCGCCGTGCGATCATCGCGACCTGGGCGGCCGGTGTGGACAAACCGTGCGGATAGGAAAACGAGTTGTCGACACCGGTCGAATCGGCGTTCTCGACCAAGCGCTTCTGCACCTGGCCGAACCGCATCCCGGAGCGTTCGTTGAATGCACGGTAGGCCACAACGCAATCGGCGACTCCGGTGGCGACCGCGATTGCCGCCTGCTGAATCGTCGCGCACGCCGCACCACCGCCGTGATGGATCTTGGAGAAGAACTTCAGTTCACCGATTCCGGTGGCGCGCGCGACGGCGATCTCGGTATTGGAGTCCATCGTGAACGTGACCATGCCGTCCACATCGGCCGGGGCCAGCCCGGCGTCATCCAGCGCATCGAGCACCGCTTCGGCTGCCAGCCGCAGCTCACTTCGCCCTGAGTTCTTCGAAAAGTCGGTGGCGCCGATCCCGACGATCGCGGACTTGCCGGACAGCATCACGCCACTCCCAGAGTCATTGTGGCCGTGGCGATCACATGGTCGCCGAGGCTGTTGCCGCCGACCACTTTCACGGTCACCACACCATCCTCGATACCAGTGACCTCGCCGCGGAACGTGACGGTGTCATAGGCGTACCAGGGCACACCCAGTCGCAGCGCGATCGACTTGACTACGGCCGAAGGTCCCGCCCAGTCGGTCAGGTAACGCTGCACCAGCCCGGTGTCGGTGAGGATGTTGACGAAGATGTCCTTGGACCCCTTCGCCTGTGCCTTATCCCGGTCGTGGTGCACATCCTGATAGTCGCGGGTCGCGATCGCCGTCGACACGATGAACGTCGGATCGCCGTACAGCGCCAGCTCGGGAAGCTTGGCACCCACTTCTGCCACCGGCGAACTCATGCGTCCGGCTCCCAGGCGTGCAGCGTCCAGGCCGGGCCCACGTCATTACCCGGAAAGTCGATGTATGTCGCGCGCACTGCCATTCCGATCTCCACCTCGGCGTGGTCGACGTTGCGGAGCTCCCCGAGCATCCGCACCCCCTCTTCGAGTTCGACGAGCGCGATCACGAAGGGCAGGCTGCGGCCGGGCACCTTCGGCGCATGGTGTACGACGAAGCTGAAGACGGTGCCCTTCCCCGATGCCACAACATACTCGGCGGGCGCCTCCTTATCGGCCCACAGCGCGGGTACAGGCGGATGCTGGAGTGCGCCGTCGCCGCGCTTCTGGATGCGCAACTCATGGGCGTTGACTCCGTCCCAGAAGAACTGGGTGTCACGCGACGACGCTGGGCGCATCATCGCGTCGGCGTCCAGATCAGCCGGCACTGCGGCGACTGCGCCGAGTTCCCCGTTGTCACGAGGAACGAATTTCATAATGCGCCACATCATTTCGGCAACGGTTTCTTGTCCTCTGTCGCCTTCATTGTCGTCGCCACCGACGGTCCAGGTGATCTTCTGGTTGATGAAATAGCCCTCGCCGAGCGCGGTTTGCTTGGGCCCCACCACGTCGGTGAGCTCGGCACTGATACTGACAGCCTCACCCGGGCGCAGATAGCGATGGTAGGTCTGTTCGCAGTTGGTGGCGACGACGCCGACATAGCCGGCGGCATCGAACAATTCGATGATCTTGGTGAACGGGTCGTCGTCGGGCCTCACACCGCCCAGACCCATCATGGTCCACACCTGGATCATCGCCGGTGGGGCGACGATGCCGGGATGACCCGCCGCCCGGGCCGCAGCCTCATCGACGTAGATCGGGTTCCGGTCGCCAATGGCGTCCAGCCAGTGATGCATCATGGGCTCGTTGACGGGATCTCTGCCCAACCGGGGCGCGCTCCTGCCCGCGGCCTTGATCTTCTCTATGTCGGCCTGCAGGTTGCCGACGCTCATCGCGGCCCTCTGCTCTTCACGCGAAGCGCTCATCGCGGAACCCTGGGCACCTTCAGTCCGGACGCGGCGATCATCTCTCGCATCACCTCGTTGACACCGCCGCCGAAGGTGATGACCAGGTTGCGCTTGGTCTGCATGTCCAGCCACCTGAGCAGGTCGGCGGTCTCGGGCTCGGCGGGGTTGCCGTACTTGCCGACGATTTCCTCGGCCAGCCGTCCGACCTTCTGAATGCGTTCGGTGGAGAACACCTTTGTTGCTGCGGCGTCGGCGACATCGATGGTTTCGCCGGCCGCCGCGACCTGCCAGTTGAGCAGCTCGTTGATCCGCCAGATCGCCTTGATCTCACCGAGCAGGCGACGGACGTCGTCGTGGTCGATCGGGGTCACCCCGTCACCGCCGGGCTTGGACGCCCAGGCGTGCACACGGTCGTACACTCCGGCTACCTTGCCGGCCGGCCCGAGCATGACCCGTTCGTGATTGAGCTGCGTGGTGATCAGACGCCATCCGCCGTTCTCCTCGCCGACGAGCATGTCGGCGGGAACCCGGACATCGTTGAAGTAGGTCGCGTTGGTGTGATGCGCGCCGTCCGACAGAATCATCGGCGTCCAGGAATAGCCGGGATCCTTGGTGTCGACGATGAGAATCGAAATGCCCTTGTGCTTCACGGCATCCGGGTCGGTGCGGCACGCCAGCCAGATGTAGTCCGCGTCGTGTGCACCGGTGGTGAAGACTTTCTGCCCGTTGATGATGTACTCGTCACCCTGGCGGACTGCGGTGGACCGCAGCGACGCCAGGTCGGTGCCCGCCTCCGGCTCGGTATAGCCGATGGCGAAGTGGACCTCACCCGCCAGGATCGCCGGGAGAAACTTCCTCTTCTGCGCCTCCGTGCCGTACACCTGCAGGGTCGGACCGACCGTTTGCAGCGTCACCGCCGGCAGCGGGATGTCGGCACGGGCGGCTTCGTTGACGAAGATCGACTGCTCGATGGGGCCGAAGCCCAAGCCGCCGAACTCCTTCGGCCAGCCCACCCCTAGCTTGCCGTCCGACCCCATCCGCTTGATGACTGCCCGGTAGGCCTCGTTGTGCCGGTCGGACTCCATCGCAGCAGCCTCTTCGGGGCTGACGAGGTTCGAAAAGTATTGCCGCAACTCGGCTTGCAGCGCGAGCTGCTCCGGGGTCAGTTCGATGAACATTGCGCTCCCACAAGGTCAAGTCGATACGACGGGCCGCCCAGCAGACGTGTCAGATCCTTGATCGTGGAGTAGTAGCGGTCCATCGGGTACGTGATGTCCATGCCCATCCCCCCGTGCAGGTGGTGACAGGTCTGCATGACCGGTGGTGCCTGGGAGGTCAGCCAGTAAGCCAACACGTCGAGGTCGGCCGCTGGGTCACGTTCTTCCGAAAGCCGCCAAACGACGGACGTCGTCGCCAGGGAGATCGTGCGCGACGCGATGTAGACCTCGGCGAGCTGCGCGGCAACCGTCTGGAACGTCGAGAGCGGCCTGCCGAACTGTTCGCGGTTGGCCACGTAGTCTGCTGTCAGGCGCAGCGCACCCGCCACCAGGCCGGCGGCGAATGCCCCGGTGGCCGCCAGCACCAACTGGTTCACCCGGCGTGCGTCCGCGCCCGCGAGGACGTCATTGTCGGCTACGGCGACATCGCGGAAAGTCACCACGTACTCGTCCGATCCGTTCGACGTCGGCGTCCTTGTCACCGACACCCCGTCTGCCCGAGAAGGGACCACCACGACGCCGCTGTCAGCGGTGACCACCATCCAGTCGGCCTGATCGGCGTAGGGCACTGCGATCTTGGTACCCGATAGGCGGCCGGCGGCAAACACGGTCGACGGCCCGTCCGGAAGGGCTACTCCCGGTTCGTTGAGCGCCGCGGTCAGCACGGCGCCTTCGGCCACACCGGACAGATAACGGTCCTGCTGCGGGTCGGAGGACAGATCGAGCAGCGGCACCAAGCCGTGCCCGATCGTGGCCAACGCGGGTCCGATCGTGCCGTGTCTACCGATCTCCGTGAGCGCGGTGGCCAGTTCGGGCAGGCCGACACCGTCACCGCCGAGACGTTCGGGCACACCGAGTGCCGTCACACCACCAGCCACCAGTGCCTGCCAGGAATTGTCACGACTCAGCACTGCGGTGACGACGTCGCGGACAGCCTGCTGCGCCGGGTCCGGATTGAAATCCACCCGAATCCTCCTTGATTCGTATCGAGCCTAGCCGCAGGTCAGTGCGCCGCCGAGCCCGTGTAGTCGACCTCCCAGTGCTTGATCCCGTTGAGCCACCCCGAACGCAGCCGTACCGGCTCGCCGATCGGTTTGAGGTCGGGCATGTGGTCGGCCACAGCGTTGAAGATGAGGTTGATGGTCATGCGGGCCAGGTTTGCGCCGATGCAGTAGTGGGCGCCGGTCCCCCCGAATCCCACATGCGGATTGGGGCTGCGAAGGATGTCGAAGGAGTAGGGGTTCTCGAAGACCTCTTCGTCGAAGTTGGCCGACCGGTAGGACAGCACCACCCGCTCGCCCTGCTTGATCTTCACACCACCCAGTTCGGTGTCGACGTTGGCGGTGCGCTGGAATGCCGACACCGGTGTCGCCCACCGCACGATCTCGTCGGCGGCCGTTTCGGGACGTTCCCGCTTGAACAGCTCCCACTGGTCGGGGTTGTTCGCAAACGCGATCATGCCGTGGGTGATCGAATTGCGGGTGGTCTCGTTGCCGGCGACCGCGAGCATGACCACGAAGAACCCGAACTCGTCGTCGGTGAGCTTCTCGCCGTCCAAGTCCGCCTCGATCAGGGAGGTGACGATGTCGTCGGTCGGGTTGTTCGCCCGCTCCTCGGCCATCTGCATCGCGTAGGTGATGATTTCGATCGAAGACGCCGCCGGGTCGATATGGGCGTACTCGGGGTCTTCGGTGCCGGTCATCTCGTTGGACCAGCGGAAGAGCTTGTCGCGGTCCTCCTGCGGAACGCCCAGCAGACCGGCGATGGCCTGCAGCGGAAGCTCGCATGACACCTGCTCGACGAAATCGCCCGAGCCCTCGGCGGCAGCGGTCTTGGCGATGTTCTGCGCCCGGGCGGCGAGCTCGTCCTTCAGCCGTCCGATCGCACGCGGTGTGAAACCGCGCGAAATGATCTTGCGCAGCCGCGTGTGACGTGGCGCGTCCATGTTCAGCATCACATTGCGCTGGAGGTCGATAGCCTCGCGCGTCATCTCCGGCGGCCATACCGGGATCGCACCGTTTAGCCAGCTGGAGAAGACGTCGTTGCGCAGCGACACCTCCTTGACGTCGGCGTTCTTGGTGACCAGCCAGTAGCCAGGGTCACCGAAACCGCCGGTTCCACCGGGCACGTCGACCCAGTGGACGGGTTCGGCCCTGCGCAGCTCAGCCAGCTCCTCGACGGGCAGCGCCTTGAGGTTGACATCCGGATCCAGGAAGTCGAATCCGGGTAATACATTGGGGGTTGGCACCACGATTGCGCTCCTCAATACGACGTTCTCTAGTTTCAGTAAAACATGCCTTCACCGCAGAAAAAAGGCGGTGAGGCATCGTCGCTTGTCAGAGTAATGAAACGTGTTCTAGCCTGGCGCCATGGGTAATCCCGTCATCGTCGAAGCAACCCGCAGCCCGATCGGCAAGCGCAACGGCTGGTTGTCCGGCCTGCATGCCACCGAACTCCTGGGAGCCGTCCAGAAAGCCCTGGTCGACAAAGCCGGGATCGACGGCAGCGATGTCGAGCAGGTCATCGGCGGCTGCGTCACCCAGTACGGCGAGCAGTCCAACAACATCACACGAGTGGCATGGCTCACTGCGGGTTTGCCGGAAGAGGTCGGCGCGACGACGATCGACTGCCAGTGCGGCAGCGCCCAGCAGGCCAACCACCTGATTGCCGGGCTGATCGCCACGGGTGCGATCGACGTGGGCATCGCATGCGGCATCGAGGCGATGAGCCGCGTGGGCCTGGGGGCGAACGCCGGTCCGGACCGGTCGCTGATCCGGGCGGCATCCTGGGACATCGACATGCCCAACCAGTTCGAGGCAGCCGAGCGGATCGCTAAGCGCCGCGGCATCACCCGGGCGGACCTCGACGCCTTCGGGCTCGCGTCCCAGCAGAAGGCCAAGCAGGCATGGGCCGAGGGCCGCTTCGAACGGGAAATCTCGCCCATCGAGGCCCCGGTACTCGACGAGAACAAGCAACCGACCGCCGAACGGCATATGGTCGGCCGCGACCAGGGCCTGCGCGACACGACGCTCGAAGGACTGGCCGCCCTGAACCCGGTGGTCGAGGGCGGCCTGCACACCGCCGGCACCTCTTCGCAGCTCTCCGACGGCGCCGCCGCGGTGCTGTTGATGGACGAGGACAAGGCCAAGGCGCTCGGGCTGCGGCCCCGCGCGCGGATCGTCAGCCAGGCCCTCGTCGGCGCGGAGCCCTACTACCATCTTGACGGCCCGGTGCAGTCCACGGCCCGGGTGCTCGAGCGGGCCGGCATGAAGATCGGTGACATCGACATTGTCGAGATCAACGAGGCGTTCGCCTCCGTCGTCCTGTCCTGGGCGAGGGTGCACGAGGCCGACATGGATCGCGTCAACGTCAACGGCGGCGCCATCGCGCTGGGCCATCCGGTGGGGTCGACCGGCAGCCGGTTGATCACGACCGCCCTTCATGAGCTGGAACGCACCGACAAGAACACCGCACTGATTACGATGTGTGCGGGCGGCGCGCTGTCGACCGGGACGATCATCGAACGGATCTAGCCATGACCACACCCCGCACGTTCACCGAGGCCGAGCGCATTGCGGCAGCACGGGCCTACATCGAGGCGCTGGCCAGCCACCGTGCGGACGACGTGCGGTTCGCGCCGGACTGCACCCGCATCGAGGCCGGCCTGAAGACGGGCTTCTCGGGTGATCAGCTGCGACGCACCCTGAACACAGGCCGGCAGTATCGCGTGATCCGCTCGGTGTCGGAGCCGGAGTTCACCGTCTCCGGCGACGAGGTGCGTGCCAAGTTCCAGCTCTCCACCAAGCCGTCGCTGGCCGGGCGCCGGGTTGGTGCCAATATCGATGAGACGTTCCTCATCCCCGCCAGCGATGGGCTGATCCACCACATTCGGGCCACCATCCGCCCGTTCATCATGAGGTAACGTGCCGAAACATGGCCCAACCGCCGAGATTTCTCAATACCAAACAGACCGGCACGTTCATCAAGCTGATGTCGCGCGTCCAGACGTTCGTCTTCAAGAAGAGCGGCGGCAGGTTCGGCGATAAGTTCCTGCGCGGCACTGAGGTGGGCGTATTGACCACCACCGGACGCAAGACCGGACAGCGACGCGAGAGCCCTCTGCTGTTCCTGCAGGAAGGCCGGCGGATAATCTTGGTCGCATCGCAGGGTGGCCGCCAAGGCAACCCGATGTGGTATCTCAACCTCAAGGCGAACCCCAAGGTGAGCTTCCAGACCAAGAAAGAAGTCCTGAAACTCACCGCGCGGGACGCCACCGGCGAGGAACGCGCCGAATACTGGCCCAAATTGGACGCGATGTACCCCGACTATTCCAACTATCGGTCGTGGACAGACCGCGAGATCCCGATCGTCATCTGCGATCCGTAGCCGCGGGCCACGCCTCGCTCCCGGACAAAAACCCTGGGCCGGTACCGCGGCGCCGGGGCCAGAAGGCGTCAGGCGCCGTAAACCGGTACCGCCGGGCGCGCCTTGGCCAGCAGATCGCCGACGACGGTTCCCAGCTCGGCGGGGTCCCACCGGGCGCCCTTGTCGACCTGGGGTCCGTGGGCCCAGCCCTCGGCGACCGGATGATGCCGCCCTCCAGTTCGAAGACCTTGCCGGTGACGTCGCGCGATTGCACGCTGCCGAGCCACACCACCAGCGGCGAGATGTTCTCCGGGGCCATCGCGTCGAATCCCTCGCCGGGCTTGGCCATCATATCGGCGAACACGGTTTCGGTCATCCGGGTACGAGCCGACGGCGCGATCGCGTTGACGGTCACGCCGTAGCGCCCCATCTCCGCGGCGGCAACCAATGTCATCGCCGCGATTCCCGCCTTGGCGGCGCTGTAGTTGGCCTGCCCGACGCTGCCCTGCAGGCCGGCGCCGGAGCTGGTGTTGATGATCCGGGCGTCGACGGCCTCGCCGGCCTTGGACTTCGCACGCCAGTAAGCCGCGGCGTGCCGCATCGTCGCGAAATGCCCTTTGAGATGCACCGCGACGACAGCGTCGAACTCCTGCTCGCTGGTGTTGGCGAACATCCGGTCCCGCACGATGCCGGCGTTGTTGACCAGCACGTCGAGGCCCCCGTAGGTGTTGACGGCGGTGTGGATCAGCGCCGCCGCCTGCTGCCAGTCGGCGACGTTGGATCCATTGGCGACGGCTTCCCCACCCGCGGCGACGATTTCGTCGACCACGCCCTGCGCAGCGCTGCCGCCGCCGGCCGGCGAGCCGTCCAGCCCGACCCCGATGTCGTTGACAACCACGCGGGCACCTTCGGCGGCGAAGGCCAGTGCGTGGGCGCGGCCGATCCCACCGCCGGCTCCGGTGACGATGACCACCCGGCCGTCAAGCAATCCCATGCTCTCCTTGATTTTGTTGGCGCTGGACGCTTCTATTTGTTGGCGCTGGACGCTTCCAGATATCGGCGGCGATTCACCGCCGCCATGCACTTCGAGAGTCGCGCCGCTGATGTAGGACGCCAGGTCAGAGGCCAAAAAGGCTGCGGCCCAACCGATATCGGTCGGCTTTGCGAGCCGGCCCAGCGGCACGGTGGCGCCCACGGCGGCCACCGAGTCGGCGTCGCCGTAGAACAACTCGGATTGTTCGGTTTCGACCATGCCGACCACGACGGAGTTCACGCGGACCTTCGGCGCCCACTCGACGGCCAGGGTGCCGGTGAGGTTGTCGATACCGGCCTTGGCCGCACCGTACGCAGAGGTTCCCGGCGACGGCCGGTGCGCACTGACGCTGGAAATGTTGACGATCACGCCGCCCCGCGGTTGGTTCTGCATGACGGCGTTGGCACGCTGCGACAGTTGCAGCGGCGCTAGCAGATTGAGTTCGACGATCTTTCGGCTGAAGTTCACCGACGCGTCCGCGGCGAGCGCGAAGGGCGACCCGCCCGCATTGTTGACGACGATGTCGAGTCGGCCGTGCCGGTCGACGATGGCGCCGATCAACGACTGCACCGACGCGTCGTCGCGAACATCGCACTGGTGAAATTCGTATGGCTGACCTTCAACCGGACGGCGCGCACAGGTCACGACGGTGGCGCCTTGCCCGGCGAATACATCGCTGACACCGGCGCCGACCCCTCTTACGCCACCGGTGATCAGCACAATGCGTCCGGCGAGCCCCAAGTTCACTGGAACCTCGACGAGATCAATCCTTGTCAGCCGCATCGGTCACTGTGCTAGCGTACCAAGCAAGTGCTTGCTTAGGTAACCGGCCCCGGACTCACGTCGATCGGAGAATTCTGTGACCATTTCCTCCAAGACCGTCGAACCCGGCATCGTCTCGGTCACCGTCGACTACCCGCCCGTCAACGCGATCCCCTCACGGGGCTGGTTCGACCTCGCCGACGCGATCACGGCCGCCGGACGCGATCGGAGCACCCACGTGGTGATCCTTCGGGCCGAAGGACGCGGCTTCAACGCCGGAGTCGACATCAAGGAAATGCAGAAGACCGAAGGCTTCACCGCGCTGATCGACGCGAACCGCGGGTGTTTCGAAGCATTCCGAGCGGTCTACGAATGCGCCGTTCCGGTGGTCGCCGCGGTCAACGGCTTCTGCGTCGGCGGCGGAATCGGCCTGGTCGGCAACGCCGACGTCATAGTCGCTTCCGACGACGCCAAGTTCGGCCTGCCCGAGGTGGAACGCGGCGCCCTCGGTGCGGCGACCCACCTGTCCCGGCTGGTGCCCCAGCACATGATGCGGCGGCTGTTCTTCACCGCGGCAACCGTGGATGCCCAGACACTGCACCACTTCGGTTCGGTGCACGAGGTGGTTCCGCGGACCGACCTGGACGAGGCCGCGTTACGGGTGGCACGCGCCATCGCCGCCAAGGACACCCGCGTGATCCGGGCCGCCAAGGAGGCGCTGAACCTGATCGACGTCCAGCGGGTCAACTCGAGCTATCGCATGGAACAAGGGTTCACGTTCGAACTCAATCTCTCCGGCGTCTCCGACGAACACCGTGACGCGTTCGCGGGCACCGGAAAAGGCGAAAAGGCATGAGCGGCGGGCAGGAGCGAAGCGACTCGGGGAACAGGCGCGACAAGAGGACGACACTGGACGATGCCGTCGCTGCGGTCGAGAGCGGCATGACGATCGGCATCGGCGGATGGGGATCGCGACGCAAGCCGATGGCCTTCGTGCGCGCGCTGCTACGCACCGACGTCACGGATCTGACCGTCGTAACCTACGGCGGCCCGGATCTGGGACTGTTGTGCTCGGCGGGCAAGGTCAAACGCGTTTACTACGGTTTCGTGTCACTGGATTCGCCGCCGTTCTACGACCCGTGGTTCGCCCGGGCGCGCACCAGTGGGTCGATCGAGGCGCGCGAGATGGACGAGGGCATGCTGCGGTGCGGATTGCAGGCCGCCGCGCAGCGGCTGCCGTTCCTGCCGATCCGGGCAGGGCTGGGCAGCGACGTGCGTACATTCTGGGGCGACGAACTCCAGACCGTGAAGTCTCCGTACCCGACAGGCGACGGGTACGAGGAACTCATTGCGATGCCCGCGCTGAATCTCGATGTCGCGCTGGTGCACTTGAATCTCGGAGATGCATCGGGCAACGCGGCGTATACCGGCATCGATCCGTACTTCGACGACCTGTTCCTGATGTCGGCCGAAAAGCGGTTGCTGTCGGTGGAAAAGGTGGTCTCCACCGAGGAACTGGTGAAATCCGTTCCGCCACAGGCGCTGTTGATCAACCGGATGATGGTCGACTCCGTCGTGGAGGCGCCGGGCGGCGCACACTTCACCACCAACGAGCCCGACCACCGCCGCGACGAGAAATTCCAGCGGCACTACGCCGAGGCGGCCGGCACTGACGAGGGCTGGCAGGAATTCGTGACCACCTACCTGGCGGGCAGCGAGGCCGACTACCAGGCCGCGGTGCGGGAATTCACGGCGGCGCAGTCGGCTCAACAGCCGGCTCAAAAGGAAGGTGCCAAATGATCTCGGTCAGCCGGGCAGAGGTGTGCGCCGTCGCCTGCGCGGAACTGTTTCGCGGTGCGGGCGAGATCATGGTGAGCCCGATGACGACCATCGTCTCGGTCGGCGCCCGGCTGGCCCGGCTGACGTTCTCCCCCGACATCGTGCTGACCGACGGTGAGGCCCGGTTGATCGCCGACACTCCGGCCATTGGCGCCGCCGCGGCGATCGAGGGCTGGATGCCGTTCGGCCGGGTCTTCGAAACCCTGGCCTGGGGGCGGCGGCACGTGGTGATGGGCGCAAACCAGATCGACCGCTTCGGCAATCAGAACCTGTCGGCGTTCGGCCCGGTGCAGCACCCGACCCGGCAGATGTTCGGTGTGCGCGGCGCGCCCGGCAACACCGTCAACCACGCCACCAGCTACTTCGTCGGCAACCACTCAAAGCGGGTGTTCTGCGACGCCGTCGACATCGTTTCCGGAATCGGCTGGGACAAGGTCGACGCGGGCAACCCCGCCTACCGGTTCGCCAACGTCTACCGGGTAGTGTCCAACCTCGGTGTATTCGACTTCAACGGTCCGGACCACACCATGCGCGCGGTGTCGCTGCATCCCGGTGTGGAGCCCGCAGAGGTGGCCGAGAACACCTCGTTCGAGGTACACGGACTGGCCGACGCCGGCAAGACTCGGCTGCCCTCCGATGAGGAGCAACGCCTCATCCGCGAAGTGATCGACCCCAAGTCCCTGCGGGACAAAGAGGTGAGGGCATGAGCCGGATCAAGACCCCGCTGACCGAGTTGGTCGGCATCGAGCACCCCGTGGTGCAGACCGGGATGGGCTGGGTGGCCGGCCCTCGATTGGTGGCGGCGACCTCCAATGCCGGCGGACTGGGCATCCTGGCATCGGCGACCATGACGCTCGATGAGCTGCAGACGGCGGTCACCAAGGTCAAGGCGGCCACCGACAAGCCGTTCGGCGTCAATATCCGTGCCGACGCCGGGGACGCAGGCGATCGGGTCGAACTGCTGATCCGCGAGAACGTCAGGGTGGCGTCGTTCGCGCTGGCACCCAAGCCCGAACTGATCGCCCGGCTCAAGCAGGCCGCCGTGGTGGTGATCCCGTCGGTGGGCGCGGCCAAGCACGCCAAGAAGGTCGCCGAGTGGGGTGCCGATGCCGTCATCGTTCAGGGCGGCGAGGGCGGCGGCCACACCGGTCCGGTGGCAACCACACTGCTGCTGCCCTCGGTGCTCGATGCCGCGGCCGGCAGCGGGATGCCGGTGGTGGCAGCTGGCGGGTTCTTCGACGGCCGCGGACTCGCGGCGGCGTTGTCCTACGGTGCGGCGGGCGTGGCAATGGGCACCCGGTTTCTCCTGACGTCCGACTCGACCGTGCCGGACGCGGTCAAACGGCGTTACCTCGAAGCCGGCCTGGACGGGACCGTCGTGTCCACGCGCGTCGACGGCATGCCGCACCGGGTACTGCGCACCGGCCTGGTCGAGAAACTGGAAAGCGGTTCACGCGTCCGGGGCTTCGGAGCGGCCGTGCTCAACGCCCAGAAGTTCAAGGAACTGAGCGGCATGACGTGGCGGTCGATGATCAACGACGGCCGCGCCATGCGGCACGGGAAAGACATGACCTGGTCACAGGTCGTCATGGCCGCCAACACCCCGATGCTGCTTCGGGCCGGCCTGGTCGACGGCAACACCGAAGCGGGCGTGTTGGCGTCGGGGCAGGTGGCCGGCATCATCGACGACCTCCCGTCATGTGCGGAATTGATCGAATCGATCATGGACGACGCCGTCCGTCACCTCCAGGCCGCGTCCAGCCTCATCGAGGACTGACCGCCCACCTTCACCGCGCCCGTCGGACTCGAAAACTGGTTCGCTTCGGCCGATCCTACGAACCCACCCGCGCGGAAATGTTCATCTGTCGGCCATCTGCGGCCCCCGGAGCACCGGCGCTCGGACGGGACTAAACTCGGCCCGACCGGGCGTTTGGATACCGCGAGGATGTGGACGATGAGCACAACAATGGCCGAGCCGATTGCGACCTCTGCGTGGGAAGGTTTCACGCCCGGGCTCTGGCAGAAGGAGATCAACGTCCGGGACTTCGTCCAGCAGAACTACGAGCCCTATCACGGCGACGAGTCATTCCTGGAACCCGCGACGGATCGCACGAAGAAACTCTGGGCGAAGCTGACCGAGTTGTTCGTCGAGGAGCGCAAAAAGGGTGTGCTCGACGTTTCACAGATCCCTAGCTCGATAACGGCTCATGGGCCCGGTTACATCGACAAGGACGCCGAGGTCATCGTCGGTCTGCAGACCGAAGCGCCGCTCAAGCGCGCGATCATGCCCAACGGCGGGTTCCGCATGGTGTTGAGCGCGCTGAAGACCTACGGGTATGAACCCGACCCGCACGTCGTGGAAACGTTCACCAAGTACCGCAAGACACACAACGAGGGCGTATTCGATGCCTACACCGCCGATGTGCTGGCCTGCCGCAGTTCCCATATCCTCACCGGGCTGCCCGACGCCTACGGCCGCGGACGGATCATCGGCGATTACCGCCGCGTCGCCCTCTACGGAGTCGACCGGCTGATCGAAGAGAAGAAGAAAGAAAGGCAAAGCCTCGATTCGGCCATGTCGACCGACGACATCATCCGGGATCGCGAAGAACTGAGCGAGCAGATTCGTGCATTCAAGGAACTGCTCCAGATGGCGGCGAGCTACGGATCGACCTCTCAGGTCCGCCCGCACTGCGCACGAAGCCGTGCAATGGCTGTACCTGGCCTACCTGGCGGCGGTCAAGGAGCAGAACGGTGCGGCGATGTCGCTCGGCCGCACCTGATGTTCCTCGACGTCGATTTCCAGCGCGACCTTTGACAGGCACCCTCACCGAGGAAATGGTCCAGGAGATCGTCGACGACTTCGTCATCAAACTGCGGATCGTGCGCTTCCTGCGCACACCGGAGTACGACGCCGTTCGCCGGCGATCCGACGTGGGTTACCGAGTCGATCCGCGGATGGGCGACGACGGCAGATCGCTGGTCACCAAGACCAGCTTCCGGTCCCTGCAGACCCTGTACAACATCGGCCCGGCTCCGGAGCCGAACCTGACCATCGGTACGCACCGCAACTCCCGACGGCTTCCGGAGTTTCGCCGCCAAGGTGGCGATCGACACCAGCTCCATCCAGTTCGAGAAGAGAGATCATGCGTCGATCGTGGGGCGACGACGGTGCGGTGGCGTGTTGTGTGTCGCCGATGCGATGGGCGAACAGATGAAGTTCTTCGGTGCCCGCGCGAACCTGGCCAAATGCCTGCTGTACGCAATCAACGGTGGCCCGACGAGCTCACGGGCAAGCAGGCGGCACCCCTGACGGCTCCGGTCGCCGGTGACACACTCGACTTCGATGACGTCTTGGACCGGTTCGAGAAGACAATGGACTGGCTCGCCGGCGTGTATGTCAACGCCATGAACGTCATCCACTACATGCACGACAAATACAGCATACGAGCGAATCGAAATGGCCCTGCACGACTACAAGCCGTCCGGACCATGGCTTTCGGAATTGCGGGGTTGTCTGTGGTAAAGCTACAGCCTTTCTGCGATCCAATACGCAAAGGTAAAGGT
>CAWJYB010000056.1:0-73563 GCA_963846905.1 uncultured Actinomycetota bacterium
AGCGAGGAATACGGCGGAATCGAATACGGCGGGTTACCAGTAAACCACTGCATATTGCATCTGATGAGGGCTCGTCTTCGATCCTCACTGTTCTGTCTCGATCCGTGGGTCACGGTGATCGATGCTTGGCTCATCGCGGACAAGGACGCGCCGCGCAAGCAGCGCCATACTGCCCGGCGGGTCTGGCAGCGTCTGGTCGTCGAGCATCGGGCGACGCTCGCTGAGGTGACGGTGTCGCGTTACGTGGCGCGGCGTCGGGTCGAACTCGGGGCTGGCGACTCGTGAAGTGTCGATCCGCAGACGTATCTGGCGGGGGCCGAGGCGGAGGTCGACTTCGGCGAGTTCTACTCGACGATCGCCGGTGGGGAGAGATGGTCGAGCGGCCCGCACCGTACGCCGTATCGTTCGCGGATCCTGTCGAGCGTCTTGCGGTTGTTGTCCGCTCACGGCGGTGGTTGAGCTGGAATTTCATGAGGGCGGCCAGCCGCCGCGGTAGCGGGTACCAGAGCAGCAGGTCGGATCCGAACCCGGCGAACACCTTCTTGGGAAGGTGGTCGAAGGCGAGGCTCAAGTTGTACCCGGTCAGCGGAAATACAATCGGCATCGGCGATTTCCCGGTTTTAGCGCCCAACTCTTCGGCATCCGCCTCGTACAACGGCAGGGTGGTGAGCCCGCCGGTGAACATCAGGTGGGTCAGGAAATAGCCCGCCTGCAGCGTGAGCGGGATAACCGCCGATCGGGACTGTATCGACAGCGTCCGGCCCGACGGCGACACGAACGGTTCGTACGGATGCGAGCTGCGCAGCATCAGACCGGTGCAGTTGACTATCCAGGTGCCGTCAACGACGCGCTCGGTGTTGCCGCTGCGGAACACGAGTTCAGCGGCACCGTCGCGATCGACTATATCGGCGAGGTGTTCGTTTTCGGCTCGGCGCAGGCCTTGGTTGATCACGGTCATCTCTGCGTCGGACGTACAACCTCCGAAGCCATGGGCGAACTCGCATTTGTCGCCCGTCGGGCCGGTCCCGAGAATGGAGTAGTACCAGCGCCGGACCTCCTCTTCGTTGGTCCCGTCGTACCGCTTGGCGAACTCAGTGGCCAGCGTGGGGAACGGTAGGCCGCCGAACCAGCACCTGACTCCGGTGGCGAACAGGACATCGCGCCGCAGTGCTATCGACCCGCTGCCGACCAGCATGTTCACTTCGCGTCCCGGGCATTGCGTGATGAGTGTGTGGGCGGTGTCGAGCCCGGTCTTGCCACCGCCGATGATCCATACTGGGGCATCGGAGTCGACAATCCGGTGCATGTCGTTCGGGGTCGCCGATTTCACGCGGGCGCTGGAGACGGTCAGCGGCGGGTTCGGCTCAACTTGAAATCCGAAGGCCTTGATCAGCCGCTTGGCGGTAATAACCCGGGTCTGCCCATCGGGAGCCTGCAACGTGACCCAGACCAGGCTGCCGGTCTCCTCGTGCGATACGTAGTTCCAGCCAAAGCGCTCGTCGACCTCCACGCGCTTGGAGATGACGTTCAGGCAGTGCCGCAGGTGGTCGAGGATCTCCGGCTTGGTCGCGAGGTAGCTGCGCTCTTTACCGAGCGTCCACTTGATATTCCCGGCGGTGAACAGTTGATATGGCTGGTGTAATCGGACGTAGTCGTAGGTGTCGGTCCACATCCCACCGACGCGCGTACGGCGGTCGACGAGCACCACCCGGTCGTTGCGGCCCAGGTACTGGCTTGCTGCGAAGAGGGCGTTCAGGCCGGCGATTCCCGCGCCGACAATGCAGATTTCGCACTGATCGATTTGTAGCGTGTCCATGGCTGCCACCCTTCCCCGCAGTTGGTCCTGGGGTTCAGTGTCTCGCAGACCGTTCCGGCCGATTAGAGTAATCGGCTACTCAATTTCTGGACGCATTATCGCAGCTTTGTCGGCTCTAATGTCGCGTGTTGTTGAAACGTTTACGATTGATGTTGACGAGCAATTGATCAGCGGTCTTGGTTCCGACGAGCTGCTCGTGGCTGGTCGGGCGTGTGCTACCGGTGCATTCGGCGATCGGTTCTCGGTGTTTGGGCACCCCCTCGGCGGCCAGCAGCACGATCCGCACCTGGGTGGCCAACCCCGCCCGTACCGTCGACGCCCGCGTCAACACCTCCAATCGCGCCCGATCCCCATCACGCAACACTAGGTGAACTGACCTGGGCTCGACAGAGAGCGGCGCCGGACTGCGAACCGTGGAGTCGCACGGGTGTCAAGGGCATCGGCGAGGACTGATCGCCTTCCCGGCTCGCTCTTGCTGATGTGGCGCAGCGCCAGTCAGCGCGCGCCGGCAAGCCACTACGATGCCCGCAGCTAGCCGACCACCTTGGGCTACCATCACTCCCCCTCGTCCAGTACAGCTGCCACGTGTCCGGAGCCGCCAATTAGATTGAGACATAACAGCCCTCACCGTCTCCAAACAACTGGCGGTTACCAGCAACCGCCCGCCAACCACATTGAGACCGGACACTCGCCGCGCAACGTGATGGACATGACGCGGTCGTGTATACCGTCGTCCCGCCGGCACCACGCCGAAGATGATGATGCTGCCGATCCGCGACAGCCACGACCCGTCGCCGCAGTGGCCGATCACGGGGAGTCTGCGGTTGGACTTGGCGCGGAACAGCAGATCGGCGCCCGTGGCCGCGACCTGGCCGATCAGGTCCGCGGCGGCGAAGTTGCGGTCGGCGAGCAGCAGCATGCCTTGGTGGAGGCAGCCCAGAAGCTTTGGTGCATAGTTGGTTTCGCCCACGCGTAGGGTGCCGAAGACGGCGTCGAGTACGGTGCGGGTGCCGCATGCGACCACGGTCAGCATCCGCAGCATCGGATACCCCGACGGGCTGTTGCCGCCGCCGGCCCGGCCGAACGCGGCCAGGTTCGCCGGGGTGTCGGGGGTGAACATCGACGTGCCGTCGATCGCGCATACCAGCAGGCCACGCCATCGCGCCGCACCGGCGGCGGGGCCGCGGACCAGGTCGAACAGCTCCCGCAGCGGTTTGACACCGATACGGCGACGGGCTTGGGCCAACGCCGAGGACACCGGATCGGCGACATCGATGCCATCCAGGCCCGCGGTCATCCGAGCCCACACCTGGCCGTAGCCGAGCTCAGCGAACAGCGCCGCCGCCAGCAGCAGGTACACCACCACCCGCGACGGCAACGCCCGGACCCTGGCCTGCACCGTCCGGGTCGATTCCAGCACCGCATCGACCATCTCGAACGGGACGATCTGGGTCAACTCGCCGAGGTGACCGGGCGCGAACCGACCCGCAGCAACCACCACCGAACCACGAATGACAGACTGAACAGACAGCGGAACTCCCAGGTGAAAGGTCGTCTTGCGAGGACACCCATCAATACCGGGAGTTCCGCTGCCCTAACTCGCCGACACGCCGCACTCGTCACACTTGACCCAACAGCCACACCCTTAACTGAACGACATTGACACTAGTCCTCGGCATCGAAGCACTTCTGCCCCGGCGCCACGCCGCGGGATCCCTGGAAACCGAGGTGGCCTACCTGTATGACCGCACCGGCGGATCAATCGGATCACTGCGCGCGCTGCTCAGCGACGCCGCCATCGCCGCGATCCTAGGTGGCGAGGAACAGGTCGGGCGCAAGCTGCTCGACATGACCTCCACCGACTACGCCGCCGAGGAGTACGGAAGCCGCACAGCCGAGGGTGAACCCGCTTCACCGACGCCGTTGAGGAAAGCCGAATGACACTGGCGCCGTTGCCAATCCCCACCCGGATCTGTCACGGCGAGAACATCGACTCCTACAGCCGCCGCCACGCCGCCCACACTCATTGCGCACCCGCCGACGTCGACCGCGCATTGTGCGAACACAGAATCCTGACCACCATGGCGCGACGGCACCCCGCACGGTTGCAAGCGTGGCGGACCCTGGGCAGACTACGCGACACCGCATTCACCGCACCCCAGCACATCCTCGACGAAGAAGTGACCGAGCGAGCACTGTGCCGGCGCTGCTCTCGCGGCGAACCCGCCCGCGGCAGGCTCCCCGACCTGGGTATGGTGTGCCTCCGACACCGACAATGGTTCGGATCACCCCAGACCGACCTCCACGACTACCACCCGGCATTGGCCGCCGAATGCCACTTCAGACACGACCTAGCGGCCCGCAACGTCCTGCACGATTCGCTACCCATGCTCATCGGCCGCGAATGCGCCAGCCCCGCCATCATCGGCGAAGACGAAATCACTCATCGGCGAGACCAAACGGGCATCGAAAACCCTGGGCGCTAACCTGTCCAGAACAGTTCAAGATCGCACGCCTGCTGACCCGCGCCACCTTTCTGCGGGCCGTGACTGATCCAGACGTCGCCGACGCCCAACGCCACGCCCTCGCCACCAGAGAAGTCGAGAAAATCATCCCCGACCGCGACGACGCCGACCCGTGGCGAGCCACCAACCGAGTATGGACGGCGATCACCCACCTCACCGACCGCCGACGAGACGCCCGCATCTACGGCGTCCCCATCCGCGACACCTACTACAACATGCTGCGCCTCATCTGCCGGGAGAGATGGTCGAGCGGCCCGCACCGTACGCCGCATCGCTGGCGGATCGTGTCGAGAGTCTTGCGGTTGGTTTGACGTTCGCGACGGTGGTTGACTTGGAATCTCGCGAAGGCAGCCAGCCGCCGCGGTAGCGGATACCAGAGCAGCAGGTCAGAGCCGAAACCGGTGAATACTTTGGTGGGGAGGTGGTCAAATGCGAGGCTCAGGTTGTACGCAGTCAGAGGGAATACCGCTGGTATAGGCGATTTCCCTAATTTGTCCCGCAGGTCTTCCAGATCGAGTTCATACAACGGGAGGGTACTGAGCCCGCCGGTGAACATCAGGTGGGTGAGGAAATAGCCCGCCTGGAGAGTGATCGGGATGACCGCCGATCTGTGTTGTATCGACAGCGTCTGGCCCGACGGCGAGACGAATGGCTCGTACGGATGCGAGCCACGCAGCTGTAGACCGGTGCAGTTGACGATCCACGTGCCCTCGGCGACGCGCGTGGTCTGCCCGCTCCGGTACACGAGTTCGGCGTGACCATCGCGATCGACCACATCAGCGAGGTATTCGTTGTCGGCTCGCCGCAGGCCGGTGTCGATGACGGCCATCTCGACATCGGACGTACAGCCGCCGATGCCATGGGCGAACTCGCATCGCTCACCCGTTGGACCTGTCCCCACGGCTGAGTAGAGCCAGCGCCGGACCTCGTCTTCGTTGGTCCCGTCGTAGCGCTTCGCGAACTCGGTGCTGAGGGTGGTGAACGGCAGGCCGCCGAACCAGCGACTCGCTCCCGTACTGAACAGGACATCGCGGCGCAGCGCCATTGACCCGCTGCCGACCAACATGTTGACCTCACGGCCCGGGCATTGCGTGATGAGCGTGTGGGCGGTGTCAAGACCGGTCTTGCCACCGCCGATGATCCACACCGGGGTGTTGGAGTCAACGATCCGGTGCATGTCGTTCGGGGTCGCCGACTGCACGCGTGTACTGGAGACCGCCAGCGGCGGATTCGGCTTCATCTCAGATCCGAACGCCTTGATGAGCCGCCTGGCGGTAATCACCCGGGTCTGCCCGTCAGGAGCCCGCAACGTCACCGAGACCAGGCCACCGGACTCCTCGTGCGACACATAGTCCCAGCCCAAACGCTCATCGATGTCCACCCGGCGCGAGAGGACGTTCAAACAGTGCCGCAGATGGTCGAGAATCTCCGGCTTCGTCGCCAGGTAGCAGCGGTCCTTGCCGAGCGTCCACTTGATATTCCCGGCGGTGAACAATTGATACGGCTGGTGCAATCGGACGTAGTCGTAGGTGTCGGTCCACATCCCACCGACGCGCGTACGGCGGTCGACGAGCACCACCCGGTCGTTGCGGCCAAGGTACTGACTTGCTGCGGAAAGGGCGTTCAGGCCGGCGATTCCCGCGCCGACAACGCAGATTTCGCACTGATCGATTTGTAGCGTGTCCATGGCTGCCACCCTTCCCCGCCCCTGTCCTACTAGCGGTCCAGTGTCTCGCAGACCGATCCGGCCGATCAGAGCAATCGGCTACTCGTTTCCTGGAAGTATGCTGGCAACTTTGTTGGCTCTCGGTGATCATCAACCGGGCTACTACTCCCGTTGTCCAGTAGTCGACCACCTGTCCGGAACCGCCAAGCAAACTGAGACATAACAGCCACTGATAATCTCAAAATAACTGGCGGTCGCCAGCGGCTGGCCTTCCCCCGAAACCGTGGAGGCATCAGCTATAAGGAGTAGCGATGTCAGAGAAACGGAAGAAGTACGACCGGGAGTTCCGTGAGGGGGCTGTTCGGATTGTGCGTGAGACGGGTAAGTCGATCGCGCAGGTGGCTCGGGATCTGGGGATCCATGAGGGCACTCTGGGCAATTGGGTTGCCCAGGACCGCGAGGCTCGGGAGGGTCGTGGGGAGTTGACCCGCGACGATCTCGAGGAGCTCAAACGCCTGCGCAGCGAGAACGCCGAGTTGCGGATGGAGCGCGATGTCCTCAAGCGATCAGTGGTCCTGTGGGTGAAGGAGGCGACGAAGTGAGCGTGGCACGTTTCATCGCCGACCAGAGGACCAAATATCTAGTGCCACATGTGATTACGTGCGTGTTGTTGGGTGTCAGCGTGTCGTGGTTCTACAAGTGGATCGCCCGTGCTGAGTCGACCGATGGGTTGCATACCGACACCGATCGGCGCCGCGCGCGCCTCGATACCGCAGTCGCCGCGGCGTTCGCGGCGGCCAAGGGATTGCATGGTTCGCCGCGGCTGATCGCTGACCTGCGCGATCTGGGTTGGGAAGTGTCGGAGAAGACGGTGGCCGACTCGATGCGCCGCCAGGGTTTGGTGGCGCGCCGCATAAAGCGCCGCAATGGGCTCACCAAGCAGGACAAGACGGCACCGAAGTTTCCTGACCTGGTCAAACGGGACTTCACCGCGGCGGCGCCGAACCGCAAATGGGTCGGCGACATGACCGAGATCCCCACTGAGTCCGGGCAGAAACTGTATCTGGCGACGGTGATTGACCTCTATAGCCGCCGACTGCTGGGGGCGGCCATGGGCCTGCACCCGGATGCCGACTTGGCGTGTGCGGCGATCAAAATGGCCGTGGCCGCGCGCGGCGGCCGTCAAGCGATCTGGCGGGCTGAGGAGTCCGACCGGGTCATATTCCATACCGACCGCGGTAGCACCTATACCGCACACGCGTTCACCAAGCTGTGCCGGCAGTTGGGGATTCGGCAGTCGATGGGCCGGGTCGGATCGTGTTTCGACAACGCCGCCGCGGAGGCGTTCTTCTCCTCGTTGGAATGGGAGGTGCTGTCCCGCAATCGTTTCCGTGATACGATCCATGCGCAGGCTGTGGTTATCGACTGGTGCTACACGTTCTACAATCACCAACGCCGGCACAGTGCCGCCGACGGGCTATCGCCCGTCAACTACGAGATCAGGGAATCCAAGACCAAGCCGGAAGCGGCATAGGAAACCCTCCACGATTTCGGGGGAACCACACGGTCGCCAGCGGCCGCCCGTCAGTTTGGATTGAGACCGGACAACTCGATCAGCGACTGACGCTATGTTGGCTGACGCACAAGGGGCGCAAGCCTGTCGAGCGCGCGGCCGTCAAGTGCGTCAGCGAGGCCGGTCGAGTTGACCCGACTTGCCGACAAACTACCGCTCCGCCTTGCTGGTTACCAGTAGAGCACTGCGTATTGCACTGCGACCCAACATGTTCCGCCTGTTGTCGTCCTGCTTGCGCGAAACCGCCTCGAGATTCAAACGCGCAGGACAGTCAATCCAGCGACTCCATTGAGGGGATGGAAATCTTCGTCTTGCGTGACCACTGGTAGTCCGCGGGAAGCGGCAATGGCCGCGATCCAAAGATCGTTGATACGCACTCGCTGACCCGTCTCCGCCAAGTGCATGCGAAGACGCGCCCACATGCGTGCTGCGTCGTCGTCGACCGGAAATACAAGTAGGTCGGCAATTGCGTCGAGCGTTGCCAGTCGTTGCGCGCGAACATCTGCCGACGCAGCTGCAAGGACACCAAGGTTGAGTTCAGCCACGGTGACCACGGTCGTCGCAACCTCGTCCGGCACTCCGGATGCGTCGAGTCGGCGGCCACTCTCCTGTGCGATGAACACGGACGTATCGAGAACGCCGATGGAGGTCACGAAAGCAGCCCGGGGTCATCGGTGGTGTCGCCGGCCAGTTCGGCGAGTTCCGCACGCAACGCAGGGTCCGCCTGCGCACGCTCAAGCCTTCGTAGCAATTCCTCCCGACTCAGCAATCTGCGCCGGGTTGGCTGCAGGGCCGTCAGGCGTGCGACCGCCTTACCGCTGACGGTGACGATGATTTCTTCGCCCGCCTGGACGCGCCGTAGCAGTCCTGCGGTGTCGTTGCGCAGTTCTCGGGAAGCGACTTCAGACATGCTACGAATGTAGCATAATCGTAGAATACCGTCTTCTGGGGTAGAACCGAAGAAGATACAGGAATCGAATATGGAGGGTTACCAGCAGACTACGCCGTTTTCGTCGGATGAATCACGGACGTTCGGATTCCTACATGAGTGATTCCCGGTGATGTTACTGGTGTGGCTCCTGTGATTGGGGCGAGGGTGGCCATGATCGGCGTTGGAATACCGACGCTGAACCGAAAGGGCCCTTCGTGGACACCGACCTGGACACCCTCGCCACTGCACTGTATGTGACCTGCGACGACTTGCTCGACACCTATCCCGGACGCGCGCCGTATCGGCCGGTGTCAACGAAGTCACTGCGGTTGCGCGTCGCGAGTCCGGCGTTCCAGTTGCGGCAAATTGCGGCGATCTGCCCATCGGCCATACTGATCTGGAGTCCGCTACGCTCCCGGTCCGCAACGATATCTGCATAGCGGGTTGCAGCCAGCGCATCGAATGGCAAAATCCTGTCCCGGAAATCCTCCGCCAGCAGTCCGTCGATCTGTGCGCGAAGCTCACGTCTGCGTCGCCCGTTCGGCAATTGGGCGACGCCGTACATCAGTTCGGCCGCCGTCACTGCGGTCAGCAATATGTCGGACACATCCAAACTGTCGACCCAACGAGTGACGCCAGGTTCCGGCGCTGGGCGCATCAGCTCCGAAACGACGTTGGTGTCCAAGATGATCATCCGTCAAGGACCGCAGCACGTGGACGCTCGGTCCGGCTGGGCAGGTCAAGCTCCACCCCCCCGCTCCCCGAGAAGCGCTGCCGAATCCGCGTCGCCATCCCAGGACCACCCCAGGGCGTTCCAATGCCGTGCCCAAGATCTCCCGCACTTCCGATTCCATCGACCGGCTGTGCTCTGCTGCGCGAACACGCAGTGCCGCTTTGAGCTCGTCGTCAAAATCGCGAATCGTCAAGGTCGCCATCAGTCACCCCTCGCCCATTGCTTGCATTGCAGTCAATGCAAGCAGCCTGTCTGGCGCTTGGCGTGATTTTCTATCCACAAACTCTGCGCACGGTTGATGGGTCAGGACCGAGGATTGAAACGACGACCCCCGGCTGGCGGATGACGACTCCCCTGCGTACCAACTGGCCAACCCGCTGGCGGTACCTTCAATGGAGGAATACGGCGGAATCGAATACGGCGGGTTGCCAGTAGAGTGCGCCACATCCACCAGGTGAATCACCATCCGTGTCCGGTCATCAGCAAATTGCGGACTATGCCCCTCGCTACCTACACTTGACACCCTACCGAGGTTGATCGCGACAAGGATCCGGGCTCTCCCTGGCTCGACCGGACCGCACAACCCCGGGCGCCTAGGCCCGGGAGTAACGGTGGAATCGAATATTGTGGCCACAGACACGCGCCGTGCATCCACGACGATTCATCCGCCAGAACGTCGAGCTGGTGCTGGTGGTGCCGTTCTGCCCGCAATGCCACCAGGCCACCGCCGTACTGGCGCGTGCGCTGGAAGCCGGCGGGCTGCCTACCCTGATGCTGTCCACCCTGCGCGACATCTCCGAGGCCTACCAGCCCCCCCACCGCCCTGGTCGGCTACCCCATCGGCGCACCATGCGGCCGCGTCGGCGACCCCGTGGTGAAAGTCGGCCCGGAGCGCGGTGACAGCCTTGCGGCTGTTCCGTTTCTCCGGGCCGCTTCCCGAATCCGGCATGCATCTTTCAATGCACCGGGCTCTCCACAAGACCCGTCGTGGTGTCGTGGTGCTCCTCGTCGCCGATGAGCGGCCAGGGTGTCGGGATGACCGAGCCGCGGTAGCGGTATCGGGTCGTGCCGATCTTGGACAGATCGATCAGTGTCATCTCGTGCCCGGCTGGCCACCATCGTCCGCCGCAGTACTGCCGGCGGAGGTGTTTCCAGGTCGATTTCGGGTGTTTACGGCGTATCCATCGCCAAACCGTATGCCACACATAGTGGTTGAGGTAGGAGAAGACAGCCGAGGACACCCCGGCCCGGAAATGCCCAGCCCAGCCCCGCAGCGTCGCGTTCAAGCGGCGCAGCAGTTCATCGAGCGGCTGGGTGGTCGAGACCTGTCGTGAAATCGTCTTGACCTTCCGCGTGGCGGCCTGAACGGCTTTCTTCGACGGATAGGTGTAGACGTAGTAGCGGCTGGTTCCCCGCTTGCGGTGACGCTGGATGTGCCACCCGAGGAAGTCCAGGCCCTCGTCGATATGGGTGATCAGGGTCTTGTCCGGCGACAGACGCAATCCCATCCCCGCCAACACGGTGGTGATCTGCTCCCGTAGCGCCTCGGCATCGGCTTTGGTGCCCTTGACCATCAGACACCAGTCGTCGGCATAACGGACCAACCTAAAATTCGGCAGTCCGTGGCGAAGCCGTTTAGCCCGCTCCACCTTGCCGGTGCTCGGCCCACCAGGAGCCTGGGCGATGTACTCGTCCAGCACCGACAACGCGACATTAGCCAACAATGGCGACAAGATTCCACCTTATGAACAGTGCCGGGTTATGCGCAGCGCCGGCCGGCTTGGCCTGGTGACGGCGATTTTGGGGGTCGATCACTGCGCATAACGCGGATCCTCTGATCGGGAGGCCCGGTATGGTGCCGGGCCGCATGGTCGGAGGTCAGTTGTTATGGCGACTTTGTCTGCGTTGGTGTCGGGCCTGGAGGCGGAGTTACAGCGTTTGGGCTACAAGGATTCGACGCTGGTTTGGTACCGGGGTTGTTGGCGGCGGATGCAGAAGTACTTCGCTGCGCGTGGTGTCGAGGAGTTCTCCCTGGATGCGGCGATGGCGTGGGTCGACGACGCGTGTGGGTTTTTCGGCAAGGAGCAGGCCGGCACCCTGAAGCGCACCGATGTGTATTTGTTCAGGGTCGCTCAGATGCTGGGGGATTACGCGGTCCACGGGGCGGTGCTGCGCCGCTATAACCGGTCGGTGAGCAAGCTGGACGGGGCCGGTGCCGAGACGGTCGCCCGGTTCCAGGCGCACCTGCGCTCGGCTGGGCGCTCGGCCTCGACCGTGCGGACCTACGGGACGCTGGCCGGGGAGTTCGTCGCGTTCACCGGCACCCGCGGAGGGCTGGGCTGCTGCGACGCCGCCATGATCGGGGCGTTTGTTGCCACGCTGACCGGATACCAGTTCAAGACTGTCGAGCAGAAACTGTGTGCGGTGCGGTCGTTCCTGCGGTTCGCCTGCGCCGCCGGCCTGGTCGACGGGGCGTGTCTGGAGGCGGTGCCCGCGGCGCGCTCGGCCAGGCAGGCCAGGATTCCGTCGGTGTGGGATCCGGGCGAGGTGGCCAGGATCGTGGAAGCGATCGACCGCGGCAACCCGTGCGGGAAACGGGATTACGCGATCATCCTGCTGATCACCAGGCTCGGGCTGCGCGGCGTGGACATCAAGCGGCTGGAGTTCGCCGACTTCGACTGGCCGGGCAACCGGCTATTCGTGACGCAGGCCAAGACCGGTCACCGGGTGCAGTTGCCGCTGCTGAAAGATGTTGGCTGGGCGGTGATCGACTACATCCGCCACGCCCGGCCGGACTGCGACTGCCGGCAGGTGTTCGTGCGGCACACGGCCCCGATCGGCCCGTTCTCCGACCAGGATCATCTGCATCAGGTTCTGGTCAAACATGCCCGCGCAGCACACGTTGCGGTGAGCGAGAAACGCCGCCATGGCATGCACTCGCTGCGGCATTCGCTGGCGACCCGGCTGATGGAAAGCGGCACACCGGTCGAGCAGATCGCCGACATCCTCGGTCACCAGTCCGTCGAGTCGACCGGTGTCTACCTGAAATCCTCGTTGGGCCTGCTGGCCAAGTGCGCGCTGGACCCGGACGCACCGGCGAACGGGGCGTCGCGATGAGCCCCGCCCTCACGATGACCGAGGCGATCACCGCCCTGGTCACCGAAAAACGTGCCACGGGTTACAAATACCACGCCGAGCAGCGGGTGCTGACCCGGTTCGCCGCGTTCTGCGCCAGGGAGTTCCCCGGGCAGCAGGCGCCCACCCGGGCCTCAGTCGAGGCCTGGATCGCGGCCGCCCGCCGGCGCGGAGTCACCCCGGCGACCCTGCACAGCTTGGCCGCGCCGGTGCGGGAGCTGGCCCGCTGGCTGGGCCGCCGGGGCGTGCCGGCCTACGTCCTGCCCGCCAGGGCACTGCCCCGCCCCGCCCGCTACGTCCCGCACATCTACACCGACCAGGAACTGGCGGCCCTGTTCACCCAAACCGACCGCTGCCACTACGACTCGCAGGTCCCGTTCCGGCACCTGGTCATGCCGGTGCTGTTCCGCACGATCTACGCCTGCGGCCTGCGTGCCTCCGAAGCCCGGCTGCTGCGCTTCGACGACGTCGACCTCGACGCCGGGGTCCTGACAATCCGCGACGGCAAGGGCGGCAAAGACCGGCAGGTCCCGGTCAGCGCCGGGCTGCGCGACAGACTGGCCGGCTACCACGCCCGCGTCGCCGGGCGCACCGGCGGGGACTGGTTCTTCCCCGGCACCGCCGGGCGCCCGCTGACGATCGGCAACATCGACAAGAACTTCCGCCGGTTTCTGTGGCAGGCCCGCATCCCCCACGGCGGCAGGGGCCATGGCCCCCGCGTGCATGATCTGCGACACGCCATGGCAGTCAACAATCTTCGGTCGTGGTTCGCCGGCGGCGAGGACGTCGCCGCGTTGCTGCCGGTCCTGCAGACCTACCTGGGCCACGCCTCCCTCTCCGACACCGACTACTACCTGAGGCTGACCGCCGAGTCCTACCCGCACATCACCACCTGCATCCAGCGTGCCCACGGCGACGTCGTCCCACCCGTCACGGAAGGCCCCTGTGATGGCAACTGATTTCGCGGTGTTGCTGGCCCGCTTCCTCACCTCGCACCTGGCCGGGCTGCGCGGCTGCTCACCCCACACGATCGCCTCCTACCGCGACACCTTCAAGCTGCTGATCGCCTGGTTCCGCGACTGCAGATCCATCCCGCCCGACAAACTCACCCTCGATCGCATCGACGCCGACGCGATCACCGCGTTCCTGGACTGGCTGGAAGCCGAACGGCACAACAGCATCTCGACCCGCAACCAGCGCCTGGCTGCGGTCAGCTCGTTCTTCCGGTGGCTGCAATCCCAGGACCCGACCAGGATGGCCGGCTGCCAGGACATCCTCGCCGTCCCCGCCAAACGCAGGGCCCAGCCGAGCGTCAATCACCTCACCATCGAGCAGACTCGCCGTCTGCTCGCCCAGCCCGACCGGTCCACCCGGTCAGTGTGGTTCCCCCGAAATCGTGGAGGGTTTCCTATGCCGCTTCCGGCTTGGTCTTGGATTCCCTGATCTCGTAGTTGACGGGCGATAGCCCGTCGGCGGCACTGTGCCGGCGTTGGTGATTGTAGAACGTGTAGCACCAGTCGATAACCACAGCCTGCGCATGGATCGTATCACGGAAACGATTGCGGGACAGCACCTCCCATTCCAACGAGGAGAAGAACGCCTCCGCGGCGGCGTTGTCGAAACACGATCCGACCCGGCCCATCGACTGCCGAATCCCCAACTGCCGGCACAGCTTGGTGAACGCGTGTGCGGTATAGGTGCTACCGCGGTCGGTATGGAATATGACCCGGTCGGACTCCTCAGCCCGCCAGATCGCTTGACGGCCGCCGCGCGCGGCCACGGCCATTTTGATCGCCGCACACGCCAAGTCGGCATCCGGGTGCAGGCCCATGGCCGCCCCCAGCAGTCGGCGGCTATAGAGGTCAATCACCGTCGCCAGATACAGTTTCTGCCCGGACTCAGTGGGGATCTCGGTCATGTCGCCGACCCATTTGCGGTTCGGCGCCGCCGCGGTGAAGTCCCGTTTGACCAGGTCAGGAAACTTCGGTGCCGTCTTGTCCTGCTTGGTGAGCCCATTGCGGCGCTTGATGCGGCGCGCCACCAAACCCTGGCGGCGCATCGAGTCGGCCACCGTCTTCTCCGACACTTCCCAACCCAGATCGCGCAGGTCAGCGATCAGCCGCGGCGAACCATGCAATCCCTTGGCCGCCGCGAACGCCGCGGCGACTGCGGTATCGAGGCGCGCGCGGCGCCGATCGGTGTCGGTATGCAACCCATCGGTCGACTCAGCACGGGCGATCCACTTGTAGAACCACGACACGCTGACACCCAACAACACGCACGTAATCACATGTGGCACTAGATATTTGGTCCTCTGGTCGGCGATGAAACGTGCCACGCTCACTTCGTCGCCTCCTTCACCCACAGGACCACTGATCGCTTGAGGACATCGCGCTCCATCCGCAACTCGGCGTTCTCGCTGCGCAGGCGTTTGAGCTCCTCGAGATCGTCGCGGGTCAACTCCCCACGACCCTCCCGAGCCTCGCGGTCCTGGGCAACCCAATTGCCCAGAGTGCCCTCATGGACCCCCAGATCCCGAGCCACCTGCGCGATCGACTTACCCGTCTCACGCACAATCCGAACAGCCCCCTCACGGAACTCCCGGTCGTACTTCTTCCGTTTCTCTGACATCGCTACTCCTTATAGCTGATGCCTCCACGGTTTCGGGGGAAGGCCACAGGCCGCCGTGACGCGACCCTGCTGGCCACCCTCTACGACACCGCCGCCAGGGTCCAAGAACTCGCCGACCTGACCGTACGCGACATCCGCCCCCAGCCCCCTGCCCTGGCCGTGCTGACCGGCAAGGGCCGCAAAACCCGCCACGTCCCGCTCGGCGACAACACCGCAGCACTGCTCAACGCCTACCTGACCGAACACGGCCTCGACAAACCCGGCCACGACGACCACCCACTGTTCACCAACCAGCATCGCAACAAACTCAGCCGCGGCGGCATCGCCTGGATCATCGGCAAATACCAAGCCCAGGAAGCCGATCCGACGCTCACCAACGCTCGCCTCAGCCCACACATTCTGCGGCACAGTCGGGCCATGCACCTCTACGAAGCAGGCGTGCCGCTGCCCTACATCCGCGACATCCTCGGACACGTCGACCTGACCACCACCGAGATCTACGCACGCGCCTCCACCGAGGCCAAACGCAAAGCCCTCGAAGCCACCTACACCGAAATCGTCACCGACGAGCTACCCGAATGGAACCACGACAGCGGGCTGCTCACCTGGCTCGCCAGCCTGTGAGCTCAGCACGCACCACGAGGTTATGCGCAGTGATCGACCCCAAAATCGCTGTCACCAGGCCTTGCCGGCCGGCGCTGCGCATAACCCGGCGCTGTTCATAAGGCGGCTTATGTTCAGCTGAACATAATCCACCCTGCGGGGTGCCGGCGGTGGTGTCCTCCAAGTGGCGTTCCTCGGTGAGGATGCCCGCCTTGAGGAACTCCTTCACCAGAGCCAGAACGCGTTTGTCTCCGACTCGTCGCCGCACCCGGTCCATGAGTGCCGGATGCGAGATTTCGTCGAAACAGGCTTTGATGTCGCCCTCCACGATCCACTCGTAGCAACGAGGGCGGGTCGTGAAGAAGCGAACCTCGGCCACCGCGTCATGAGTCCGGCGTTTCGGGCGGAAACCGTAGGAACACGGCAGAAAATCCGCCTCGAAAATCGGCTCCAACACCAGCTTCAACGATGCCTGGACCACCCGATCCGCCACGGTGGGAATCCCTAGACGACGCAGCCGTCCATTCGCCTTCGGGATCATCCGCTCACGCACCGGCAACGGGCGGAAACTACGGTCCTTCAAACTGTTCCGCAGCTCGTCGAGGAACTCCTCGACACCCTGCAACGCCGCAATCGAACGAGCGGTGCGCCCGTCCACTCCGGCCGTTGCGGCACCCTTGTTTCCGCTCACCCGATCCCACGCGACCAACAAGAACGCGGGGTCGGCAACGAGGTTGAACAGGTCGTCGAACCTGCGATGAGGATCATCGCGAGCCCAACGGTGCAGCTTGGTCTGGATCTTCAGTACCCGTTGTCGCGCCAGCATCAGCGCCAGCTCGAGTTCGTCGGTATTCACCGGCGACATCACACTCCTCCTGACCTTCCAGAACTTCCACTGCTGTCTTGCTGGCCCCCTTCGCCCTGCGGCCGCCTCTCGCGACCTCCACGGCGGGTCGTTACGCCCGCGACTACTACGGGACCTCCGCCCCACCACAGCACTCCTCGGCCGGACACGGGCCTTCCACCCGAACCGGACCGGCTGCCCGGACCGAGTGGGCGGAGCGCAGGATGGTTCCCACGTTCACCGAACGATCGATCGGTCAGGGAGGCACCCAGCTCTACCCCGGCAGCATCGCCACGCCTACGCCGCAGTCCTTCGACGCGGCCTCCCCACCGCCGATCAAAAACGGCTTCGGAGTCACCCGCCACCACAGGTCCCCATGAGGGCTTTATGGTGGCGGCTGTGCGCTGCATCCCGGCCCATATCCGCCAGATTCGAGCCGGCAGAGAGGTTACGGGGCGTCGACCACTGGTTCGCTCACGCTGTACCTTCTGACCTTGCTCGGCCAGCCCGCGCCGTCTGGCAGTGCCGGCACGTCTGGCCTTTGTCGGGGCCGCTTGCCACCCTCACCGGCGTTCCCCGGATCGGGCTGCCCCCAGCTTCACCCGGACCGCTGCGACGGCCCGAGGGAGACGGTCTCTCACCACCTCTCGATCTATCAGCGCCTCGTGGCGCACTTGACCGTCTCTCGGGATGACGACCACGGGTGTTGTGCCGTCGTTGATCTTGCCGATGGCTACTAGCCATCAACGGAGACGTGGTGGATCCGGACGTGACAACCGAGACCGGATCGCTGGGCGAGATCGTCATCCCCACAGCGTCAAACTAGGCGGCCACGGACCCGCTCGGTCAGCGTGAATCCTGAGTGCCTGGCCACCGATTCCTCTCGGCGGCCCCGGGCACTCAGCACGTCGCTCGACATCCCCCGAGCAGTCGAGGCCTATAGTCGAGCCGGTAGGAACGTGACTCCGCCCTGGCTGTGCGCCAGTCTCAGCACTACCTATCGTTTTCATCCGACAACGACGGTGATGCCACTCCGAGAGTTGGGCATCAGAGATCTAGGACGAAACGCAGCGCTTGGTCAATGGCTTGCATCTGTCCTGGACTAATCATTCCTTGGCGAGATGACAGACGTTCGACGGACACCACTCGCAGTTGGTCGCAGCGAGCGTAGGAAATATGGTCCAGCCCGCTGCTCGCTGGCTCAAGTTCGACGTGGCTTCGCAGGCCGTAACCAGCGGTCGTGATCGGGACAATGACCACTAGACCGCCCGGTCCGTTGTTGAGAATGTCGACCGACACCACCACCGCCGGGCGGTAAAAGGCCGGTTCGTGTCCGACTGGCTGTCCGAGGTCGACGTGGTGCACTTCCCCTCGCCAGATCAAGCCAGTGAGTCCCACTCGTGACGCTCGGCCAGGTATTGCTCCCAGAGTTCGGGGTCGTTGCGCAGGCGTTGGTAATCCCCGTTGAGCCCTCGCAAGAATTCCTGCCTTTCCAAGGCGTCGATGGCTGCGTGCACGACGTCGACAACGGCGGTTTGACGAGCCTTGGCTAGAGATTGCAGCCGCTCAGAATCGGGACGGCGGACTCGGACGGTTGTGGTTTCTGCTGCCATGGAATCAGTGTAGACGAATTGTAGACACAGGACATGTTGGCGGATCGTCCCATGTGTTCAGCAAACGAACGCTGGGCAATTTCGAGTACCACCGGACCTCGCCCTCCCGCTTGAGCAGGACGACTCCCAGGTTCTACATCCAGGCGTCGATGGCGATTCCGCTGGCCTGCCTGGCGCCTCGCCGCGCTGATGGCCGCGCACTGCGTCTCAGTCCTAATAGCCGAGCCGGAGGGAACGTGCCTGGCCCCTGGGGTTGGTGCGTCGGTGTCAGCACCTCTAGCAAACGATCGCAATGCAGGCCAGCCGATCCGCGCGGGCCAAAGTGGGTCAGGTACTGCCGCCGGGCCGTCGGGCGTCGCCTCGTCTCATCAGCCGAAGTCACCGATGGCGAGTCGAAGGAGTACGGCCGAATCGAATATGGCGGGTTACCAGTAAACGTCGCCTTTGCACTGCGGCCCCAACGAGTTTCACTACCGAGCAAGGCCGAGGAAGGCCATCATTGCCCGCTCGATCTCGACGAGTTGCTCCGCCGTTAGTCGGCCCACCCGGGCATGGAGATCCGACCTTCTGACCGTTGTGAGCTTGTCGACCATCACATCGCTATCGTGATCGAGTCCCGAAAGTCGCCCGTCTCCGCCGTTGATGCGGATGCGTATCAGCGGCGCATCCAACAGCGTGCTGGTCATCGGCGCGACAGTTACCGAACTCGTCGCATCGAAGAGGTCATCCTGAACGATCACCGCCGGACGCGGCTTCGCCGCGTAGACCCCCCCTGCGACCGTCCAAATCTCCCCTCGATTCACTCCTCGTCCCACCGTGTCGAGACTGCCTCGAAGAAGTCCTGGTCGTCGTTGTTTTCGTCTGCTCGCGCGACCAGCGAGGACTGCTTGTGCGCCTCGACCGCGAAAGTCTCAGTCCGTACGTCAGGCACCCAGACCTGCAGTGGCCGGAGGCCGCGCTCACGCATCCGTCGTCGGTACTCGCCGACTCTTTCCCTCACCGCCATGGTGCGATGTTACATGTAACGCTGATTTGGGCCGATGGGCTGAGTTTGGGGCCGATGGATAGTCAGGCGGTCGCGCCAGCGAACAAGGCGGTAAACGTGATTGCGCTACGTCAACACCACCGCCGTCCTCGACGTAGTCGCCCGTGGCCGTCCGGAGTCCGGTCCGGCGGAAAATGCACTACCTTGCCTGCGTGACAACCACTGTCTGGGTGGTTGCCGCCGCGGCGCGGACCAGCATCGCCAGCGGGCCGATCAGGTCGGGGTGCAGCGACGTTTCGGGCTCATTGAGCACCATCAGCGAAGGCGGTTCCGGGGCAAGCAGTGCGGCTGCCCACAACAGAAATCGCAGAGTGCCGTCAGACAGTTCAGAAGCCCGCAATGGCCGCAACATCCCGGGTTGTCGCACCTGCAGGTCAAACACCCCGTCCGTGGCCACCACCGAGACTGAAGCGCCGCTGAATGCGTCAGCCACCGCACGTTGCAGCTCACCGGAACCGGCGCCCGAACCTGCCTCGACGATCGTCTGGATGGCTGCGGCCACATCGGCGCCGTCATCGGAGAGCGTCGGCGTGCGAGTGCCCACTTTCACGCGCCGTGACGGCGGCCTCCAGTCGGCGCGGCGGGCTGGACCGATGAACAGCCGGTGCGGCGCTGCGGCGCGCTTCGACGCTGGTAAGGGGTCACGGGCCAACGATCCGATGACTTCGCCGCGGCCGCAATCGGCCAAGAGTCGCAGAGCCCGGTAGACCGACGACTTGCCGGTGCCGTTGGCTCCGGTGACCAGCGTCAGCCGGCCCAATGGCAATACGACATCGCGCAACGACCGATAACCACGAAAAGCGACCGTGGACAACATGCTTCCGACCGTATCGAGCGGGTGCGGCCTTTTTCCAATGACCGTCCAGTCCTCACGGCGGTGCCAGGCGTCAGGGCACCATCGTCGGTGACTCCGTCATCGGGGGTTCAGCCGCATCGGGCGCCGGCACGGGAGCTTGCGCTGCCCCCGGCAGCGGGCCGGGCGCAAACCCCGGCATCGAGCCGGTCGAGGACTCGGGGGCCGTCAGCGATACGAAACCGGGTGGCAGTTTCGGCGGCGGACCAGCTCCAGGGGGCGCCCCCAGTGCCTGTTCCGGCGGCGCCATGAATGCGTCGAGCGGGTTACCGCTGTTGAAGGTGTGCCACATATCCCTGAGATACCCCAGCTGACCTGGACTCTGACCGCGGCCGTAAGCGGGGTTCTGTATCTCGGGCACCGGTGGTGCGCCGACAGGCGGCGGTGCAGGCAAAGCTACCGCCGCTTCCACGGCCGCCGCCGCGGATTGACCGGGCGCGGGAGTGGCCGCACCGGGCACAGCGGGTGTCGGCGTCGGTCCGGGTACCGCCGGATCCGCCCCTGCCTGGCCGGCCATAGCCAGCGCACCTGCCGCAGCGATCACTGCCGTCAGGGCGGCCCTTGCGGGTGCCCTGTTGTGCTGTCGTTCGGTCATGGCTTCCGGTGCCTTTCTCGTTTGGCCGGCTCGGATCTATCACCGAATCGGCGCTGTGCACCGAAGCGACTCGCAAGCAAAGGCTAGCGCCTCCCAGGTGCACCGTCCCGTTTGCGTCACGAAATGATTCCGCCACCGAATCGGATCACCGCCTGTGACACATTTGTTCACGCGGACCAGTGAAATGGTGTGGTGTGTCTTTCAAGCGTTCCTACGATAACGGATCTGACAACCGGCCAGGTTCCGATTGCCGGGTTCTGCGCGCCCGAGTTCGACGAGGTTCGTGAAGAGTTCGAACGGAATTTCGCCCTGCGCGGCGAAGTAGGCGCCGCAGTGGCTGCCTGGGTCGACGGCGATCTGGTCGTCAACCTGTGGGGCGGCTGGCAGGATGCCGACACCGAACGGCCTTGGCAACAGGACACTTTGGCCAGTGTGTTCTCCGGGTCCAAGGGATTGACCAGCACCTGCGTACACCTACTGGCCGAGCGCGGCGAGCTCGACCTGAACAAGCCGGTGGCAGCCTACTGGCCGGAATTCGCCCAGTCGGAGAAGCAGTCCATCACCGTCGCGATGGTGATGTCACACCGCTCAGGCGTCATCGGGCCGCAACGCAGAATGAGCCCAACCGAGTCCTTGGACTGGGACGGCGTTTGCGCGAGGCTCGCCGCAGCTGAGCCCTGGTGGACGCCCGGGACCGCACAGGGCTATCACATGGTCACATTCGGCTTCATCCTCGGTGAATTGGTCGAAACGCATCACAGGCCGGACCGTGGGCGAGTTCCTGCGGGACGAGATCGCCCGGCCACTGAACGCCGACGTGTTCATCGGTCTGCCGGAACGAGATCACGACCGATGCGCGGAGATGATCAACAAGCCGCACATCCGCGACGTGCTGGCCGCAGGCGGCGCACCAGAGCATCCCACCTCGTTGGCCGAGCACGAAAAGGCCGGATTGGCCGTGGCAATGGGATTCATCCCTGATGACGAACTGAGCTCGCAGGCCATCGCCAGTTGGCGTTCGGCAGAGTTCCCCGCAACGAACGCACACGTCTCGGCATTGGGCATGGCCACGTTCTACAACGCCATGGCTCAGGAGAAAGTCGTCAGTCGCGCGCTGATGGACACCTGCCGGACGCCGCAGGGCGGACTGGAGACCGACGTGGTTTTGGGACCGCGCGTGGCTGACCACGGGTGGGGCCTGGGCTACATGCTCAACCAGCGAGGTGTGGCCGGCCCGAATCCGGGCATCTTCGGTCACGGGGGTTCGGGTGGCTCGTACGCCTTCGTCGATCTCGAGCACCGAATCGGATACGCGTACGTAATGAACCGGTTCGATGCCACCAAAGCAAGTGCGGATCCGCGCAGCGTCGCACTCTCGAACGAGATCTACGCCGCCCTGGACGTCACGCCCGCATGCAGCTGACCGCTGTCGAGAGCAGGCCATCCGAATCAGGTGCGCATTTCCGGTGGAGCACCCGCGTCGTCGCCCAGTTGGCGGTGTTGGCTCTTGCGGCCTACGTCTACGTCCTCGCCGAGCTGGCTCCCATCGGGGCCATGCCCGCCATTGCGTCCGATCTCCATGTCAGTGAAGCGCACGTCGGAATGCTCACCGCTGCTTACGCTTTCATCAGTGTGATGACCACTCTGCCGCTGGCCCGATGCACCGCACAGTGGCCTCGGCGCCGTGTGCTCATCCTGACTCTGATGTGTCTGACGGTGTCGCAGGCCCTCTCGGCGATCGCTCCGAGCTTGGCGCTGCTCGCCGTGTGCCGGGTGGTGTGCGCAACCACGCACGGTCTGATGTGGTCGACTGTTGCACCGCTCGCGGCCCGACTGGTCCCGGCGACGCACACCGGGCGGGCTACCACGGCGGTCTACCTCGGAACGTCGGCGGCCTTGATCGTCGGCAACCCCCTGACCTCCGCCATGAGCCAGGCCTGGGGTTGGCGGCCTACCGTGGCGGTGATGGCGATCGCCGCTGCAACGATCACCATGCTGGCAAGGATCGTCCTACCTGCCATGCCTGTCGTACCCCTTGTACCCGGCCGGGCCGACGCCGCCCGGGTGAGGAGACGGTGGCCGCACCCTGGCGCCCAGCTCGGCGCGTTGTGCGTGTTGACGCTCATCGGCGTCACGGCCCACTTCGCCTGCTACACCTACATCGTCGCAGTCATCAGGGACGTCGCTCGCGTCGATGGCGGGATGGAATCCGTGGTGCTCGCCGCCTACGGGGTTGCGGGGCTCATCGCGATGACGCTGCTCGCACGAGCAATCGACCAACGCCCGCATGCCGCGGTAGCAACCGGCCTCGCCGTTTTGTGTCTCGCATTCTGGAGCCTCGGCGCGCTGGCATTCACGGGCGCGGGCCCGTTGCGCTCTGCTGTCGGCATCGGGGCCGTCATCGTCTGGGGGGCATCGGCGGCCACGTTGCCGCCCATGCTGCAATCGGCCGCGATACGCACGTCGCCCGACGACCCCGAGGAGGCTTCGGCACTGTACGTATCCGCATTCCAAGTCGGCATCGTCGCCGGATCGACCGCAGGTGGATTCCTCTACGCGCATTGCGGCATATCGATCGTCGTCGCCACGTCGTCTATCCTGTTCGCCGTCGCACTCGCCGGCGTGCTCGCGCGCAAGGATGTCTTCTGCTCCCCTGCTCCGGCCAACTCGATGTCGACCGACATCGATCTCAACGATTCCGTCTCCAGCCCCTGACGGTCGGATGAACGGCACGCAGACATCGCGAGCCCGCATACGGTCCCGCTACCAATGGCCAAAACCATGGTGTACACGCACCCGCGGTCTCCAGCCACTACAAGAATTCGACCGGCGACGTACCGACCCTGCTGCCCTGGCGGATGGTCGACTACTGGAAGTGGACCAACCGACCCAACCCGGACGACTACGAACTACGATCCTGAAACGCATCGAGGCAACGGGAGGAAGCCATGTACGGACGTTTGGCGGGAAAGGTCGCACTGGTCAGCGGGGGCGCCCGGGGAATGGGTGCCTCGCATGTGCGGGCCATGGTGGCCGAAGGCGCCCGAGTGGTGTTCGGTGACATCCTCGATGACCAAGGTCAGGCGCTGGCCGCCGACCTGGGCGACGCGGTCCGCTATGTCCACCTCGACGTCACCCAGCCCGACCAGTGGACGTCCGCAGTCGACACAGCGCTGACCGAATTCGGCGGGGCGCACATCCTGGTCAACAACGCGGGCATCCTGAACATCGGCACTGTCGAGGACTACGCGCTGAGCGAATGGCACCGCATCCTCGACATCAATCTGACCGGCGTCTTCCTTGGCATCCGGGCGGTGGTCGCACCGATGAAGCAGGCCGGCCAAGGGTCGATCATCAACATCTCCTCCATCGAAGGGCTTGCCGGCACCATCGCCAGCCATGGCTACACCGCCAGCAAGTTCGCCGTGCGCGGACTGACGAAGTCGACGGCTTTGGAATTGGGGCCCAGCGGTATTCGCGTCAATTCGATTCACCCCGGCCTGGTCAAGACCCCGATGAGCGACTGGATTCCCGAAGACATCTTCCAGACCGCCCTCGGCCGGGCGGCCGAGCCGATCGAGGTGTCCAACCTTGTGGTCTACCTGGCCAGCGACGAGTCGAGCTATTCCACCGGGTCGGAGTTCGTCGTCGACGGCGGTACGGTCGCCGGACTGGGGCACAAGGATTTCAGCGCCGTTGCGGTCGACCAGCAGCCGGAGTGGGTGACGTAACCCGACGCGCAGGCGCCGCCCCGAGGATCTGCCGGGCCGCGCCGGGCACGATGTCGACGTCCCGGCAGCAATCCCGCACAGTCGCTATGCTGGCGCATTCCGATGGGGCTCGACCGAGGAGCGAAGATGACCGCTGACGCCGGTGCGGCGCTGACGCCCGGCGGACCACGGGTGTCCGGCCATATCCGACTGACGTCCCACAACGCCGGCATGCATGCTCTGCCGATCCGCTGGGGTGCCCCGACCGCTACTGAACGAGGGCCCGTCATCGGCACCACCACCAGCCGCGCCCGCCGTAACGTGATCGGTACCCACAGCGGCTCGTACGGTGTCTACCGGGCGCTGGCGGTGGCTGCGGGCGCGCTGTCGCGGGAGCATCGGGCCGACCTCACCAACACCGCTCCCACCGATGTAGTGGGTCCATATGGGCAGTGGAGCGAACCCGGCAGGATCGTGAGCCTCGATCCGTGGGGCGCCACCGTCGCGGACGTGTTCGCGGCCGAACTGGCTGCCGGCCACGACATCCGCCCGACCATAGCTGTGACCAAGGCGCACGTGATATTGCCCGATATCGCCGACGCGATGGGCAGAGGCCGACTGCGCCCCGACGGCCGCGTGCTGCTGCCCGGTGGCGCTGCGGTGGTCACCAAAGCCGCGATTGAACCGGTCTGGCACCTGCCCGGCGTCGCAGCCCGCTTCGGTTGCGGCGAGAGCGATTTGCGGCGAGCGCTTTTCGAGGAAACCGGCGGAATGTACCCGGAGCTTGTCACGCGGTCCGACCTCGAGGTGTTTCTGCCGCCCATCGGCGGTCAGACCATCTACATCTTCGGCAGCGCAAGCGATTTGGCCGATCCGGGAATCGAGCTGACCGTCCGCGTCCACGACGAGTGCAACGGCTCGGACGTCTTCGGATCCGACATCTGCACCTGCCGCCCATATCTCATCCACGCGATCGAGGAATGCATTCGCGGCGCCCAGTGCGGCGGTGTCGGCCTGGTGGCTTACTCCCGCAAGGAGGGCCGCGCTCTCGGCGAGGTGACCAAGTTCCTGGTCTACAACGCTCGCAAACGCCAACAAGGCGGCGACACCGCCGACAACTACTTCGCCCGCACCGAGTGCGTGGCAGGCGTCCAGGACATGCGTTTTCAGGAACTCATGCCCGATGTCCTGCACTGGCTCGGCATCACCAAGATCCATCGCCTGGTGTCGATGAGCAACATCAAGTACGACGCCATCACCGGCGCTGGTATCGAAGTCGTCGACCGGGTGAACATCCCTGACGAACTCATCCCGGCGGACGCCCGGGTGGAGATCGACGCGAAGATGGCTGCGGGCTACTTCACGCCCGGACCGATTCCCGACGAGGAAGAACTGAGGAAACCCAAGGGGCGGGGGCTGTCCGGGTGAGCCTGGCCGACCCGACTCCCTTTGCGGATCCCGTTGCCAACGCGAATTTGCCGGCGGGGGCGGCTGCGGTGTTGCGCAGCACCGCAGCGATCCGCGATCGTGCCGGGCACCTGCTCGGACGGGCGCGCGCGGGACAGTCGCACTGGTTCACCGTGCACGATGAGGCATTACCCGCGGCCGCGGCTGTGGTCACCGACATCATGCGCAGGCGGTACCCCGATCTGGCCGTCCCCTATCACAGTCGCTGGCGCCACTTCGAGACAGGCGGGATTGATCGCCGCGCGGATCTCGACCACAAATTGTCGGGATGCGACCCGCCGACTCGCGCCCGCGCCCACATCGACCTCGCCGTGGTGAGCGTGCTTCTCGACGCCGGAGCAGGAGCCCGGTGGCACTACCGCGAAGCCGGCAAGGACTACCCCCGGTCGGAAGGGCTGGCCGTCGCGACCTTTCATGCTTTCACCGCGGGCCTGTTCTCCGCAGACCCCACCCGCCCCCTCCAAGTGGACGCATCGGGACTGCGGGCCCTGACCGCCGACAAGTTGGCCGGGGCATTACAGGTGCGCCCCGACAATCCGCTTGTCGGCCTGCATGGGCGGGTGGCGCTGCTGCACAGGCTGGGCGACGCGATGGCACGCCAGCCGCAGGCATTCGGACCGGCGGGGCGCCCCGGCGGGCTGCTTGACGTGCTGGCCGACGGTCCGCCGGTGACCGCGGATGCGATCCTGAACCACCTGCTGACGTCGTTTGCGGCCGTCTGGCCGGCCGGCAACGTCATCGGCGACCAGCACCTGGGTGATTGCTGGCGACACGATGCCGCGCCCGGTCCGGGCCTGACCCGCGGGTGGATGCCGTTCCACAAGCTGTCGCAATGGCTCACCTACTCCTTGATCGAACCACTGCAGTGGTGCGGTGTTCACGTGACGAGGCTGGACTCGCTGACCGGCCTCCCCGAGTACCGCAACGGTGGCCTGCTGCTCGACACCGGGGTGCTTCAGCTGCGTGACGCGGGCCTTTCCGTGCGGCCCTGGAAGGTCGGCGACGAGTTGGTGGTGGAGTGGCGCGCGCTGACCGTTGCGCTGCTGGACGAATTGGCCGTACTGATCCGAGCCGGGCTCGGTACCGACCAGCAACAGATGCCGCTGGCCTGCGTGCTGGAGGGCGGAACCTGGGCCGCCGGGCGGGCCACGGCGCAGCGCCTGCGTGACGGCCGACCGGCCCTGAACATCGTCAGCGACGGTACGGTCTTCTAGAATGGCGGCGAGCATGCAGAACGTACATCTGGTCGACCACCCCCTGGTCCAGCACAAACTCACTTTGATGCGCCGAAAGAGTGTCTCCACCAACAGCTTCCGGCGGCTGTTGAACGAGATCTCGGCCTTGATGGCCTATGAGGTGCTGCGGGACTTACCGCTGCACGATGTCGAAGTCGAGACTCCGCTGGAGTGGACGACCGGGCGGGTAGTGGACGGTAAGAAACTGGTCTTCGTGTCGATCCTGCGTGCCGGAACCGGCATCCTCGACGGCATGCTCGGTGTGGTTCCCGGCGCCCGGGTCGGTCATATCGGTCTGTACCGCGACCCCAAAACGCTTGTGGCCGTCGAATACTACTTCAAGATGCCGGCCGGTCTGAACGAACGCGACGTGGTGGTGGTCGATCCCATGCTGGCAACCGGCAACTCGGCGGTGGCCGCGGTCGACCGGCTCAAGGAGCAAAGCCCCAAGTCGATCAAGTTCGTCTGCCTGCTGACGTGCCCCGAGGGCATCGCGGCGATGGGCGACGCCCACCCCGATGTCCCCGTCTTCACCGCCGCCGTCGACCGCCGGCTCGACGAGCACGGTTACATCCTGCCCGGGCTCGGCGACGCCGGCGACCGGATCTTCGGGACGAAATAGTCCCAAATAGTCATGGCGATCCCGGGCGATACGGCGCATACCCGCCGTCCGCCGGGGGCAGATCTGTTTGGGTCGAGTCCGTGACGCTGAAGGACCTGTTCACCTATCGTCCCCGACAGCTAAGTACTGTCTCTCGGAGATCACTCGCCTCAGGAGGTTGAGCCATGACGCAGGTGATCGTCGTTGTGCTCGCGCTGCTTGCCGCACTCTGCGCTGCGGTCGGGATCGTCGTGCGTCAGCTGGCCACCCGGCATGTCCCCGCCGAGCACGGCATGACTCCGGTCATCGTGGTCGCGTTGGTGCGCAACCCGCTGTGGTGGGCCGGCACCGGGAGCGCGTTCTTGGGGTACGTGTTCCAGGCGTTGGCCTTGACCCACGGCTCGCTGTTGCTCGTGCAGCCGCTGCTGGCGTCGGCGTTGATGTTCGCCCTGCCGATCAGTGCCCACATCGCCGGCGACCGTGTCACCCGTGCGGAATGGGCATGGGCGGGGCTGCTGACCCTCGGTTTGGCCATTTTCGTGCTGGTGGGCCGCCCGCAGGAAGGCAGTTTCCAACCCAGCCTCGCAACCGCGCTCACCGTCGGCGCGGTCTGCATATCGCTGCTCACTTTCTGCGTGGTCGGAGCCGCGCGCAACATTGGCACCCGTCGCGCGGTGCTGTTGGCGATTGCCGTAGGGACGATGTTCGGATTGGTCGCGTTACTGACCAAGATCTGCACCCACCGACTCGCGGCGGATGGGTGGCAGGCCACGCTGGCCACACCGGCTCCCTATCTGTTGATCATCGTGGCCGTCACAGGCACGTTGCTCCAGCAGTCGGCGTTCCATGCCGGCGCCCTGCAGACATCGGTGCCGACAATGCTGGTCCTGGAGCCCGTGGTGGCGGTCGTGCTGGGCATCCTGGTATTGGATGAGCAGTTCACCGCCCGCGGGCCGGCACTGCTTGCGCTGCCGATCGCGGTGGCTGCAATGCTGGCCGGCACCGTCCTCTTGGGCCGCGACACCGGCGCCCGTGACGAGAAGATCGCGCGGGGCCGCGCCCGAGACTCAGCGTGATCGAGCCGGCCGGGATGGGTCGGCGCGGGCCGCTCGGGCGTCCGACATCGCGCCTGGACGGTCCGGCACGGCAGCGCAACCATCGAAGCGCAACTGCACCCGAGTTCCCTGCGGTGAGGATTCGATCGTGGCGCCGTCGGACAGTGCGCGCATCAAGGGAATCCCCCGGCCGCGGGTGTGTCGGCGTTCGGCGGGCTCCACGTGACGCCAGACGCCGCGATCGGACACCACCACGACCAGGCTTGCGGCCGCCGCACTGTGGATCGCTTCTATCGCTACCGTTCCTGATTCCGGGAATGTGATGTAGGCGAACTCCGCAGCATTCGCCAAAGCCTCGTTGACGGCGAGCACGACATCGCTCGTGCGCTCCTCGTCGAGGGCCAGGTGGCCTCGAAGCCACTGTGCGAATTCGGACCTGATCGACCCCACTGTCCGGGCGTCAGCAGCCACGACACGGACGAAGGATGCGTCCGCACTGTCCACTGCCTGCCCCGGGGTCTCCATGGTGCCTTGTGACTACCCGCTCCCGCTGTGCTCACACCGCGACATTTTCCAGTGCCTCGTCGAGAGTCGGATACAGGTCGATGATGTCGGTGATGCCCGTGATTTTCAGTGGACGACTGGTGGCCGGCCCGTCGGCTGCCACAACCAACCGCGCACCGGATGCCGCCTCATGGGCGGCCACGAGAACCTGCATGCCGGCCGAAGCCAGGAAATCGACATCGGTCAGGTCGACGACCACAGCTTTGGGCTGCTTGAGCAATGTCGCCTCGATGCGGTGCGCAAGTTCGGGCGCCGTGAGCATGTCGATAGCTCCCGACGCGGATACCACCGCGACGGAACCGATCCACTTCTCGTCGAAGTTTGCCAGTTCGGGATTGGTAGATGGCGTACCGTGCTGCGCGTCCAAGAGACCCACCTCGTTTCTGGTAACCGCGAATTGGAGTTTCACATGTCCTGTCTCGCAAGGCTGTGATCTGAACCAGGCAAGTGATCGTGGTGTCCACGACTGCACATAGGCTATCCCACACGCGCCCAGCGTCGGTGCGTGAGCCATGTCGTTCTGTAGGGCCGCTCTGGTGAGTGCGAGGTACCTCAGACTCCTGAACAACGCCGTTCGCGGCAACGACTTGCTCGTTAGGATCGCGTGGCAATGAGAGCGATCGTATTGCTGGCGCACAGTGGCGAATTGGACCAACGCGGAACAGTGCACGCCCTCGGCCTGGGCTGGACCACAACTCCAACGCCAGTTCCCCAGCACGCACTGATCATTTTCGTCGAGGTGAACTGGTCCGAGCTTGGAACGTCCTTCCCGATCCGCGCCGAACTCGTCGACAGCGACGGTCTGCGCGTCGCTCGAACGGAGCACGGGGTCATCAAAGCCCGGCGCCAGCCCGTCCATCCCGAGGGGACACCGGTGACGATCCCCTTCATCGCGACCATTCCCGTGCTGAACCTGCAAGAGGGTCAGCGCTATCAGTGGCGGGTGCTGATCGACGGCGGTATGCACGAGGACTGGCTGGCCGGGTTCACCGTGACCCGCCAGCAGCGCTAGACGCCCGTCCAGGCCGTGTCGATCATGTGCTCGACATTGATGACCTGCGCTTCTTTCGACTCGGGTGCGTCGATTTGATTTGCGACGTGTGCGGCGGTGAATCGCCGGATCTCACCGTCGACGCCGCCGATGATGCGCACGATCTCTCCGCGGATCGACCGTGACGACACATGCACGCTGATGTCGGTCGGCCGCGGCTTGGCGACGTCGATGACCAGGATCAAGGGACGGGCCGCCCGGGCCGTTGCACGCAGCGCCACCTCGCCGTCCACGGTGAAACGCTGTTTGTCCAGACGCAGGTCGACGGTCAGGTCGAGGTCGAGCGGGATGCGGATGTCGAAGGTCATGGTTTCGCCGAGGTGCCGGGTGGCCTGAGGTTCGCCGATCATCACTTTCGCCGTGACCTTGGCGATCCGCCCCGGGCCCTGGGCCATCGGACCCAACACGAATTCGTCACCGGCGATCGCGGCGAACGCTGCCGCGACGCGTTGTTCGGTCACGGCCACCTCGAAGAATCGGCGACCCCACTCCTCGTAGGTCAAGTAATCGAACGTGTCCATAGTGCAGATACCGTCTCACGCCGGGGAGCCGCAATCGACCATTACGCGCCGACGCACACCCGGCGGGATGCCGGCACCGTCGAAGTCAACAGGCCGCATTCGCCACCCTCCCGCTGAAGTGCCGCCAGTGCAATCAAAAGTAAGCCCGCCCGCAGTATCGTCAGCATATGGGCCGTGACCACGATCGCCGCCCGGGGCGCGAATTACCGCCGGGGATGGTTGAGCAGCTCGAGATCGCGTATTCGGGGATGGTGTCGTTCGGGCATCGACCGTTTCTGACCGAACCGGAACAGCTGGACTCGTGGCGCCCTGACGTCGCGATCGTCGGGGCGCCGTTCGACGTGGGCACCACCAATCGCCCCGGCGCCCGCTTCGGCCCGCGGGCGATCCGGGCCACGGCATACGAACCCGGGACCTATCACCTGGACCTCGGTCTGGAGATCTTCGACTGGCTGGAGGTCGTCGACTTCGGTGACGCCTACTGCCCGCACGGCCAGACCCAGGTCTGCCATGACAACATCCGCGAGCGGGTCTACACCATCGCCTCGCGCGGCATCGTGCCGGTGATCCTGGGCGGTGACCACTCGATCACCTGGCCGGCCGCCACTGCCGTCGCCGACGTGCACGGCTACGGCAACGTCGGCATCGTCCATTTCGACGCGCACGCCGACACCGCCGACATCATCGAGGGCAACCTCGCCAGCCATGGCACGCCCATGCGCCGGCTAATCGAGTCCGGCGCAGTGCCCGGCACCCACTTCGTCCAGGTCGGCCTCCGCGGATACTGGCCTCCCCAGGACACCTTCGAATGGATGCTCGAGCAAGGCATGACCTGGCACACGATGCAGGAGATTTGGGACCGCGGCTTCAAGGAGGTCATGCACACAGCGGTCGACGAGGCGTTGGACAAGGCCGAGAAGCTGTATCTCTCGGTCGACATCGATGTCCTGGACCCGGCTTACGCACCCGGCACCGGCACACCTGAACCCGGCGGAATCACCAGCGCCGACTTGCTTCGGATGGTGCGGCAGCTCTGTTACGAGCACGATGTCGCGGGTGTGGATGTCGTCGAGGTGGCACCGGCATACGACCATGCGGAGTTGACCGTCAATGCCGCCCACCGAGTCGTGCTCGAGGCGCTGTCCGGCATGGCCGCGCGCCGTCGCGACGCGGCCGGTCACAAAGCCGGACCTCCCTCACCTCAGGCATCCTAGGTCCGAAAGGGGCATCGAATAGGTCACCGGCCGATGCCGCCCGACAGGCCCCGGACCCGCGTCCCCATGGCGCGCCGCACCATCCGCCATCCGCCATAGAGCACGGCGGCGACCACGAAATTCACGAAGTACGCAGTATCTGCGCCGTGCCAGGCCCGTGCCACCGGCCCCTCGATCAATGAAGTGTTCATGAAGGGAACTGCCGCCGCATAGGCCAGCACAAACACGACCACCGCTGCGGCCGCATCGGCGCGCTCAGTGTGCTCCAGTGCGGGGTTGATGCCGCGGCGCCCATCGATTCGCAACATCCAGTCGATCACGACGATCGCGACGAACGCGGGGATCCAGTAGCCGACGAGCAGCAGCACGTCCTGGAACCGGGACACGGTGTCACCGGCATGCAGCCACATGATCAGCATGAATGCCAACGCCGTCACAACGACGGCAGAGAGCGGCCGCCGCACGCGCACCCCCATCGTCTGCAGCGCCAGGGACCCGCTGTAGTCATTCATCGCACTGGAGCCGATCGATGCCAACGCGATCGCAAGCAACGCAAGCGCACCCAGCATCCCGCCGCCCATCACGGTTCGCACGCCCAGCGCCGTCTGCTCGGACAGCACCTGCGCGCCTGCGATACCAATCCCCTGGACGAAAACGAACGCCGAAAAGATGCCGGCAAAGCTGTAGCCGAACACCTTGGCAGACGACGACTCCACCGGCAGGTAGCGGCTGAAGTCGGCGGCATAGCTCGCCCACGAGATCGCCAGGCTCAGCGCGATGGTCACCTCCAGGACGAAAGCGCCGACCAGGTCGGGGCTGCTCCTGCACTGTGGGTGGAGTGATCACCTGGTGCCCGCCCACCAGCTTGACGGCGAACAGCAGGAAGGTCGCAAACAGGACGACGGTCAGCACAGCCTGCATGCGATGAATCAACTCGTACCCGAAGAATCCGACCGCGCCCTGTAGTCCGAGCACAATCAGCACCGCCACCCAGAACGGGATGCCCAACAACACCGACAGCGCTTCGCCCCCGAACAATCCGACCAGTCCGTCCCAGGCAATCGAGGTAAACCATTGCAGGACGGCGGGCAACACCACGGCGCCGCCGAAGGCCATCCGCGCATTGGGCAGTTGCGCCGTCCCGGTGCGAGGGCCCCAGGTCGACAGGTAACCGACCACCAGCGACCCCAGAACCGTACCGATGACCATGGCCAACGCACCCAGCCAGAAGCCCAGGCCGAGCGCCACGGCGAGTGTTCCGGTGAATACGCCGGTCATGGTGACTTGCGGAGCGAACCAGACGGTGAACATCCGTTCCGGTCGTCCGTAGCGCTCGTCCTCGCCGACTGGGGCGATGCCGTGGGTTTCGACGGCCAAGTCACCCGAGCCGCTGGGTCGGCGACCCCTGAACACGTCGTCGGTCAACGCCTTCGGCGCAGCGCGATTGAGGCTCATGGGAGTCATTCGACCACGCCGCCCCGCCCGCGTCAGCACTCCCCCGCCTCGCCCGCCCGTCCTCAACCGACATACTCGACGGGTGACACATGCCGGTGCGCGCACCTCCACCGGCGGTTTGGTCGCTGCCCTAAGTGTGACGTCGCTGACCGTCGCACTGCTGCAGACCGCTGTCGTGCCGGTGCTCAATGTGATAGCTCGCCAGCTCGACGTCTCCTCGGTGGCCGCGAGCTGGGCCGTGACCGCCAATCTCCTGGCGGCCGCCGCTGCCGCTCCCCTGATCGGACGGTTCGCCGACCTGCACAACAAGAAACACGTGTTGGTTGCGGTGCTCACGACGGTGCTGATCGGCTCGCTACTCGGCGCGACGACATCCTCGTTACCGATTCTGCTCGTCGCACGTGTGCTGCAGGGCGTAGCGTTTTCGCTCTATCCGATCTGCGTAACGATCCTGCGCGAAGAATTGTCCGAACAACAATTCGTGCCGGCGCTGGCCGTGCTGTCCGGAACGCTCGGCATTGGCGGTGGCGCCGGTCTGGTGGTCACGGGTCTGCTGATGAGCGGTGCAGCCGGGTACCACCGCGTGTTCTGGCTCACGACGGTATTCACGATCGTGGTGATCGCGGTGGTTCTGCTGGTCGTACCGTCGCGACGCGGCGTCGGCAAGGGAACGGTCGACTGGGTTGGCGCCCTGGGGTTGGCGGCGGGGCTCACTATGGCGCTCTTGGCGATCACGCAGGGCAATGCGTGGGGCTGGGCGTCGGCGCCGACGATCGCGTGCGCCGGCGCGGGCGTCGCGGTGCTCACCGGGTGGTGGCGCTGGGAATGCGGCCGCACACATCCGCTGGTGTCCACCGTGATGCTCACCCGCTGGCCGATGCTGCTGACCAATCTGGCGACGGTGTTCGTCGGAATGGGTCTGTACTTCGGCTTTCTGGGGTTGACGCAGTTCGTGCAGATGCCGCGCGAGGCCGCAGGTTACGGCTTCTCCGCGACGGTTCTGCAGGCCAGCGTGGCGTTCCTCCTTCCGGGCGCGCTGACCGGCTTCATCGTGGCAATGGCCAGCGGCCGGCTGATCGACCGGCTCGGGGCACGCTGGATACTGATGGCCGGCACGCTCTCCGGGATTGTCGGCTTCGCCTTCCTGGCAGTGGCCCATTCGGCACCCTGGCAGGTGATCGTCGCCGGCGCCTGGACCAACGTCTACATCAGCCTGGCCTATGGGGCACTGCCAGCGCTGGTGGTCGGCGAGGCCGAGTCAGCCGAGACGGGCGTGGCCACCAGCGTCAATGCGATCGCACGAACCGTCGGAGGTTCGATCGCCGTCGCGGTGGTGGCGGTTGTGCTGGGCCATTCGCAGCGCGCCACCGGCTTGCCGGGAGAACAGGCATTCGTAGCGATCTTCCTCGCCGGCGCAGCGACGGCCGCGTTGGCCACGTTGCTCATATGGCTGTCGGGGTCCGGCCCTGGCAAGGCCGAATCATCAGGTGCGACAGTCGATTCCCGCGCAATGAACCACGAATGGGGTTGAGCCTTCCGCTAGCCCGTCCGCATGCCCTGGAAACCGGAGTTCTTGAAGTCGATCTGCGCTGCAGGGTTGGCGAGCGCCGTCACCACCCCGGTCCCGAACGGGCCGGCATTGTCAAACAGGGTCGCGCTGCCGACTGCGATACCTTCAGCGGCCCAGTGTGAGTCGGCTTGTGCGCCCAGCCAGCCGTCAACCGGCAGCCGCGCAAACGCCACCGTGAGGTCTCCGTTGATGTATCCGATGCCTCTGCTGCCGAGGTTGGTGACGAGGCTAGTCGACTCCGCGATCATCGCGCCGCGGACCAGCGGTGAGTTGCGCAGCCCGGCGATGACGTCGACAGGACGATCGATAAACCTTGTACGCGAGTCGTTCTGGTGATCCGCTATCGTGCGACTCCATCCCGCCTCGTCGGTGCCGACGTACGGCCTCGCCCATGCGTCGGCAGTGTCGAGATCGGGCGGGACCGTGAACTCGGGGATGAACGACCACAGTTCGCCGGGCGGCGGTGCCGAACGGCGGTAGGACACCATCACTCCGCGGGCGACCACAACCCCGTCCTGCACGACATTGCATTCGACATTCCGAACCCGCCGCCCTTCGCGCACCAGCAGGGTGTCCACCTTCGTCGGCGCTGTGCGGGCCGCCCTGAAAAGATCGACCGTCAAGCGGGTTGGCATGAATCCGGTCTCCGCGTAATCCCTTTCCATCGCGTGCGCCGCGAGTCCGACGATTGCGGGTCCGTTCAGATGGTCCTCACCCCAGTGGCTGAGGGCATACCGTGTTGGCTGAAACCCACTTTCGACAGCAAGGAAATGTGCCGGACGTTCGGTCATCCGGGCATCGTGTCACGCGGCCGCACCTGGCGGAACGGCGGGTTGGAGTGTCCTAAAGGCAGTCCGCGAGGAACTCGGCCAGGTGCCGCCCGCGCCGGTCGGTGAGGTCCGCCAACTGGGTCCGGCACGAGAATCCGTCGGCCAGGATCGCGGTGTCGGCCGCCGCCGCTGCCACCGCGGGCCGCAGCTGCCGGTCCGCGACGGCCACCGAAACCTCGTAGTGTCCCTTCTCCACGCCGAAGTTGCCCGCCATGCCACAGCAGCCGCCTAGCCGTTTCACCTCCACACGCTGCGTTCATGAGCAACTGTTCGTCGGTGTCCCAGCCCATCACCGCGTGGTGGTGGCAGTGCGGCTGGACCACGACGGTTCGTGCGTTCAGAGCGGGCGGCCGCCAACCGCGCCGTGTGAGTAGCTCGGCCAGGGTGCGGGTGTTGGCCGACACCGCCGCAGCCTCGGCCGATCCAAGCAATTCGACGGCATCGGATCGCAGCACCGCCGTACAGGACGGCTCCATGCCCACCACGGGAACTCCGGTTGCGGTGAATTCGGACAGCGCCGCCACCGTGCGGCCCAGAATCCTGCGGGCGGTGTCCAGCTGCCCGGTGGATATCCAGGTCAGCCCGCAGCATCGCTGCCTGTCGGTCAGCCTTGGCGCGTAACCGGCGGCCTGCAGAACCCGCACGACGGCCTGTCCTACCTGGGGCGCAAAGTAGTTCGTGAACGAGTCCACGAAAATCAGCACCGGGTCGCCGGCACTGCCCCGCTGCTCGGCGGTCTCGGCGAACCAGGCGCGAAACGTCTTGCGTGCGAACGGTGGAATGCTTCGCCGACGGTCCACGCCGGCCATCGCCAGCGCCGCCGGCCCGATGCCGCTCAACCCGGCACCGAAATTGACGGCCCGCGGCACCCGGCTGGCCAGCCGGGCCCAGTAGGGCAACCAGCCAAGGCTGTAGTGCGACGGCGGCCGGACCCGGCCTTTGTAACTCTGGTAGAGCACCTCGGACTTGTAGGCAGCCATGTCGATTCCGGTTGGGCAGTCCGACAGACAACCCTTGCAGGACAGGCACAAGTCAAGCGCCTCGTGCACCTCTGGCGACCGCCATCCGCCGGTGATCAGCGTGCCGTTGACCATCTCCTGAAGGACCCGCGCGCGCCCACGGGTGGAATCCTTCTCCTCTCGCGTCGCCTGATACGACGGGCACATCACAGCGCCGCCGGCAGGATTGTCCGCGCGACACTTGCCAACCCCGGTGCAGCGGTGCACCGCCTGCGTGAAATCGCCCCGGTCCTCGTGATAGGCCAGGGCCAGTCCGCGGCGCAGCCCCTGCGCAGCCGGTTCTCGCAGGTCGGCGTCGAGGGGCCGGGGGTCGACAATGACACCGGGGTTGAGCACATTCTGCGGATCGAAGACACTCTTGACGGCCGCCATCAGTTCGATGGCTGCGACCGAATACATGGTGGGCAGCAGTTCGGCGCGGGCGCGCCCGTCACCGTGCTCACCCGACAGCGAACCGCCGTAGCGGCCAACCAATCCCGCCGCGGCAGTCAGGAAATCCCTGAAAAACTTGACGCCTCCGGGGTGCCGCAACGGAAAGTCGATCCTGATGTGCAGGCAGCCGTCCCCGAAATGACCGTACGGAAAGCCGGTCAACCGGTATTCGGTCATCAGGGCGTCGAAGTCCCGCAAGTAGTCGCCGAGCGCTGCGGGCGGTACCGCCGCGTCCTCCCACCCGGAATGTGCCGGCAGGCCGGCGGGGCTGCGTCCCGACAACCCGGCTCCGTCAGCCCGGATGCGCCACAGCGCGGACGCGGCAGCGGAGTCGGTGACCACCGCAGATTCCAGTGCCCCGCAGCCTGCGGTCAGTTGTCCGGCCCGTGCGATCGTCGCGTGACGATCCTCACCGGCGATCTCCACGAACAGCCATGCCGTGCCACTCGGCATCGGCGGGACGGCCTGCGGTCCACGACGATGCCGCACGACATCGACGATGCGGGAATCGATGCCGTCGCAGGCGACCGGGCGGTGGGTCAGCACCTGGGGTGTCGCGTCCCCGGCTGCGGCGATGTCGGGAAAACCCAGAACGACCAGCACACGCTGTTGCGGTTCGGCCACCAGGCGCACGGTCGCCTCGGTGGCGATCGCCAGTGTGCCCTCGCTGCCAACCAGCAGTCGATTAATGTCAAAGCCGTTCTCCGGCAACAGACTTTCAAGCGCATACCCCGACCCCTGTCGGCCGAACCGGCCGAACTCGGTTCTGATGGTGGCCAACCCGGCTCGCCCGACCAGGCGCAGGGCGCCACGTATCGCCGAATCATCCAACTCTGCAACGGTGCCCGTGAACCCACGAACGTCGAGCACGTTGTCGCTCGTACGCCCGTAGCCAAGTGCCCGCGTGCCGCATGCGTTGTTTCCGATCATGCCTCCCACCGTGCAGCGCGACGACGAAGACGGGTCAGGACCGAAACGCAGCCCGTAGCGCGCAGCCTGGCGCTGCAGCGCCTCCTGCACGACGCCGGGTTGAACCGTCGCGGTGCGCGAATCGGAATCGATCCGCAGAACCCGGTTCATGTGCCTGCTGAAGTCGAGCACAACTCCGGGCCCGACGGCGTTGCCGGCGATCGAGGTTCCCGCACCGCGGGCGGTCAGCGGCACCCCTTCGGTGCGGCACACCCCGAGCACCGCCGCGACCTCGTCAGGGCCGCGGGGCGCCACCACGACCAGTGGGGGCACCCGGTAAAGCGAGGCGTCCGAGGAGTACATCGCCCGGGTCAAAGTGTCAGCACGAACGTCGCCGGCACCGGCGGCCTTGAGGCGACCGGCCAGCGATTCCGCATCCACCACGGCCTGCATGCTACTCCGCGGCGGCGACGCAGCATGCTACGATCCGCGCGGCCGAGGGCCTGCCGAAGCTCGGTGGCTCTGATCAAGTTCGAAGCGCGACAGGGCTTTTCGATACCACTGCTGCGATCCACCGACATCGCCGACAGATGCGTGGTGCGACTGGCGCTGCAATCGCCGGCTGTCGCTCCGCCGCCGCGCCACGACGCCGGACCCGCGGCTCACCGGAATACTTCGGGCCAACGCAATGACGGAATCGGTTGCGGCCACCCGGACGATGGGCGATTGTTGATCCACGCGGACAGAGAGGGTCCACGCCGACGAGGAATTGCTCCAGAGCCCTGATCCCAGACCGTTTGCGCGGACCCTCCCGGACGACGAAAGGCAGAGTGGCCATGTCACAACAGCACGAGAACATCGATCAGGGTCTGCTGGCCCGACTCGCGGCAAACCCCACTTCGCGACGGCGGTTCCTGGGCGGTGGCGCGGCTGCGTCGGCGGCTCTGATTCTCGGTCCGTCCTTCCTGGCCGCGTGCGGTAAGAACGGCAGATCAAGCGACGGCTCCGCCAACGCGCCGGCCGACGACGGCTCGCCGGCGACAGGTCACCTGCGGATCTCCAACTGGCCGTTGTACATGGCCGACGGTTTCGTCGCGACATTCCAGAAGGCCAGTGGCCTGACCGTCGACTACAAAGAAAACTTCAACGACAACCAGCAATGGTTCGCCAAAAACAAGGAAGCCCTGGCCCGCAAGCGCGACATCGGCGCCGACCTGGTCGTGCCCACGCAGTTCATGGCGATGCGGCTCAAGGAACTGGGCTGGCTGAACGAGATCCGCGACGCGCGGGTGCCGAACAAGAAAAACCTGCGTCCCGATCTGCTCAACGCGGCCGGCGACCCGGGCCGCAAGTACACCGCGCCGTACCTGACCGGCATGGTGGGGTTGGCCTACAACCAGGCCGCCACCGGTCGTCCGGTCACCAAGGTCGAAGATCTGTGGGACCCCGCGTTCAAAGGCAAGGTGAGCCTGCTCTCGGATACTCAGGACGGGCTGGGCATGATCATGCAGTCGCAGGGCAATTCCCCGGAGCATCCGACGATGGCGACCGTCCAGAAAGCCGTCGACGTGGTGCGCGAGCAGAAGGACAAAGGCCAGATTCGCCGGTTCACCGGCAACGACTATGCCGGCGACCTCGATGCCGGCAATATCATTGTCGCCCAGGCATATTCGGGCGACGTTGTCCAGCTTCAGGCCGAACAACCCCGACCTGCAGTTCGTGGTGCCGGAAAGCGGCGGGAATTGGTTCATCGACACCCAGGTCATCCCGTACACGACACAGAACCAGAATGCCGCCGAAGCGTGGATCGACTTCGTCTATGACAAGCCGAACTATGCCCAGTTGGTCGCGTTCACCCAGTTCGTGCCCGTGCTGGCAGACATGACCGACGAGTTGAACAAGATCGATCCGAAACTGTCGCAGAATGTGTTGATCAATCCTCCCCAGGAGATCAAGGACAAGCTCAAGATCTGGCCCGCACTCACCGCCGAACAGACACAGGAATTCGACACCGCCTTCGCGGCCGTCACGGGCAGCTAGCCGAAGGCCGGAGAGCGGGCGGCGGCGGCCTGCGCGCGCCGGGTCAGCCGAAGAACCTGAACCGGCGGATCGTGGGACCGTCGGCCAGGTCCGCTATCACCACCGCCGCAGGCTCGCCCTCGACCGGGTGAAGCGAGGCCGCGATGGACCGGCCCGCGGCGATCACCTTGTCGCTGCGCAAACCTCTCAGCCGCTCACCGACGTGTTCGAGTTCGACGTTCGTCGATGCCTGGCCCAGGATCCGGCGGGTCGTGAGTTCGTCGCCCCCCGACAGCGCGCGCAACAGGTCGTCGACAAGGGCACGTTGGGGGGCGCCTGGGCGCCGGAGACCCCGCAGGAACCCTGCCGCCCCCCCGGCGCCCTGGTTGGCGAACAACGCACGCATCAGCCCCAGACCCGCTGGCACCGCGGGCAACCCATGCCCGAGGAATTGCACCATCATCGGCGTCAACTCCCAATATGCCTGCAGCTCAGTAATTTTCAGCTCATCGCCGTCAGCACGCACCTCATAGGTCAAGATGGCTGGGATAAAAAGCGTGACCGACCCACCCATCCCGACCTTGAGCGTGAGATCACGGACCACCGTGGAACCGCCGACGAGGTCGGCTCTGCTGTCCGAGAAGCTGATCTCCCGGCCGCCGATGAAGGTGTCGTAGAACCGGCCGATCTGGTGGTACCCGATGTGCGGCTCAGAACCGACCGGGTCCTCGACCCGGCCGTCGGCGGTGAACAGGCCGAGCCAGCCGGACCTGTCGCGCAGGCCGGCAGCCTGCAGGGACCGCCGGGCGGTGGACAGTAGATCGGAATCGGTGAATGTCATGGTTGCTCCGCCGCGCTCAGTCCACAGGCCATGCCGGGGCCAACGATTTCGATGTCGGCATCGCGAAGTTCCGCCAACGCCCGCGCGGTCGACTCGGGTGCGACCCCCGCGGTCAGGTCCAGCAGCACCCGGGTGGTGAATCCGGCGCGGGCCGCATCCTGCGCGGTGGCGCTTACACAGTAATCGGTTGCGATGCCGACGACGTCGACCTCGTCGACGCCCCGTTCCCTAAGCCAAGTCGTCAGCGGCGTCTCGTTGTCGTCGGCGCCCTCGAAACCGCTGTAGGCAGCGGCATAGGCGCCCTTGTGGAAGACCGCTTCCACCGCGCTGGTGTCGAGATCGGGATGAAACTGCTCGCCGGACGTGTGCACCACGCAGTGCACCGGCCAGGAAGACTCATAGTCGGGTTGACCGGAGAAGTGGCCGCCCGGGTCGATGTGGGCGTCCTTGGTCGCCACCACGTGGTCGTATCCGTGATCGCCGGCCAGGCGATCGGTGATGGCGCGGGCCACCGCGGCCCCGCCCGGGACTGGCAGCGACCCGTCTTCGCAGAAGTCGTTCTGCACATCGACGATGATCAGCGCTCGCACCCTCACACCGTATCTCGCCCCGAGAAGTACAGTGAAGCGGTCGCTTTTCGCAGATGAGGACGCGCGGTCCAGGTCGTGGGAAAACTCCATAGTCATTAGGCTCATCTAAAATTGCCGTCATAGGCAATGCAGCCCGCATCACAGCGGCCGGACGCCGAAGTCCCCGCCGACGAGGAGAACCGGGGTCGGCGTTGCGCCAGTTAGCCCACCGAATTAAAGTCCAGACACATGTCCGGCAACATTACAGGGGCCGCGTGAGTTCCAGCCTGCGAATCGCGCTGCTGTCCTATCGCAGCAAGACCCATTGCGGCGGGCAAGGCGTCTACGTCCGGCACCTCAGCCGCGGCCTGGTCGAGTTGGGCCACCACGTCGAAGTGTTCTCCGGGCCGCCCTACCCCGACGGACTGGATTCCCGCGTGGTGCTGCGCCAAGTGCCCAGTCTGGACCTGTACCGAGAACCCGACCCGTTCCGCGTTCCCCGCCCAAGTGAAATCCGCGACCGCATCGACATGCTCGAACTGGCCACGATGTGGACCGCGGGATTTCCCGAGCCCCGTACGTTCGGACTACGCGCGGCCAGGATTCTGGCTGATCGCCGCGGCCAGTTCGACGTGGTGCACGACAACCAGAGCCTGGGCACCGGGCTGTTGAGGATCGCGGCCTCGGGGGTGCCCGTCGTGGCCACCGTGCACCATCCGATCACCCGCGATCGCGTCCTCGACCTGGCCGCCGCGCAGTGGTGGCGCAAGCCGCTGGTACACCGCTGGTACGGATTCGCCGGCATGCAGAAACGGGTGGCCCGCTCGATTCCCGACCTGCTCACCGTCTCGAGCGCCTCGGCTACCGACATCGCCGAAGACTTCGGAGTGCATCCGGGCCAACTCCAGGTTGTGCCGCTCGGGGTGGACACCGAAGTGTTCGCACCCACGCAGGCGCCTAGCGTCGCAGGCCGCATCATTGCGATCGCAAGTGCCGACGTTCCACTCAAAGGGATCGCGAACCTCCTGCAAGCCGTGGCGAAACTCCGCACCGAACGCGACGTCGAGTTGCAACTGGTTGCCCGGCTGGAGAGCAACGGCCCCACCGAGAAGCTCATTGCCGAACTCGGCATCGCCGACAACGTGCGCATCTCCAGCGGACTGAGCGACGCGGAACTGGCCGGCTTGCTGGCATCAGCCCAAATCTGCTGCATCCCTTCGCTGTACGAAGGGTTCTCGCTGCCCGCGGTCGAATCGATGGCCAGTGGTACGCCGATCGTGGCCAGTCGCGCCGGCGCGCTGCCGGAAGTGCTCGGCCCCAAAGGGCTGTGCGCCGAATTGGTGACGCCTGGTGATGTCGAAGAGCTGACCCAGGTACTGGGTGACCTGCTCGATTCCCCCGACCGGCGCAATCGGCTGGGTACTGCCGGCCGACGCCGTGCGGTCGACGTGTACTCGTGGGAATCCGTTGCCGCGCAAACGGTCAACGTGTACCGACGCGCAATCGACCGAGTCCGGCCATGCTGACGGTCGACTTCGCCCGACTCGGTGTCGGACCCGGCGCGACGGTCATCGACGTGGGTTGTGGTGCGGGCCGGCACAGCTTCGAGGCATACCGGCGGGGTGCCGACGTCATCGCCTTCGACCACGATGCCCAAGAAATCCAGAACGTCGCAACGATGTTCGAGGCAATGGCCGCCGCGGGCGAGGCGCCGGCCGGGGCGCGGGCGACGGCCGCCGTCGGTGATGCGCTGGCGCTCCCCTACGCCGACGGTACGTTCGACTGCGTAATCGCCTCGGAAATCCTCGAACACGTCCCGGCCGACGATGCAGCGATCGGCGAGCTGGTGCGTGTGCTCAAAGTCGGTGGCACGCTTGCTGTTACCGTCCCGCGCTGGCTGCCCGAGCGAATCTGCTGGCTGCTTTCCGACGAGTACCACGCAAACCAGGGCGGCCATGTGCGAATCTACCGGGCGAGCGAATTGCATGCCAAGATCGCGGACCGCGGGATGCACTTCACCCACACTCACCACGCTCATGGCTTGCATTCACCATTCTGGTGGCTGAAATGCGCTGTGGGCGTGGAGAAGGCCGATCACCCCGCGGTAACGGCGTATCACCGGATTCTGGTATGGGACATGATGCGGCGGCCGCTGCTCACCCGAACTGCGGAGGCGATGCTCGACCCGCTGATCGGCAAGAGCGTCGCGCTCTACTTCGAGAAACCGGCGGTCGACGTTGCCACGATCTGAGGTTCCCGAGGTCGACGGCATCCTGAGCGCTCAACAATGTCTGGATACGGCGATATCCATTGCCCGCACACAGGAACCGTCGGGAGCCATCCCGTGGTCGGTGTTCGGACACACCGATCCCTGGGACCACGTCGAGTGTGCCATGGCACTCACCGCGGCAGGACTGCTGGAGCCCGCCCGCGCCGCCTACGCATGGTGCTGCCGGGAACAGCGCAGCGACGGCTCGTGGCCGATGCAGGTGAGGGCCGGTGTCGTCGAGGACGCCAACAGCGATAGCAATTTCTGCGCCTACATCGCGACCGGGGTATGGCACTACGCGCTGGCCACGGGCGACGACACGTTCGCCGAGCAGATGTGGCCAACCGTGCACGCGGCAATCGACTTCGTCCTGGACCTGCAACTGGACGCCGGCGGGATCTGCTGGGCGCATGCTCCCGCGGGGCCGCTGCAGGAGGCGCTCCTGACCGGATCGGCCAGTATTCACCAGAGCCTTCGCTGCGCGCTGGCGCTCGCAGACCACATCGGGGAAGCGGAACCGGAGTGGGAGATGGCGGTGGGCAGGCTTGCGCACGCGATCGTCGCACACCCGGACGCCTTCACAGACAAGCCGCACCATTCGATGGATTGGTACTACCCCATCCTGGGCGGCGCAGTGCGCGGGCAACAGGCACACGCACGCATCGATGAGCGCTGGGACGACTTTGTGGTGAGCGGGCTCGGCATCCGATGCGTCGACGACAGGCCGTGGGTGACCGGCGCCGAGACATGCGAGTTGGTGCTGACGCTGGACGCCATGGACGAACGCGACGCGGCACTCGAACAGTTCGCCAACATGCAGCATCTGCGGGAGTCCGACGGCTCCTACTGGACGGGCCTGGTGTATGCCGACGGCAAGCGCTGGCCCGTGGAGCGAACCACCTGGACGGGCGCCGCGGTCATTCTGGCCGCGGACGCACTGTCGGCGGCCACGCCGGCCAGCGGCATATTCCGCGGTACCGACCTGCCCCGCGGCCTGGAAGACGACTTCGACTGCGAGTGCGTGGTCGGCTAATCGACGGGTTCGCCGGCACCGCCGCTGAGGCGCTCGAGCACCCGCAACGATCCGGTCGCCGAAACCTCCTGGAACGCCCCACTCTCGATGGCGCGGCGGTAGATGCGGTAAGGCGCCTGACCGCCATCGCGGGGATCCTCGAAAACGTCGTGGATGATCAGCGCACCCCCGCACTCGAGCCACCTGGCCCAGCCGTCAAAATCCCGTTGGGCTGCCTCGTCGGTATGGCCGCCGTCGATGAACACCATCCGCAACGGCATACGCCAATCCCGGGCCACGACCGCGCTTCTGCCGACGATCGCGATCACCTGCTCGGGCAGTGCCATGGCATCGAGGGTGTGCCGAAATGTCATCAGCGTATCGAACAGTCCGGTACGCACATCGACCATCGAGGCGTCGTGGTATTCCCACCCGACCTGATGCTCCTCGGACCCGTGGTGATGGTCGATCGTGTACACCACGCCCGCGGCATCAAGCGCTGCCGCGCCGAGCAGAACCGTGGATTTGCCGCAGTACGTACCGATTTCGACTCCGACCCCACCGCCGATGACGTTACGCGCGGCCTCGTAGAGTGCCAGACCCTCGTCGTCGGGCAGGAACCCGGTCACCTGATCGGCGAGCGCGAAGAGTCGCTTCGCCTGTTCGGAGATCTGCCCCGGACTCCCCGCGGCGAACCGTGCATCGGAATAGGCCATCCGAGCAACCTAGCCGCTCGTCGATACCGCTGGCCAACGCGCCCCGCTGCCGCACCGAACACGGCTGGTAGCGTCCGGACACGTGTCCGACCGGTTGGCCGAGCGCTCGACCCGAATGCTTCTGACCTGGAACATGATGCGATATCTGTTCGGCTATGTCGTCACCGTTGCGGCGTTCGTGCCCGGCCCGGTGGCCTGCGCCGCGTGCAGCACCGCGCCCGGCACGCTGGATTGCGACTTCCAGCAGCGCATCACGCCGGCTGATGACCTGTGCTGCAGAGACCTGCGGGTCACGCGGCGCCGGCACCGCCAGACCAATCAGGTTTGCACTGGTGCTGCGGCGGGAACACGGCGCCCATGTTGCTCCGACGAATCGCCCGCCCGATGCTGGCCGCCGCATTTATCGGCCAGGGAATTGACGCACTCCGCAATCCGCAGGCCGCCGCCGAATCCGCCCGGCCCACCCTGGAGGGCCTGCAATCGTTACCGGATCCGATGGGCCCGGGTATCCCCCGGGACGCCGAGACCGTCGCCAAGGTGATGGCCGCTGCCCAGATTGCCGGCGGTCTGCTGCTCGCGTCGGGGCGGGTGCCCCGACTGGCTTCGGCGGCTCTGGCCGCGACCGTTGTTCCCGCCAATCTGGGCGCGCACATGTTCTGGACGGAGACCGACCCGGACCGCAAAGCCGCCAAGCGACGTGAATTCCTCTCCGATATCAGCCTGCTGGGCGGCCTGGTGATCGCATCGGCCGATACGGCGGGCAAGCCGTCGCTGGGTTGGCGCGGTCGGCGTGCAGCCCAGACCTTGACCGGCTCGGTGGCGGCGGCGCTGCCCATCGGCGGTTCGTCGGCAACCGCTTCGCTGTTCGATGCCGATCTCGGCGATCGCCTGCACGCCGGCGCCGTGCGCGGACGTGAATTGGCTGCGGTCGCCGCTGTGAAGGCCGCTCCGCTGCTGGAAGCGGCGCGAGACCGCGGGACCGAACTCGCTGAGATCGCCCGGGAACACGGCAAGGAACTGTCCGGGATTGCCCGCGAACGCGGTACCGATCTGGCGGAAACCGCGCTCGAACGCGGCAGGGAACTCTCCGGAACCGCCCTCGGACGCGGCGCCGAACTGGCCCACACCGCGGGCGGTCAGAGTGACGAATTGGTGAGCGAGGCACGTAGGCGGGCGCGGGCCTGGCGCCGCGACTAGCTCGCCCTCACCGGGCAATCCGGGTGGGTCAGCGTCAGCCACGGTAAGTTTGGGCCCATATCGTCCACCGCGATCAGGAGCTGCGAATGACCATGGGTGACACCCCCTATCCGCCTGAGCCGAGATTCCAAGGCGGCGGGATCCGCCGCCGCCGCCCGGCGGGTATCCGCCGCCGCCGCCGCCGAGCGCATATCAGCCTCCACCCCCGCCCCCGCCGGGTGGGTACCCGCCGCCGCCCCCACCGGGCGGATACCCACCCGCCCGCCTCCGCGTACCCTCCTCCACCCCCGGCCGGATACCCGCCCCCGCCGGGCTACGGGCCGCCCGGCGCCTACCCGGACCCAGCGTTCGGACAGCCGGGTGGTTATTTCGCACCGCCGACGCCACGATTCGGAGTGCAGCCGGCGACTCTCGGAGTCCGCTTCCTGGCGAGGGTGATAGACGGGTTGCTGGTCGGCATCACTGCCTACCTGCTGGCGCTGATCTTCGACGTCGCGAGCAACATCCTGGTCACCGGCCTGTTTTCGGGCTTGCTGATGTTCATCTACTTTGTGGCGCTCGAGGTCACGCAGGGAGCCACCGTTGGTAAGAAACTGCTCGGCCTACGTGTGAACGGGGTGGGCGCCGCGGCCAGGCCGGACCTCCAACAGTCCGCGATCCGCAACGCGTTCACGCTGCTGCCGATCGTTCCTTTCATCGGTGGCCTCTTGGCTTTCATCGCCTACCTGGTCATCGCCGTGACCATCAACTCCAGCCCTACCAAGCAGGGCAAACACGATGAGCTGGCAGGCGGCACGCAGGTCGTCAAGTCCTAGCACACGTACCGGCGACGGCGGCCCGGCTTGTCCGGGGCCGCCGTCGCCGGTACTCAAATCACGAGGTCGAGCAACAGCACCATGACCAGGCCAACCACCGACAGGACGGTCTCCATGATGGACCAGGTTTTGATGGTCTGGCCGACGCTGAGCCGGAAGTACTGATTGACGAGCCAGAACCCCGCGTCGTTGACATGGGAGAAGAACAGCGATCCTGCGCCCACGGCCAGGACGACCAGCGACAGCTGACTCGTCTCCATTCCCTCGACCAGACCGAGGATCAACGAGGACGCGGTGATCGTGGCGACCGTGGCCGAACCCGTCGCCAGGCGGATAAGCACCGCGAGCACCCAGGCCAGGACGATGACCGAGATGTGAACCTGCTCGGCCCACCTGGCCAGTAGGGTTCCGATGCCGCTGTCCACCAGCACCTGCTTGAATCCACCCCCGGCCGCGACGATCAGGATGATGCCCGCCACCGGAGGCAGTCCGGACTCGACAGCCTTGGTGATCTGGTCCCGAGTCATCCCGGCGCCGCGGCCCAGCGCGACCATGCCCACGATCACCGCAAGCAGCAGTGCGATCACGGGTGTGCCGAGGATGTCGAAGAACTGGCGGATCCACACGCCCTCGTCCTCGACGAGGATGTTGACCAGGGCTTTGCCCATCATCAGCACGACCGGCAGCAAGACAGCCAGCAGCGTCACCCCGAACGACGGCCGACGGGGCTGGGCACCGTCGGCGAACCGGTTGGCGTCGAACGTGTCAGGCGCGTCGACGACGACCCAGCGCCCGGCCAGCCTGCCGAAGAGCGGGCCCGCGACGATGATCGTGGGCAGCGCCACCACGATACCCAGCCCCAGCGTGACACCGAGGTCGGCGTTGAGCAGTCCGACGGCGGTCAGCGGGCCGGGGTGCGGCGGCACGAAACCGTGCATCGCCGAAAGCCCGGCGAGAGCCGGGATTCCGACCGTGATCAACGACAACTGTGACCGTCGCGCCACGAGATAGATGACGGGCATCAGCAGCACCAGACCGATCTCGAAGAACATCGGGAGCCCGATGATCGCGCCGACCAGCGCCATGGCCCAGGGCAGCGCACGCGGGGAGGCATGGCCCACGATGGTGTCGACGATTTCGTCAGCGCCCCCCGAGTCGGCGAGGAGTTTGGCGAACATCGCCCCCAATGCGATGAGGATGCCGACCCCCGCGGCAGTCGATCCGAACCCGTCGGTGAACGACTTGAGAACCTTCGACAGGTTTTCGCCGGCAACGATTCCCACGGTGAATGCCCCGAACATCAAGGACAAGAACGGGTGCAGTTTGAAGATGGTGATCAGCACGACGATCACCGCGATGCCCGCGAGGAAGGCCAGGATCAGCTGCCAGCCCGGGGCAACGGGTTCGGCAAGCTTTGGGGCGTCCGCCAGGAACGTGATCGCGCCGGTCATCGGTCCTCCTGTCCCATCCATGAAACATATTGGTCCACAATGGAATCGATACTCTGGTCGACGTCGATCCGGACGCCGTTCTCATCGTCGTCGAGCGGTTGGAGTGTCTCGAACTGCGAGGCAAGTAACGATGCCGGCATGAAATGCCCGGGTCGGCTCGCCTGGCGTCGGCCGATGACGTCCGGCGTGCCGTCCAAGTGCAGGAACGTGGCCTGCGGGCAGTGCTTTCGAAGCTGGTCACGATATTTTCGCTTCAGAGCCGAACAGCTCATCACTCCCCCGGCGGCGTGGTCGGCAAGCCACTGGCCGATCCGCTCCAGCCAGGGGTAACGGTCTTCATCGTTGAGCGGATGACCGGCCGTCATCTTGGCGATGTTGGCGGGTGGGTGGAAGTCGTCGGCGTCGGCGAACGAAACCCGCATCCGCTGCGCCAGAGCCGCACCCACGGTCGACTTGCCTGATCCGGATACCCCCATGACCACGAGCGAGCGTCCTGACGATCCCATCAGCTACCACTCCGTTCTGTGTGCTGCATCACAAGTATTGCCTTGTGCCACTCTCTCCGGCCGCCGATTCGGTGTCACCGATCCAATTGAGCGGATGGGTCCGGTTTGTGGCATTGCACAAACGGCGCTACGTCCAGCGACGGGTTGCGGTCGAAGAATCCGAACGGCTTCAACCAGAACGAGACCGTGTCGACCGGCATGATCGGCCAGTCCTCGGGGCGTGTGACGTGGTGGATGCCGAAGACGTACCACAGCACGACGTCGGTGTTGTCGATCGACCGGTTGGCCTTTGTCCACGCCCCCAAACCATGGTCGGTCGCCGACTGATTGACGAATTCACCTGCGGGCCATCGTTCTTCAGCACGATTCGGCGTCACCCACACGGTGTGGCCGATGGCGGTCGCACGCTGGAACACCGGCGAGGCGGGGTCGAACATCGCCGGGAACGCACCGCCGGGCACCAGCTTGTAGGCCGGATGGGTACCCAGCCCGTTGACGACGTTGCTGTTGACCACCTTCCAGCCGCGCTGCGTCGCGAAGTTCATGTCCTGGATGCCCTCGCTCTCGGTGCGCAGTGGCACATTGCGCTGCACCAGCGACAGTCCGTAGGGGTTCTCCGGGCCCATCGGCTCGGCCTGCGATTCGCTCATATAGACCGTGTTGTCACTCCCGTCGACGTCGAGATCGAGTCGGGCAATCAAAAAGTGCTGGTGGAACGGGGCATACGTGCGGTCGTCGACCAGCGTGCCGTTGGGGTGCCCGGCGCCCTGCGCAATCGGAGTCGTCACCATGATGCCGGTGGCGCGGACCTCGCACTCGATATTGCCGTCCTGGTAGAACCGCCAGTACACCAGGTACTCGTAATTGGCCACTGTGACGTGGCATGACACCGTCAGCCGGCGCATCCGGCGGACCTCCGCCCCGGCGTCGTGGTCGACGTGCTTCCACAGCACCGCGTTGTCCTCCTCATGGATACACACCGCGTTGGGAATCGCGTACGGTTCACCCTTGCTGTTGTGCAAAGTCGCATCCAGATAACGGATTTCGCCCAGGCAGTCGCAACCCAGCTCCAGCGACGTGGTCATGAAACCCAGCCCCCACTCGCCGATGTCGAATGCCGTGCGCCGGTAATGGTCCTCCGACGAGTCGCGGTACGGCACCATCATCTCGGCGAACGACATCCGGTGCGCGATCGACCGCTCACGGTCACCGTCCCGGTAGCGCACGGTGTGCAACGTCATCCCCTCGCGGTGGTTGAACCCCACCCGCAGACTCCAGTTCTGCCATTTCAGGAGGTTGCCCTCCAGGACGAAGGACGGCCCCCCGGATTGGGTGATCTCCAACGGCTTGAGTGGTTCGCGCCGCCAGGACGCGCAAATCCGTTCGGGAATGTGCTTGGGAACGTACTCGCCCATCGGCACCGGTCGCGCCACTACCTTCTGAGAACGGTCCGGTGTCCTCGATCCGCAGCAACTCCATCGAGTTCAGATCGATGACACAGTGCAGCCCGCTGATGGGATTGGCGTAGGGGTTGGCGCCAGGCGCGTTTCTGACCCAGGTGTCCGACCATCCGATACGGCGATCGCGGTATTCCGGTGGCGCGACGGCGTCGCCGTAGGTCCAGGTGTCCATGAACACCAGATCGACATCAGTGATTCCGCGTCTGGCGAGGGCCGCCACGACATCGGGATGGGAACGCAGCACCCGGTCGCATTCCTCGAACTCGTCGACGGTGAAGTTCGCCTGGACGCCCGGCACATGCTCGAAGGATTCGACCGAGTCGTCGGTCAGCGAGAGCATGCTGCGGTACGTGGCGTTGTTGCGCCGATCCAGACATAACGCCAGTGCCTTGCGCGCCGGCCGTGCCCCACCTGCCTCGAAGTCGAGGAGTTCGGCTTTGTCCGGTTCGACCATCTCGATCGCGGTTATCCGCCACCCCCCACCGCCCGGGTCGACGCCGCGGTCGCGCCGCAGCAGGGCTGCGACCGCGCTGAACTCCTCTGCGGAGAGCGGGTCCAGGGGATGGTCGGTCCTGCTGTCGGCAGCCTTGGTCATCGCCATATCCTCCGTCCGCAGGCTGCGCACCGATGGAGGATTGCGGGCTTTCAGTGCGTCAGGTGCGACAGCGAGAACCCACTCCAGGCGCTGCGGCGGTATGGATGCGGGTCGAATTCCAGCCGGGAGCGGCGGTCGAACACCATCACCGGGCGCTCGGTGAGCGTGTAGGCCGGCCAACCGGCGCCGGGCGCTCCGGTGAGCGCGAACTCCCGCCAACGCGACTGCACATCCCGGCTAACCCGCAGAGCGGACTTGCGATCCCCTGCCGCTGTCAGCGCGGCACCGAAACCGGAGTTGTAGAGGTCGAACACCGCGAACAATTCGGTGCCGTGGGTGGCGCCCATCCCCACCCAGTGCAAGGGTCGAGGCGCATAGTCGTAGCGATACACGTAGGTCGGCGCAACGGTGGCGTGCGCGTCAGCGACCTGCCATGCGGCCGACGCGAACACGAAGTCACCTCCGATGCGGATACACGCCGACCGAGCCGGGTAGTCGGGGTAAGCCTCGATGATGCGGTCCCGCATGGCGGCCCCGGCCCCGGCGAGCAACGCTTCGATCCTGTGCTCGCTGGTCGGCAACAACGTCAGGAAACGCGTGAAGAGTCGGGCTTCGTCAGCGTTGGTGCCGACTATCAGGGGCACGGGGTGCACCTGCCCGGTGCGCATCGCCTCCATCGGTGCCAGGGGCAGGACGTCGTCGCCGAAGGAGGGGCCCACCGGGAACCCTCCGAACATTTCGGCTGCCGTCCTCTCGATGAGCGACTCCAGCGCGGTCCCCAGGATCGCCGGCGAGGCGTACATCAGCGCGTGCGCCGCGTCCGCGGGCCGGGCGCCGAGTGCGGCAGCGAACCGGTCGGCGAGCCTGGCCGCGACCTCCTGTGAGCGCGCCATGCCCGCGGCTGGGCTCTCCGAGATCGCTTGGCGGAAAAGGCCTTTGGCAGCAGGCACCGCGAGCAGCGTGACAACGGCCTCAGCACCCGCGCTCTCGCCGAAGATGGTGACATTGCCCGGGTCGCCTCCGAACACCGCGATGTTGTCGCGGACCCATTGCAGCGCGAGCACCAGGTCGCGCAGGAACAGGTTGGAATCGATGGGTTGGTCGGGTGTGGACAACGACGACAAGTCCATGCAGCCCAGGGCGCCCAGCCGATAGTTCACCGAAACGTAGACGCACCCGCTGCGCGCCAGCGCGGCACCGTCGTAGATCGGAGTCGCCGAACTGCCCAGCAGATAGCCACCCCCGTGGATGAAGAACATCACCGGCAACGGTCCCGCGCCGGGATGTTCGGGGGCGACCACGTTCAGAGTCAGGCAGTCCTCACTGGTCTGCTGGTATTTGCCGATCCCCGTTGCGGTGTACATGCGCTGTTGCGGTGCGCAGTAGGCGAACGAGTGGCAGTACCGGACGCCACGCCACGGCGCCGCCGGCAGCGGCGCAAGGTAGCGCAGCGGCCCGATCGGCGGGCGTGCGTACGGGATGGAGCGCCAGCGGTGCACACCATCGCGGGTGAAACCCTCGACGGTTCCGGAGGCGGTGGTCGCGCGAACGATGCGGTCATGCATGAATACGACCGTAGCGAACCCACGGCGTATTCGCCGGGGCAGACGCGCCCCGAGGCTCAAGGCGGCTAACGTGACCGCATGCGGGTCGTTGTCCTGAGTGCGGCGGTGGTGCTGGTCGCGGGGTGCTCGACAGCCGTCGACGGGCAGGCGGCGAAGGCGCCGAGCCTGACCGCACATCCGCCCACGATGTCGACGAGACCATCCGGGACGCCGACCGCGGCGGTTCCCGGCACCGCCCCGTCGGGTGCCGCACCGATATCCTCGGTCATCGCATGGGTGCAGGCCGGAACCGCGGCGGATCCGGCCGGGTTTCACACTGCCGCCCGCGACGGCGTCACCACACAGTTGGGTGACGACGTCGCATTCGTCACTGCGTCGGGCGCCGTCCAGTGCATGACCGAAACGAAGGCCGGCGGAGCGCTGGCCTGCCTGGTGAAGCTGACGGACCCACCACCGCCGGCCGCCGACACCTACGGAAAGTGGATCGGCGGTTGGGTGGACTTCGACGGTACGACGCTGGCCGTGGGCTCGGCGCATGCCGATCCCGGCCGTTTCGGAGCCGGTCTGGGGGCACAGCTGGCGAACGGAAGCTCCCTGAAGTTCGGCGACTACCAGTGCCGCGCCGACGAGTCGGGTGTGTTCTGCGTCAATTACGCCCACCAGTCGGGTGCGCAGCTCGCCGACAGCGGAGTGCGACCGTTCGGTTGCCTGCAACCGGCCGAACATCCGCAGGTGGGACAGAAGTTCAGCTGCTGAAGACGAGCCGGTCGGGTCAGCCGAACGTGGTATTCCCCGTCACCGCGGCCGCAACCACCGGCCGACCGTTGATGGTCGAGTGCCTGCTGCGTGGCTGCAGCTGTGCCGCCTGCTGCAATATCCGCTTGTTGCGAACCCGGTCGCGGAACTGTTGTTCGTCGTTCCGCCGGAACAGGCGGACACGGTGCTCAGCGCGATGACCGCGCTGGCGCCCAGGATCAGGCTGTGGTCTCTCACACGACCAGCATGGACATCGCCGATCGTGCTTCACGAGGAATCCGTGAAATCCGGTGAGTATGCGAACGGCGAGGCGAGAGCCGGCCCGATCGCGGGCCGGGCGGACAGATCACCGCCAGCCGTCGGCGGCCTTGACGGCATGCAACAGGGCGTCACACAGCAGGCGGAGTTCAGCGGCCTTCGCACCTTCGTCCACCGCGATGGCGACGTCTTCGGCGGCGCAGCGGACCTGATAGACGCGGTCCGACAACTCGGCGGCCTCCTCGGGCGTGAGCACGACCGAATCGGCGGGCACCGCGCTGCCCTTGACCATCGCCCGTTGTTCGTAGGCCCGCTGCCGGCATGACTGGCGGCAGTATTGCCGGCGCCGCCCCATGCCGGCGTCCATCGAGGTGAGGTCGTGGCCGCACCAACGGCAGACCTCGGGGCGTGGTCGTCGCACCATGTTCCGGACTCTAAATGGCGGTGCATCCAGTTCCGCGGATCACCGGTACCCTGGATAACCGAGTCGCATCGGCGCGGGAACCATTGCCGCCCGCCGCTGCGTTAGAAAGTCCGGGAAATGTGCGCGTAAAGGAGTGATGACGATGGCTGATCGCGTCCTGCGAGGAAGTCGCCTCGGCGCCGTCAGTTACGAGACGGACCGCGACCATGACCTGGCGCCGCGTCAAGTCGCCCGATACCGAACCGACAACGGTGAAGAGTTCGAGGTTCCGTTTGCCGACGACGCCGAGATTCCGGGCGCCTGGCTATGCAGAAACGGCATGGAGGGCACCCTGATCGAGGGTGATCTTCCGGAGCCGAAAAAGGTCAAGCCTCCGCGGACACACTGGGACATGCTGCTGGAGCGCCGCTCGATCGAAGAACTCGAGGAACTGCTCAAGGAGCGCCTCGACATCATCAAGTCCCGGCGCCGCGGCTAGGGCCGGGACTTGAGGGGACGAGCCCCCGGGCGCGGTCGAGCCGTCCGCCGAGGCCCCATTGCGCCACCTTCACCAGGGCCTCTCGGATGTTGGAGCCGCTCATCTTCGATTCGCCGAGTTCACGTTCGGTGAATGTGATGGGCACTTCGACGACTTTGAATCCGGCGTTGATCGCACGCCAGGTCAGGTCGATCTGGAAGCAGTAGCCCTTGGAGTCCACGGCGTCGAGGTCGATCTTCTCCAGGACTTCGCGCCGGTATGCCCGGTACCCCGCGGTTATGTCATGGACATCCACACCGAGCAGCAGGCGCGAATAGGTATTGGCGGACTTGGACAGCACCAGCCGGCGCCGCGGCCAGTTGCGAACCGCCCCGCCTTCGACGTAGCGCGAACCGATGGCCAGGTCTGCACCCGCATCCACCGCGTCGAGTAGCCGGTGCAGTTGCTCGGGTGCGTGGCTGCCGTCCGCATCCATCTCCACGAGTACCGCGTACTGCCTGCCCAGGCCCCAACCGAACCCGGCGAGATACGCGGCGCCGAGGCCGTCCTTGGCGGCGCGGTGCATCACGTGCACCCGGTCCGGGTCGGCCAGTGACAGCTCGTCGGCCAGTTCGCCGGTGCCGTCCGGGCTCCCGTCGTCGACGATGAGCACGTGCGCGTCTGACCGTACGGCGTGTACGCGCCGCACGATGAGCGGGAGGTTCTCCAGCTCGTTGTATGTGGGAATGATGACGAGGGTGCGTTCGCTTGGGCGTTTGCCCCGCCGCGGGGACACCGGCTCGCCGGTGGTCATGGGACTCCTCGATGGTCGTCATCGGATGCGGGCGGCATGCCGCCCGCCGGTTCGGGCCGGCGGCGACGAGCCGTGCGCATGAGCATTTCATTGTGCACGATTCCCGCGAGTACAGCGGCAAGACCCAGCCCCATCAAAACCCATTGCGTCACGTCACCCCATCGCGTCGCCGGGGTCTGCACGGTTTTCAGGCGCACTTGCGCATCGAGGAAAGCCGGCTCGAAAAAGCGGGTGCGGGCCATCACCCGGCCGTCCGGAGCGATGAGGGCGCTAATGCCTGTGGTGCCGGCGACCACGACATAGCGATCGTGCTCGACCGCCCGCACCTGGGCGAATCCGAGCTGTTGTTCGCTCATCCTCTCGTCGAAGGTCGCGTTGTTGGTCGGTACGGCCAGCAGCTGGGCGCCGTTGCGCACCGAGTGCCGGGCGGCGCGGTCGAAGATGACCTCCCAGCAGGTGGTGACGCCGACCGGCACACCGGCAGCGTGCACGACGCCGTCTCCGCTTCCCGGGACGAAGTACCCTGCGCGATCGGCAAAGGCCGACAGGTGCCGGAAGAACCCGCGCCATGGCAGGTACTCGCCGAAGGGCTGGACGATGCGCTTGTCGTGCCGCTCTCCCGGTCCGGTGTCCGGGTCCCAGACGATCACGGTGTTGGTGGCCGCCGGGTTCTCGGGGGTGTAATCCGTTGCGGGCATCACGCCGCCGACCAGTATCGGTGCGTTGATGGCCTGCACTGCCGACTCGATCTGCTCGCGGGCATCGGCATTGGCGAGTGGGTCGATGTCCGAGGAGTTCTCCGGCCAGATGACGAACTGCGGCTGCGGAGCGCGGCCGGCGTGCACCTCGTCGGCAAGCCGAAGGGTTTCAGCGACGTGGTTGTCCAGCACCGCACGCCGCTGGGCATTGAAGTCCAGCCCCAGACGCGGCACGTTTCCCTGCACGGCGGCGACGGTGACGGCCGGCTCGTTGCCGGCAGCTGCGCCGGCCTGCCGGACATGCGGCTGGATCAGCGTGGTCGTGAAGAGGACCGCTGCGATGAGTGCCCCGGGCACGACAACCGCCGGAGGTTCGTCGCCTTCACGGCGCCACCCTGCGACGACCTCGAGCACCAGGGCCGCTGAGCTGAAACCCAACAGAGCCACCGCCAACGACAGCAACGGAACACCGCCCAGCTGGGCCAGCGCCAGGAGCGGTCCGTTCGCCTGGCTGAAACCTGCTACGCCCCAGGGGAATCCACCGAATGGCACCGAACATTTGAGCCACTCCTGGGCGACCCATACCAGGCCGAACCACAACGGCCAGCCGGGCAAGTCCCGCACCGTCACAGCGAGCAGCCCGAACAGCGCCGGAAACATCGCACACATCGCGGCCAGCGCCAGCCAGGGTCCGAAGCCCACGAGTCCGCTGATCCACGGCAACAGCGGCAAATAGAACGCCATCCCGTACAAGAAGCCGTAGCCGACGCCACCCAGACCGGTCGTCGACGGCCGGGTCAGTACCCCGGCAAGCACGGCGAACGACAACACCGGCGCCAACCACCAGGCAGTCGGCGGGAAACCCGCACACATAAGAAAGCCGGCACCGACCGACGCGAGCATCCGCGGCGCGCGCGACACCAGCCAGTGTCCGGCCCGGGCCATTCGCCCCGGTGCTGTGGCCTCACCCGATTCGTGGGCCGCGGCGACCGCTCTCGGCACCTCGCTCATCGCTGGCCACCGTAAACGACCACCCCGCGATGTACTGCCTGCAGACACCGGGGTGACGTCGCCCCGGGACCCAGACGCGGCAATGGCGGCAGTCGCGACGGTGTGTCGGTGGACCAGCGTCGCATCCCGTCGACGGGCGCGGCGTCGACGGGCCCGGCGTCCCACACCGCGTAGGAGGCGGTTGCCCCGGGCACCAGGGTTCCGGTGACGCCGTCGCCCAGGCCGGCGGCCCGCCACCCGCCGCGAGTACTCGCCGCGAACGCCGCGGACGCCCCGAGAGCACTGCCCGGTGTGTGGTGGTTGACGGCGGCACGAATGGTTGCCCACGGGTCGATGTCGGACACGGGGCTGTCGGAGCCGAACGCGAGGGGCACGCCTTCGGATGTTAACAGCGCCAAAGGGTTCAGCCTCTCGGCACGCTCGGCTCCAAGGCGCAGCGCGTACATGCCGGTCGGTCCGCCCCACAGCGCGTCGAAGTTGGGCTGCACACTGGCGATGACGCCCCACCCGCCCAACCGGGCGGCCTGCTCGGCGCTGACCATCTCCAGATGCTCGAGGCGATGGCCGCACCGTGCCACCGCCGTCACCCCACAGGCCTCGATGACGCGCTCGAACGCCTCGACCACTGCCCCGATGGCGGCGTCTCCGATCACATGGAAACCGGCGGCAACCCCGGCCTCGGTGCAGGCCTGCAGATGGGCGCGGATGTCCTCGACGTCCAGATATCGATTGCCGCGGCAGTCGGGAGCGTCGGCATACGGATGGTTCAAACGCGCCGTGCGCGACCCCAGTGCGCCGTCGACGAACAAGTCGCCGGCAAGTCCGCGCACGCCGGTTTGCCCGATCAGCGCGTGGGCCTCGGCGGCGATGCTGACCGCCTCGCCCCAGTACCCGATGACCTCGACACCGTGCTCGAACTCGCGCAGCTCGCACCAGTCCTCGTGGCCGCCGATGTCGGGACCGGCGCACTCGTGGACCGCCACGACACCGCAGGCGGCGAACGCGTCCAGGGCGGCGGCCCGCGCCGCTGCGCGCTGCGCCACGGTGAGTAGTTCCCGTGCCGCCGCCCGCACCCGGTGATGGGCCTCGGCTGTCAGGGCACCCGGGCCGTCGTAACCGGCGGCCGATTCCAGCCCTGCGGCCCGGTCCCTCAGCGCAGTGGACGCGAGTGCGGAGTGCACGTCGACACGCGCCAGATACGCCGGTCGGCGGCCGATGACGGCGTCGATCTCGGCGGTGGTAGGCGGCGCATCCCCGCTCGGCCACCGCGATTCATCCCAACCTTGACCCCAGATCACGCCGGCGGCATGCGCCGCGGCGTACCCGGCAAGCAGGCTCAGGAACGTGTGTTTGGAGTCGGCGGACCCGAGATCCAGGCCGGTACGGGTGAGCCCGGTCGGCGTCACGTGGACATGGGAGTCCACGAAGGCCGGCGCTACGAACGCCCCGTCTAGGTCGATCGCGTCGGCGTCGGGGAACCGGGAACGGGCCACGTCGTCGCTGCCGAGCCAGATGACGATGTCGTCGTCGACGGCCATGGCCGTGGCATCGGGACGAATGGGGCTGTGAATACGCCCGCCGAGCAGCAGCGTCGTCACCGAAGCAACGTACTCGCCCAAAGGGGCGGGCGCAGAACTATTCGGGCTTGCGGACGACGGCGGGCAGATTGGCCTTGGATGTGTCGACGACTTCGCCGTCGATGTAGTCGGCGTCGAAGTGTCCGCCCGCCGAAGGGTCCGCGGCGCGGAAGATCGGTGAAAGCGATCCGGCGGGCCAGCGCACGGGTTGCCAGGGCTCCCGCGAACGGGCGCATTGCCGATCGCGTGGCCGGCAGCAGCATCAGCAGCCCGGCCGAGGACGTCACCAGGCCGGGAATCACCATCAGCACACCGCCGAGCGCGACGAGTGCGCTGTCGGTGAGGTGTGCGGACGGATCACGCATGCCCCGCTGCAGTTGGGCGATCTGACCGCGCACTTGCGAACCGGCCAGTGCGATGCCAAGGGCGAAGACCGCCACCAGCACGAGAACGGTCCAACCGAAGCCGATCGTGTATGTCAGCGCCACGACCGCCGCCAACTCGACGAGAACGTAGACCAGTAACAGCCGCATAGCCATGATTATTCAACGCCGGAGTCGTAGCGTTGGTTCCTCTGGCGCTGTGACCGCGCTTGATACGGTCACGGCGCCCCGACGACAACGCGATTTGGCACATAACTAATTGTCAGGGGGCGGGTGCCTCAACCCAGGTTGGCCGAGAGGGCGAAGGCATCCTGCGTCAGGAGTCGATAACGGCAATGGAGCCCGAACAGTTCGAGCTGGAAGGATTCGACTGCGGTAAGGAGCCGCTGAATACGTAGCTCATCGCCCATGCCCGCGCAGCGATCCGTCGATTGCCAGGCGGGCAACCAAGTATCCGGGTGAGCGGGCAAAGCCGCCGGCCATGGATCCCGATAGACCGTCGTCGTTGCGTACCACCTCGGTGGACAAATGGCGCGATAGGCGCTGACTTTCTGCTCGGCGAGAGACGTCCACACGTACGCCCCGCCCGTCGCCGACAGCGCGCTCAAGCCGACGAACTGGGCGTCTTCGACAAGCTGCGTGTCTACGTGCGCCAGGACGCGAGCCTGGCCATCGACGCATCCGGCGACCTGTTCACGCACAACGAGTTCATCTGCCGTGGTGAGGGTCGGTTCGGCATCGGCGTGCTGCGACCCTCGGCGTTCGCGCGGTGCGACCTGACCGCGTGATCCAATCGTCCCCGCGCCCTCTCCGACAACGGCATACCGACTTGGTGCCCGATCGGCTTGGCGGCGGCCCTAAGGTGGACCCCATGACCGAGCGCACATACCTGCGTCTGGTACCGGAACCCGTGTCACGCCCCGATCTGCGTCGCGCGCGACGGCGTGATGTCGTCGTCTACCGAGTCAGGGTGCACCTCGATGACAGTGATCCAACGATATGGCGACGGCTGGACCTGCGCTCGAACCTGACGCTGGACCTGCTGCACCAGGTCCTGCAGGTGGCGTTCGACTGGACCGACTCGCACCTGCATCGCTTCTCGCTCGGCGGCCCCGCCTTCGACCGAAACAGTCAGCTGTTCCTGTGCCCGTACGACGTGGACAACAAGGAATGGCCCGACGACGACGACGGCCTGCCCGCCGCCGAGACGCGACTCGACGAAACCCTCAGTGCGCCCGGCGATGTCCTGTACTACCTCTACGATTACGGCGACAACTGGGAGCTGACGCTTCGTCTCGAAGAAGTTCTCCCCGCCGAGAGTGACTGTCCGGCAGCGGTTGTCGTCGACGGTGAGCGCGCCGCGCCGCCGGAGGACTGCGGGCATCTGGTCGATGCCGACAGCCTCTCCGAGGTGCTCCCTGACCCCGCGCTGTTCGAACGGGAACGGGTCAACAAGGGCTTCGCCGGCGCGCACTTCGTGCTGCGCGAGGCCAGCATCGACGCGCGCCTGGTCGACCTGGTTTATCGGCTCACGTACACCCTGTATGGCGACGACCTGACGAAGGCGGCGCTCACGCTGGCCGGTGCGCGACCGTTGGACACGGTCGCTGTCGCCGACAGCCTGCGGGCATATCAGTGGTTTCTGGACCGCGCCAAGGACGGCGGCATTCCGTTGACGACCGCCGGATACCTCAAACCCGCTGACGTCGAGGAAGCCTCGAAAGTCGTTCCCGCAATGAACGATTGGATCGGTAAGCACAACCGCGAGGTCCAATGCTACCCACTGCTGCGGTTCCGTGAAGGCGTGCAGTCGTTGGGATTGCTGCGCAAGCATAAGGGCACCCTGTTGCTGACCAAGGCTGGTGTGGCCGCCCAGCGTGACCCCGGCAGACTGTGGGAGCATCTGGCCGGTCGGCTGATTCCCAAGTCCGACGAGAAGTTCGACGCGCAGGCCACTCTGCTCATGCTGGCCTTTGCGGCGGCTTCGGCCGGTTCCAAACTACCGTTCGACAAGATGTCGGCGTTGCTGGCCGACCTGGGCTGGCGCTACTCCGACGGTCGGTCTATCTCGGAGTTGGCTCTGCGCCAACTGCCCGTCTACGACGTCTTGATCAACGTGACCGATCAGCCCGTCACCTGGGCGCGGCGGAATGTCGTGAGTCCTGCGGCAGCAGCATTGGCGCGTAGGGCGCTCGGCGGGAACTGAAATAGCACCACCCCGCGACCGGTAGCCGTTGCGTAACGGCGCAGTAGCGCGGTCTGCACCGTGCGAGTCAAACGGTCGGCGAGCAACTCGGCGCACCGTGCTGGATTTTCGAGTGCACCGCCTCGGGCGGACCGTCCCACGCGTTCCCGATGTGCTTGTAGAACTCCTTGTACTTCTCGTCGGACACCTCGTCTGTGGGCCTGGACCACAGCGCCTTCCACGAGTCGGGGGTCTCGGTTTCGACGGCAGCCTCCGCGCCACCCTCTTCGGCGGCCGGGGTACGTCGTTCGACCTCCATCCGGATGGGCCAGGCAATGAAGTCGGAGTACTTCTTGACCAGGCTCCTGATCGTCCACTCAGCGGTGTAATCGTGCAGCTCGTCCTCTTGGTCTTCGGGTTTGAGATGCAACGTGACCGATGTTCCCTGTGGAGCACCGTCGACCGACTCGATTGTGTAGGTGCCCTCACCGCTCGACTCCCACCGGCCCATGGACGTCAACATGGACGACCTATTCCGATGACGACGAGATTGTGAGTGGCGTGGGCCAGTATCCGACGACACCTTCGCCGAACTCGAGGTCTGTCTGCGGGAAGTCGTTTCCGCTGGCTAGCAGCGGCTCGTGGGCGAGCTGGGCGGTGGCGTAGCTGAGACAGTCACCGAAGTTGAGGCCGGCGGGGTGACGGTTTCGACCGAAGCGGAGGTAGGCGCGTTGAGCGGCGTAGGCATGGTCGGCCGTGAATTCGGCTATGCCTAAGCCGATCTCACTGCGGAGGCGATCGAACACAGTTCGCGCGACGGGGCCCTGGCGGGCGGTGAGCACTATCAGGGTTTCGGTCAGTGTGGCGGCGCCAATAATGGGCGAGCGGGCGCCGGCCAAAGCTGCGGCTACCTGCTCGGCGGCGGGCTCGTTCTGGATGAGTGCGATAAGTGCTGAGGTGTCGACGATCATGGCTCAGACGCCGGTTTCAGGGTCGTAGCCGAGGATCTGCTCGCGTTCCTGTCTGGTGATCGGTGTGCGATCGGGCAGAAGTGGCCAGATCTCATTGCGCATGACGTCAAGGAGGTCGGTGACCCGATCAGCCGCTCGGGCTTGCAGAAGGGACAACTGAGCGCGGAGAGCGTCGCGAATGGCCCGCGTTTTGTTGTGATGCCCCATCCTGGCTGCAAGTTCGTCAGCGAGGCGGTCAACCTCGGGATCCTTGATGTTCAGCGCCATAAGGTATATGGTACCGCGTAGGAGGCTGATGGTACCAACGCGCAGATCGTCGCCATTGCGCATAACGTGTGGCCCCTGGGCGGTCCCAGTGCCGCCTCCCCCGACGGCCGCTGGAAATCATCTCTAGCTGATATCAGTTAAAGCTGACGTTATCCCATGATTGGGAGGTCGATCTGACCCTCATCGAAGCGTGGATCGACACCCTCGATGACGAGGAATACGACAAACGTGATTGCGGCTCTGGAGCAATTGGAGGAACACGGACCCGTCACGCGCCGACCATGCGTGGCCACCCTCGAAGGATCGGAGCACCCGAACATGAAGGAGCTTCGGCCTCGCGCCACGAAAGGCGGAGCCCACATGCGAGTGCTCTTCGCCTTCGACACACAGTCTCGGGCGATCATGCTGGCCGCCGGAGACAAGGCAGGAAATTGGACCAAGTGGTATGCGACGAACATCCCCAGCGCCGATCGCCTGTTCACCGAACACCAAGAGAAGCTAATGGAGGCTGAAGCGGCCAAAGCCGCCAAGCCGAAGATAGGAAAGGGGAAGAAACGATGACCACGCTTGATGACCTTCGACGTCGCCGTCCGGGCAACCGTGCCCGCATTGACGCAATCAAGGACGAGATGGATCGCGAGGTTGCTCGGTACCGTCTCCGTGAGCTGCGCGAAGACGCTGGTTACACCCAGGCCTCCCTCGCGGCTGCCATCGGCGTCGGGCAGAACCGTGTTTCTCAAATGGAGCACGGCAATCTGGGCACCAGCCGGGTCGATACCCTCCGCAAGTACGTCGAGGCCACCGGCGGTGAGGTGGAGGTCGCGGTGAAGCGCCCAGACGGGTCCCGCGTCTTACTGAATCTTTAGTATCAGCCGGGGAGTTCTAGGGAAACCACGGGCCCGACCGCCCGCCCCCACTCCGGTCTCGCTCGAAGACGCGGCTCACCATTCGGCCTCCGACTGCGTCAAACTGTCCCAGCCCGCACCAGGAGGTCGCCGCCGATCTCGAGGTGGTCGACCCGGCCCATGTCGCGGTGGCGGCGGATTGGGCGCGACTGACACCACGGCCGGGCGGGTTGGCGGTCATGATGCAGACGGCCTTCCACTGCCCCTGTTGACACGCATGGTGCGGCGCGGACGCGAACTCTGCGGGATACCAGCCGATCCCGAGCACGATGCGCAGCCGTTTCATCGGCTGCCCGAATCAGTCGAGCTTGAATCGCCCGGCGAAACCGCGCAGTGGCAGGTCGGCGCTGGTGAGCAGCCCTGGGGGAGCCGCGACGACGGCCTTGATCGCGTTGAGCGCGGGCAGACCGGTGACGGTCATCCCGATCGAGGCGAAGTTGGCCGGATCGGACAGGTCCACACCGGGCTTCGGGAAGATCATGTGTTTGTTGTAGATGCAGGGATCGCCCTTGATCTGGGTGAGGTAGCAGCCCTTGATATCCCAGCTCGGGTCGGTGTGCGGGGTCATCTGCCATTCCAGGTGCGTCTCGACGCGCGGTACGCCGTCGACCATGCCCTGGTACCGGATGTAGTTGCCGCCGAGTGAGCCCTTGGGCAGGGTGTACCAACCCAGGTCGACGTCCTTGGTGCAGGCGCCCAGCTCATAGCTGAATGCCACCTCGTCGAGTTCGAGGCCGAAGCAGTCGGCCATCAGCAGCACGCTGTCTGCGAAAACCTCGGTGTACTTGCGCAGCTTGCCCGGGATCGACGGATCATCAACGGGCAGAGCGTAACCCACCTCGATCCAGGTGTCCTTGGAGTGGTGGCACGACACATCGACGGACTCGATGGTGGTGACGTTCTCGATCTCGGCCACGTCGGCCGAGCACACCACGCCGAGGATCTGGTTCAGCCCCGGATTCATGCCGGTGCCGTAGAACGTCGACCCGCCCTTCTGGCATGCCGCGCTCAACACTTCGCTGACCGGCCGGCCGGACGGGTGCGGGTGGTTGGTGTCGCGGTGAAAGCCGGTGATCCAGTCGGCGGTGGTGACGATGTCGATGCCTGCCTCCAGGATCTGCACGTAGAGGTCCTCGTCGGGGAACACCCCGTGAAAGGTCAGCACGTCGGGCCGGGCGGCGATGATCTCCTCGACGCTGCCCGTCGCGGTCATCCCGACCAGTCCGATGCCCGCAAGCTCACCGACGTCGCGGCCGATCTTGTCCGGCGAATAACAGTGCACGCCAATGAGTTCCAGATCGTCACGCTGCTGATAGCGTTTGATCATCTCAGAGCCGACGTTGCCGGTGGCCACCTGGAATACGCGGATCGGTGCGGTCATGTCGAGTCAGCCTTTCTGTGCTGCGTAAACTTCGGCGGCGCTGCCACCGATACCGTCGGGATAGAACTGCCTGGCCCAGTTGCGAATTGCGGTGAAACCCTCGAACTCCGCGCTGGACAGCGCCGGTGGATCGGAGTACCGCTGATGGCACCAGATGTGCACGTCCTGCTCGAACTGCCGGATCACCTCACGGCCGAACTCGGCCGCCTTGGCCTCGGCGCGCACCGGGTCGCGGTGCGGCGTTCGGCCGATGCAGACCATGAACCGGACGTCGGAGGTGAACTCGTCGATGGGCGTAATCGCCGAGATGGTCCGGTTGTCCACCATGCCCCAACTCTTGGTGACCGCCACCCCGAGACCGCCGTTGATGGCCTCGACCCCGCTGTTGACATCCTCGATCTTCTGCCCGTCGTCACCCTCGAAGGTGATGGTGAAGTCGACATAGGACACCGGCTCGGCGAAATCGTGCCGGGTGAACACCGGCACGATCGGCGTCTTGTGCACGAACTTGAAATGCGCGAAGTCGACGCCGTTCTCGAGCACGTACTGGGGATGCATCTCCAGGCCGGGGCTGTACAGCCGCTGCTGGGGGTAGTAGTCGGCGGCGGTGCTGGCGTCGCCGAAGCCGGCGAACACATCGGGCACGTCGAAGAACGGATCCCGACGCTCCTCGTCGTACCAGATGTAGACCGACTCGTTGCGCTCGACGACGGGGAACGTGCGGATCCGTCGGCCGCGATTGGGGCGGTTCTCGTAGGGGATGCACACGTTGCGGCCCTCGTTGTTCCACTGCCAGCCGTGGAATGGGCACTCGATGACCTCGCCCTCGACGTGGCCGCCGTAGCCGAGATGGGCGCCCAGGTGTTCGCAGTAGGCGTCCATCACGGTGAGCTGGCCGGACCGCGCGCGCCAGGCGATCAGGTCCCGGCCGAAGTACTTCATCCGGTGCACGTCGCCGATCCCGATCTCCTCGGACCACGCGACCTGGAACCAGCCTGTCGGCTTCATGGACAAAGGCGGTTTGGCCATGCCGTAAGAATCACAGTAGGCTCTGTGAAAGTCAAGTGCCGGCGTATAGGATCCGTGGATGACCGAACGGCGTCCCAACAAGCGCGGCCATGCCACCAGGGAGGCCATGCTCGAAGCCGCGCTGCGCTCGCTGGCCACCGGCGGTCCCAATGCCGCGTCGGCCAACCGGATCGCCAAGGAGATCGGGGCCACCTGGGGCGCGGTCAAATATCAGTTCGGCGACATCGACGGATTGTGGGCCGCGGTGCTCCGCCGCACCGCCGAGCGCCGTGCCGACCTTCCGGCGCTGGCCGACCCCACCGCCCCACTGCAGGACCGGGTGGCCGCCATCATCGACACGCTCTATGAAGGGCTGACCGCACCCGATTCGCGGGCGATCGAGACGCTGCGGTCCGCACTCCCGCGCGACATGGCCGAACTCGACCGGCTCTACCCGAACACCGCGGCCGAGCTCGCATCCTGGGGCAGCGGCTGGATCGAGGTGTGCCAGAAGGCGTTTGCCGACATCGACGTCGACCCGGAGCGGATCAGCGAGGTCGCCGCGTTCATCCCGGGCGCGATGCGGGGCATCACCTCGGAGCGTCAGCTCGGCGGCTACTACGACCTGGACAAGGCGCGCCGCGGCCTGACCAACGCGATCGTCAACTATCTGCGCGGATCGGACCGGCCGTCTCCGTGAGCGGCAGTCCACCACCGCCCCAACGGCTCGCGATGATCTCGAGCGAGGCATCGCGGTCCACACGACTACGGCGCGGGCGGTACCGTCCCGTCCATCGGTGCACCGGGTTGAGGCGCCGCCGGCGAGGCGTACCACCCGGGTGGCGGTGGCCCGTTCAACGGAAAGTATCCGGGCGGCAGAGGTGGGCCCGAACCGGGCCCCCCATGACGTCGCCGGGGTGGAGGACTCCGGGGCCGTCAGCGACGTGAACCCGGGCGGTAGCGGCGGCGGTGGACCGGCTCCAGGTGGCGGCCCGGGCGCGTTTTCCGCGGGCACCGTCAGCGCCTCGAGCGGGTTACCGCTGTGGAAGGTGTGCCAGATATCCCGGAGGTACCCGAACTGATAGAGCAACGGCCGGAAGGGTGGCCCGCCGCCCGATCGACCAGGGTCACGCTCGACGTCGGCGACCCAGCCTGCGCGCACAGGACAAGCCGCCGAACCCGCCGCCGATCACCAGGACGCGATCGCCGCTCATCAACACGAGGCTGGTCGCAGGGGGAACCCTTGCACGCGCGGTTCGACCGCCTGCCCGTCGGCGCGGCATGGCAATCATTTTGCTGCACAATGCTGCTCGCCGCGAGTTGGCTGACGACCTGCCGGATTGGCGTGTGTTGTCGACCACCGGCGGTCCATGATGGATGTCATGGAGTCGACCCGCGTGGATCGGTGGTTGTGGGCGGTCCGGCTGACGAAGACCCGACCGGACGCCGCCGCGGCGTGCCGAGGCGGGCACGTGCAGATCAACGATCGGCCGGCCAAACCGTCGACGACGGTGTCACCCGGTGACGAGGTGCGCGTCCGGGTGACCACCGCGACGCGAATCGTCCGGGTGGAAAGGGTGATCCAGAAACGGGTCGGTGCGGCCGATGCCACGACCTGGCGAGCCTTCGACCGATCTTCTCTTGTTCGGGGGACGCTGTTCACCGAGCCGCCGGTCGGTGAGCGTTGTTGCCTGCTGAAGCGTTGGTCGACTTCTATCGGTAGATCACGCCCCGGCCGGTTGGTGAGGGTTCCTGTAGCACTGATGGGGTGTCGTGCCACCGAGCACTGATCCATTAGCTTGTCGCTGGGTTCCCTTGGGCTCGAACATGTTTGATGACCAAGGAGGAGGCGCTACGTGATTTTTGTCGGCGACGATTGGGCGGAGGATCACCACGACGTCCACCTGATGGATGAGACCGGGGCGCGACTGGCGTCGCGTCGACTACCCGAGGGGCTTGCCGGTATCGGCGAGTTCCATCAGCTCCTGGCCCGGCACGCCGAAGAACCCGACCAGGTCGTGATCGGGACCGAAACCGACCGCGGCCTATGGGTCGAGGCGCTCGTCGCGGCCGGCTATCAGGTGTATGCGATCAACCCGCTGGCGGCCGCCCGCTACCGCGACCGCCACCATGTCTCGGGCGCCAAATCCGATGCCGCCGACGCCAAACTGTTGGCCGATCTGGTGCGCACCGACCGCCATAACCACCGTCCGGTCGCCGGGGACACTGCTGATGCTGAGGCGGTCAAGGTTTTGGCCCGGGCACATCAGAACCTGATCTGGACCCGCAACCGGCACACCAACGCGCTGCGCTCGGCGCTGCGGGAGTACTACCCCGCCGCGCTGGAGGCGTTCGACGATCTGCATGACCGTGACGCGCTGGCCGTTTTGGGCCGTGCGCCCACCCCGGTGCAGGCGGCCAGCCTGAGTCTGTCCAAGATCCGGTCGGCGCTCAAAGCCGCGGGGCGACAACGCAACTTGGACGCCCGGGCACTGGAGATTCAGACCGTCTTGCGCACCGAGCAGCTCGCCGCGCCGGCCGCGGTCAGCGCCGCGTTCGCAGCGACCACCCGCGCCGCGGTCGGCATCATCGCCGAACTGAACCGCCAGATCGCCGACCTCGAGGCCGAGTTGGCGACACATTTTGAGGCACACCCGGACGCCGACATCTACCGCTCCCTGCCAGGACTTGGTGTTGTGCTCGGCGCCCGGGTGCTCGGTGAGTTCGGGGACGACCCGAACCGCTACACCACCGCCAAGTCTCGCAAAAACTACGCCGGAACATCACCACTGACCGTCGCGTCAGGCAAGAAACGCGCCGTGCTGGCCCGTCACGTCCGCAACCGCCGCCTCTACGACGCGATCGACCAATGGGCGTTCTGCGCACTGAACACCAGCCCCGGCGCCCGCGCCTTCTACGACCAACGCCGCGCCGCCGGCGACCTGCACCACCAAGCACTGCGCGCCCTGGGAAACCGTCTCGTCGGCATCCTGCACGGCTGCCTACGCCACCGAACCCACTACAACGAACACAAGGCCTGGGCACACCGTCAGACCAACTCCGACACCCAGGCCGCTTGACAACTTACGGACCTGGCTACCTGGACCGAACCCCTGCGCCGCCGCCGAGTTCGGTCGTTCCGCTCGCGGTTCGTGATCGCGGTACGGGGCGTCCAACGAAGCGGGATCGTCGGATGTTGGACAGATGGCGTTCCGGGCGGGGTTGACGCGCTGAATCTGTGGATTGTGCATGGAAGCGGCCCGATGCCGGCAATCAAGCTTCCCTCGTTGTGACTGCCCTCACACGATGGCTGCACACCACTGGAACGAGGGGGCAGCATAGCAATCAGAACAGCGAGAAGACGGCGGAAGGTCGGCGAACTCGTTGGCGGGTAACGTCATTCGGGGATCGCTCGGCAACTTGATCGAGTGGTACGACTGGTATGCCTACGCCGCATTCAGCATCTATTTCGCCAGCGTGTTCTTCCCGGCCGGAATCAGACGGCGCAGCTGTTGAACACCGCCGGCATCCTCGCGGTCGGGTTCCTGGTCCGCCCGTTGGGCGGCTGGATGTTTGGCAGGTATGCCGACCGGTTCGGTCGCCGTGCCGCATTGACGTTCTCGGTGACCTTGATGGGCACCGGGTCTCTCGGAATCGCCTGCCTTCCTGGTGGATCAACTTCGCCGCACTCGTCGTCTTCGTCTGCCTGCAGCCGGCCTTCGGCGCGCTGTCGGATCGCATCGGCCGCAGGCCGCTGCTCATCGCTTTCGGGATCGGCGCGACACTGTGCAGTGGGCCGCCACTGACCGCGGTGTCGCATGCCGACTCTGGGCTGACGGCGTTCGCCCTCATGATGATCGGTCTGATCATCGTGTCGGGGTATACGTCGATCAACGCCGTGGTGAAGGCGGAGTTGTTTCCCGCCCGCATCCGCGCGCTGGGCGTCGGACTCCCCTACGCGCTGACCGTCGCGATTTTCGGCGGAACGACAGAGTGCGTCGCGCTGGGACTGAAGAACATCGGCCACGAGAATTGGTTCTTCTACGTCGCCGGTTGCGCACCGGTGTCATTGTTGGTCTACGTGTTCACGGGCGAGTCGTCGCACGACTCGCACCTGGGAGACTCGCGAGGTCGGCGGTGCAGAGCCCGCGGCTGTCGGCGTCGGGTGATCCGCCGGGGGGAAGGATCAGCACATGCGAGTGCTGCTAGTCGAGGATGACGAAGGGTCGCGTCGGCGCTGGCCGAGCTTCTCGGTCACGCCGGCGCGTCGGTCGTCCAGACCGCCCGCGGTGCCGACGCGCTGCACCGCGTCAAGGGCTGCGACCTGGTGCTGTTGGACCTGGGCCTGCCCGACATGGACGGCCTGGACGTGTTGCGCACCCTTCGCCGGGCATCGACGGTCCCGGTGATCATCATGACCGCCCGCGACAGCGACGGCGCGGTGCCCCTATGTCCGGGGACTGCCATACCTCGATCCGCCCTCGATGATCCAGACGGGGTCGGTTCCGCTGCATCCGGCTGCGATCGAGGCCTACCGGAGGCTGCACGGAGCGTTGTGCGTGGGCCTCGCCGAGGCAGAGGGAATCTGTGAATCGTGCAAGGAAAGCGGCACCAGCAAGCTCAGGGCATTCCGCACCAAGGATGTACGCGCTCATGATCTCCCTACGACTGGCAACGGAGGCGCTCGCCATGATGCCGACGTTTCCCGAACCGAAGGGGGAACATCATGGGGCACAACACAAAAGCGCTGCTGGCCGCGACGGTCGCCGGGGTGCTGGTGATCGGCGGGGTGCGCTATTGGACCGGGCGTACCAGCGGGCCCGACAGCCCGCGTGAGGGCTGCACCACCGTGGTCGTCTCCGCGTCCGTCGAAAAGTCCGACCTCATGGCGGAGGTATCGCTCGGCGCTACAACGCCTCGGACCGTCGTGTGAACGGACGCTGCTTTGGAGTCGACGTCAGGGCACTGGCTTCCGGACTGGCCGAGTCCCGGCTCGCCGAGGCGAACTGGGATCCGGCATGGGGCCCGGCACCGGATGCATGGTCCCCGGCGGCGTCCACGTGGCTGCAGTTGCTGCGCCACGACCGCGCATCGCAGGACCACCCGGACATCCTGGCGGCGGCAAACGATTCGGTGGTCTCGACGCCGATCGTCCTGGCGATGCCGGAACCGAAGGCCAGGGCGCTGGGCTGGCCCGACACACCGATCGGCTGGACTGACCTGCTGGCCCTGGCCAACGATCCGGGCGGATGGACAGCCAAGGGGCATCCCGAGTGGGGTGCCTTCAAGTTGGGCAAGACCAACCCCAACGTGTCCACCACAGGCCTCTCTGCGACCATCGGAGCATTCGTGGCCGCCGCCGGGACTTCCAGCGATCTGACACTGGCTACCCTGAAGGAGCCGCATGTGCGCGATTTCGTTGCGGGAGTGGAGAAGTCGGTTGCGCACTACGGAGACACCGCGCTCACCTTCCTGGCGAACCTGCAGCGAGCCGACGACGCCGGTGCCGCGCTCGTCTATGTCAGCGCGGTGGCCGTCGAGGAGAAGTCCGTCGTCGACTACAACAGCGGCAATCCAACGGGCGAACTCGCGACCGTGGGACAGCACGCAAAGCCCCGGGTCCCGCTGGTCGCGATATACCCGAAAGAGGGAACACTCAACAGTGACAACCCGTTCGCGGTTCTGCAGGCCGGGTGGTCCGATCCGGACAAGCAGGCCGGGGCCGGAGACTTCCTTGCGTTCCTCCGTGAACCGTCGCAGCAGGAGATGTTCACCGACGCGGGCTTCCGGACCCTACGACGGCCGGCCCGGTGCTGCCGTCAGCGGCAGCGACTGCCTCTCCGACGACATCGGGAATGTCCTTTCGCCGCCGAGCCCACCGGTGCTTGCGGCCGTGCGTGCCGCGTGGACCGAGCTCCGTAAACCGGCGCGCGTCCTGCTCGCGCTCGACGTCTCCGGATCGATGGGAGGACCGGCCGGTGGGGGCAAGTCGAGACTCGAACTCGCCCAGGCCGCGGCGGTGGACGCCCTGGCACAGCTCTCCGACGTCGACGAGGTGGGGCTGTGGACGTTCCCGGCCCAGGGACAGGACTACTGGCAACACATGCCGATCGAACCGCTCGGCGTCCAGCGGGAGGCGATGATCACCCGCATCCAGCAGTTCGTCCCATCGGGTCGCACCCCGCTGTACGCCGTCACCCGCACCGCGGTCGAGACGGCACGGGCCGGCGCCGGCGGCGACACGATCAACGCGGTCGTGGTGATGACCGACGGGAAGAACGAGAATCCCGAGGACACCGACATCGACGGGCTGGTCGCCGAACTCGGTGACCAGGCCTACGAGGACGGTATCCGGGTGTTCACGATCGCCTACGGTCAGGACGCCGACCTGGATATCCTCGAGCGCATCTCCGAGGCATCCCGCGCCGCGGCATACGACGCCACCGACCCGTTGACGATCAACGCGGTCTTCACCAACGTCCTGTCGAACTTCTGATGTCCGGCAACGGTTTCGGCGCACGTCTGCTGACCGTCGGACGCGATCCCTGGATCCTGTTGCTGGCAGGATTCGGTGGCGGGGCGGCGTGGGCCTTCGGCCTCTCCATCCCAGTGGCGGCGGCGACCGCGGGCGCGATGTTCGGTGCGGCCGTCCTGGTTGCCGCTCCCACACGGTCGGCGACGGATCGATCCGGGCAGCTGCGGCCGGGAACCCGCCAGGAACAACTGATCGCCGTTCTCGACGGGCACCTGCGGTCGCTGACGCGATTGCACACCGCGCGGCTACCGGACGTCGCGCAGAACAAGGCACGCGATGCGCTGGACGCCGCCGCGGGAGCGCGTCTCCCCGCTGTGCAGGTGGCCGTGGCGGTGGACGCCCTCGACGAGGCCATCTCCGCGGCCAGGAAGGTGCCGGGTCAGAGTGGGCGTGTGGCCGAGTCGATCAACAACACGGTGGGCCGGCTGGACACTCGGCGGTCCCTGCTGTTGGGCCGGTTGACCGTCACGGTCGACGAGGTGGCGACCGTCTATGCCGGGCTGCTCGAGCTTTCGGTCACCGCGTGCACCATGGCTGTCACGTTGGACGACACCGAGGTGAGCGGTGTCAACGACTCCCTGGCACTACTGCAGGTGACGCTTGCCGAACTCGACGCGGACGCGGGACGGCTGTCCGAGGATAGCTGACATAGGGCCCGGGTCATCTGCTGCTGGTGTGGCGGCGCAGAGGTCGGAGTCACGCGGTTTGCGGCCGGCCGATCG